>NZ_JBITGU010000002.1:562802-901572 GCF_044457355.1 Nonomuraea sp. NPDC050556 | reverse complement strand
GCGACGTGGGCCGAAGGGGTGTGGCCCGAGGTGTGGCCCGAGGGGGTGTGATCCGGGAGGGCGTGACCCGGAGTGGCGCGGTCTCCGGGGGCGTGGTCTGCGGCGGTGTGGCCTGGGGTGTCGCGGTTTTCGGGGGCGTGGTGGGTGGGGAGGCGGTCTGAAGGGGCGTGGTTCGTGTGGAGGGGGTCTGAGGGGGCGCGGTTCGTGTGGAGGGGGTCTGAGGGGGCGTGGTTCGTGGGGAGGTGGGCTGCGGCCGTGTGGTCCGTGGGGAGGTGGTGTGAGGTGTCGTGGGTTGCGGGGAGGTGGGTGGGGAGGCTGGCGAGTTCTACCAGCCAGGCGGCCTCGCCCGTGCGTCGAGCCACCTCCAGCGCCAGCGACGTCTTCCCCACCCCGCCAGGCCCCGTGAGTGTCACCAGGCGGGACGTAGCCAGCAGCGCCCCCACCTCGGTCACCGCTGTGGATCGGCCGATGAGTGGGCTCAGCGCCGCGGGCACGTTGCCCGCAGGGCGTGAGGCGGACAGGGCGGGGTCCTGGCGGAGCATCGCCTCGTGGAGAGAGGCCAGGTCCGGTGAGGGGTCGGCGCCCAGTTCGTCGGCCAGCCGTACGCGGAGGTCCTGAAAAGAGGCCAGCGCCTCGGCCTGGCGTCCGGCCCGGTAGAGGGCGCGCATATGTGCGGCGCGCAGCCGTTCGCGCAACGGATGCGCCACCACCAACGCCCCAAGCTCGCCCAGGTCAGGGTGGACTGCCGCGTGTTGTTCGATCGCCGCCAGCCGCTCCTCCTCCAACCGGGCCACGAAAGCCTGCGCGAAGCCGGCGTCGGCGAAGTCGGCCAGCGCGGGGCCACGCCACAACGCCAGCCCCTCCCCGGCACGCCCGGCGGACACGAGCGCGCGGAAGCGCCCCACGTCCACCGCGGAAGCGGGCACGTCGAGCAGGTAGCCGGGCGCCCGGTGCACGACCAGCTCGGGCGCGCCCAGAGCCCTCCTGAGCTGCGACACCCTCGCCTGCAACGTGCCCAGCGGGTTGCGCGGCAGCCGCGAGCCCCACAGGTCGTCGACGAGCCGGTCGGCGGGCACCACCCGGCCCACGTCGACCAGCAGCGCCGCCAGCAGCGCCCGGACCTTGAGGTCGGGCACGGTGACGGCGCGGCCGTCGTCCGTCCAGACGGCCAGCGGACCAAGAACCCCGAAACGCACTAGCCGAGGAAGGCCAGGATCCGCTCCTTGAGCAGGGTGGCCGCCTTCTCGTCGTAGGCGGCCAGGCTGCTGTCGGAGAACAGGTGCGCGTCGCCCGGATAGAGGAACAGCTCCGCGTCGGGAGCGCTCGCGACCAGCGCGCGGGCCGCGTCGATGTCGCCCTCGCCGACGAAGTAGGGGTCGGCGTCCATCGCGTGGATCTGCACAGGCACCGAGGCGGGCCACGACTCGCTGAACTCGGACACCGGCACGCACCCGCTGATCAGCAGCGCCTTCGACGCCCCCGGCCGGGTCTGCGCCAGCAGTTGCGCGGGCACGGCCCCGAGCGAGAACCCCACGTAGACCAGGCCGTCGGGCAGCCCCTCGGCGGAGAGGCGGCCGCGCTCCATGATCGTGCCGAACCCCACCTCGCCGGCGTGCCGTACCCCGTCGTTGAGGTCTTCGAAGGTCCGCCCCTCGTAGAGGTCGGGCACGTGGACGGTGTGACCGGCGGCCCTGAGCTCGTCGGCGAACTCGTGGACGCCGGGCGTCAGCCCATGGGCGTGGTGGAAAAGGAGCACGTCAGCCATGCGGCCAAGTATGGCGTGCGGGTCCGACAGTTCCCGTAGCCGACCCGAAGGGTTCCCGAAGCGCCCTCGGACAAGGTCGAACCATGACGAACGTGACAGTGATCGGCCTCGGCGCCATGGGCAGGAAAATGGCGGACGTTTACATCGAGCGCGGCTACGACGTGTCGGTATGGAACCGTACGCCGGAAAGGGCGGCAGGGCTGAAGGCGAAGCTGCTCGACAGCCCCGCGCAGGCGGGCGATCTGGTGATCATCAGCCAGGTCGACTACCAGGCCATGTACGACAGCTTCGGCGAGGCGGACCTGACCGGAAAGACCCTGGTCAACCTCAGCTCCGACACTCCAGAACGGCTGCGCGAGGCGGCGCGGTGGGTGGCGGACAGGGGTGGGCGGCTGGTGACGGGCGGCATCATGGTCCCGCCGCCCGGAATCGGCACCCCCGTGTCCTATGTCTTCTACAGCGGCGCCCCGGTGGAGGAGCACAGGGAGGCGCTCAGCGTGCTCGGCGACGTCCAGTACGTCGGCGAGGACCCGGGGCTCGCGATGCTCTATTACCAGTCGATGCTCTACATCTTCTGGTCGACGCTGACCAGCTTCATGCACGCCTCGGCGCTGATGGGCAGCGCGGAAAGGCTCCTGCCGTACGCCGGGGCGATGGTCAGGGGGCTGGCCGAGGACGGGCCCATGGCGTTCCTGCCCATCCTCGCCAAGTCCATCGAAGCCGGGATCTACCCAGGTGAGGAGAACAACCTGCACATGCAGGCCGTGGGCATGGAGCACATCGTCGAGGCCAGCCGCGACGCCGGCCTGGACACGACCGTTCCCGAGGCCCTGAAGGACCTCTTCCACCAGGCCGTACGGCTCGGCCACGGCGGTGACGGCCTGGCCAGCGTCGTCGAGGCGATCAAGGCCGGATCGCGGAGAGGTTGACCATCGCCCGGTGGTCGCGATGGAGCCGCGAGCACCGGCTGCGAGACGTTCATACCTGAAGAAAGGGGTCAGAAGTTGGAGATCACCGCCGTGAAGACCTGGTCGATGAGGTCGGGGCGGGAGGAGTCGTAGTTGGCGCCGTTGGTGGCCTCGGCGATCTGGCGCAGGATGCCCTGGTCGGCCTCGCCCGCGTAGCCGATCGTGAACAGCCGCACCTCGCTGTCCCCGCCGGACTCCAGCTTCGGCAGCAGGTTCTCCAGCGACAGCCCGCCGTTCTTCTCGTTCTTGCCGTCGGTGAGGAAGACCACCGCGTTGATCGCGTCGGGGTCGAGCTGGGCGCGCATCTTCTCGACGGCCGCCGCCATGGAGTCGTACAGGCCGGTCCCGCCCTGCGGCACCAGATCGTTGATCTGCTTCTTCAGCTGGACCCGGGTGTCGGAGATCGGCCCCACCCCCACCAGTTCCCGGTAGTCCAGGGGACCGTTCTGCCTGGTGGAGAACGCCCAGAGGCCGACCTTGTCATCGCCTCTGAACTGAGGCAGCGCGTTGATCGCCGCCTTCTTGGCCAGCTCCAGCCGTGTCTGCCCGGTGCCCTCTGCCTCCTCCTCCATGGAGCCGGACTTGTCGATCACCATCAGCACGTTGGCTCGCTTGCGCAACGTCGACCAGCTGTTCAGCACCTTGTCCAGCACGGTCGGCGTGGGCAGGCTCAGTTCGGTGATCTTGGCGTCGGGGAGCACGCCGTACTCCTGCTTGTGCAGGGGGCCCGGCTTGCCGTCGAAGGTGCGGTAGCCGTACGACTGGAAAAGCTCCTGGGCGGGCGCTGAATGGAGATATTTCAGGAAGTCGTCGGAGACGGCTTTCTTGGCCGGGTCCATCCAGGTCAGCGGGACGAACGGGTGGTCGGAGTAGAGGGTGCCCTCTTTGGGGTAGATCGCGGCGAGCGGGGTCTTCGGCGGCGCGTGCTTGTTCAGCGTCGCCGGGTCGCCCGACGGGTTGCCCCTGTTGTAGTCGGTGACCGAGTTCTCCTCCAGCGTCACCGCCGAGATGTACTTCATGGCCGCGCCCCTGTCGTCGGCGCGCTGCAGGTTGGCCAGGAAGGTCATCGTGATGTCGCCGTAGTGGACGATCGAGTCCTCGACGTTCTTGACGAAGGCGCGGGTCTTGGCGTCCTCGATGTCCCTCGCGGTGAGGTCGGAGGTGGTGCCGGTGGCGGCGAAGTAGGTGCCGATCGTGGCGTTGAGCCCGCTGGTGGAGAAGTTGGGGTTCGTCTTGCCCAGCTTGAACGCGCCCCACTCCTGGTGACCGTACCGCGCCCAGCCCTTGGGGTCGGCGGCCAGCTTGGCCAGGTCGCTCCAGCCGATCGCCTTGGCCGGCCAGCCGAGCGCCTCGGCCATCGGCTTGGGCATCGCGATCGTCAGCGCCGACTTCATCAGCGGGACCGGGTCGCCGTCCACGACGGGCACGGTGCCGTCGGCCGTGGAGGCCTGCCTGCGCAGCAGGGTCACCCAGACGGATCCGGCGGGCGCCCACACGTCGGGGCGCTCGCCGTCGGTGTCCTTCCAGCCGCGGGCGAGGGCGCGCATGACCGTCCCCGAGTTGGCGGCGGTGACGACCACCTCGGCGCACTTCCCACCGACCGTCCGCCCGCTGTAGTCCCTGGCGGCCTGCTTGAGCAGGCCGACCTTGTCCTGGGAGGAGGCCATGCGGATCCGTACGGCTTCGCCGGAGCACTTGGACGCCTCGACGCCCGGACCACCGGTGTCGCGCGAGGTGTACCAGCGCAGCCCCGCGATGAGGGCGGCCGCTACGACGATGGCGAGCACGAACGGCAAAATACGACGCCGTGGGCGCCTAGGGGGATAAGCCACCTGGTGATCGTAGGAATGACCGCTTGACTGCGTCTAGAGAGATCCTTGATGGAGTAGGTCGATCAGCGTCGCGTGTACCTGCTCGATCGGGCGCTCGGGATGGAGCGCGCGGCGCTCGATGGCGACCGTGAGGACCATGCCGAAGATCGCGGTGGCCGCAGTATCGATGTCCAGATTTTTCCGGATCTGGCCGTCGGCTACCGCCTCCTTCAGGACTCCGGCGTAGACCCCGAGGGCCTGCTCGCGCAGCCGCGCCACCGCCTCCTGCCACGCCGTACGCCACATCTCCGCCAGCAGCACCCGGGCGAAGGCCCCGTACTCCTCGAAGAAGCGCAGCTGCCCGAGCACCACCGCGTCGAGCCGGTCCAGCGCCGTGTCGCCCACGGCGGCCGCGGACAGCGCCTCGGTCAGCTTGCCGATGCTGTGCTCCAGCAGGGCGGCGAACAGCGCCTCCTTGGACCCGAAGTTGTAGAACACCGTGCCCTTGGCCACCCCCGCCCGCTCGGCGATCGCGTCGACGGTGGTGGCCGCGTAGCCCTGCTCCGCGATCAGCTCGATCGCCGAAGCGAAGACCTTGAGCCGGGTCTCTGGGCGACTCACAGCGCCAGCTCGGGGTGGAGGCGTTTGAGCGACCAGGTGCGGCCGCGGTTCACCGCGAGGGTGGTGAGCGCCAGGCCGAGGGCGAGGAAGGCGGTGAGCACGCCGCAAGCCTGCCACACCACGGTCATGTCGCCGCCGCTGATCAGCCTGCGCAACGCCGACACCACCCAGCTCATCGGCAGCCACGGCGAGATCGTCTGGAAGAACCCTGGCGAGGTCTCGATCGGATACGTCCCGGCGGCCGAGGTGAGCTGCAACATCAGCAGCGCCAGCGCCGCCACCCGCCCAGGCGCCCCGAGCAGCGCGTTCACCGCCTGGACCAGCGCCAGGAACGCCGCCGTCGCCAGCACCAGCACCAGAGCCATCCCCGCCCAGTGGGCCGCCTCCAGCCCGAGGCCGAACCGCAGCACCGCCAGCAGCACCCCGACCTGGGCGACACCGAGCGCGAACGCGGGCCACCACCCGGCCAGCGCGATCCGCGGCGCGGCCGAGGTCCCGGCCAGCAGGCGCGGGTTGAGCGGGCGCAGCACCATGTAGGCGATCATCGCGCCCACCCACAGCGCCAGCGGCAGGAAGAACGGCGCGAACCCGGTGCCGTAGTTGGGCACCTCGTTGTCCACGGTCTTGGCCAGCCGCACCGGGTCGCTCATCATGTCCGTACGGCTGTCGCGCTCGGTCTTGCCGTACGACGGGATCTTCTCCGCGCCGTCCGACAGCCCGTCGGCCAGCTTCTTCGAGCCGTCGGTGAGCTGGTCCATGCCCTTGTCCAGGGTGCCCGCGCCGTCGTGCAGCTTGCCCATGCCGGTGTCGAGCTTGGTCGCGCCGTCGCCCAGCCTGACCAGGCCGCCGCCGAGCTGCCCGAGCCCGTCGGTCACCTTGGCCGAGCCGTCGGCCAGCTTGGTCACGCCAGCGCTGAGCTCGCCGGTGGCCGCCGACGCCTTGCCCAGGCCGTTCGAGACCTTCGCCGAGCCTGAGGCGAGCTTGGCGAGGGCGTCGTCGAGCTGGTTGTACTGCTGGCGCGCGCCGTCGACGGTCTCGCCGACGGTCGGCGCCACCTCGGCCACCCGGTTGGCGATCCTGGACACCTCGCGGGCCCGCTCCGGCAGGTCGCCGACGTCCTGGCCCTCGGCGGCCAGCCGGTCGGCCGCGTCGGCGATGGCGGCCGCCGCGTCGCCGAGCTGCCCTCCCCACTCGTTGAGCTGCGGCACGTACCTGTCCGCCGCGGTGTTGATCCGGTCGGACTGGGTGTGCACCCGGTCGTAGAGCTGCTGGTTGCCGTCGGCGACCTTGCTCGCGCCGTCCTGGAGCTTGACGAGCGCGCCGTCCAGCTTCGCCGTACCGCGCTCCGCCTTCTCGAGCGCCGTGGTGACCTGCTGCGAGCCGGTCGCGAGCTTGGCCGCCGCGTCGTTGGCGGAGCCGAGCCCGGCGGACAGCTGGCCGGTGGCCTTCGCCGTCTGGCCGAGCCCGTCGTTGAGCGTGGCGATGCCCTTGTCGGCCTTCGCCGTGCCGTCGTGGAGCTTGCCCGCGCCGTCGGCCGCTTCAGCGGTCTTCTCGTGGATGTCGCCGATGGAGACGAAGACCTGGTCGAGGTAGTCGCGGACGGCGGTGTGCGCGGCCGCGTCCTTGACCTCGGTGAACACCGCGTCGGAGATCGTCCCCATGATGTAGGAGCGTCCTGTGTCGACGCGGACGCCGAGCTGGGCCGGGGTCGGCGTGCCGTCCTCGCCGGGCGAGGCGAGGCGCTCGCTGAAGTCGGCGGGGATGGTGAGCGACACGTAATAGCTGCCGTCCGCGACGCCGTCGGCCGCCTCGCGCGCGGTGGTCTCGCGCCAGCCGAAGACCTCGCGGTCCTTCAGCTCCTCGGCCAGGTCCTGGCCCGCGTGCAGCTCGCCGGACGGCCGGTCCTCCATGACCAGCGCGACAGGGATGCGGTCGAGGTGCCCCTGCGGGTCCCAGAACGACCAGAGGTAGAGGCCCGCGTACAGCAGGGGGAGCACGATCACCGCTGCCAGCGCCAGCCGGGTCAGCCTGGACCTGAGCATCGCCTTCATGCCGCCAGCTCCACGATCACGTCGGCCGGGCCGACCGGGTGCACGCAGGAGGCGACCACGGTGGTGTCCAGGTTCCTGAGCAGCCCCCACACGGCCGCCTGGCGCTCCACCGGCAGCCCGGCGTCCACGTTGTCGGCCACGATGACCTGCGGGTGGTCCAGGAGCGCGAGCGCGAGGCCCAGCCGTACCTGCTGCTCGCGGTCGAGGTCGGCCACCCGGGTGTGCGCGTCCACCGTCAGCCCCGTCCTTTTCAGGACTTCCTGGTACGGCTTGCGCCGCCGCTCGTGCAGGTGCTCCCTGACGGTCAGCGCGCGGTCGAAGTCGGTCACCCCGTCGACCAGCGCCAGCGCGGCCACCCTGCGGATCGCGCCCGGCCTGGTGTGCCCGCCCACGGCGAGCGTGCCTGAAGTGGGCTTCATACGGCCCGCGAGGGTGAGCAGCACGCTGGTGCGCCCGCTGCCGGTGGGCCCGGCGACGGCGACGAGCGCACCGGTCTCGGCCGTCAGGGAGACGTCCGCGTAGACGCCCCGCACCGACAGCCCATCAGCGACGATCACGACAACTCCTCTTTTGTACTGACCAGTCAGTTCAAAAGAGTACTCCTGTTATTTCAGTCGGGCGCCCAGTACTTCGTCATGAACCGGTCGAGATCGGCCACGACGGGCGTCCAACTAGCCGTGAGGTTGTAGCGGCTTGCCCGGTGGCCCTTGTAGGAGAGCGTGTACCTGAGGAAGTCGGCGCCCTGCGGCGGCGTCTCGGAGTGCCCGATGCGCAGGCGCTTGAGATGGGCGCGCAGTTTGCGCATCTCGCCCCTGGTCGCGCACTTGTCGATCGTCGGCCCGGTGCGGCGGCTCAGCCTGAGGCAGCCGTTCGTGTAGACGATCACGCGATCCTCGAACCCGGCGAAACCGCCCTGCTTGCGGTAGTCGACAAGGATCTTCTTCTGTACGGCTGCCGCCGCCTGGGCGGGCTGCGCGGTTGCTGCTCCTAAGGACAGGAGGAGTACCGGGAGAAGTACGACTCGCCAGATCTTCATATCCCTAAGACGTGCGAGACCCGCTTCGCGGACGGCTCGTGACTGATATACGATTTTGGTCATGAGTCAGGAACGGGCCGATCGCATCCTCGACGTCGCCAAGGACCTCCTGCTGCGCTGGGGATACCGGCGGGTGACGGTCGACGAGGTCGCCAAGCGGGCAGGCGTCGGCAAGGGCACGGTGTACCTGCACTGGCGCTCGCGGGAGCAGATGTTCCTCGCCGTCGGCGCGCGCGAGGCGGTCGAGATGTTCGGCGCGGTGGTGTCCGCGATGCGCGCCGATCCCGCCGAGGTCATGCTGCACCGGTACATGCGCCGTTTCTTCGTGGAGGCGATGCGGCGGCCGGTGCTCCGCGCGCTCTTCACCAGGGACGAGGACACGCTGGGCGACTTCCTCGCGAGCTCGGCGCGCCAGCCGCTGGACGCGGCCAAGCTGTCCGCCTCGCACGAGTACCTGGGCGTGCTCGCGGCGCACGGGCTGCTCCGTGAGGGGGTGCGGCCCGAGGACCTCGACTACTCGCTGCCCGCGATCGTGTTCGGCTTCTTCGCCATCGATCCGTTCGTGGCGCCGCTCGCGCTGGAGGCGAAGGCGGACCACCTGGCCGACACCCTGCGCAGGACCTTCGAACCGGCGTCCGCGCCCGACGCTGCGGCGTGCGCGCCGCAGGTGATCGAGATCTTCGAGCGGCTCGGCGGCTCGTTCGCCGGCGTCGCCTACAACGGAGGGAAATGACATGAACGGTCTGCACCACGTCGGTCATCTCGTGCACGACATGGGCGAGGCGATCAAGCTGTATCGGGAGCTCGGGTTCACCGTCTCGCCGCCCGCCTACCCCGTCATTCCCGGCGTCGAGCCCTTCGGAGTGGCGAACGCGCACATATATCTGGACGGGGGATTCATCGAGCTGGTCGCGCTGGTCGACGAGCGCCTGCCGTCCGATGCCCGGCCGATCCCGCTGCACGTGCCTGAGGAGCGGCGGGCGGGGCTGGTGGAGGCCGTCCGCGCCACGGCGGCGCAGGTCGCCGGGCGTCTGGAGCTTTTCGAGGGCCTGCACATCCTGATGTTCGACACCTCGGACCTCGACGCCACCGCGGCGCGGCTGGACGGCCACGGCGGGGTGCACGCCGTTCAGAGGGAGGGTGAGCTCGTCAGGTATTTCGAGTTCCTCGGCCTGCCCGAGGGGCGGGTCGGGTTCGCTGAGACGCCGTCGGTGGTGCGAGTCGCGGACCACGCGAACAGCGCTCGCAGGCTCGTCTCGTGCGAGCTGCGCGTGCCTGACGTCGGCGGTTTCGCCGAGCGCTATGCCCTGTACGACGGACCGGTTCGCGTGGTGGGCGGCGCTGAGGAGCCCGCGTTCAGCTCCTACACCGTCGAGGTCCGGTCAGGGCCGGAACGACGCGCCGACGTGCTCGGCGCGTCGATCGTCTTCCAGCCCTAGACGCCGAGGGCGGACGGGAGGCCCAGTTCCTGGAGGAACAGGGCTTCCGTGGTCGCCACGCGGCGGAGCTCCTCGAGGTTGACGCGCTCGTTCGGCGCGTGGATCGCCGCGTCCTCGTCCTCGGCGCCGAACAGCAGGATCTCGGCCAGCGGGAACTGCTTCAGCAGCGTGTTCACCAGCGGGATCGAGCCGCCCGCTCCCACGTCGCGCGGGGCGCGGCCGAAGGCGCGCTCCATGGCGCGGTTCAGCGCCGCGCGGGCCTTGCCGCCCGAGTCGGCCTGGAAGCCGGAGCCCAGCGTCACGTCGCCGAACGCCACCTGCACGCCCCAGGGCGCGACCTGGCGCAGGAAGTCGGTCACCGCGTCGATCGTGGTCTTCGGGTCGCCGGCCGGAGGCACGCGTACGGTCACCCGCGCCCGCGCCACGGGCTGCACCGCGTTGATCGCCCCGGAGACCGTCGGCACGTCGAGCCCGGTGACGGTGATCGCGTACGAGGCCCAGAGGCGGTCGGCCATCGAGCCTGACCCGACCAGCGAGACGCCGTCGAGGACGCCCGCCGTACCCCTGAAGTCCTCCTCGGACGGCCCGGCGCCCAGGAACGCGCCACGGGGGAGGCCGGGGACGCGGATGTCGCCGTTGTCGTCGTGCAGCGAGGTCAGCATGCGCATGAGCGCCGCCAGCGCGTCGGGCGCCGCACCGCCGAAGGAACCGCTGTGCACGGCCTCCTTCAGCGAGCGCACCTCGATGGTGAAGGCGGCCATGCCGCGCAGCGACGTGGTGACCGACGGGTCGCCGACGCGTGGGTTGCCGGTGTCGGCGACGACGATGGCGTCGGCGCGCACGAGCTCCGCGTTCTGCTCGACGAACGCTTCGAGGCGCTCCCCTGCGTACTCCTCCTGGCCCTCGATGAGGACCTTGACGCCGACGGGGAACTGTCCATGGAAGGCGCGGAGTGCCAGGACGTGGGAGATGATGCCCGACTTGTCGTCCGCGACGCCCCTGCCGTACAGCTGGCCGTCGATCAGGGTCGGCTCGAACGGGGGAGTGCGCCACGCGGCCGGGTCACCGGCGGGCTGCACGTCGTAGTGCGCGTAAAGGAGCACGGTGGGTGCGCCGGGCGGTGCGGGGGCCTCGCCGTACACGGCTGGGAAGCTGCCCGCGACGGGGATCTGCTGGACGTGCGGCAGACCGGCGGAGCGCAGCAGCTCCTCGGTCACGGCCGCCGCTGCCAGCACCGGCTCCTCGGGGTGTCCGGGGAAGGCCACGGACGGGATGGAGGCGAGCCGCTTCAGTTCCTCGATGGCCTGAGGCATCGCCGCGGCTACAGCGCTCTCAATCTGGTCAGGAGTCACGGCAGTCCCTCGGTAGTTCTCGGCTTGTATCTCTCATTGGATCACAGAAGGTTCCACAGGGTGGAAACAGGGGTGACACCCGCGTCAATCTACCTGCGGATTTCGTGGCTGTTACATAGTCGTTCTGCGGATCTCGGTTTTCTTGCATAGTGATGCCACGTTTTCACTTGGCAATCTGCAGGTCGACAGGCACACTGTGGGGAGTTCAGACACGAGGGAAGATAACCATGACGCAGCCGGAAAACGACGTCCTCAAGGCCGCGCAAGACAACCTGTGGTTGCACTTCACCCGGCACAGCGGCTATCAGGCCGGTGCTGAGATCCCGACGATCGTCCGCGGTGAGGGCTCCTACATCTACGACATCCACGGCAAGCGCTACCTCGACGGCCTGGCCGGGCTCTTCGTCGTCCAGGTCGGACACGGCCGGGACGAGCTGGCCCAGGCGGCCGCCAAGCAGGCGCAGGAGCTCGCCTTCTTCCCCCTGTGGTCCTACGCGCACCCGAAGGCGGCCGAGCTCGCGCACCGCCTGGCGCAGGAGACCCCTGGAGAGCTGAACCGGGTCTTCTTCACGACGGGTGGCGGCGAGGCCGTCGAGACGGCGTGGAAGCTGGCCAAGCAGTTCTACAAGATCACCGGCAAGCCGCTCAAGCACAAGGTGATCAGCCGCCAGATCGCCTACCACGGCACTCCGCAGGGCGCTCTGTCGATCACCGGCATCCCGGCGTTCAAGCAGATGTTCGAGCCGCTCGTCCCCGGCTCCGTCCGCGTGCCCAACACGAACCACTACCGCGCCGACGAGATCACCGGCGTGCCGGGGATGACGCCGGAGCAGTACGGCTACTGGGCGGCCGAGCGGGTGGCCCGCGCGATCGAGATGGAGGGCCCGGACACCGTGGCCGCCGTCTTCGTCGAGCCGGTGCAGAACGCCGGTGGCTGCTTCCCGCCGCCGCCCGGCTACTTCAAGCGGCTGCGGGAGATCTGCGACGAGTACGACGTGCTGCTCGTCTCGGACGAGGTCATCTGCGCCTTCGGCCGCCTGGGCACGATGTTCGGCGGGCAGAAGTTCGACTACGTGCCCGACATCATCACCTGCGCCAAGGGTCTGACCAGCGGTTACTCGCCGATCGGGGCGATGATCGCGCACGAGCGCCTCTTCGAGCCGTTCAAGAACGGCGCCGAGATGTTCGCGCACGGCTACACCTTCGGCGGGCACCCGGTCTCCGCCGCTGTCGCGCTGGCGAACCTGGACATCTTCGAGCGCGAAGACATCCTCGGCCACGTCACCCGCAACGAGCCCGCCTTCCGCTCGACGCTGGAGAAGCTCAAGGACCTGCCGATCGTCGGCGACGTCCGCGGCTCCGGCTACTTCTGGGGCATCGAGCTCGTCAAGGACCAGAGCACCAAGGAGACGTTCTCGGCGGAGGAGTCCGAGCGGCTCATCCGCGGCTACCTCTCCAACGCCCTCTACGAGAACGGCCTCTACTGCCGCGCCGACGACCGCGGCGACCCCGTCATCCAGCTCGCCCCGCCGCTCATCGCCGGGCAGCGGGAGTTCGACGAGATCGAATCAATCATCAGGAATGTCCTCGTCGAGGGCATGAAGCTCCTCTAGAAAGGCACAAGCAGATGAAGATCGGCGTTCCCGCCGAGGTCAAGAACCACGAGTACCGTGTCGCCGCGACCCCCGCCGGCGTGCACGAGCTGGTTCGTCACGGCCACGACGTCTCCGTCCAGCGGGGCGCCGGTCTCGGTTCGCACATCACGGACGAGGAATACCTCGCCGCCGGCGCGAAGATCCTCGACACCGCCGACGCCGTCTGGGGCGAGTCCGAGCTGGTGCTCAAGGTCAAGGAGCCCATCGCTTCCGAGTACCACCGGATGCGGTCCGACCTGGTGCTCTTCACCTACCTGCACCTCGCGGCCGGCCCCGAGTGCGCGGACGCGCTGCTGTCGTCAGGGACGACGGGCATCGCGTACGAGACCGTGCAGGTCGGCAACACGCTGCCGCTGCTCGCCCCGATGTCCGAGGTGGCGGGCCGCCTGGCACCTCAGGTCGGCGCCTACAACCTCATGCGCTTCAATGGCGGGCGCGGCGTGCTGCCCGGCGGCGTCCCCGGCGTGGCCCCGGCGCGCATCGTCGTCATCGGCGGCGGCGTGTCCGGTCTCAACGCGGCGCAGATCGCGGTCGGCATGGGCGCGGACGTCACCGTGCTCGACACCAACGTCGACCGGCTGCGCTTCATCGACGCGATCTACCAGGGGCGGCTCAAGACCCTGGTGTCCACGTCGTACGCGATCGAGCAGGAGGTGCTGCAGGCGGACCTGGTCATCGGCGCCGTGCTGATCCCGGGCGCCAAGGCGCCGACGCTGGTCTCCAACGACCTGGTGTCGCGGATGAAGCCGGGCTCCGTGCTGGTGGACATCGCGATCGACCAGGGCGGGTGCTTCGAGGACTCGCGGCCCACCACGCACGCCGACCCGACGTACCAGGTGCACAACTCGGTGTTCTACTGCGTGGCGAACATGCCCGGGTCGGTGGCCAACACCTCCACCTACGCGCTGACCAACGCGACGCTGCCTTACGCGGTGAAGCTGGCTGGGCTGGGGTGGAAGGAGGCGCTGCGCGCGGACGCGGGTCTGGCTCCCGGGCTCAACACGCACGCGGGGCAGCTCACCAACGCTCCGGTCGCCGAGGCTCTTGGCCTGCCGTACACCCCGGTCGCCGACATTCTGGCCGCCTGACGGTCATCGAGCCCTGGGCCCTTCTGGGATCCCAGGGCTCGCTGTTTTTGTGGGGTACGGCGGAGCCTGTCACCCCCCGACCGGATCCTCCGGTGTCTGGCCCGTGATCTCGTCCGGGGTGAGTTGCTCCCGTGCCGTCGTCACCGACCAGCGGTGACCGAAGGGGTCCTTCAGCACGCCGTACCGCTCTCCCCAGAACATCTCCTGCACCGGCATCTCCACCTCCGCCCCCGCCGCGACCGCCCGTGCCGCGACCCCGTCCGGGTCGCCCACCTCCAGCAGGATCATCACCGGGCTGCCCCCCAACGTCGGCGGCGCCAGCGCCCCGAGCCCCGGCGTCTCCTCGCTCACCAGCAGCCGCCCGTCACCCACCTGCAGCTCGACGAAGAGGATCACCCCGTTGGGCAGCGTGTTGCGAAACACCTCGACCGCGCCGAACGCCCGCCGGTAGAAGTCCACGGCCCCCTCGGCGTTCAGCACGAACAGGTGCGGGCTCAGCCCCTGCGGTCGCAGCGATGTCATGGGATCAGTCCTGCCTCTCGTGCCGCCGCCACCATCCTCGCCTGAAGCGCGGCCTCCGTCTTGACGGCACGCTCGCCTTCCTCGGTCAGCCGGTAGTAGCGGCGCCGCGCGTCGTGGGGCGCGTCAGGGTCGCCGTCGTCGGTCTCCTCCACCAGCCCGTCGGCGAGCAGCCTGCTGATGGTCCTGTAGAGGGTGCCGGGGCCGAGCTTGACGGCACCGTCGCTGACCTGCTCGACGAAGCGCATCACCGCGTAACCGTGTGCCGGGCCGGTGGCGAGCGCGAGCAGCACCTGGAAACCCGCTGCCGTGATCACATTGACACCTTAGCACCGGAGTGGTTATATCCATGTTGGATGTATCCAGATCGGAGGACTGTCATGGACATCGGCATCAGTCAGGTCTCGATCTACGTCGAGGACCAGGACGCGGCGGTGCGTTTCTGGACGGAGAAGCTGGGCTTCACCGTCACCACCGACCTTCCGTACGGCGAGGACCGGTGGATCGAGCTCCAGGCGCCGGGGGGAGGGGTTGCCCTCAACCTGCACAAGGCTGCGCCGGAGTGGCAGTCGCTGAGCACCGAGAAGCCGAACTACGTGCTTTTCTCGGCGGACGACATCAACAAGACGTACGAGGAACTGGCCGCGAAGGGCGTGGAGTTCCCCCTGAAGCCGGTGAAGGAGCACTGGGGCTGGTCCGCGATCTTCAAGGACCCCGAGGGCCACCTCTTCCACCTCAGCCAACGCCAGTAGCGCAATCCCCCGAGCCTCAGACCTCGGGTCAGGCATGACGCGCGGGAGATCTGGCGGCCTTGGGGTTCGGCCCGAAGAAGCGGAGCCTGTGGTCGCGAATCCCTTTCCGTGACCCGCATGCCGTTCCCTCACGGGTTGTCGGTGGGGGTGTGTTCAATGTGGGGCATGGAGATCGACGTGGGTCGGCAGGGGCCGTTCTGGGATGTGATGGCGGGGAGGGCGGCACCCCCGCCCGCCGCGGTGACGCTCGGGTGGGAGCTGGTTGCCGTGGATCCCGAGCAAGGGACCATCGAGGTGGCGTTCCAGGCCGGTGAGCACCTGCTCAATCCTGTCGGTGTCATCCAGGGCGGGTTTCTGGCGGCGATGCTGGATGACACCCTTGGGCCTGCGCTTGTGGCGACACTGCCTGACGGGAAGTTCGCGCCGACGCTTGATCTTCACGTGCAGTTCCTCCGGCCCGCCAAGCCCGGACGGTTGGTGGGCCAGGGGCGGGTGGTTCAGCGGGGGAGGGAGGTGGCGTTCCTCGCCGGAGAGCTCACCGGCCCCGACGGGAAGGTCGTGGCGGTGGCGACGGCGACCGCTCGGATCATTGACATGCCCCGTCCCAGCTGACGGGGCGTAAGCGCCTGTCGTGGTCGGTGACTCTGCGGCCTCGTAGAGCACGGGTTTCAGGGGCTGGCGGGTGGCCGAAGGGTGCCACCCTGGAGGCTTCGGGTTCGACATAAGCCCCATGACGGCGATGTGCAGGGATAATCCGGTTCATGGCCATCGATTGGGCGCAGCCGTACGGACCACTGATCGAAACCACCCTCCGCGTCGTCACCTGGAACGTCTGGGGGCAGTTCGGGCCCTATGAGCAACGCTGGAAGGCCATCGGCACGGTCCTTCGCGACGCGGCGCCGGACGTGGTCGCGCTGCAGGAGTCCTGGCCGGACGGGGTCGAGGTCCTCGCGGGGGAGCTCGGGCTCCACCACGCGATCGGCACCGGGGGCGACGGGTGGGAGGGCGGGGCGCCGTGCGCGGTGCTGTCGCGGTGGCCGATCGTACGGCAGGAGCGGCGGGCGCTTGCGCCCATGCACGGCCCGAGCGGCGGTGCTGTCCTTTTCGCGGAGATCGAAGGGGAGCGAGGGGTTCTGCAGCTGTTCAGCGTGATCCTGGGGTCTTTCTGGCCTTACGACAGCGAGATCAGGCAGGACGCGGTGCGTGATCTGGCGGCGTTCGTCGTCGAGGTGGGGAGTGGGCGCGTTCCGGCGGTGATCTGCGGCGACTTCAACGCGCCGCCGGAGAGCGACGAGATCCGCATGCTCACCGGCATGACCCGCCCGGCCGCCGAACGCTTCTTCACCTATGACGCCTGGGCGATGGCGGGGGACGGCGGGCCGGGGACCACATGGTCCCGCCACAACCCGTGGGCCGCTGCGACGCTGTTGCCTGAGCGGCGGTTCGACTATGTGCTGTCCGCCTGGCCGAAACCAGGCGGCGCAGGGCATCCCGTGCATTGCGCGGTCATCGGCGAAGGGGAGACGGAAGGGATCACGCCGTCCGACCACTACGGCGTCCTCGCCGACCTCCGCTACTGACCGGTGTGGTGAAGGCTGCTCAGAAGACCTCGTCGGCCGTGGTGGCCTTACTGGCGCGCACCACCCACTCGATCAACTGCGCTTCGTCGGTGCAGGTGGTGATGCGGTCGCGGATCTCGTCGCTGACGGCGATCTGGCGGGCCTCCAGAACTGCGAAGAGAGTCTTGGCCTCGCCCTCAGCGAGTCCTGCGGCCTTGCCCTCTGCCAGCCCCTCTGCCAGGCCCTCTTCTTTGCCTGCGCCGAAGTGTTTGCGAGCGAAGGGGCTGTAGACCGGCCAGTCCGTCGTGGACATCATCGCCTCCAGGGCAAGTCGGATTGAGTTGCCGCCATGTTGTATCCGTGGCGCCTGCTGCCGGCGAGACGCAAAAGCCGCAGCGCAACGATGGGGCTCGTGCGGATCAACTCGTTGGTGGGATCGTGTTGAGATCCGGGCATGTCACGGTAAGTTAGTGATCGCGACACCGAGTTGTCAGAAGAATTCGAAAGAATTTACTAATCAGCGGACGCCCAATCGAAGGCGAAGGTCGCGGGCGGTGGCGAGGACGTGTTCGACCTCCACCTGGCTGGGCCAAGGCGACGAGCCCGGCCGGAGCAAGGTGGTCCGGACCGAGGACAGGTGTTCGACCGCCGCCGCATGCAGTCCGCTCCGCTCCACCAACCACACCACCACGTCCGCATGGTCGCGCAACGGCCGTGTCAGCAGGTCCCACGTGCCGAGGATCTCCGTGAGGTCGGCCACCGTCAGTGGCACGCCGCCACGTCGTGCCACGGCTGCCGCCGCCAGTTCGGCGCGGGCGTGGAGTTCGGGTTCCGCAAGACGGTCCCACGTGGGTGGGGGCGGGTCGGTGAGCCACTTCTCCGCCTCCGCCGGTCGCCCGGTGGCCGACAGCAGCCCGCCGAGCTCCATCGCCGCCCGGTGGTGCCCCGCGAGCGCCGCCTGCCTGAACCAGTGCTGCCCGCCCTGCAGATCGCCCATCTCCGCGATGAGCAACAACCCGAAGTTGTAGGCAGACTCGGCGTCCCCGCTGGCCGCCGCCCGCCCGAACCAGTGGCTGGCCCCCTGCGAGTCGCTCAGCTCCACACACACGAACCCGGCCATCCGCTGGTCCTCCAGCCGCCCGGCGTTGGCCGCGCGTTCGAACCAGGCTCTGGCCGTACGGAGGTCCCTGCGCGAAAGCGCGATGCCGCCGAGCTGCGAGGACGCGCCCGGGTGCTCGCTCTTGGCGGCCACGCGGTAATACGCCTCCGCGCCCTCCGGGTCGCGGCTCGCCTGGAGGAAGAGGCCGAGGTGGTAGGCGGCGTCGGCGTGGCCTCCGCGCGCGGCGTACTCCCACCACTGGACGGCCTCGTCCTCCTCGCCCGCCGAATATCCGAGGAAGCCCAGGTCGTGCGCCGAGGCCACGTCGCCCTCGGCCGCCGCGCCGCGGTGCCATTCGCGGGCGACGGCGATCTCGCCCGCGTCCTCGCAGATCAGCGCGAGCCGCCGCGCCGCGTGCCGGGAACCGGCTCTGGCCGCTGTCTCGTACCAGCCTCTGGCAGCCGCGAGGTCGCCGCGCTGCTCCAGCAGCAGCGTGGCCAGGTTGAGCGCCGCCTCCGCGTCGCCCGTGCCCGCCGCGAGCTCGTACCAGCGCACGGCCTCTTCGAGGCTGCCGTGCTTCTCGTGCCACACGCCCAGGTTGTAGGCGCTGTCGATGTTGCCGCCCGAGGCGGCCCGCTCCCACCAGTGCCTGGCGGCCGAGCGGTCGCCGCGCTGGGCGTAGAGCTTGCCGAGCCGGTGCGCCGCCTGCGCGTCGCCCGACTGGGCCGCGTTCAGCAGCTCAGGCTCGTCGTCTCCGGTGCGTGGCGCCGGTATGGCCGGTGCCGCCACCCCCTGCTCGCTCTGCCACCACGACATGTGCCCCTCCCGCGACACAGAGTGACATGTAACGGCATGACTGCGGAACGTAATCGCGCACTCCGCCGGGGCACCAGCTCAGGAAAAGCGGATGAACCCGCTGAACATCCCCATCGCGCAGACGTAACGCAGGGAGCCTGGCCGTTGCGGCGGCAGCCGTACGGTGGCCGGAAGGCGGACGTCGCGGCCGTCGATCGTCACGGTCCGCGTGCAACCGTCCTCCGCGACCTTGAAGACGAGCTCCACCGGAACCCCGGCCGGTGCGTTGACGATGCCGGGGCGGTAGCCGTCCCTGGTCGCCCAGATGGTCAGGCGCGAGCTGGTGGAGGCGGCGGCGGGCGCGGCGGGGGAGGGCAGCCAGCCGCCGAGGCTCAGCCCCGACCCGACCGTCCAGAGCCCGGCGGCCAGGGCGACGACCCCGGCGAGCACGGCGAGCCTGGTCTGGGAGACGCGCCGCAGCAGGTAGCCGAGCAGCGCCAGCGCGGGAGCCGTACCGACGACGAACCCCGCCATGACGACTGCGCCGCTCAACGCGGAACCGGTGGAAACCGCCACCATCTCGGTCCCGATCGTGACCCCGCAGGGGATGAGAATCGTGGCCGCGCCCATGAGCGGCGCCCTGCCGGATCCCCTGGAATGCGCACAATGGGGCCGCCGCATCAGGCGGACGGAGTAGGCGATCACCGTGATCCCGGCCGCGACCAGCAGCAGCGCGCGTGCGCCAGGCGGAAGCTGTACGGCGGAGCCGATCGCCCCCAGCAGCGCCCCCGCGAGGGTGTAGGACACGAACCGCCCGGCGAGGAACTGCGCCACCAGCCAGGGATCCCTCGACCCGGCCACCCCGACGAGCAGCCCGCCCTGCACGGCCGTACACGAAGCGGCGCCCGCCACCAGCCCGGCGGCGAGCCCGCTGAGAAACAGAGCCCCTAACTGCACTGGCCGCAGTCCCCTCGATGGAGTCCTTTACGCAAAGTAACCTTGCGTGTCGATCGCGGCCAGTCACAGTTGTTTCACCCAAAGGAACGGTTACGACGCGCCCTTCAGCACCGAGATCCGCTGGAAGTACTCGTCGTCCGACATTTCGCCTCGTGCGTACCGCTCGGCGAGGATCTGCTCGGCCGACGCCGTGGGCGCGGCCGGCGCGGTGGTGGCCTGCTGCCAGGGCGGGCTCCACCGGCCGTTCCTTCGCGCCCGGACCACGAGCGTGATCATGACGATCCAGAACGCGGCCCAGAAGAGCGGGAAGATCGGCCAGAAGCCCCAGTGTGCGACTGCGAGAGTGGTCATTTCTGCCTCCTTGTTGACGTACTCCAAGAGTCGTCCAGAGCGAGGAAACAGAAATCGTCCACCGGGCTCGATCCGCGCTACATCTCAGGGCGTAGTCAGGCAGAACTCGTTGCCCTCCGGGTCGGCCAGCACCACCCAGCCAGGCCGGGTCCCGACCACGGTGGCCCCCAGACCGACCAGCCGCTCGACGTCGTCGTCGCGCAGGTCGAGGTGGAGGCGGTTCTTGACGGCCTTGGGCTCGGGCACGAGCTGGAACCACAACCTCGGCCCCGAGGCGGCCTCGACCAGCACCGTCGGGTCGTCCTCCGGGTCGTCGACCCCGTTGGCGCGCAGCCGCGCGAGCTCCGCCTCGTCGTAGGGGGCGACCGCGTAACCGTCGAGGACCGACGCCCAGAAGCGGGCGAGCGAGGCCGGATGGCGGCAGTCGAACACGATGTCGTGCAACCTGGCCATGGTCACTTCCCTTCCGCGTACTCCCTGAGGATGACGGCCGTCTGCTCGTCGGTCGGCAGGAACGCCTCCAGCTTCACCTCCGACAGCGTCACGTCCACCGCCGTGGCGAAGGTGGTGACCGTGGTCATCAGCCGCAATTCCCCGTACGGCGTGCGCAGGTGCAGCGGTACGGCGAAGCCGAGCCGCCCCGCGTCGGGCTCCAGCGGCGGGATGTACGACTCCAGTTCAGCCCTGAGCGAGGGCTCCACCCGCGGCACGATGTGCATCGCCCACTCGGCGAAGTTGACGATCCGCGGCGCCAGCCCCTCCGGGTGCAGCGCCATCCGGTACACGTTGCTCCCAGGCCCCGTCAGCGACGCGTCCACCCCCTCGGTGAACAGCGAGAACGCCGCGTTGGCCGCGATCAGCCCACCGTGCCGGTCGGCGACGAGCGCCGGGTAGGGCAGGTGCCCGTCCAGGATGTGGTCGATCGCTGCCCGCACCGGCGCGAGCGCGGGGTCCTCCAGCGAGGTCTCCGGGTACGCCGGGGCGAACCCGGCCGCCAGGAGCAGCTCGTTGCGCTCGCGCAGCGGCAGCTCCAGCGACTCGGCGAGCCGTACGACCATGTTCCTGCCCGGCGTCGAGCGTCCGCTCTCGATGAAGCTCAGGTGCCGCTGGGTGGTGCCCGCGCGGAGAGCCAGGTCGAGCTGGCTCATCCGGCGGCGGGCCCTGCGCTCCTTGAGCGCGTGCGAGAAGTCCACCCGACCAGTTCTATCCAGAAAGGGACCTACCTGCGATTCCCCCCAAGGAATCGCCCTCATGCACGGCCGCGTACACGACGTCCCGCACGGCGTTGGCCTCCTGGTCGGACAGCGTACGCAGGTGGTCGCGCAGGACGATGCGCAGCAACACGTTCTTCTGCCCTGGCCGCGCCCCGAGCCGTTCGACCGCGACCGGCGGCAGGTCCTCCACCGGCGTCTCGGACAGGATCCTGACCTCCTCGACCACCGCTGGGGAAGCGGCCCGTACGGCGTCGCCGATCGTCTCGGCGTCGGCCGCCGAGGACACCGCCACCGACAGGTCACGCGAGATCGGCGGATGCTTGGACACCGGCCGGTAAGGCGTGAGATCGAGCATCTGCCGGGCGATGCGCGGGTCGGTGGCGGACAGCAGCCTGATGTCCGGGACGCGCTTACGGAGCATCACGAGCCGGTCCAGGCCCATCCCCATGGCCAGGCCGGTGACCGTACGGGGAAGGCCTGAGCGGTCGAGGACGTGCCTGGCGGCCAGCCCGCACTCGGCGATCTCGATCCACTCCCCGTCGACCAGCACGTCCACCTGGCGCCCAGCCGAGGTGTAGGGGTGGACGGCGGGCGTGGTGCGGTACTCGGCCCCCGGCAGCACCGCCTGGACGACCGCGTCGATCATCAGCACCAGATCGGACGCGTCCAGCTCCCGGACGCGGGAGAGGTGCCAGAGGTCGAGCTGGTGCGGGGTCCCGGTGTGGATCCGGTCGACGGAGTCGCGCCGGTAGACGATGCCGGGGACCAGCAGCAGCACGTCCGACCAGCCGGGCTCCAGCGCCAGCGCGCGCAGCGCGGGCGGGATCGCCGCGCTGGTGTGGCTGCGCAGCATGCACGTCTCGCTGACGTAGCGGGTATATCGGGCGTCGCGGGTGACGGCGTCCGGCGCGTACCCGAGCCGCTCGTAGTTGTCCTCGACCGGCACGATCGGGTGGCTGCGGACCACCCGGGAGTCGACGGGGAGCGCCGCGCGGACCAGGTCGACGACCTGCTGGACGGCGTGGGGACCCTGCGCGGGATCGGTGAGATCGCGGACGCTGAGGGCGTGGGACAGTTCTGCGACGTTCATGAAGAAGGCTCCGATTCAAGGGTGAAGTGGAAGAAGGTTCACCCCCGGCCGGAGCCCGGATCGCTAGGAAAGCAGCGCGGCGCCCCTGGGCCATACCGGCCGGGGGCGGTTAAATCGCTGCGGACAACTCATGATCACCACTATAGCCAACCGGGCTTCACAAGCCCAGACTCGTAGGCGATCACGACGAGCTGCGCCCGATCGCGGGCGTGCAGCTTCATCATCGTGCGGCTCACGTGCGTCTTGGCGGTCGCCGGCGACATGAAGAGCTTGGCCGCGATCTCGTCGTTCGTCATGCCCGCCCCGACCAGCGTGAGCACCTCGCGCTCCCGGTCGGTGAGCTGGTCGAGCCCGTCCACGGCCAGCGGCTCCTTGGCCCGCGAGGCGTACTCGCCGATCAGCCTGCGCGTCACGCTCGGCGACAGCAGCGCCTCACCGGCGGCCACCACCCGCACCGCCTGGATCAGCTCGGCCGGCTCGGTGTCCTTGACCAGGAACCCGCTGGCCCCGCCGCGCAACGCCTCGAAGACGTACTCGTCCAGCTCGAACGTGGTCAGGATGATGATGCGCGGCCCCGGTGGCATCAACCTGGTCGCGGTCAGCCCGTCGGTGCCCGGCATGCGGATGTCCATGAGCACCACGTCGGGCTCCGACGACTGCGCCAGCCGTACGGCCTCGGCCCCGTCTCCTGCCTCGGCCACCACGGTCATGTCGGGCTGCGCGTCGAGCAGTGCCCTGAACCCGGCCCGGACCAGCGCCTGGTCGTCGGCGAGCAGCACCTTGATCATGAACTCTCCTCAAGAGGGATGGGAAGGCGCGCCTCGACCTGGAAACCCTCGGCCAGAGGCCCCGCGACCAGGGTGCCGCCGAGCGCGGAGGCGCGCTCGCGCATCCCGGGGATGCCGTTGCCGCTGCCGGACTCCGACAGCGTGGGCGGTCTGGTGGCGGCGGTGTTGGTGACCTGGATGACGAACTCGCCGTCGCCGAACTCCAGCCGGACGGACACCGACGCGCCCGGCGCGTGCCGGGTGACGTTGGTGAGCGACTCCTGCACGATGCGGTACGCGGCGCGCTCGACCTGCGGCGGCAGCGGGCGCGAGCCGACGCGTTTCAGCGTGACGTCGAGCCCGGAGCGCTCGATGAGGTCGTCCAGCCGGTCGAGCCCGGCCGTGGGGGAGCGTGGCGCGCCCTCGCGCAGCACGTTAAGCACCGAGCGCATCTCGCCGAGCACGTCCTTGGAGGCCGTCTTGATCGTGGCCAGCGCGGTGCGCGCCTGCTCGGGATGCTCGTCGATGAGGTGCAGCGCGGTCGAGGCCTGGACGTGGATGAGCGAGATGTTGTGCGCGAGCACGTCGTGCAGTTCCTGCGCCATCGTCAGGCGCTCCTCGCTGGCCTGCCGCCTGGCCTCCTCCTCGTCCACCCTGGCCCGCTCCGCGCGGCGCAGCGTGACGTTCCTGACCAGCTCGGCCAGCACGAGGACGAGCGCCACCACCGCGGCCACGGACAGGTTGTGCCACCAGCCGCGCGACCCGCCGTAGGTGTCGAGGAAGACCAGCAGGACGGCGGAGACGATCCAGGCGGCCTTGCGCTGGCCGCGCGTCACCAGCGAGAAGATCAGGATGATCGGGCTGATGAAGATCGGCCCGAGGGGATAGCCGCGCCAGACGAACACCGACGTCGCCAGCACCGTGACGATCAGCGCCACCACCGGGAAGCGCCGGTGGACGAGGATCATGAGCGGGCCGACGAGCAGCAGAGCGTAACCGAGATGGTCGAGCCTGATCGAATGGTTCGCCTGCCCCCACTGCGCACCCGTGGACATCACCACCTGGGCAACGGCGGCAACCAGCGCCATATAGGGGTGAAGGATCCATTTCTTGTGCACACCCTCACGCTAGATGACCGCGCCTGACCAGCGCATCATCCCGGCGCGGCAATGGGCCCTACCCCCGGTGGCGTAGTTGGGTCATGGTGGAGGGCATGCGCCGACTCTTCCTCCCCATCGTCGCCATCACCCCCCTCCTCCTCACGCCTCCCGCAACGGCGGACACCGCGCAGAAGGTGCCCGTCGCCGAGGGGTACGGCGGCGCCGTCGCCACCGTCGACCTCGACGCGAGCAAGGCGGCGATAGCCGTGCTCCGCCAGGGCGGCAACGCCGTCGACGCGGCCGTCGCGGCCGGTGCGGTGCTGGGCGTCACCGAGCCGTACTCCGCCGGGCTGGCCGGCGGCGGTTTCCTGGTCTACTACAACGCCAGGACCGGCCGCGTCCAGACGATCGACGGCCGCGAGACCGCTCCCCAGGCGATGACGCCGACGTCGCTGCAGGGCATCCCGTTCGAGGAGGCCGTGACCAGCGGCCTGTCCACCGGGATCCCCGGCACGCTCGCCTCGTGGGAGCTGGCCCTGCGCAAGTACGGCACGCTGTCGCTGCGCCAGGCGCTCCGCCCGGCGATCGAGGTCGCCTCCCGCGGCTTCGTCGTCGACCAGTCCTTCTACGACGCGACCGCGGCCAACGCGGCCAGGTTCAAGGACTTCACCTCGACGGCCAAGCTCTACCTGCCGAACGGCGCGCCGCCGCCCGTCGGCTCGATCTTCAAGAACCCGGAACTGGCCGCCACCTACCGCGAGCTGGGCAGGAGGGGCGGCGACTGGCTGTACGGCGGGCAGCTCGGCAAGGAGATCGTCGCCACGGTCAAGCAGCCGCCCGTCACGCCGGGATCGACGCGCAACGTCAGGCCCGGCCTGATGGAGCTGTCCGACCTGACCGCCTACCGCGCCCTGCTGCGCGAGCCGACCCGCGTCGACTACCACGGCCTGCAGGTGTACGGCATGGCCCCGCCGTCCTCCGGCGGCACCACGGTCGGCGAGGCGCTCAACATCCTGCAGACCCAGCCGAAGGTCGGGCTGCACGAGTACCTGGAGGCCTCGGCGCTCGCCTTCGCCGACCGCAACGCCTATCTCGGCGACCCGCCGATCAGGCCGATCAAGGAGCTGCTGTCGACCGGCTTCGCCAAGGAGCGCGGATGCCTGATCGGCGCGACCGCGCTGCCCAAGCCGGTCGCGCCCGGCAACCCCGACGGCTCCTACGAGCCCTGCCCCGCGGCCACCGGCGACGCGATCCCGACGGCGAGCGAGGGGCCGGAGACCACGCACCTGGTCGTCGCCGACCGCTGGGGCAACGTGGTGGCCTACAACCTGACGATCGAGTCCACCGGCGGCAACGGCATCGTCGTTCCCGGGCGCGGCGTGATGCTCAACAACGAGCTGACCGACTTCAGCTTCGGCCCGTCGGCCACGGACCCGAACCTGCCCGGGCCCGGCAAGCGCCCGCGCTCGTCGATGGCGCCGACGATCGTCCTCGACCACGGCCGCCCGGTGCTGGCCGTCGGCACGCCCGGTGGTGCCACGATCATCACGACGGTGCTGCAGATCCTGGTGAACCGCTACGAGTTCGGGATGAACCTGCCGGACGCGCTGGCCGCTCCGCGCGCCTCGGGGCGCAACGGTCTGGTGCAGGCGGAGCCCGGCTTCAGCCAGCGCGCCGAGCTGGCGGCCCGCGGTCACGTGTTCACCGACGTGGTGGAGCTCGGCGCGGCGACCGGGCTGGAGTTCCTCGGCAGGGGCAAGATCCAGGCAGTCGCCGAGCCGACGCGGCGCGGCGGAGGAAGCGCGCTGGTCGTGCACGAAAGGTAGGGATCTACTGGGATTTGTCAGTGCCGTCGGCCCCCTCCTGGATCGACGACTACGCCTTGCTCGGCCGGTTGCCCGGTGACATCCGGGCCGACGTCCACCTCGCCCGCGACGCGGGCGGGGCGGTCGTCGAGACCGACCTCGGCGCCGACGCGCTCACGCTCCCCCGGGTGCCGGCCGCGTCCCTGGCCCAGGCGCTCGCGGTGGGCCGCTGGGCGGGCCGCGGCTGCACCGGCTGACCGTGGCGCCGGCCACCGCCCTGGTGGCGCCGCACCAGGGCGGGCGTCGCGCACGGGGACCTGCACCCGGGTGGACGCCCAGGGGGGACGGGCTGATCGGCGGCTACCTCACCCGGTGTTCCAGGACCGTTGCGACCTGCGCGTGGGACGCCGCGTCCGGGCCGGGGCGGGTGAGTTTCAGTAGATGAGTTCGTAGGCGTCCGGTTTGATCCTGCGGGTGCGGGCCCAGTACTCGAAGGTGAAGCCCGGCCAGATCGTCCTGTTGACGCCGTGCTCGTCGAGGTACCAGGAGTTGCAGCCGCCCTCGTTCCACACCAGCGGGTCCAGCCGCTCCTGGAGGCGCCTGTTGTAGGCGCGCTGCCGGCCCGGCTTGACGTCGATGGCCCTGGCCTGGGTCTTCGACAGCAGGTGCAGGCAGTCCATGACGTAGCGGACCTGCGACTCGATCATGAAGACGACCGAGTTGTGGCCGAGCCCGGTGTTGGGGCCGAGCAGGAAGAACAGGTTGGGGAAGCCCGCCGTCGTGATGCCGTAGTAGGCCTCGATGCCGTCCTGCCAGGCGTCCTGCAGCTTGACCCCGCCCCTGCCGACGATGTGCTGCTCCTGCAGGGCGTCGGTGACCTTGAACCCGGTCGCGTAGACGATCACGTCCACCTCGTGCTCGACCCCGCTGGAGTCGACGACCGAGCGCTCCCTGATCTCGCTGATGCCGTCGGTGACGACCGAGACGTTCTGCCTGGTCAGCGCCGGGTAGTAGTCGCTGGAGATGAGGATGCGCTTGCAGCCGATGGTGTAGTCGGGGGTCAGCTTGGCGCGCAGCGCCGGGTCGGGCACCTGGTTCTCCAGGTGCTTGCGCGCCATCGACTCGTGGACCTTCATCAGCTTGGGGTCGATGGTGAAGCCGAGCGCCCTGGTCTCCAGGACCCAGTAGATGCTGTTGCGCATCGCCCTGGCCATGCCGGGCAGCCTCAGGACCTTCCGCATCCGTGAGGGGATGGCGAAGTCGGGCTTGGGCTGGATCCACGGGGGTGTGCGCTGGAAGAGGGTCAGCTTCTCCACCGAAGGAGCGATCTGGGGGACGAACTGGATGGCCGAGGCGCCGGTGCCGATGACGGCGACGCGCTTGCCGTCCAGGGAAACGTCGTGGTCCCACTCGGCGGAGTGGAAGGACGGGCCCTTGAAGGTCTCCCGCCCCTTGATTTCCGGAAATTTCGGGACGTGGAGGGCGCCTATGCCGGAGACGACCGCCTTCGCGCGCAGTGTCGCGCCGTCCGCGGTCGAGATCTCCCAGTCCCGCTGATGGTCGTCGTACTCCAGGCTCGTCACCTGCTTGCCGAACCGGAAGTGCGGCGCGATGCCGTACTTGTCGACACACGCTCGCATGTACTCCCAGATCTCCTCCTGCGGGGAGAACATCCGCGACCAGTTCGGGTTGAGCTCGAAGGAGAAGGAGTACATGTGCGACGGCACGTCGCAGGCGCAGCCGGGGTAGGTGTTGTCCCGCCAGGTGCCGCCCAGGTCGGCGGCCTTCTCCAGGATGACGAAGTCGTGGTACCCGGCCTGCTTGAGCTTGATCGCCATGCCGATTCCGGCGAATCCGGAGCCGATGATCACAATCACGTGGACCTCCTGTAGGCCTCGAACTCGGCGTGCGCCGGCGAGATGGCGATGTAGTCGAGCGCCTGCTGCAGGTCGCCCTCCTGGCTCGGGTGGAAGCCCGGCTTGGCGTACTGCGGCATGGCCAGCAGCAGGCTGCGCAGCGTGGGCGCCCTGCCCTGGTGGGCGCGCAGGAAGAAGTAGGACCACTTGGGCTTGAGCCTGCCGCGCACGATCGGGTCGTTCTCCAGCAGGAACCCGCCGCCGCGCTTGACCAGGTAGATGATCGCCGGCCCGGCGAGCGCCATCGTCCTGGCCCGGCGGCCGTAGGAGCCGTCGAGGTGCATGAAAAGGTCGAAGGCGACGCTGCGGTGCTCGACCTCCTCGGCGCCGTGCCAGCGCAGGAGGTCCATCATCACCGCGTCGGCGCCCGCCTCGTCGAGCGGGTGCGCGTTGAGTATCCACTGGCCGAGGACGGCCGTGTAGTGCTCGATCGCGGCGATCATGGCCACCCGCTCCATCAGCCAGAACCGCTGGGCGCGCGGCGGGAGCGTGGTGTCGCCGAGCATCTTCTCGAAGATCCACTCGACGTTCTCGACGTAGGGGGTGGGGTCGAGGCCCTGCTCCTTCATGTGCTCCAGCACCCGCTGGTGCGCGACCGCGTGCGTGCCCTCCTGGCCCATGAACCCCTTGACCTGCTCCTTGAGCCCGGGGTCCGTGATGTACGGCAGGGCCTGCTTGAACACGTGCACGAACCAGCGCTCACCTGCGGGGAGCAGCATGTGCAACGCGTTGATCATGTGCGTGGTGAACGGATCGCCGGGCACCCAGTGAAGCGGGGTGTTCTCCCAGGAGAATCGCACCCTGCGCGGTCCGACTACGTGGGTATTGGACACAGTGTCTAATGTAGCTACGGACCCTTCGCCTGGTCCAGAGTGAACCACCTCACACCGACCGGACGGTATGTCCCCACGGTCACAGATACACCATCGGGTGTAGTCCTCCCGCGAACGGTGTAGAGAGAAGTGCAGATCCGTGGAGGACGCGACAGGCGCGCCGATCGCCCTACGGTGACGCCCATGACAAGTTCGCCCGCCGTACTTCGCCACGAGCGGCTCTTCGACCTCGCGCTCGCCGCGGTCACCACGGTGGCCTTCGTCGCCGTGGCCCTCGCCACCGGGGTCAGGTCACCCTGGGACGCGGCCATCCCGCTCGGCCTGGTCCTCGGGGCGCTCCTGCTCGGCAGGCGACGCTGGCCGCTGGCCGTCCTGGGGCTGTCGGTCATCGCGATCCTCGTGTACCACCTGGCCCAGTGGTCGCCTGCCGGGTGGATCTGGCCGCTGTCGGTCGCCTACGTCACCGCGGCCGCAGCGAGCCGGGTGCGATGGGTAGCGGCCATCGGCGCGGCCGTGCTGGTCTACTCGGCCTACGACGCCTGGCCGATCATCGACACCAACGTCGTCAGGTACGTCGTCCACGTGTTCGGCGAAGGGCTCCTGCTCGCGTTGCTGATCGCCGCAGGCCTGGCCGCCCGCGCCGCGCAGAGGTCGCGCCAGAACCTGCGCGAGGCCCACGGCCGCGCGCTCGTCGCCGAGGAGCGGCTGCGGGTGGCGAGGGAGGTGCACGACATCGTCGGGCACGCCATGGCCATCGTCGGCATCCACCTCAACGTCGCGGCCGAGACCCTCCAGGACGAGCCGGAGGAGGCGGCGGCGGCGCTCCGCCTCGCACAGGACGTGCGGAACAAGGCGATGGCCGACCTGTCGCACCTCGTGGAGGTCCTCCGCGACTCACCGGCGAGCGCCGAGCCCCAGCCCGATCTGGCGGCGATGGACCTTCTCCTGGCCGATGTCGGGAACGCCGGGCTCGAGGTCGCGTTCGACACCCGGGGCGAGCCGGGCGCCGTCCCCGCGACCGCGGCGGTCGCGGTCTACCGCATCGTGCAGGAGGCTCTCGCGAACACGCTGAAGCACTCGCGGGCGACCAAGGTGGCGGTGACGATCGTCTACGGGACGGGCGCCGTCAGCGTGACCGTCGTCGACGACGGCCGCACCGGCCCGGAGACCGTGAGCGAGCGCCACGGCGTCAGCGGGATGCGCGAACGGGTCACGGCGCTCGGCGGCACGCTGACCGCCGGGCAGGCCCAGGAAGGCTTCACCGTCAGGGCCGAGATTCCCGTGCCAGACTCCGAGCTGTGACGATCAGGGTTCTCATCGCCGACGACCAGGCGCTCGTGCGCAGCGGGCTGCGCAGCCTGCTCGCCCGCGCGAAGGACGTGTCGGTCGTGGGCGAGGCGGCCGACGGTGAGGAGGCCGTACGGCAGGCGGCGAGCCTGCGCCCCGACGTCGTGCTCATGGACATCCGCATGCCGGGCACCGACGGCATCACCGCGACCCGCCACATCCTCGCCGGTCAGGAGGAGGACGGCTGCCGGGTCGTCATCCTCACCACCTTCGACACCGACGACCACGTCTTCGCCGCGTTGCGCGCGGGGGCCAGCGGGTTCCTCACCAAGGACGTCGACCTCGCCGAGCTGCGGCGGGCGATCGTGGCGGTCGCGGCGGGGGACGCGCTGCTGTCCCCCGGCGTCACCCGGCGGCTCGTCGCGCGGTTCGCCCGGCGTCAGGGGGTGGCTTCCGGCAGCGGGGCGGGGTGGGAGGTGCTGACCGCTCGCGAGCTGGACGTGGTGCGGCTCGTCGCGGAGGGGCTGGCCAACGCCGAGATCGCCGAACGGCTCTCCATCAGCCCGCACACCGCCAAGACGCACATCACCAGGGCGATCGCCAAGCTCGGGGTGCGGGATCGGGTGCAGCTCGTGATCCTCGCCTACGAGAGAGGGCTCGTCCAGCCGAGCTCCTAGCCCGCGTTCCAGCGGTGGACGTGGGGGAGGTCGTCGTCCAGCCAGTAGGCGTCGTCGTCCGTGACCACCAGCAGCTCCTCGAACTTGGCGCCGATCGTGTCGCCGTCGGTGCCCAGGTGGGGCTCCACCGCCCACAACCCGGGCGTCGGGGGGTGGGCGGAGGCCCGGCTGCCCGCCCACAGCGGCGAACGGCCCTCCAGGCGCTCCTTGACCAGTTCCCGGCCGATCGTGCGCAGCGTCCTGACGCCGAAGGAGTCGAAGACGACGAAGCGCGGGCCGCCCACCCTGATCCTCGTGACCTGGTGGCCGATGACGCGGCCCGGGTACACCTGGTGCCTGTTGCGGTTGCCCTGCTGCTCGATCGCCGCGTCGACGGCCTGGTAGATCTCCTGGAAGGTCAGGCGCCGCCGTACCAGGTCGAGGATCCTGCCGCGGAGGACGGACAGGTCGCGGTCGAGGCGGGACCACGTGGGGTTGTCGCCGAGGCAGCCCGCGTAGCCGATGTCGGCGACGTACCCGTCCCTGATGGGCGCGCAGTCCAGCACGTACGGCGCGCCCTCGGTCAGCCGCCGGTTCGTCGGCAGGAACTGCGTCGGGATCCGGAAGTTGCGGAACGCCGTCCGCTCGCCGAACCACGCGAACGGCACGTGGAACCAGTCGTCGACCCCGTGCCGCTCCAACCACCGGCGCAGGGCGGTCGCCGCCATGCGCTCGGTGACACCGGGTTCGAGCCGGGCGGCCACGTGCTCGGCGCCCGCGTAGGCCAGCCGTTGCAGCTCCAGAAACTCGTTATTGGACACGAAGTCCAATGTAATTCCAGGAGTGCCGCCCGGTCCAGCCTCAGCCTCCGCAGGCTTCGAAGCCGTAGGCCTCCTCCCGGACGGCGAACCGGTCGCGCAGGGTGAACCTGCTGGTGGCGAGGTCGAGCTGGAGGACGTGCATGCTGCGCGGCGAGTGCATGACGTCGTCCACGACGTGCACGGTGAGCTGCTTGTTCGCGGTCCAGTCGAGCATCTCGACGTCCTGCATCATGCCCTTGTAGTCGGGCAGCCAGACCCACGTGCGGACGTTGGGCCGGTCGGAGGCCAGGTCCCACAACACCGCGCGGCCCTTGCCCCTGTCCTCGGTGAGCCAGGCGACGGTGACGCCGTCGGCGTTGAGCGCGTAGGGACCGGCGGCCTTGACCTTCGACCTGGCCAGTTCCCTGCCGCCGAGGGTGTGCGAGTAGAGGGTGCCGTCCTTGCTGGTGAGCAACTCGTCGCCGTCGCCGCTGAACCCCTCGAACGCCTGGCCCTTGGGCAGCGTGCTCAGGTGCCTGCCGCTCGCCACGTCGTAGACGCGCACCCGGCCGCGCATCGACGCGGCCAGCCTGGCGCCGTCGAGGGAGAGCATGAGGTCCTGCGGCGAACCCTTGAAGAGCGAGAAGAGGGCGCCGCCGCGGTCGCGGACCACGACCTGGCCGTCGGCGTCGCGGATGTAGGCCACGCGGGTGCCGTCGCCGTTGACGCCGATGGGGGAGAGCCGGTACTTGATCGGCTTGCCGCGCTTGGACAGCGGGTGCACCCGGGCGTCGGGGAAGCGGAGGTTGTTGCCGTTGACCGTCGACAGGACCCAGGGGCCGCAGGGGCCGCCGGACGAGCACCTGCTGGCCGAGACGTAGCGGACGCGGGACCAGAGGACGGACGCCTCGGCCGGGGCGGGGAGGAGGGTGAGGGTGGCGGCTAATACGGTGGCCGCCGTGAGGATCTTTCGCATGATTGCCCCCTTTTTCATCCTTTGATGAGAGGAGGGCGTGCGAAGTTCGGAATACGCGAAAAGCGCCGAAAGCTCGTAGCCCCCGGCGTCGCGATTTATGCGGTTATTTCAGCAGCAGGTAGGCGACAACGCCGACGATGGCGATTCCGAGGACGATCGCGATGATCGGGAGGACGGCAGACCGCTTCTTGGGCGCGATCTCCTGTTCGTTCCGCTGCGCGAACGCGCGGAACTGCTGGGTGTTCCCCGCGGGATCGATGTGCTGGTCAGACATGCCAAGCACTCTAGCGGTCACCCGTGGTGGTTTTGCACCTTTTGTGAGGACTCGTAGATGCAGGCTGGTTATCGGACCGAGGGCCTGCGCGTATAGCTTGGAAGCATGCTCAGGACCCTCCTCGCCCCCCGGCAGCTCGGGCTGCACCTGGTGACGATCGTGGTCCTCATCGCCTTCATCCTGCTCGGTCGCTGGCAGCTCGGCGTCTTCGAGGACTCGGGCAAACCGCACGCGGTCGTCGATCCGGCGCCGGTGAGCGTCACCGGGCTCGCCCAGGTCGGCGCGCAGATCAAGGTCGACGCCGTCAGTCGCCGGGTCTCGGCGCAGGGCGTCTACGACGCGGACAGGCAGTTGCTGGTCGCCGACCGGCCGCCCAGCGCCGACGCCCCGGGCGGCAACGTGGCGCGCGACGCCGGCTACTGGGTGCTCACCCCGCTCAGGCTCGACGACGGCACGCTCGTCCCCGTGGTCCGCGGCTGGACGGCCAAGCCGGACGGCGTCGCCGTACCCCAGGGGAAGGTGTCCGTCGAGGGGCGCCTGCGCCCGGCCGAGGGCACCGACAGCGTGCAGCGGCGCTCGGAAGGGGTTCCGCAGGGGCAGGTGCAGACCGTGTCTACGGCCGAGCTGATCAACCTGTGGCAGGGCCAGAAGGTACGCGACGGCTTCGTCGTGGCGACCGGGGGTACGGAACTCACCCCGGTCAGGGTGGCTCCGCCGATGCAGGGCGGCACGCTGACCTGGCGTAACCTGGCCTACGCGGCCAACTGGTGGATCTTCGCAGGGTTCGCCGTCTTCATGTGGTTCCACTTCGTGCGCGACGCCGTCCGCACCGACAGGGAACACCGCAAGTCCCCCGAGATGGTTCTGGAAGGTTGAAAACAGTGGAGTCCGCCCTCAAGCCGTTCCGGGTGCTGGCCTACATCGTGGGCGTCATGCTGCTCGTGCTCTGCCTCGGCATGGTGCTGAAGTACGTCGTCGGCGTCGAGTGGTGGCCGTCGCTGGTCATCGCGCAGATCCACGGCTTCCTCTACATGATCTACCTCGTCACCGTGCTCAACCTGGGCATGAAGGCGCGCTGGAGCTGGCCGTACATGCTGGGGGTCATGCTCGGCGGCACGGTGCCCTTCCTGTCGTTCTACGTCGAGCGCAGGGTCACCCGGAGGGTGCTCGCACCCGTTTAAGTACCCCCTGCTCATGCGCCGCGCGGTGATCGCGCCTTTGCTGGGCGCATGAGAGTCCTCACGACGGCCGCCGGAGTGCTGGCCGCAATGTCGATCATGCTGGCGTCGGCCCCGGCCGCCGTCGCGGCGCCGCGGGTGGCCTGGGTGAGCGCGACGCCCGAGCACTACAGCGGCGCGTGCCCGGTGACGGTGACGTTCAGCGCGAAGATCAGGGGTTCTGGCAAGGTCACCTACCGGTGGGTCCGTGGCGACGGCTCGACCAGGCCGCTGCGCAGGCTGCGTGTCCGCTCCTCCGCGGTGGTGACCGAGCGGCAGACCTTCACCCGCGGCACCCGTGGCTGGCAGGCGATCAAGGTCAACGGGGTCACCTCGAAGCGGGCCTACTTCTCCGTACGGTGTGACCGCCCGGAACCCCGACCCGTGAGCGTCGACGCCGTCATCGGCAGCGACCGCGAGGGATGGAACGACGAGTGCCCGGCCGCCGGGGTGCCGATCACCTACACCGGCAGGATCGACGTGTCGCGCCCCGGGGTCGCCGTGCGCTGGCGCTGGGTGAGCGACCAGGGCGCCGGTGACGTGCGCACGGCGTACATCCACGGACGGTCCAGGACCTTCACCGACGTCCTGTACGTCAAGAAGAGCGAGGAGGGCTGGCGGCAGATCGAGGTGCTGAGCCCGGCCCACGCCATCAGCCCGAAGGTGACCTACAAGTTCGTCTGCAAGCCGCCCGGACCCAAGGTGACCTCCGTCAAGCTGAACATCCAGCCGACCTTCACCGGTCCCTGCCCGACCGGGCCGCCGCCGTACACCCCCGCGCAGGCGCCCGCGTCGTTCGACGTCAGCGTGAGCGACGGGCCGGTCACGGTGAAGTACACCTTCGTCGGGCCGACCGTCCGCGAGGTGGTGTTCAACGGGACGGGGCCGCAGACCCAGACGGTGCCGCTGGGATCGGTGATCTTCGAGGAGACCAGGACCTACGACTACACCCTGGAGATCGTCAGCCCGGAACCCAGGCGGCAGGCCACCGCCTCAGTGAAGGTGACCTGCACCTGAGCCGTCGAGCGGCATCGGTCAACGGCCGATGCCGCGCCTGCGGTTCCTCTTCAGCCGCTCCCGCTGGGAGGGGTCGAGCATCAGGTAGCCCACGACCGGAGCGGCGATGACGCCCAGGACGATGAGCGTGGTGATCCACCCGAATCCGAAGATGATCAAAGACAGCACGACGGCGGCACCGGCGCCGATGGCGTACTTCTGGACTGGCGACATCGTCAACTCCTCTAGAACGCGGACGTCTCTCATTCTGCGTCTTCGGGTCAACGAGTGGACACCCCGGCTAGGTTCCATCCGAGATATATCGCAACATCTTCAGCGTGTCGACCCCGCCGGGGTCGGCGTCCGTGCTGACCGGGACGAGCGCGATCTCGTCCACCCGGTAGGCGTTGAGCCGCTCCCTGACCTCGTCCACGCCGCCGATCAGCGCGATCTCGTGCAGCAGCGCGTCGGGGATGGCCTGGAGGAGGTCGCGCGGGTGCGGCCTGGTCCTGGCGAAGTCGACGACGTCCTGGAAACCGGCCTCGGCGAACATCTCGCCGTAGCCGGGCGCGGCGAGGTAGCCGACCAGGCCGCGTCTGATGCGTTCCACGGCCTCCTGGTCGGGGTCGACCGCGGCGATCACCCAGACCGCGGTCCTTCCCGCGGCCAGGCGGTTGGCCGAGGCCGGGGTGACGAGGTTGAGCACCATGCGGTCGGCCAGCGCCGCCGTCTTCACGGCCCGGGGGCCGAAGGCGGCGACGGTGATCTCGGAGCGCGGGGCGGGGAGCCGGAGCCGGTAGCCGGATTTCTCACCATCCAGCAGGGGTCTGAGCTGCTCGACCGTCTCGCGGAGCTGGCTGCTCCTGCGCTCCCTGCCATGCCACTCCTCGACGACGACCGGGCTGGACGTGCCGACCGCGACGTTCACCTGCCGCCCGGTGAGGTCGGCGACCGAGGCGACGCCCATCGCGATCATCGCGGGGTCGCGTACGGCTACCGCCAGCGGCCCGACCGTGAGCGGGATGCGTTCGGTGGCCAGGCCGATCGCGGTCGCCAGCGCGAAGGCGTCGTAGGTCGCCATCTCGCCGATCCACAGCTCCGGATAGCCAAGCTCGTCCGCGGCCCGCGCGGTCACCAGCGCCTCGGCGGCCGGCCTGTCCTGCCAGAGCCCGAGGGAGACCGACAGCTTCATACGCGCTCCAGGATGATCGCGGAACCGCTGCCGGCGGCGCCCGACACGGCAGCCACACCGTAGCGGGCCTTCCTGCGTTCCAGCTCGTCCACGCAGGCGGCGATGAGCAGGACGCCGGTGGCGCCGAACGCGTGGCCCATCGCGATCGTGCCGCCGTTGACGTTGAAGCGGTCGTCGCCGACCTTGAGGTCGCGCTGGAACTTCAGGCACAGCGCGGCGAACGCCTCGGCGAACTCGAACACCTCGACGTTGTCAGCGGTCAGCCCCGCACTGGCCAGGGCCTGTTCCACGGCGGTCTGCCCGGCGGTGAGCATCAGGACAGGGTCGGCGGTGGCGGTCGCGGTGGCGACGATCCTGGCGCGCGGTTCTAGCGGGAGGTCCTTGCCGATGAGGGCCACGCCGGCCGCGTCGCACAGGCTGGGGGAGGTGCCTCTGGTGTGCAGGTGGTTCACCTTGTCCATGCCGGTGAGCGCGTCCTGTTCGGGGTTGGCGAAGGCCGGTTCCATGGCGCGGTACGCCTCGATGGTCTGGCCCGGCCGTACGTGCTCGTCGTGGGTGAGGGCGTTCACCGGGAACAGGGACCTGGCGTAGCGGCCCGCCTCCCAGGCGGCGGCCGCCAGGGTCTGGGTGCGCAGGCCGTACTGGTCGAGTTCCTCCCGCGTGAAGCCCTCGACGGTGGCCACCACGTCGGCCGCGGTGCCCATGTGGATCCGCCCGGCCGGGAGGGACCACAGCGGGCCGCGGTCGGAGAACATCGGCACCCGTGACACCGACTCGACTCCGCCCGCCACGACCGAGGACGCCTGGCCGGAGGCGACCAGCGCGTAGGCCGTGCGCACCGCGTCGATGCCGGAGGTGCAGAAGCGGTTGACGGTCATGCCGGGGGCGTCGAAGCCGCTGACGAGGGCGGCGGTGCGGGCCAGGTTCGCGCCCTGGTCGTCGTTCTGGGAGGCGCATCCGACGATGACGTCGTCCGCCCTGTCGACGGGAAGCCCTTGGAGGAGCTTCGCCAGCATGTCGAGCGGGGAGACGTCGTGCAGGCCGCCGCCTGGACGGGCCTTGCCGCGCGGGGTGCGGAGGGTCTCGTAGACGTAGACGGTCATCGCAGCTGGTCCGCCCTGACCCAGGTGGCGTGGAAGCCGAGCGGGACCCGCACGGGGAGCAGCACCCGGGCCACCGGGCCCTCCGAGATGCGGGAGGCGTCGAGGATCTGCACCTCGGAGGTGCCCTCGCGCTCGTCGGTCACGAAGCTCACCAGGTAGCCGTCGTCCTCGGCGGTCGCGCCGTCGCGGGGGGCGAAGGGGGCCTCGCTGCCGTAGCGGTGCTCGCCGAAGTAGTGGGTCTCCTTGGCGCCGGTGACGTTGTCGTAGCGGACCAGGCCGTCGAAGAGGTTGGTCGCCGCGTCCTTGACCGACACGTTGTAGGCGTATCGGCTGAGATATCCGGCGCGGCGCGCGTCGATCGAGGGGAACTCGGTGTTGTGGTCCTCGTCGACGTACGCCTCCTGCGTGGCGCCGGTGACCAGGTTGAACCGGTACCTGTACATCCGGGCGTCGAGCTTGAGGTAGGAGATCATCCGCGACAGCGGGCTGCCGCTCCCGGCGGGCGCGGGGCGCGAGACCCGGCAGACGTCCATGACGATCTCCTCGCCCTCCTCCCACGAGTTGACGACGTGGTAGATGTAGCAGGGCTTGGCCTCGAACCAGCGGATCTGGGTGCCTCTGCGGGGGATGACGCCGAACCGGGACGGCAGGTCCCTGTTGAAGGTGAGCTTGTAGCGCCCCTCGCGGGCCGCGTCCAGGTCCTGATAGAGCGGCAGATCCATGAGGATCGCGTAGTTCTCCGTGATCCCCATGTCGTGCGGCAGCCGCGCCCCGGGCAGGTCCAGCTCCACGCAGTGCTCGACCTTTCCTGAAGCGCCGACCACGCCATAGCGGAGGTACGGCTTGCGCGGCCCGTAGTCGAACCAGAACAGCTCCCCGGTGCGCTCGTCCACCTTGGGGTGCGCCATGAAGTCGCCGGTCAGCGTGTCCAGGAACGTCTGCACGCCCAGCGTCTCCAGCGACAGGGGATCGACGCTGTACGGCGCGCCGCACAGGTACCAGGTCGCCAGCACCTGGCCCCGATGGAAGATCACGTCGGTGTTCGCCGAGTCCTTGAGCCCGAGCCCGCGCGTGTTGCCGAACGGGTTGCCCTTCGGGCTCTCCATCACGCCGGTCCACAGCGACTTCTGCTCGGCGGTCTCCGCCTCGAACGCCTTGGTCCGCACGTACCGGTTGCGGTAGCGCGCCCGGCCGTTCTCGAAGTGCATGGCGTGCACCATGCCGTCGCCGTCGAACCAGTGGTAGCGGCCCTTCATCGGGAACCGCGCGTTGGGGCCGTTGCGCAGGTAGACGCCGTTGAGGTCGCGCGGGATCTCGCCGATCACCTGGAGATTCTCAGCCGTGATCTCGTCCTGGACGGGGGCGTAGACGCCCAGCAGGTACGGGTTCTGCTCGCCGGACTCATCCATCATGCCCCGACGCTACGATAAAAGAAGTCAGCCGGTCAATGCCCTAGAGTTGGCGGGTGAACACGGAGCTCAGCGCGATCGGGCAGGCGCTCGCCATCCTGGGGGACCGGTGGGTGCTGCTCATCCTGCAGCGCGCCTTCCTCCGCCGGGTGCGCACCTTCGCCGGATGGCGCGACGAGCTGGGCATCTCCGAGTCCGTGCTGTCCACCAGGCTCAAGGAGCTGGTCAGGCACGACATCTTCACCCTCGCCGCCTACCGCGACGGGCGCACGCGCTACGAGTACCGCCTCACCCAGCGCGGGCTCGACCTGTGGTCGTTCCTCGTGGCGATCCAGTCGTGGGAGCGCGACTGGGCGGATCGCGCGAGCCTGCCGCCGCTCGTGCACGACACCTGCGGGAACGAGGCCAGGCCGTACCTCGCCTGCGGCTCCTGCCGCGAGCCCATGAGCGCCCGCGACACCCACACCGAGCAGGGGCCGCTCGCCGACTTCAGCCGCATCGGCCTGCCGCGCCAGCACCGGCGCACCGTCAGGGCCGACGCCCGCGACGACCTCATCGCCTACTGCCCCGACTCCATGGAGATCCTCGGCGACCGCTGGAGCACCACGCTGCTCGCCGCCGCGTTCCTCGGCACGCGGCGGTTCGTCGACTTCCAGGCGCGGCTCGGCATCGCGCCCTCGGTGCTGACCGACCGGCTCAGGCGCTTCGTCGAGCTCGGGGTGTTCAGCTTCACCGGCGACGGGTCCTACCGGCTCACCGACAAGGGGCTGGCGTTCTTCGAGGTCTTCGCGTTCCTCGTCGACTGGGCGCAGCGGGAGCTGCCCGCGCCCGACGGGTCGGCGCTCACCATCACCCACAAGCCGTGCGGGGCCGCCCTCGACCCGGTCCTTCTGTGTACGGCGTGCGGCCGGCCCCTACGGCGTACCGACATCCACTACAGGCTTTCCTGAAGGATTCCGTAAGTGGCCTGAGGCAGTGTTGGGGCATGGGAAAAATCATCAACTCCACCTACGTCTCCCTCGACGGTGTGCAGGCCGAGCCGCAGGAATGGTCGCTGGCCTACTTCAACGACGAGGCGGGGGCGTTCGCCAGCGAGATGCTCTACGGGGCCGACGCGATGCTCATGGGGCGCAGGACGTACGAGGGGTTCGCCAAGTCGTGGACACCTCGGACCGGGGACTTCGCGGACCGGTTCAACTCCATGCCCAAGTACGTCGCCTCGACCACGCTCTCCACGCTCATGTGGAACAACTCCCAGCTCATCGAGGGCGATCTGGTCAGTGAGGTGGCCAGGATCAAGGAGCGGGAGAACCTGATCATGTACGGGTACGGGCCGGTGGGGCGGGCGCTGCTGGAGGCGGGGGTCCTGGACGAGCTGCGGGTGTGGATCCATCCGGAGATCGTGGGGCGGCACGGGGCGGACGGGCTGCTGTTCCACTCGGGGAGCGCGGTCAAGCTGGACCTCGCCGACGTCAGGACCTTCGCCACCGGCGTCATCGTCGCCACCTATGTCCCGAAACACCCCTCCGCTTGAGAGCACCCGGAAGGACCGGGAGAGGAGACCCTCCCATCAATGCCCTTCTCTCCTTTTGAGGGGAGCTCATCACCCCCTCCCGTCCTCTTCTCGTGTTGCGCTCTGAGCGCCAATAAAAGACCTCTCTCGTCTCCTCGGAGAGGTCTTTGTTTTCCCATCGTCTAGCTGATGACGGCCTTGAGCTGGTGGCGGAGGGATGCGACGGAGGGGCGCTGGGACGGGTCGCCCGCCAGCAGGGCGAACAGGACAGGGGCCAGCGCTCCCGCCCTCGTCAGCGGGGCGCCGGGGGAGGGCGGGGTGCCCTCGACCGCCGTGTACAAGGTCGCACCGAGCGACCACAGGTCGGCCGCCGGTCCCGTGCCGCCCTCGGGGGCGGTGTAGGCGGAGATGCCGCTCGGCATCAGGGGGACGTCCAGGGTCGCGCCGCCGCCGTCGCCCACCAGGATCGTGCCTGGGCGGATGTCGGCGTGGTACTCGCCGCGCTCGTGGACGGCTGTGAGCTGGTCGAGTACGGCGAGGCCGATCGCGGCCACGCGCTCGGGGGGGAGGGGGCCGGTGGTGCTGATCATCTGGTCGAGGGTTCTTACGGGGGCGTCGGCGTCCCGCTTGCGGCGCAACGCCCTGCGCAGGCCCGCGCCCGCACTGACCAGCATCGGCGCCCGCTGGCCCGCGGGCTCGGGTGTGGGGTAGGGGTCCGGCGTCGCGTAGGGGTCAGGGGTGGGGTAGGGCTCGGGGGTCGGGTAGGCGCCGGGCGTGAAGTACGGCTCAGGGGTCGGGTACGGCTCGGGCGTCTGGTGCTGCTCAGCCACCACAGGAGCAGGCAGAGGCGCCTCCTCCACCGGCGGCGCCACGACGGGCGGTTCTGGGGGCATCGGCGTGGGCGTGCTCGCAGGCGGTGCTGTGGGCTCCGATTCTTCCGTCGGCGCGGAGGCGACCGGCGGGGTCGCGGGTATCGAGGGCGGCACGCTCACGGGCGTGGCCGTGGGTGTTTCTGCGGGCGTTGGGGTGGGTGGCGTGAGGGTGGGTGGGATGGCGGGCGTCGGGGTGGGTGGCGCGGTGGGGGGTGGGGCGGCGTGGCGGCCTGGGCGGCGGCGGTTGCTGGCGATGTCGTCCAGCATCTGCGCCACCACCTCCACCTCCGGCGGCCCGTACGGCTGCAGCAGGTCCCTGATCAGCGCGCGCAACGGGTCGTCGCCCCCGGCGGGGGAGTCGCCCGGCGGCCGTCCCTCCAAGGCGAAATGCAGCGTCGCGGCCAGAGACCACAGGTCGGACGACGCAGGCAAAGACGGCCGAGGCCCGCACAGGCCGGTCAGCACCGCCCGCCCCGAGGTCGTCAGCATGACGTTCCCCGGATTCACCCGCCCATGGACGAACCCCGCCACATGCCCAGCCGTCAAAGCTCCCAGAAGGTGCGCCCCGATCCGCGCCGCCTGCGGCACGGGCAGCGGATGCCGCGCATGCACCGACCGCTCCAGCGAGGCCCCGGACACGAACTCCATGACGAGCCACGTCCGCCCCTCCTCGACCAGCACCTCGTGCACGGTCACCAGCGAAGGGTGCCTGACCAGCGCGGCAGCGCGAAGGTCAGCGGGCGAGGCAGGGTAACGCAGCTCCTTGACCGCGACGTCCCGGTGGAGCGACTCGTCGAAGGCAAGCCGAACCGAGCCCTCCCCCAGGGCGTTCAACAGCCGATAGCGCCCCGCCAGCCTCATGGTCCTTTTCCTCCGAACAGCACGATATCCGCATGGGCCAGGGCATAGCCATTGACGGCTGGCTTCTGTTTTCGTAGTGTCCGACCATGTCGCTGCACTCGCCCGAGCGGATCGCCACCTACCTGGCCAACGGCTGGTGGACGCGGGACACGATCGACGCCCTCCTCCAGACGCAGGTCCAGGCCAGGCCAGGCGCCCCAGCCATCGTGGACCCGCTCAACAAGGCCGATCTCCTCCCGACGCCGCACAAGCGGCTCACCTGGGCCGAGCTCGACGCCGAGGTCTCCCGCGTGGCGAACGTGCTGCACGCCGAGGGGATCACCCCGGCCGACGTGGTGGCCGTCCAGCTCCCCAACAGCGTGGAGCTGGCCGTCACGTTCCTGGCCGTCGTACGGCTGGGCGCCACCGTCATGCCGTTCCCCGTGCAATATCGCGAGTACGAGCTCGCCCAGCTCCTCCCGCTGGCGCAGGCCGGGCTCTTCGTCGCGGCCAAGGGCAACGACCGCGCCCCGCAGGGCACCAGGGTGCTGCAGTGGGGCGGCGACCTCGACACGGCGACCGCCGACCCGGCTCCGCCGTACCAGGCAGACCCGGGGGACCGGGTGACGATCTGCTGGACCTCCGGCACGGAGGCGACGCCCAAGGGCGTGCCCAGGTGTCACTACGACTGGCTCGCGGTGGAGGCCAACTGTACGGCCGCGCCCGCGCTCACCGGCGACGACGTGATCCTCAACCCGTTCCCCATGGTCAACATGGCCGGGATCGGCGGCGTCTTCCTGCCCTGGCTGCGCACCGGCGCAGTGCTCGTCCAGCACCATCCCTTCGATCTACCCAGCTATCTGCGCCAGATCGCGGAAGAGGGCGTCACATACACGCTCGCCCCGCCCGCCCTGCTCACGATGCTGCTCACCCAGGAACTCGACCTCGGCAGGCTCACCCGCATCGGTTCCGGCTCCGCGCCGCTGCCGCCGTCGATGGTGAAGGGCTGGCAGGAGCGGCACGGCATCGCGATCATCAACTTCTTCGGCTCCAACGAGGGCATCGCGCTGCTGTCCGGCCCCGAGCAGATGCCGGACCCCGAGGACCGCGCCCGCTTCTTCCCCCGGCCGGACGTGCCCAGGGTCAAGCTCGTCGACCCGGAGGGCAAGGAGATCACCGAGGAGGGTGTGCCCGGCGAGCTCAGGCTGCTCGGGCCGACCGTCTTCGCCGGATACCTGGCGGGCACGGCGGCGGCCGACCCGTTCGACGAGGACGGCTACCTGAAGACCGGCGACGTGTTCCAGTACGTCGGAGAGCACCTGCAGTACGTCGACCGGGCCAAGGACCTGATCATCCGCGGCGGCATGAACATCGCCCCAGCCGAGCTGGAGGCGCTGATCCAGGCGCACCCCGCGGTCGCCGAGGTGGCGGTCGTCGGCTACCCGGACGAGGTGCTCGGCGAGCGGGTGTGCGCGGTGGTGGCGGGCGAGGTGACGCTGGAGGAGCTGGTCGAGTTCCTGCGCGGCAAGGGCATCGCCTCCTACAAGCTGCCGGAACGCCTGCGGCAGGTCGAGGCGCTCCCGCGCAACCCCCTGGGCAAGATCCTCAAGCGCACGCTGAAGGAGGGGCTGTGAGCGAGCGAAGCGAGGGAACCAGGAAACACAGCCCTCTGGATTCTGGTGTGCCCGCCGAAGGTGGGCACACCAGAATCCATGTCCTCGGCGGGTACCAGACGGACTTCGCGCTGAAGGCGGCCGGGCTCTACGAGCTGCTGGAGGAGGCGTCGAGGGGCGCTCTGGAGGCGACGGCCGTACGGCCGGAGGAGATCCAGGTCGCGCACGTCGGGAACCTGGCCGGGGAGCTGTTCGCCGGGCAGGCGCAGCTCGGCGGGATGGTCGCGTCGATCGACCCGGCGTGGTCGATGTTGCCGACCTCCAGGCACGAGGCCGCCTGCGCCTCCGGGTCGATGGCGCTGCTCGCGGCCATGGCCGACCTGGAGGCGGGGCGCTACGACGTGGCGCTCGTCGTCGGGGTCGAGCTGATGCGCAACGTCGGCGCCAAGGAGGCAGCGGCCCACCTGGGCAGCGCCGCGTGGGCGGGCAGGGAGGCGCTGGGCGCCAACTACCCGTGGCCGTCGCTGTTCGCCGAGATCGCCGACGCGATCGACGAGCGGTACGGGCTCAGCCACGAGCACCTGGCCCGCATCGCGGAGATCAACCACGGCAACGCGCTCAGGAACCCGCTGGCCCAGGCGCGCGAGTGGAGCTTCCCCGACGGCTGCTTCGGCGAGGACGACGCGCTCAACCCGATCGTGGAGGGACGGCTGCGCAAGTACGACTGCGGCCGCATCACCGACGGCGCGGCGGCCGTCGTGCTGGCCTCCTCGCGGGTCGCGTCGAGGGGTCCGGTGATCTCCGGCTGGGGCCACAGGACCGCGCCGATGCTGCTCGCCGACAAGCTGGCCGTACGCGGTGAGTACCTGTTCCCGCACCTGCGCCAGGCCGCCCTCGACGCCTACGGCCGCGCCGGGATCGCGGTGGACGACCTCGACGTGATCGAGACGCACGACTGCTTCACCGTCACCGAGTACGCGGCGCTCGACCACCTCGGGCTCACCCCGCCGGGCCAGGCGTGGCGGGCGATCGAGGACGGGGTGATCGACTTCGGCGGCAGCCTGCCGGTGAACCCGTCAGGCGGCCTCATCGGCCTGGGCCACCCCGTCGGTGCGACCGGCGTGCGCATGCTGCACGACGCGGCCAGGCAGGTCTCGGGTACGGCAGGCGAGACGCAGGTCGAGGGCGCGCGCACCGCGCTGACCCTGAACATCGGCGGCAGTTGCACCACCGTTGCCGCTTTCGTGGTGACGGGTTAGGGTCTGATCTCAGCCGAAAGGAGGTGGAAGCCGCATGTTCACCCTGATTTCGCGCTCCCACCTCGGCATCGAGGCCTGAGGAGCGCTCCCTCTCACAGGAGACCTCCTTGTCTGGACTGATTTTCCGCGCTCTCGCCGACGAGAGCGAGTTCCCCCTCTTCGACACCATCAACGCCCCGCTGCCGACCAACGGCGTGGGCGTTCGCTCGCGGACGTTCAAGGATCTCGCCGCCGACGGCGACTACCGCCCTGAATGGGTGTGGATCGCCCAGCGGGGCGACGAGGTCGTGGCCCGCGCCTCCTTCTGGGGACGCCCGGAGTTCGACCACCCGATGAGCCTCGACTACTTCGACTTCGACACCGTCGAGAACGGGGCGGCGCTGCTCAAGGCCGCCTACGCGGCGCTCGTGGGGCCCGGCTACACCCATCCGATGGGCTACGAACGCCCCGAGTACAACCTGTTCCTGCCCCCGGAGTGGAAGGGCCTGCCCGAGGCGGAGGCCCGCATCGCGGCGGCGGAGAAGGCCGGGCTCGAGTTCCACGTCGAGCGGCTGAACCTGCGCTGGGAGCCGGAGTACGGGCTGCCGCCGCGTTCGACCAGGCTCACCTTCACCGAGGCCGCGGACGACGCCCTGCTGCTCGGCCTGCTCGAGCACATCCTCGAGGGCAGCTTGGACGCCTGGGACCGGAAAGAGCTGCTCAGCAGGGACGTCAAGGACGTGGCCGCCGAGGGCCTGCAGCAGGTCGCCGATATGCCGGGCGGCCGCGATCGCTGGCGGCTGGCCTACGACGCGGACGGCGAGCTGGTCGGGATGGTCATGCCCACCCACAACGGCAGCTCGGCGACGATCGGCTACATCGGCGTCGACAGCAGGCACCGAGGCCACGGCTACGCCTACGACCTGCTGGCCGAGGCGATGCACATCTTCGCCGACGAGGGCCAGCCGTTCATCACCGACAACACCGACGTCGGGAACTTCCCGATGGCGGCGATCTTCGACCGGATCGGCTACAAGGTCACCGGCAAACGGATGATCTTCACGTAGCCGCCAGCCAGCGCTCGTGGGCCCGCACCAGGCGGGCCCACAGGCGCTCGCGCTCCTGCGTGGTCACGTCGTCGAGGGTCAGCCAGAACACGTCGGCGAGCGCGGCGAAGTAGTCGTCGGCCGTCTCCAGCGTGGTCGAGCGGCGGCCGAGGCCGATCCTGGTGAGGGAGAGGCCGCGCAGGACGTCCACCCCGGCGGAGTCCACCCGGCCGACCACGGCCGCGTGCTTCACGAAACCGGACTCCGGCGAGGTGGACAGATACTCGTGCATATCGATAAATGCGGTCATGTCGGCTTCGGCGGGACCGAAGTCCATGCCGGGGAACGAGCCGCTCGGGTCGTGGTCGAACCGCCAGCCGCCCGGCGCGATCTCGGACGGGCGCAGGCCGTACGTGAAGGGGCCCTGCTCGTAGACGCCCTCGACGAGCGGCAGCGGCCGGTGCGGGCCGTCGCCCATGCCCATGTCCACCAGCCAGCCCGAGTCGCCCAGCCCGTGCACGGTCAGGACCACGTGGTTGCCGGTGATCTCCGGTTCGCCGTCGCGCGGCTGGATGCCGCCGACGTGCCTGCGCACCTCGTAGCCGAGCGTGCGCAGCAGCTCGCCGAAGGCGCCGTTCAGGTGGTAGCAGTAGCCGCCCCTGCCGCCGACGATGCGCGCGGCCGACTCCAGCGGGTCCACGGTCGTGGGCCGGTCGAGCCAGATCTCCAGCGTCTCGTAGGCGACCCGCTCCATGTGCGCGGAGTGCAGCGCGGTGAGCGTCTCCAGGTCCGCGGGCGCGCCGATGAGGTCGCCGCGGCCCAGTCGCCGCAGGTAGGCAGAGGGATCCACGCGAGTCACCCTATCTATGGTCGCGCTTGCTGCGCCCTCCGTTGGCATCGGCCCAAGCCCCGCTCTCTCCGGGCTATCGCGCCGCTCCGAGTCTGCACAGGATGTGCACACTTTAGGGAGTGTCGTCTGCACGCGACCCTTCTAGGCTGCCATCCGTGAAACAGGTTCTGGTGGTCGAAGACGACGCGACGATCGCGCTTGCCGTACGGAACAGGCTGGTCGCCGAGGGCTTCGAGGTGCGGGTGGCCGGCGACGGGCACACCGCACTGACCGAGTACGGCAGGGCGCAACCCGACCTGGTCATCCTCGACCGCCTCCTGCCCGGCCTGGACGGGCTGGAGGTGTGCCGCAGGATGCAGGCGGCGCGCCCGGTGCCCGTCCTCATGCTGACCGCGCTCGGCGAGGAGACCGACATGCTGGTCGGGCTCGGCGTCGGCGCTGACGACTACCTGGCCAAGCCGTTCAGCATGCGCGAGCTGGTCGCCAGGATCCACGCGCTGCTGCGCCGGGTCGAGCGCGCCACCCAGCTCGTCGCCGAGGACACGGTGATCAGGGTGGGGGAAGTCGAGATCGACACCGCCGCCCGCCGCGTCTTCGTCGGCGGGGTGGAGGCGCAGCTCACCAGGACCGAGTTCGACCTGCTGCGCAGGCTCGCCGAGCGGCCCGGCCAGGTCTTCGAGCGCGACCGGCTGCTGTCGGACGTGTGGGGCTTCTCCGAGGCGGCGGCGACCAGGACCGTCGACAGCCACGTGCGCGCGCTGCGCAGGAAACTCGGCTCGGACGTCGTGCGCACGGTGCACGGCGTCGGATACGCGCTGGTGCGCCGATGAACCCCCTCGACTTCCTGGGACGCATCAAGGTCAAGCTCGGCATCGTCATCGTGCTCGCGGTGGCGGTCGGGATCAGCGTCTACCAGCTCGTCGACCTCTTCCCCAGGGAAGTACGGCTGATCATCGCGCTGGCGCTGGCGATGATCATGGTGCAGGTGCTGGCCCGCGGCATGACCAAACCGCTGCGCGAGATGGCCAGAGCGGCCCAGACGATCGCCAAGGGCCGCTACGACCTGCGCGTCAGCGCCACATCGCGGGACGAGGTGGGCGAGCTGGCCAGGGCGTTCAACGCGATGGCCGCCGACCTCGGCGAGGTCGACAGGCAGCGGCGCGAGCTGGTCGCCAACGTGAGCCACGAGCTGCGCACCCCGATCACGGGGCTGCGCGCCGTACTCGAGAACGTGGTCGACGGGGTCTCCGCGCCGGACCCCGTCACCATGCGCACAGCGCTCGCACAGACGGAACGGCTGGGCAGGCTGGTCGCGCAGCTGCTGGACCTGTCGCGGCTCGACTCGGGGGTCAGGCTCATCGAGCCTGAGACGGTGTCGCTGGGGCCGCTGGTCGAGCAGGCGGTGCGCGAGGCCTCGATGGCCCGCGAGGACGTGCGGATCACCCAGCACGTCCCGCGCGACCTGGCCGTGCGCGCCGACCCCGACCTGCTGGCGCAGGTCCTGGCCAACCTGCTGGACAACGCCGTACGGCACAGCCCGGCCTCCGGCCTGGTCACCATGGCGGGCTCGGCCCAGGGCTCGGGCGTACGGATCACCGTGTCCGACTGCGGACCCGGCATTCCCGAGACGGCGAGGAGCCGGGTGTTCGAGCGCTTCTCCCGGCTCGACGAGGGACGGACGGCCGACTCCGGGGGAGCGGGGCTCGGGCTGGCCATCGTCAAGGAGATCGTCGAACTGCACGGCGGCTCCATTCGCATCGACGACTGCGCGGGGTGCCGCATGATCGTCGACTTACCCGAGAGGACCGTGTCGGTGGAAGCTCAACAGGGGGAAGAAGAGGTCATCACGTCGTCAGCAGCGGACGTGCCGCTCGCTCAGATCGCACCGCTGGTCGCGGAACCTGCTTCGGTCCCGTCGGGTGGGCTCGACGAGCCGGAGGCGCACGCGGCCCGCGTCGAGGTCCGCGAGGTCGAGGGCAACGCCGTCGAGACGCCCGCGCCCGCCTTCGCCATGTCGCAGGGAGGCCCTCCCCCCGAGCCGGGCCTCACGCGGGCCCCGTGGCCGATCGATCCCCCGGTGGAGCCGGAGATCAGCTACGCCAGGATGTTCGGCGGTGGGGTCATCGGTGGCGTGCTCGGCTTCATCTTCGGCCTGCTCGCGGCCGTCTTCGCCAGCATCGCCTTCGGCGGCGCCATCGCGCTCCTCACGCTGCTCGCCTGCTCGTGCGGCGGCATGGCGCTGGGCGCGTACGTGGCGCGCAACATGCAACGCAGGCAGTACCAGCCCATCCCCTACACCAGGCCGGTCCCGTACGGCCCGCAGCCGCCGCCGGGGCACCCGGCCGCCGCCCAGGGGTACGGCCCGCCGCCCGCCTACGTGCCGCCGCCGCTGTTCCCCAGGCCCGAGCTGCCGGACACGCCGCGCTGGCTGCTGCCCGCCGCGGCCGGCGCCGGGGTGTTCTGCGCCGTGGCCCTGCCGTACGCGCAGACCGGGCTGGGGTTCGTGCTGGTCGCCCTGGTGCTGGGCGCTGCCGCGCTGCCGGCCGTACTGCGCAGGATGACGCCGTGGACCGTGGCCTTCGGGCTCGCCGCCTACTGGCTGATCTCCATGGCCGTGATCAGGGACGCGGACTGGCTGGTCTCGCTCATGCTGCTGGCCGGGTTCGGGCTCGGGGCGCTCGCGGTGTCGGGGGCCGGCGCGGGCTGGCTGGGCGTGATCAGGGGCGGCATGTCGGTGCTGCTGTCGCTGGCGCCCGTGCCGTGGTTCATCGCGGCGCCGCTGAAGAACCTGGCGGCCAAGAGGCGCATCCTGCCGCTGCTCGGCGGCGTGGCGATCACGATCGTGCTCCTCGTCGTCTTCGGCGTGCTGTTCGCCTCTGCGGACGCGGTCTTCGAGTCCTACGTGAACCGGCTGCTCACCGCGCCTGAGTGGGCGGAGTCGGTGCCGGTCCGGGTGTTCCTGTTCCTCGTCGGCGCGCTGTTCCTGGCGGCCGTGGTGCTCGTGGCGCTGCGCCCGGTCAACGACCCGATCGGGCCGTCGATGAAGGCCAGGGTCAGCACCAGCGTCTGGATGGTGCCGCTCACGGCGGTGAACCTGCTGTTCGCGGCGTTCGTCGCGGTGCAGATCAGGTTCCTGTTCGGCGGCAACGAGCAGGTGCTGCACACCAGGGGGCTGACCTACGCGGAGTACGCCAGGCAGGGGTTCTTCCAGCTCGTCGTGGTCAGCGTGGTGGTGCTCGGCATCGTCACGCTCGCTGGGGGCGTGCTGAAGGTCGGGCGGCGGGAGCGCTGGGTGCTGTCCGGGCAGCTCGGGATCCTGTGCGGGCTGACGATGGTGATCCTGTTCTCCGCGCTGCACCGCATGGACCTCTACACCGACGCCTACGGCCTGTCGCGGCTGCGGCTCTCGGTGCAGGCGACCGTGTGGTGGCTGGGCGCCCTGTTCGCGCTGGTGCTGCTGGCGGGTGCGGTACGGCTGGCGGGGCGGAGCGCGGCCTGGCTGCCGCGCACGGTCGTGCTGGTGACCGCGCTCGGGCTCGGCACGTTCTCGATGGTGAACCCGGACTACCTGGTCGCCGCCACTCAGGTGGACGTGCGCGGCATCGACCGGCTCGACGCCGACTACTTGGGGGATCTGGGGGCGGAAGCCGTACCAGCGCTGGACAGGCTGCCTGAGCCGCAGCGCAGTTGTGTGCTGGCCGACGTGGTGTCCGCCAACGGCCTGGACAAGCCGGACGCGTGGAACGGGTGGAACCTGGCCAGGTCGCGCGCGCGTGAGGTGCTGGCCGAGCATCTGGTACTGGGCAAGGTCGCCTGTCCGCTCACCAGGAGCCAGGACTAGGGCCTATGGCAGAGGTTGGCCGCCGATGACGGCGATCATCGACTGGAGCTGGACGGTCGCGGCGAAGTAGTCGTGCTTGTCGATCTTCGTGGCGAGCATCGTCTGCCAGAGCGCGTCGAGCCAGGCCTGGCTGTCAGGGGAGGTCAGGGCGGCCACGGCGAACGGCGCTACGAAGGCGGGCTCTGGGCCTTCTGCGAGCGACTTGCCTTCGAGGGTGTAACCGGCGGCGATCTTCTTGGGGTCGTCGCCGGTGGCCTTCCTGATGAAGGTCGTGATCTTTCTGGCCCATCCGACAGAACCTGGGTCGCCGCTGGTGGCGGCGTCGGCACCGATGCGCCAGGGGTCGCGCAGGGCGTTCCAGTTGTAGTCGCCGTCGTGCTCGTCCTCCAGCACCTTGCCCTTGACCGGCTTGCCGTCCTTGACGAAGTCGGGCAGCAGGCCCGTCGTCGTTCCCTCGTAGTAGCCGATCAGCAAGGTGTGGCGCATCCGAATGGTCTGCCATTCTGGGTCGATCTTCTCGAACGCCCTGAAGTGGCCGATCATCCAGTCGGAGGTACGGGAGATCCTGCTCAGTGGCTCGTCCGCGGTGGCCCAGTCGCCGAGCTTCATCAGGCCGGTGTACAGGCTGAACTCGTCCTTCATGATGGCGTTGATCCGCTTGACGGCCTTGTCGCGGTAGCCGCCCCACCGCTTGTCCGCCATCAGCAGGCCGTAGGCGACGTCGAGGTCGCCGTCGGTCGCGGAGTCCGAGCCGTTGACGCTCTTGCAGTCCTTGTCCTGTTCCGCGGCGAGTAGATCGGGGTTGTTCACCGACGGGTGCGCTTCCACATATTTCAGGATTCCGTCAAAGAGTGGTCTGTCGTCCATGGAGGCGGCGATGACCAGGCCGTAGCCCTGCGCCTCGCCGACGTACGGGTGGTCGGCATCGGGGGAGATCACCTGCTGGGAGCCGCACTTGTCGGTGACGAAGGCGGCCTTCCACTCGGCGTAGTAGGCGCGGACCTGCTGGCTGGTGGCTCCTGTCGGGCGCAGGACGCCCTCGGCCGCCTGTGGGCTCCGCGTTTCCTGGGGCTTTTCTGCCGCGCAGGCGGTCACGGCGAGGGCGAGGGCGGCGATCAGCGCGGACGCGCGAGGGAAGAGCACCTGCCAGAGGCTATGAAAGACGTGCCATCCCTTCCAAATCAGGTTTAATCCTGGGGTGGCGTATGACGTGGTCATCAGCGGTGGACGGGTGCTCGACGGCACGGGGGCTCCGGCGTTCAGAGCGGACGTGGCGATCTCCGGCGACCGGATCGCGGCCGTCGGGCGGCTCGACGGCGTCGAGGCGGGTGAGATCGTCGACGCCACCGGCCGGTTCGTCGCGCCGGGCTTCATCGACTGCCACGCGCACGGCGACGCCGTGATCTTCGACCCTGAGGTGCAGCTCGCCGCGCTCCGGCAGGGCGTGACCACCTTCGTGCTCGGCCAGGACGGGTTGTCCTTCGCGCCCGGTTCCGCCGAGACCGTCGCCTACGCCAGCCGCTACTTCGCCGCCGTCAACGGCACGCTCGTCGACGGGCCGCTGAGCGTGGCCGACGTCCTGGAGCGTTACGACCGGGCCAGCGCGCTCAACAGCGCCTACCTGCTGCCGCACGGCACGATCCGCTACGACGTCATGGGCGCCTCCTCCGGCGCCGCAGCCCCCGACGACCTCGCCGCGATGTTGCTGCGGGTCGAGCGCGGGCTCGCCGACGGGGCCGTCGGCCTGTCGACCGGGCTGGAGTACCTGCCCGGCCGCTACGCCACCACCGAGGAGCTCGCCGCGCTCAGCGCGCCGCTCGGCGGCCTGCCGTACGTGACCCACATGAGGGCGTACGGCGCGCGGGCCGGGACGGGCATGAGCGAGGTCGTGGAGATCGCCAAGCTGTCCGGCGCCGCCGTACACGTGTCTCATCTGCACGGACCGGCGGACCTGTTGTTGCCGCTGGTCTCGTCCGCGCTGGACGAGGGGGTGGACCTGACCTTCGACACCTATCCCTACCTGCGGGGGAGCACGATCCTGGCGATGGTCGTGCTGCCGCCGTCCGTGCCGGCCGCCGAGCTCGACCGGGCGCTGGACATGCTCGGGTCGCGCGAGCTGGACGCGTGGTGGCCGACGCTGGCCGAGCTGTGGCCGCGGCTCACCGTCTCGCACGCGCCGGGGGCGGAGTGGGCGGAGGGGCTGACGATCGTGGAGGCGGCGCGCAGGAAGGGGATCTCGCCCGCCGAGTTCTGCGTCAGGCTGCTGATCGACACGCGCCTGGAGGCCGGGTGCGTGATGGCCAGGCCGGACGAGGGGCCGGCAGGGGAGGAGTCGGTGCGGCGGATGTTGCGCCATCCCTCGCACACCGGTGGTTCCGACGGCATCTACGTGGGCGGGCATCCGCATCCGCGCGGGTGGGGGGCGTTCGCCAGGTTCCTGGGGCGGCACGTGCGCGAGCTCGGCGACTGGACGTGGGAGCAGGCGGTCGTGCACCTGGCCTCGCATCCGGCGCGGCGGTTCGGGCTGGTGGACCGGGGGTTGGTGCGGTCGGGATTCGCCGCCGACCTGATCCTGGTGTCGCCGGAAACCGTCGAAGATCTGGCGACTTATGCTGATCCGCGGGTGCCTGCCGCGGGGGTTTCCGACGTGTTCGTTTCCGGGGCCCGGGTGCTGGCCGGGGGCGCGCTGACCGGGGGTACGCCGGGGCGCGCGTTGCGCTCTCGCTAGCCGATAAGGTCGGGAACTGTGAAGGGGATCTGTCCTGGTGAGGACATCTTTGGGCGGTCCGTGTTCGACGGGCCGTTCAGCTTTCCGCTGATGGTCGTGCACCAGGCCGCGCTGGAGCACAACATCGCGACGATGGCCACGTTCACCCGCGACCACGGCATGCTCTTCGCGCCGCACGCCAAGACGCACATGTCACCTGAGATCGCCGCGATGCAGCTGGAAGCGGGCGCGTGGGGGCTGACGGTGGCGACGCCCAGCCAGGCGATGGCGCTGCGGGGCTTCGGGGTCGGGCGCATCGTGATCGCCAACCAGGTCGTGGACCCTGCGGGGTTGCGGTGGCTGGCTGCCGAGCTTTCCCGCGATCCCGGGTTCGAGGTGATGTTCTTCGTCGACTCCGTGGCTTCCGTGGACGTGTTGTCCTCCTTCGCCGGGGAGCGGCCGTTCCAGGTGCTGGCCGAGCTGGGGCATGAGGGTGGGCGGGGCGGGAGCCGTACGCTCAAGGACCTTCTGGAGGTCGTCGACCGGGCTTCTGCTGTTCCTGGCGTCGAGGTCGTGGGGGTCGCCGGGTATGAGGGGTCGCTGAAGAGCGCCGAAGAAGTCCGGAAATATCTGCATTCGTTGCAGGATGCCGTCGAGTATCTCCGGGTGCGGAACCCGCTGCTGTCGGTCGGCGGGAGCCAGTGGTTCGACGTGATCGGGCGGGAGCTCGTGGCCACGCAGGCGCGGGTCATGCTGCGCGCGGGGGCGTACGTCTCGCACGACGACGGCTACTACCGGGAGCGCACGCCGTTCAACCGGATTCCCGGCTCGCTGGTGCCGGCCTTCGAGATCTTCGCGCACGTGCTCTCGACGCCGGAGCCCGGGTTGGCGATCATCGGGATGGGGAAGCGGGACGCCCCTTATGACGAGGGGCTGCCGATTCCGCGCGGTGACTTCGAGGTCGTCAGGATGCAGGACCAGCACACGGTGGTGCGCGGGTCCCTGCGGGTGGGGGAGCTGGTGTCGTTCGGGATCTCGCATCCGTGCACGGCGTTCGACAAGTGGCGGACGTTGCCGCTCGTCGCTGCTGACTACCGCGTTGTTGGCACGATAAATACGCATTTCTAGGGAGATCTGATGAAGAAGGAACTGAGGACCAACGAGGGTGCGCCCCCGATCGGCGCCTACTCCCAGGGGCTCGTGGTCGGTGACTTCGTCTACACCTCTGGGGCGGGGCCGCTCGACCCGGACACCGGCGAGATCGTGGGCGACGACGTCGCGGCGCAGACGCACCAGACGATGAGGAACCTCGGGGCGGTGCTGGCCGCTCACGGGCTCGGCTTCGACGACGTGGTCAAGGCGACCGTCCACCTGCAGCACCTCAAGCGCGACTTCGCGGCCTACAACGAGGTGTACAAGTCGTACTTCAGCCAGCCGTACCCGGTTCGCACCACCGTCGGGTCGGACCTGATGGACATCCTCGTCGAGATCGATTTCGTCGCCCACAAGAGCGCGTAAGGTCGGCGAGGGAGCGCCGGTCTCTGGACTGAGGAGCGCAGGGAGCGAAGCGACCGGAGCGACGAGGGAAGAGATCGGCTAAGAGCGACCGAGCGCCGACCAGAGGGAGGCCGTGGACACGGTGGACAGTTCGATGTACGTCTTCGTCGAGGACCTGCGCGGCGAGGGCGTCGAGCGGGTGCTCGACCGGGTGCGTGGGTACGGCGTGGCCGGGATCACCGTCGGCGCCGTGCACCACGGCTCGCGCGACATCACCCCGCACGGGCTGTCCAAGCTGACCGTAAGGGAGGACGGCGCGCACTTCCCGCTGCCGTCCGACCTGTTCGCCGACCTGCGCCTGCGCCCGCCCGCCGGGTTCGCTGACTCCTTCGACGGCCTGCTCGACGCCTGCCGCGCCCGCGGGCTCAAGCTGCACGGCTGGACCGTCTTCCTCCGCAACGGCACGATCGGCGCGGAACACCCCGACGTGACCGTCCGCGACTGCTTCGGCGACCGTGGCGCGATCACCGACCTGTGCCCGGCGCATCCCGACGTACGGCTCTACGCCGTGGCGCTCGCCCGCGCCGTGGCCAGGCTCGGCGTGGACAGCGTGGTGGCCGAGTCGCTGCACTTCAGACCGCTGAAGGCGCAACGCTCCTTCGTCCAGCTCGGGCCCATGGACGCCTACCTCATGGGTCTCTGCTTCTGCGACTTCTGCATGCGGCGCGCCACCGACCTGGGCGTCGACGCGCTGCTGGCCCGCGACGAGTGCGCCAGGATCGTCGGCGGGGTGCTCGACGGCGACGCTCCCGCGCAGGGCGAGGTGACGCGCGCCGCGCTGACCGCCTACGCGGGCCCCGACGTGGTGGCCTACGCGCGGGCACGGTCGGAGACGGTCACCTCGCTGGTGTCCGAGGTCTCCGCGGCGGTGTCGGCCGAGGGGTCGCAGCTCGTGTTCATCGACGCGACGGGGGCGGTCAAGGGCTACCGCGACGGGCTGCCCTCTCCTGGCCTCGCCGCGCACGACGCCTGGCAGCTCGGGGTGGACCTGGTGGCGCTGGGCGACCTGGTGCCCTCGTTCGCCGTGCTGGGTTACGCGCGGGACGCCGCCAGGATCGCCGACGACGTCGGGGCCTACCTGCGCTCGGTGGGTAAGGACCGGGAGGTGCGCGCGGTGCTGCGCCCCGGGTACCCGGACAGCGACTCGGTGGACCGGCTGGCGGCCAAGGTCCGCGGGGCCAAGGCGGCCGGGGCGTGGGCGGTCGACTTCTACGCGTACGGCCTGGCGCCGCTGCCCGTGCTGGACCGCATTCCCGCCGCGCTCATCTGAGCAGGATGGGCAGGGCCGTCCGTAGTTCCCTCGTCCAGTACGGCCAGCTGTGGGTGCCCGGACCGTACAGGTTGGCCGTGACCTGCACTCCGGCGGCCTGGGCTGCGGCCAGGAAGCGCCGGTTCTGCTGCTCGATGACCGCCTCGCCGCCGTCGAAGCTGGTGCCCGGCGCGTCCAGCGGCCCGGCCTGGCCGTTCCCGCTGGAGATGTAGACGGGGATGTCCTTCAGCTTCGCCGCGAGGGCGGTCGGGTTGTGCAGCGGGATGTCGCTCTCCGCCCACAGATCCGGCGATTTTTCGGGACCTGCGATGTAGTCGGTGTCCTTGCGTGACACGTCGACCAGGCCGGAGAACGAGGCCGCCGCCCGGAACATCCCGGGATGCCGCGCCGCATAGGACAGGGCGCCGAAGCCGCCCATCGAGAGCCCGGCGATCGCTCGGCGGTCGGATGCTCCGTACCGCTCCTCGACCAGCTCCCGCACCTCGGTCAGGTGGAACGTCTCCCACTTCGGGCCCCTGCGCCAGTCGGAGTAGAAGCCCGACTCGCCGCCCTCGGGGATCACGACGATGACGTCCTTCACGACGTCGTCCGCCCTGCCGAGGGTGATCCATTCGAGGCCCTGGTGGCAGCACCCTTCGAGCAGGTAGAGCACGGGCCACTTCGTCCCGGGCCGCCAGCCCTTGGGGAGCAGGACCTCCACCTGGGCGTTCCTGCCGAGGGCCTTCGAGTCGACGGTCAGTCTGACGAGGGCCGCCCGGCTCTCCGCCGCTGAGGAGGGGATCACCAGGAGTAATAACAGGCCGACTAGGAGGCGGAGGAGCACCCGACACCATCCAGTACTGCGCCTACGGCGTCCCGGGCGAAGTTCTCGGTCAGGGGGAGGTCGCGGAAGATCACCCTGATCCATACGGCTCCGGCGAGCAGGTCCACCAGGAGCATCGGGTCCGTCGCCGGGTCGAGTTCGCCCCGCCGTACCGCTCGCTGGAAGATCTCCTGCTCGCGGGCGAACCGGTCGGCGAAGAAGCGGCGGGTGTCCAGCTCGGGATGGCGTACGGCGGCGCCTAGCGCGGCGACGGCGACCTCGCGGGTGGGCGGGTCGTCGAGGAGCTTGGCGATGGCGTCGACCATGGCGGTGAGGTCGCCGCGCAGCGAACCGGTGTCCGGGGGGTCGAACTCCAGCAGCTCGGCCTCGACGAGGGCGGCGCCGAGGAGCGCGGCCTTGGAGGGCCACCAGCGGTAGATCGTCGTCTTGTTGACACCGGAGCGGTCGGCGACGCCCTCGATGGTCAGGCCGTCGTAGCCCTTGGCGGCGACCAGGTCGAGCGTCGCCTCGAAGATCGCCTGCTTCTTGCGGGGTGCCATCCGCCTATCTTCCCCCTAGCGCCTCCCGGCGAAGGCGGTGAGAACCCCCATCCCGAGATAAACAACCCCACTGAAGTACCGAAATTTCCGCCCATGCCGCGCCATTTTCCCGCCCAGCGCGCCTGCCGACAGGGCGTAGACCATGTCCGAGAGGAACCCGAGCACGAACAACGTCACCCCGAACACCACGATCTGCCCCGCCGGAGCGCCCGCCCCTGGATCGACGAACTGCGGCAGAAAGGCCAGGAAGAACAGCGCCACCTTCGGATTGAGCACATTGACCAGCACGCCTTCCAGGAACACCTTCCCCAGCGGCTGCCGCGCAGCCGCGTTTTGGTCGTGGGGGCTGTCCTTGCCAAGAAACGCCCTGACCCCGAGATAGACGAGATAGGCAACCCCCACCCACTTGACCACCGCGAACAGGGTGGCCGACCGCGAGATCAGGTAGGACAACCCAGCCGCCGCTGCAGCAGTGTGCACCAGCGTCCCGACCTCAACCCCGAACGCACTGGCCATAGCCGCCGACCGCCCTTGCGCGAGGCCACGAGCGGCGATGTAGAGATGATTGGGCCCAGGGATCACCACCAGCGCGGCGGAGGCGGTGGCGAAGAGCGCAAGAGTAGAGGGAGAGATCACAAACCCCACCATAGAACCCCATTGGCCCCCACCCCAGAACCAATCCCCACCCCACCCACCAGACCAATCCCACCCCCCAACCCAGCCCTCCCACCCCCTGGCCTCGAACCCCGCCCTCCCACCCCCTGGCCCAACCCCCATGGCCCCAACCCCCTTAGGCCCTTAGGCCCCGGGCCCCATTGGCCGCATCCTGCTTCGCCCCCCTCCATCCGCAGCCCACTACTCCGCCCCTGCACTTAACCCGACGTCAGCTCCTCCACAGCCCTCCGCCGACCCGCCCCCAAAAGAGCCGCACGATGTTACGGTGATCCGCCCCCGACGAGACCAAAACCCGACCCGTGGCCGAAGCAGCAGACAGACCTCCCAGGCGTCTCTGTGACGTGGAAGTTGACCTGCTCTCCCCAAGAGAGCCCCAGACCCGCGACCGCGTAGACGTGGCAGCGATCTTCTCCGAACACCACATAGGCCTGGTACGGCTGGCGCTGCTCATGGTCGGCGACCTGGCCACAGCCGAAGACGTGGTGCAGGAGGCCTTCACCCGCACCCACGCCGGCCGTACCAGGCTCCGCGACCCCGACAGCGCCCTGGCCTACGTACGCTCCGCCGTACTCAACCAGAGCCGCAACGTCCTCCGCAGAAGAGTCAGGCTCTTCCGCTGGGCCGCGCCCTACGAGCCACCGGTCTGGTCGGCCGAGAGCGCCGCGATGCTCGGCGAGGAGCGCCGAGAGGTGCTGCTGGCCCTGCGCGACCTGCCGAGACGCCAACGCGAGGCGCTGGTCCTCCGCTACTACTTCGACCTCTCCGACCAGGAGATCGCCGACACCATGGAGATCAGCGGCAGCACCGCCCGATCGACGATCGCCCGCGCCCTCGCCTCCCTGGGCAGGGCCCTGGGCAAGGAAGACCACGGACGCACGGGAGGGACCCGATGAACAGCGAGGTAGAGCAGCGCCTACGCGAGGCACTGAACGAAGTGGGCGCCCTGGTGACCCCGGAAACCCTGAAGCCCCTCCCCACCGTGTCGGCTCCGAGAAGACCCCGAGTCGACGTACGGCACGCAGTGGCAGCAGTGGCCATCGTCATTGCCGGAGCAACGGCAACCACCTTGTGGCTACCCGACGGCCAGACCCCCGACCCCGACGTGAACACCGCCGCAATCCGCCCCACGACCTCCTACGAGAACACGGCCGACATCAACGTCTTCCTCTGCACGAAGGCAAGCTCCCAGCCGTCCTGCGAGTCCCGCCCCAAGGGCGTCACCAACAAGGACCTCACGGCGATCCTCAAAAAGATCAAGTCGCTGCCCGGCGTGGCCCAGGTGTACTACGAAGACCAGGCAAAGGCCTATGAGGTCTTCAAAGCCTCTGCCGACAGCGGAGTCCTGAAGGGTGTCCTCCGCGTGGAGGACTTCCCAGCCTCCTTCCGCATCACCCTCACCCCGAACGCCGACGCAACCCCCATCATCACCGCGTTGCAGTCACGGCCAGGCGTCGCCTCCATAGTCGACCACCGCTGCACCCCAAACTCCCCAACCCCCCAACCCACACCAACGTCCCCCTGCCCGTAACCCACCCACCCGGGTGACGCCCGCCCCCTGTGACGCCCGCCCCCTGTGACGCCCGCCCCCGTGACGCCCGCCCCCGTGACGGCCATCCCTGTGACGGCCACCCCCGGTGGTGCCCGCCCGGCAACGTCCGCTCCTGTGACGCCCGCCCCTGCAGGCCCTCCCGCAACGACCCTCCTGCAGCCCGCAACGACCCCTGCGCCGTTGTTGAGTCGGGTGCCGACCTGGGCATGGGTGGTGGTCGACGGCCTCGTTGCCCTTCTTCTGGCCGCCGCGTTCCTGGGGCTGGTCGTCTCGCGGAACACCTCGGCCCCCGATGCGGTCGACTTCGCCGCAGCGCTCGGTACGAGCCTGCCCATCGCGGTCAGACGGCTCTGGCCGCGGACGGTGTTCGCGGTCGTTCTCGTCGCCGGGCTGGGGATGCGGGAGTTCCTGCTGCCCACTGCCGACGCTCTCTGCCTCCCGCTGGCCCTCTACACGCTGGCGACCCGCCGGAACGCCGCCGTCGCGCTGCTGGCAGCCTGTGCCGCCGGGGTCCAGGGGGTGCTGCGGGTTCCCCTGACGGGCAATGTGCGCGACCAGCTGGGGCTGGTGCTGGGGATCACGGTGGCGTCCTGGGCGGTCGGTACGGCGGTGCGCCAGCGCAGGCTCTACACGGAACGGCTCGCCGTACACGCGGAAGAGCGGGTGCGCGCGGAAGCGGCCGAGGAGCGGCTGCGCATCGCGCGGGAACTGCACGACGTCATCGGGCACAGCCTCAGCACGATCGCGGTCCAGGCGGGTGTCGCCGGGCACGTGGGCGGGGCGGAGGAGATGAGCAGGACGCTGGCCTCGATCGAGGAGACGAGCAGGTCGGCGCTGCGTGAGACGCGGCGGTTGCTGGGGGTGCTGCGTGAGGACGGTGACGCGGAGTTCGAGCCCGCCCCCGGGCTGGCGGATCTGGGTGCGCTCGTGGAGCGGACGCGGGCGGCGGGGGTGGAGGTGGATCTGGTGGTCGACGGCGAGGTGGAGGGGGAGTTGGAGCTGACGGTGTACCGGATCGTGCAGGAGGCGCTGACCAACGTGATCAAGCACGCGGGGGCGAGGAGGGCGGGCGTGCGGATCTCGCGGCTGGCGGAGGCGCTCGTCGTGGAGGTGGTGGACGACGGGGTGCGCGGGCAGGCGCAGCCGTACGGGCATGGGCTTCTGGGGTTGCGCGAGCGGGTGCACGTGTTCGGCGGCGAGTTCGAGGCGGGTGCGCGGGCGGTGCGGGGGTTCCGGGTGATGGCCAGGTTGCCGTTGTGATGGCGGTCGCCAGGAAGCGGGTGGTGGTGGCTGATGATCAGGCGCTGATCAGGGCCAGCTTCCGGAGGCTGGTGGACAGTGCGCCGGGGTTCGTGACGGTCGGGGAGGCGGCGACCGGGGTCGAGGCGGTGGAGGTGGTCGGCCGGGAGCGTCCGGATCTGGTGGTCATGGATGTGCGGATGCCGGTGATGGACGGGATCGAGGCCACGCGCCGGATCGGGGTGGAACGTCCGGCCACGCGGGTGCTGATCGTGACGACGTTCGATCTGGATGAGTACGTCTACGGGGCGCTGAGGGCGGGGGCCGCCGGGTTCCTGTTGAAGGACACGCCGCCCGCGGAGCTGCTCAGGGGGATCGAGGTGGTGGCGGCCGGGGAGTCGCTGCTGGCGCCCACGGTGACGCGCCGGCTGATCCAGCGGTACGCCGGGGCGGGAGGGGGCGGGCTGCAGATCACCGACCGGGAGCGGGAGGTGCTCGTGCTGGTCGCCAAGGGGCTGTCGAACACGGAGGTCGCCGAGGCGCTGTTCGTCAGCTTGAGCACGGTCAAGACGCACGTCAGCAGCCTGCTGATGAAACTCGGCGCGCGGACGCGGGTGCATCTGGTCATCGCCGCGTACGAGGCGGGCCTGGTGTGAACGGATGGGCGTGAACGTGACTCAAAGGATCGGGGGATAAGGGGTAACTAGCGCAGGGGGCAGCATTGTGGCGGACAGACCGCTTGATGATCACGAGGCGTTCGCGGCGGTTTTCGACGCGCATTTCGATGAGATCCATCGATACGTCGCCTACCGGTTAGGCCCGGACAACGCGGAGGACGTCGTGGGGGAGACGTTTCTCATCGCGTTCAGGAAGCGGGCGCAGTTCGACCCCTCGCGGGCCGCCGCAAAGACCTGGTTGTACGGCATCGCCACCAACCTGATCGGCAAGCATCGGCGTCAGGAGGCCAGGACGCTGCGGGCGCTCAGCCGGTGCGCCCCCGACCGGGACACGCCCGGGCACGAGGACCGGGTGGTCGTCCAGGTGGCCGCTGAGAGCCTGCGTCAGGACCTGGCGGCCGCGCTGGCCGAGCTGGATCAGCGGGATCGGGACGTCGTGCAGTTGCTGGCGCTGGCGGGATTGAGCCACGAGGAGGTGGCTGTGGCGCTGGGGATTCCGAACGGGACGGTCAGGTCGCGGCTCAACCGGGCACGCAAGAAGCTGCGTGGCTCCCTGTCCCTGGTGCTGCAGGAGGCCGACCGTGGATGAGCTGGAGCTGGTCAGGGAGCTGTACGGGCCGCAGCGGGTGGATCCGCGGGTGCGGGCTCGGGTGTGGGGGCGGATCGAGGCCGAGCGGCGCAGGGGGCGGCGCAGGTTGTTCAGCTGGTCGGTGGGTCTCGTGGCGACGGGCGCGTTCGCGGTGTGGCTGGCGATCATGCCCGCGACGCAGCAGAAAAGCCAGGCGCAGCCGCAGGGCCAAGGGCGGATGGTTCTGCTGGCGGCCGCGGGTTCCGCCGGCCGTACGGCGGGCGGTGCGTTCTGGCATCTCAGACAGCAGCGAGGCGACAAGGTCACCGAGCTGTGGGCCGCCCGGGACGGACGGACCTGGGTCGGCGACGGGGGAAAGGCATGGCCGTCGAAGGGGGCGGCGTTCAGCATCGCGGGCCGGGACCTGACGTTCGCGCAGATTCAGCGCCTGCCGTCCGACGAAGCAGCGCTCAAGGCGTGGGTGGTCGGGATGTTGCCGGTGGACGCCGGTGACGACGTGGTGGCCGACGCGGTGCTGGGGTTGTTGTGGCGCAAGCCGTCCCCGCCGGGCGTGCGGGCCGCGGCGTACAGGCTGCTGGCCGACCTGCCCAACGTCCGCTACCTGGGGGAGCGGGCGGACAGGAAGGGCAGGGCGGGGGAGCAGTTCGCGTTCACGGTGAAGGGCGTCAGGCGGACGGTGATCATCGACCCGGCCAGCTCGCAGGTGTTGTCGTGCACCGACGACCGGCAGGCGGATGTCCTGGTGGAGGCCGGATTCACCAGCGAGGGCCCGTGAGCTGGAAAGAGGCATGGCGAAGGACGGGGACCAGGCGGAAGGCCATCTGCCTGGCCGACCAGTTCCCCACGATCGACGTGGCGGAGGTGATGCGGGGCCGGGTGTCCTTCGTGGGCCTGCCGTACACGGATCTCGGAGATCCGATCGACTGGAGCATGGACCCGCACGGGAACCGGTCGTGGATGCTCAACCTGCACACCCTGCGCTGGGCGGGCCGCCTGATGCAGGAGAAGACAGGAAGAACCCGCGCCGAAAGCATCATCAATGACTGGATCACGAAAAATCCGCGAAAAGGGGCGCGGAGCGAGTGGGCCTGGGCCGAGCACGCCGTCGCCCTGAGGGCTCCCGTCCTGGTGTGCCTCAGCGCCCATACAGAAGACGCAAGAATCATCGACAGCATCGAGGAACACGGCCGCGTGCTCGCCGACAACACCCTCTACCGCCCGGGCCACAACCACGGCCTCGACCAGGACATAGCCCTCCTCGTCGTGGCCACCCGCCTGGGCAGGGTGCGGTGGCGACGCCTGGCGATCAGGAGGATGACCGCCAGCGCCCAGCTGGCCATCGACGAGCAGGGCGTGCTGCACGAGCAGGCCCCTCGTTACGGCCTCTACGTCCACCGCAGGCTGGGCGTGGCGATCAGGGCGATCGAGGAGAGCGGCGCGAAGGTCCCCGACGCCCTCAGAAGCCGCAGAACCGCCCTGGAGGGGTACATCGCCCACGCCACCCAGCCGGACGGCCTCCTGGTCCCCATCGGCGACAGCCCAGCCGACACCCGCCCCCCGGCCTTCGCGCACGGCCCGGAGACGGTGAAGGTCTTCGACGGCGGCTACGTCTTCGGCAGATCGGCGTGGAACGACCCGGACGCCTCTTTCTACTCGGTCAGGTTCGGCCCAGGACGCAAGCTGCACGGCCACGAGGACCACCTGGGCGTGACCTACTTCGCCGACGGCCGCCCGATCCTGGTCGAGACCGGCTTCCACTCCTACGAGCGGACCCCGTACGTCGCGTGGACCAGGATGCCGGAGGCGCACAACGTCCCGGTGGTCGCGGGCGCGACCTTCCGCCCCGGCAGAGCCACCCGCATGATCGCCGAGAACACCTTCGCCGACGACGCGTACGGCGTGAGCCGTACGCGCAGGGTCACGGTAGGCGACGCGATGACCGTCGAGGATTCCGTCCCGGACGGCCACAAGCTCTACAACGTCTGGCACTTCGCCCCGACCCTCAACGTCGTTGAGCAGCACGAGGGCGTGATCGTCCTCGAGGACCGCCACGGGAGGGTGACGTTCCGGCAGTTCGCCGACCAGAGCCCGACAGGCGGTCAGACCATCAAGAAAGGCCCCATCTCTCCCGGCTACCTGAAAACCGTCGAGGCCACGATCATCACCTCGCCTGAGGCGACCAGGCTGACCACCGTGATCAGCTGACCGGCAGCGACACCGGCCGCCGGACCAGTCCGGACGTCCATTCGACCGACTCCCAAGCGGGCCGCAACCCGGGCCGCTGGGTGACCAGCGCCCGGATCGCCTCGACCAGCTCCACCCGGGCCAGGCTCGCCGCCAGGCACCGGTGCGGGCCGTACCCGAAGGCGACGTGCGGATGCGGGGGAGCCTCGGCGAACCGGTGGATGTCGAACCGGGCAGGCTCGGCGAACACGGCCGGGTCGTGGTTGGCCGCCTTGATGTCCGGCATGACGACCGCCCCCGACTCCAGCGTCGCCCCGCTGGGCAGCGTGGTGTCCGCGGTGACCCGCCGCATGAACGCGTTGGCGGGCGGCCCGTCGTAACGCAGGATCTCCTCGACCGCCAGAGGGGTGAGCGTGGGGTCGGCGGCCAGGGCGTCCCACTGGTCGGGGTGCGCCATCAGCCGCATGACCCCCAGCGCGATCATCGACGTGGTCGTCTCGTGCCCGGCCGTGATGAGCGAGAAGACCGTGTTGACCAGTTCCCCCTCGGTCAGCCGGTCGTCGGAGTCGCGGGCGGTGATGAGCAGGTCGATGAGGTCCTCGCCCGGCGAGGTGCGGTGCTGGGCGACGAGCCCGGCCGCGTAGGCCATGAACTCGGTGTAACCCTGGTAGCGCGCCTGCTCGTTCGCCGTGGACGTGGTCAGGAACATGTCCGTCCACGCGACGAACTGCTGGTAGTCGTCGCGCGGCACGCCGAGCAGCTCGCAGATGACCCGGCACGGCAGCGGCACGGCGAAGTCCGCGACCAGGTCGAAGCCCGACGAGGGGATGAGTTCGAGCGCGAGGGCGGCGATGCGCGGCCGCCACGACTCGATCTGCCGCGGGGTGAACGTCCCGTGCATGATCCTGCGGTAGCGGGTGTGCTCCGGTGGATCCTGGTTGATCAGCGCGTCCGGGTCGTCGTCGATGCCCGTGCCGGTGACGAAGCGGGGGAGACCGGGCAGGCGCAGGTTGCGGCTGCAGGCGGGCGAGGCGAGTACGGCCCGCACGTCGTCGTACCGGACGGCCAGGGGGACCCGGTCCCCGCTCGGCATCGTCGCCATCTCCAGAGGGGTCATACCGCGGAACGTAAAACAGCAGCGTGGCTCCTCGAACAGTCTGGCCACATCTGGCCACCATGGCGGCATGGCGTTGACTTTGATCGCGGTCGTGGGCGTCGCGAGCCTGGTGGCCGTGGCGGTGTTCGCCGACCGGATCGGGCTGGCCGCCCCGCTGCTGCTCGTCGTGGTGGGGGCCGGGCTGGGGTTCATCCCCGGAATGCCGCCGATCGACGTCGAGCCGGAGTGGATCCTGGCGGGCGTGCTGCCGCCGCTGCTCTACTCGTCGGCGGTGAGCATGCCGGCCACCGACTTCCGGCGCAACTTCAAGCTGATCACCGGCCTGGCCGTCCTGCTCGTGGTCGTCACCACGCTCGGCGCGGGCTGGCTGATCCACGCGTTGCTGCCCGGCGTCGGCTGGCCAGCGGCGTTCGCGGTCGGCGCGGTGATCAGCCCCACGGACGCGGTCGCGGCCACCTCAGTCGGGCGCCGCCTCGGCCTGCCGTCCAGGCTGCTGACCGTGCTGGAGGGGGAGGGCCTGGTCAACGACGCGTCGGCGCTGGTGTTGCTGCGCTCCGCGACCGCCGCCATGGCGGCCGCCGTGTCGATCTGGGGCGTCACGCTGGAGTTCTTCTACTCGGTGGTGGTGGCGAGCGCGATCGGCCTGGTTCTGGGCCGGATCAACGTACGGCTGCGCGCCTGGCTCGGCGACCCGGTGCTGGGCACGGCGGTCTCGCTGGTCGTCCCCTTCGTCGCGTACTGGCCGGCCGAGGAGCTGAAGGCGTCCGGCGTGCTCGCGGTCGTCGTCACCGGCGTGGTGACCGGCAGCCTGGCGCCGAGGTATCTCGCGGCGGCCGACCGGCTGTCCGAGGCGATCAACTGGCGCACGCTGGCCTTCCTGCTGGAGGGCGGCATCTTCCTCAGCATGGGCCTGAGCCTGCGCGCCCTGGTCGACCAGGTGGAGGACGGGCACCTGAGCGTGGGCGAGAGCGTGTTGTACGGCCTGGCCGCCACCGCGCTGGTCATCGTGATCAGGATCCTGTTCACCGGTCCGCTGATGACCATGGTCCGCAGGGACGAGCGCCGGGCGGCGGGCGCGGGCCCCAGGCTGGAGGAGATCCAGGCCAAGCTCGACGCGGGCGCCTACGACGAGCGCATGCCGCGCGGCAAGGAACGCATCCAGACCCGGCTCGACATGGTGGCCGCCGACGTGAAGTTCAAGCTCGACCAGAGCCTCGGCTGGCGGGGCGGCCTGGTGCTCGCCTGGTCGGGGATGCGCGGCGCGATCACCGTCGCGGCCGCCCAGACGCTGCCAGACACGACGCCGTTCCGCGCCCAGCTGATCCTCATCGCGTTCGTGGTCGCGGCGGCGACCCTGCTGCTGCAGGGGTCGACGCTGCCCGCGGTGATCGCCGCGGTCGAGGTGCCGCCTGACGACCCGGCCCGCCTGCGCGAGGACTACCACGACCTGCTGGAGGAGCTGTCGGCCAGCGGCCAGACCGCGCTGGACGAGTACGGCGGCGAGTACCCCGCCGAGGTGGTGGACCGGGTGCGCGCCGACAGCAAGATCGGCCCCACCCCGAAGGACGTGGACGCCTTCCAGGACCTGCGCGAGCAGTACCAGGTCCTGCGCCTGAAGGTCCTGCACGCCCAGCGGCACACGCTGCTCGCCGACCGGGCCAGGGGCACGCACCGCTCCGAGACGCTCGACCGCGCCCAGAACTACCTGGACCGGGAGGAGCTCTCCCTGCAGCGTCAGATCTCCTGAGACGAGCTGTATATCAATCGTCGATCGCCCGGGGCCACCGTCGAGGCATGACCCGAGAGAAAGCACTGGTGGACACCGCCTGGGCGCAGGCGCACCTGAACGATCCCGCCGTCGTCTTCGTCGAGGTGGACGAGGACACCACCGCCTACGACCGCGGCCACCTCGACGGCGCGATCCGCCTCGACTGGACCAAGGACCTCCAGGACCCGGTACGCAGGCAGTTCGTGGACCGGGCCGGGTTCGAGCGGCTGATGTCGGACAGGGGGATCGCCCGCGAGCACACCGTGGTCCTCTACGGCGGCAACAACAACTGGTTCGCCGCCTACGCGTTCTGGTACTTCACGATCTACGGTCACCGCGACGTGCTGCTCATGGACGGCGGACGCAAGAAGTGGGAGCTCGAAGGGCTGCCGCTGGTGAGCGCGGTCCCCGACAGGCCGCGCACCACCTACACGGCCGACGAGCCGCGCACCGACATCCGCGCGCTGCGCGACGAGGTGCTCCAGGGCGGCGCGCACCTGGTGGACGTGCGCTCGCCGGACGAGTACGCGGGACGGCTGCTGGCCCCAGCCCACCTGCCGCAGGAGGCCGCACAGCGCCCCGGCCACATCCCGGCGGCCGTGAACGTGCCGTGGTCGCAGGCGTGCGAGGCGGACGGCACCTTCAAGGGGGACGCCGACCTGCGCGCGATCTACGGCGAGCTGACCGGCCCGGTGATCGCCTACTGCCGGATCGGCGAGCGGTCCGCGCACACCTGGTTCGTGCTGCACGAGCTGCTCGGCCACCAGGACGTGCGCAACTACGACGGTTCGTGGACGGAGTACGGCTCGCTGGTCGGCGTGCCGATCGAGCTCGGCGACGGCAGGATCTGGGACAACGTGTGACTTGCATCCGGTACCCCGGTACAGGCTTACCTTCGGGGTATGGAAATCGATGGCGCGTGCACCCTGCCGTCCGCCGAGCGGCCGACGCGGGTCGCGGAGTTCGAGACGTTGTTCGGCCAGGCCACCGGCGCTGAACATCGCCCAGGCGGGCTGCGCCTGGTGTTCGGCGTCGAGCTGGCGGCGAAGGTGGCGGACCTGGCGGCCAGGGAGAGCGGCTGCTGCTCGTTCTTCACCTTCACCATGAAGATCACCGGCGAGGAGCTGTCGCTGGACATCGCCGGGCCAGAGGACATCGTGGCCGCCCTGGCGGCGAAGGTGCCGTGACCGGGCTGAGCAGCGGGCAGCTGGCCGAGGCCGCGGGCGTCAACGCCCAGACCCTGCGCTACTACGAGCGGCGCGGCCTGCTGCCCGAGCCGGAGCGCACCCCGGGCGGACACCGCGTCTACGCGCCGCAGGCGGTCACCGTCCTGCGGGTGATCAAGGCAGCTCAGCGGCTCGGCTTCACCTTGAACGAGGTGGCCGGGCTGCTCGGCGCGCGCCGCAGTCCAGGGACGGGCCTGCGGGAGAAGCTGGCCGAGGTGGAAGCCAAGATCGCCGACCTCACCCTCGTCGCGGCCACGCTCCGTCAGGCGCTCGCGGCCGGCTGCGACGACCTGGTCGCCTGCGCCCACGAACCCCGCTGCCCGATCCCGTTCACAGATCGTCCTTGAACCCCACAGCGGCGTGCGAGCCGTCGCAGAACGGTTTGTTGCGCGAGGCGCCGCAGCGGCACAACGTCACCCGGTTGCGCCGCTCGTACTCCGTACCGTCCGCGGCCGTCACGGTGACGCCGCCGCGCACCCACAGCGGACCGCTGACGCCCTGCGCCGGGTCCTCCACGAGGCCGATCGACGGCGGCAGCTCGGGCTCCAGCGCCTGGCGCTCGGCCAGCCGCCAGGCGACGAGCCGCCCAGAGGGACAGTTCGCCGCCTCCCGCTCGACGAGGTCGGCCTGGCCAGGCTCCTCGACGAGGTTCCAGATCTGCCCGCCGTAGTCGCAGAAGCGGGCGAACGCGCACAGCGGCTCGGCGTCGGTCAGCGTCAGGTCGGGCCCGTCCTGCTCGCCCGCCTGGGAGAGGTACGGTTCGCGGGTGGCGGTCTCGGTGCCGTCGAACCCGGTCGTGGCGTGCGAGCCGTCGCAGAACGGCTTGTTGCCCGACTGGCCGCAGCGGCACAACGCATAGGACGCCTTGCCAGGAAAGGCCCGTCCCTCGCGCCACGAGACGGACTCGCCCGCCTCGTCTGCCACGATCTCCTGTACGGCCAGCGGCACGCCGCCGCTCACCTCGTACGGGCCGTTCTCGGTGACGGAGATCCGCACGTCACGCCTGCCCGGTGTCGATGCGGACGATCTTGCCTGAGCCGTCCAGGGTGAAGTGCCACTTGGTGCGCATCGCGCCCCAGGTGTCGTTGCGGAAGCGTGCCACGAGGTCGAGCCCGGAGTCGTCCTGGCTCTCGATGTCGATGCGCCCGCCGACCGTGAAGATCTCCCGGTCGATCCAGTCGTCGAGCTCGCGGTCACGACCGTCGTCGCTCAGCGTCGCGCCGGGCGCGAGCTGGTCCAGGAAGGCGGCGCGGTCGCCCGCGTTGATGGCCGCGACGAGGGCGGCGACGGCGGGGTGCTTGGCGTCGGTCACTCTCGCATGCTCGCCGCCTCCCGCTATAGGCAAACCCAGGCGTTGGTCAATCACCGGACCTGGCGAGCAACCCGGCGAGCAGCACTTCGAGCAGCTCGCGCAGGGTGGTGGCGAAGTCGATCCTGAGGACGGCGAGCGCCGGGTCGGCCGCGTAGACGGCCAGCATCGCGGCCGAGGGCTGGGAGTGCGTCCAGATCGCCCCCGCCGCCATGACGGCCGCTCCGGCGAACCTGACCAGGTCGTGCTCGCCGAGCTCGGGGACGTGCCGCCGCAGCAACGTCACCAGGATGCCCACGTCGGCGATGGCCGCCCGCTTGTAGGCGGCGGCGACCTGCGGTGAGACGTTCCTTTCGAGCACGGCCGCCTGCGCGCTGATCAGGTCGCACAACACCGGCCGCGCGGCCAGCGACGCGGTCAGCGCGGCGGCGATCTGGTCGCAGCGCACCGCGGCGGAGGCCTCGGGGGAGACGGCGGCGGCCAGCGCGCCGTCCACCTCGTCGAGCCACTCACGCAACGCGCGGTCGAGCAGTTCGAGCAGCACCGCCTCGCGCGACTCGAAGTAACGCAGCACGTTCGACTTGGCCAGCCCGACCCGCCTGCTCAGCTCGTTGAGGCTCAGCTCGGTCACCGGCATCTCGGTCAGCATCGCGGCCGCGGTGTCCAGGATCGTCTGCCTGCGCGCCGCGCGCTGCTCTTCGCTGCGCGCGCGTTGGAAAGTCATGCGTGAAGTCTACAGACCGATGGTCTCTTGTTAAGAGACCGAAGGTCTGCTACGGTCGAGATTAACAGACCGGCAGTCTTTAAAGGAGTGGTCATGTACACGGTCCCCGACCTGACCGGCAAGCTGGCCGTCGTCACCGGCGCCAACAGCGGCACGGGCAAGGAGGCCGCCCGCCGCCTGTCCGCTGCGGGCGCGCGCGTCGTCATGGCGGTCCGTACGGTCACCAAGGGCGAGCAGGCGCGCGCCGAGATCCTCGCCCGCCACCCGGACGCCCGGCTCGAGATCCGGCGCGTCGACCTGGCCGACCTCGCCTCGGTCAAGGAGTTCGCCGACGGGCTGAGCGCCGAGGGCACGCCGCTCGACCTGCTGGTCAACAACGCCGGGGTGATGGCCGTGCCGACCCGCATGACCACGGCGGACGGCTTCGAGCTGCAGTTCGGCAGCAATTTCCTCGGCCCGTTCGCGCTGACCGCGCGGCTGCTGCCGCTGCTGCTGACCGCCAAGGAGCCGCGGGTGACCACGATGAGCAGCGGCACCGCCAACTACGGCCGCATCCAGTGGGGTGACCTGCAGTGGGAGCGGCGGCGGTACAGCGCCAACCTGGTCTACGCGCAGTCGAAGCTGGCCGACCTGATGCTGGCCGTACAGCTCGCGGCTCTTTCGACCGAGCGGGGCTGGCACCTGATGAGCAACGCGGCGCACCCCGGCTACACCCGCACCAACCTGCAGACGGCCGGGCCGAGCCTCGGCCGCGACCGGCCGTCGGGGCTGTACACGCTGCTGAACTCGCTGAACTTCCTGCCCTCGCAGGAGGTGGAGCAGGGCACAGAGCCGCTCCTCTATGCGGCGACCAGCCCGCGGGCGGCGGCGGGCGGCTACTACGGGCCCAACGGGCGGTTCGGCCTCGTCGGCCCCACGGCCAACGCCCGGATCACCAAGCGCGCCCTCGACCCGGACGCCAACGCCCGCCTGTGGTCGGAGGCAGAGCTCCTGACCGGGGTGAGCGCTTAGGCGGAGTCGCGGACGATCAGTTCGGTGGGCAGTATCACCGGGTCCACCTGGTCGGCGCCGTCGACGAGTTCGAGGAGCATCCGTACGGTCTCCTCCGCGATGGCCCCGAGCGGCTGCCGCACGGTGGTCAGCGGCGGGTGCGTGGAAGCGGCCACCGACGAGTCGTCGAACCCGCCCACCGCGACGTCCTCGGGCACGCGCCGACCGGCGGCCCGCAGCGTCGCCAGCGCCCCCGACGCCATCACGTCGGAGGCCGCGAACACCGCGTCGAGGTCGGGCGCGCGCTCCAGCAGCCGCGCCATCGCCCGCTCGCCGGACAACCGCGTCCAGTCGCCGTACTCGATCAGTTTCTTGGACGCCTTGCGCCCCAGCACCTCGGCGAAGCCCTCCAGCCGCTGGATGCCGCCAGGCGTGTCCATGGGCCCGGTGATCATCGCGATCTTCCTGCGCCCCCGCGCGATGAGGTGCTCGGTCATCTGGCGGGCGCCGCCGCGCTCGTCGCAGGCGGCGAACGGGATGACGCTCTCCATGCCGATCACCGCGCCGCACGACACGGCGGGCACCCCGGTGGAGCGCAGCGCCTCGACCAGCGGGTCGCCCGCGTGCGTGGACAGCAGCAGCACGCCGTCCGCGTGACCGCCCTTCACGTAACGCAGCACCCGGTCCCGGTCGCCGTCGTCACCGGCGATCATCATGACCAGCGACAGGTCGCGCTCGCCCAGCCGCCTGATGGCCGTGCGGATCGTGGTGCTGTAGTTGGGATCCTCGAAGATCTTCTCGTGCGGCTCGGACAGGACCATCACCACCGAGCCGGACCGCTGCGTGACCAGGCTCCTGGCGTTGCGGTTGACGACGTAGCCGGTCTCGGCGATGGCGCGCTCGATCGCCACCCGGGCGGCCGTGCTCACGTAGCGGTCACCGTTCAGCACGCGGGACACCGTGCCGCGGGAGACGCCTGCCGCTGCGGCGACGTCGTGGATCGTGGGGCGCTTCACTTACTTCACGGCTCCGCTGGAGAGATCGGTCTTCCAGTATCGCTGCATCGTGAGGAAGAGCGCGATCAGCGGGACGATCGAGAGCAGCGCGCCGGTGATGATCAGGTTGTAGAGCGACGGCTGGTTCGCCCCCGCCGCCAGCAGCGTGTAGAGGCCGACGGTCAGCGGGAACTTGCCGTCGTCGCCGAGCATGATGAACGGCAGCAGGAAGTTGTTCCAGATCGCCACGAACTGGAACAGGAAGATCGTCACCATTCCCGGCACCATGAGCGGCAGCCCCACCCGGCCGAGCAGCCGCGTTTCCGAAGCGCCGTCGATGCGCCCGGCCTCCAGCAGCGAGTCCGGGATGGCGGCTGTGGCGTAGATGCGGGCCAGGTAGATGCTGTACGGGTGCAGGACCTGCGGCAGCAGCACCGCCCAGTACGTGTCGGCCAGCCCGATCTTGGAGAACACCAGGTACTGCGGGATCGCCAGTACGACGGCGGGCACGAGGATGCCGCCGATGAGGAGGTTGAAGATCAGGTTGCGGCCGGGGAAGCGGTACTTCGCCAGCGCGTACCCGGACACGGCCGACACCGCGGTGGACAGCAGCGCGCCGCCTCCGGCGTACACGAGGGTGTTGAGCAGCCAGCGCCAGAACACGCCGTCGCGGTAGGCGTTGAGCTCGGCCACGTTGTCCAGGAAACCGGTGCCCGGCATGAACGTGGGCAGCGTGAACAGCTCGCCGGGCGATTTGGTCGCCGAGACCAGCACCCAGCTCACCGGCAGCAGGCAGTAGATCGCGCCCAGGACCAGGACGCCGGTCGCCCTCACGAGGCCTCCCCGAAGGCGCGCCCGCGCACCACGCGCAGGAAGCCGAACGACAACACCAGCGAGATCGCCGCGATCACGATCGACGTCGCCGCCGCCGAGTAGAGGTCGCCGGTGACGAACGCGTCGCGGTAGACCTTCATGAGCGGGCTCCACGTCGAGCTGATCGTGTTGGAGAACGGGCGCAACGTCGTCGGCTCGGTGAACACCTGGATCGTCGCGATGATCGAGAACACCGTGGTCAGGATGATCGCCGGCATCAGGATCGGGATCTTGACCCGCAGCGCGATCGACAGCTCCGAGGCCCCGTCCATGCGCGCCGCCTCGTAGAACTCGCGGGGGATGGCGCGCAGGTTGGTGTAGAGGACCAGCATGTTGAACCCGGTGCCGCCCCAGACCGCGATGTTCGCCATCGAGTAGAGGACCGCGCTGGGCGCGAGGAAGTCGACCCCGGCGAGCGGCGTCATCCCGGGCAGGTAGAGGAACCCCCACATCAACGACGCCACCACTCCAGGCACCGCGAACGGCAGGAAGATCGACACGCGGGTGAACCTGGCCAGCCGTACCCGGGCCGAGTCGAGCGCCAGCGCGAACACCAGCGCCAGCCCCAGCATGACCACCAGCACGATCGCGCCGTAGCCCAGCACCCGCAGCCAGCCCGCCCACAGCTCGGGGTCGGCGGCCGCGGCCCTGAGGTTGTCGAGCCCGACGAAGATCTCCTTCTTGGCGCCCTTGCCGAGGCCGAGCCCGGAGACCTTCGTCCTGCGCGTGCTCAGGTAGACCGTGTAGCCGATCGGGACCGCCAGGAACAACGTGAACAGGGCGACAGCGGGCGCCAGGAAGACGTACGGCGCGGCTTTACTGCGCAAGGGTGAATCCCGACTTCCGCATGTCCGCGACCGTCGCGTCCTGCATCTTCTGTACGGCGTCGCCGAACGTGGACCTGCCAGCCACGGCCGCGTCGAAGCCGTCCTTGTAGGCGTTGTAGGTCACGCCGACGTTCGGCCCGAAGGTGAAGCCGCGCGCGGTCGCGCCGACCGTGGAGGCCTGCTGCCAGAAGTCGGGCTGGCTCTGCGCGAAGTAGGCGGGCGGCTCGCCGAGCGCGCTCTGCGCCTTGGACGCGGCCGGGTAGATGAACGCCTCCTTGACCAGCAGGTCCACGCCCTGGGACTCGGTGTTGAGCCAGGTGGCGAACGTCACGGCGGCGTCGGTGTTCTTGCTGGAGGCGGAGACGGCGACGGCGGAGCCGCCCCAGAAGCCGCTGACGTTCTCCCCGGCGTTCCACTGCGGCAGCGGCGCGACGGCCCACTTGTCCTTGGCCTTCGGCGCGTTGCTCTCCAGCACGCCCGGCGCCCACACCGCGGACGGCCAGCTGAGCTGGGTGCCGTTGTTGAGGGACTTGTTCCACTCGGGGGTGAAGAACGCCTGCTTGTCGATGACGCCTTCCTTGACCAGGCCGCCCCAGAAGTCGGCGACCTTCTTCGTGGCGTCGTCGTTGACCGCGACCTTCCACGCCTCGCCGTTGATGCCCCACCACTGGGCCCCGGCCTGCTGGGAGAGCCCGGCGAACCAGCCGGGGTCCTTGCTGGAGAACGTGCCGAGGTAGACCTTCGGGTCCGCCCTGTGCACCTTGCGCGCCGCCTCGGCGTACTCCTGCCAGGTCTTCGGTACGGCGATGCCGTACTTCTCGAAGAGGTCCTTGCGGTAGTAGAACATCATCGGCCCGCTGTCCTGCGGGATGCCGTAGACCGCCTCCGTGCCCAGGGTGACCAGGCCCCACAGGCCCTCGCTGAACTCCGCCTTGACCGGGGCGGCCCCCTTGGCGATGTCGGCGACCGCCTCTGCCGCGATGAACGACGGCAGGTGCTGGTACTCGGCCTGGACCAGGTCGGGGGCGTTGCCCGCCTTGGCCGCCGTGAGGAACTTGGCGGCCGCGTCGTCGCCGCCCGCCTGCTTGCTGACGGTCACCTGGATCTCGGGGTGGGCGTCGTTCCAGACCTTGACGATCTTGTCCATGTTCGGGGCCCAGGTCCAGTACGTGAGCGTCACCGGCGCTGCTGCGGCCTTCGCCGCGGGGCTCGCCGCCGGTGCGGTGGGCGTCGTCCCGCCGCAGCCCGCGGCCAGCATCGTGGCCAGGGCGGCGACGGCCAGGCGGTTGGTGCGCATTGTGCCTCCGGTCTCTTCTGTGAACGTGCACAGACTGATTCGCCAACATGTGACCTGTCAACGGTCGTTACGTTCTCGTTAACCACCAGGCACTTCTTCCTTTTTCTGAAAGGAGTGGGCTACTGTGCACGTTCACAGAAGCTCGAAGGGGGAAACGTGCAGGGTTTGGCTTTCGGCGGTGACTACAACCCCGAGCAGTGGCCGCTGGAGGTGCAGGAGGAGGACGTGCGCCTCATGCGGGAGGCCGGGGTCAACCTGGTGAGCCTGGGCATCTTCGCCTGGGCGCGGATGGAGCCGCGCGACGGGGTCTACGCCTTCGAGTGGCTCGACGAGGTCGTGGACCGGCTGCACGCGTCGGGGATCTCGGTGAACCTGGGCACCCCGACGGCCGCCCCACCCGCCTGGTTCTTCCGGAAATATCCGGACGCTTTCCCGGTCACCCGCGACGGGACCCGCATCGGGTTCGGCGGCAGGGAGACGGCCTGCTCCAGCCATCCCGGCTTCCTGGCCGCCACCTCGCGCCTGGTCGGCAGGCTCGCCGAGCGCTACGGCGACCACCCGGGCGTCGTGATGTGGCACGTGCACAACGAGTACGGCGCGCCGCTCGGCGAGTGCTACTGCCCCGCCTCCGTGCACGCCTGGCGCGACTGGCTGCGCACCCGGTACGCCAGCCTCGACGCGCTGAACGAGGCGTGGGGCACCACGTTCTGGGGCCAGACCTACGGCGAGTGGGCCGAGATCGACGCGCCCCGCTGGAGCCACACCGTGGTCAACCCGGCCCAGCGCCTCGACTACGCCCGCTTCGCCAACCACGAGCATCTGGCGCACTACCGGCTGCAGCGCTCGCTTCTCGCCGGGACCGGCAAGCCGGTCACCACCAACTTCGCCGGGACCGTCAACTGCAAGTCGATGGACCTCTGGAGCTGGGCGCCCGAACTCGACGTGATCGCCAACGACCACTACCTGGTGGCCGAGCGGGAGGACAACCACATCCAGCTCGCCATGTCGGCCGACCTCAGCAGGTCACTCGCCGGTGGCGGCCCTTGGATGATCATGGAGCACTCGACCGGCGCGGTGAGCTGGCAGGACCGCGGCATCGCCAAGCGGCCGGGCGAGATGCGGCGCAACAGCCTGGCGCACGTGGCGCGCGGGTCGGACTCGGTGCTGTTCTTCCAGTGGCGGGCGTCCAGGTTCGGCGCGGAGAAGTTCCACTCGGCGATGGTGCCGCAGGCCGGTACGGACTCGCAGCTCTGGCGGGACGTGGTCGCGCTCGGCGCCGATCTGCGTGGTCTGGCGGGGCTCAGGGGGGCGCGGGTGGACGCGCCGGAGGTGGCGATCGTCTGGGACTGGGAGTCGTACTGGGCGCTGGAGCTGGAGTGGCGCCCGTCGGGCGACCTGTCATATTTGGAACGGGTGGAAGCTTTTTACGAGGCGTTGTGGCGCGAGCACGTGACCGTCGACTTCGTCCACCCTTCCGCCGATATTTCGAGATACCGGGTGGTTGTGGCGCCAAGTTCCTACCTGCTCGCGGACGCCTCGGCCAAGAACCTGCAGCGGTACGTCGAGACCGGCGGCACGCTGCTCGTCTCGTACTTCTCCGGCATCGTCGACGAGCACGACACCGTGCACCACGGCGCCTACCCCGGGGCTCTGCGCGATGTGCTCGGGCTGTCCGTGGAGGAGTTCCACCCGCTGCGCGCGGACCAGACCGTGACGCTGGACCGGCCGGCGCGGATCTGGTCGGAGCGGGTCCGGCTCCATGGGGCGGCAGCCGTACGGACCTTCGGCGACGGGCCGGACGCGGGGCATCCCGCGGTCACCCGGCACGCGCTGGGCGCGGGCACGGCCTGGTACCTCGCCACCGCGCCGCACCCCGCCGACCTGCGCGCTCTCCTCCGCCAGGTGCTGGACGGCGCGGCCGTACAACGCCCGCACGGCCTGCCCGAGACCCTGGAGCTCGTACGGCGGGGCGGCCACGCCTTCCTGATCAACCACGCCGACACCCCGGCCCAGGTGCCCGGGATCACCGGGCAGGACCTGCTCACCGGCGCCCCTTTCACCGGCGAGGTTCCCGCGGGGGGAGTGGCGGTGATCTCAGTAGGCTCGTCCCCATGCCCCTGAGCACCCGCCCGCTCGCCGCGGACGACCTCGCCTGGCTCACCGACCTGTTCACCTCGCGCTACCGCCCCGGCACGGACTGGGAGCTCGTCACCCTCGACGCCGTCCGCGAGGGCGCGGGCGTGGGCACCGCGCTGGTCGACGCGGTCGCGGTTGCTCAAGCCGTCGATTCCGGGGGCGGGTAACGACGGCATTCCGATCCGCCACGAGCTGGAGCTCGGACTGTCTTGGTGACGGCGAACGTGCCTCCGTGACGTTCGCCGTCTGCGGTAACCATCAGTGCGCGCCCGGACCATGACAACTACCTTTCATTCCTGGCCGAAACGTCCGGATATCGGGATGATGTCGGCATGCAGCGGATCCACTTCACCAGCGACGACCTGTGCCGGGTCAGGCTGGCCGACGGGCCGGATCCGCTGTGGGAGATGACGCTGGCCGCGAACCTGCTGTGCAACAACTACGCCACCCTGGTGTTCGGCGCGTGGAAGCAGCTCGCCCGCCGCGCCATGCCGCGGTCGGTGGAGATGTTCTGGCGCCTGGCGCCCCCGGTCGGGTACATCGCCGACTTCGTCACCCCGAGCGCGGGCGCGCTCGACCTGACCGCAGGCGTCGACGCGGTGCTGTCCACCGGCACGGCCAGGCTCACCACCGACCTGGGCAGGCTCGACGAGGAGCGGCCGCTGCCGTCGTGGGCGCGCTCGCTGGCCGACGGCGAGCTGGACACGGTCCGCCGGCTCGGCGGCGAGCTGCGCGCCTTCCACGACGCGGCGGTCCAGCCGTACTGGGCCAGGATCCAGTCCGACGTGCAGGCCGACCGCGCGCAGCGATTACGCGCGCTCGCCGCGGGCGGCACGGAGGCGCTCCTGTCCAGCCTGCATCCGCGCATCACCTGGCAGCCGCCTGTGCTCACCATCGAGTACCTGACCGACACCGTGCCCGACCGCGACATGTACCTCGACGGGCGCGGCCTGGTCATCCTGCCCTCGTTCTTCTGCTTTCCCGGGCCGCTGACCCTGCGCGACCCCGAGCTGCCGCCCGTCCTGGTCTGCCCCATCGAGCACGAGCTGGGCTGGGCCGACCGCGGCATCGAGGAACGTTCGCTCACCGCGCTGCTCGGCAGGACCCGCGCCGCCGTACTCGAGAGCGTGGCCACCGGTCAGGCGCGCAGCACGACCCAGCTCGCCAGGCTGCTGTCGATCTCGCTCGCCTCGGCCAGCCAGCACGTGGCCGTGCTCAGGGAGGCCGGGCTGGTGGCCAGCCACCGGCGCGGCAAGGAGGTCGTGCACTGCGCGACCGGGCTCGGCGCCGACCTGCTCAACGGCCCTCGACCGGCAGACCGTGTGACTCGTACTCCGCGATGAAGTCGCCGGGGAAGCCCAGCTCGAACCCGGTCGCCGCCTCCAGCTGGGCGATCGCCTCCGCGGGCAGGTCCACGTTGATCGCGCCCAGGTTGTCGGCGAGCTGGGACACGTCGCGCGCGCCGACGATCGGGTGCACGGCCGCGTACCTGCTGCTGGTCCAGGCGATCGCCACCTGGGCCGCGCTGGCGCCGAGCTCACCGGCCACCTTCTGGACGGCCCGCGCCACCGCGTGGTCGCGCTCGGTCAGGGTGGCGGGGTTGACCCGCGTCGGCCCGTCCACGCCGCCCGGCGCGGTGAACTTGCCGGACAGCACGCCGCCCGCGAGCGGGCCCCACGCGGCCACGCTCATGCCGAACGCTTCGGCCATCGGCAGCAGCTCCCGCTCCACGTCGCGCTTCAGCAGGTTGTAGGGCACCTGCAGCCCGGCGAACGGCGTCCAGTCGCGCCACTCGGCCAGCGTGTTGGCGCGGGCGACCAGCCAGGAGGGCGCGTCGGAGATGCCCACGTAGAGGACCTTGCCCGCGCGCACGGCGTCGTCGAGGGCGCGCATCGTCTCCTCGATCGGGGTGTGCCTGTCCCAGATGTGCACCCAGAACAGGTCGATGTAGTCGGTACGCAGCCGACGCAGGCTCTGCTCCAGGGACAGGGTGAGGTTCTTGCGGTGGTTGCCGCCCGCGTTCGGGTCGCGCCGGTCGCGCTGGAGCGTGTACTTCGAGGCGAGCACGAACCGGTCGCGCTCCTCGCCGAGCAGCTCGCCCAGGATCGCCTCGCTCTCGCCGTAGGCGGAGGCGGTGTCGACGACGTTCCCGCCCGCCTCGGCGTACAGGTCGAGCATCTCCCTGAACGGCCCGCCCCGCTGGTAGAAGCTCATGGCGCCGAAGAACACCTCGGAAACACGCAGGCCGGTACGGCCCAGCAGTCGGTAACGCATGGGCAGGAGTCTGCATCGCGCGGCCGGAGGCAGGGAGACCGCGCCGAGACTGGCCCCGGCAGGGCCACGCATAGACTCCAGGCATGGCAGACAACGAGCTCGGCGCCTTCCTGCGGGCCAAGCGCGAGGCCGCCACCCCCGAGGCCGCCGGCCTGCCCGCCGGGCCGCGCCGCCGTACCCCAGGCTTGCGCCGTGCCGAGCTGGCCACGCTCGCCGGGGTCAGCGTCGAATACCTCACCCGCCTGGAACAGGGGCGCGACCGCCGCCCGTCCGGCGAGATCCTCGCCGCGCTCGCCGACGCGCTGCGCCTGCCCGCTGACGAGCGGATCCACCTGCACCGGCTGGTCAAGGCGGTCACCGGCGGCGCGTGCGCCGCAGCGGCGCAGCCGCCCGGCCGCACGGTCCGGCCCACGGTGCGCGCGGTGCTCGACCGCCTGGACCCGGCCCCCGCCCTGGTGGTCAACACGCTGACCGACGTGCTCGCCTTCACCTCCGGCTTCGAGAAGCTCGCCCTCCCGATCGGCCTGCTGGAGCCCGAGGTGCCCAACCTCGCCAGGTACGTCTTCACCGACCCCCGTGCGCGCACGGCGTTCCCGGACTGGGACGCCATGGCCGACGCCCGCGCCTCGGAACTCAGGGCGGCAGCCGCGCTGGGCGACCATCACGCGGCACTGCTCGCCGACGAGCTGGCGGGCGCGGAGTTCAGCAGGCGCTACGACAGCCCAGGCGCGCTTCCCGCCAGGACGGGCGTCGAGCGGTGGGGCACGCTGACGCTCGCCTATGAGAGCCTGGAGCTGCCCGACTCCGAGGAACAACGGCTGATCGTCTATCTCGAGGGGTGACATGCTCTACGTCTTCGGCTTCGAACGTACCGGCGTCCTGCTGAGCGACCTCTACTTCGTCGACCCGAAGCCCGCCAAGGGCCAGGAGGGCGCCGAGCACGGCGTGCGCCTGGAGGTCAGGGAGCTCGACAGAGGCGAGCTCAAGGGGACGATCTACTCCGCGCAGCCGATCGCGGCTGGGCGGCCGATCTGGCGCCTCGACCTGCTGGAGTCGGTGGACGGGCAGCCGGGCAGCTTCGACCGCACCCATCACCACCCCGAGTTCACCGGCTGGGACCCGAGCTCCCGGGTGTTCGACCGCGGGCTGTCGGCGGAGCCGCTGAAGTGGCTGGCCGAGCGCCTGGAGGCGGCGGACGGGCCGCTGGCCGTGCTCGGCGACGACGACAAGGCCGCGTTGCGCGCCGCGGCGCCCGAGATCGTGGAGGCCGCCGGGCGGCTGCTCGACCGGGTCCGCGCGGGCGAGCTGGGCGTCGCCCCCTCCGACGCGCCCCTGACGGACGCCAGGGCCGGCTGGCTCTGATGTTCACGGTCTACAGCGCTTTGCCCGAACACGGCGACGTCCTCGGGGAGATCCACGCGGAGTCCTGGCGGGCCGCCTATGCGGGCTTCTTCGACCAGGAGTTCTTCGACACGGCGTTGCACCGCCGCCGCACGCGCTGGCACGCCGTGCTCGCCGAGGGCAGGGACATCGTCATGCTCGGGGCGGTGGACGGGCGGCCGCTGGCGTTCTCGTCCATGGGCCCGTCGCCGTCGCACCCCGGGTCGGCGGAGATCTTCGGCTTCTACGGCCATCCGGACGGGTGGGGGAGCGGCGTCGCGAAGGTGCTGATTGCCGCATCTCTGGACGCGCTGCGCCAGCGCGGCTTCACCCACGCGCACCTGTGGACGCTGCGCGACACGCCGCAGTCGCGCCGCTTCTACCTCAAGACCGGCTTCGCGGAGTCGGGTGCGGTCCGCGGCTTCGACTACGGCGACGGCCGACTGGTCGACCAGGTCGAGTACGAGACCTTTTTGTAAGTAGCCTCTTAATAAGACAGCCGGTCCATGAGGCGTGCGGCGATCAGGAGGAGCTGGCGCTCGGTCTCGGTGACCCCGTCCAAGGCCGTGGCGAGCCAGGCGTCGCGCTCTGCCATGTCGTCGCGCAGCGCCTCGGCGCCCGCGTGGGTGAGGGTGAACACGGACTGCCGCCGGTCCTGGTCGTCGGCTGACCTCGTCACCAGGCCGTCCGCCTCCAGCTCGCGGAAGACCCTGGTGAGCGACTGCGGCTGCTGGCGCTCGGCGGCGGCCAGCTCGCCCGCCGTGGCTGGGCCGTGCCGGTGCAGGTGGGACAGGACGCCGAGCTTGTTGCCGCTGAGCGCCTGAGGCGACCGTACGGCACGCATCCGGCGCGCGAGCCGCGTGACGCCCTGCCGGATCTCGGAAACCTCGCTGGTCATATTGCTAAGATATCACTTACTATCGGGAGCATGCTCGCGGTCCTGATGATCGCCGCCCTCGTGTGGTTGCGCCGCTCCTTCCCCCGCGCCGCCACCCTCGCGGCGCTGCCGATCGTCACGCTGCTGGCCGTACCGATGCCGCCCGCCCCCGCGAGCCTCGCCTTCGTCGCCGTCGTCAGCGCGCTCAGCGCCGCGTACGTCCTGCGCCACCCGTCGGCCCCCAACCCCAGGGCCGCCACCAGGATGGCCCTGCAGACCGCCGTCGCGCTGACGCTGGCGCTGATCGCGGGCAAGCTGTTGTTCGGCGAGCACTGGGGCTGGGTGGTGCTCACCGCGTACATCGTGTGCGCCGGAGCGCGCGGGCGGGCCGACGCCGCCTACCGGGGCGTGCTGCGCACGCTCGGCGCGGCCGCGGGCACCGTTCTGGCCGTGCCGTTCACCGGGGCGGTCTGGTTGGCCCTCCCGGTGCTGGTCGCCGCCGCCTGGTTGCGCTCCAGGAGCTACGCCTACTGGGCGGCCGGGGTCACCGCCGCCCTCTCGCTGCTCGGCCAGGGCGCGCTCGGCCTGCGGCTGGGCGCCATCGTCACCGGCGCCGTCCTGGCGATCGCCACCTCCTGGCTGGTCGCCCCGATCAGGACCACCGACGTCGTGCGCAGAAGGGTCGCCGACGCCCTCGCCGCCCTCGCCGACCCGGACGGCTGGGAGCGGTTCGTCAGCGCCAGGCGCCGGCTCGACCAGGTCGCCCGCCCGCTGGAGATCCACCGCGCGCTGACCCGCACGACCCCGCACCTGGCCGACGCGATCGACGCCATCCGCTCCATCGAGGGCCACGACGCCCGCGCGGCGGCCAACCTCACCGCCGTACGGCTGGCAGTCGGCCGCCGCCCCGGCCCCGCCTACCAGCCGGGGGACACGTCCCTGGACCCGGCACTGGCCACGCTCGCCGCCGTGTTCCCCTGCGTCTGAGCCTGTTGCATTAAGCCGCAGCCCATTGCAAGGCTTCCTTTGCGTTTGCTCTCAAAGCCATTGCAAGAGCGCCTACTAGCTCTGCAATCGAGCGTTGACGACTCTGTGAAAGCACTGTAGCTTTCACGTTGTCGAAACAAGAGCTATCGCGAAAGGAACTCCGCTCATGACGATCGCCTGGCGCACCTGGCACCGCCCGCTGGCCATCTGCTCGGCCCTGATGTTCTGCCTCATGCTCGCCGCAGCCGCCGGGCTCGTCATCGACGACCGGACGCTGCTCAACGAGTCGGTCTGGGTCAAACCGCTGAAGTTCGGCTTCGCCTTCACCCTCTACGCCGGCACGCTGGCCTGGCTGCTCACCAAGCTCACCAAGGCCAGGCGGCTCGGCTGGTGGCTCGGCACCGTGTTCGCCGTCGCGGCCACCGTCGAGGTCGGCGCGATCACCGTCCAGGCGGCGCGCGGCACCTTCAGCCACTTCAACGCCAGCCAGACCGACCCGGTCACCCTCGCGCTGGTCCCCGTCCTCACCTACGGCGTGATGATCGTCCTCATCACCCAGCTCATCCTCGCGGTCGTCATCCTCGTCCAGCGCACGGCGGGCGCCGCGCTCAACCGCGCCATCCGCTGGGGCATCGGGCTGGCCACCGCCGGCATGCTCATCCCGCTCTACTGGATGGTCACCGAGATCCACGCCCGCACGGTCACCGACGCCAACGGCGCGCGGATCCCCATGTACCAGGGCCACGGCATCGGCGCCCCCGACGGGACCGGCATGCCGCTCACCAACTGGAGCGCCACCGGCGGCGACTTCCGCGCGCCGCACTTCTTCGCCCTGCACGGCATCCAGGCCCTGCTCGTCCTCGCCGCGATCCTGGCAGCGCTCTCCGCCAGGCGGGTGTGGCTGCGCGACGAGCAGGTGCGCGCCCGGCTCGTCGGGATCGGCGCGCTCGGCTACTCGGGGTTCGTCGCCGTCGTCACCTGGCAGGCCGGTCGCGGGCAGTCGTTCATCCACCCGGACGCGCAGACCCTGACCGCCTTCGCCGCCGTGGCCGCGCTGACCCTGACGACCACCGCATGGGTGATCGTCAAGGCGCGCCGTACCGCCACGCTCGTCCCTCAGCTCGTTCACTGAAAGGAATTGCCATGACGTTCATGACCAATGTGCTCCTCGCCACCGTGATGCTGACGACTACCCCAGGCGTGCAGAGCGCGCTCGACCAGGCGGTCGCCGACGGCGCCCCCGGCATGGCGGCCGAGGTCCGCGACGGGCACAAGCGCTGGTACGGCTCGGCCGGAGCCGCGGACACCGAGACAGGGCGCAAGCGCAAGGCGCAGGAGCGGTTCCGCATCGGCAGCGCCACCAAGGCGCTCACCGCCACCGTCGTGCTGCAGCTCGTCGGCGAGGGCAGGCTGAGCCTCGACGACACCGTCGAGAAGTGGCTGCCAGGCCTGGTCCAGGGCAACGGCTACGACGGAAACACGATCACCGTCAGGCAGCTGCTCAACCACACCAGCGGGATCTTCAACTACGGCAACGACCCGGAGTTCTTCAAGCTGGGGGTGGGCGAGGCGTGGTTCGAGCACCGCTACGACGTCCACACCCCCGAGGAGCTCGTGAAGATCGGCCTGCGCAACCCGCCCTACTTCCAGCCGGGCAAGGGCTTCGGCTACTCCAACACGAACTACTTCCTCGCCGCCATGATCGTGGAGAAGATCACCGGCAGGTCGCTCGCCAGGGAGATCGAGCGCCGGATCGCCCGCCCGCTGGGCCTGTCCGGCACCTACCTGCCCGGCGCCGACACCGTGATCCGCGGGCCGCACCCCGTGCACTACTCGACCCTGTTCGTCCCAGGCGGCAAGGTGTACGACGCGTCGGACGCCGACCAGTCCTTCGCCTGGGCGGCGGGCGGGGCCGTCTCGACCACCGGCGACCTGCAGGTCTTCTTCCGCGCCCTGCTGGGCGGGCGCCTGCTGCCGGCGGCCGAGCAGAAGGAGCTGCTCACCACGGTCGAGACCTCGGGCTGGATCCCGAACACCCGTTACGGCCTCGGCGTCTTCTCGCAGACGCTGCCCTGCGGCGTCACCGTCTGGGGCGGCGGCGGAGCCACCTTCGGCTCGTGGGTGTACGCCATGGGCTCGAAGGACGGCAAGCACTTCGTGACCACCCAGGTCAACGGCGACTGGAGCGGCCTGGCGCCCTTCGACGCCGTGCTCGCCGCCGAATTCTGCTCGTGAAAGGATCCGACGTCATGCAGATCATCGACAGCGGGCGCTTCGTCCCGGCGGCGGATGGATCCGCCGACTTCGCCGAGCACCTGAGCGTCCCCGCGCTCAGCTTCGGCACCTACTCCATCCCGGCCGGCGCCAAGGACGACCAGTCGCCGCACAACGAGGACGAGATCTACGTGGTGACGAGCGGGCGCGCCTCGTTCACCTCGGGCGGGGAGACCGTCGAGGTCGGCCCGGGAACCGCCCTCTTCGTCCCGGCCCGCGAGGAGCACCGCTTCCACGACGTCACCGAGGACCTGGTGACGCTGGTGTTCTTCGCACCCGCCTACAGCGGCATCCCGCAGGACTAGAGGCCCGCGGCCGCGGCCTCGTGCGAGCGCGCCAGGTCGGGCCGCCCGAGGGCGCGGTGGGCGGCGGCCAGGCCCCGGCGGGCCTGCGCCTCCTCCAGCGGGGTCCCCACCGCGGTGGCGATGGCGAGGGCCGCCGAGTAGTGCCCCACGGCCTCGTCTCCCGCGGCTGCGTCGCCCGCGGCCAGGGCGACGTCGCCGAGACCGAGGAGGGCCTCCACCTCGCCGTTGGGGAAACCGAGCTCGCGATACTGCAGCAGCGCCCGGCCGAGATAGTCGCGGGCCTGCTGGTAGTCGCCCAGTCCCGAGCAGAGCATCCCCAGGTCGGTGAGGATGCTGGTCTCGCCGCCCAGGTCGCCCACCTCGCGGTACAGCGCCAGCGCCTCCAGGCAGTGCCCGCGGGCCTCCTCGTAGCGGCCCTGCCGGATGAGCACGATGCCGAGATTCCCCAGCGACGCCGCCTCGTTGCCCCGGTCGCCCGTCTCGCGGCACAGCTCCACGGCCCGCAGGTGGTGCTGGTAGGCCAGGTCGTACTCGCCCTGCGCCTCGTAGACCAGCCCGAGGTTGTTCGACGCGCGGGCCTCGCCGATCCGGTCGCCGATCCGCGCGCACAGCTCCATGGCCGCCCGGTGGTTGTCGTGGGCCTGGCCGTACTGGCCGGTCTTCCAGTACACGCCGCCGAGGTTGATCAGGGCTCTGGCCTCGTTCTCCGCGTCGCCGACGAGGCGGCTGGCGGCGAGGGCGCTCTCCTGGACGCTCCGGGCGTCCGCGTAGTGGGCGTGCGTGAAGAGGTAGCGGTGCAGGACCGCCGCCAGCTTGATGGTGTGGCCTGCCCACTGCTCGACGCCGCGGGCGGCAAGGGCGGCGAGGTTGGCCCGCTCGGACTCCAGCCACGCGCTCGCATCCTGCTCGCCGCGCAGCCGTACGGTCTCGGACTTGGGCTCCTCGACGGTGGGCCGGAGTTGCCTGAAGTCGGGGAAGAGCAGGTCGCTGGCCGTGCAGACGGCGTAGAGCGCCTGGTCGAACAGCCGGGTCAGCGGCTCGTCGCCCTCCTGCTCGGCCGCGCTGCGCGCGTGGTCCCTGAGCAGGTCGTGGAAGGTGTAGCGGCCCGGCTCGTGCTGGAGCAGCATGTGGGCGTCGAGCAGCTCCTCCAGCAGTTGCTCGGCGTCGTCGGCCGGGATCCCGGCCAGCGCGGCGGCGGCGTACGGCTCGAAGTCGGTGCCCGGGTGCAGCCCGAGCAGCCGGAACAGGCGCTGCTGGGCCTCGTCGAGCTGCTGGTACGACAGGGTGAACGCGGCCGCCACCCCCCGCTCGGAGGTGGACAGCTCGCTCAGCCTGCGCCGCTGGTCGCGCAGCCGTTCCGCCAGGTAGGCCACGCTCCAGCGGGGCCGGTGGCGCAGCCGGGCGGCCGCGATGCGCACGGCCAGCGGCAGGAAGCCGCAGAGCTGCAGCACGTCCAGCACCGCCGTCGGCTCCTCGACGGCGCGCGCGCCGACGATCGAGGTGAACAGGGTGATGGCGTCCTGCGCGGGCAGCACCTCCAGCGACAGCGTGAAGGCGCCGTCGAGGTCCACGAGGCGCCGTCGGCTGGTGATCAGCATGAGGCTGTGCGAGGCGCCGGGTAGCAGCGCCCTGACGTGGTCGGCGTCCAGCACGTTGTCCACCACGACCAGGACGCGCCGGTTGACCAGCTCGGTCCGCCACAGCGCCGCCCGTTCGAGCTCCCTCTGCGGGATCCGCTCCGACGGGACGCCGAGCTGGCGCAGCAGGGTCTCCAGCGCGACCGCCGGTTCCATCGGCCGCTGGCCCGCGGTGTGGGCGTGCAGGTCGACGAAGAGCTGCCCGTCGGGGAAGCGGCCGGCCAGCCGGTGCGCGGTGTGCACGGCCAGCGTGGTCTTGCCGATCCCGGCCATGCCGTCGATCGCCGAGATGGTCACCACGCCGCCGTTGGCCGCCCACGAGTCGGCCAGCCGGTCGAGCTCCTCGGCCCTGCCGGTGAAGTCGGGGATGTCGAAGGGCAGGAAGGAGCTCGCCTCCCGGGCGGCCGGGGCGTCGCTGAGGATGGATCGTTCCAGGTCGAGGAAGGTGCGGCTGGGGTCGAGGCCCTGCTCCTCGACGAGGCGCTCCCTGAACGCGCGGCCCGCCGCCAGCGCGTCCACCTGGCGGCCAGAGCGGTGCAGCGCCAGCATCAGCTGGCCGGACAGCCGCTCGCGCAGCGGATGCTCGGCCACGTGCGCGGTCAGCTCCTCGACCAGGTCGGCGTGGCGGCCGAGGTCGAGCTCCACCTCGATCATCCGCTCGACGGCCGCCAGCCGCCGTTCCTCCAGGCGGCGTACGGCGTCGCCGACGTAGTCGGCGTTCATCCCGGCGAGCGGCTGCCCCTGCCACAGCGCCAGCGCCTGGCGGAGCAGGCGGGACGTGGCGTTCCTGTCCTCGGTCGCGTTCGCCTCGGCTACCAGGCGGGTGAACTCGTCCATGTCGAGCTGGCCCGGCTCGGGCACGATCACGTATCCGGCGGACCGCGTCTGCAGGATCTCCCCGGCGCCGGCCTGGCGCAGCACCTGGCGCACCGCCGCGATGGACGCGTGGAGCTGGGAGCGGGCGGTGTCCGGCGTGGTGTGCCCCCACATCGCGCCGATCAGCCGCTCGGTGCTGATCACCGTCCTGGCGTGCAGGAGCAGGTAGGCGAGCACGGCCCGGTGCCGCGGCGCCGCGCCGGACACCTGCCGCCCGTCGGCGGAGATCGCCACCGGCCCGAGCACGGTCAACTTCACGCTCAAAAATGCCCCTATGTAGTGATCCATGGCGATCGCATGGGAAATCTAGCAACTCGCTCTCGGATGATGCGTTCGCAGTCCACCTAACAAGAGAGCGAGACACCTTATGTCCGGACTTCCGCTGATCCAGTCGGACACCGCCACCGGCCAGGCCGCCGAGCTGCTCGACGGCGTGCAGAAGGCGCTCGGCGTCACCCCCAACATGACCAGGGCGATGGCCAACAGCCCCGCCGTGCTCAAGGCGTACCTGGACTTCTGGGGCGCGCTGGGCGAGGGCGCCCTGCCCTCCGCCCTCCGCGAGCGCATCGCGCTGCTGGTCGCCCAGGAGAACGGGTGCGACTACTGCCTGTCCGCGCACACCTACATCGGCACCAAGCTCGCCGGGCTGAGCGAGGAGGAGGCCACCGCTGCGCGCAAGGGCCAGGCCGGTGACGCCAAGGCGGCCGCGGCGCTGACGCTGGCCACCGCGCTGCTGCGCAACCAGGGCGACGTCTCCGACGCAGAACTCGACGCCGCCGGCGAGGACCTCTCGCACGGGGAGATCGCCGAGGTCGTCGCGCACGTGGCGCTCAACGTGTTCACCAACTACCTCAACAAGGCCGGCCGGGTCGCCATCGACTGGCCGCTCGTCCGCAGCGACAGCTGAAAGGCACCTCCATGCGCATCGACGTACACGCCCACCTCTGGACCGACGCCTACCTGGACCTCCTCGACTCGTACGGCAGAGCCGACACGGGCACCCAGCGCGGCACCGGGGCAGGGGCCACCGAGAAGGAGCTGGAGGCGCGCTTCGCGCTGAACGACTCGGCGGGCATCCAGCACCAGGTCCTGTCGGTGTCGCCGCAGGTACCGCACTTCGCCGACCGGGCGCAGGCGGTGCACGCGGCGACGTTCGCCAACGACCTCTACGCCTCGGTGGTCGCCGAGTGGCCCGCGCGGTTCTCCGCCTTCGCCGCGCTGCCGCTGCCGCACGTGGACGCGGCGCTGGCCGAGCTGGAGCGGGCGCTGGACCAGCTCGGCATGGTCGGGGCCACCGTCACGACCGACGTGCTGGGCCGCACGCTGGCCGATCCCGCGTTCGCGCCGCTGTTCGAGGAGCTCGACCGGCGGGGGAGCGTGCTCTACGTGCATCCCTCAGGGCACGACGCGGACACCCCGCTGATCGGCGAGCACCGGATGCGGTGGATGGTCGGTGCGCCGATGGAGGACACCATCGCCGCGATGCACCTGATCCTGGCGGGCATCCCCGCCAGGTATCCCCGGGTGAAGATCATCATCTCGCACCTGGGCGGTGCGCTGCCGATGTTGCTGCAGCGGGCGGACAACCAGTACCAGTGGGAGTCGCCGGAGACGCAGGAACAACCCAGCCTGGCCGTACGAAGGATGTGGTTCGACACCGTCAGCCACGGCCACGTGCCCGCCATCAGGGCGGCGGCCGAGTCCTTCGGCGCCGACCGGCTGGTGCTGGGCACCGACTTCCCCTACCAGAGCGGCGACCTGCTGCGGCGGGCCGTCACGTCCATCGAGGACGCGCTGTCCCCGGACGAGGCCGACGCCGTCCTCGACCGGAACGCGAAGGAGCTGCTCGGCTGATCAGGCGGCCGCGTCCCGGTGGGCGGTGTCGGCGCCGACACCGCCCAGCGGGGCATGGAGCCGGGCGCGCAACACGCTCGAATCCGCGCAAGATACGCAACCCGGCGGCCACCATCCCTGGGCCTGGAGGGCGCCCCGAGCGCGGGCCCGCCGCCGTGGCGCCTGTACCGGTTCACCTTCCACACCGCCTGCGGAGCCGTCGGGTGTCTCACGCCGGCGTTTCCGGCGGTAGCCCGAACGCGGCGAACAGCCGGGGCTGCTGGAAGGCGGTGATCTCGGTGATCAGCCCGCCTTCGACGCGCAACACCTGCAGCGCCGTCGCGCGGAAGGCGGTGTCGCCCGGCCGCCGCAGGTAGAAGGCCATCGCCGGCTGCCCGTTGGCCCCGGTGAACCGCAGACGCCACCGGCCGGGCGGCTCCCCGCCGAACGCGTAGGCCGCGTAGTCCGCCCGGCTGCGCCAGACGCGCGGGTCGGGCGGCATCCACACCACGAGGTCCTCGTGCAGCAGCGCGAGCACCGCCTCGGTGTCCCCGCGCTCGTGCGCGGCGAGGTACCGGTCGAGCATCAGCCGGTCCTTGCCGTCGAGCGCGGCCGGCCGTACCCACTCCGACCGGTCGGGCAGGTGCTCGCGCAGCGTCGCCCTGGCGCGCTGGAGCGAGCTGTGCACAGCGGTTGCGGTCGTCGTGAGGAGCGAAGCGGTCTCGCGGGCCGGCCACCCGAGCACGTCGCGCAGGATGAGCACGGCCCGCTGGCGCGGCGGCAGCAGTTGCAGCGCGGCGAGGAAGACCAGCTCCATGGTCTCCCGCCCGACGGCCGTCTCGCCGGGATCGTCAGGGTAGGGCTGCAGCCACGGAACGTCGGACAGCTCGTCCACCTCGGGTTGCCGCGCCCGGTGCCGCAGCCGGTCGAGGCAGGCGTTGGTCGCGATGCGGTACAGCCACACCCGTGCCGAGGACCGCCCCTCGAAGGAGCTCCAGCCGTGCCAGGCACGCAGCAGGACGTCCTGGAGCAGATCCTCCGCCTCGTCGAAGGAGCCCAGCATCCGGTAGCAGTGGACGTGCAACTCCCGCTCGTGGCGGCCGACCAGGTCGGCGAACGCCGCTTCGTCGATCACCTCCATGAAGACGATCCCCGGCAGGGAAATTCATCGCTCACCCGCCGACGAATTCCCCGAACCCCGTCGTCTACACGGTCCGCAAACCCCAACGAGAGGACGAAGAACGTGCGAAAGCTCATCCTGCGCATGCTGACCTCCATGGACGGCTTCATCGCCGACCCCAAGGGCGACCTGCGGTTCGGCCCCCACTGGAGCGAGGACCTGCAGACCTACTACGCCGACGCCTTCGCCGAGGCGGGCGGGCTCGTCTTCGGCCGGACGGTCTACGAGAAGTATGTCCCGTACTGGACGGGTGTCGCCGACGCGGGGCGGCACCCGAGCGGCCCGGCCACCGCGGCCGAGGTCAGGTACGCCACCAGCGTGCGCGACCTGCCGAAGTACGCCGTGTCGACGGGACTGCCCGACCCGGCGGGCAACACCACCGTGCTGCGCGAGGACCCGGCGGCCAGGATCGCCGACCTCAAGAGGGAGAAGGGCGGCGACCTCCTGCTGATGTGCGGCCCGTCGTTGCTGGCGACGCTGGCCGACCACATCGACGCGTACCTGCTCGACGTCTACCCGATCGCCCTGGGCCAGGGCACCCACCTGTGGCGGGACCTGCCGGAGCCGAGGGAACTCCACCTGGCCGCCTCCCGCCGCTTCCCCGGCGACGTCCTCGTGAACACCTACACGTCCTGACCCAGGTGGTCCTGGAGCTCGGCGTGGCGGAACTGGTAGATCGGGCCCACGGCGCGTAGCAGTCCCAGGCGGTGGGCGTCGTCCAGGACGGGCATCAGCCCGCGCGGGAGCGTTCCGTTCAGCGCGAAGCGGGTGGTGGCGATCACGTAGGCCATCCACGCGTGATGGTGTCCTGCCGCGAGGGCCGCGGTGAGCCCGAAGGTGACGGCGTAGCTGAGCCCGACGGCCAGGCCGAAGGCGGGTGTCTCGCTGGCGGTCGCCGCCAGCCCGGCGGCCACGCCGCCGGTCAGCGCGCTGGCCAGGCCGGTGGTGGCGGCGCGGGTGAGGTTGAGCGCCCGGTCGGCCCGCCAGCTCGCCATCGGGGTGGAGGCCTGGCCCTCCGGGGTCGGCGCCTCCGCCCACGCGGTGAACACGGCAGCCAGCCCGAACGCGACGGTGACGGCCGCGCCGGAGACGGTCCCGGCGAGCAGCGCGGGCACGAACCCGACGTTCAGCGTCATCGCGACGGCCATCACGGCTCCCGCGGCGAGGCCGATGGCCAGGGCGCGCTCCAGCGCGGTGACCAGGCGCGGCCGCGACCAGGGGCGGCGACGGCGCAGGCGCAGGTCGGCGAAGCCGGGCGGCTGGCGGGCCCAGGACCGCGCCGAGACGGCGGTCACCAGCCCGGCGGCCAGGCCGAACCCCGTCCCGTAGCCGAGCCCGCCGGGGAACGCGGCGGCTGGCCCGACCGCGTAGAACATGGAGCACACGGAGGTGAGGATGATCGCCAGGGCCACGGCGCCACCGATGACGGCCGCCGTTCCCGTGGAGATGGTCCCGGCCAGCTGCCACCACGCCAGGTCGCGGGTGCCGGACCTGGCCAGGTGGCCGAGCCAGCGCCGCAGCTGCTCTGGGTCGTGCCTGCGCCTGGGGCGGAACGGGTCGTTGGGCCTGGCGCTGGGCGGGCGGCTCTCGATGAGGGCGGGGATGAGCCCGTCGAACAGGTGGGCGCGCAGCGCGGCCGCGTCGGGGAACCGTACGGGATCGAGCAGTGACGCGGGGTCCGCTGCGCTGGGGGCGAGGTAGACGGTGCGGAGCAGCCACAACCCCAGCGGGGTGGCGATGACGTCGGCCAGGGCGCCGGGCGCGGCGAGGACCTCCTCCCAGGCGTGCGCGCTGGAGGGAGGCAGGCATCGGCGCAGGTAGGCCGTGGCGTCGGCGGGCGCCAGCGGTTGCGGTTCGATCACTTGGGCCGAGGTGAGCACGTCGGCCGCGCTCTCGACGGCGACGGCGTAGTCGGCCGTGCGGGCGGTCACCACGAGCTGGTCGGCGCCGCCCAGGCAGCGGTTGAGCGCCACGATGACCGCCGCCTGCGCGGGCGCGGGCAGCTCGTCGAGCCCGTCCAGGACCGGCAGGATCTGCCCGCGCCCGGCGAGCGCGGCCGCGGAGTCCGCGTCCAGCGCGGGGTAGTCCTTGGCCAGCCGTACGGCCAGCCAGTCCTGGAGGAGCGGGAAGGCGGCTGGGTCCCAGCCCGCTGCGGAGACCAGCACAGGCACCGGCTCGTCCGGATGGTCCCTCCTGCTGGCCAGCAGGTCGAGCAGCAGTTGTACGGCCAGCGTCGTCTTGCCGGTACCCGGTCCGCCTAATATCACCAGACGGCGCCGGCGCATCGCGCGGAACCGCGCGGTCAGACCGGCGATGTCGCCACTGCTGGCCCTGAGCGGCTGGCCCGACGGTCCCCGGTTCTCCGGGTGGTCCACCAGCCGCTGGTCGCCCGTCGCCCGCCAGCGCACCGGGATCGGGTCGGGGTCGTCCAGCGAGCGCAGCGCCGCCTCGGTGCGCCACTGCTGCTCGACCAGCCCGGCGAGCACCTCCTTGGCCTCGGCCAGCGGCGACGTCCTCGCCGGAGCGGTCACCTGCCGTACGGCTCGCACGCCCGGCTGTCGCTGGTCGCCGCTCAGCCCGAGCACCAGCTCGTGATAGGCGGCGTCCCACTTGGTCCGGCTGGCCAGCTCCTCGGGGACGGAGCGGCCGGTCGACGCGGCGACGCGCAGGCAGGTGTCGACGAAGACCTCGAAGTTCTCCCGCTGCGGGCAAACCGGGCGGCTCCTGCTGGTCATGCCCGCGATGGTGCTGCGTTTGAGCCGCAGGGGCGGTTGCCCGGCGCCGCGCCTGGGGGTGCGCGCGCTGGCGATCTCCAGGTCGCGCACCGAGATGGCGGCGGCGTCCTTCAGCGCGCGCAGCCGCTCGGCGAACTGTGCCCGTGGATCCACGTGAGCAATTACATCGCGAAGTCCCGGTCCAGGGGGAAGATGGGACGCTTCAGATGCCGGTACGGCAGGCGCGGCAGGTCCTGGTCGACCCCGCCGGGGGTCAGGGCCAGCATCCAGTCCCGCGCGGCCTCGTAGAGCTCGGGCTCCAGGTAGCCGATCTTGACGGTGACCAGGTCGAGGTCGGCCACCTCCACGCCCAGCCGCCGGTAGGACTCCAGCAGCCGGTACTGCATCCGGCGCGAGGTGATGAAGACGCTCAGCCCGTCCACCCGCACGCTGGCGACGCGCCCGCCGTCCGGGTCGTCGGCCAGCGCCTCCAGCACGCCTTCGAGCAGCACCGGTCCGGGCTCGCGGGTGTCGATCCTGCCTCCGGCGTACACGCTGATCGGGGAGCCGACCGCCACCCCCTCCAGGGAGGCGACGGCTGCCGGGTCGTAGAGCGAGGCGAAGACGGACCGCAGGGCGCGGACCTCGGGCCTGGCCAGCATGCGGGCGAGGGCGTAGGTGACGTCGTCAGCGCCGCCCGCGCCCGGATTGTCGCCGGAGTCGCTGATGAAGTAGGGCCTGGACGGGGACTTGAGCGCGGCGTCCAGGCACTCGTCCATCGGCGCGGCGGGTGCGACGAAAGCGAACTCCTCCCGCGCCTCCCAGAACGCCCGCCCCAGCTCGGCGGCGGCCGACTCGGCCGCCTCCTCCGAGGTGCCGGTGGCCACGACCGCGCCCATGCAGCGCGGCTCGTCCGCCCACGCGAACCCGATCCAGATCGCCGCGTCGATCACCCCGGGCCGCGCCTCGATCTCGGGGATGCGGGCGTACAGCCCCTTGGCCGGCTCGGTGCGCGTGCTGGTCATCTCGCCCGGCAGCAGGATCGGCACGTGCACCAGCGCCTTGTACGGCCGGCCGCCCCCGCGCAGCGCGTCGAGCAGGTTGCGCGCCGCCCGCTCGCGCGTCTCCCACACGTCCACGTGCGGCGCCGTGCGGTAGCAGGTCAGCAGGTCGCACCCGGCGAAGAGCTCGTGGGAGACGTTGCCGTGCAGGTCCATCGCGGTCGACACCAGCGGGTCAGGCCCGATCACGGCGCGGATGGCGGTGATCAGGTCGCCCTCGGCGTCCTGGAGGCCGACCACGCTCATCGCGCCGTGGATGTCGAGCAGCATCCCGTCGAAGGTGCCGTGCGACAGCCCCTCGACGATCTCGGCCTTCCACGCGTCGTAGGCGGCCGCCTCGACGGCGCCGCCGGGCAGCGCGCGGGCGTGCACCAGCGGCACCCACTCCACGTCGGCGGCCCACGGCTCGGACAGCCAGTCGTAGCGGTCGAGCAGGGCCTGGCCGCGGGTGACCTCGAAGTCGTCCGTGCCGCTCAGGTGCGGGGAGAAGGTGCTGGACTCGATGTGGATGCCGCCGACGGCGACACGCAACGGGCGGGACACGATGAAAGAAGCTCCTTCTTACGCGACTTTTTGCGGGGTGGCGGCGCGCACCAGGTGGGCCAGGCCCAGGAGGGCGGCGTCCGGCCCGGCGAGGCTGGCCTCGATGGTCAGCGACTGGGTCATCGACGCCAGGCACCGCTCGTAGAGCATGCCGCGCGCGGCCGCCACGTACACGTCGAGGCTCGACAGCGCGCCGCCGATGACGACCCTGTCCGGGTTGAGGAAGTTGACCAGCCCCGACAGCGCCACGCCCAGCAGGCGGCCCGCATGGCGGACCGTGGTGACCACGGCGGGGTCGGCGTTGACGGTGGCGGAGATGACGTCGCGGGTGCTGGTGACGGGCAGGCCGCGCCCGGCCAGGTCGCGGGCCAGGGCGGCGCCGCTGGCGACGGTCTCCAGGCAGCCGCGGCCGCCGCAGGAGCACTCGCGCTCGCCGCTGTCGGCCACCCGCACGTGGGTGACGTCGCCGCTGAGTCCGCGCCCGCCGCGGTAGATCTGCCCGCCGGAGACCAGGCAGCCGCCGATGCCCGTGCCCGCCTTGACGTAGATCATGTCGCCGCCGTCGGCCTGCCGTACGACGTGCTCGCCTATTGCGGCGGCCTTGGCGTCGTTGTCGACCACGACGGTCACGCCGAAGCGGTCGTGCAGGTCGCTCTGGGCGTCGTAGCCGCTCCATCCGGGCATGCGGGCGGGGCCGATGAGGCGGCCGAAGGGGTATTCCACCGGGCCGGGCAGCGCGATGCCGACGCCGAGCAGGTCCTGGCCAGGACCGATCCTGGCGAAGGCGGCGCTCACCTCGTCGAAGACCGGGGAGGGGCCTGCTCCTATATCGATGACGCTCTCCTCGACCGCGAGGAGGCTGCCGTCGGTGGAGCACAGGCCGATCCGCGCGTGCCCGGCGCCGAGCTCGGCCACGCCGTACACGCCGCCGGAGTGGCGCAGGCGGAGGATCTTGGGCCGGCGGCCGCCGGTGGAGACGCCCACGCCCTCCTCAAGGATCACGCCGTCCTCCAGGAGGCGGCGCACGACGCTGGAGACCGTCGACGGCGCGACCTGCAGTGTTTCCACCAGGTCGGCGCGGGAGGTGGCCCTGCCGCTGGCCAGCAGGCTCAGCGCCTGCTCACGCAGGGTGGCCGGATCCGACATACCTCTCCTCCCAGGGGGCGCGCATCAGGTGTCCATCATCGGGCACGACGCGACGGGAACATTACACCGAAATAAGCCCGCCGAACAAAGTACATTTTTCGGTTGACTTCCGTTTGTTCCGTCAATACATTCGTCGGCTGAGCGCGCCCGGAAGGGAAGACGCACGTCTCGACGAGGAGAAACATGGGGACGAGAACCCGCATTGTGTGCGGCGTGGCGGCCATCGGGCTCGGCCTGACCGCCTGCAGCGGCGGCGGTGGCGGCCAGGCGGCCGCACCCGCCACCCAGGGCAAGGACACGGCGACCGTGGCCTTCCGCACGCCCAACTGGATCCTGCCGATCTCGGCCCCCGGCTTCACCCAGGGCGAGAACGACATCTTCTCCACCGCGCTGTACCGCAAGCTGTACACGTACAAGCTGGACGGCTCCAGCGCGGACAACATCGACCCGCAGCGCTCGCTCGCCGACGCGCCGCAGGTCAGTGACGGCGGCAAGACGCTGACCATCACGCTGAAGGACAACACCTGGTCCGACGGCAAGCCCCTGACCACCAAGGACATCCAGTTCTGGTGGGACCTGGTCACCGCCAACAAGGACAAGTGGGCCTCCTACCGGCCCGGCGGCTTCCCCGACAACATCGCCGCCTTCAAGGTCAAGGACGAGAAGACGTTCTCCTTCACCACGAAGAAGGCCTACAACACCTCCTGGTTCGTCGGGAACCAGCTCAACCGCATCGTCCCGATCCCGCAGCACGCCTGGGACAAGGGCGACGCCAAGACGACCTTCGCCCAGCTCACCGAGGCGGCCAAGGACCCCAAGACCTACGCCACCAACCCGCTGTGGCAGACCAACAGCGGCCCGTGGAAGCTGTCGAAGTACGTGCCCAACGGCGAGGTCGAGCTCGTCAAGCAGGCCACCTACTCCGGTCCTGACAAGCCGAAGCTGAACAAGATCGTGCTGCGGCCGTTCACCGGCGACGACTCCGAGTTCAACGTGCTGCGCGCGGGCGACATCGACTACGGTTACATCCCACCCGCCAACCTGTCACAGCAGGACTACCTGAAGTCCAAGGGCTACACGATCTCCCCCTGGTACGGGTGGTCGATCACCTACCTGCAGCTCAACTTCAACAACCCCAAGACCGGCGCGCTGTTCAAGCAGCCGTACCTGCGCCAGGCCCTGCAGATGCTCATCGACCAGCCGACCATCAGCAAGGTCATCTGGGGCGGCATGGCGGCTCCCACCTGCGGCCCAGTGCCGTCCAAGGGAGAATCCTGCGCCTACTCCTTCGACCCCGCCAAGGCCAAGCAGCTGCTGACCGACAACGGCTGGAAGGTCGCCCCGGACGGGCAGACCACCTGTGAGGGAGACTGCGGCGAGGGCATCGAGAAGGGCACCCCGCTGGCCTTCACGGTGACCAGCCAGTCCGGCTTCACCGCGACGTCCAAGATGTTCGCCGAGATCAAGTCGCAGATGGCCAAGGTCGGCGCGGTGCTGACCATCAAGGAGGTGCCGGACTCCGTCGCCGTCACCCCGGCCTGCAAGCCCGCCGACGCCAAGTGCTCGTGGGACATGTCCTTCTTCGGCTCCCAGGGCAGCTGGTACTACCCGGCCTTCGCCTCCGGCGAGCGCCTGTTCCAGACCGACGCCCCGGTCAACCTCGGCAGCTACTCCAACCCCGAGGCGGACAAGCTCATCGAGGCCGCGCAGTTCTCGTCCGACGCCCAGCCGCTGACGGCCTACAACGAGTTCCTGGCCAAGGACCTGCCGGTGCTCTGGATGCCCAACCCGGTGTACCAGATCTCGGCCTACAAGTCGGGGCTGCAGGGCGTGGACCCGCAGGACCCGATGAACCTGATGTACTTCCAAGACTGGTCCTGGAAGAGCTGACCCGATGGCCCGCTACCTGTTGACACGCCTGGGCCAGGCCCTGGTGATCGTGGTCCTGGTGACGCTGATCACGTTCGTGATCCTGCACTTCCTGCCGGGCGGCGCGGCGCGGGCCATCCTGGGCAAGGAAGCGACGCTGGAGCAGATCGCCGCCTTCAACCACGAGATGGGTTACGACCGGCCGCTGTGGGAGCAGTACGCGCTGTACCTGCAGCGGCTGGTGCGTGGTGATCTGGGGTACTCCTTCCAGCTCAACCAGTCGGTGGCCGAGGCCATCTGGCAGCGCCTGCCCAAGACCATGGTGCTGTCGCTGTTCTCCACGCTGCTGGCGATCGTGGTGGCCGTCCCGCTGGGCGTCCTTCAGGCCGTACGGCGCAACAAGGCGACCGACTACGCCATCAACGCGGTGACGCTGCTGGCCTACGCCACCCCGATCTTCTTCATGGGTCTCATGATGATCATCCTGTTCGCCCAGACCTGGGCGATCCTGCCGCCGGAGGCGCCGCAGGGCTTCACGCTGGGGGAGGTGCTGGCCGACCCGGCCGGGCTCGTGCTGCCCGTGGTGACGCTGGCCATCATCACCATCGCGGTCTACTCTCGCTACATCCGCTCCTCGATGGTGGACAACCTCAACGAGAACTACGTCCGTACGGCACGCAGCAAGGGGCTGCCCGAGGGGCGGGTCATCGTCGGGCACACGCTGCGCAACGGCCTGTTCCCGGTGATCACGCTGCTGGGCATGTACCTGCCCGCGCTCTTCTCCGGCGCGCTGGTGGTGGAGCGGCTGTTCAACTACCCGGGCATGGGCCTGCTGTTCTGGCAGGCCGCGCTCAAGCGCGATTACCCGATCCTGCTCGGCGTGACGCTGCTGATCTCGCTGGCCACCGTGTTCGGCGCGCTGATCGCCGACCTGCTGTACGCCGCGGTCGACCCGCGCGTCAGGCTCAGGGCGGCCCGCTCATGAAGCGCCTCGAATCCTTCGCGGAGAACCGGCTCGCGCTGGTCGGGGTGGGCATCTTCATCCTGCTGGCGGCCTTCTCCTTCCTCGGCCCGCTCGTCTACCAGACCGACCAGGTCCACACCGACCTCGCCAGCGTCTACCTCGCACCAGGTACGGCCGGCCACCCGCTCGGCACCGACGGGGTCGGCTACGACCAGCTCGGCCGGATGATGGTCGGCGGCCAGACCTCCATCGTGGTCGGCCTGGCCGCGGGTCTCCTGGCCACCATCGCGGGCACCCTGTGGGGCGCGATCGCGGGCTTCGCCGGGGGCTGGGTGGACGCGACCATGATGCGCGTGGTCGACGCGATGATGTCGATCCCGGCGCTGTTCCTGTTCATGCTGCTGGCCTCGATCTTCACGCCGACCGTGCCGATGCTGATCCTCATCATCGGCGCCTTCGCCTGGCTCGGTCCCGCTCGGCTGGTGCGCGGCGAGGCGTTGTCGCTGCGGTCGCGCGAGTACGTCATCGCCATGCGCGGCATGGGCGGTGGCGGCGGGCGTGCCGTACGCAAGCACATCATTCCCAACGCCATCGGCACCGTGATCGTCAACGCGACCTTCCAGATCGCCGACGCGATCCTCTACGTCGCCTACCTGTCCTTCCTCGGCCTGGGCGTGCCGCCACCGGCGGCCAACTGGGGCGGCATGCTGTCCGACGGCCTGTCGGACACCTTCAGCGGCCACTGGTGGCTGCTGTACCCGCCGGGCATCGCCATCGTCCTGATCGTCCTGGCCTTCAACTTCATCGGCGACGGCCTGCGGGACGTCTTCGAGGTCCGCCTGAGGAGGAGATAGCCGTGAGCCTTTTGCAGCTCGTGGACCTCAGCACCGACATCGCCCTGCGCAAGGGCACGGTGCACGCCCTCGACCACGTCAACCTCGAGGTACGGCAGGGCGAGACGCTCGGCATCGTCGGCGAGTCCGGCAGCGGCAAGACCATGACCGTGCTGTCGGTCATGGGGCTGCTGCCACAGGGCGGGCAGGTCGTCGGCGGCCAGATCCGCTTCGACGGCCGCGACCTGCTGGGCATGTCGCCGCAGGAGCTGCGCCGGGTGCGCGGCGTCGAGATGGGCATGGTCTTCCAGGACCCGCTCACCTCGCTCAACCCCACCATGAAGATCGGCGCGCAGGTCGCCGAGCCGCTCCGCGCCCACCAGGGGGTCTCCAAGGCAGAGGCGCGGGACCGGGCCATCGAGATCCTGCGCAGGGTCGGCATGCCGCGCCCCGACAAGATCGTCGACAACTACCCGCACCAGCTGTCCGGCGGCATGCGGCAGCGCGCGGTCATCGCGATGGCGCTCATCCGCAACCCCCGCCTGCTGATCGCCGACGAGCCGACCACGGCGCTGGACGTCACCACGCAGCGGCAGATCCTCGAGCTCATCGACGACCTGCGCGAGGAGTTCAGGATGGCGGTCATCCTGGTCACCCACGACCTGGGCGTGATCGCCAGCCGGGCGGACCGGGTGGCGGTCATGTACGCGGGGCGGGTGGTGGAGAGCGCGACGACGGCGGAGCTGTTCCGCGCGCCGAAGCACCGCTACACCGAGGCGCTCATGCACTCGCTGCCGGAGTCGGCCTCGGACGGCAAGCTCTACAGCATTCCGGGTATGCCGCCGGACCTGTCCTTGCCGCTGGTGGGGTGCCGTTTCGCTGAGCGGTGCCGGTTCGCCACCGAGGAGTGCAGGACCACGGACGTGACGCTGGCGGGAGAGGACCACCGCTTCGCGTGCCTGCACCCGGTGACGTCGCCCGTGAGCTTCGCTCCGTCTTCCCAGGGCGCTTCTCGTGAAATATCCGGCGAGTCCGTGTTGTCGGTGCGGGACCTGGTCAAGACCTACGACGGGCCGCACAAGGGGGTCGTCAGCGCGGTGGCCGGGGTGTCCTTCGAGGTCAGGGCGGGGGAGACGCTCGGCATCGTGGGCGAGTCCGGCTGCGGCAAGTCCACCGTCGGCCGCCTGGTGGCCGGGCTGGAGGAGCCCACCGGCGGCCAGATCGTCCTGGACGGCACCGACATCGCCACCCTCGACCGGCGGGCCCGCCGTGCCATGCACCGGCAGGTGCAGCTCATGTTCCAGGACAGCTACGCCGCGATGAACCCGCGCATGCGCGTGGAGGGCATCCTGGCGGAGCCCCTGGAGATCCAGCAGGTCGGGGACGCCGCGGCTCGCCGTACCCGGGTGGCTGCCCTGCTGGACCAGGTCGGGCTGCCCTCGCGGGCGGTCGAACGCTATCCGCACGAGTTCTCCGGCGGCCAGTTGCAACGCATCGGGCTGGCCAGGTCGCTGGCGCTGTCGCCGCGGCTCATCGTGGCCGACGAGCCGGTCAGCGCGCTGGACGTGTCCATCCAGGCGCAGGTGCTCAACCTGATGCGCGACCTGCAGCGGGACCTGGGCCTGTCGTACGTGTTCATCAGCCACGACCTGTCGGTGGTGGACTACATGGCCGACCGGATCGGCGTGATGTACCTGGGCAAGCTCGTCGAGATCGGGCCGGCCAGGCAGGTGGTCCGTGCCGCCAGGCACCCGTACACCCAGGCGCTCATCGACGCCGTCCCGTCGCCCGACCCCGGCCACGCTCCGAGCCCGGCCACCGCGATCCAGGGCGAGCTGCCCAGCGCGCTCAACCCGCCCACGGGCTGCCGTTTCCGCACCCGCTGCCCGCTCGCCCAGGACATCTGCGCGACGGAACCGCCCTTGCAGGGGGAGGAGCACCAGGTGGCGTGCCACTTCCCCCTGCGCGACTAGCTCTGACGCAGGGCGGGCATCGGGAGGGGGATCGTGTAGGCGGTGGCGCCCGCGCCGACGCCGCCCTCGCAGCTGTTGGGCGGCGCGGTCGTCACGCCGCGGCTGGAGGGCTTCTCCGCCGCCCAGAACATGTAGCCGAGGAGTCCCGCGGTCGTGCCCGCGCCGTGGGGCGCGGCGCTCTGCACGAAGGAGCCCGTGGACTTCTGCAGGGAGGCGCCGAAGTTGACGCACTCGGGGCGTACCTTGCTGCCCTCGGCGATGTAGAGGGAGCCGGTGAACTTGGCGGGGGCCAGCGGCGGGATCGGCGGGGAGTAGGTCGGCTTGCCGTCCAGGTGCTCCTGCCAGTTGGCGATCGCGCTGGACGTGCTCGGCTGGCGGGCCGGGACCATCGCGTTGGCGTAGTCCAGGACGGGCGTGGTGGTGCGCAGCCAGTCGGCTGTGGCCTTCCTGCCGATGTCGATCAGCCAGCGGTCGCCGGCGGCCAGGTCGATGGTGAGGCGCGCGGCCTGGTTGGCGCCGCTGGCGTCGTACGGCAGCGCCGCGCGGTAGGCGTCGATGAACGCCTGCAGCCCGGTCAGGTTCGGCCCGCTGTTCTCCTCGTAGTCGATCTCGATGCCGACCCCGAGCCGCTGGGCGGCTTCGGCTGCGTTGCGCCCGAACTGGGCGGCGTTCTCGGCGAGCGCGGAATTCCAGGCGTCGGTATAGGTGATGCCGCCGATGGACAGCATGACCCGGATACCGCGGCTGCGGAAATAGCTCACGATGTCGGCGGTCATGCCGCGCGGTATGCCGTCCAGCGTCTGGGCGTCCGTCGTTTTGTGCAGAAGCTTGACGGGGTGGACGAAGCTCAGCACCACGACGTTGACCGACGGGCGGCCGTCACCGCGGTCGATGAGCCAGTGGTTCTTCTGGTCGAACTCGGCCGTGTCCCTGACCGCGCCCCAGATGCAGGCGTCGTTGCCGCAGTGCCAGGACCCGTAGACCTGGAGGGGAGTGACCGCCGCCCTGGCGGGGGAGGCGAGGAAGAGCGGGGCGAGCAAGCACAAGAACGCGGCCAGACGGCGCATGCCGACCTCCCGGGAGAGGGTAAATTGGAAAGAAGGTTAACCGTTTATCCGGGATGCGTCCCTTACCGGAAAGTAAGGCCTTTCTCTGATCGTTATCGGGGGGCCTGCCATTACTGCGGGTAACAGCTAGACCACCCTCGTACGCCGTCGGTACGTTGTGATCCTTCCGCAGGGTAAGACGCCTTTCCCGACGGCGATGACCCTGCGGCGTCGCGCCTTGGCCCACCCCCAACGGCGTAGACCGGCCCTCGCTCCAAGCCCCGTGGAGCGAGGGCAACTCACCCTCCGGAGATCACCCGTTCCGCCAGCTCCAGGGTGGCCCGGCGGCCCGAGGTCGCACCGCCGGGCGCGGGCGCGCCGTACGTCACCGCCACCCCGTCGTCCCTCAACTGACGCACGATGTACGGCACGGCCCGCTCGGCCAGCGCCGAGATCGTCAGCGACGGGTTCACGCACAACGCGCCGGGCACGGCCGAACCATCGGTCACGAACAGGCCCTCGTGGCCGCGCAGCCGGTGCCCCTCGTCGCAGGCCGAGGTCGCCGGGTCGTCGCCGATGCGCGCCGACGCCAGCGGGTGGGCGGTGACCTCGCCGATCAGGTCCTCGGTGAACGGCATGACCCGGCCCAGCCCGTCCTTCTCCAGGATGGCCCGCAGCTCGGCCAGCACCAGGGACCTGGCGCGCTCGCTGTTGGCGGAGCGGCGGTAGCGCAGCGGGCTGAGCCCCAGCCCGTCGGCCAGCTTGAGGTAGGCCCCGGTGGGCGGCAGGAGGCCGAAGACGCCCTCGTTGTCGTCCTCGTACATCGCCAGCGTGCCCAGCCACGAGCGCCACTCGCGCCGCGCCTGCTTCTTGCCGACGCCGAACCAGCTCGGCCCCTCGGCCAGCATGTTCGTCAGCGGCGTGTTGTAGCACTGCTGGATCGAGAACCGGGTGAACTCCGGCTTGCGCGGGTCGGTGTGGTCGAGGCTCTGCGTGGTGATGCTCTTGCCGATCGGGTAGGCCTGGTAGGCGATGCCCGGCTCGCGCTCCAGGCCGAGCACGTCGGCGATCCGCCCCTCGTCCATCTGGGTGACGGTCAGCAGGTCGCCGTTGCCCGAGAAGTACCGGCCGACCGCGCCCGGCATCCCGCCGAGCCCGAACGCCGAGCGGCGCAGCAGGACCGGCGTGGCCATCGCGCCCGCCGCCACGATCACGACCTTGGCCTCCACCACCTCGGCGCCGTAGTGCGCGCGGTAGCGGTACCCGGGCGTCTGCGCCCTCGACAGGCGCTGCACCTCGCACAGCGGGCGGAGCACCGCGCCGTGCGCCTGCGCGGCCGGCAGGTAGTTGAGGATCATCGAGCGCTTCGCGCCGAAGTGGCAGCCGCCGACCATCCAGCCGCAGTTCACGCACGCCTCGGTGTCGACGGCGACGGGCACCGGCTGGCAGGTGCGTCCCGCGTTACGGCACGCGGCGGCGAACAGGCCTCCGGCGTACGAGACCTCCTTCCAGTCCAGCAGTGTGACGGGCAGCGACTCCTCGGCCCGCTCGTACCAGGGGTCGAGGGTGGCGCGGCGGATCGAGCGGGGCCACATCCGGCCGCCACCGCGCTCGAAGGTGAAGCTGGGGGCGCGCAGCGAGACCGCGTAGTAGTGCACGCTGCCGCCGCCGACGCAGTTGCCCGCCAGGGCGGTCATGCCGTCGCCCTTGACCAGGTCGAGGACGCGGGTCCAGGTGCCGTGCTTCCAGTCCTGCTCGAAGCCGGCCGAGGAGATCTGCGGGCCGCGCTCCAGGATCAGCACCTTCGCGCCGCCGGCGGCCAGGTGGTAGGCGGGGATCGCGCCGCCGAAGCCGCTGCCGATCACCAGGACGTCCGTGAGCTCCGCCGTCTTCACGCGGGGCCTCCCTGCGGGGTTGTGGCGGGGTGGGCGTCCGCGAGCTGCCTGCCGTACGAGAAGCTCTCGAACCGCCACAGGCCATCGGGGCCCGGGGGTGGGTACCGCAACCAGGTCAGACCCGGATGCCCGGCCCGTACGGCCTCGCCGGTGTGGAGGTGCGGCGCCAGGTCGAAGGCGAGGCTGGCGAGCAGGGCGACCCCGACCCAGAGCAGCTGGTCGGGGAAGACCGAACCGACGACGTCCTCGACGAAGGCGGCGCGGTGGCGGTAGCTCAGGCTGACCAGAGGGCTCAGCGGGTTCACCGGAATGAGCCGGGTGGCGGCGAAGGGCAGCACGCGGGCGTTCATCGCGACGGCGAGCGGCGGCAGCAGCGGCGCCAGCCCGAACCCGGGGTAGGCCAGCAGATCCATCGCCCCGGCCTGCACGGCCCCCGGCCCCGGCGCGGCCCCGGCGACCGCGAGATCACCCGGGTACCGCTTCTCCCCAGGAACGATCGTGTCGGCGTAGGCCTCAAGGGTGGACAGCGTGAGCGCATTCATCCCTGGGGCGGCGGAGGCGGGCGGGAGGGAGGCGAGATCCACCATCGGCGCCATGGCCAGCGCCAGCAGCAGGGAACGACGACCGAGCAAGGCACCCTCCGGAATTTCACACTGGCTCAGCCCGTACCCTCCGCCCCCACAGCCCTCGCACCCGCTTTGGTCAATTATCTGGATAGATCGCGACAGTCGTCCCCGCTAGGGTCTCCGGCATGGGGAAAGCCAGTCACGCCGAGTTCGCGCTGAAGACCATCGCCAAGCGGATGAGTCAGTTCGGCGGGAAGTGGCGCGCAAGGGACGGGCGGGTTCGGGGGCCGGGTCAGAGCGCGGTGGTGATCCGGAGCATCGACTTCGATGACGGCCCCGCCCACCTCGACCTGGGCATCAGCCTGGACGCCAAGGACGACACCGCGCCCGTGTTGTGGGACTGCACGACGGGAGCGGGCGCGACCGACGAGGCGGCGATCAAGCAGGCCGTGGAGATGTGGGCGATGACCGCGGGGGCGGCGTTCATGGAGCTCGTCCACCAGGACGGCGAGCAGGGCACGCACCTGTCGCAGGACGACCCTGACGGGCTCCCTGGGCATCACGTGGTCCACGGTCCGGTGGGAGCCTTCACCTTCTCCGGAGACATCGGCCCGATCACGACGTGGTACATCGACAACCCGGTCCTTCCGAAGATCCGGGACACGCTGGCCGGAGCCTTCGACGACCCGCGTATCAACGGGATGAAGATCCTTTTCGGCGGTGACCTGGAGAGCGAGATGGCCGAGGTCCGGATCAACGGCGAGGTCCACGAGGAGGCGTCGGCGGCGTTACTCCGTCTGGACTGGCCGCGGGAGGCGTCGTTCACCTATGCGCGCACCTACGTGCTCGTCCTGCCCGAGGAGGACGCCACGTAGCCGAGGGGGTTGAGTAGGGGCATACTCTGGTGGCTCTCGGGGCTCGATTTCATGATGAGTCCTATGCTCACCCGAGTTTTCGCCCTGCTTGCCCTGGTCGCCGCCATGCTGGTCGTTGGCGGGCCGCCCGGCCGGGCTGAGGGCCCCTGTGCGGTCGTGCCGGTCGGGCTCATCCTCGGCCGGTGGGAGCTGCTGGAGGGCAAGGACGGGCCGCTCGGGTGTGCCACGGGGCCTGAGCAGGATGTGCCTGGTCGTAACGGGAAACGTCAGGACTTCGAGCACGGGCAGATCGCCTGGTCGCCTGATCAGGGCAAGGAGCTCACGGTTGCGGCCTACCAGCTCGGCAAGTCGGCCGTAGTGGAGTTCGGGCCCAGTGATCCGTTCAGCTATGACACCTTTCTCGTGCGTTGGGACTTCGCTGGGCAGAATCTCGGGCAGAAGTCTGCCAGGTTCGCCACGTCGACCTCCGGGTCGCACGTCGTTGATCCTGACAAGAGTGGTGACTACGTCTTCGTTGTCGAGGGGTGTGATCAGCCTCGGTACGGGTCGTCCAAGTGCCGCCAGGGGTGGACCATTCCGGTCACCGCGCACGTGGATCTGACCGGGGGCACTCGTGATGGCGTGCCGCCCAAGTGCTACATCGGGGATTTCGAGGGTGATATCTACGGCAAGTGGTACAGCCTCGGGCATGAGAACGGGCCGCTGGGTTGCGCCACAGGACCGGCCGTCGACGTGCCAGGTCGGCACGGCAAGCGCCAGCCGTTCGAGCGCGGCGAGATCGTCTGGTCGCCCGACCAGGGCGAGCACCTGACGGTCGCGGCCTACCTCCTGGGCAACCGGGTCAGCGTCGACTGGGGCCCGACCACGCCCTACACCTACGACTTCTTCCAGATCCGCTACGACAAGGACGGCGCGAACCTCGGCCAGGACGAGCTCAAGGCCAGGCTCATGTCGCCAGACGACGGCGACCTCGGCCGCTGGACCAGGCGGCTGCAGGGCATGGGCGACTACTCCTTCGTCATCCAAGGGTGCGACGAGGGCAGCTTCCTCGGCTCGTCCACATGCCGCCAGGGGTGGACGATCCCGGTCCACGTCAAGCTCCAGGCCCTGCCCGGCCAGGCGAGCTGCGAACGGCGGAGCGGCGGCCTGATCGGCGACCGCTGGCAGGAACTGCGCGGCTCGGCCGGCCTGCTCGGCTGCCCGACCGGCCCCGAGCAGGACGTGGACGGCAGGAACGGCAAGCGCCAGGACTTCCGGCACGGCCAGATCGCCTGGTCGCCCGACCAGGGCGACGCCATGGTGGTCGCCGCCTACCAGCAGGAGGGCCAGGCCGTCTTCGAGTGGGGCCCGAGCAAGCCCCGCTTCGACTACGACGCCTTCCTCGTACGGTGGGACAGCAACGGCAAGAACCTGGGCCAGCAGGAGGTCAAGGGCTCCAGGACCAGCGGCAAGATCCGGGTCGGCCTGCCGCCCGAGTGGGGACCGATCAGCTTCGTCGTGGAGGGCTGCGACAAGAACCTCACCGGCTCGCACTGCAAGCAGGGCTGGACGATCCCCGTCGGCTTCAAGCCCACCGCGTTCAGCGAGGACGTGGACATCGCCGCCCTGACCACCCATGACGCCCGGACCAAGGCCGTGGTCGAGCAGCTCGCCTGCCAGAAGATCCTCGACCTCGACGGCACCCAGCCGGGCGAGGACGAGGCGGCCACGATGGTCAGCCGGTTGAAGCGGGTCGAGCTCGAGGGCAACGGCGACGCCTGCCCAGGCGAGCTGCCCAACCGCCTGCTCGTCAACGAGGTCCTGCGCGACCTGCCCACCAAACCGGTGGGGACCGAGACCGACGACTGCCCGGTCGAGAAGAAGACGCTCGGCGACTACGACACCTTCCTCAAGGGGCTCATCTCCATCGCCTACCGGGAGCGGGCGCTGCTTGACCAGGACGTCTGGCAGAAGATCACTCACGAGCTGCTGACGATGAACGGCCCGCACCGGGTCAGCGAGGAGGGCAAGGTGATCTGCGCCTTCGTCTCGCCGGAGTCGGAGAACCACGTGCTGCTCATCGAGACCGCCAGGTACCTGACCAACCAGATCTTCTTCGCCGAGACGCGGAACGCCATCTGGGACAACCACGTCAACGGCATGGACGTGTACCTGCTGCGCTTCCTGCAGACCATCGCCAAGCACGACTTCCTGGAGTTCAACGCGCGGCCGTACCAGCGCTACTCGCTCCACGGGCTGATGAACCTGTACGACTTCGCCGAGCAGCCGCGGATCAGGGCGGCGGCGCGGATCGTGCTGGACTACGCGACCACGAAGTTCGCCGTGTCGAGCAACATGCTGCGCCAGGCCGGGCCGTTCCGCCGGCTGGCGAAGTACACCGACGCGGCCAACAAGAGCTACTTCAGCGGCGACTCCGACCCGGTGACGGGCTTCTTCCTGCTCTACACCGGCCTGTCGGAGTTCACCGGCGGGAAGATCCCCGGCGCCTGGCGGATCGAGGCGTCCATCGCCGGGCTGTCGTCCTACCGGCCGCCGCGGGCCGCCTACGAGCTGGCGACGAACAAGGGCACGCCGTACGAGGAGCGCTTCTACCACGGCGACCGGCCGAAGATCCATCCGGACGCCGACCGGGCCGAGGGCGGCGTCGAGATCTACTCCAGCTCGCCCTCCTTCATGATCACCGCGGGTGGGGTGTTCCTCAACAGCGGTTACCGGATGGACGAGATCACCGGGTTCCCGCAGCGGGGCAACGCCCAGTCGACCACGCTGATGCCGACCTCGCTCAACCTGGAGTTCGCCGACCTCATCCGGTTCGAGGGCGGCCGCCGCCCCGGCCACACGCCGCCGGACCGGGACGTGGTCAACACCTGCGTGGCCGGAGGCTTCGCCTGCGGGCTGCAGGGCGCGGTGCCCGAGCGCTGGCTGCGGTGCGTGGGGCCGGAGTCCAACGGGCAGTGGCTGCTGCTCGACGCCGACAAGTGCGGCGGCACCGGCTTCCACGTGGCCATCCAGATCAACAAGAAGGGCGTCCAGCCGGGGATCTTCGAGAACGCCGGGTTCTTCTACGCGCTGGAGAAGGCGAAGATGCCGTTCAGTACCTTCGCGACCAAGGTCAAGGAGCTCAACGCCGGGCTGCCGGCGAACCTGGACGTCACCACACCCTACACCTTCCGCGCCCCGGACGACCACACCTACCGGTTCCAGCTGCACCGGTTCGGCAGCAAGTACCTGAACCGGATCCTGGAGATCGACGGGGTCAAGCGGCCCGACGACCTGACCGGCTGGCCGCTGGCCGACGGGCAGTTCCTCCGGGCGTCCGGGCACGAGGGCCTCATCAAGATCTACCGGCCCGGTTGTGCCGGCCCGCTGACGCTGGACTTCCGCGACCTGCTCCGGCCAGTGGTGACGGACCCGGCCACCCCCGACCCCTCACCGATCTGCCCCGCCTGAGACGCGGGGCAGATCGGGCGCGGGGATCAGGTCAGGTCAGGTCGGCCGCGTGGTCGGCTGCCCAGCGGGACATGGTGCGGCCAGGACGGCCGAGCACGCGTGCGGTGTCGGGGGAGACCGCCGGTGGTTCCTCGGCGTACTCGGCCTGGTAACCCAGGATGTACTCGGCGGCATCCATGGGGATCCCGCCGGTGATGTAGGCAGCGCGGGCCTGGCCGTACGTCACGGGCTCGAAACGCAGCGGCCTGCCCAGGCCCTCACTGATCGCGAGAGCCTGCTCGCGGTGGCTGAGCGCCTCAGGCCCGCTCACGGTGTAGGCCTGGCCCGCGTGGCCGTCCTCCAGGAGGGCGGCCACGATCACCTCGGCGATGTCCGCCTCGTGGATGGGAACGCCGATCGCGTCCGGGAACGCGCTGCGCACCACGTCCTCCGACCTGATCGACTCACCCCAGGTGTCCAGCTTGTTGATCGCGAACTCGCCCGGCCGTACGTGCGTCCACTCCAGGTCGGTGGCCTCCAGGGCCTGCTCCACGTCGTGGAGCATCTCGAAGCTGCCGGGACGCCGCGTGGTGACGGCCGCGCCCGTCATGTCGACCACCCGCGTCACCCCCGCCTTGGCGGCGTGCGCCAGGAAGGCCTGTGCCTGCTCGACCGCGCGGGCGGGGTCGAGCATGCCGGACAGGAAGAAGGTTCGCTTTACCCCGTCGAACGCGGTGGCGAACGAGGCGGGGTCGGCGAAGTCGCCCCGCACGACCTCGGCAGAGGCGGGCAGCCCCGCCTTGGCGGGGTTCCTGGTCAGTGCCCTGACCCGCTGACCGGCTTCGAGCAGCCGGTCGACCACGATGCGGCCGACCGTGCCTGTCGCGCCGGTCACGAGGATCGTCATGGATCTTCTCCGTTCGTCGGTGAGCGGCCGACGTTAGACCCAAAATCGCCTTCTCGCACATGGGCTTATGTCTCATTTGGCAGGTCAGAGGGTGTGCGAGAGGATCATCGGCATGGAGGCACTTGCCCGGCGGCTGGTCACCGACGAGATGTGGGAGGTGGCCAGCGCGCTCATGCCGGAGCAGCGGCCGCGACCCCAGGGCGGCGGCAGGGCGGCGGCGGACGCGCGACGGGTCCTGGCCGCGGTCGTGTACGTCGTGACGAGCGGCTGCGCGTGGCAGAACCTGCCGCCCGCGTTCGGTGTCACCGTGCCGACGGCCCATCGCTGGTTCGCCCGCTGGAGCAGGGCGGAGCTGTGGGAACGCCTGTGCGAGGCGACGGCGGACGACCCCGCGCTGGCCGCCTGGACCACGGCGATCCGTGACTCAGCGTCGCGGCGTGTATACAGCTAAAAATCACCAAACGAGACATCGACGTGGTAGCGGCCGTCCGCGTCGCGGTGGGCGCCGTGGATGTCGGTGGCGAGGTCGGGGAAGCAGCGGTCGAACTCCTCCAGCGCGTGCAGGTAACGCATCAGCGGGCCGCCGGCCGGGCCGGTCGCCTCGCCGGGCATGAGCATGGGGATGCCGGGCGGGGTGACGACGACGATGGCGGCGCTGACGCGGCCGGGCAGCTCGGCGAGCGGGACCCGTTCCGTGCGGTTGCGGATCAGGGCCTGGTAGCTGTCGGCAGGCGTGCGGACGGGCTCGGGCAGCGCGGTGAAGATCTCGTTGACGAGCTCCCCCAGCCGCAGGTCGCGCAGCTTGCCGTGGGCCTCGTCGCAGTAACCGCGCAGCGTGCCGCTCGACGGACCGAAGCCCGGGATCACCTCGGCCAGCGGCAGGCCCTGGTCGTAGGCGCGCTTGAAGTCGGTGAGGGCGTCGATCAGCGTGCCCCACTTGCCCTTGGTGATGCCCATGGAGAACAGCACCAGCAGGGTGTGGTCGCCGGTCTTCTCCACGGCGATGCCGCGCTGCCGCAGGTAGGCGGCGACGACGCGGGCGGGGATGCCCCACTCCTGCGTGCCCTCCACGGCGTCGGCTCCGGGGCAGGTGATCGTCACCTTGACCGGGTCGAGCAGGCAGTAGCCGTCGGTCAGCCCGTCGAACCCGTGCCAGGAGGCGCCCGGCTCCAGCGTCCAGTACGACGGGTCGGTGCTGAGCAGCGCCGGGTCCGCCTCGGCGGTGATGTGGGGAGGCTGCCAGACGCCGAAGTACCAGCCGGGCCTCGTGCCGTCCGCCCTGATGCGGTCGGCGAGCCTGACCATCGTCTGCCGGAACCGTACCGCCTCGATGACGGCCTCTCCGGTCAGGTACGGCCCGGCCGGGCCGTCCATCATGCCCGCCGCCACGTCCAGGGAGGCGATCATCGGGTAGAGCGGCGAGGTCGAGCAGTGCATGAGGTAGGTCTCGTTGAACCGGTCGAAGTCGACGGGCGCGCGCGGGGCCGACCTGATGTGCAGCATCGCCGACTGCGACAGCGCGGCCAGGAGCTTGTGCGTGGACTGGGTGGCGAACACCGTGGGACGGCCGGGCCCCGGCAGGGTGTGCTCGTCGACGGCCATGCCGTAGCGGCGGGCGTACAGCGGGTTGAACCGGGCGTAGGCGAACCACGCCTCGTCGAAGTGCAGGCGCGGAACGTCGAGCAGCTCGGCGACCCGGACGGCGTCGTAGCACAGCCCGTCGTAGGTGGAGTTGGTGATCACCGCGTACGTCGGATCGTGCGCGGCGCCCGCCTCCAGCGCGGCGGGCGGGACGGGGCCAGCCAGGCCGAGGCCGTTGCGCTCCGGCACCAGGTAGACGGGCCGGGCGCCGCTGATCGTCAGCGCGTGCTGCAGCGACTTGTGGCAGTTGCGGTCCACCAGAACGGTCTCGTCGCGGGCGATGGCGTGGTGGCCGACCATGCGGTTGGCGGTGGCGTTGCCGTTCATCACGAAGAACGTGCGCTCGGCGCCGAAGACGCGGGCGGCGTTGCGCTCGGCGTCGCCGATCGGCCCGGTGTGGTCCAGCGGCGAGCCGAGCTCGGGGACGGAAATGGACAGGTCGGTGCGCAGCAGGCGCTCGCCGTAGAAGTCGAAGAAGGCGCGGCCGACCGGCGACTTCAGGAACGCCACTCCGCCCGCGTGTGCGGGGGTGTGCCAGGAGTACTGGTGATGGTCCTCGAACCTGCGCAGCGCGCGGAAGAACGGCGGCAGGATGCGTTCGGAGTATTCCTCCGTGGCGTGCGCGATGCGTCCCGCGATGAAGTCGGGGGTGTCCTCCAGCGGGAACACGAAACCCTGGATGACCTCGTACACCCACAGCGGGAGCTCCTGCTCGGCCGTCATCAGGAAGACCGGCAGGCCGCGGAAGCGCCGCATGACCGCGCCGAGCACCTCCTCGGCGCCCGGCTCGGCCCAGTCGGCCAGCATCCCGGCCAGCGAGGCGTCCGAGCCGATCACCGCCAGGGCGTCCCGCGTGCGGTGTGTCCACCGCAGCCGGACGCCCAGGGAGTCCATCGCCGCGCCGATGCGGCGGAGCTGCTCCGCGAGCGCGGTGTCGGCGTCGGGACGCTCGGCCACCGCGGCGAGGACGGTTCGTTCCACGGCTAGCAGCCGGTGTCGACGGCGTCGACCCTGGTGCCGAAGTTGGTGTCGTAGGCCTTGGCGTAGTCGCCGCTGTTGACCTGCCGCTTCTCCTGGGGGTCCCAGTCGATGAAGCAGCCGCTGGTGTTGGCGTAGAAGGAGTAGACGTGGTCGTGCAGGTAGCCGGGCATGTCGCGGTAGCCGCTCTCCCTGGTCCACCGCCACGGTTCGCCGTTGTAGTCGCGATCGCGCCAGAAGCAGATCTCGCCTGCCCCGCACTGCTCGGCGGCTCTCTGCAGCGACGGCGGGCGCGGGGTGGCGAGCGCCGGGGCCGTGGCGGGCAGGACGGCGAAGGCCGCCAGGGTGATCGCGCCGATACTGCGCAGGGTCAGGTTCATGCGTGGGACGCTACGGGGCTCGGCAGGCGGTGTTAAGTAGCTGATCCACTACATAGGGTGACCATCGGAAAACGGAAGTCTGGCTGACAAGGGCAAAGACCATGCCCGGTATGTGGATCTTTGCGCGGCAGCCTCCCGGTATCGCTTCCTAGGGTGTCCGTCAGGCAGGCGCCCGGCGGTTACCGCCTCGGCCACCGGGCGCGCCGTACCCGTGCCGTCCGGCGCGGGCAGAACCCAGAACGGGAGCGAAGATGACCTACTCATTCACCACCCCGGCGAGGCGCGGGATCGTCGCGGTGGCGACCGCGGCCGTGGCGGCGGGCGCGCTGCTGGCGTTTTCCGGCGGTACGGCACAGGCCGTGGCGCCCGAGGTGATCAGCCGCTGGGACAACGACGTCCTGCACAGCGGCTCCATCGGCGCGGCGGCCAACCTCGGCTTTCCTGCCGCGCCGTACACGATCACCGCCAAGCTCACCGCGGAGAACCTCGGGACGAGCGCGATCCAGAACTACACCTGCCAGCTCAGCGCCGAGGGAGGGGCCGACACCGACTTCAGTTCGGTCACGCTCGCGCCGGGCGCCCAGCAGACGATGCTGGTGCACCTGGTGCACACCTTCAGCGGCACCGGCCTGCTGACGTTCGCCTGCACCAAGCCGGGAGGCAGCCCGCAGGTGCGGATCAAGCAGTTGAAGATCACCGGGATCAAGGTGAACGCGATCGACAACCAGCCGGTCAACCTCGGCTGACGGGGATCCTGTCACTCAGGAAGGGTTCGAGCAGGTCGGGGACGCCCTCCCTGGCCAGGTCGAGGGCCTGGCCCAGCGCCAGGTCCCGCACCTGGTAGCCCTGGCGGCCGGCCGCCGTGGTGGCGGTGAGGGTGACCAGCCCGGCGCGGCGCTGGAAGAAGGAGCGCTCGACGTTCCAGCCGATGATCCCGTCCCGCTCGATGGCCACGCGGCGGCGGACGAGCGAGCCCCAGCGGGTGATCAGGTAGTGACCGGCCAGGGCGTGGCCGAGGTTGCGGTAGCGGTCGAACGCGACCAGCGCCGTGAGCGGGGTCATCGCGAGTACGGTGACCCAGCACCAGGTCGGCCACGCCCACGCCAGCGCTGCCGCGAGCAGTACGGCGGCCAGCAGCAGGTTCACCCCGAGCGCGCGGGTGAACCTGCGGCGCAGCGCGGCGGGGCCGTGGGCGAGGACCGGCGCGGTGACCGCCGTCGCCTCGCCCAGCACCGCGACGGCGACCCGCTCGGCCTCGGCGCGTGGCGCGGGAGGCAGCAACATCGAGCCGCCGCGCTGCGCGCCCCGTCCGACCCGCAGGCCGGTGGTGACGGCGATGAGCCTGGCGCCGCCGACCGCGCGCAGCAGCAGCGGCTCGCTCACCTCGACGCCGCGCAGCCGCCGCTCCTCCACGGTGGTCGCCCTGGTGGTGATCAGCCCGCGCTTGACGTGCAGGGTGCCGCTGGTGTGCCGCGAGAGGTGGAAACCCCAGAACGCGAACACGTACCCCAGCGTGGAGGCGACGCCCACGAAGACGGCCAGGCCCGCCGCGACGACCAGCGCGGCGACGGGACCGGGCAGGGCCTGGAACCAGGTGTAGCCGTCGTGCACGGGACCGATCGTGTCGAGGTCGACGTTGCCCTCGTTGACCAGGCGGAAGACGAAGCCGCCGAGAACGCCGACGGTGACGACGCCGGACAGCGTGAACGGCCCGTACCTGATCCAGCCCGGCCGCAGCGAGGCCAGCTCGGTCTCGACCGCCGCCTTTGACGGCGCGGGCGCCTCCCGGTGCAGGAGCTCCTCGCGCAGGTGCAGGGCGGCAGGGGCCTCCAGCGCGTCCAGCTTCAGCTCGCCGCCGCCCTTGCGGTCGGAACGGCCGGTGCCGATCTCCACGCGGGCCAGGCCGAGCACGCGGTGCAGCACGTTGGAGGTGACGTCCACGGACCTGATGCGGTCGAGCGGCACCGTGATGACCTGCCGCCGGACCAGGCCCTTGCGCACCTGCACGTGCTCGGGGGTGATCGTGTACGTGGTGGTGAACCAGCGCAGCACGCCGAACACCACCATGACGCCCACGCCCGCCAGGCTCCACAGGTGCCCCTGGCCGCCGCTGCTCGTCCCGGCGATCAGCAGGCCGGCCAGCACCGGCGCGGCGCGCACCAGCTCCTGGAACGGGTGGACGACCAGCATGCGCGGGCTCAGCCGCCGCCACGGCGTCTCGGCGATCACGTGGCGTCACCCGCCGTGGCCGCGGCACTCGCGGTGAGCTCGGCGGCCAGCCGGGTGGCCGTCGCCCTGTCCAGGCCGCTGACCTTGATCGGGCCGGCGGCCGAGGCCGTGGTGACGACGACGTTCGTCAGGCCGAAGAGCTGCTCGATGGGGCCGCGCTCGCTGTCGATGGTCTGGATGCGGGAGACGGGCGCGATCCGCCACTCCTGCTTGAACCAGCCGGACTGGGTGTAGACCGCCTCGGCAGTGGTCTCCCAGCGGTGTACGGCATAGCGCCAGCGGGGCATGACCGCCAGGTGCGCGGCCGCGAGGACCACGGTGACCACGAGGCCGGTGACGTGCGCGCCGAGGTCGTCGCCGCTCGCGACGAGCCAGACGACCTGGAGCGCGGCGAGGACGAGCCAGCCGAGGGCCGCGCGGACGGTCCAGTACCAGACGGCTGCGGGGCTCACACGATGGGCGGGGGGACGAAGCATCGTTTCCACCCTCACACCGTGACAGCTTTGCCGTCTGGCGGGTTATCGGGCTATGTCACGGCTTCCTTAGGACAAATGTCATGCCGATGGGGGAGGCAGGGAGTGTGGAACGTGCGGGAGCCGTACAGCAGCGGCCGGCCGCCGTCCGCCACCACGTTCTCGACCGTCCCGCAGATGATCACATGGTCGCCGACGATCGCCGAGTCCGCCACCCGGCACTCGGCCATCGCGACGGCGTCGTGGGCGAACCAGGGCAGGCCGGTGAGCGGCGCGGGACGCCAGCGTACGTGCGAGAACCGGTCCGGTTCCGGCGAGGCGAACCGCTCCGCGGCGGCCTGCCCGCTGCTGTGCAGCAGGTTGACGACGAACGCGCGCCGCTCCTGGATCGCGCCCAGGGTGCCGCTGCCGACCTGCAGGCAGACGAGCAACGTCGGAGGATCCAGCGCGACGCTCGCCAGCGACGTGCAGGTCAGCCCGTGCGGTCGGTCGTCGGCGTCGACCGACGTGACGATGGCCACGCCGGTGAACCAGGAGCTCATGAACAGGCGGAAGTGGTCCGCCGGATCGCCCTCCGCGGTCGACCCGGACGACGTCCTAGCAACGACGCTCATGGTGTTCCCTCAGCCGTTGATGGAGGCTAGGTACTCGTAGCAGGACGGCAGCATGGAGACCAGCTCGTCGGCCTCCTTCTGCAGCTGGGCGAAGGCCTCCCTGGCCGCGTCGGCGTCGAGGTGCTTGAGAGCCGGCGAGGCCTTCGGCTGGAGGCCGAGGCCGAGGTTCATGGCGTTCCAGGAGTAGCTCTCGAACCCGTGGTAGTACGGGTAGATCGTCTCCTCGTCCAGGAGCCGGTTCGCGGCGATGTCGAGCCGCTCGGCCAGGCCGTCCGGCATCGGCCTGAGCTTCGCCGCCTTCCAGTACGGGGTGTCCTCGCGCCTGGCGGACTTGTAGTGGAGCACCAGGAACTCCTTGACCCCGTCGACCGCCCGGTTGACGCGGTTGTTGTAGTCGCGCGCCATCGCCGGGTTCCAGTTCTCGTCCGGGAAGTGCTTCACGAGCTGCTCGATCGCGTGCTGGATGAAGAAGATGCCGGTCGACTCCAGCGGCTCCACGAACGCGCTGGACAGCCCGATCGCCACGCAGTTCTTCACCCAGGAGTCGGTGTTGCGCCCGATCCGCATGCGGATGTGGTTGGCCTCCAGATCGTCGCGACCCGGCGCGGCGGCGGCGCGCAGCTCCCGCTCCGCCTCCTCCGGGCTGATGAACTGGTCGGAGTAGACGTAGCCGGTGCCGTTGCGCTCGAAGAGCGGGATCGTCCACATCCAGCCCGCGCTCATCGCGGTGGCCGTGGTGTACGGCTCCATCTGCGTGATGTCCTCACGCGGCACGCGCAGGGCCACCGCGCGGTTGTTCGGCAGCACGTCCTCGAAGGACAGGAACTTCGTGTCGAGCGCCTTGTTGATCAGCAGGCTGCGGAAGCCGGTGCAGTCGATGAACAGGTCGCCCGAGATGGCGCCGTGCTCGGCGGTCTGGATGTCGGCGATGAAGCCGCGCTCGTCCAGGCGGACGTTCTCCACGCTGTCGATGACCCGGCGGACGCCGCGCTTCACGGAGTACTCGGCCAGGTAGGACGCCACCTTGTCCGCGTCGAAGTGGTAGGCGTACGGGAACTGCGCCCGCTGCTCGTCCAGCGTCGAGCGGCCGAGCGAGCCGTCCACCTCCGAGGCGAAGAGCGCGCCGCCGAGCATCCGCGGCGAGCGCTTGGCGTCGCACAGAGCCGTGGTGATGAAGCACTGGCGGTCGTAGGGCTGGCTGTGGTCACCCACCTCCAGCCACCAGTCGGCCAGCGAGAACCCGTCCACGGTCCGCAGCCGCTCGAACGGGTGGTAGAAGTGCTGCCCCGGTGCGCTCCAGTCCTGGAAGCGGATGCCCAGCTTGTAGCCGCCGGCGCACTTGGGCAACCAGTCCGCCTCGTCCAGGCCGAGGTAGTCGAAGAAGTGGCGCACGGTGCTGAAGGTCGCCTCACCGACGCCGATGCGCGACACCTGCGCCGACTCGACGAGCGTGACGTCGACGCTGTCGGTGAAGGCCGCCTTGAGATAACTGGCCGTCATCCAGCCGGCGGTTCCGCCGCCCACAATGACTACGGATCGGATCATGAGTGGTCCCTTCTTGAAGTGCGAAATGCCCTAGTCGGCGGTGGTGCGACCCGGCTGGACCGGGCACTTGCCCCGGCTACGCAAGCTGGCCTCCTCGTCCGGGTGGAAGCCCGGACTCAGCTCGACCTCGTCGTAGTAGCGGTGGAACACCGGCGTGATCCCGCCCGAGATGGGCGGGACGATCCAGCTCCAGTCGGCGGGCACGATCCGGCCCTGGCCCTCCTCCTTCGCCAGGTGCATGAGGAACCGCCGCGACTCGGTGTGGTGGTCGGAGATCTTCACGCCCGCAGACTGGAAGGAGTGCAGCACCGCGATGTTGATCTCCACGAGCGCGCGGTCGCGCCACAACGTGCTCTCGTTCCCGGTGTCCAGGCCCAGTTGCTGGGCCACGTCCGGCAGCAGGTTGTAGCGGTCGACGTCGACGAGGTTGCGCGCGCCGATCTCGGTGCCCATGTACCAGCCGTTGAACGGCGCCAGCGGGTAGTCGAGGCCGCCGATCCGCAGCCGCATGTTCGAGATGGCAGGTACCGCGTACCAGCGCAGCCCCAGGTCGGCGAACCACGGGTACTCGGGATGGGTGAGCGGCACCTCCAGGACGATGTCGCGGGGCACCTCGAAGAACTCGGGCCGCTGGTTGGCGGCCTCGATGACCAGTGGCAGCAGGTCGTACGGCCCGCCGGAGGCTTGCCAGCCCATCTCCCGCACCATGTCGGTGAAGTCCAGGAAGGCCGGGTCGCCGATCACCGCGCCGTCCGGGCTGCGGTGCCCGGCGTACCGGACGAGCTGGTCGTTCCACACGCGCGGTCCCGGGCTGTCGGGCGCGTCCGGGGCGAAGATGGAGATCATCGGCCGGATCCGCCCGCCGTTCGTGGCCAGGCGCAGGTGCTCGCAGAGCTCCCGGTGGATCTCCTCGGCCGACTGCACCTGCCGCAGGTCGCGGACCTGCAGGTTGTTCCAGTAGAGGCGGCCGATGCACCGTGACGCGTTGCGCCAGGCCACCCGGGCGCCGAAGGCCAGTTCGTCGGAGGTCTGCGTGTACGTGCCGGTCGCCGCGATCTCGGCGCGTACCACGGCCACCCGGTCGGGCAGCGCCGGGCTGCGACCGGAGTTCTCGGCGTGGTACCGGCCCAGGAATTCGAGGGCCTCGGACTCGAGATCGGTGACCTCGGTCGACACTGCCAGCTGCGGTCGCGGCCCGGTGAACCGCTGCGCGTGACCGGGGACGGGACAGACGTCCCTGGGGGAGATTTCGGATTGCATCGTCGTTCCTCACGGATGCTCGGAATCCTGCTCTGCCGCCGACGCCGGACACGGGCCGTCCGGGCGCAGGTAACGGCCCGGGTGGCCGCTACCAGGTCGATCAGGCGAGCCGCAACGGAAGCGACCGCAGCGATCGGAACTCCAGGTTCTGGTTCCAGACCGGCTCACCGGCCAGGCTGATCCGGGAGTAGCGCTCGAAGAGCTTGGCGAAGAACCACTTCAGCTCCAGCGAGGCGATCTGCCGGCCCAGGCAGGAGTGCGGCCCGAGACCGAAGGTCAGGTGCTTGTTGCTGTTGGGCCGGTCCAGGTCGAAGACGTCCGGCAGGTCGAACATCCGCCGGTCGCGGTTCGCCGCGCCGAGGAACAGGGCGACGTTCTGCCCCGCCTCGATCGTCGTGCCCTCGATCTCCACGGTCTCGCCGGCCAGCCGCCAGGTGAACTGGTTGGAGGCGTTGAAGCGGACGATCTCGTTGGTCGCGTTGTCAGCGCAGCGCGGGTCGTTCAGGTAGCGGTCGATCTGCTCCGGGTGGGTGGCGAACGCCAGCATGCCGCTGCTGGTCGAGCCCGGGGTGGTCGGCGCGAACAGCGCGATCAGGAGCAGGACGAGCTGGTGGATGGTCTGGTCGACGGAAACCTCGGGCGTCGAGCCCACCGCCGCGGCGAGCCGGGCGATCACCGTGTCGTCGACCACCGTGCCGCGCTTGCCCTGCACCAGCTCCAGGGAGTAGGTGTGCAGCTCGGACAGGTTGTCCAGCAGCACGTCCAGCTCGACCGGCTGGTCCTGCGGCCCCGACCAGTACGTCATCAGGGCGTCCACCCGCGGGATGACGTAGTCGAGGTCCTCCTGCGGGACGCCGAACGCCCGGACGGCCGCGTTGACCGGCAGCTTGGCGGCCAGCGCGGGAACCGCGTCCAGGTACTCCGTCCCGGCCGGGATCGAGGCGACCAACTCGGCCGCGACCTCCTCGATCACCTTGCTGTAGTGCTCGTGGGCGATGCGCGAGAACGCCGACTGCGTCGACCGGCGCAGCGCGGTGTGCTTCGGCGCGTCGGTGTACATCATCACGTTGCTGGTGAACTGGTGGTAGATGTTGTCCTTGGCCAGTAGACGGCCGTCGAACTTCGTGCTGAGCACCTCGGTCATGCGCTCCGCCTTGAAGCGCGTGTCCTTGAGCGCGTCAGCGCAGTCGGCGTACCGGGTCAGAGCCCAGCCGTCGAGGCCCGCACACCAGTGCACCGGGTCGTGATCCGCCAGGTCGGCGTAGACCGGATACGGGTCCGGGATGATCTCGGGGTTCGAAAGTGGGGACGAGTCGCCCATGAAAGCTCCTCCGACTCAGGCCAGCCATCGGCGTTGAAATCCGCCTGGCTCAGGAAGCTACGGGCACGAGGTATCCCTGCCTTATCAGCGATTTATCCGGCGTCCGGCGCGAGGCGAGGATAACGAACCAAAATCCCGGGTCCGTAGATTCCGGGTCCGGCATGGCGACGTCGAGAGGGGAGTGCTATGACCTCCGTCACACGTATGGGTCCGCCGTCCGGAATGGAGTCCTCATCGTGGTGAGCGTCGAGCCGGACCTTCCCACGTCGACCCCGCCCGGCAGGCTGAAAACGATCCGGCACATCGTGCCCTTACGGCTGGTCGGCGGGCTGGTGGTGGTCGCGGCTGCCGTGGCAGCCTTCCAGCTCGACCTGCTGGCCAGCGGCATGGGGCGGCTCGACCCCGTCGCCCCGTTCCTGCTCGCTGTCGCCCTGGTCGTCTTCGTGAGCCACCTGCTCGGCACCGTGATGGAGAGGTTCCACCAGCCGCGCGTGCTCGGCGAGATCCTCGGCGGCCTCCTGCTCGGCCCGTCGGCGCTGACCACCCTGTGGCCCGAGGCGGGCACGTGGCTGTTCACCGCGCCGGTGATGAGCGCCCTCGGCATGGTCTCGCAGCTGGGGCTGGTCACCTTCATGTTCCTGCTGGGCTGCGAGCTGGGCCGGGGTGGCGTGCGCACCTCGCGCGGCGTGGTCGCGCTGGTCTCCGTCGGCGCGATCGGCCTGCCGTTCCTCGGCGGCGCCGGCCTCGCGCTCTTCGGCCAGGGCGCGCTGGCCGGTGACTCCTCGAACCACACCGCCTACGTGGTCTTCTTCGGCCTCGCCCTGTCGATCACGGCGCTGCCGGTGCTCGCCCGCGTCCTGCTGGACCTGCGCATGGAGAGCACGCGGATCGGAACCCTCGCGCTGGCCTGCGCCGCGTCAGGCGACGGCCTGATCTGGATGGCGCTGACCGTCGTGCTCGGCCTGAGCGGCGGGACCTCCATCCTCACGACGGTGGGCGTCGGCGTCGCGCTGGCGCTGATCACCATGTTGTGGGTACGGCCCGCCCTCACCGCCATGATCCGCCGCGCGGAGAGCCGGGGGTCCGCGCGTCAGTTCCTGCTGCCCGTGCTGCTGGCCGGCGCGCTCGGCTACGCCGCGATCACCCACATGATGGGTTTGCACCCGGCGATCGGCGCCTTCCTGTTCGGGGTCGTGGTTCCCCGGGACGTGCCGGTCATGGAGCACCTCAAGCTGCAGTTGCAGGGGTTCGTGATCACGGTGCTCCTCCCGCTCTTCTTCGCCGGGATCGGCCTGACCACGTCGGTCGGCCTGATCGGCGGGTCCGTCGCGCACTGGGGGCTGTTCGTCGCGGTACTGCTGACCGCCATCGCCACCAAGTTCGCCGGCGCGGTCGGCTTCGCCCGCCTGGCCTCGCTGCCGCAGAGGGACGCCTGGCGTCTGGGGGCCCTGATGAACTGCCGTGGGGTGACCGAACTGGTCGTCGCCGCGATCGGGTATCAGCATCATCTGATCAGCGCGCTCGGCCTGACCATGCTCGTTCTGGTGGCGTTGATCACCACGGCGGCGACCCGCCCGCTGATCCATCTGATAGGACTTCCCGCCGATGTCGGAACGGCGGACGCGACTGCCACGTAGCCAACGACGACGGAGTTGGGGGGTGGTCGTCGGCCGACGGCGCTCAGGCTATCTGGCGAGCAGCCTGCCGCCGTTGAACTCCAGGATGATCGACTCGTCCTGGTCGATGACGGCCTGGTGGATGCGCCGAAGCTCAGGGCCCGGGTCGACGCCCAGCTCCTCGGCCAGCAGGTTACGCGCGTTGTCATAGGCGGCGAGGGCACCAACGGTGTCACCGCTCAGATAGAGGGCTCTCATCAGCTGGGAGTGCGACCGCTCCCGCAGCGGGGACTCGGCGATGAGGGAGTACAGGTCGGGGGTGACCCGCGAGGGCGGGACCAGGTGGAGCCGTAGTTCCAGCAGGTCTTCCCAGGCGAGCAGGCGCTGCTCGTTGAGCGCGTCGAGGTGGAGTGCCAGACGCTGCGAGCCTCTGGCGTCCGTTCCTGCAGGGCCGCGCCAGAGCTGCAGCGCGCGTTCCAGCTGGACCGCGGCGTGGGCGATCTCGCCCCGGTCCGCGAGGCTCTGCGACTGGGCAACACGTTCGTGGAAGATGTGCAGGTCAAGATCTCCGGGTTCGATCAGCAGGCGATAGGCGCTTCCTCCTCCTTCTCCGCCCCCTCCACGGATCGTGGTGAGCCGTTCGGTCAGGTTCACGGAGGCCAAGGCTTTGCGCAAGCGTCTGACGTGCAGCCTTATGTTGTCAGCGGCGGACGCCGGCGGATCCTGCCAGATCAGGCTGATGAGCCCGTTGCGCGAGACAGGCTTGCCGTCGGTGATGAGGAAAGCGGTGAGGAGCGTCCGCACCAGGGCGGACCTGGTGTCCAGCGTGGCATCCCCCGCCAAAACCGGACCTAACAGGAAAAAGATCACACTTGCCCCCAAATTAGACATTTGGTACCGAAGTGCCAACAGTGCCATGATCCACGATCACAGATGCTGCTATATCGGCGCAAGCCTCCTAGACGCCGTCCGCTGTTTCATGCGTTACAAGGGTTAACAACCCGTAGTCAACGCCTCTTATACGAACGCTATACGGGAGATATCCATTTGATCTCATATGGTGGATATAGCCGATTTCCGGGAGATTTCTGCGTGTCACCCCGAGTGATTCGACGGACCGCGTCGAATATGTGACTCATCGTAGCCTTCATTATAGTAGGCCACTTTTCTGGGCTCATGGGGTACATCGCAGTGCGGGTATGAGGCAGTCGAGTGACCAGGGGGCAGACATCTACCAGGACTCTTTCCAGGCAACCGGCCGGACGGCCGAAGACTCGTCAGCAGCGGGATTCGACTTCCGGATCCTCGGACCCCTAGAAGTGACGGCAGGCCGCGAACGCGTCGCCATCGGTGGGCGCCGCCAGCGCACGGTACTGGCCACGCTGCTGCTCACACCGGACCGGGTGGCCTCGGTCGACCGGCTGGTCGAGGCGGTGTGGGGCGGTAATCATCCGACGACCAGCAGGACCCAGATCGCCATCTGCGTGAGCAGCCTGCGCAAGGCCTTCAAGGCCGCCGGCTATCCGGGCGAGGTCATCGAGACCGCCCCGCCCGGCTACATGCTCATCGCCGAGGACCACAGGATCGACGCGGTGCGCTTCTCCAGGCGGGCGGAGTCCGCCCAGCGTCTTGCCCAGCAGGGGCGGACGGCCGAGGCGGCGGACCTGCTGGCGGAAGCGCTCGGCCTGTGGCGGGGACCGGCCCTCTCGGGGATCTCCAGCAACACCGTCGAGACCGAGGCGACGCTCCTCGAAGAGCAGCGGTGCGGCGCATACGAGCAGTACGCGGCGCTGCAACTGGAGCTCGGCCGCCACCGCGAGATCGTCCCTGAGCTGTCGGCCCTGGTCCAGGAGCGCCCGTTACGGGAGCACGCGCGCGCCGCGCTCATGCTCGCCCAATACCGTTCCGGCCGCCGGTCCGAGGCTCTGGAGCTCTTCCGCAATGCGCGGGAGGTGTTCGTCGGCGAGCTCGGGCTTGAGCCGGGCAGGGTGCTGCAGGACCTGCACAGCGCGATCCTCCGCGAGGATCCCGAGCTCGCGCCCGACATGGCGCTGAGCACCTCGCCGATCACCATCGTGCCGCGCGCCGGCTCGTCGATGGCCACACTCCCGCCGGACCTTTCGACGTTCGTGGGCAGGGAGGAGGAGCTCGAGACGCTGAACGGCCTGCTGGAGCGCCCCTCCAGGGACCGCTCACCGGCGGTGGGGCTGGTCGTCGGGCGGCCGGGCGTGGGCAAGACCACCCTGGCGGCGTACTGGGCGCGCCTGGTCGAAGGGGCTTTCCCGGACGGCCAGCTGTTCGCCCGCCTCAGGGAGAACGGGAGCGACGACGCCGACCCCGTTCCCGCCGTGGTGACCCGGTTCCTGCGGACCCTGGGCTTCATCGAGGAGGAGATCCCGGACGATCTGGCGGAGCGGGTGGCGCTGTTCCACCGATCGGTCGAGAACCGCCGGATGCTGATCGTGCTCGACGACGTGCAGGACGGCTGGGTCCGTGCGCTGATCCCGCCCAAGGGCGCCTGCTCGGTGCTGATGACCAGCCGCGAGGTGCTATCGATCCCCACCTTGGTACGCCTGCGGCTGAAGCCCCTGCGGCCCACGGAGGCGGTGGCGCTCCTCGACAGGCTCGTCGGAGACGGCCGGGTCAGCGAGAATCCGGGCGTGGCCGTGCGGGTGGCAGCCTTGTGCGACCATCTGCCGCTGGCCCTGGCCGCTGCGGCCGCCCGCCTCACAGCCAAGCCGCACTGGAGCCTTTCCCACCTGGAGAGCCGCCTGCGCGACCCGCTGAACAGGCTCGAGGAGCTCAGCCGCGGCAAGCCCGAGATCCGTGCTGTCTTCGACCTCAGCTACCGCGAGCTCAGCCCGGCGGCCGCCGCCATGTACCGGCGGATCGGCCTGCTGAACGGTTCCGAGACGGACGGTCCCGACCTGGATGTACGGCTCGGCGCCACGCTCCTCGACACCGATCCGACGGACGCGGAGAACCTCATGGAGCAGCTCGTGGACGCCGCGCTGCTGGAGGTGGCGGGGGAGGAGCCGAACGGCCGGTTCCGCTACCGGCTTCCCCGACTGCTGGCGCTGCACGCGCGCGAGTGCGCGAGTCTCTCAAAAACCGGGTGAAATCAAGAGCCAATAGGTTCTTTTCTCGAAATGTAGGTTACCGGATGGCGAACGGGGGTTAACGCTAACCATCCGATGAATATGTGGGCCGTCCGAAATTCACGTAGCGATGATCGCTGGAGATTATTCCGCGCAGGGTATCGCTATACGTACAACCACCCCGGCCGGGTGCGCCGGAATGAGCCCGTGAAGCCCTCGGAAAATTCTCCAGTGAAGACGTTTGTCAGGAGCTCACAGCGCTGACAGGGGCCTGTGAGGGGGCGGCGGGGACCTCCCTCTGGGGGCGACGGAAACGCAGCCGATAACGACAGAGAATCGCCGCTGGCTACGTTCGGGCCAGTGACGATCCGCAGTCGAGGCATCGCGACGTTTTCCATGAGGGGAGGGGACCTCGATGGCGCCCACTGACCGGGGTTTCTGGCAGAGAGTCCTCAGCGCGAGCGGGTCCACCACGATCCCGAGGTGGACCGCGCCGACGGACTCCCCGCCGACCAGCCCGCCGCCGGAGCGTGAGGTGACCGCCGGTTCGCCGGGCGGCTGGTTCACCGCCGCCGAGCTCCTCGCCGCGCACGCCAAGGTGATCGCCGCGTTGCAGGGCGAGCAGCGGGTGCTGACCGGGTTCCTGCCCGACGGGCACGCGGGTGAGCCGCTGCCGTGCCTGCTCGAGGTGGGCGGCGGGTCGTGGCGCGACCTCATCAAGAGCGCGGAGCGGGCGGCAGGGGAAACCACCGCGCACGCCGCCCTCCAAGCCACCGAGCACGCCGAGCCGCTGTTCGAGGTCGTTCTCGGCGCCGCTCGGGGCGAGCTGCCCGAGGGCGTGGTGCTCTGGGTCTCCCACGAGAGCGGGACGCTCCGGCTGCGCTACCGCGCGGACGCGTTCGACGCCGACCACATGGCCAGGATCGGCGGCTACTACGTCAGCGCGCTGCGGATGATCGCCACGGCGCCGGACGACGAGCACGCAGCGCACGTCCTGCTGTCGGCCGAGGAGCTGGACCTCCAGTTCAACGGCCTGGCCGGGCCGGAGCGCGAGCTGCCCGACCGCCGCTTCCACGAGCTCTTCGAGGAGCAGGTGCGCCGCACCCCCGACGCGGTCGCCGCCGTCCACGGGGACCGGCGATGGACCTACGCGGAGCTGAACCGGCGCGCCAACCGGATCGGCCGCGCGCTGCTCGCCGCGGACCTGACCGGCGAGGACGTCGTGGCCGTGGTGACCGAGCGGAACCTGGACTGGATGGCCTCGGTGCTGGCCGTCTTCAAGGCGGGCGGAGCGTACCTGCCGATCGAGCCGCACTTCCCCGCCGACCGGGTGGCCACGATGCTCGGCCGCGCCGACTGCGGCCTGGTGCTCACCGAGCTGGGCAGCGCCGCCACGCTCGAAGAGGCGCTGAAGACCCTGCCGGGAACGCGGAAGCTCCACCTCGAAGAGGTCTACGCGGAGGAGTACGACGACCACGACCTGGGGGTGCGGGTCGACCGGGACGCCCTGGCGTACGTCTACTTCACCTCGGGCTCCACCGGTGAGCCCAAGGGCGCCATGTGCGAGCAGGCGGGGATGCTCAACCACCTCTACGCCAAGATCGACGACCTGGGGATCACCGAGGGGACCGTGGTCGCGCAGATCGCCCCCCAGTGCTTCGACATCTCGCTGTGGCAGCTCGTGTCCGCGCTGCTCGTCGGCGGCCGCACGCTGATCGTGGAGCAGAGCGCCGTCCTCGACGTCCAGCGCTTCGTGGAGCTGGTCTCCGACGGGGTCGACGTGATGCAGGTCGTCCCGTCCTACCTGGAGGTCGTGCTCTCCCACCTCGAGGAACACCCCGGCGGCCTGGGCAGGCTGCGTTGCGTCTCGGCCACCGGCGAGGCGCTGAAGAAGGAGCTGACCGAGCGCTGGTTCGCCGCCTTCCCGCACATCAAGCTGGCCAACGCCTACGGGCTCACCGAGACCAGCGACGACACCAACCACGAGGTGATGGACCGGGTGCCCGTGCGTGACCGGGTGCCCCTCGGCCGGGCCGTCAACAACGTCCGCGTCTACGTGGTGGACGAGGATCTGAACCCGGTGCCGCTCGGCGCGCCCGGCGAGATCGTGTTCTCCGGAGTGTGCGTCGGCCGCGGCTACATCAACGACCCAGAGCGTACGGCGAGCGCGTTCCTGACCGACCCGCACCGGCCGGGCCAGCGCCTGTACCGCTCGGGCGACTTCGGCCGCTGGCTGCCCGAGGGCAAGCTGGAGTTCCTCGGCCGCCGCGACGCCCAGGTGAAGATCCGCGGCTTCCGCATCGAGATCGGCGAGATCGAGAACAGGCTGCTGGGCGCCGCCGGGGTGCGGGACGCCGCCGTGGTCGTGGCCGAGGGGCCGGACGGGGGCAGGACCCTGGTCGCCTTCTACTCCGCGCCCGCCGAGCTGCCCGCCGCCGAGCTGCGCGCGCACCTGTCCAGGAGCCTGCCCGAGTACATGGTGCCCAGCCACGTCCGCTGGATGGAGCGGCTGCCGCTGACCGCCAACAGCAAGATCGACAAGAAGGGGCTGGCCGTGCTCGCGGCGAGCCTCGGAGCCGACGGCCAGGACGCCGTGGAACCGCCGAGCACGCCGACCGAGCAGGCGGTGGCGGCGGCGTGGGCGGAGGTGCTGGGCGTGACGCCCGGCCGTACCAGCCACTTCTTCGACTCCGGCGGAACGTCGCTGTCCGCCGTCCAGCTGGTGGTGAAGCTGCGGCGGGCGGTGTCGCTCAAGGAGCTGAACAGGTACCCCGTCCTGACCGAGCTGGCCACCTTCATCGACAGGAAGGAACGCGTGTGATGGATGCCGAGCTGGACGTCGACGTCGAGGAGGGCAGACCCGCCCTCGTCCGGGTGTCCGGCGCGGGAGACCCCGGCGCATGGGCGGCCGGGCACCGGGACGCCCTGCGCCGGGCGGTCGCCCGTCACGGAGCCGTGATGGTGCGCGGGCTCGGCCCGCGCGACGCGGCCGAGGCGGGCAGGATGCTCAGGAACCTGGCCGCCGAGCTGATGTCCGAGCGGGAGGCGTTCGCCCCGAGACGGGTCTACGAGCAGGGGATCTACTCCTCCTCGAAGTGGCCGCCCAACGAGTCGATGTGCATGCACCACGAGCTCAGCTACGCGCTGGAGGTCCCAGGCACGATGCTCTTCGCCTGCCTCGGCGCGCCGTCACAGGGCGGCGCCACGGCGGTGGCCGAGGCGTCCCGCGTGCTGGCCGCCCTGCCGGCGGATCTCGTCGAGCGGTTCGAGCGCGAGGGCTGGCTCATCACCCGGTCCTACGGCGACGAGATCGGCGTGCCCTGGCAGGAGGCGTTCGCCACCTCCGACCGGGCCGAGGTGGAGAGCTACTGCGCCGCCAACAGGATCACCTTCGAGTGGACCGGCGGCGGCGAGCTCCGCACCCGCCAGCGCCGCTCCGCGGTGATCACCCATCCGGAGCAGGGGCAGCGGCTCTGGTTCAACCAGATCGCCTTCCTCAACGAGTGGACCATGGCGCCCGAGGTGCGCGAGTACCTCGTGGACGTCTACGGCAGGGACGGCCTGCCGTTCAACACGCGTTTCGGCAACGGCGACGAGATCGGCGAGGACGTCGTGCAGACCATCAACAAGACCTACGACTCGGTGACGCTGCGCGAGCCGTGGCAGGCCGGCGACCTGATGCTCGTCGACAACCTCCGCATGGCACACAGCAGGGAAGCGTTCGAAGGATCCCGAGAGGTGCTGGTCGCCATGGGGGATCCGGTCTCGCTGGACTACTTTGGAGAGCTTTGATGCCCCAGCACGTCCCCACCTTCTCCGTGATCTCCGGCGCGCAGGTCCAGCGCGCGCTCCGGGGCCAGGAGAAACCCATGACGGAGATCGTCGAGGCCGCCTACCGGACGCACGGGGCGGGGAACACGGTCAACCCGCCGTCGTACTTCCTGCGCTTCCCCGACCGCCCCAACGCGCGCATCATCGCGCTGCCCGCCTCCATCGGCGGCGACGCGGGCGTGGACGGCATCAAGTGGGTCTCCAGCTTCCCGGAGAACGTCCCGGCCGGGCTGCCCCGCGCCTCGGCGGTGCTGATCCTCAACGACCCGCTGACCGGCTACCCCTTCGCCTGCATGGAGGGCTCGATCATCAGCGCGACGCGGACCGCGGCGTCGGCCGCGCTGGCCGCCGACTGGTTCACCAGGGAGCGCGGGCGCCCGCCACGGGTCGGGTTCGTCGGCACCGGTCTGATCGCCAGGTACATCCACACCTACCTGGCCGGGACCGGCTGGTCGTTCGACGAGGTCGGCGTGCACGACCTGTCCAGCGAGTACGCCGCGGGCTTCGCCGACCATCTGGAGCGGAGCGGCGAGAGCGGCCGGGTCACCGTACACGATGACGTGGAAAGCCTGATCAGGAGCTCTGACCTGCTGGTGTTCGCGACGGTGGCGGCGAAGCCGCACGTGAGCGACCCCGCCTGGTTCGCGCACAACCCGATCGTCCTGCACGTGTCGCTGCGTGACCTCTCGCCGGAGATCATCCTCGCGTCGACCAACATCGTGGACGACGTCGACCACTGCCTGAAGGCCGACACGTCGCCGCACCTGGCCGAGCAGCTCGTCGGCAACAGGGACTTCGTGCACGGCACGCTGGACGACGTGATGTCGGGCCGGGTGGAGCTGCCCGCCGACCGGCCGCTCGTGTTCTCGCCGTTCGGGCTCGGCGTCCTCGATCTCGCCGTCGGCACGCACGTCTACGCCGAGCTGCGCCGCGGCGGGGAGCTCCACGTCGTCGAGGACTTCTTCCATGAACTTCGCCGGTACGGCTAGACGGGGGTGGAGCGGTGCCGATCATCGTCGAGCCGCAGGAGTACCACGAGGAGGATCTCTACGTCGACCTCGAGCAGACCTTCGGCCGCAGGCTCTACCTCAAGTGCGAGGGGTTCAACTTCGCCGGTTCGATCAAGCTGAAGGTCGCCCGTGAGATGGTCATGGCGGCCGAGCGCAGCGGCGTGCTGCGGCCGGAGTCCATCCTGATCGAGTCCTCGTCGGGCAACCTCGGCGTCGCCCTGAGCATCCTGGCGGCCAGCAGGGGCCACACGTTCGTCTGCGTGACGGACACCCGGTGCAACCTGGCGACCAAGCAGTTGATGGAGTCGCTGGGCAGCCGCGTGTACACGGTGGTGGAGCCCGAGCCGGACGGCGGTTTCCTCGGCGCGCGGCTGCGGTACGTGCGCGAGCTGTGCGAGTCCGACGACCGTTACGTCTGGCTCAACCAGTACGCCAACCCGGCCAACTGGCAGGCCCACCACCGCTGGACCGCGCCCGCCATCGCCGGGCGGTTTCCCGACCTCGGCGTGCTGTTCGTCGGCGCCGGGACCACGGGCACGCTGATGGGCTGCGCCAGGTACTTCAAGGAGCACCGCCCCGAGGTCAGGGTGGTCGCGGTCGACGCGGTCGGCTCGGTGGCCTTCGGCGGGCCCCCGCTGCCCCGGATGATCCCCGGGCTGGGCACCGGCGTCCGGCCGCCGCTGCTGGACGAGTCGTACGTCGACGACGTGATCCACGTGCCTGAGGTGGACACCATCAGGGCCTGCCACCGCCTGGCGCGCAAGGGGTTCCTGTTCGGCGGGTCCACCGGGACCGTGATCAGCGGGGCGATGCAGTGGTTCGACGAGCACCCCGCCTACGAGGGTAGGACGGCCGTGGCCATCGCACCGGACCTCGGTGAGCGGTACCTGGACTCGGTCTACCAGCACGGGTGGGTCAAGGAGATTTATGGCCCTGACGTGCTCGATCTGGAGTTCGAGACCCCGAATCGGATTGATAACTCGGGGATAAGCAGAACCCATAGCCTCGGAGCAGGGTTCGAGTCGAGAAGTCGAGGAGTCGAGTGATGACCAATCCGTTCGAGGACGAGAACGGTAACTACCTGGTGCTGGTCAACGACGAGAACCAGCGCTCCCTGTGGCCGTCCGCCATCGAGGTGCCCGCCGGCTGGACCGTCAGCCACGGCCCGGACACCCGCCAGGCGTGCCTGGACTACATCGAGCGCACCTGGACCGACATGCGCCCGGCGAGCCTCGTCTCGTTCATGGAATCGGCGTAGCCAGATCCCGATATTTCCGTCGAGTTCGGCTGATGCCGCCTGACCCGGGGACAGAGTAGGAGCCAGCGGCATGGAAGCTCAGGAGCTGCGGCTGATGGTGGCCGCCTGGAACGAGACCGACCGAGATGGTACGGCAGAGCCGCTGATCGAGCTGTTCGAGCGGCACGCCGCGGAGCGTCCTGACGACCCGGCGGTGAGCGGGCCGGTCGAGCTGAGCTACGCCGAACTCAACGCGCGGGCGAACCGCCTGGCGCGCCACCTGGTCGCGCTGGGCGTCGGCCCCGAGCGGCTGGTCGCCGTACTGCTGCCGCACTCCGCGCGGATCATCGAGGTGCTGCTGGCGGTCCTGAAGACCGGCGCCGCCTACCTGCCGATCGACGCGGGCTATCCGTCGGGCAGGACGGCGTTCATGCTGGACGACGCCGACCCGCTCGTCGTGCTGACCGAGTCAGGCGTGGCGCGACGGCTCGGCCTCACAGCGCGGCTGATGCTGCTGGACGAGCCGGAGACCGAGCGTGCGCTGGCCGCCCGCGCCGCAACCGACCTGAGCGACGCCGACAGGACCACCCCGGTGTCGCCCCGCCATCCCGCGCACGTCATCTACACCTCGGGGTCGACCGGTCGCCCGAAGGCGGTGGTCATCGAGCGCCGGTCCCTGGACGACCACCTGCGCACCGCCCGCGAACACCACCCGAGCCTGTCCGGCACCGCGTTGTGGCACACCTCGGTGGCCTACTCGCTGTCGGTGACGGCGTTGTTCGGGCCGCTGACCTCGGGAGGACGCGTCCTGGTCGCCGAGGACCTGGCCGGCGCCACCGAGGCCCTCGGCTGCACGTTCGTCAAGGCCACCCCGAGCCACCTGCCGCTGCTGAGCGCGCTGCCGCCGGGATCGGGGCCCAGTGACGAGCTGGTCCTGGGCGGGGAGGCGCTGCGCGGCGAGGTGTTGTCCCGCTGGCGCAAGGAACACCCCACGGCCACCGTGACCAACGGGTACGGACCGACCGAGGTGACCATCCACTGCGCCGAGCACCGGCTGGAGCCCGGCGCGCCCGACCCGCTCGGGGTGGTGCCGCTGGGCCGCCTGCTGCCCAACGCGCGCGCTTACGTGCTGGACGAGCACCTGCGGCCCGTCGCGCCCGGCGTGGCCGGTGAGCTGTACCTGGCGGGCAGCGGCCTGGCCCGCGGCTACCTGCGGCGGCCGGGCCTCACCGCGTCGCGGTTCGTGGCCAACCCGTTCGACGGGCCGGGCAGCCGGATGTACAGGACAGGCGACGTGGCCAGGTGGACCGCCGACGGCCTGCTGGAGTTCGCCGGACGAGCTGACGACCAGGTGCAGATCCGCGGACACCGCGTCGAGCTCGGCGAGATCGCCGCGGCCGTCTCGGCCCAGGACACCGTGGCCGACGCTGTCGTGGTCGCCCGCGAGGACCGCCCGGGAGACGTGCGGCTCGTGTGTTACGTGGTGCCTGCCGTACCGGGCCGCAAGGACCCGGTCGAGGTGCGGGCGTTGCGCGACCGGCTGCCCGAGTTCATGGTGCCGGCCGCCTTCGTGGTGCTCGACGCCCTGCCGCTGACGCGGCACGGCAAGGTCGACCGCGCCGCGCTGCCCGAGCCCGAGGTCGCGCGGACCTCTGGTGGACGGGCTCCGCGCACGGTGCGGGAGACCCTGCTGTGCGAGCTGTTCGCGGACGTGCTCGGCGTGCCCGCGGTCGGCATCGACGACGACTTCTTCGCGCTCGGCGGGCACTCACTGCTGGCCGTACAGCTGGCCGGTCGGGTGCGCGCGGCGCTGGACGCCGGGCTCACCGCCCGCGCGGTGTTCGACGCGCCGACCGTGGCCGCGCTGGCCGAGCGGATCGACCCCGCCGGTCCCGCCCGGCCGCCGCTGGTCCCCGCCCGGCGACCGGAGCTGCTCCCGCTCTCGCCGGCCCAGCGCAGGTTGTGGTTCCTGCAGCAGATGGACGGGGTGAGCTCGACCTACAACGTCGTGTGGGCGGCGCGGATCACCGGCGCGCTGGACCGCGGCGCGCTCGCCGGCGCCCTCGGCGACGTGGTCGCCAGGCACGAGTCGCTGCGCACCGTCTTCCCCGAGCGGGACGGCGAGCCGTACCAGCGGGTGCTTGCCGCCGACCGGCCCGAGCTGCCGGTCGTGGACGTCACCGAGGACCGGCTGGACGACGCCGTCGCCTCGGCCGCCAGGCACGCCTTCGACCTGGCCGCCGACCTCCCCTTCCGGCCGACGCTGTTCCGGCTGCCCGGCGGCGAGCACGTGCTGCTGATCGTCACGCACCACATCGTGGCGGACGGCGGCTCGACCCTGCCGCTGGCCCGCGACCTGTCGGCCGCCTACCGGGCGCGGTGCGACGGCCACGCACCGGACTGGGCCCCGCTTCCCGTGCAGTACGCGGACTTCGCGCTGTGGCAACGGCAGACGCAGAACAGGGATCGGCTCGACGCGCAGGTGGAGCACTGGCGCCAGCGGCTGGCAGGAGCGCCGGAGCTGCTGGAGCTGCCCACCGACCGGCCCCGGCCGATGGAGGCGAGTTACAGCGGCGACCGCGTGCGCTACCGGGTCGGCCCGGACACCCATCGCCGCCTGGCCGAGCTGGCCAGGGGCACGGGCACGACCGTGTTCATGGTGCTCCACGCCGCCCTGGCCGTGCTGCTGACGAGGATGGGCGCAGGCACCGACGTGCCGGTGGGCGCCGTCACCGCGGGCCGTGACGACGAGGCGCTGGACGACCTGGTCGGCCTGTTCGTCAACACGCTGGTGCTGCGCACCGACACCTCCGGCGACCCCAGCTTCCGCGACCTGCTGACCCGGGTGCGCGAGGTCGACCTGGACGCCTACGACCACCAGGAAGTGCCGTTCGAGCGGCTGGTGGAGGCGCTGAACCCGGCCAGGTCACTGGCCCACAACCCGCTGTTCCAGGTGGTGCTCACCTACGAGAACGGGGTGGACGCGCAGCTCACCGCGCCCGGACTCACCAGCGAGACGTACTTCGTCAGCGCGGGCTCGGCGAAGTTCGACCTGTCCTTCTTCGTCTGGGAGGTCGCGGACGGCCAGGGCATCGAGGGCTACCTCGACTACGCGACCGACCTGTTCGACCCGCCCACCGCCGAGTTCCTCGCCGCCGGTCTGGTCAGGCTGCTGGACGGCGCGGCGGTCGAGCCGGACCTGCCGATCAGCGGCCTCGACCTGCTCTCCGCCGAAGAACGGCACGAACTTCTGACGCGCGGCAACGACTCGGTCGCCGCGGTGGCCGACGCGATGGTGCCCGAGCTGTTCGCCGAGCACGTGCGCAGGGACCCCGCCGCAGTCGCCGTCGTGTTCGACGGCGACCGGCTCAGCTACGGCGAGCTGGACGCCAGAGCCAACAAGCTGGCCCGCGCGCTGGTGCGGCGCGGCGTCGGCCCTGAGCGGTTCGTGTGCGTGGCGCTGCCCAAGTCCGTCGATCTCGTGGTCGCCATGCTGGCGGTGCTCAAGGCGGGCGCGGCCTACCTCGCGGTCGACCTGAGCTACCCGGCGGAGCGCATCGCGCTCATGATCGACGACGCCGACCCGGTGCTCGTGCTGACCAGCGCGGAGGGACGGTCCCGGCTGCCCGAGGGCGGCGACCACCTCGTCCTGGACGACCCGCGCACCCGCGCGGAGCTCGAACCGCTGCCCGCCCACGAGGTCACCGACGAGGACCGGATCCACCCGCTGAACCCGCACAACCCGGCGTTCGTGATCTACACCTCCGGGTCGACCGGGCGGCCGAAGGGCGTCGTGGTGGAGCACCACTCGCTCAACCACTACCTGGCCTGGTCACGGCACGTCTATCCGGGGGTGGCCGGGAGCGCGCTCGTGCACTCCTCGGTGTCGTTCGACCTGACCGTCACCGGGCTGTACGCGCCGCTGACCGCGGGCGGCGCGGTGGACCTCATCGAGCTGGACACCTCGTCCACTGCGGACGCGGACGCGGAGCGGCCCACGTTCGTCAAGGCCACGCCCAGCCACCTGCCGCTGCTGATCAACCTGCCCGACCGGTTCTCGCCGACCGGGCAGCTCGTCCTCGGCGGGGAACCGCTGCTCGGCGAGGTGCTCGACGAGTGGCGGGCCAAGCACCCGGGGGTGACCGTGTACAACGAGTACGGTCCCACCGAGACGACGGTCGGGTGCATGGAGCGCCGCATCGACCCGGGCCAGCGGATCCCCGCCGGGGTGATGAGCCTGGGCGTACCGGCCTGGAACACCCAGATGTTCGTCCTGGACGCCGCGCTGCGGCCGGTGCCGTACGGCGTGGCCGGTGAGATCTACATCGCCGGCGACCTGGTGACCCGCGGCTACCACGGCAGGGTGGGACTGACCGCCACGCGGTTCGTGGCCAACCCGTACGGCCCGCCCGGCTCGCGGATGTACCGGTCCGGCGACCTCGGCCGCCGCCGGAGGGACGGCGAGTACGAGTTCCTGGCTCGGGTGGACGACCAGGTGAAGATCCGCGGCTTCCGCGTCGAGCTCGGCGAGATCGAGGCGGTCATCGGCAGCCATCCGGGGATCGACCAGGTCGCGGTGATCGTGCGCGAGGACCAGCCGGGCGACAGGCGCCTGGTGGCCTACGTCGTGCCGCCAGGGGAGACCGAGGCGCTGCGCGCGCGGTGCGCGGAACTGCTGCCCGAATACATGGTCCCCTCGGCGTTCGTGCCGCTGGACACGCTGCCCCTCACCCCCAACCGCAAGCTGGACAAGCGCGCCCTGCCCGCGCCCGTCTACCAGACGGACACGCAGGGCCGGGCTCCACGCTCGGCCCGCGAGGAGATCCTCTGCGAGCTCTTCGCCGAGGCGCTGGGCGTCCCGCGGGTCACCATCGACGACAACTTCTTCTCGCTCGGCGGCCACTCGCTCCTCGCTGTCCAGCTGATCAGCCGGATCCGCGCCGCCTTCGGCGTCGAGCTGGCACTGCGCTCCCTGTTCGAATCGGCAACCGTCGCGACCCTCGTAGGCCAGCTGGCCGGCGCCGGGGCCGCTCGACCGGCACTCCGCCGGATGCCAAGGCCCGAGGAGGTCTCATGATCCCCCTGTCCTTCGCCCAGCAGCGGCTCTGGTTCCTGAGCAGGCTGGAAGGGCCGAGTTCGACCTACAACGTGCCGCTGGCGGTACGGATGTCCGGCCCGCTGGACCGGGAGGCGCTCCTGGCCGCGCTGGGCGACGTGGTCGCGCGGCACGAGTCGTTGCGGACGATGTTCCCGGAACGGGACGGCGAGCCGTACCAGCGCGTGTTGACCCCCGACGACGCGCCGGTGGCCCTTCCCGTGGTCGACGTCGCCCAGGACGGGCTGGACGCGGCCATCGCTGAGGCCGTCGCGCTGCCCTTCCACCTCGACGCCGGTGTACCCCTGCGGAGCAGCCTGCTCAGGCTCGGCGAGCAGGAGCACGTGCTGCTGGTCGTGACGCACCACATCATCGCCGACGGCTGGTCCACCCGGCCGCTGCTGCAGGACCTGTCCACCGCTTACGCGGCCCGCTGCCGTGGGGAGGGCCCGCAGTGGAGCGAACTGCCCGTCCAGTACACGGACTACGCGCTGTGGCAGCGCGAGGTGCTGGGCACCGAAGCCGATCCAGGCAGCATCATCAGCCAGCAGCTCGTCCACTGGCGTGAGGCCCTGCGCGGCGCGCCCGAGGTGCTCGAACTGCCCGCCGACCGGCAGCGCCCGGCCGCCGCGTCCTACCGCGGCCACAAGGTCCCGCTCCGGCTGGACGCCACGGCACACCGCGCGGTGGTGCGACTCGCCAGGGACACCGGGACGACCGTGTTCATGGTCGTCCAGGCGGCCCTCGCGACGGTGCTGACCCGGCTGGGCGCAGGCACCGACATCCCGATCGGAACCGCGGTCGCCGGTCGTTCTGACGAGGCGGCCGAAGACCTGGTCGGGTTCTTCGTGAACACCCTGGTGCTGCGCAACGACACCTCGGGCGACCCGACCTTCCGCGAGCTGCTGGCCCGGGTCCGCGCCGTCGACCTCGACGCCTACGCCAACCAGGACGTGCCGTTCGAGCGGGTCGTCGAGGTGCTGAACCCGACCCGCACCCTCGCCAGCCACCCGCTGTTCCAGGTGATGCTGGTCCTGCAGAACGCCGGGGCCGAGCGGGTGGACCTGCACGGGCTGCGCGCCGAGGTCCTGCCGACCCCGGTGTCCGGCATCGCCAAGTTCGACCTGTCGTTCAGCGTGGAGGAGACGCACGCGGACGACGGCGAACCGGCGGGCATCGAGGGCACGCTGGAGTACACCGAGGACCTGTTCGAGCGGGGCACGGCGCAGAACCTGGCCGACCGGCTGGCTCTCGTGCTGGCCTCGGCCGTCGCCGAGCCGGACCTGGCCATCGGCGAGCTCGACCTGCTCGACCCGGCGGAGCGGCAGGACATCCTCGTCGTCTGGAACGGCCAGGAGAACCCGGTCCCCTCCGGCGACCTGGCCACCCTGTTCGAGCAGCAGGCGCGGCGCACCCCGCAGGCGCCCGCGCTGGCCTGCCTCGACGTCACCCTGACCTACGCCGAGCTCAACACCCGCGCGAACCGGCTCGCCCACCGGCTGGCCGGCCTCGGCGTCGGCCCTGAGGTCCCGGTGGCGCTGCTGATGGAACGCAGCGTCGACCTGGTCGTCGCCATGCTCGCGGTGATCAAGGCCGGTGGCGCCTACGTGCCGATGCACGCGAGCTACCCCGAGGCCAGGATCGCCTGGATGCTGCGCGAGACCGGCGCGCCCGTGCTGATCACCGACCGCGACCTGACCGGTCACGACGCGACCGTCCTGGTGGTGGCGGAGCAACAGCTCGACGGGCTGCCGGACACCGACCTGGGCCTGCGGCTCAGCGGCGAGAACCTCGCCTACGTCATGTACACCTCGGGTTCGACCGGCAACCCCAAGGGGGTCGCCGTCACCCACGCCGACGTGGTCGCGCTGGCGTGCGACCGCGACCTGGCGAGCGAGGCCCACCGCCGCGTGCTCTTCCACTCCTCGCACGCCTTCGACGCCGCCACCTACGAGATCTGGGCGCCGCTGCTGGCCGGTCACGAGGTCGTCGTGGCGCCCGAGGCCGACATCGACGTCAGCGCGATGGCCGCCGTGTTCGCCGAGCGGCGGATCACCGCCGTGTTCCTGACCACCCCGCTGTTCACGCTGCTGGCCGAGGAGTCGCCGGAGTGCTTCGCGACGCTCACCGAGGTCTGGTGCGGCGGCGAGGTCGTCTCCTCCTCGGCGATGCTGCGCGTGCTGCGGCACTGCCCGGAGACGCGGGTGCTGAACGTCTACGGGCCGACCGAGACCACCACCTTCGCCACCCGGTTCGAGCTGGACGCGTCGGTGAAGGACGAGAGCGCCGTGCCGATCGGCCGGGCCATGGACAACGTGGTGGCCTACGTGCTGGACGAGAACCTGCGGCTGGCCGCGCCCGGCGTGCCGGGCGAGCTGTATCTCGCCGGTCTCGGCGTGGCCCGCGGCTACGTCAGGCGGCAGGCCCTGACAGCGGAGCGGTTCGTCGCCGCCCCGTACGGTCCCCCCGGCGAGCGGATGTACCGCACCGGTGACCTGGTGCGCTGGAACAGCGCCGGGCAGCTCGACTACCTGGGCAGGGCCGACCAGCAGATCAAGATGCGCGGATTCCGCATCGAGCCGGGGGAGATCGAGGTGGCGCTCGTCGCCCACCCCGACATCGCGCACGCGTCCGTGGTGGCCAGGGAGGACCGGCCCGGCGACCGGATGCTGGTGGCTTACCTGGTGGCCGCCGGTGACCGGATCCCCGACGTGGCCGAGGTGCGGCGGTACGTCGGGCAGAGCCTGCCCGAGTACATGGTCCCCACGGCGATGGTGTTCCTGCCCGCGTTGCCGTTGAACTCCAACGGCAAGCTCGACCGCGCCGCCCTTCCCGCGCCGACGCTCGGCACCGGGTCGGCCGGCCGTACGGACCAGAGCGCGCGTGAGGAGATCCTGGGCGGGCTGTTCGCCGAGGTGCTGGGGCTGGAGTCGGTGGGTGTCGACGACGGCTTCTTCGAGCTGGGCGGGCACTCGCTGCTGGTGACCCGGCTGATCAGCCGCGTCAGGTCGGTCATGGGCGTGGAGCTCAGGGTGCGCGAGGTCTTCGAGACCCCGACGGTGGCCGCGCTGGCCGCGCGCCTCGATGCCGCCACCGCGCCGCCGCAGCCCGCGCTGCGGCCGGAGCCGCGCGCCGACGTGGTGCCGCTGTCCTTCGCGCAGCGGCGGCTGTGGTTCCTGCACCGGCTGGAGGGGCCGAGCGCGACCTACAACATCGCCTTCGGCCTGCGGCTGCGCGGCCTGCTCGACCGCGGGGCGCTGACGTCCGCGCTGCGTGACGTGGTCGCCAGGCACGAGGTCCTGCGCACCACCTTCCCCGAGGTGGACGGCGTCGCCCGCCAGAACGTGCTGGACGAGGCCGCCGTCGAGCTGGTGACCTCCGACGTGAGCGCGGACGAGCTCGACGCCGCTGTCGAAGGCGCGGCCCGGTACCCGTTCGAGCTGGCGACCGAGATCCCCCTGCGGGCCGAGCTGCTCGTCGTGGGGCCGGAGGACGCCACGCTGGTGCTGGTCATGCACCACATCGCCGCCGACGGCTCGTCGCTCAAACCCCTGGTGCGCGACCTGGCCTCGGCGTACGAGGCGCGGTGCGCGGGGAAGGCCCCGGCGTGGGAGCCGCTGCCGGTGCAGTACGCCGACTACACGTTGTGGCAGCGGAACCTGCTGGACGAACCGAGCACGGCGGACACGCTCGTGGACTTCTGGCGTACGGCGCTGCGGGGGATCCCGGAGCAGCTCGACCTGCCCTACGACCGCCCGCGGCCGAGCGTGGCGTCGTACCGCGGCGACCACGTCGAGGTGGGGCTGTCGCCTGAGGCGCACCGCGCCGCGATAGCCCTGGCGCGGTCGAGCAACGTCACCGTCTTCATGGTCCTGCACGCCGCCCTGGCGTCCCTGCTGACGCGGCTCGGCGCCGGGACGGACGTGCCGCTGGGCACGCCGTTCGCCGGCCGTACCGACGACGCGCTGACCGACCTGGTCGGGTTCTTCGTGAACAGCCTGGTCCTGCGGACGGACACGTCCGGCGAGCCGAGCTTCCGCGAGCTGCTCGACCGGGTGCGCACCACCGACTTCGCCGCCTACGCCCACCAGGACCTGCCGTTCGAGCGGCTGGTCGAGCTCCTCAACCCGGCCCGCTCCGCGGCGCATCACCCGCTGTTCCAGGTCATGCTCGGCTTCTTCGCCTATTCGAGCACGAACTTCGAGCTGCCCGGCCTGAACGTCACCACCTCGGACATCAACACCCGCACCGCCAAGTTCGACCTGTTCTTCCTGCTCAACGAGCAGCGGAACGCCGAAGGCGCACCAGACGGCATCACCGGCGTGATCGAGTACAGCACCGACGTGTTCGACCAGGCGACGGTGGAATGGCTCGGCGACCGGTGGACCCGGTGGCTGGGCGCGTTGCTGGCCGACCCCGACCAGCCGATCGGCGCGCACGACGTCCTGCTGCCTGTCGAACGCGACCGGTTGCTGGACTGGAACGACACCGACGCCGAGATCCCGGCCGCGACCATGGCGGAGGCGTTCGAGGCCCAGGTTCTGCGCGACCCCGCCGCGATCGCGCTCGCCTACGACGACGAGGAGCTGTCCTACGCGGAGCTGAACGGCCGGGCGAACCGGCTGGCGCGGGCGCTGATCGATTACGGCGTCGGGCCCGAGTCGATCGTGGCCGTCCTGATGCCGCGCGCGCCCGAGCTGCTGGTCACCCTGCTGGCCGTGCAGAAGGCAGGGGGGACGTACCTGCCGCTCGACCCCGACTACCCGGCCGACCGCCTCGACTACATCCTCGGCGACGCCGGGGCCGTCCTGACGGTCACCACCACGGCCACGGCGGACCTCCTGCCGGGCCTTCCCGGCACCCGCCTGCTGCTGGACGACCAGGACACCGTCGAACGGCTGGCCGTCCAGGCGGACACGAACCCCGGCAACCGCGACCGGGTGCAGCCGTTGCGGGCCGACCACCCGGCCTACGTGATCTACACCTCCGGGTCGACCGGCGTGCCCAAGGGCGTCGTGGTCACCCACGAGAACCTGACGAACTTCCTCGCCGCGATGCGCGAGCAGTGCGCGCTGACCCCGCAGGACCGGTGGCTGGCGGTGACCACGGTCTCGTTCGACATCGCGGCGCTGGAGCTGTACATGCCGCTGGTCCACGGCGCCCAGGTGGTGCTGGCGCGGGAGAAGACGGTCCACGATCCGGTGGCGCTGGCCAAGCTCGCCGTCGCCACCGGCTGCACGATCATGCAGGCCACGCCGACGATGTGGCAGGTGCTGCTGAGCACCGGGAGCGACACCTTCCGCGGCGTGCGGATGCTGGTCGGCGGCGAGGCCCTGCCCGCCGGGCTGGCCACGCGGATGCGCGAGCGTTCCGCCGTGGTCGTCAACCAGTTCGGCCCGACGGAGACCACGATCTGGTCCACGACGGCCTCGGTGCCCGGCGACGACCGGGTGCCGCCGATCGGCCGCCCGATCGCCAACACCCAGGTGCACGTCCTGGACGGCGAGCTGCGCGCGGTGCCGGTCGGCGTCGCGGGCGAGCTGTACATCGCGGGCGCCGGCCTGGCCCGCGGCTACCACGGGCAGCCCAGGCGCAGCGCCGAGCGGTTCGTCGCGAACCCGCACGGCGAGCCTGGGTCGCGGATGTACCGCACCGGTGACGTGGCCCGCTGGAACAGGGACGGGGAGCTGGAGTTCCTCGGCCGGGTCGACCACCAGATCAAGCTGCGCGGGTTCCGCGTCGAGCTCGGCGAGATCGAGAGCGTGCTGTCCCGGCATCCCGAGGTCGCGCAGTCCGCCGTCGTCGCCCGCGAGAACGAGCAGCTGATCGCCTACGTCACCCCGCTCGCCCAGGATCAGCCCGCCGACGATTCGGTGGAGCGGCAGCAGGTCGACGACTGGCAGCAGGTCTACGACTCCGCCTACGAGGCGGACGCCAGGTCGGGCGAGTTCAGCGAGAGCTTCTCGGTGTGGCGCAGCAGTTACGACGACGCCCCCATCCCGCTCCCCGAGATGCGCGTGTGGCGGGACACGACCGTGGAGCGGATCCGCGAGCTGCGGCCGCGCCGCGTCCTGGAGATCGGTGTGGGCTCCGGCCTGCTGATGGCGCAGCTCGCCCCCGACAGCGAGTCCTACTGGGCGACGGACTTCTCGGACATCGCCGTGACCGCGCTGCGGGACGTCGTCGCCGGGAAGCCGGAGCTGGCCGACCGGGTCGTGTTGCGCACCCAGCCCGCAGACCGGTTCGACGGCCTGCCCGAGGGGTTCTTCGACACCGTCGTCATCAACTCGGTGGTGCAGTACTTCCCGAACGTCGACTACCTCGAGTCCGTGCTGCGTCAGGCGCTGGACCTGGTGGTCCCGGGCGGCGCTGTGTTCGTGGGAGACGTGCGGAACCGCCGCCTGCTCCGCTGCTTCCGGGCCGCCGTCGAGGTGGCGCGCCACCCGCACGACGAACCCGAGCAGTGGCGCCGCTCCACGGCGCAGGCCGTGCGGCGGGAGAAGGAACTCCTGATCGATCCGGAGTTCTTCCCCGCGCTGGGCCAGGCGGTGGAGATCGGGGTCAAGCGCGGTGTGGCGCAGAACGAGCTGAGCCGCTACCGCTACGACGTCGTGCTGCGTCGTTCCGGCGCTGAGCCGGTGATCGAGCCCCGCGAGCTGCGCTGGGGCGCGGACGTGGCCGACCTCGCGGCGCTGGAGGCCGAGCTGGCCGGGTCCGGCGGAGGGGCGATCCGGGTGACCGGCATCCCCAACGCCCGCCTGGCGCCCGAACTGGCGGCGCTGTCGGCTGTCGACGAAGCAACTCCTGCGGCTCCGGCCGGTCCGGTCGAGCCCGAGGCGCTCTACGACCTCGGCGGCAGGCTCGGACTCCGGACGGGCGTGTCCTGGACGTTCGACGCCGACGACGGCCGGGTCGACGCCCTCTTCACCCGAGACGGGTCGAACGGCGTCGGAGCCGTCGGGATCGTCTACCCAGCGGCGGCGCACGCGCGGCCGCTGGCCGAGTACGGAAACGACCCGACCAGGCCGTACGAGGCCGACGCGCTGGGCCGGTCCCTGCGCGCCTACCTGCGGCGCTGGCTGCCGGACTACATGGTCCCCGCCATGGTGACCGTGCTCGACGAGCTGCCGCTCACGAGCAACGGGAAGATCGACAGGAAGGCGCTGCCCGCGCCCGCCGTGGCCGCGTCGGCCGCGTTCCGCGGGCCCCGGTCCGTCCAGGAGGAGATCCTCTGCGGCCTGTTCGCCGAGGTGCTGGAGCTGGACTCGGTCGGGATCGACGACGGGTTCTTCGACCTCGGCGGCCACTCCATCCTGGCGATCAGGCTGGTCAGCAGGATCCGCACGGTGTTCGGGCGCGAGGTGCCGGTGTGGGAGGTCTTCGACGCCGGGACAGTGGCGCGGCTGGCGGCCAGGCTGGAGGGCGCCGACGCAGGACGTGCCGCGCTGGTGCCCGTCGAGCGGCCGCGGTACGTGCCGCTGTCGTTCGGGCAGCGCCGGTTGTGGTTCCTGTACAAGCTGGAAGGCCCGAGCCCGACCTACAACATGCCGATCGCGCTGCGGCTGTCGGGAGACCTGGACCGGGCGGCGCTCGAAGCGGCGCTGCGGGACGTGGTGCACCGGCACGAGACGCTGCGCACGGTCTTCCCCGAACACGACGGTGTTCCGTACCAGAGCGTTGTCGACGCGCGTCCCGAGCTGTCGGTCGTCGCCGTGGACGAGGATGGACTGCAGGCCGCTGTGCGCGAGGCCGCCGGTTACGGCTTCGATCTGGCGGTCGAGATCCCGATCAAGGCGGTCCTGTTCGAGCTCGGCGCGACAGAAAGCGTGCTGCTGCTGCTCATCCACCACATCGCAGCGGACGGCCTGTCCCTGGGACCGCTGCGCCGGGACCTCGCCCGCGCCTACGCCGCCCGGCGGGCCGGTGCCGCGCCGCAGTGGCCCGACCTGCCCGTGCAGTACGTCGACTACACCCTGTGGCACCGGGAGATCCTCGGCGCAGAGGACGACCCGCACAGCACCATCGGGCGGCAGATGGAGTTCTGGCGCCAGGCCCTCGTCGACCTTCCCGAGCCCATCGTCCTGCCGGTCGACCGGCCGCACCCGGCGACGCCGACGCACCGGGGCGACGACGTGCGCTTCCTGGTGGACGCCGAGACCCACGCCGCCATGGTGGAGCTGGCGCGCAGCCGCGACGTCACGATGTTCATGGTCGTGCAGGCCGCGATCGCGACCCTGCTCACCAAACTGGGCGCGGGCACCGACATCCTGATCGGCACCTCGACGGCGGGCCGGAGCGACCCGGCGCTGGACGACCTCGTCGGCTTCTTCGCCAACAACCTGGTGCTGCGCAACGACACCTCGGGCGACCCGACCTTCGACGAGCTGCTGGCCCGGGTACGGCAGGCCAGCATGGGCGCCTACGCCCACCAGGAAGTGCCGTTCGACCGGCTCGTCGGCGCGCTCGCGCCGAAACACGCGCTGGGCCAGCACCCGCTGTTCCAGATCACCATGTCCTACGCCAGTTCCAGCGGCAGGGACGGGCAGTGGGAGCTCGACGGCCTCCAGGTGGAGGGCGCCGACTTCGGCGCCGGCGCGGCGAAGCTGGACCTCCACTTCGGCATGGCGGAGACCTTCACCGAGCAGGGCCGCCCCGCCGGGCTCGACGGTGTCCTCGAGTTCGCCGTGGACGTGTTCGACCGCGAGTCGGTCGAGCTGATCGCCGCCCGGCTGATGCGGCTGCTGTCGGACGTCGTCGCGGACGCCGGCCGCCCGTTGAGCGCGGTGCGCCTTGTGAACAACAACTCGATGGATGGAGCGGTACCCGTGGCGACGATTCCGAACCTGTTCGCCAAGCAGGTCGCGCTGGCACCCGATGCGCCTGCGGTGGTTTTCGAGGACCAGACCGTTTCCTACCGGGAACTGGACGAGCGCGCCAACCGCCTGGCCCGCCACCTGGTGGGATGCGGGGTCGGCCCGGAACGGCTGGTGGCGGTGGCCCTGCCCCGGTCGGTGGAGCTGATCGTGGCGTTGCTGGCGGTGCACAAGGCCGGCGGAGCCTACGTGCCGCTCGACCCCAACTACCCGGCCGACCGGCTGGAGTTCATGGTCGCCGACTCGGCGGCCGTGTGCCTGGTGACCACGCGCGAGCTGGCGGCTAGCCTGCCGGAGCTCGGCGCGGGCACGCCGCCGGTGATGGTCGACGACCCGGTCGTGGCCAAGGCGGTGGCCGGACTGTCGGCCGCGCCCGTCCTGGACAGCGAACGGCTGACGCCGCTGAGCCTGGACTCGCCCGCGTGGGTGATCTACACCTCGGGCTCGACGGGCAGGCCCAAGGGCGTGGTCGTCACCCACCGCGGCGTGGAGAACCTGGTCACCGGGCAGGGCGAGCGGCTCGCCATGGACCGCAACAGCAGGATGCTGCAGTTCGCCGCGCTGAGCTTCGACGTGGCGGCAGGCGAGATCTTCGGAACCCTCCTCTGCGGCGCGTGCCTGGTGCTGGCGGACATCAACCTGACCGTGCTGCCCGACGTGGTGGCGCGGATGGGCGTGACCCACCTGATGATCCCGCCGGTGGCGCTGGGCGCGCTGCCCGCTGACTCGCTGCCGACGGGCATCACGCTGGTCGTCGGAGGTGACGCGGCCGCACCCGAGCTGGTGGCGCGGTGGGCCCCCGGCCGGCGGATGGTCAACGCGTACGGCCCGACGGAGGCGACGGTGTGCGTGACGGCGAGCGAGCCGCTGCCGCCGGACGCCACCGAGATCCCGATCGGCAGGCCGATCGTGGGGACGCGGGTGTGCGTGCTGGACGAGCAGCTGAACCCGGTGTCGCCAGGCGTCGTCGGCGAGCTGTACCTGGCGGGCGTGGGCCTGGCCCGCGGCTACCTGGGACGGCCCGCGCTGACCGCGCAGCGCTTCGTCGCCTCGCCGTTCGGCCCGCCTGGCACGCGGCTGTACAGGACCGGCGACCTGGCGCGGTGGAACGCGTGGGGCGAGCTGGTGTTCGCCGGGCGCGCCGACGACCAGGTGAAGGTGCGGGGATTCCGCATCGAGCTGGGCGAGATCGAGGCGGTCCTGCTGCGGCACGCCGCGGTGAAGCAGGCCGTGGTGATCGTGCGGGAGGACCGGCCCGGCGACCGCAGGCTGGCGGCCTACGTGGTGCCCAGCGGCGACCCGGCCCCGGCGGACGAGCTGCGCGGGCACGTCGCCGGGCTGCTCCCCGAGTACATGGTGCCCTCGGCGTTCGTGACCCTGGACGCGCTGCCGGTCACCCCCAACGGCAAGCTGGACCGGGCCGGGCTGCCCGCGCCGGTCAACGAGGTGGCGCAGGAGGTGGCCGCCGGTCCGCGCGACGCCCGCGAGGACATCCTGTGCGGCCTGTTCGCCGAGGTGCTGGGCCTGTCCCACGTCAATCCCGACCAGGACTTCTTCACCCTCGGCGGCGACAGCATCATCTCCATCGAGCTCGTCGCGGGCGCACGCCGAGCGGGCCTCGCCATGACCGTGCGCGACGTGTTCGAGCAGCGCACCGTCACCGCGCTGGCCGCGGTGGCCACCTGGGCGGAGGCCCCGGTGGCCAGGCAGGACGACGACGACCCCGGCGCCGAGTTCGGGCCCCTGCCGATCATGGGCTGGCTGCGCGAGCTCACCGACCACTACGACGGCTTCAACCAGTCCGTCGCGGTGCGCCTGCCGCGCGGCATCCGCCGCGAGGACCTCGAAACGGCGCTGCGCGCGGTGGTCGACCACCACGAGTCGCTGCGCCAGCGGCTCACCGTCGCACCGGACGGTCAGTGGTCGTTCAACGTCCGTCCGGTCGGCGAACCCGCGCTCGATGACCTGCTGACCAGGGTCGACCTCGCCGGGGCGACGGACGAGCGGATCGCCGCGACGACCGAGGAGCACGCCCTTGCCGCACGCGACCGCCTCGCCCCACGGGACGGCCTGCCGCTGCAGGCGGTGTGGTTCGACTACGGGCAGGACCGGGCAGGACGGCTGCTGCTGGTCGTGCACCACCTGTCCACCGACGTGGTGTCCTGGCGGATCCTGCTGCCCGACCTGGCCCTGGCCTGGCGGCAGGCGGCGGCGGGCAACGCGCCGCAGCTGGACCCGGTGCCGACCCCGGCGCGTACCTGGGCCAGAGGGCTGGCCGAGGAGTCCTACCGGCCTGAGCGGGTGGCCGAGCTCGACCTCTGGCAGGGGTTGCTCGCCGGAACGGAACCGCACGTGGGCAAGCGGGCGCTCGACCCGGCAGTGGACGTCGCAGGCACCCTGTGCCACCTGTCCACCACGCTGCCTGTCGAGCACACCGAGCCGCTGCTGACCACGGTGCCCGCCGCGTTCAACGCCGGAATCAACGACGTGCTGCTCACCGGGCTGGCCCTCGCGATCAACAAGTGGCGCGAGCGGACCGGCAGCGCCGTACTCCTCGATCTGGAGGGCCACGGCCGACACGACCTGCTGCAGGGAGCCGACCTGTCCCGCACGGTGGGCTGGTTCACCAGCATGTATCCCGTGCGGCTGGATCCGGGACCGGCGGACTGGGCGGAGGTCAGCGCGGGCGGGCCCGCGATCGGCCGCGCGCTCAAGGCGGTCAAGGAGCAGTTGCGCGTCATACCGGGACACGGCATCGGGTTCGGCCTGCTGCGCCACCTGAACGCCGAGACCGCGCCGGCGCTCGCCGGCCTGCCCGCCCCGCAGCTGGGGTTCAACTACATCGGCCGGTTCGGCGTCGGCTCAGGCGACGTCGCGGCGGAGGACTGGGGCCAGGTCGACGACATCGCCAAGCCCCCGGCGCTCGACGCGGCGCAAGCCGTACCCCACGTCCTGGAGATCAACGCGGCGGCGGTCGACGGACCGGACGGGCCCAGCCTCTCCGTGAGCTGGGCCTGGCCAGAGGCGCTGCTGACCGGGCAGGACGTGGCCGAGCTGGCCGAGGCGTGGTTCGACGCGCTGCGCGCACTGGTACGGCACGCCGTGGATCCGAGCGCCGGCGGCCTCACCCCGTCCGACCTGTCCATCGACCTCATGCAGGCCGAGATCGACGAGCTGGAAGCCGAGCTGGAAGCCGAAGAGGGGGCGCTCTAGTGACCAAGCTTGAAGACGTGCTGCCGCTCACGCCGCTGCAGGAGGGCATGTTCTTCCACGCCGCCTACGACGACGACGGAGTCGACGTCTACCAGGCGCAGGGCGTGCTCGCCCTCGCCGGACGGCTGGATCCCGAGGTGCTCCGCGCCGCCGCCGCGAGCCTGATCCGCAGGTACCCCGTGCTGCGCTCCGGCTTCCGGCTGCGCAAGACGGGCGAGCCCATCCAGGTGATCTACCGCGAGGTCCCGCTCAACTGGACCGAGGTGGACCTGTCCGACCTCGACGCCGAGGAGCGGGACGCGAAGCTCCGCGAGCTGGTGGCCGCCGACTGGGTGGCCAGGTTCGACCTCGGGCGGCCGCCGCTGCTGCGGTTCACCCTGGTCAAGCTCGCCGACGAGGAGTACCGGCTGGTGCTGACCAACCACCACATCCTGGTGGACGGCTGGTCGCTGGCGGTGCTGATCGACGACCTGTTCGCGCTCTACGCCGGCGGCGGCGACGCCACAGGACTGCCTGCCGTCACCCCCTACCGCGACTTCGTGACCTGGATGTCCGGGCAGGACACCGCGGCCTCGACGCAGGCGTGGCAGGTGGCGCTGGCCGGAGTGGACCGGCCGACGCTGGTGGCCCCGGACGCCGAGCTCGGCTCCGAGCTGCCAGCGCAGGTCGACATCCGCCCGGACGCCGAGGTGGGCACGCAGCTCAGACAGCTCGTCCAGTCCACGGGACTGACCGCCAACACCCTGGTGCAGGCGGCGTGGGCGAGCGTGCTCGCGGCCATCACCGACCGCGACGACGTGGTCTTCGGCACCCTGGTGTCCGGCCGGCCGCCGGAGATCGACGGCGTGCAGAAGATGGTCGGGATGTTCATCAACACGGTGCCGGTACGGGTCAGGCTGCGGCCCGAGGCGAGCGTGGCGGACAACCTGGCCAGGCTCGCCGACGAGCAGTCCAGGCTCATGGCGCACCAGCACCTCCGGCTGACCGACGTCACCCGGCTGACCGGCCTGTCCACCCTGTTCGACACGTTCGTGGTGTTCGAGAACTACCCGGTCGACACGTCCGCGCGGGAGATCGCGCCGGGCGTGCGGCTGACCGAGATCACCGGCGACGACGCGGCGCACTACCCGCTGCGCCTGGTGGTCAGGCTGACCGGCGAGCGCCTGCAGATCGTGCTGGAGTACCGGCACGACCTGTTCGGCGAGGCAGCGGTGCGCTGGGTGGCGGACGCGTTCTCGGACGCTCTGCGCGGACTGATCCAGGCGGGGGAGCGGCCGCTGGGCCGCGCCGTCGCCCTGGCGGACGCCGACCGGGCCACCCTGTTCGGCGACCTGCTCGCCGGGTCCGTCCCCGCCCCCGCCGACGCGCTCGTGCGCAGGCTCAGGGACCCGCGCGAGGAGATCCTGTGCGGCCTGATGGCCGACGTGCTGCGCCGCGACCGGGTCCTGCCGGACGAGAACTTCTTCGACATCGGCGGGCACTCGCTGAGCGCCATCCAGCTGCTCTCCCGCACCCGGGCCGTGTTCGGCGTGGAGCTGCCGGTCCGCACGGTCTTCGAGGCGCCGACCGTCGCCGCCCTGGTGGCGCGGCTGGACGACGCCGGCATGGCCAGGCCCCCGCTGCGCCGTACGGCACGGCCGGACCGGGTGCCGCTGTCCTTCGCCCAGCAGCGGCTGTGGTTCAGCTTCCAGATGGAGGGCCCCAGCGCCACCTACAACCTGCCCATGTCGATGCGGCTGACCGGCGAGCTCGACCGGGCGGCGCTGGTGGCCGCGCTCGGCGACGTGGTGGGCAGGCACGAGAGCCTGCGCACGCTGTTCGTCGAGGTGGACGGCTCGCCGTACCAGAAGGTGCTGCCGCAGGCGATGGCGCGCCCGGTCGTCGAGTTCGTCGAGGTGACGGCGGACGAGCTGCCCGCCGCGATGTTGCGTGCGGCGACCACCACGTTCGACCTGACCACCGAGTTGCCGGTGCGTGCCTGGCTGTTCGCCACCGGCCCGGACGAGCACGTGCTGCTGATGCTGACCCACCACATCGCCAGCGACGGCTGGTCAGCGGGTCCGCTGGGCCGGGACCTGGTCGCCGCCTACACCGCGCGCCGCGCCGGGCGCCGTCCCGACTGGCAGGACCTGCCGGTGCACTACGCGGACTACACGCTGTGGCAGCGGGAGCTGCTGGGCTCGGAGTCGGATCCGCGCAGCCTGGTCAGCACCCAGCTGGAGTTCTGGCGGGACAACCTGGCCGAGCTGCCCAGCCAGCTCGAACTGCCGACCGACCGGCCGCGCCCGGCGACGCCGAGCAACCGGGGCGACGTGGTGTCCTTCGAGGTGGACGCCGCCGCGCACCGCGGGCTGGCCGACCTCGCGCGCGCCAGCCAGTCCAGCATGTTCATGGTGGTGCACGCCGCGACCGCCGCCCTGCTCACCCACCTGGGCGCGGGCACCGACGTACGGCTGTGCACCGTGGTCGCGGGACGCAGCGACCAGGTGCTGGAGGACCTGGTCGGGTTCTTCGTGAACACCCTGGTGCTGCGCACGGACACCTCAGGCGAGCCCAGCTTCCGCGACCTGGTCGGCCGCGTCAGGAAGGCGGACCTGGCGGCGTTCGCCCACCAGGACGTGCCGTTCCAGCGCGTGGTGGCGATGGCCAACCCGACGCGGTCCGCGGCCCAGCACCACTCGCTGTTCCAGGTGATGCTGGTGTTCCAGAACAACGCGGGGCCGACGCTGGACATGCCGGACCTGAAGGTGGCAGCCGAGGACTTCAGCATCGGCGCCTCCAGGATCGACCTGTCCTTCAGCGTGGGCGAGCGGTTCACCGACGGAGCGCCGGACGGGATCCACGGCACGCTGGACTACGCGTTGGACCTGTTCGACGCCGACACGGCGCAGGCCATCGCGGACCGGCTGGGGAGGCTGCTGGCGCAGGTCGCCGGTGACCCGGACCTCCGCCTCGGCGCGCTCGACCTGCTGTCCGCGACGGAGCGCGCCGAGCTGGTGGCCGCCGACGTCAGCACTGAGCCGCAGGCCACCCTGCCGGCGCTGTTCGCCGCCCAGGCGGGGAAGACCCCGGACCGCCCGGCAGTCGAGGCCGGGGGAGTGGCGGTCAGCTACGCCGAGCTGGACGCGCGTGCCAACCGGCTGGCGCACCACCTGATCGGCCAGGGTGTCGGGCCTGAGCAGGTGGTCGCGCTCGACCTGCCCAGGTCCGCCGAGTTCGTGGTGGCCGCCCTGGCCGTCACCAAGGCCGGGGCCGCCTACGCGCGGGCCGACGACCTGCCCGCCGGTCTCGCTCCTGCGGTGGTGCTGACCGGCGGTCTCGACCTGACCGGGCTTCCCGGCACGGAGCCGACCGACGCGGATCGCACCGCGCCGCTGAGCCCGGACCACCCGGCGTACGTGGTACGCACCTCCGCCGCCACCGTGGTCACTCATGCCGGGCTGTCCGGCCTCGCCGCCAACCAGCGCGAGCACTACCAGGTCACCCCCGAGTCCAGGGTGCTCGGCTACGACCTGTCCGTCGCCGAGCTGACCCTCGCCCTGCTCTCCGGCGCCTGCCTCGTGGTGCCGCCCGACCGGCCGACCGGCGCCGAGCTGGCCTCGGAGCTGGACCGGCTGCGCATCACCCACGCGCAGGTGCCGCCCGCGGTGCTGCTCGGCGTGCCCGCCGTGCCGCTGCCCCACCTGCGCGCGTGGATCACGGGCGCGGAGCCGTACCTCGAGAAGCTAGCCGACCGCTGGTCGCAGGACCGGCTGGTGGTCAACGCGTACGGCCCGGCCGAGGCGACCGTCGACGTGACCTTCGCCCAGCGCCAGCCCGGCGCGTCGACCTACGTGCTGGACGCGGCGCTGCGTCCCGTGCCGCCGGGCGTGACCGGCGAGCTGTACGTCGCTGGCACCGGGCTGGCCCGTGGCTATCACGGCAGGCCCGCGCTGACCGCAGAACGCTTCGTGGCCAACCCCTTCGGTACGCCGGGGGCACGGCTGTACCGCACCGGGGACCTCGCGCGATGGCGGCGCGACGCCGGGGAGTGGCGGCTGGAGCTGGTCGGGCGCGCCGACGACCAGGTCGTCGAGGCCGCGCTGCGCGGACACGAAAGGCTCGCCGCCGCCGCGGTGGTGGTGCGCGAGGACCAGCGGCTGGTCGCCTACGTGGTTCCCGGTGGGGAGCCGGTCTCCGCCGGTGAGCTGCGTGAATACCTGTCCGGGCAGCTTCCCGAACACATGGTGCCCTCGGCGTTCGTGACGCTGGACGCGCTGCCGCTGACCCCCGGCGGGAAGCTGGACACGGCCAGGCTGCCCGAGGCGCGGTCTCGCCGGCAGGCGCCGAAGACCCTGCGTGAGTACGTGTTGTGCCGGTTGTTCGCCGAGGTGCTCGGCCTGCCCGAGACCGCCCCTGAGGACGACTTCTTCGAGCTGGGGGGAACCCCGCAGCTCGCCGCCCGGCTGGCCGCGCGGCTCCGCTCGGTGCTCGGGGTCGAGCTGAGCGCACGCGACCTGTCCGGCGCCCCGACCCCCGCCGGGGTCGACGCGCTGCTGGACGAGGCGGGCAGCGAGCTGGATCCGTTCGCCAGGGTGCTGCCGCTGCGCGCGGAGGGTGACCTGCCGCCGGTGTTCTGCCTGCCGCAGAACACCGGGATGAGCTGGCGGTACGTCAACCTGCTGAGCGCGCTCGACCCCCGGGTGCCGGTGTACGCGATCCAGTCCCAGGGACTCACCGGGGACGGGCCGCAGACGAACGACCTCGCCGAGATCGCCGCCGAGCTCGCCGAGGTCATCCGGGGCGTCCGGCCGGAAGGCCCGTACCACCTGCTCGGCTGGTCGTTCGGCGGCAACCTCGTGCAGCCGGTCGCCGTGCAGCTCCAGCGGGCCGGGCAGGAGGTGGGCCTGGTCGGGATCATGGACTCGTACCCGTCGGACGACCCTGAGTCCAGGGTTCCGCCCGAGGACATGCCCATGATGACGGCCATGGTCGCCGGGTACGCCAAGTTCTACGACGGCGTCGACGACGTGAAGACGGCCACCGACCCCGCCGCGCTGCGCGCGCAGTGCCTGAGCTACCTCGGGCGGGGGACCAGCGAGCTGCGCTTCCTGACCGTCGAGCAACGCTCCAGGATCCTGGACGTCATGCTCAGCAACGTGCAGGCCCTGCTGCTGGACGAGGAGCCGGACCGGTACACCGGCGACGTGCTGCTGATCGCGGCCCTCCGGGATCTGCAGCCGTGGATGACTCCGGAGAGCTGGAAGTCCCGGGTGGACGGGTCGATCCAGGTGGTCGAGATCGACTGCCGGCACCACGAGCTGATGGACCCGGGCCCGGTGGCCGAGGTCTGCGCGGCGCTGGCTCTCGGTTAGGGAAGCAGAAAGGGGGCGAAGGTCGGATTTTTCGACCTTCGCCCCCTTATTTTTCTGTGCGTCACATGAGGACGTATCCGTCGGCGGGCCGCTGGTGGCGGGAGCGCCGCAGGTCGTTCGTCACGAACGTCCGCTGCAGCCAGCGGTCGCGGCCGTCGTAGCGCGGCTGGAACGCGGTCCGCCCGTGCACCGTGATCCGGTTGTCCGCGATCGCCAACTCACCCGGCTTGAGCAGGTGCACCAGCGCCGTCTCGTCGAACGCGACACGCAGCTCGTGAAGCGCCATCCTGGCCCGGGGAGTCTGCCCCGTGGTGGCGGCGAGATCCACCTGGATGTCCGGATCCTCCTCGGCGCCGGTCAGTACCGCGTGCCGTACGGTGCTGTCGGCCAGGTCGAACGAGGGCGGCGCCGCTGTGACGAACTCGTCGGCGAAGAGCGCCGCGCGGGCGGTCTCGCTGAGCAGCGGGAGCACCTGGCGGGCGCACGCCGTACGCAGGCCTGCGATCTGCTCGTGGTCGGAGCGCAGGCACAGCAGCATCACGTAGTCGGGCCGGTGCGGGTGGAAGGCGTTCTCGTTGTGCCACTCCAGCAGCACCGAGCCCACGTTGCCCTGGAACTCCTCCTTGCCGGGCACCGGGACGACGTCCTGCACCAGCGATCCCGACTTCTCCGGCAGGAACGCGGCGGGATCGCCGAGACCGGCGGCAACCATGATCAGCAGGGTTGCCGGAACCGTCGCGGACCTCTGCACCGAGCCAGCCACGGAAGGCGTGTCAGGCAGCGTGCGTTCCGGCACGGGCAGCCCGCGAATGATCATCGCGCCGTGCGGGCCGGCATCGCGGCGAAACGCCCGAAGCGGCTGGCGCAGGCCGACCGGGCACTCCTCCCAGGCAGCCCTGGCTCGGGCAACCCAGCTGGGATCGTCGACCTGGAACGTGCCGGGGCCGCACAACGCCTCGGCCACCTGGGCGACAGATGATCGGTCATCCGCACTGAGTTCGACAGATAGGGGCGCTGTGACGGAAGGTGTGACCACCGTCATGTCGGGACCTCCGGGATAGATCGTCCGGGACCCCGTGAACATGGGTCCCCATCGGCTCCACGCTAGGGACGGCCTGTTCCTTCTCGTTATCGGTTCCGGATCGCCCGGCGGCGGCGCTGATAGGGAGACGAAAACGCCCGTGGCTAGGGTCACGCCTATGGCCATCGACGGACTGAGCTACGCGCTACGAGCCGAAGGCGTGAGGAAGAGTTTCGGCACGACAGAGGCGGTACGACACGTCGATCTCGCGGTTCCGGCAGGCACCGTGCTGGGTCTGCTCGGTCCCAACGGCGCAGGCAAGACGACCGTGGTCCGCATGTTCGCCACCCTGGTCCGTCCGGACGCCGGACGCATCGAGGTGCACGGCTACGACGTGGTACGACAACCGCAGCAGGTCCGCACGATGATCGGCCTGACCGGTCAGTACGCCACGGTGGACGGGAGCATCTCGGGCCGGGAGAACCTCTACCTGGTCGGCCGGCTGCTCAACCTGTCCCCGTCCGCCGCCCGCCGGCGGGCCGACGAGCTTCTCGAACGCTTCGACCTGGTCGCGGCGGGACGCCGGCCCGTGCGCACCTACTCGGGCGGCATGCGGCGGCGGGTGGACCTCGCCGTCAGCATGATCGGCAACCCCCGGGTGCTCTTCCTCGACGAACCGACCACCGGCCTCGACCCGCGCAGCCGCAACAGCCTCTGGGACGAGATCCGCCTGCTGGTGGCCGCCGGTACGACCGTGCTGCTGACCACCCAGTACATGGAGGAGGCCGAGGCGCTGGCCGACGCGATCGTGGTGATCGACAGCGGCCAGATCGTCGCCACGGGCACCCCGACCGAGCTGCGCGCGGCCGTCGGCGGCCAGGTCCTGCAGGTACGGCCGGCAGATCCGGCGGACCTGGCGGCGGTGGCGACCGTGCTCGCGAGCATCGGCTCGGGCACCCCCATGACCCTGGTCGACGACGGCCTGGTGGCGCTCCCCATCGGAGGGGACGCGGAGCTGACCGAGGCGATCCACGCCCTGGCGGCGGCCGGCCTCCGGTTGGCCGGAATCGACACCCACCTGCCCAGCCTCGACGAGGTGTTCCTCTCCCTGACCAGCGACGTTCCTGGGCGGACAACGGTATGACTTCCACAGTGCTGCTCGACATCCCGGTCCCGTCAGCCCGGATCGGGCTGGGCGCGACCCTGCGCCACTCGCTGGCGCTGGCCCGGCGCAACCTCATCAAGCTGCGCAACGACCCAGAGCAACTGCTCGACGCGATCCTGATGCCGCTGGTGATCACGCTCATCTTCGTCTGGGTGTTCGGCGGGGCGATCGGCAAGGGGTCGGCGGACTACCAGCGATTCCTCATCCCGGGGATCATGGTGCAGATCGTCACGTTCGCCGCCCGGTCCACCGGGATCGGGCTGTCGTTCGACTTCTCCAACGGCCTGATGGACAGGTTCAGGACGCTGCCCATCGCCCGGTCAGCGGTGCTCACCGGCCACATCCTCGCCGACATGTGCCGCATGCTGCTCGGGTTGATGGTGATGTTCCTCTTCTCGCTGATCATGGGCTTCCGGGTGGAGACCGACCTGCTGTCCGCGCTCGGGGCCCTGGCCCTGCTCATGCTTTACGGGATGGGGTTCTGCTGGGTGTCGGCCTTCGTCGGACTGGCGATCCGGAATCCGGAGACCGTACAGTCGATCGGGTTCCTCTGGACGCTGCCCCTGCAGTTCGGCAGCTCCATGTTCGTCGATCCGGCGACGATGCCCACCTGGTTGCGGGTCTTCAGCGAGATCAACCCCACGACGTCCATCGTCGACGCGTCCCGTGCCCTGCTGACCGGCGGATCGGCGACCATACCCGTGCTGCACAGCCTCGCCTGGACGGGGGCGCTCGTCCTCGTGTTCGCCCCGCTGTCGATCATCCGGTACCGCCGCCGCGCCAGGTGACCTATGAAGATCGAGGAGAACATGACCATCGAGCCCTGGTTCCGCCGCTTCGCCCCCGCAGTGGCCCACCCGCGGACCCGACTCGTCTGCCTGCCGCACGCCGGCGGCGGCGCCAGCCTGTTCCGCTCCTGGCCACAGCGGCTGGCATCGGACGTCGACCTGCTGGCGGTCCGCTACCCCGGCCGCCAGGACCGTTTCCTGGAACCCTGCGTGACCGCGATGCCGGAACTCGTGCGGCAGCTGGTCGGTGCACTTGAGCCGTTCCTGGACGAGTCGCTGGTCCTGTTCGGCCACAGCATGGGCGCCAGCGTGGCCTACGAGATCGCCCTGTCGTTGCGCCAGGAGCACGGGGTGGAGGTGCAGTCCCTCCTCGTCTCCGGCCAGACCCCGCCCCACCGCCCGCGACGGCGGCAGATCCACCATCTCGACGACGAATCACTGATCGCCGAGATCGGCCGCCTCGGCCAGCTGGACGCGGACGCGCTGGCCGACCCGGGCCTCCGCGAGCTGGCCATGCCGTCCATCCGGGCCGACCTCAAACTGGTAGAAACCCACAGCCGGGAAGCGCCCGCCGTCCTCAACGTCCCCGTGGTCGCCTACACCGGCACCGCGGACGTGACGACCCCCCTGCCCGACGTCCGGCACTGGGCGGACGTCACGACCGGCGACTTCGCTCTGGTGCCCTTCCCCGGAGACCATTTCTACCTGGTCGACCAGGAGGCACAGCTCCTCGCCGACATCCACGGCCGCCTCACCGGAGTACCGGCGCGGCGATAGGGGCCGTGCCAACCCTTCGTGCTGCAGGCGCGTCTCACCCATGTGGGAATGCTGATCACCTCCGCCGTCGCCCTTCTCCTCGCTCCCCCTTGGAGCGTCGTTCAGGACGCCCGCCACGACTCCTACGACGCGGTGACGGTGACCCCGGGCGGGGCGGTCTGGGTCGCCGGGACGAGGGGCCACGAGCCGCTCCTGCTGAAGTCCTTCAAACGGGTCACCGGACCAGGCTTCCGCGTGAAGCACCTGGCGTCGGCGTCCGACACCAGGGTCTGGGCGTTCGGCACGTCGCGATATGCCCGGTGGGACGGCAAGCGGTGGCAGGTCAAGCGCTGGCCCTACGGCCGGGTGGACCGTGCGTACTCCATCGGCAAGAACCTGTGGGTCATCGAGAACTCCAGGCTGCGCCGGCTGGACGGGTCGGTGTGGCGCAAGGTCCCCACCCCGATCACGGTCAAGGGCCTCGACGGGAAGTGGGCGGCAGGCTCGCTGCGGGGCACGGCGGCACTGGCCAGATGGAACGGCAAAGCCTGGCGCACGGTCCCCCTCCCCGCGATTCCCTCCACACACCCGGGCCAGACCTCGGAGCTGACAGACGTCGCCATGGACGGCGAGACCGCGCGGGTGATGGCCGTCGGCTGGGCCTCCTGGCCCTGCGGCACCGCCACCTGCGGTGAGACGTTGCTACTGACCGGCTACCTGGGAGGCTTCACCTTCGAGGTACGCAGCGAACCAGGCATCCAGCGCCACGCCCAGGCCGAACCCGACGGCAGGGGCGGCGCCTGGATCGTCTACGGCAGCGCCTTCCTCCACATAACCCCCGACACGGTAGAGCCAGGCACCTTCCCTGTCCCACTGAACCGGAGCGCGACCGTCCGCGACCTAGCCCTGCAGCCGGAGACCGGTTCCGTATGGGCAGTGGGCGCTTCAGGCGGCAACGGCCTGATCTGGACCCACCGCCGCTGACCCAGCCGTGCACCACGTGAAGACCCGATCAAGCGCTGCTAAGGACCCTTTGCCAACCAGGGAGCGAGGGGCCTGGGGCGATCAGGCCGATTCCGCAGCCGCGAGCTGGCCGGGGTGAGGCACAGCGATGACGAGTTCGCCCATTGCCCCACCCACGAGAGGGTCATCACCCGAGGGCGGCTTCGCCTCGCTCTTCAGCGGCGGCCAGTGGCCAGGGCGACCAGGAACTGGCCGCCACCCGCGTCGACGCTCGCGGTCACCGGCAGCCCGGGAACCAGCCGCGAGAAGCGGTCGACGAGCCAGTCGGCCGCTTCCTGGGCGTCCTTCTTGCTCAGGCAGCGGCCGACCAGTTCGCGGCCGCCCTTCCGTTCGAGACGCTCAGCCACGGCGATCAGCGGGGCGGGGTCTGCCACGTGCAGGCGGTCCGGCCAGGCGATGACCACCTTGACCGCGCCCTTCCGCGTGTTGCAGGCACGGTGCGCGAGCCTCGGGACGACCTTGGTCTTCCGGTCAGCGGTGCGACTGTCGACACTGGGGCCACGCGGGTCGTTCACCGACATGTCGGCATCGACCGGCTCATCGCACACCCAGCAGCGCCAGCGGTCACGCTCCGCCACTTCTTCGAGAAGGCTCATCCGGCCAGCCTAGGCCCTGTGAACCTGGATGCTCTGGGCAGCGCCGACCGTCCACGCCCGGCTTCCTTGGCGAGGATGCCGCCACGTCGTATCCCGGCGCTCCCAACCGCCACCTCCGGTGATCGAGCAATTCCTCCAGGAAAGGGCATGGTCGCGCCCGGAAGAGAACCCCGGCCCTGCGCGCGGTGTCAGAGGGCCGTCAGGACAGTGTGGGCCCGGTATCAGAGCGCCCGGCGAAGCTAAGGCCATGAACGGCTCAGCGATAGCGGCCACGTGGCCGCAGCCCGAGCCATGTAGACACTTCATCAAGGAGCGCCAACCATGAACACCTTCGCCACCGCCGCCCCGATCACCACCGTCCTGAACATCCCCGCCGGGCGTGTCCAGTTCGTCGCCACCGACCGCACCGACACCACCGTCGAGGTCCTGCCCGCGAACCCCGCCAAGTCCCGCGACGTCAAGGCCGCCGAGCAGACCACGGTCACCTACACCGACGGCGTGCTGAGCATCGAGTACGCAACGAAGAACCAGTACCTCGGCTCCACCGGCTCGGTAGAGGTGACGGTCGCCCTGCCGACCGGTTCCCACATCGAGGCCAGGACAGACGCCACCGAGCTGAAGACGACCGGCCGCCTCGGCGACGTCGTGTTCGAGGGCGCCTACAGCCAGATCAAGCTGGAGGAGACCGCGAGCCTGCGCCTGACCGCCACCGACGGCAACGTCGAGGTCGGCCGCCTGGGCGGCCCCGCGGAGATCACCACCGCACGAGGCGACATCCGGATCGCCGAAGCCACCGGCGGCACGGTCGTCCTCACCACCCAGTCAGGCAACATCACAGTCGCCGCAGCCGCAGGCGTCTCGGCCACCCTGGACGCCGGCACCCCCTACGGCCGCATCAGCAACGCCCTCAAGAACAACGGCACCGCCGTACTGGACATCCGCGCCACCACCTCCAACGGCGACATCACCGCCCGCAGCCTGTAGCCCCACCACGCGCCAGTACGGCACGGCCGCGCGGCGGCCGATCGCCGTGCGTATAGAGGTTCAGATCTTCACCCTGTCCCTGGAGCCGTGCCGAGCGGGCAGGTCCCCGTACACGCTCTCGCCGTCGAGGTTCCGCAGGACCGGGTCGACAGACCGGGGCAGTCACCAGGCCGCGCGGCCGAGCAGGGCCATCACCGCAGGCACCAGGGTCAGACGGACCACGAACGCCCCGAGCGCCAGCGCGAGTCCGGTGCACCTGATGATGGGATCGTCCATGAACACGAACCCGCCGAACCCGGCCGCCATGATCAGTACGGCGGTCGTGACGACGCGACCGTTCTGCCCCAGCCCGTTGACGCCGGCCTGAACGGATGCTCACCGTAACCCCGGCGTTGATGTGGGCCCCTGACATCAGCGATATGCGTAGCGCGCTCAGATGGGCGCTGCTGCCTTCTCGGAACGAAGAGGAGTGGCGGCGGCTCTGGCATGGCTGCGGCAGGCATCCCTGCCGATCAGCGCTTGGAAGAGCCGAAGGTCGTGGCCAAGGCGATGAATGCTTGCGCGACCCTCTTGGACGGCTCGGAGGCGTCGGCGGAGTATCACCGGCGTATGCGGCGGGTGTTCTACAACGCCCTTCGGTTCGCGGTGGCCGAATAGCGCCTCAAGGAGAACCCTCTCGACAGCGAAAAGGTCCAGCGGGACTAAAGGCAGCCCCAAGGAGACGACGCTGTAGATCCCCGCGCTGTCGCCAACCCTAGCCCTGATTATCTGCAGCTACATCGGCCGACAGCAGGGGCCACGGTTCGTGGCGTTCTTCGGCTGCATGTACTACGCGATGATGCGCCCCGCGGAGGTGAAGCGGCTTCGCCTGCGCGATTGCAAACCCCCCGAGAGCGGATGGGGACTGATCATTCTGGAAGCCTCCACACCGGAGGTCGGAAGGATTTCACCGACAGCGGCAGGCCCGTCCCCAAGTCGACGTCCGCCAAGCTCTGGCAAAAGGTACGCGCTTTGGTGCTCACCCCGGATCAGCTCGACTCGCCGCTGATGGCGCGGCCGTACGACCTGCGCCATGCCGGCGTGACGTGGCGCCTGTTCACCGGTGTTCCTGCCGCCCAGGCGGCGCAATGGGCAGGGCGCAGCGTCGAGGTGCTGCAGAGGATCTACCACCGCTGCATGGCGGGATATGCCGACGTCTGGATCGACCGCCGCTGAACCAGCGGTGCATCACGCGCCGCTAAGGGGGCGCTCTTCAGGGGCGACCCAGCTTGGTCCGCTATGGGTCCGTAACCGGCGAGCGTCAACGAGAACGGGCGGGACTCCATGAGACTGGAGACCCGCCCGTTCCTATGCCGTTCTTCCTGGTCAACGGCTAGAAACCGCTGGTCAAGATCCTGTGCCCCCTGCGAGATATCAACAACTAGGGAACGCCCGGCAAGCTCCCCCGAAGAGGGGTCTCGGGCTGGCGTGGGGTGGATGCGTCACTCCATCCTCGAGGTGATCAGGCCGATTCCTCAGCCGCGAGGTGGCCGGAGGGCAAGCCGGGGTGAGGCGCAGCGATGACGAGTTCCTCCATTACCCCACTCACGAGAGGGTCATCACCCGAGGGTGGCTCCGCCCCGCTCTCCGTTGTCCGAGAACCTGAGCCGCCCAATCCGGCAGTGGAGAGGTCTATCGCCAGAACGGTGACGCTGGTGATGGCGCTCATCGCGTTGCTCACCTTCGCCTTCAGCTTCGGCAACGTCTGGCACTTGGCCAGCTCGCTCGGCGTCCCGGCATGGATCGCGCCTTTGGTCGGACCGGCTGTGGATCTGTCGGTAGTCGGACTGCTACTCGGCATCCAATACCTGACCCTCCGCACTCCCCATGCAGTCGGACTACGGCCCGCGCGTGCCCTTCTCGTCTTCTCCGGACTGGCTACGCTCGCGCTCAACGTGGCCGAGCCAGTTACTCAGGGCCAGTTCGGGCGGGCGGCCGTCGATGCGGTGGCCCCACTCCTTCTCATTGGTTGGTCCGAAGTCGGACCAGGTCTGCTGCGTCAGATCTACTGTGCGGGGTCCGACTTCGGGGGGCTATCCATAGAACCTCAGCAAGAGTCGGACCGGTCAGAAGACCAGCGGGGCAGGCGCCCTCGTCGCACACCCCGTCAGTCGTCAGGGCGGACCAGTCGCGGTCCGACGGAGTCGGACTCCGTCTTGCTGGACCGTGCCTGCCGCGCCGACGAGCGTCATCAGTCCCACCATGGTCGTCCCATCTCGGCGGAGAACCTCCGTCGAGAACTTGAGATCAGTAGCGCGAGGGCGCGGGCGATTGCGGCAAAGATGAGACAGGGCTAGGAGCGACAGAAACGATCTATACTGCACCTCGATCTCTCCTGTAGTGACAGCACCAAACGTGAGGCTTTGAGAGCTCGAGATGGTTCACCCAGGTAGAGACAGCGCTCGTCTGAGGACCTCGCCATCATCACGCGATCGCGCTCCCGCGGTGAGTCAGCGCGGTATGCGTTCCAATCTCGAACAGAACACACCGATGAGCTCGGCTCATGGGAGTTCGATTCCGAGGGGAGATGGGCACCGGGACCCAATGTGCTGACCTGCAAGGATTTCCCACGCATCTGGCTTGCCAAGACCATACACGCATATCGCTCGCCTGAAGCTCGTGGCCGGTACGTGGTCAAGCGCACACCTCACTCGCTGGGCCAGGGTTGAGGAACGAAGTTCAGCGCGCCGATCGTCCCAGGCCATCTACGGCGGTCTACTACGACCTAGCGATCCGAGAGCCGCGCCAGTTGTAAGACGTCGCTCGGCAACCACTGCCGGCGCGTGAGAGCAGGCAAGGCTTCTCTGAGCCATTGACACCCCAGGTTCGCCGGCGTAAGTGCACCCGCACTTGAGGACAAATGCCGGGTTTATGTCAATATGTAGCCGCCTGCATGGCTATGACGGGCGCTAGGAGGCGATCGGGAGGCGCACGGCCACCTTGCCACCTCTACTACTATTAGTGGAGTTCCTGTAACTGTGTGGGCTCAGGAGACGCGATGCTACATGATGAGCGTGCTGGAAACATCTTCGAGGCGCGTGCTGAGCACCTGTCACGTACCGAGCTAGAGTCTTGGACCGCGCTCTCAGAGCGTGAGACCAAAGTGGTAGCCAAGCTAAAGGCTACGGGCGCGAAGCTTCTGATCGGGCCTCGCGGCTCTGGAAAATCCACCTTGATGCGCACGGCCTACTTTCAGCTGCTTGATAGCAGTGATGTTTTTCCCATTTACGTGAATTACGCCAAACACCTTGCTCTCGAACCAATATTCAAGGCGCGCCCGGACGCCACCGAATTGTTTCGGCAATGGGTGATCGCCAAGGTCATCATTGGACTTCGCGACACCGATACAGTGGCGCTTAATACGGTATCGAATGAGACACTCGATCACCTCACGGAGGCCTCTGAGTTTATCGAAGACTTGGAAGTAGGAAACGTTCCGGAAAACTTTCGCAGGGTGTCGCCTACACAATTGATTGCGCACATAAATAACTATGTCTCATCGGCTGGCCGCAAGCGCGCAGTCCTGCTGTTCGACGATGCGGCGCATGCTTTCTCAGCCCAGCAGCAAAGAGAGTTTTTCGAGATATTTCGACAACTGCGAACCCGGGTTGTAGCCCCGAAGGCAGCTGTCTATCCAGGCGTCACCAATTACTCCGCAAATATGCACATCGGACATGATGCAGAGGTGCTAGAGGCGTGGTATCGAGCCGATGACCCCGCCTTTCTAGAAACAATGCAAGAAGTGTTGACTAGGCGTCTGCCTGCCGAGATGAATGAAGAGTTCAGTGGGGAGCGGTCCGAACTTCTTCAGTATCTGGCGCTCGCGTCCTTTGGGATGCCGAGAAGTTTCCTTACCATGATTCAAGAGGTTCTCGATTACGACGAGGATGAAGGATCTCATAAGCCGCCAACGCGACGGCGAGCTGACCTGGCCATCGAAAGAAATGTAGCAATCGCGCGCGCAGTATTTGAAAGCACAGGCCAGAAGATTCCGCGCTATTCGAATCTAATTGCTGAGGGGCGCCGCCTAGAGGACTCGTTTCTTGGTAGCCTCACTCGCTTCAATGCGTCGAAGATCGTCGGCCAAAAGACCGCGACAGTTGGGGTTAGGGGCTGTTTCCTGGATCAGGTTCGGAGCCAGATGATCAGGCTGGCCAGGGTGACGGTGCCGAGGAAGATGTAGGCGCGCTTGTCGTATCTGGTGGCCACGGCCCGGAAGTTCTTGAGCCGGTTGATGGCCCGCTCGACGACGTTGCGGGCTTTGTAGCGCTCGATGTCGAAGCCGGTCGGTCGGCCGCCGGCCGGCCCGCGTTTTCGTCGGTTGGCTTGCTGGTCTGCAGGTTCGGGGATGGTGTGTCGGATGCCGCGGCGGCGCAGGTAGGTGCGGTTGGCGCGGGAGGAGTAGGCCTTGTCGGCGGCCAGGCTGTCGGGCCGGGTGCGGGGACGGCCTGGCCCCAGCCTCGGCACCCGGATGGCCTCCAGTACCGGCCGTAGCTGCGGGCTGTCGCCGTGCTGGCCGGGCGTCAAGAGCACCGACAAGGGACGGCAGCGACCGTCAGCGGACAGGTGGATCTTCGTGGTGAACCCGCCGCGGGACCTGCCTAGGCATTCCCCAGCCTGACCACCTCCACCAGCCGGTCCGCCAGCCTGGCCAGCACCGGATCGAGGTGCTTTGTCCCCCCACCGGCCCCCTTTTGCCCGACCATCGCGGGCCTGGCACGCGATGCCCCGGCCGCATGCTGATGCGCCCGCGCGGTGGTGGAATCCACGGAGATGTCCCAGTCCACCCGGCCGGCCGCGTCCTCGGCCGCGCGGACCGCCGTCAGCAGCCGTTCCCATGTGCCATCCGCCGACCAGCGCCGATGCCGCTTGTAGACCGTGATCCACGGCCCGAACCGCTCCGGTAGATCACGCCACGGCAGCCCAGTACGTGCCCGGTACAGCACCCCATTGATGGTGATCCGATGATCGTTCCACCGGCCGCCACGTTGACCGGCCTCGGGAAGCAACGCAATCAACCGCTCCCACTCGGCATTCGTCAGATCTCCACGACCCATGAACCAATCGTGACAACAACAACACCCACAGTCAGCAGATCCAAGAAACAGCTCCTAGACGCCCTCTCGCAAGAGAGTTCCAGCAGGTCGTCGACCTAATGGCGTATGCAGGAATTATTCGGACACTTGATTCCCAGTCCAGGGGTAGCGCAGGAGTGTTCGAAAGATACGAAATTCACTCGTCTTTCGTAATTAACGCCAATGCTTTGGCGTTGGGCCGTAACCCTGCTGCCCGCGAGATAGTAGGCGCACTGCTCAAGCGCCCACCTGCCGCTCTCGTGCGAGGTAGGCCCGAGACCTTCCTGGGTGAGGACTATCGCTCACGCTGTACCCTCAACCTAACGCCGTGTAGTGCGTGTGGTGCGCCGCGCGTTAGTGAAGATGCGCAGTTCTGTATGAAGTGCGGAAAGCCGCTCACGGACAAGTCGATTTACCATGAGATCTTGCAGCGCCCCATTAGCGACCTACAAATCCCTGAGAAGAAGAAGATCGCCCTTGCTAGAACAAGCCTACGTTCGATCCAAGATGTGCTGCTCGATGTGGAGTTCAAGGAGCTACTTCGAGGTCGTTATATTGGAGCTGTGTGGGCAAAGAAGATCTACTCCATAGCCGAGGAGTACGTCAGTGTCTAATTCGCCTTCGGTCAGGGTGTGTGATCTGAGCCCAAGCGTTCTCCTGGACATCGCGTCTGCTTGTCAGCCTCATACCAGAAGTCGTAAGGCGCCTATTGACGACTATTATGATGCAGCCGAGTCGATGACACTCGTGGGCAAGCCGGGCCTGCTCAAAGAGCATTCCATCCTAGGTCGACTCCTGCTTCTGGGGCATGTGGGGGCAACAGAGACCTTCTTCCGGACTGTACTGGCTGGCCTCGTAAATCTCTGTCCCCTCTGCAAGGAACATGCAAGTTCCCAAGTCGTTCCCTTTGGCAGCATTCACTACTACGAATCAGAGGATGTTGCCCTTGGGCTGTTTGATGGGACCAGTTTGGCCGGCGCATCGGAGATCAAGAGAGTTGTCAAGAAGGTTACCGACATTGATCTTGCTCAAACGGGGCCGCTCAAGACTGCACTAGAAAAATACGACGCATTGTGCCATCTGCGACATGCAGCAGTCCACGCGCATGGCAACATTGGAACTGGGAATGCAGTCGCTCTGGGACTGCCTAGTGCCGGCAGTAGATTTACTTTGAATATCGACCTTGCCCGTGTTCACGAAGCAGCAATGATATGCCGTACTGTCACCCAGGAAGTAAATCAGTATCTGTTTCAGGAAACCTTTAAGAGGTGGCGGAACGTCGGCTTGTTTGTCCGTGACTATGAGGCGGACCGGCAGCGATTCGTTGACCTCTATTCACTTTTCCGAAGTATGCGCGATACCTCTTCGAGGTCTATGACACCCAAGAAGGCCTACGGGAAGCTGTTCGCCTAGACCTCATCTAGCCATCATGAGCCTTGACCCCACCGGAGCCGGAGACCGACGAAGTTCCCCGCCGGAGGCATGCTTGCAGCGGCTTTCCTGGATGTCGCGAGTGGAGCGGCCGGCGCCCGTGCGGAGCACCCAAAGGGCCGCGCAGCGGTGGGGGCCGGTGGCGGAATGACCGTCTGTGTGCGGCGGCGTGGCGCCCAGGTCGTCGGGGATCGTGGGTACGGCGGTTGGCCGTGCGGCGATGCCCCGCGCGCGTGCCCGCGCCGTGACCGGCCCCCAGGCCGCAGCGTGGCGCGGTAGCGCTGACGCGGGGCATACGGCGGCGCGCCGCGCCGCCGCTTGATATCAATGAGAACAACTCGGCAGCGAAAATGAGCGCTTCCGCTCAGCGGGGGCGTCGTAGCCCGATCTCTTTGACGGCCAGTTCCCAGGGGTAGCTCTCTAGGTTGTCGCCGCCGGAACCGAGTGGGTGTGGCTCGAATTGGCCGGGGCCGAGTAGGACGGGGATGCCTTCGGCTCGCAGGCTTTCGACGCTGCGTTGGAAAGGTGCTCGTGATGCGAATGCGTCGTTGACGGCAGGCAGAATCACGACGGGGATGCCGAGTCCGGGAGCTTCGGCGAGGCGCGCCGGCCCCGATGAGCTGGGACATCACAGCCGTGGCCAAGCAGTGGGCTGCCGATGTCGGCAACTACGGGCTCGTGCTGATGTCGCCGGCGGAGCGGGCGGTGCGGAACTACCGGGTCTACCCGTCGTCTGAGGACAGCGACTTCAACGACCCGCCGAAGCTGACGGCGACGTTCTCGCCTGGTGGTGAGCCGGTGGTGGTGAACCCGGCCGGACCGGACGGGGTCGAGGTGATCCAGGCTCCGGCCACCTGGGGTCAGGATGTGGTGCAGATGGCCGAACCGCAGGCACACGCATTGAGCGCCGCCTTCGACCGGGCGGCGGCCAACGGGGACAAACTCGCCGACCCGTACGTGGACATGGTCAGCGGCCAGGTGATCGTACCCGCCGCCACAGCTGACGGCCGTCCGATCGGGTCCGCCGCGCTGGCAGGGACGGCCTACCTCGGCTACGGCGGCACGGACTGGACGATCCCCGGCGAATACTCCGACGGCGACACTGATGAGGATGGCGAGGGCCCGACTGGGCCGACGGAGTTGTACAGCTTCAACCCTCAGGTGCCCGACGTGACGTCAAGCTACAGCAAGCACGTGACGATCATGCGTGAGGTGCTGCGGCTGACGAGCGCGCAGTTGCCCGGCGCGGATGGGCTCGTCTCGGCGCGGCCGTGGCCGGAGCGGAACAAGGTGCTGATCACGGCCAGGGCGGTCTCGCCCGAGCTGCGACTGGCCCTGGCACAGCGGTACGGCGTCGACAGCGTGGTGCTCAGGTTGGACCCCAACGCGTCGGTGTTGGGAAACCTGGCGGGAACAGACAGCCGGGCGGACGACAACGACGCCTACATCAACGGCGGAGGGGCGTTCGACACCAAGGCGGGCCTTGAGTGCACGATGGGGTTCGCCTGGTCGCTTCCCGCGGGAAGGCGGCTGGTGACGGCCGGGCATTGCCTGCCGACCGGCGACAGCACAGGTGTGCTCTTTTCCGGCAAGCCGGACAGTTATCGTGAGTACGGCAAGCGGGTGCTGACAACCTGGACCGAAGGGACAGGCACGGTGATCCTGCCCGGAAAGAACGAGGCCCAGGGCGACTCGGCGCTGGTGACAACGAACGCTCCAATCCAGCCGACGGCCTCCGTCTTCATCGGTGATCAGACGTCGCGGACGAAGCGGCCTGTGAAGCGAAGCTGGTCGAGACGGTCGATCCCGGGTGATCTGTTCTGCGCCGGCGGCCGGTACTACGGGCAGCACTGCTCGTGGAAGGTTCTGCAATCCAACGACTACTTCAAGACCGTCGGAGGGCTGCTGGACAACGCGATCGGCGCCACCCACGCGTCGGAGTGCCTCGATGCCGGCGACTCCGGTGGGCCCCTCTACACCTTCCAGTCCGATGGGTCGGTGGTCGCGAAGGGGCTCGTGAGCAGCGGTACGTCCAGCCTGACCGACTGCTGGCTGGCTTTCACCGACATCACCACAGTGAAGCAGGCCTACGGTGGCGACGTCATGAAGCGCAAGTAGGGCGGATCGAACTCGTGGCCTCGTTCAGGACCGGTTTGGTAGGGAGAGCGCTGGCTGTGGCGTGCGTCGCGCTGGGCGCGGCGGGATGCAGCACGTCGGAATGGCAGCAGGTCAAGAAGGTGACACTGTCGCCTGACGGGCGGCTGCTGACCGCGACGGTCATGTTCACCCGTCCGGCGTCGAATCCTGAGCAGTGCGAGCGGGTTGCCGACACCTCGGTGAAGGAATCGTCCACCCAGGTCGTCGTCGGGGTTCTCGTGGAGCAGGACGTCTGCGACAGGCCGTGGCCGTGGGAGGAACCTACGTACGAGATGCTGACGGGGTACCCGCATCCGATACCGCTCCGGCTGAAGGCGCCGCTGGGTGAACGCGTGGTGGTGGACAGCGTCACACGGAAGCCCCTCGCGGTGGAGCGGTAGCCACCGCAAGCGGCGTCGTTGAACGAAGAGGGCAGGCCCGCAGCCCACGGCGGGCCTGCCCTCTGGAAGCGATCCGGACGTAATGGTCACGCGCCAGCCTGGTCGAGGTCCGCCAGCCGACCAGCGGCGCCACCGGTGGCAGGTCGACCATCGCGGCCAGATCCGCCGGCAGCCGGTCGACGGGGCGGCACTCGATCCGGCGGTGCTGCCGCTGGTTCGCGCGCACCAACCAGTCCGCCAGCTGGGCGTTGAAATCATCGGGCCCGGCGAAGGCGCGGCCAGGAAGGAACGACGTCTCCAGATAGCCGTTCGCCCGCTCGACCAGGCCCTTGGCTTCGGGATCGCCGGCCGGCACTGCAGAATCCGAACCCCCAGACTCCCGGCGAACGCGGTCGCGTCCCGGGTCGGCGCGGGCTTGCTCTGCCGCCACCCGCCGACCGCGGACTCGTTATCCCAGACCAGCGTCTTGGGGACCGCCCCGAGCAGCGCCAGGAGCGCCCACATCCCGGCGAACAAGTCACCCGCAGCCCGCGACGGCAGCATCTGCGCCATCAACCAGCGTGAATACCCCGAGACCATCACCAGGACCGGCAGGTTCGTCCGCGAGGTCCCGCCGACCGGGACCCTGGCCGGAGGAAACCACAGGTCGCACTGGGCGAGCTCGCCCGGCAGATAGGTCGTCCGCGAGGCTGGATCGGTCGGCTGATACTCCGGCCGCAGCACCCGGACGCGGGCCTTCAAAACGGTCATCGACCGCTTCCACCCGATCCGCTCAGCGATCACCGTCGCGGGCATCTGCGGGAACTCCCTCAGTAACTCGCGCATCTGCGGCTCGACCGCGTCCACGATCGACCCCTTGCTCTGACGCTCGTACTTCGGCGGCTCCGCCGCCGCCAACGCCTTGCGGACCGTGTTCCGCGCGATGCCCAGACGCCTGGAGATCGCCTTGATGGGCATCCCCTCGGCCCGATGCAGCCGACGGATCTCCGCCCAGTCCTCCACCTTGATCACCCTCCAGAGAGTGAAGGGGGTCAAATTTCATCCGCCCGGAGGGGGTCAGTATTCAGGCGTCGTCGACAGGAGATCGGGAACTTCAGCGGCAAGCCTGGCAGTGGGCTCAAGCCAATCGCGTCGGCAGCGATCTCCCCAATGGCGTAGTAATCGCCCAAACCTTCGAGCGCTCGCACCGATGGGGGCGTCTGGTCAAGAAGGCCGGGCTAGCCGGGGAGTTGAGCTGATCTAGTGTGGATCGCTCCACCCGATGCCGTCAGTGTTCTTCGTCCATGGCGACTGTCCACTCGACCCGGGCGAGGAGTTCGTCGAAGGTGATGACCTCGAGCCCGTGGAGTTGTCGACGGAAGAGCTCGAAAGATCGAACCTTGTGCGTGTGGTCCCCGCCCTGTTCACCCTTCAGCTGATCGAGGCTTCCGATGATCAGGAACGATCGAGGCTGGATGAGATAGGTGAACTGTCCTGGTATCTCCGAGCCGTCCGAGGCAAGGTCTGCGTAGCGCTCGCGTATGGCGTTGGCCGCGAGGTGGACAGTCCCTTGGGCTTGAGTCACGCCTCCAGCGAGTTCGCGCGAAGGTGCGAAGCAGCCGCTTCGGTATTCCCTGTTCTCCACGAGGGGGGTCAGATGGGTCTTCAGCTCTACGAAGACGAGCGAGGACATGATGCCGGAGGTCCGCATCAGCGCATCCGCCCGCTTGCCGGGTACGTCGGCGAAGGCTCCCGCCGCGATCTTTTCGAGGCGCTCACGATCCCAGGAGGTGAAGAGCTGTCCGGGGCTCATCGCGCCCAGAATCCATGGGTTGTCTTCGAAGAACCCCTGCCAGACATCCTCTTTCCGCTGAGTTTTCAGTCGGACGGCTTCGCTGTCGAAGAAGCTGTCGTCGTTGAGGAGACGCCTGAACCGATCGACCTGAGCTCGGCGAAGCTTGATGGCCACAAGAGTCTGGATTGCCTTGTCATCGGCTATGAGGTCGCGGATGAGCATGGGATTGTTTCGCCGGATGATGTCCAAGGCCGAGCGGCTTATCGTGATATCCACGAGCATCTCCGGGCTGATGCGAACGGCTTCCCGGCCGACGATTCCTTGAGATAAGGATGGCCATGAAGGCGGCTTCAAGATGGGTAAGCGTCAATTCGATGGTAAGCGCTTCGAGGGAGACGCCGAGGTCTGGTATGAAGCTAAGTCGGGATCATTCTGGGACAGGCTGACGAACATTCCCAAGGAGATGGCGCGCTTCAAAGACAAGATGGGTGAGGCGGTGAAGTACGCCAGGGAGAACAATGCCAAGTTTGAGATCATCTCGGAGAAGCCCATCCCGGAGGAGATCAAGAAGTGGTTGACCAAGAAGGGAATCAACCGCCGGATCGAACCGCGGACTGCAACAACGCCTAAGGGGCCAGCTGGGGTAACGGCAGTGTGACCTCGCGGGCCGGTGAGTCGCATTGGGTGCTCAGTCATTGCGACTTCCCGAGATGACCTCCTGCCAAGATCGTGAGTAGCAAGAGATTTCAGATCGCTCGCCTGAAGGAATCCGGGCGAGCGATCATTGTCGGAACCATCTTCAAAAGTGAATGGGTTTGAGACTATGAGCCATGATGTGGCCATCAGCCTGGACTTCAACAGCGAAGTAGACTTCGAGGAGATCCTCGACTGACTCGCCGATGCAGGCTGGAAATTCTTTCGCGAAGAGACCGCAATTTGGTACATGACGGACTATGATTGGAAGGACCTCCCTCGCGACAGCTTGGCCGACATTAGACAAGACATGCGCACTTCATATGAGGCCGGCGATGCAGTGGGTATCACGACCTGCCTGCCCGATGGGACTACGTTCGCGAACGTGTTGTTCCACGAAGAACGGCGGAGCGTCTCATTGATTCCATTGTTGGAGTATCGCACTATCGTGCATATGCCCGAGTTTGTCGATCTGGGTTGGTATATACAGAGTTTTCTGCGCCCATGTAGAGGGCTCCCCATTGTGCGTACTGAAGCAAGCGATCAGCGGTGAGCGAGTATCGGATCTCTTTCCATGCGTCCAAGAAGGTCGCACGCTGCCGCGTTCGGGATCGACATGACGCCCCGAACCGTCAATTTGTGTAGTCGTACCTCGGCAGGGCCGTAAAGGGGCGAATGCATTGCGTGGCCTGGTCGTTGGGGGTGATGGCCGGGGTCGCGCTGCTGACGATGGTGCTGGGCGTGATCCGGTCGACCGTCGAGTATGGCCTGCGGCTCAAGACCGAACAGCTCGCCACTGGGCAGGTCGTCGAGGTCGCCGCCACGGCCGACCTCATCGAGATAGAGAACCCAGCCTTCCACGACCGGCTCCAACGAGGCGTGTCGGCGGCCCGAACCCACCTGGGCATGCTGCTGGCCGTACTGGACGGAGCGGTGAGCGCCCAGCTGACTGTGGTGGCGGCGGCGTTGGTCATGGCGACGCTGGCCTGGTGGCTGCTCCCCGTCATCGCCCTGGCGATCCTGCCCGCCCTACGGGTCGCCTCGCGCCGACGCCGCGGCGAGTTCGCATTGCGATTGGCCCTGCTGGAGAACACGCTGGCGCGCGGCTACCTGCTGGGCGTCCTGACCGGACGCGAAGAGGCCAAGGAGGTCCGGGCATTCGGGCTGCTGCCCCTGCTCCGCTCCCGCCTCAATAAGCAGTACGGCGACGCCATCGGAACGGACGCGCCGTCCTCGCTGTCACCCACGCAGAATCCCGATCTCCCGGCGGCCATCCGCGGTGACACTGGTGGCGATGATGACCGCCTGGAGACCACCCTGCGGTTGATGCAGGCTTTGCAGTAGTTGGCATCCAGGAACAGATACAGGTATGCCTGCCCGCCCAGCGACCGGTCCCGGAAGGCGGCGACTTCCTCGTCCAGGTCGGCGCGGATTCGCGACACCTCGCACTTGGAGATGCCCTCCGCTGCAGGTGCAGGACGCTGGCCGGACCCATTAGGTCATGCTTCGATCAGACCTCCCCGGGAACCTCTCCGTATGCGCGTCGCGTACCTCATCTGGAGCGGCGCCGGACGCACTCCGGCGGCGACCGCCTTCCTCGACCTGCTGGACTGCTGAGCCTCTACGACGAGGTCGGCGCGGTTTCGAGGGCGATGACCTGTTCCAGCGTGTGTCGCAGCACGGCGACCTGCTCTTCGCCGACGTGCCGTGCCCACCGCTGCTCGACGTCGGCGAAGAACCGGCCGGCCGCGAGCTGGGCCATCCGGCCTCGATCGGTCAGTCTGATGATCTTCGCGCGCCGGTCTCCCGGGTCGGCCACCCGCTCCAGGTAGCCGTGATTCTCCAGGTCGTCGACGAATTCGGCGATCGCCTGCTTGGTGAGCCCGGCGCGTTCGGCGAGCGTGGTCAGCCGTGAGCCTTCGGGGTCGATGTAGCGGAAGACCGAGCCGTGGACGTACCGGATCGACTCGAACCCCTCCGTTCTCAGCCACTGGTGCAGCCCTTCAAGGGCCAGGTCCCTGGCCTGTGTGAGCAGGGCGGACAGAGGGAGCCTGGGCGCCTGTCCTGATCGCGTCGTCATCGTGTGCCGGTCCCCTTTCGTCAGGCGGCTTGACGATATCAGGCCGCGGGGCGGTAAGGTTGCCTGACTGTCAGGCTGCTTCACCATATCTGGAGGATTGATGTCGAACGTCGCCGAACAACGTGAGCAGTTCGCCGCCCTGTTCACCCGGCCCCTGCACAAGGATGTCGCCTCGTCGGTGACGACCCTGGGCGGGCAGCCGGCGCTGGAACTGCGGAAAGCTGCGCCTGGTGCGGACGTGCTGCTGTATTTCCACGGGGGCGGTTTCGTGGTCGGGTCGGCGCGCGTCAACGCCCACCTCACCGCCGCGCTGCTGCGGCATCTGGACGGCCGGGCGCTCTCGCTGGACTACCGGCTGGCACCCGAGCACGCCTACCCGGCGGCTCCCGACGACTGCCTGGCGGCCTACCGCGAACTGCTTGACTCCGGCGTCGATCCCCGGCGACTGGTGATCGCGGGCGATTCGGCCGGCGCCGGGCTGGTGGTCGTCACCATGATGCGCGCCAGAGACGCGGGTCTGCCCATGCCTGCGGCGGCCGTCCTGTTCTCCCCGGCGGTCGACCTGACGCTCAGCGGAGCGAGCATGCGGTCCAAGGACGGGGTGGATCCGATCTTCGTCCCGGCCGCTCTCGAGTGGCTCTTCGAGCAGTACGCCAACGGCGGTGACAGATCCGCGCCCGAGCTCAGCCCGATCTTCGGCGACCTCGCCGGGCTGCCGCCCCTGCTGATTCAGGTCGGATCAAGCGAGCTCCTGCTTGACGATGCCGTACGGCTGGCCGGGCGCGCCGGAGCCGACGAGGTCGAGGTAACGCTGGAAGTGGTTCCGCGTCAGCCGCACGTGTTCCAGCTCGACGACAGCTCGCCCGAGGCTTCAGCGGCCCTGGAGCGGGCGGGCCGGTTCCTGGCCACCCACCTCCAAGCCGCGCATCAGGAAGCCTGAACTACCGGCTTCAGAAACCACCACACCACCCCGGACCGGACGCGAACCGGTCCGGGATCGAAAGGATGACTCACCATGCTCAGCACCATCGCCACCCTGCTCGCCGGACTGGTCGCCGCCGCCGTCATCCTCATGGGCAGCAGCTTCTTCTGGGCGCCGCAGACGGCGGTCGGCTTCGGCATTCCCGGCACACCGGCCGAGGGCCGGAGCTTTCACGCCTGGCTGTCGGTCAAGGGCCTACGCGACATCGCGGCGGGGGTGCTCATCCTCGTCGTCCTGATCGGCGGGACGACCCATCTGCTGGGGTGGGTCATGCTGGCCGCCAGCGCCATCCCGGTCGGCGACGCGGTGATCGTGCTGCGCAGCAACGGACCCAGGAGGGCCGCCTACGGCGTCCACGGCGCTACGGCGGTGGTGATGCTGGCGATCAGCGCGCTGCTGCTCGTCGCGTGACTCCTGGCTTGAGGCCAGAAGGTACTGGGTGGCGATGTAGGTGGTCATCACCCACGCTGGCCGGATACGACCTGCCGGTGCAGGGTGTCGGTCGGGAGGAACAGCGCCTCGCCGAGGCCGGGCGGAGGCTGTGTGTCGCGGAGGTGACGGCCGTGGCGGTCAGCAGGAGGGAGCAGGGCGCGATGTAGATGGCCCGCTGCTCCGCAGTTGCGGCCCATTTCTTCGCACTTCGTGGCCGGATTCCCTCCGCAGACGACCAGTCGGCATTGCGGGCTCCTAGAACGCCGTTGTTGGTGTGGAGCTCTGGGAGTTCAGAGGCTGCGCTGGGTCTGAAGATCGACTGTGGCCCGCGGTGGAGGCGGTGAGGCTGGCGAGGAGGTGGAGAGACGCCGCAGCGTCGGAACCGGCGGGGGCTGTAGATCATCAGGGTCATTTCGGGATCGCCGAGAGCACGCATGGCCACGTAGCTCGCCGAGTCAGAGGTGGACGAAGCGTTTGCGACCGTGGGCCTTTTCGGGGATGTTGTGGTCGGCCCATAGGCGGCGGAAGTCGGCGCAGCGCAGGGACAGTTGGCCGACCAGGATGGCCAGTTGGGGGTCGTCGGGGTGTCGTCCAGCGTCGAAACGAAGGTTGGCGACGGTGTCGCGGGCCTTGGTCTCCCAGCCGGGGGCGTTGCTGGTGTGGTTGAAGGCATAGAAGCGATTGGGCTACTTCCCCAAACTGACGGATGTCCCGGCCGCGGTAACCCAGCACGTCCGTTCCGTCATCGGGCTGCCTGACGATGCGCTGCTGGCCGAGGCCGCCGAGCGGTCGGCCAAGCGGCACCGCAGCTTCGTCCATACGTGCCCTGGACGTGGACTCCGATCCCCACGGAGTCCGGGGCGCCCCGACCAGCGCCCACAACCACGTCTCGATCCAGGCCCGTCCTCTCTTCGCGGGTGGTCCTGGAGGGTGGGTATCTGGCCCTCCGGGGATCACTGCTGCGCCTTGGACCGCCCTGCAGCCGCTCCACCCGGGCGGCCAGCGCGGCGCGCTCGGTCCGCTCCTGGTCGACCTGCTTCTCTGCACGCACGGCCCGGCCGGTGATCGCCTACTTGGGGCTGGGTCACGTTCGGGAGCGGAGGGCTGGTTTTGGTGTCCAGCGCCTGGCGGACGGTAGACGCGGGGCGTACCCGATCCGCACCTGCCCGATCGGCGTGGCGCGAGCGGGCTTGTCGTGTTCACAGGTGACCGTCTGTGAAACGCCCGGCAGGAGGACTTCGCGGGGCATCGCGATCAGCCGGGACGGACGGTCGCCAGGAGCCAAGGAGCGCGAGGCGTTTGCCGGGGCGATAAACCGGCTGGTGGCGGGGCATCTGGTCGCTTCAGTCGAGACTCAGCAAGTAGTACGGGCCAGCCAGAAGGCGCAAGTAGGTCCATAGCGGATCGTCTACAACAAAACTATCTGCTATGGTCTCTCCCGTCTCCAAAGGAGTCAGGAGAGCCACCATGTCAGCTCAATCACCCTGGCTGACACTCACCCTCCTCATCCTGCGCCTCCCCAAGACCGACACCACCCGCCAGCAGCCCCTCGAACCCGTATAGGACTGATTCACATGACCAAGCCCGCCGAGCCCCGCATCCTCACCGACCAGGAACTCAGCGAACTGCTCGCCGGCCAGCAGTTCGGCGTGCTGGCCACCGTCAAGCGCAGTGGCCACCCGCACATGTCGACCGTGATGTACGGCTGGGACCCGATCGAGCGGATCATCCGGGTCTCCACCACCGCCGAACGACTCAAAGCCCGCCAGGTGCGCAACAACCCGCACGTCTCCCTGCACGTGAACGGGCCCGACATCTGGTCCTTCGCCGTGGCCGAGGGCGATGCGGAGGTGTCGGAGGTGACCGCCGAGCCGGGCGACGCCACCGGCAGGGAACTGCTGGCCCTCACCCCGGGCTTCCGGGACCCGGCCGAGGAGGCCGCCTTCCTGCGGCAACTGGTCGAGGAGGGCCGCGTGGTGATCAGGCTGCGCGTCAAGCGTCTGTACGGCACAGCCCTGGACATTTCTGGGGCATAGGGATGCCGACGAGGACGCTGTCAGTGCGCCACGGAAAGCGTGTCAGGCGTCGAGTGGTGGGGCGGTGGTCTCAGCGATAGCGGGTCGTCGAGCGTCGGGTGAGCATGCGGAGCGTGACGAAGGCGGCGGCGAGGTATGGGTAGAAGTCCACGGCGCTGCTGCTCTTCCCCGTGGATAAGCACGTCCGGGCCCTATTCGAGGCCAGGGGGCACAGAACGAGCTCATGCCTCCAGGCTGAGGGCGGAGTTCATGGTTGAGCAGGCCCGGCGCAAGAGCGCGGGCAGTTCGCCCGGTGTGCAGTCGGGCAGCCATTCGTCCAGAGCGCAGCGCCAGGTGGCCACGAAGAATTCGATGAGGAGCCGCAGTTCGAGACGGTTTTGTGCATCAAGTCTGCATGCGATCTCGGCTTGGACTTCGGCGCAGTGCCGCAGCGTGTACCCGTCGAGTGCGGGCGAGTCGGCGATCAGCCGGAGCGTGAGCGGGAAGCGCCGGTACCAGTCCTCGTCCATGCGCTCCAGGGTGGTCAGCATGGCAGCGAGGAAGACATCGGCCAGCGGCCCGGACTTCTCGATGCCGTCCAAGACTTCCAGGTAGATGTCCCAGAGCTGCTTGACGGCGGTGAGTGCCACGTCGTCCTTGGAGTGGAAGTTGCGGAAGAAGGTCCGCCGGGACACCTCCACCTGCTCCAGCAGCGCGTCCAGCGGAGTGTTGTCGAATCCGCGTTCGCCGAAGAGCGTGATGGCGGTGTCGATCAGTGCCTGGCGCGTACGCAGCTTTTTGCGTTCGCGCAGGGTGACGGGCTGTTCAAGGGTCATCATCACCATCACTGTACCAAGTCCGCCGAGACCACGCATATGCTCTAATAGAGCAAACGCCACACTGTGGCACTTTATGAAGGGGAATCTTCCTGTGCGTGCACTCGTCGTGGATCACACCTCACCTGGACACTTGTCGCTGACGGACGTCCCTGCCCCGGCACCCGCCGCCCACGAGGCGCTCGTGCGGGTCGAGGCGGTCTCGCTGAACTTCGGTGAGGTCCATGGGGCCACCCGTCCGGAGATGCCGGACGGCACCGTGCTCGGATGGGACGCGGCTGGCGTGGTCGTCCAGGCGGCCGCCGACGGTTCCGGTCCGGCCGAGGGAGAGAGGGTCGTCACCCTTGGAGGGGAGGCCGGCTGGGCCGAGTTGCGGGCCGTACCCGCCGCCCTGCTCGGCACCGCGCCGAAGGACGCCGATCCCGGCGTGTTGAGCACCGTTCCCGTGGCCGGGCTGAGCGCCCTGCACGTGCTACGTCAGATGGGATCGCTGCTCGGTCGCCGCGTGATGGTCACCGGTGCTTCCGGCGGCGTCGGCCGTTACGCCGTCCAGTTGGCCGCCCGCGCCGGCGCGCACGTCGTTGCCATCAGCCGGAGCACCGCTCAAGCGGACGGGCTGCGAGCCCTGGGCGCCCACGAGATCCACCCCGAGCCAGCCGCCGTGCAGCAGCCCGTGTCGGCCGTTCTTGACAACGTCGGCGGACAGCACCTCGTTGACGCCTTCGCCTCCCTGTCGGCCGGCGGTACGCTCATCAGCGTAGGCCGCTCCTCCGAGGCCGACGCGGTGCTGTCACCGGATGCCCTGCTGGGCACCGAAGGACGGCACGACCGGTCGATCCGCACCTTCTTCCTCTTCGGCGACCCCACCACTGACTTCTCTGCGGATCTGACCTGGCTGGCCGGAGAGATCGCCGCAGGCGGCCTCGATCCGGGCATCAGCTGGCGCGGCCCCTGGACTCGCCACTCCGAGGCAGTCAAGGTTCTGCTCGACCGTCGCCTCCACGGCAAAGCCGTCCTCGATCTCAAGTAACCGCTGGTGTGACGCCGTCACAACCTCCGTCCGTGCCGGACGACGCTGACGGAGGCTAAAGACAGGCTGCGACCGACGGGCGAATGGTGGCGCCGGGTACGAGACAGGTACAGGCTTAAATGATCATGGAGTTCTCTACGCCCGGTGATCGCTGGAGCGGTCGACCGTCTCACGGCCGAAATCGCCGATCTGGACAGGTGTCAAAGCAACCTGCTGACCCAGATCGAAGAGTACGAACCCAGCGGAGACCGAGAGGTCGATCGCGAGTTCCGGGACCGTCTCCAGCACCGCTTCGGCGAGGTGGCCCGCCAGCGCAAGGCCAAGACCGAGGAACTGCAGTCCTGCATCCAGCGCCGCAGCGAGCCGGCGGATAGTCCTGAGCTACTGGACGATCTCCCCCTGCTGTCGGTGAACCTTCACCAGCTTGACGAGGAGCTGCTCCGGAAGGTCTTCGACGCCTTCCACCTGCAGGTCCGCTACAGGTACGCCACCCATGACGTGCTCGTCCGCGTCACCATCAAGGAGGACCAACTGCCCATGATCCAGGCTCTCACAAAGGAAATCGCCGACCCGCCCGAAGGCGGATCGGCGATCATGAACCGTTCCCTTGTTCTCGGTGCCCCCTGCAAGATTCGAACTTGCGCTCCCGGCTCCGGAGGCCGGTGCTCTATCCCCTGAGCTAAGGGGGCTCAACGAGGGATAACGATATCAGTTCCTGCCCACCACTCGTCACCACGATAAAGCTCCCAGCACACATCCATCGAAAACCGCACGTGACCCCCTCCCCACGAGTTAGCTTTGCGGCCGTGGGCGAGGCACTGGGCAGGGTTCTGGTTGTGGATGACGACGAGGTCATCCGGCAGCTCATCGCGGTCAATCTGACCCTAGAGGGGTTCGAGGTCGCCACGGCGACCGACGGGCAGGACTGCCTCGACAGGGTCCTGGACGTCATGCCGGACGTCGTCACGCTCGATGTGATGATGCCGCATCTCGACGGCTGGGAGACCGCCACCAGGCTGCGTACCGATGAGGCGACCACGCACATCAAGGTCCTGCTGATCACTGCGCGGGCGCAGGAGGACGACAGGAAACGCGGCCTCGGGCTCGGGGTCGACGCCTATCTGACCAAGCCGTTCGATCCGGCGGAGCTCATTCGCATCGTGCGGGATCTGGCCACCCAGCGCGCTGGACGGTAGTGGCGGGCCATCGTGCGTGACTGTCCTTCGCGACACCGGCAAGCGACGCGGGAAAGGGGCGCACGATGGCCCGCCTGCAAGTGTGCACGCACTCGGCCGTCGTGTCCGTGGACTTGTCCGGTTGGGGTCTCAGGTTCTAGATGAGGCCCAGGCGGCGGGCTTCCGCGGCTGCCTGGGTGCGGGTGGAGACGTCCAGTTTGCCGAGGATGTTGGACACGTGGACGCTCACGGTCTTGTTGGCGATGAACAGGCGTTCGCCGATCTCGCGGTTCTGCAGACCCTCGGCCACCAGGCGGAGCACCTCGACCTCGCGGGCGGTCAGGGTGGAGCGTACGGCGGCCGGGGCGGCGACGGTGAAGCGGGCGCGCCTGCCGAAGTCGGCCAGGGCGGCGGACAGGGGTGCGGCGCCCAGCGTGGCGGACGCGGCTGAGGCCTGGGACCACGACTCCTGCGCCGCCTCCCGAGCCCCGGCGGCGAGCTGCGCCTCGGCGAGGCGCCATCGCGCGCGGGCCACCTCGTAGACGAAGCCGTAGTCGAACGCGGTCACGACGCGCTCCCACAGCGCCACGTCCGTCTTGCCCTGCACCCGCTGGTATTCGGCCTCGACGCGCAGCGCCCACGCCTGGCCCTCCAGGCCCATCGGGCCGCGCTCGCCCACGGGACCGTTGGCCACCGAGGAGCGGGCCAGGGCGAGGAGCTCGTCGGCGCGGTCGGTACGGCCCAGCTCGGCCAGCGCCCACAGCCCGGTCGCCGCGATGCGGATCGCGCCGGGATCGCCCGGGTCGAGCACGGCCAGGACGGCGTCGATGTGGTCTAGGGCGCGGGCGGCTTCGCCGTTCCAGAGGGCGTGTTCCGCGGCCATGCCGCGGGACATGTAGGTGACCAGGCCGTCGCTCCAGAAGGGGCGCAGCCAGTCGAGGCGCGGCTCCACGGCGGGCAGGCCCCTGGCGACCTCGATGAACAGCGCGAAGCTGGACAGCGTGGCCTCCGGGATGGTGCCCACGCGGGCGCCGAACCCGGCGGCCACGGCCTGCGCCTCGTCCCACTCGCCGGCCACGTAGTGGATCAGGAAGCGGAGGAAGCGCAGGTCGGTGCCGTAGGTGCTCCAGTTGAGCCCGGCCTCGTAGGCCACGGTGATGCCGCGGTCGGCGATGTCGGCGGCCTTGAGGAGATTGCCCTGCTCGTAGTGGATCCTGGAGTGCTGGAAGGTGGCGCGCAGGTCCATGGCGAGGTTGCCGGTGACGATGCCGGACGCCGCCTCGAACAGGCGCAGCGCCTCGTCGTACTCGCCGCGCAGCTCGGTGGAGGTCGCCAGCGTGACCAGCGCGCTCACCTCGGCGTCGCGGGCGCCTGAGGCGCGGGCCGCTTCGAGCGCCTCGCGGGCGAGCGGCTGCACCTCGCAGTGTCTGGGCGTCCAGTGGAGGGTGCGGGCGTAGGTGGCCAGGGCCCTGGCATGGGTCTGCGGGTCGCTGGCCGACGCGACGGCGGACTCGGCCGCGGCGATGGCGGCGTCGCGCTGGTCGAGCTCGAAGAGGTAGTAGGCGAGCCGTTCGTAGACGACGGCCGACGGCTCGATGGCGCGCAGCTGGACGACGGCGCGGTGGTTGTCGCCGCTGTCGGCGGCCATGACGGCGCTGCGCCTGGCCAGCTCGGACCAGCTCTCGCCGGCCAGCCGTTCCGGCTCCTCGACCTGGTCCCAGAGGCTGAGCACCTGGTCGTAGTGGCGGTGGGCCTCGGCCGGCGCGCCGAGGCGCTCGGCCAGGCGGCCCGCTTCTGCGGAGGCGGTCAGCGCGCCGGCCAGGTTGTGGCTGGCCAGGTGGTGGTGGGCGAGCTCGGCCGGGAGGGTGAGGAGCGTGGCGAAGGCGGAGTGGAGCCTGGTGCGCTCGCCGGGCAGCAGGTCGTTGTAGACGGCTTCCTGGAGCAGGGCGTGACGGAACGCGTAGCCGTACCCGTCGACCCTGAGCAGGCCGTGGGAGACGATCTCGCGGACGGCCTCCTCGAAGGCGGCGAGGGGGAGGCCGGAGACCTGGCGGAGCAGCTCGTCCTCGACGCGGCGGCCGGCGACGGCTGCGGCGCGGAGCACCTGCTGGCCTGGCTCGGACAGCACCTCGACCCTGGACATCAGCAGGCTGGCCAGCCCGTCGGGCAGGCTCTCGCCGGCCGAGGCTGCCGCGAACAGCTCCTCGGCGTAGAAGGGGTTGCCTTCGGCGCGGGAGACGACCTGGTCGAGCACTTGGGCGTCGGCCTGGCCGAGGCTGGCGACATAGGTGGACATGTCGCCGGAGGGGAGCGGGCGCACGTCGACGGCGGTGACGGCGGGCAGGCGTTGCAGCTCGGCGAGGACCGGGCGGAGCGGGTGGCGCCTGTGCAGGTCGTCGGTGCGGTAGGTGCCGACGACGCAGACCTGCTCGGACTGCAGCATGCGGCTGAGGAAGACGAGCAGGTCGCGGGTGGAGCGGTCGGCCCAGTGGAGGTCCTCGATGACGAACAGGACGGGCTGGACCTCGGACAGCAGGCCGAGCAGCGAGCCGAACAGGCGTTGCTGGGCCAGGCCCGAGGAGACGCCGCTGGCCTGCTCGCCGGGGAGGAGCTGTTCGAGGAGGGGGCGGCTGGCGAGGGCGGCGCGGAGGGAGGGGGTGCGGAGGGCGTCGGCGAGGGGGAGGTAGGGGAGGGCGTCGCCGAGCTCGGCGCACTGGCCGACCATGACGTTGAAGCCGCGCTCGCGGGCTTCGGCGACCAGCTCGGTGATCAGGCGGGTCTTGCCGATGCCCGCGTCGCCGCCGACGAGCGCCACGCCGGCGGTGCCGGTGGCGGCGGCTTCGAGCACGCCGACCAGGCGGCCTAGCTCGGCTGAGCGCCCGATCAAAACCCCATTCACCTGCGCCACTATGCCACGCCGCGCCGACAATCCCACAAACCGTTTACCCTCTGCCCTCCGTAGGTGGCTGGGGTGCTTCCATTCCTGCCCCGCCGCACGTGGCCGGGGTCTTTTGAAGGTCTTGTGGGGTACGGCGGGGCCGGGGGATGCGCCTTCCGCCGTAGGTGGCCGGGGGCATTCCAGGGGGACGGTCACCGGCCGCGCGGCCCGCCCGCCGTCACGGCGCACCTCGCGCGGCTTCTTCGAGAACCCGAGGGTCAGGAGGGGGAGTTCCAGGTGGTCAGGGTGTGGTCGAGGGCGGTCAGGATGCGGGACCACGACGTGTCCAGGTCGCGGGGAGCGCCGAAGCCGCCCACCGCCTCCAGCGTCACGAAGCCGTGGAAAGTGCTCCGCAGCAGGCGCACCGCGTCCGTGATGTCCGGCTCCGCCAGCCCATAGCCCTGGAGCAGCGCGTACACGGTCTGCCCGCCGCGGGCGATCCCCGGGGTGGCCGCGATGAGGTCAGGGGAGATCTGCACGTGGGTGGCCGTGTACCGCCCCGGATGCGCCAGCGCGTAAGCACGGTAGGCCCCCGCGAAAGCCGTGAGAGCATCGAACCCCGACCGCCCCGCCACCGCGTCGGTGACCAGCTCCCCCTGCTCCAAAGCCGCCAGCACGGTCACCCGGTCCCGCAGGTCCTGAAGGTTCCTGACGTGCGAATACAGGCTCGCGTCCTTGACGCCGAACCGCCGGGCCAGCGCCGACACGGTGATGTTCTCGAACCCCACCTCGTCAGCCAGCTCCGCCGCAGCCCGCGTCACCCGCTCGGCCGTCAACCCCGCACGCGCCATCGCCCAACCCTCCACAACCTAGAACCCCAAGGAAGAATATCTGGGTCTTGACCGGCTTGACGACCGTTGTAATCATCGGATCTCTGAGGTTGTGATCTACCCAGGGAGCCGCCAGCATGGTGCGTCGGATATGGGTATGTGCAGGTTTAGTGGTTGTCCTCATATGTGGATTCATCGGTGCTTCCGCCGCCGAGGTGGAGCATCCGCGCCAGGAGTGGCTACGCAAGTCCACCGCAGGACTGTTCCTGCACTGGGGCATGTTCACGGCGCCCAAGCACCTCGACTGCGCCCAGTGGGAGCGCGACGTCACCGAGGGCGGCTGGAGCGCCGACTACTGGGTGGACGAGGCGCGCAAGCTCGGCGCCTCCTACATCGTTCTCGCCACCTTCCACAGCCGCCTCGGCTACGCCAGGCCCTGGCCGTCCAGGGTTCCGGGAAGCTGCGCCACCCAGCGCGACCTGCTCGGCGAGCTCCAGGCGGCCGGTAAGGCCATAGGCGTGAAAATCCTGCTCTACATGACCGACGACCCCCAGTGGCACAACGAGCAGGGCGTGGAAACGCTCGACTCGGCCGCCTACTCCGCCTACAAGGGCCAGCAGATCGACCTGACCACCAGAAGAGGGTTCGGCCAGTACAGCTACGACCTGTTCACCGAGGTTATGGAGAAATATCCGGACTTGGGTGGGTTCTGGATCGACAACGACAACGAGTACTGGGAAGACAACCACCTCTACGAGCAGATCAGGCAGAAGCGCCCCGACTGGCTGCTGAGCAACAACAATGAAGACACCCCGATCATGGACACGGTCAGCAACGAGCAGAAGACCGGCATGACCCCGTCCTACGACTACCCGGCAGCCGCCTGGACCCCGATGCCCCGCCTGGTCGAGGCCGACTACAAGCTGCCCACCACAGGAGACTGGTGGTACGACGGCGGCGACCACCCGGTCGACACCCGCCTCAGCACCGGCCGCTACATCACCAACGCCGGATCCTCGATCAAGTCCCTGATGGCCGAGACCCCGATGGTCAACGGCAGGTTCCCACCGCAGCAGGAGGCGTTCAACGCCTTCATGTCCACCTGGGTCCCGCCGATCAGCAAGGCGCTCAAGGGCACCGAGGGCGGCGGCTACATGTACGGCGGCATGCAGCCCGGCTTCTGGAACGACGGCGCCCACGGCGTGATCACCGTAGAACCGGGCGCGAGAACCCAGTACGTGCACGTCGTGACCAGGCCAAGGATCGACCAGGTACGGCTGCGCGACAACGGCTACTGGGTCACAGCGGTGAAGAACCTGCGCACCGGCAGGCCGCAGCCCTTCGCCCAGTCGGGCGGCCACCTCACGATCAGGAACATCACGGACTGGGACCCGTACGACACCGTCTTCCAGGTGGAGACCGCGGGCCAGCCGTTCACCACCACGGTCAAGAAGGACACGGACACCTTCGACATCCCCATCGACCTGGGCAGGCGCAAGATCGTCACTGCCCTCGCGATCAACCAGCGCGAGTGGTCGCCCACCTACGCGAGAGAGACGTTCGGCAGGCCGGAGGACTCCGCGCGGATCAAGGACTACCGCGTCTACGTCAGCGACGACGGCAAGAACTGGGGCGAACCCATCAAGGAGGGCGCCCTGCAGAGCGCCCGCGGCGTGCGGTTCATCGAGCTGGGCGGCCGGCTGACCAGGCACATCCGCCTGGAGGTGCTCAACACGTGGGCGGGCCCGCAGGCGCCGAGGTTCTACGGGAAGCTCCTGATCGACGAGATCAGGACCGTGTTCGCCCACCCCTTCTCCCCGGTACGGCTCCCGCTGGAGGGCGAAGAGGCGGGCCGCCCGATCCCGTGCCTGTCCTGCTCCGGCGGCTTCCAGGCACGCGCCCCGCTGACCTTCAGGAACGTGACCGTGCCTGAAGCGGGCACCTACCGCCTGCAGATCGACTACTCGGCCGCCGCCGACACGGTCATGACCGTGCAGGGTGAGAAGGTGCCGGTCGCCAAGGACGTGCTGTCCAGTACGGCGACAGCCGTACAGCTCAGTGCGGGGGCCAACACGGTCACCATCGCAGGTGACGTGGGCGTCGACAGGATCGCCGTCTCGCCGCTGCCGCCGCAGGACTACACGCCCAGGACCACGATGACCGTCACGCCGTCCGGCCTGCAGTGGGTCGGTCCCGGCGAGCACGACATCACGGTGTCGGCGCGCTTCCGCCTCGACAGCGACGACCAGCTCGACCAGGTGACGCTCGGGGCCGCCACGACCCCGACCATGCGCCTGGGCCAGGTCCTCGATAGCACGTGGACGGTCAACGTCCAGGCTCCGTCGGACCTCCCGGTCGTCGCGCGATACCAGTTGCTCAGTCGGCAGCAGGAGGTCAGGAAGCAGGTGCAGGTACGGCTGCGCCCGGCCGACCGGGTGTTCATGCGGGAGGCGGAGGACTCGGCCAACCAGGTGGGCAGCGCGGGCATCACCGGCTGCGGGCGCTGCTCGGGCGGGCAGAAGGTGCGCAACCTCGGCGGCGCTCCCGACGCGTACGTGCTGTTCGAGAACGTCACGGTGCCGCAGGACGGCACGTACACGCTGTACGTCGACGCCACGGTCAACGGCGAGCGCTCCTACACCGTGACGGTGAACGGGGAGCCGCAGGGCGAGGTGAAGGTGACCGGCTCAGGCAACAGCACGCCGTACACGGTCAGCCTCCCGGTGACCCTCAAGGCGGGGACGAACACCATCAAGCTCGGCAACGACCACGACGCGGCACCGGACCTCGATCGGATCTCCCTCGGACAAGGAGCGTCATGACCCCCTCGATGAGCCGCCGCACGCTGATCGGCAGCGCCGCGGCGGCCTTACCGGCCGCCGCGCTGGGCGCGACGCCCGCCGGCGCGGAAACCGGGCCAGCAAGCTACACCCAGACACCGAGTGTCACAAAGGACGAAGCGTTGTTCGCGCAGTGGGCGGAGGCGCCGGGCACGCATCCTCTCGTCGCGAACATCGCCAGAGCCGGTTACCGCCTCGGCTCCAGAACCCCCAGGTACAAGACGGTCGCCAGGGTGACCGACTTCGGCGCCCGCGCCGACGGCGTCACCGACTGCACCCCCGCCTTCAACGCCGCACTCAAGCACGCGGGCGAGCGCGGCGGCGGCACCGTGATCGTCCCCCCGGGCACCTACCTGATGACCGCCCCCGTCTTCGTCCACTGGTCGAACGTCGTCCTGCGCGGCGCGGGCAAGGACAGGACGATCCTCCACTTCACCCGGCCCCTGGACGACTCCTACCGCCAGAACAGGCAGTCCACCGGCAACAGCCGCTGGTCCTGGACCGGCGGCCAGATCTGGTTCATCACCCAGGAGCGCAAGGCCCGCTCGGAGGCCGAGGACTTCGCGGGCACCGAGGGCTGGCTGCTCGGCGACACCCTCGCGACCGTCGCCGCCGCGTCCCGCGGCCAGCACACCCTGCTGGTGGACGACGCCACCAAGCTCAAGGCGGGCGACCTGGTCGTCCTGGAGAGCGACAACCCGGCGGACGCCAGCCTGCTGAAACACCTGGCGGGCGACGTGGCCGGCGCCCAGACCTACGACTGGCCGCGCAGGGCCCCGCAGCTCACCACCGGATCGGGCGGTCAGTACGTGCAGTACGCCTCCCTCCAGTGGCCGGTACGGATCACCTCGGTCGAGGGCCGCCTGGTGCGGCTGGCCCAGCCGCTCCGCTACGACCTGCGGCCGAGCTGGCCGTCCAGGCTGCGCGAGATCGGCCCTGCGGTGCACGACAGCGGCGTCGAGCAGCTCACCGTGCGCAACGAGCTCGTCGCGATGACCGCCCACAACAAGCACCCAGGATCCAACGGCGTGTGCTTCCAGGCGGCGCACGACTGCTGGGCGAGCGAGGTGAAGGTGGAGAACTGCGACCTCGGTTTCGGCTTCACCACCGCCAAGTCGTGCACACTGTCTGACGTCGTCGTGGGCGGCAGGTCGGCGCACCACAGCTTCGCCTGCCGCATGCAGTCGCACGACAACCTGGTCGACGGCTTCGAGATCGAGGCGTTCACCGTGCCCGTCCCGGCGGGAGCCGTACACCACGGGTTGAACCTGGAGGGGCTGTCGGCGGGGAACGTGTGGCGGCGCGGGAGGATGGCCGAGGGCACCTTCGACACGCACCGGGCCATGCCGTTCGAGAACGCCAGGACCAGCATCACCCTCGTCAACAACGGCAGGGTCGGCGGGTCGCAGGCGTCCGGACCGCTGTTCGGCGCGCGGATCGCGCACTGGAACGTGGTGATCACCAGCGGCAGCCCGTACGCCATCACGATCGGCGACGTCGCCCCGCGCAGCGTCACCGTCGGCGTCCAGGGGGTCACCGGCACGGTCAGCGAGCTTCCCGCCGACTTCGCCGGAGATCTGGAGAACCTGCAGACCGATCTGGGAGTCAGGCCGAGTGTCACGGACCTGTATCAGGCGCAGCGGGACCATTTACGGCTCCACTGAATTCCTTCATGTTGGATGGGAGGATCTCCACCATTCCGGCAGAGAGGGCTGTACGCCGTGCCGCTCATTCTCGACGGCGTTTGCGTACGACAACAGGGCGAGACCTGGCTAGACGACATAAATCTAGAATTATCCAGCGGAATGACGACACTCATCGGCCCGCTGACCTCGGGAAAGACCACGCTCATGCGGGTCGTGGCCGGACTGACCGCGCCGACCTCCGGCCGAGTCGTGGTCAATGGAATGGACGTCTCCGCGATTTCGGTGCGAAAGCGTTCTGTCGCCTTCGTCTACCAGCAATTCATCAACTATCCGTCACTCACCGTCTACCAGAACATCGCCTCTCCGCTGCGCGGATATGACCGGAAGAAGATCGACTCCAGGGTCCGCGAGGTCGCCGCGCTCATGGGCATCGAGGACCTGCTCGCGCGCCGCCCGTCCGAGCTGTCCGGCGGCCAGCAGCAGCGCACGGCGATCGCCAGGGCGCTCGCCCGGCCCGTGGACGTGCTCCTCCTGGACGAGCCGCTGGCCAACCTCGACTACAAGCTCAGGGAGCAGCTGCGCGCCGACCTGAAGGGCATGTTCGCCGACGTGCCCGGCATGGTGCTCTACTCCACGACCGACCCGGCCGAGGCGCTCCTGTTCGCCGCGCCGACCGTGGTGCTGGGGGAGGGGCGGGTGCAGCAGGTCGGCGACGTGGCCGAGCTCTACGACCGGCCGCCCTCGCTGGCCGTCGCCGCCGCGCTGAGCGATCCGCCGCTGAACGTGCTGCCGGGGGAGGGTGGCCTGCTCGGCGTCCGCCCGCACCAGGTCGCCATCGAGCGGACCGGCGACGACGACCTGGTCCTTCCCGCCGAGATCAGGGTGGCCGAGGTGACCGGCAGCGTCACGTTCCTGCACCTGCTGCTGGAGGACGGCAGGCACCTGGTGGCCCAGTTGCCGGGCACCCAGCTGTTCACGCCAGGCGAGCGCACGACCGCCTACATCAACCCCGCCCACCTGCTGGTCTTCGACGAGGCGGGAGCGGCGCGTGGCTGAGATCAGGCTGGAGGGCGTCGGGCACAGCTACGACGGCGGCACCACGTGGGCGCTCAAGCCGATGACGTGGACCTGGCAGAGCGCCAGGGCCTACGCACTGCTCGGGCCGAGCGGCTGCGGCAAGACGACGCTGCTGAACATCGTCTCCGGCCTGCTCACCCCGACCGTCGGGCGCATCTTCCTGAACGACCGCGAGGTCACCGGCGTGCCCACCGCGGGGCGCAACATCGCGCAGGTCTTCCAGTTCCCCGTGCTGTACGAGCAGATGTCGGTCTACGACAACCTCGCCTTCCCCCTCAGGAACCGGAAATTTCCCAAGAAAGAGGTCGACGAGCGGGTCCGTAAGGTGTCGGAGCTCCTCGGGCTCGACGGTCACCTGAAGCTCCGGGCGCGCAGGCTCGACGCGGGCCGCCAGCAGATCGTCTGCCTGGGCCGCGGGCTCGTACGGGCCGACGTGGCGGCCGTGCTGCTGGACGAGCCGCTCACCGTGGTCGACCCGGCGATGAAATGGACGCTGCGCAGCAAGCTCAAGGAGATCCACCGCGACACCGGGCACACGCTGATCTACGTCACCCACGACCAGACCGAGGCGCTGACGTTCGCCGACGAGGTGGTGGTGCTCAAGGACGGCGAGATCGTGCAGGCGGGCGAACCGGCTGAGCTGTTCCTGTCTCCGGCGCACGAGTTCGTCGGCCACTTCATCGGCTCGCCGGGCATGAACCTCCTACCTGCCGAAATTTCGCAAGAAATGGTGATGTTAGGCGCGCAGGAGGCCGGGCGGATAACAGGACTGGAACCGGGACCGGTCAACATCGGGGTGCGGCCCGAGTTCGTCAAGCTCGGAAAAGGCCTCCATGCCACCGTCACGGGTGTCGACCGGATGGGGTCGCACCACCTCGTCCACGCCGAGATCGACGGACACCCTCTGACCGCCAAGACCGGCACCGACGTCACCCCGTCGCCCGGCCAAACCGTGCAGGTCGCCTTCGAGAGGGCGTTCCTCTTCCGCGACCAGGTCAGATGCGGGGAGCTCGGATGAGGAACAACCGCGCCTGGCTGCTCGTCCTGCCCGTGGTGCTCTCGGTCGCCTTCACCGCCGTCATCCCGCTGATGACCGTGGTGAACTTCTCGGTGCAGGACATCTTCAGTCCCACCGACCGCATCTTCGTCGGCCTCGACTGGTTCAGGTCCATCTCCCGCGACCCCGAGGTGCGCGGCGCGTTCGTCCGCACGCTGCTCTTCTCGGCCCAGGTCCTGCTGATCGAGATCCCGCTCGGGGTGGCGATCGCGGTGTGCATGCCGCGGCGCGGCTTCTGGGTGTCGGTGGCGCTGGTCGTCGTGGCCCTGCCGCTGCTCATCCCGTGGAACGTGGTCGGCACGATCTGGCAGATCTTCGCCCGCGGCGACATCGGGCTGGGCGGCTGGGCGATCAACCACGTGATCAACTTCAACTACACGCTCGACTCGACGGACGCCTGGATCACCGTCCTGGTCATGGACGTCTGGCACTGGACGCCGCTGGTGGCGCTGCTGGCCTACGCGGGGCTCCGGTCGATCCCCGACCCCTACTTCCAGGCGGCGCAGATCGACGGGGCGTCGGCGTGGGCGACGTTCAGGCACATCCAGCTGCCCAGGCTGCGCGGGGTGCTGACGATCGCGATCCTGCTCAGGTTCATGGACAGCTTCATGATCTACACCGAGCCGTTCGTCGTGACCGGCGGCGGACCGGGCAACGCGACCTCGTTCCTGTCCATCCTGCTGTCGAAGATCGCGGTGGGGCAGTTCGACCTCGGGCCGGCCGGGGCGTTCTCGCTGCTCTACTTCCTCATCGTGCAGATCGTGTCCTACGTGTTCTTCACCGTGCTGACGAGGAGCGGGCGATGAGGCTGCCGTGGTCGCGCCTGGTGTTCTGGCTGTACGCGGCGACGCTGATGTTGCCGCTGCTGTGGATGTTCGGGATGTCGATCCGGCCGAACGAGGACATCCTCGGCAGCTTCTCGCTCCTGCCGCAGCGGGTGACGTTCGACAACTACGCGACGTTCTTCACCAACGAGGTCTGGTACTCCAGCTACCTGAACTCGATCATCTACACCTCGATGAACGCCGTCATGTCGCTGGTCATCGCGCTGCCCGCGGCCTACGCCTTCTCGCGGTTCAGGTTCGCGGGGGACAAGCACCTGTTCTTCTGGCTGCTCACCAACCGCATGGCCCCACCGGCGGTCTTCCTGCTGCCCTTCTTCCAGATCTACCAGTCGGTCGGGCTGTTCGACACCCACCTCGGCGTGGCCATCGCCCACATGCTCTTCAACGTGCCGCTCGCCGTATGGATCCTCGAAGGGTTCATGTCCGGCATCCCGCGCGAGATCGACGAGACGGCCGCCATCGACGGCTACTCGCTGCCCAGGTTCTTCCTCCGGATATTCCTGCCGATGATCCGCTCGGCCATCGGCGTCACGCTCTTCTTCTGCTTCATGTTCAGCTGGGTCGAGCTGCTGATCGCCAGGACGATCACCAGCGTGAACGCCAAGCCGATAGCCGCCACCATGACCAGGACCGTCAGCGCGGCGGGCGTCGACTGGGGCCTGCTCGCGGCGGCGGGCGTCCTGACGATCATCCCGGGCGCCGTCGTCATCTGGTTCGTCCGTAACTACATTGCCAAGGGCTTCGCGCTCGGGAGGGTCTGACCGTGCTCGAGTGGATGGTGTGGACCCCGCCGACCGCCCTGGTCTTCGCCGGGCTGGCCCTGCTCCTGATCGTGATGACCGTATGGGGAAGGATCTCGCCGCCCGTGGCGCGGCGCGGCTTCCTGCGCATCGAGACCGACCGCGGCGACCGGCTCTACATCGGGCTGATCAGCGCGGCCGTCGTGCTCGCCGGATGGATAGCCCTCACCGACCTGTCGATGTGGCTCGCGCTCGGGTGCGCGCTCGTCGTCGCGCTGGTGATCGGGATATGGGGATGAGCCGGGAGGTAGTCGTGAGACTCAAGAGGGCAACGATCGGGCTGGCCGTGGTCGGCCTGCTGGCCGCCGCCTGCTCCACAGGGGCCGGGGAGAAACCCAAGAGCGACTTCAAGGAGGCGGACGGCAAAGCCGCCGCGCAACGCTGGATCGCCTCGGAGTTCACCCCGTCGACGCTGTCCAAGGAGCAGCAGCAGGCCGAGATGGACTGGTTCATCAAGGCGGCGGCGCCGTACCGGGGGATGGAGATCAACGTCGTCTCCGAGACCATCACCACCCACGAGTACGAGTCGCAGCAGCTCGCCAAGGCGTTCACCGAGATCACCGGGATCAAGATCAAGCACGATCTGATCCAGGAGGGCGACGTCATCGAGAAGCTGCAGACGCAGATCCAGGGCAACCAGAACATCTACGACGCCTACGTCAACGACTCCGACCTGATCGGCACGCACTCGCGCGGCGACTACGTCCTCCCGCTGTCCGACTACATGTCCGGTGAGGGCAAGGACGTCACCTCGCCGACGCTCGACCTCAACGACTTCATCGGCATCAGCTTCACCACCGGGCCGGACAAGAAGATCTACCAGCTGCCCGACCAGCAGTTCGCCAACCTCTACTGGTTCCGCTACGACTGGTTCACCGACCCGAAGATCAAGAAGCAGTTCAAGGACGCCTACGGCTACGACCTCGGCGTCCCGGTCAACTGGGCGGCCTACGAGGACATCGCCGACTTCTTCACGAACAAGGTCAACGGCAACGGCCAGATCGACGGCAAGAAGGTCTACGGCCACATGGACTACGGGCGCAAGGACCCGAGCCTCGGCTGGCGGTTCACCGACGCGTGGCTGTCCATGGCGGGCAACGGCGACCCCGGCATCCCCAACGGGCTGCCGGTGGACGACTGGGGCATCAGGGTCGAGAACTGCCGCCCGGTCGGCTCCTCCGTCACCCGCGGCGGCGACACCAACGGCCCCGCCTCGGTGTACGCGCTGACGAAGTACGTGGACTGGCTGAAGAAGTACGCCCCCAAGGAGGCGGCGGGCATGAACTTCAGCGAGGCCGGGCCGGTGCCCGCCCAGGGCAACATCGCCCAGCAGGTCTTCTGGTACACCGCGTTCACCGCCGACATGACCAAGGCCGGGCTTCCCGTGGTGAACGCCGACGGCACGCCCAAGTGGCGGATGGCGCCCAGCCCGCACGGCGCGTACTGGAAGGACGGCAACAAGCTCGGCTACCAGGACGCCGGTTCGTGGACGCTGCTCAAGAACACCCCCAAGGAGCGCCGAGCCGCCGCGTGGCTCTACGCGCAGTTCGTCACGTCCAAGACGGTGTCGCTGAAGAAGTCGATCACCGGCCTGACCTTCATCCGCGACACGGACGTGCGCAGCCAGTACTTCACCGACAACGCCAAGAAGTACGGCGGGCTGATCGAGTTCTACCGCTCGCCCGCGCGCAAGCAGTGGACGCCGACCGGCACCAACGTCCCCGACTACCCGAAGCTCGCCCAGCTCTGGTGGCAGAACGTCGCAACAGCCGTCACCGGTGAGACCACGGCCCAGCAGTCGATGGACAACCTCGCCAAGCAGCAGGACGACATCCTGGCCCGCCTGGAGCGGCGCGGCTACGGCGGAAACTGCGCGCCGAAGCTCAACCAGGAGCGCGACGCCCAATACTGGCTGGACCAGCCGGGCGCGCCCGCGCCCAAGCTCGCCGACGAGCGCGGCAAGCCCGAGACGCTGGACTACGACAAGCTCCTGGCCACCTGGGGGAACTGATCGATCGGCTGGATCTCGCCGATCCAGCCGAGCCCCCTGATGACCCTCGCCCTGACCACGTCGCCCTCGGAGAGGCGGTTCCACAGCTCCTCGTCGATGCCGTAGGCGCGGAGCTGCCTGCTGGTGCCCTCGTCGATGGCGCACCAGTGGGCGTAGTTCGTGTGGTTCTCGTTGCCGCCGACGCGCTGCCTGCGCAGCCGTACGACCTGGCCCTCCAGGTGGGCCGGCGAGTTCAGGCCGCGCGCCAGCGGGACGAGTGCGACCGCGACGCCGACGGCCAGCCCGCCGAGCGTGGTCAGGGAGTGCGGCCACAGGTCGAAGGCGCTGAGGACCACCAGCACGATCCACGACCAGAAACCGGCGAAGAACCCGGCGGCCAGCGCGCGGCCCACCGTGTGCAGCGGCTTCCTGCCCCAGACCAGCCGCGAGGGGTAGCGGACCTCGACGGCGTGCCACATGCCGCCGTAGGAGGACCAGGCGCGGCGGTCGTCGGCCGGGACGCTCACCGGCAGGCTCTTCACCGCGCGCGGAGCGAGCCCGAGGGCGGCCGCGTAAGCCAGCGGCCGCCCCCAGACCGTGACCCCGGCGGCCGGCTGGTCGCCGAACCGCGCGGTGGCCAGATGTGCGCGGACGCCCAGCCAGTGGCCGGCCGCCCGCGCCCCCAGAGCGGTGCCGCGCTCGCCGTTGAGCTTGCCCACCCAGGTCATCAGCAGGAAGAACGCCATCACGGCGAGGCCGATGCCCGCGCCGAGGTCGTGGTCGGTGTCCGACAGCGTCACGCCCAGCGCCAGGAAGAAGGCCGGTACGGTCGCCGCCGCGGTGAGCAGTGTGAGGTGTGACCGGCTCCAGCGCGGGCGCGACAGGCCGCGGGCCCGCGCGTCGGCGACGACGGTCTTGCGGAACGTCTTCCACCAGGTGCCGAGGTGGCGCGACCCCTCGGCCAGCGCGCCCGTGGCGACCACGCCGTCCGTGGCCAGCGCGCGCACGTGATCGTAGACGAGCTGCTCGTAGGGGTTGAGCGCGTCGGCCCTGCGCAGCCGTACGAGGGACAGCTCCGGGCCGACCTCCTCGATCTGGACGGCGCCGCGGGCGGCGAGGTCGAGCAGCGTCGCGGCGCTCGCCTCCTCGCACAATCGCCAGCCACCGGTGATCAGGTCGACCACGGCCGGCGGCTCGCCGGCGAAGGCGGCGGTCGGCGGCACCGGCTGGATCTCCGGGTTGCGCGTGCGCACGGCGAGGACCAGCAGGAGCACGGCCCACAGGGCCACGGCCGCAACGGCGGGAACGAAGGTCACCACGGCCTCCTCGAACGGGGTTGGCCTCCGATCAGAGCACCAACCCCTTGCAAGCCGCTTTCGAGCCGTCAGACGCCGTCAGACGCCGTCAGACGCAGCCTGGTACGGCCTCAGTGTTCTCCCACATGGTGCCTCCCTTCACCGTGGGGGCGTTCCATCCCGTTCCATCGGCGATGGAACGGGTGACGACGGCGAGCGCCCGGCGCAGGGTCACCTCGTCCAGATGGGCGTAGCCGAGCACGATCCCGCTGCCAGGCGTGCGCCGCTCGTGGTAGTAGTCCGCCAGGTCGGCGACCCGGACCTGGCGCTCGCGCAGGTGGGCGACGAGCTCGGCCGCGCCGTACCCGGGCAGCAGGACCGTCGCGGTCGCGCCGGTCTCCGAGCCCAGCAGCACCGTCCCGCCCAGCGCGCGCCGCACCAGCGCGCGCTTGCGCGCGTAGACGGCCGACAACCGGTCCGTACGGCGGGCCACGCACCCCGAGGTCAGCAGGTCCGTCACGGCGACCTGGCACGGGTAGGACGGCTGCTCGATGTCCGCCTCGATGCCCTTGGCCAGGCGGCGCGGCACGACCGCGTACGCCAGCCTGAGCGTCGGCGTCAGCACGTCGCAGAACCCGCCGACCAGCACCGTCAGCGCGGGGTCGCCGACCGCCATGATGCTGGGGCTGGGCCCGAGCCCGGCGTTGAAGACGCCGTCGAAGGCCGGTTCGATCACCAGCGCGCCCCGCTCCGCCGCCCACGCGGCGAGCGCCTCCCTGCGTCCCAGGGACATGCGCACGCCCAGCGGGTCGTTGCGCTCCGGCATGACGACCAGCGTGTCGCAGGCGCGCGGGATCAGGTCCACGCGCGCCCCGGCCAGGTCGACGGGTATCGGCAGCACGGCGCCCAGCCCGCGCACCACCCTGCGCAGGCCGGGCGGCGCAGGGTCCTCCAGCCCGATGACCGGCGTGCGCCTGCCGGAGGCGCGCATGACGAGCCGCAGCGCCTGGCCGTAGCCGGAGGTGACGATCACCTCGTGCCCGTCGAGCACCAGCCCGCGCGAGTCGCGCAGGTGCGCGGCGATCGCCGCGCGCAGCTCGGGCAGGCCGAGCGCGGGAGTGTCCTCGTTCGGCGGTTCCCTGTGCGTGGCCCTGCGCCAGGCGGCGCGCCACGCGGCCAGCGGGAAGCCCTCGACGCCCGGCCGTCCGGGCGTCATGTCGATCAGGCCGCTGGTGTCCTCGTGGGCGCGTTGCGCGCTGCCGCGCTCCCGCATCCTGCCCGGCGCGACGTAGGTGCCCGAGCCCGGCCTGCTCACGATGTAGCCCTCGGCGTACAGGACCTCGTAGGCGGACAGCACCACGCCCCTGGAGATCCGCAGCACCCCGGCCATCGTCCTGGTCGACGGGATCCGGGTCTCCACCGCCAGCTGGCCCGTGTCGATCGCCCTGCGCAGCTGGTCGGCGAGCTGGTCCTGAAGCGGCTCGCGGCGATCCCGGTCGAGCCGGATCGGCACGCTGAGCCTCCGTGCGTTACGCATGATTATCCCCTTTTGATCCCCTTCCCCCTACGGCGTTCCATCCCGTTCCATCACCGCGGCCTGTAGGAGCACCGCACCCCCGTCTGCACCGTCCTGCGCAGCTCCTCGCCCACCACGGGGTCGGCCTCGGCGATGCGGGCCAGCGCCCGCCTGATCGCCTTGCCCACCGCGATCCGCGCCCGCTCCGAGCTGCCCGCGAACCCGCGCGCCCGCCCGCCCATGCCGGTCGCCGCCGCCAGCTCCTCCAGCAGCCAGTCGCGCTCCGCGCGCAACGCCGAGGCGCGGTGCGTGTCGTTCATCGCCTCGAGCTCGTCGATCTCGGCGGCCAGCTGCTCCAGCCGCTGCTTGTAGGTGCGCTTGGCCTGGTCGTCCAGGATCGGCTGCGCCGCCTCGACCAGGCTCTCCGCCGCTCCTGGACCGGCGGCCAGGTCGGTGGCGCGGATCTCGGACCCCGGGTTGGCGATCAGCATGGCCAGGTGGCGCATGCCGACGCTGTGGTCGACGAGGACGACCCGGCCGGCGATCTCCAGCTGCCACTGCTTGCCGTGCCGCCTGCACTCGGCAGCCACCGAGCGCGGCGCCCCCTGCGCCCCCGGCAGCACCATGCCCAGCTCGTCCGCCTCCCGCCTGGCCTCGGCCAGCTCGCGCTCGGCGCTCGGCTCGTGCACCACGGCCAGCGCCTGGCCGAGCCGCCACCGCGTCAGGGCGAGCGCAGGCCAGTGGCCGAGCGCCAGGTTGTCGGCCACGCCCGCGCGCAGATGCTCGATCGCCCGGTCCACCTGACCGGCCGTGAGCGCGGCGACCCCCAGCGCGTGCTGCACCGAGCCGAAGCACGCCACGCCCAGGCTGGCGACCACCGGCAGACCGGCGTACGGCAGCAGCAGCTCGTAGGCCTCCGCCGCCGTGTCCGCGTCGCCCAGCAGCCCGGCCGCCTCCACCACCCCGTACATCGACAGCAGCCACGTGCTGGAGCGCGGCAGCTCGGGCAGGCGCAGCTTGGCCAGCATGCCGACGGCCAGCCTGCGCTCACCGGCGGCCGCGGCCGCGACGGCCGTCCCGGCGAAGTAGGAGTTGTCCACGGCGCTCAGCGCGGGCGAGTGCACCAGCTCGGTCAGAACCGGGACGAGCTCGCCGATCCGGCCCTGGAACCAGCGGATCGCGCCGAGCTGCCCGCCGTACCAGCCGGTCATGTCGATGTCGCCCGCCGCGGCGCCGAGACCGGCGCACGCGTCGGCGAGCTGCTCCGCCTCGTCGAACCGGCCCGCCCTGATCGCCAGCATCACCTCGATCGCGCTGACCACGAAGGCGACGGCGCGGTGGTCCTGCATCTCCAGCAGGACGCGCAGCTCCTCCAGGCGGCGCTCGGCGTGCGGGTCCCCGGCGAGGAACAGGTCGACGGTCTGCCACATCAGGCCCATCAGCAGGTCGCCGCGCCTGCCCGTCCTGGTGGCCTGGTCCACGAGCTCCTCGGCCAGCTCCAGCCGCAGCCGCACGTGGTCGGGGCCGAGCAGGCAGTGGTGGGCCAGGCTCAGCGTCTCGGCCAGGCAGACCGGGTCGCCGCCGCTCCTTGCCTCCTCCAGCACCTCCATGATCGCGTCGTGGCCCCCCGCGCGGTAGTCGTGCTCTCCGGCCAGGCGGGCACGCAGGCGGAAGGCGACCGACGAGCGCCGGTCGATCACCGTCAGCGCGCGGCGCTGCCTGGCCCTGACCATGCCCGCGTCGGCGGCCGTCCGGTGCTCGTGCACCCACAGCCCGCCCAGCCCCAGCGCGGCGCGGGCCAGCGCGGGACCGTCGCCCTCGCGGTCGGCCGCCTGGTACGCCTCGTCGAACAGCCGTCTCGACGCCTGCAGGTCGCCGTCGGAGTGCAGGGCCCGTTCCCCTGCAACCAGCGCCGCCTCGACGTCCACGGATGCGGCTTGGAGTCGCCCCAGCTCCTGTGCCACCTCCACAAGTGCCTCCCACCCGAGGTAATAGAACCTTCTACTAGGAAGACGGCTCCCGGTTGCATCTGGATTAACGGAGGCTTGACCAATCAACTTGCTATGGCGTTAAGAAGCTCGCTCGAGTGGCACTGGTCAAGGGGCGACGCGAGGTGCACACTGCGCGCTATGTCCGCTCGCCTGGGAGATCGGCTCGACTCGGCGCGCCGTCGCGGGTTCGTCGGCAGGCACGGGGAGCTCGCCGCGTTCCGCGCCATGCTCGGCGGCGACGCCGCGCAGATCCTGCTCGTGCACGGCGCGGGCGGGGTGGGCAAGACGGCGCTGCTGCACCAGTACGCGTGGCTTGCCGCGCAGGACGGCAGGCAGGTCGTGTGGCTCGACGGCCACGACCCGTCGGCCGAGTTGGAGGTGACCGGGGCAGAACGCCTGGTCCTGCTCGTCGACACCGCGGAACGCCTCGGCCACCTGGACCGATGGCTGCGCGGCGAGCTCATCCCCAGCCTGGCAGCCGACGCCCTCGTCGTGATCGCGGGCCGCGACCGGCCCTCGCCCGTCTGGCGGGCCGACCCCGGCTGGCGCGAACTGGTCAGCATCGTGGCGCTCGGCAACCTCGGCCACGAGGACGGCAGGCGGCTGCTGGCCGCGCGCGGCGTGCCCGAGGACGAGCGGGAGGCGGCGCTCGACTTCACCCGCGGCCACCCGCTGGCCCTGGCGCTCGTCGCCGACGTGTCGGCGCAACGCAGGTTCTCCGCCTCGACGGCGCACGAGGTGATGGGGGAGCTGCTGCGCAGCTTCGTCGACACGGTGCCGAGCCCGCTGCACCAGCAGGCGCTCGAAGCCTGCGCCCAGGTGCTGGCGACCACGGAACCCCTGCTCGGCGCGCTGCTCGGGGTGGACGACGGGGCTGAGCTGTTCGCCTGGCTGCGCGGCCTGTCGATCATCGAGTACGGCTCGCGCGGCCTGTTCCCGCACGACCTGGCCAGGGAGGCGCTGGTCGCCGAGCTGAGCTGGCGCGACCCAGAGGGCTGCGCCTCGGTGCGTGCGCGGGCCGACACCTACTACCGGCGGCAGTTCGCCGCCGCCGATCCCGCCGGGCGGCAGTCGACGCTGCTCGACTACGTCTACTTGCACAGGGCCACTTCGGTGCTCGGCCCGTTCGTGACCGGTTACCCGCAGACCGCCGGGCTCAGCGCCGACCGGCCGACCAGGGCCGAGCTGGGGACGATCGTGTCGTGGGTGCGCAAGCACGAGGGCGACGAGGCGGCGCGGCTGTGCGAGCGGCTGCTGGCGAGCCAGCCGTCCTCGCCGACCGTGGTCAGGACGGCGGCGGGCGAGGCGGTCGGCTTCTACCTGCTCGTCGACCTGCCAGACGGCGCGCGCATGGTGCGGTTCTGGATGGACGGCACGCACTACCAGGATCCGTCACCGGTGCAGCTCTTCATCACCGCGCACCTGTTCCGCTCCTACCTGACCACGCCGTGCCCCGAGCGCACGCTGCTGGTGTTCGCCGAGGCGGAGCCCTGGGTGGAGGGGTGCGCGCACGTCGACTTCCACCGGCTGCCCGAGGCCGACTTCACCGTCGGCGGGCACACCTACGCGGTGTTCTGGCACGACTGGCAGGCGGTGCCGCCGCTGGCGTGGGTGGCCCGCCTGGCCGCGCAGGGCGCGCTCGCCACCCAGCCGGCGCTGCTGTCCGAGGAGGAGTTCGCCGCCGCCGTGCGCGCCGCCCTCCGCTCGTACGGCAGAGCCGACGGGCTGCGCGGCTCCCCGCTCCTGGGCGCGATGATGGTGCGCGACGGCGACCTGCGCGCGGTCTTCGAGGAGACCTCGGCGGAGCTCGCCGCCTCGCCCCGCGACGTGAAGATCCATCGCGTGCTGCACCACACCTACCTGCGCCCGGCCAGGACCCAGGCGGACGCCGCCGAACTGCTGGGCCTCCCCACGACCACGTACCGTCGTCACCTGGCCGCGGGGGAGGCCCGGTTCGTCGAGCTGCTCTGGCGGCGCGAGCTGGACGCCCGCCGTATTGATCAGTAGGCCTCAGAACTCGCCGTCGGACAGGATGTAGAAGTTGACGAGCGTGTTCTGGGTACCGGTGTTCTTGGCGCAGACCGTGTAGTCGTCGGCGCCGGGGAACGGCGGGTAGGTGTTGGCCTTGAACTCCTTGGCCCAGCCGCTGACCCGGCCGCCCGTGGTGTAGATCTGCACGCCGTTCTTGTACATGAAGAACTTGGCGCCGTCCGCCGTGGCCGTGCCGTCGCCGCGCACCTGGGTGTTGGCGTGCTGCCCGACGCAGGCGACGCTGCCCGGGGTGAGCGTGCCGCCCCAGCCGACCTGCGCCGAGGCGGACGTGCCCGCCGCGACCACGGCCGCACCGGCTGCGAGGGCGACGAGGATGAGCTTCTTCATGGCTACTCCTTCGAGTTCGAGTGGATGTGCTCGTGAAGGTAGGCCGGATGAATAGCCGCAAAGCAGCCCATTCCCTGTCCACTCCGGGGCCGATAAGGTCCCGATGATGGGGCTCAGGAGCGCGCACTGGTACGCGGGCAACGACAGGAACGCCTACATCCACCGCGCCTGGATGCGCCGCGGCATCCCCGGGGACGCCTTCGGCAGACCGCAGATCGCCATCGCGAACACCGCCTCCGACCTCACCCCCTGCAATTCCCACCTGAACGAGGTGGCGGAGAGCGTCAAGGCGGGGATCTGGGCGGCCGGCGGGGTGCCGCTGAACCTGCCCGTCGTCTCCCTCGGCGAGACCAACGTGCGTCCCACCGCGATGTTGTGGCGCAACCTGGCCGCCATGGCGACCGAGGAGATGCTGCGCGCCAACCCCATCGACGGGGTGGTCCTGCTCGGCGGGTGCGACAAGACGATCCCGTCCCTGCTCATGGCCGCCGCCTCGGTGGACCTCCCGGCCGTCGTGGTGCCGGGCGGCCCGATGCTCACCGGGCACTTCCGCGGCGTCCCGCTGGGCTGCGGCACCGACGTGTGGCGGCTGAGCGAGGAGGTCAGGGCGGGCACCCTGTCCAACGACGCCTTCCAGGCCAGCGAGTCCTCGATGATCCGCAGCAAGGGCCACTGCAACACCATGGGGACCGCGTCCACGATGGCGTTCATGGCCGAGGCGCTCGGCATGACCATTCCAGGTACGGCCGGCATCCCGGCCCCCGACAGCAGGCTCCTGCAGCGCGCGCACGAGTCAGGCGCGCTTGCCGTCGAGCTGGTGCGCGAGGGCCGCACACCCAGCCAGGTCATGACGCGGGGCTCGTTCAGGAACGCGATCGTCACGCTGGCTGCCACGGGCGGCTCGACCAACGCGGTCATCCACCTGCTGGCCATCGCCGGACGGCTCGGGGTCGAGCTGGAGCTGGACGACTTCGACCGGATCGGCGCCGGGGTGCCGCTGCTGGTCGACCTGCAACCGGCGGGCAGGCACCTCATGGACGACCTGTTCAGGGCGGGCGGGCTGCTCGCCGTACTGAACGAGGTCCGCGAGTCGCTGGACGGCGAGGCCGTCACGGTGACCGGGCGGCCGCTCACCGACTATCCCGGCGAGATCTGGGACGCCGAGGTGATCAGGCCGGTGCTGCCCGACGCGGGCATCGCCGTCCTCCGGGGAAACCTCGCCCCGCGCGGCGCGGTGATCAAGCCCGCCGCCGCCTCGCCCGAGCTGCTGCGCCACCGTGGCCGGGCCGTCGTGTTCGACAGCGTCGAGGACCTGCACGCCAGGCTCGACACCGTGGACGTGGACGAGACCTCGGTGCTCGTGCTGCGCGGCTGCGGGCCGAAGGGGTACCCGGGCATGCCCGAAGTGGGCAACCTGCCGCTCCCGGCGAAGCTGCTGGCCAAGGGGGTGCGGGACATGGTGCGCATCAGCGACGCGCGGATGAGCGGCACCGCCTACGGCACGGTCGTGCTGCACGTCGCGCCGGAGGCGGCCGTGGGCGGTCCGCTGGCGCTGGTGCGGGACGGCGACCCGATCGTGCTCGACGTGCCGGGCCGCAGGCTGGAGCTCGACGTGCCCGACCTGTCGAGCAGGACCGCGGTGACCACCGGCTTCGCCAACCCGGTACGCGGCTGGCAGCGGCTCTACGTCGACCACGTCATGCAGGCCGACCAGGGCGCCGACCTCGACTTCCTGACCGGCTCCAGCGGGCCCGAGGTGGCTAGGGAGTCACACTGAGCTCGCTGGCCCAGGGCGGGTTGGCGCCCGCGACCGAGCAGGTCCAGGCCGCCACCCGCACGGCGAACGCGGCCGCCTCCACGGCCGTGTCCAGGTCGAGGTCGAGCCGCCCGCCCAGGTGCCCGTGCCCGTCCAGCCAGTGCAGGAACCCGGCGGTGAACGAGTCACCGGCCCCGACCGTGTCGACGACCGCCACCGATCTGGCGGGTACGGCGGCACGCCGCCCGTCGAGCGACACCAGCGCCCCTCCGGCGCCCCTGGTGACGACGACCAGCCGGGCGCCGAGCGCGTGCCAGCCGTCGCACGCCGCCTCCACCGAGGTGCCCGGCAGCAGGTAGGCGAGGTCGTCGTCGCTCAGCTTGAGCACGTCGGCGAGCGCGCACCACCGGGGCAGGCGCTCCAGATACTCCTCCCGCGTGCCGAAGGACGGGCGCACGTTCGGGTCGATCGAGACCGTCGCGTCCACCGAGGCGAGCAGCTCCTCGACGGCGGCCGACCTGAGCAGGGCCATCGACCCGGTGTGCAGGCACGCCATCGGCGCCAGGCCGGACAGCTCAGCCGCCGTCCACTGCCAGTCGGCCGCGCCCTCGGCGTGGAAGGAGTAGCTGGCGTGGCCGTCCCGGTCGACCGTGGCGACGGCCAGCGTGCTCGGCTCCGCCGCGGTCACGCAGCCGGACAGGTCGACGCCCGACGCGCTCAGGTGCTCGCGGAACAGCTCGCCGAACACGTCCGTGGACAGGCGGCCCAGGAAGCGGGTGACCGTACCGAGTCTGGACAGGGCCACGGCGGTGTTGGCCGGGCCGCCGCCGGGCAGCACCCGCATCGACAGCTCGCCGGGCAGCCGGGTCGCGAAGGCGTCGGCGACGCACTCGCCCAGAACGGCGACGTCCATGTTTTCACCCCAGGCATTGACGTTTGGTGAATCGGAGTTCATCATCGCAGCACGGCGATGTCAACGTTGACATATGTCAACGATGACATCTCATCCCCCCACGTAGAAGGACGTCACATGCACACCATCGCAAGGCTCTCGGCGGGAGTCCTGGCGACCGCGCTCCTGGTCGCAGGATGCGGGGGCAACGAGGGTTCCAGCCAGATCAAGGTCGGCCTCATCACCAAGACGGAGACGAACCCGTTCTTCGTGAAGATGAAGGAGGGCGCGGCCGCCGCGGCCAAGTCCCAGGGCGCCGAGCTGCTGTCGGCGGCAGGCAAGTTCGACGGCGACAACGCCGGCCAGATCACCGCCATCGAGAACATGGTCGCCGCCGGGGTGAAGGGCATCCTCATCACGCCCAGCGACACCAAGGCGATCGTCCCGGCGATCAAGAAGGCGCGCGACGCGGGCGTGCTGGTGATCGCGCTCGACACCCCGACCGAGCCGCAGGAGGCCACGGACGCGCTGTTCGCCACCGACAACTTCAAGGCGGGCGAGCTCATCGGCGCGTACGCCAAGGCAGCCATGGCCGGCAAGCCAGCCAAGATCGCCACCCTCGACCTCGCGCCCGGCATCACCGTCGGCAAGCTGCGCCACGACGGCTTCCTCAAGGGCTTCGGCGTCGCCGAGGGCGACCCGTCGATCGTCTGCTCCCAGGACACCGGCGGCGACCAGTCCAAGGGCCAGACCGCGATGGAGAACTGCCTGCAGAAGGCGCCCGACATCAACGTCGTCTACACCATCAACGAACCCGCCGCGCTCGGCGCCAACACCGCGCTCAAGGCGGCGGGCAAGGACAAGGACGTGCTGGTCGTCTCCGTCGACGGCGGCTGCACCGGCACCAAGGCCGTGCAGAGCGGCGTGATCGCGGCGACCTCGCAGCAATATCCGCTGAAGATGGCCGACCAGGGCGTCAAGGCCGTCGTCGCGTACGCCAAGGGCGGCCAGAAGTCCTCCGGCTACACCGACACCGGTGTCACCCTGATCACCGACAAGCCCGCGACCGGCGTGGACGCCAAGGACACCACCTTCGGCCTCGCCAACTGCTGGGGCTAGAGATGGCCGCCATCGAAGCCACCCTGCCGCGCAGGATCCTGTCCACCCCGACGGCAGGCCCACTCGCGGCTCTGCTGATCGCCTGCGTGTTCTTCGCCTTCCAGTCCGACCGGTTCCTGTCCGGCGGCAACTTCTCGCTGATCATCCAGCAGGTCATGGTCGTCGGCACGCTGGCCATCGGCCAGACGCTGATCATCCTGACCGCGGGCATCGACCTGTCCAACGGCGCGATCATGGCGTTCGGCGGCATCGTGATGGCCAAGCTGGCCCTCGACCTGCCCGCCCCTGTCGCCATCGCCGCCGGTCTCGCCGTGTGCGCGGGCTTCGGCCTGGTCAACGGCCTCCTGGTGACCCGCGTCAAGCTACCCCCGTTCATCGTCACGCTGGGCATGCTCAACGTGGTCTTCGCGCTGACCCACATCTACTCCAAGGACCAGACGGTCAGCGGCCTGCCGGACGCGCTGACCTTCCTCGGGCAGACGTTCCCGATCGGCGGCACCAGGGTCACCTACGGCTCCCTCCTGACCATCCTGCTGTTCGTCGTGTTCGCCTACCTGCTCGGCCAGACCGCCTGGGGCAAGCACGTGTACGCGCTCGGCAACAGCCAGGAGGTGGCCAGGCTCACCGGCATCCGCACGCACCGGCTGACCATCGGCGTCTACACCGTCGCCGGTCTCGTGTACGGCATAGCCGCCCTGCTCCTGGTCTCCCGCACCGGTGTGGGCGACCCGCAGGCCGGGCAGACCGACAACCTCGACAGCATCACCGCGGTCGTCCTGGGCGGCACCAGCCTCTTCGGCGGACGCGGCCTGGTCATCGGCACGCTGATCGGGGCGCTGATCGTCGGCGTCTTCCGCAACGGCCTGCAGCTCATGGGCGTGCCGTCGATCTACCAGACCCTCATCACCGGCATCCTGGTGATCCTCGCCGTCGCGGTGGACAGGAGGAAGAAGTGACCCCCGTCCTGCAGGCCCGCGGCCTGGTCAAGCGCTACGGCCACGTCACCGCCATCAACGGCTCCGACTTCGACCTGATGGCGGGCGAGGTGCTCGCCGTCATCGGCGACAACGGCGCGGGCAAGACCAGCCTGATCAAGGCGCTGACCGGCGCCGTGCAGCCCGACGAGGGCGAGATCCTGCTGGACGGCGAGCCGGTCAGGTTCCGCGACCCGCTCGAAGCGCGCCGCCACGGCATCGAGACCGTCTACCAGGACCTGGCCGTCGCCGCCTCGCTCGACATCGCCACCAACATGTTCCTCGGCCGCGAGCTCAGGCGGCCCGGCCTGCTCGGCAGCGTGTTCCGCCTGCTCGACAAGAAGCGGATGCGCGAGGAGTCGGCCAGGCACATGGAGGCGCTCAAGATCGGGCTGCCGTCGCTCGCCGTACCCGTCGAGTCGCTGTCCGGCGGGCAGCGGCAGGGCGTCGCGGTGGCCCGCGCGGTCGCCTGGGCCTCGCGGGTCGTGGTGATGGACGAGCCGACGGCCGCGCTCGGCGTCAAGGAGTCCGGCCAGGTGCTCGACATGATCAGGCGGGTCAGGGACCGCGGCCTGCCGGTCGTGCTGATCAGCCACAACATGCCGCACGTCTTCGAGATCGCCGACCGCATCCACATCCAGCGGCTCGGCAAGCGGGTCGCGGTGGTCAAGCCGGGCGACTTCAGCATGGCCGAGGTGGTGGCGGTGATGACCGGCGCGATCCAGATCTCCGAGGGAAAGGCGGTCGTGGCGGACCAGGACGCGGCCGAGGCCGTCGGGCTTTCATGACTACGATCTGATCCCATGGCCACCACGCGGCGTCCCACCATGTCCGACGTCGCCCGCGAGGTCGGCGTGACGGCCAAGACCGTCTCCAGGGTCCTCAACGAGGAGGGGCCGGTCGCGCTCGACACCCGGGAGAAGGTGCTGGAAGCCGTGCGCAAGCTCGGCTACCAGCCCAACCTCATGGCGCGCAACATGCGGGTCGGCGCGCGCGACGCGGCGATCGGCGTGGTCATCCCGGAGATGGGCAACCCGTTCTTCGGCACCGTGGCGGGCGGCATCGAGTCGGCCGTGCGCGAGCGGGGGCTGACGGTGATCGTCGGCTCCTCCAGCGAGACGGCCGAGCTGGAACGCTCCCTCATCTCGGCCTTCCTCGCCCGCCAGGTGAGCGCGCTGATGGTGGTGCCTTCTGCGGCCAGCGACCACCGCTACCTGCGCTCGGAACGGCTGGCCGGGCTGCCCATCGTCTTCCTCGACCGCCCGGCCGTGGGGCTGGCCGCCGACTGCGTGGTCAGCGCGAACCGGGAGGGGGCCAGGTCGGGGGTGGAGCACCTGGCGGGGCGCGGGCACACCAGGATCGGCTTCGTCGGCGACCAGCCGGTCACCCTCTACACCAGGCGCGAGCGGTTCGCGGGATACCGGGACGCGTTGGAGGCCTTCTCTCTCCCGTTCGACAGGGCGCTCGTGGAGAGCGGGCACGACTCCTCCGCCGCAGCCGAGGCGACGCTGCGGCTGCTGGCGCTGCCCGACCCGCCGACCGCGTTGTTCACCGCCAACAACTTCGCCACCACGGGCGCGGTGGTCGCGCTGGCGCGGGCGGGGCGAAAGGACGTGGCGCTGGTCGGTTACGACGACCTGCCGCTGGCCGAGGTGCTCGACCCGCCGCTGACCGTCGTGGCCCAGGACCCGGCCGCGATGGGCGCGGCGGCGGCTGAACTGCTGCTGGCCCGGCTGGACGGGACGCGCTCCAAGGCCCAGAAGACCGTCATCCCCACCAAGCTCATCGTGCGCGCTTAGGCGTATTTACGGGGGCTGATCGCTTTCGTATGGTGAGCAGGGAGGCGACCATGAAGGCGATCCTGGCACTGCTCCTGGCCCTGTACCCCCTGGGGGGAGTGGCCGAGGCGGCAGCCGCGGCACCCCTTCCCTTCAGCTCGATCGTCCCGGTGCCGGTCACCGCGACGCCCGCTGCCGGTGTCACCTACGAGATCACCGCGGCGACCACGATCTACTCGGAGGCCCCCGGCGCGGGCGACCAGCTCGCCCAGCTCCTGCGCAGGTCGACCGGGTACCCGGTGGCGATCGTCACCTCGCCGCCCGCCAGCGGCATCTCGCTGTTGCTGAGCGGCGCCCCCGCCGGTGCCGAGGCGTACCAGCTCGACGTGACCGCCTCCTCCATCGTGGTGCGCGGCAACAGCGCGGCCGGGCTGTTCAACGGCGTGCAGACGCTGCGCCAGCTCCTGCCGTATGCCGCCGACAGCCAGACCGTCCAGCCGGGACCGTGGCTCGTGGCCGGTGGCCGCGTCGTGGACCAGCCGCGTTACGCCTACCGGGGAGCGATGCTCGACGTCGCCAGGCACTTCTTCTCCGTCGACACCGTGCGCGCCTACATCGACCAGATCGCCCTCTACAAGATCAACTACTTGCACCTGCACCTGTCGGACGACCAGGGCTGGCGGATCGTCGTCGACAGCTGGCCGCGCCTGGCCACGTACGGCGGGAGCACGGCGGTCGGCGGCGGTCCTGGCGGCTACTACACCAAGGCCGACTACCAGGCGATCGTGGCCCACGCGGCCGCCAGGAACGTCACGATCGTCCCCGAGATCGACATGCCGGGCCACACGAACGCCGCGCTGGCCTCCTACGCCGAACTCAACTGCAACGGCGTCGCGCCACCCCTGTACACGGGCACCGACGTCGGGTTCAGCTCGCTGTGCACCGCCAAGGAGCTTACCTACACCTTCGTCGACCAGGTGATCGGCGAGCTCGCCGCGATCACGCCAGGTCCTTACCTGCACATCGGCGGCGACGAGGCGGCCTCCACCCTGCCGGCCGACTACGCGACCTTCGTCAACAGGGCGCAGCAGATCGTCGCGGCGCACGGCAAGACGGTCGTCGGCTGGCACGACGTGGTCAACGCCACGCCGCTGCCCTCGACGGTGGCTCAGTACTGGGGCACCACGCAGCGGAACACCGCGGTGGCGAACGCGGGCAGGAAGGTCATCATGTCGCCGGCCAGCAAGGCGTACCTCGACATGAAGTACAACCGGCGCACCCCGCTCGGACAGACGTGGGCGGGAACCATCGAGGTCAAGGACGCCTACGGCTGGGACCCCGGCGCCTACCTGACCGGCCTGCCGTCCGGCCAGGTGCTCGGCGTCGAGGCGCCGCTGTGGACGGAGACGCTCAGAACGGCGAACGACCTCGAGTACATGGCCTTCCCCAGGCTTCCCGCGATCGCCGAGCTGGGCTGGTCACCGTACGCCACCCACAACTGGACCGCGTTCAGGGGACGGCTCGGCGCGCAGAGCCCGCGCTGGCGTGTCATGGGCGTGGACTTCTATCCCTCTACGCAGGTCACGTGGCTATGATGGAGGGGCGTTTTCAGGGCGCGACCGGTCCGCGGGAAGGGCGAAGCCCACCTGAGCTCTTCCACATGTGACCGGGACCGACCTCTTTTCCGGCCTGACCGAGCGGACGCCAGGCGCAGACGGAAGGGAGGCCATCGTGCCTGTTCAGCGTCTCTGCGACAACCCCAGCCTCGAACACCTCCGCAAGCAGGCCAAGCGCCTGATGCGGGACGGCGACGCCGCGCTCGTCGCCGAGTTCCACCCGGACCCGCCGCAGCACCTCAGGCTCGCCGACGCACAGCTCGTCACCGCCCGCATGTACGGCTTCGCGAGCTGGCCCGCGCTCAAGCGCCACCTGGAGATCGTCTCCCGCTACACCCGCTCGCCGCACCAGGTGGGTGCGAGCGGCGTGCTGCCCGACGAGTTCCTGCGGCTTGCCTGCCTCACCTACGGCGACGACTACCGCGACAGGACCCGCCAGGCGGACGAGCTGCTGGAAACCCATCCTGACCTGGCCACGGCCAACGTCTTCACCATGGCGGCCACCGGCTCGGCCGACGCGCTGCGCGAGGTGCTCACCCCCTCGCTGGCGTCCGCGCGGGGCGGGCCGTTCGAGTGGGAGCCGCTGATGTACCTCGCCTACGCGCGGCTGGCCCGTCCAGGCGCGGCCGTCGAGACGGCCAGGCTGCTGCTCGACCACGGGGCGGACCCGGACACCGGGTACCTGTGGGACGGGCTGACCTCGCCCTTCACCGCGCTGACCGGCGCGTTCGGCGGCGGCGAGGGCGACCAGCCCGCGCACCCCGACGGGCTGGAGCTGGCCAGGACCCTGCTGGCGGCCGGGGCCGACGCCAACGACGCGCAGACGCTCTACAACAGGGGGCTCGGCGGGTCGTGGTCGGACGACACCACGCACCTGGAGCTGCTGCTCGACTACGGGCTCGGCAGGGGGAGCGGCGGGCCGTGGAAGGCCAGGCTGGGGCCCACGCTGCCGACGCCCGCCGAGTTGCTGCGGGACGAGCTGGCGACGGCCGCGCTCAGGGGCGGGCCCCGGCGGGCTCGGCTGCTGCTGTCCTTCGGCGCCGATCCCGACGGGGTGGGGGCGCATCCCGCCTACGAGGGGCGCCGGCCGTACGAGCTGGCGGTGATGCGCGGGCACGTGGAGGTCGGCGAGATCCTGGCGCGGGCGGGGGCGACGACCGCGCTGGGGGAGATGGAGGCGTTCGTGGCCGCCTGCATGCGCGGCGACGCCTCGGCGGCGCGGCCCGAGCTGGTCGCGCGGGCGCTCGCTGAGACGCCGTGCCTGATCAACCGGGCGGCCGAGCATCGGCAGGTGGCCGCGGTGCGGGTGCTGGCCGGGCTCGGCTTCGACGTCAACCACCGGCGCGGCACCACGCCGCTGCACGAGGCGGCGTGGAACGACGACGTGGAGACGGCCATGGCGCTCGTCGCGCTCGGCGCCGACCCCGCCATCACCGACACCACGCACGGCTCCACGCCCCTGGGCTGGGCGGAATTCGGGGAAAAGGTGCAGGTGGCCGCCTATTTGCGTACTCTTGGCTGAACGTTTGCCGAGTGTTCGGGGGCGGTTCGTTGGGACGTTGGTTGCGGGCTGCTGTCGCGAGTCTGCTTCTGGCCCTCGCCTTTCCCGGCCAGGCGCCCGCGCACGCCAGGTGCGCTGTCAGGGAGCTCAACGTGGTGGCGCACCACGACGACGACCTGCTCTTCCTCAACCCGGCGATGGCGCGGTCGATCAGGGCGGGCGCGTGCGTGCGCACGGCCTTCCTGGTGGCCAGCGACTACCACGCGCACGGGCGCAAGCGCTACATGCTCGCCCGCGAGCGCGGCCTGCGCGCCGCCTACGCCCGGATGGCCGGGATGCCCGAGTCGGCGTGGAAGTCGAAGCGGACCAGCGTCAACGGGCACCGGCTGACCTTGTGGACGCTCGGTCCGCGGCTGTCGATCCTGGAGTTCCGGCTGCCGGACAACGCCACCGCGCCGACCGGCCGCATGCGGGCCTTGTACACGGAGGGCGCGAAGGTCAGCGACTACTCCGGGCACGAGACCTACGACCGCGCCGACCTCACCGCCACCCTGGCCGCCGTGGTCAACGCCTTCGAGCCGCGCCTGGTGCGTACCCTCGACCCGAGCGCCGACCTGCACGGCGGCAAGGAGTACGACGAGTTCCACCACGACCACGTGACGGTGGCCAAGCTCGTCGGGGACGCGGCAGCGGGAACGGGCGCCGCGATCCAGTACTACCGCGACTACCCGGGCAGATACGCGCCGGACAACCTCACCAGGCAGGACGCCGAGGACAAGCTCGCCACGTTCGCGACGTTCGCCGCCTACGACAGGGACATCTGCCACAACCTGCGTTCCTGCGAGTTCTACGCCGGCCTCAACCACAGCCAGAACCTCGCCACCCCCGCCTCCCTGCTGCCGTGGACGCCCGCCGGGCCGGTGAAGCCCGCCTTCACGCACGCCAGGCTCATGACCAAGACCGGAGAGTGCCTCGGCGCGCCCGGCTGGCTCGCCCGTGCCGACGGCCAGCGGATCGTCCCAGGCCCGTGCGGTGACGAGCGGTTCACGCTGGTGAACGGCGTGCTCAAGCTGGACAAGGTCAACGAGTGCCTGGAAGCGGTGGGATCGGCCGCCGTCGTGGGCCAGTGCACCGGCGACGGGCACTGGACCTACACGAAGGGCGTGCTGTCCTCAGCGGGGGTCAGGCTGGATGTTCTGGTTCAGGTGGAAGACGTTGGCGGGGTCGAAGGTGTTCTTGAGCGCCGTTAGCCTCGCCAGCTTCTCCGGCGAGTACGCCCTGCGCACGCCCTCCGCGCCGTCGTCGGTCAGCGCGTTGACGTAGACGCCGCTGGCGAACGGCTCCAGCGCCGTGGCACTGTCCCGCGCGGCCGACACCCTGGCCGCGTCCTCGGCCGGGTCGCTCCAGCGGGCGCTGGTGCCCCACTCGAACAGGGTGGCACGGTGGCTGAACGCGGTGTCGTCGTCGGGCACGTCCGCGATGGCTCCGCCGTACGCCTGGAGGCCGACGCTCGGCGGGTGCTCGGCTGGGCCGCCGCGCTCCAGGAACACCTCGATCGCCTCGTCGGGGAAGGCGCGCAGGTAGTGGCCCTTGGAGTAGCGGCGGAAGTGGTGGCCCTCGACGCTGTCGTCCATGCGCTGGAGGTCGACGTAGGACAGCTCGCGCACCCTGCGCTCCGAGGTGCCCAGGCTCTCGAAGGCGCGCTGGAGCGGGTCGGCGTGCGCCGGGTCGCCCACCCAGACGAAGCCCACGGCCAGCAGGCCGTCCGAGCCGATCGCCGCGGTGAAGGTGGCCTGCCTGGGCGCGTACTCGTTCATCTCGCACCACGACCTGAGCACCCGCCTGCCCTCGCCGGTCGGGAAGGCGTACTCGGCGACCAGCGACCTGGTGCCGACGTCGTGCAGGTGGAACTCGAACTCGGTGACGATGCCGAAGTTGCCGCCGCCTCCGCGCAGGCCCCAGAACAGCTCCTTGTTCTCCTCCGCGCTGGCTCTGACGAGCTCGCCGTACGCGGTGACCATGAAGAAGGCGGAAACGTTGTCGCAGGCCAGGCCGTGCTGCCTGGCCAGCCAGCCCATGCCGCCGCCCAGGGTCAGCCCGCCGACCCCGGTGTGGCTGACGTTGCCGGCGGTGGTGGCCAGGCCGTGGACCTGGGAAGCGGCGTCGAGCTCGCCCAGCAGCGCGCCGCCCTCGACCCACGCCTTCCGCTGGAGAGGGTCGACGCGCACGGCGCCCATGGGAGTGAGGTCGATCATCAGGCCGTCCTCGGGTACGGCCAGGCCGAGCACGCCGTGCCCGCCGCAGCGCACGCCGACCTCGAGGCCCTGCTGCCGTGCCATGGTGAGTGCTCGCACGACGTCGTCGGTGGTCGAGCATCTGGCGATCAACCGGGGACGCCGGTCGACCATCGCATTCCAAACCATCCGCGCCCGGTCGTAACTCGGATCTTCGGGTGTGAGGAGTTCCATGCGGTCAGAGTATGCTCCGGCGGATATGGAGCAGAGTGAGCTTTTTGACCGCGTACGGGAGTTGCGCGGCGAGGGGAAGTCCCCGAAGGAGATCGCCCGCGCCCTGGGCGTCGCGCCGTCGGTCGTCGCGCCCATCGTGCGCGAGGTGGCCGCCGCTGTCGAGCGCTCCACCGAGGTTTTCGGTTGCTGGGTCAACACCGGGTGGAGCGTCGGGCTGACGGTCGACCCGGGACGAGGGTGGCACGACTCGGAGCCGGTCCAGCGGCCGACCACCGGGGCCGTCAGCGTGCTGGTTGCCAGGCGGCACGGCTACGACAAGCTTTCCGTGTGCGGGTACCTGGCCGACGTCTACTGCGTGGGGATCAAGAACACCGCGGGGCCGGACGTCATGAGCGAGGTGGAGTTCCGGCGGTTCCGCGAGTATTTCTTCAGCGACTACGCCGGGTGGCAGGAGATCCCGGACGAGCTGGCCAGGCAGCTGGTGCTCGGGTCGATGGAGTACGCCAACGGGCTGGGGTTCGAGCTCGACGACGAGTTCACGGCCGCGTTGAAGCACCTGGGGGAGTGGGAGGTGCCGTCGGCGATCACGTTCGGCAGGGACGGCAAGCCGTTCTACCAGCCGGGCGCGACCGACGACCCGCGCAAGGTGCTGCGCATCCTGCGCCGCTCGGGCGCGGACTTCGATCACGCCGTCGAGGGAGTCTGATCCCCCGCACGGGGGAGGGGTGACGGGGACCGCCCCTGAAGAGTGGTCCCCATGACGCTGGCAACACGGATCTGGTCGCTGCTCTTCGCCCTGGCGGGAGCGTTCTGGGCGGTCGGCGGGGCGGGGTTCCCGTTCGGCGCGAACGACCCGCGCGCAGCGCAGGTGGGGTCGCTGTTCAGTACGGCGGAGCCGTTGCCCACCGGCATCGTGATGGTCGTGGCCGGGTTGCTCGGCGCGGTGCTGGTGAGGGTCAGGCCGTTCGCGTGGGCGATGGCGTTCAGCCTGGTCATCCTGGTGCCCGACACGCGGGTGGTGCAGAACTTCGCCTACCTGTTCATGGGATACACCGGCCTGTGGGACGGGCCGCTGCTGTTCATGGTGTTCTGCATCGCGGGCGGCGCGCTGTGGGCGGTCATGGGCTGGCGGGGGTCGTCCGAGGTCCCGCGGTGGGGGCGGGCGGCGACTTACGCCGCCGCTCTGCTGGCCCTGCCATACGCTGCCGTACGGCTGGCCTGGGCTGCCGGGATCCCGCTCGGGGTGCCCGACGGGTTCCTCATGGAAGGTGCGGAGGCCGCTTTCGCCGAGGCGGTCCTGGGCGGGCTCTGCGTTGCCGGGGCGGTGCTGACGCTCGGGCTGGTGCAGCGGTGGGGCGAGGTGTTCCCTCGCTGGATCCCCTACCTGCGCGGCAGGCGTGTGCCCGTCTGGCTGGCCGTGGTTCCCGGCCTCGCGGCGGCGGCGATGATGACGCAGGCGGGGTTGCGCGCGCTGATCTGGTTCGTGCGCGGCGAGATCACGATGACCTCGGAGACGTGGGGCGCTTTCGGGCCCGCGCTGTCGTGGCTCCCCTGGGGCCTGGCCCTCTTTTCCGCGACTTATGCCTATTTTCTCCGGCGAACTCATGGAATGAAGCGTTCCGTTCTGGTAGAGTGAACGTCATGGAGATCAAGCCGTTCCACATCGACATCCCGCAGGCCGACCTCGACGACCTGCGCGACAGGCTGGCCCGCACCCGCTTCGCCGAGGAGCTCCCCGAGTCCGAGGTCACCGACGGCGTGCAGCGCGGTCCGGTGCAGCCCGGCTGGGAGTACGGCGTGCCGGGGTCCTTCGTGCGCGACCTGGTCGCGCGGTGGCTCGACGGGTACGACTGGCGGGCATGGGAGGCGAAGATCAACGCCTACCCGCAGTTCACCACCGAGATCGACGGGCAGACGATCCACTTCGTGCACGTGCGGTCGGCGCGGGAGGACGCAACGCCGCTGATCCTCACGCACGGGTGGCCGAACACGTTCATCGAGTACCTCGACCTGATCGAGCCGCTGTCGCAGGACTTCCACCTGGTCATTCCGTCGATCCCGGGCTTCGGTTTCTCCGGGCCGACCCGTGCCAAGGGGTGGGGCGCCGCGCGGGTCGCCGACGCGTGGGCGGCGCTCATGGCTGGGCTGGGTTACACGCGGTACGGTGTGCACGGCAATGACGCGGGCGCCATCATCAGCCCTGTCCTGGCTCGGCGGCACCCGGAGGCGGTGATCGGGGTGCACGTGAACCAGATCTTCTCGTTCCCGTCTGGCGACCCGGCGGAGTTCGAGGGGTTGTCTGAGCAGGACATGCAGTATTTGGGGTTCTTGCAGGGGTTCGTGGAGCATGCCATCCACGACCGCGCACAGGCGGCGCAGCCGCAGACGCTGGCCCACGGGTTGGCCGACTCTCCGGCGGGGCAACTGGCATGGATCGGCCAGCTCCTGGCTGGGCTTCCCGACAAGGACCTCATCCTGACGAACGCCACGATCTACTGGCTGACGAACACGGCGGCGTCATCGGGTCGCTTCTATTACGAGAACCACCACGAGGAGACCGACACCTCTCCGACGACGTTCCCCATCGGGTTGGCGTCGTTCGCGTACGACTTCCGCCCGTTGCGGCGGTTCGCGGAGCGGGACCACCACAACATCGTGCATTGGAACGAGTACGACCGGGGCAGCCACTGGGCCGCCCACGACGCCCCCGACCTCCTGATCGCCGACATCCGCTCCTTCTTCACCAAACTCCCCTAACCCGCCTCTCATCCCTCAGCCTCCCTTTCCCATTTCCTCTTCCTCCTCTTCCGCTCCCTCTTCCTCCCTCACGCCCGCCTGCCCACCCTCCGCCCGCCCACCCGCCCGCCCCCGGTCCTGCTGGGGCGGGCGGCCTCTGGCAGTTTCCGCCCGTGCGTGGCTGAGGACCTTCACCCCACGACCCAAGCGACCAAGAGCTAGCTATTGGATCTGCTGACTGCAGGTGTCGTCGTGCGATAGTTGATGGGGCGTGGAGATCCAGCGGCGACAAGCGGGGCGGTCGGGGGTTGGCGGCCGGATGGGTCGCGTGGCAGGTTCACCGCGAAGATCCACCTATCGACCGATGGTTGCTGTCATCCCATGCCGGTGGGCCTGACGCCTGGCCCGCACGGCGACAGCCCAGTCCCTGGGCCCTTTCGTTGGGCGCTTCCTCCCTTGGCTCTGGTGGGGGGCTCTGGCAGTGTCCGTCCGTGCGTGGCTGGGAGCCTACGACCCGGGCCCTGGTGCTTCGTGTCGGTTAGTTGGTGAGGAGTTCCAGGTCGAGGGTGTCCAGGTAGTCGGGGTCGGCGAGCATGTCGATCCCGGCGATCCGTCCGTCGACGATGGTGAAGGCGAAGACCATGCGTGGGCGTCCGCCAGGGGCCCAGACCGCGCCCGCTGCGCCGTTGATGAGGGCCAGCTGCGCCGCCTGTGCCCGGCCGGAGAAAGTGCCTGCCACGTCCGATGCGCCCCTGAGCAGACCGGATGCGCCCACGGAGACGGCGGCGGTGTCGGCGCGCAATATGACGTCCGGGTCCAGCAGTGAGAGCAGTGCGTTGAAGTCGCCGCCGCGCGACGCCGACAGGAAGGCGTTCACGATCTCGCGCTGCCGCACCAGGTCGGTCTCCGGCGCGGGCGGTGCGCCCTGGACGCGGCGGCGGGCTCGGCTGGCCAGTTGGCGGGCCGCCGTCGGGGTTCGGTCCACGATCGGGGCGATCTCGTCGAAAGGGACGCCGAACAGGTCGTGCAGCACGAAGGCCAACCGCTCGGCGGGCGCCAGTGTCTCCAGGACGACCAGCATCGCCAACCCCACCGAGTCCGCGATCACCGCCTCCTGCTCGGGATCCGCCCCACCTGGTGGCTCCGCCGTACGGGTCTCCAGGGAGTCCTCCCGGCGCGTGGCGCGCGAGCGCAGCATGTTCAGGCTCACCCGACCCACGATCGTCGTCAGCCACCCGCCCAGGTTCTCCACGGACGAGGTGTCCGTACGGCTCAGCCGTAGCCAAGCCTCCTGCACCGCGTCCTCGGCCTCGGCGGCGGACCCCAGCATGCGATAGGCGACAGCCTGCAGATGCGGCCGGTACTCCTCGAACTGTCCCGCCAGAAAATCGTTCATCGGTCACGTTCCTTCGTCGCGTCGTGTCATAGGCACTGACCGAAGAAACCTCGTCAGTGTGACGAGCGGCAGAAGGAGTACCCCATGACAGAAGGCATCAAGACGATCGTCTACCCGGTCTCCGACCTGGCGAAGGCCAAGAGCCTCTACAGCTCGTTCCTCCAGGTCGAGCCGTACATGGACGAGCCCTACTTCGTCGGTTTCAACACCGACGGCCCGAGCGTCGGCCTCGACCCGCACGGCGCGGCGAAGAACATGACCGGCCCGGTCGTGTTCTGGAACGTGCCCGACATCAAGGCGTCCGTCCAGACGCTGCTCGACGCGGGCGCTGAGCTGGTCCAGGAGGTCAAGGACGTGGGCGGCGGCGCGATCACCGCGATGGTGAGGGACGCGGACGGAAACGTGACGGGCTTCATCCAGTCAGCTTAAGCCTGCTGAAAGTTTTCGCTCCAGTCTTGCAAGTCGGAGTCCGACGGGGGTAGCGTCTCGGCGCGTCAGACCATCTCGCTGCCCCCCAGGAGACTCGCCCATGGACCGTCGCCGATTCCTTCAGCTCAGCGCCCTGACCGCGGGCAGCGCCGTACTGACCGCCTGCGGAAGCAACAGCGAGAGCACACAAAAGGCGATCACCGTCTGGAGCTGGCAGGGGCCGGCCGCCATGATGAAGGAGCTGGTCCCCGCCTTCCAGCAGGCGAATCCGGGCATCACCGTCGACGTCCAGGACATCGGCAACCCGGCCATCTGGGACAAGATCACCACTGGCATGGCCGCGGGCGGCCAGGGGCTCGGCGACGTGCTGCACATCGGCGTCGACTACCTGCCCGCCTACGTCGAGAAGTTCCCCGACGGCCTGGCCGACCTGGTGCCGCTCGGCGCCGACAAGCACAAGGCCAAGTTCGCCCAGGGCATGTGGGAGACCGTCAGCCGCAACGGCAAGGTCTACGCCCTGCCCTGGGAGGCGAACTCGGCCGGCTTCTACTACCGCGCCGACCTGTTCGAGCAGGCGGGCGTCGACGTCGAGGCGCTGGAGAACTGGGACCAGGTCATCGAGGCCGGGATCAAGCTCAAGGCGAAGACCGGCGTCCAGCTGTTCGGCATCGACAAGGCGGCCACCCAGGCCGACTCGGCCAACGTCTTCCAGTTCCTGATGCAGCTCCAGGACAGCTTCTACTTCGACATGCAGGGCAACGTCACCCTCGACACCCCGCAGGCCGTCACCGCGATGACGATCATCAAGAAGCTCAACGACGCGGGCCTGGTCGCCGACATGGGCGGCGGCTGGAACACGATGATCAGCCTGATCAAGAAGGGCGCCGTCGCCGTCCAGCCGATGCCGACCTGGTTCGGCGGCATCATCGAGGAGAGCGCCCCCGACCAGAAGGGCAAGTGGAAGGTACGGCTCCCGCCGGCCGTCACCCCCGGCGGCAAGGTCTCCGCCACCGTCAACTCCACCCACCTGGCCGTCGCGGGCACCAGCAAGAACAAGGAGGCCGCCTACGCCTTCGCCGAGTTCGTGCTCACCCGCCCCGAGAACCAGGTGAAGATCTACAAGGGCAAGGGCATCGCCCCGGCCCTGATGAGCGCCTACGACGACCCGATCTTCCACGAGCCCTCGGCGTTCTTCAGCGGCCAGAAGAAGGGCGAGGTCTTCCTGGAGGCGCTCAAGCAGCCCTCCTACGTGACCAACTACACCGCCGACTACGCCCGCGCGCTCAAGGCGGTCGACGACGCGCAGGGCAAGGTGCTGCTCAAGGGCGCCGACCCGGCCGCCGCGCTCAAGGAGGCCGCGGATCTCGTGGCCCAGCAGACGGGGCGCAAGGTTCTTCGATGAGGCTCGCTCCCTACCTGTGGGTGCTGCCCGCGGTCGCACTGTTCGCGATCTTCAAGCTGTACCCGATCGCCTGGTCGTTCTGGCTGAGCCTGTTCAAGACGGACGGCGCGCTGTCGTCGTTCGCCGGGACGGCCAACTACGAGCGGCTCGCCGGGGACACGCTGTTCTGGAAGGCGCTCGGCAACACCTCGGTCATCCTCGCCGTGCAGGTGCCGATCATGCTGGGGCTGGCCGTCGCGCTCGCGGTGGCGCTCAACTCGGCGGCGCTACGGTTCAAGGGCTTCATCCGGCTGGGCTTCTTCCTGCCGATGATCATGGGCCTGGTGGCGTACGGCCTGCTGTTCGCGGTGCTGCTCAACCCGCAGTCCGGGCTGGTCAACTGGTTCATCGGGCTGCTCGGCGGCGATCCGGTGCCGTGGCTGACCGACACGTTCTGGGCGCGGGTGGCGATCGGCCTGGCGATCACCTGGCACTACACCGGCTACAACGCGGTCATCTACCTGTCCAGGCTGCAGGCGCTGCCGCAGGACCACTACGACGCGGCCGCGGTCGACGGGGCCAACGCGTGGCAGCGCTTCGTGCACGTCACGCTGCCCGGCCTGCGTCCCGTCGTGCTGCTGACCGTGGTCATGTCGACGATCGGCACCCTGCAGCTGTTCGACGAGCCGTACGTCATGACGAACGGCGGGCCGGACAACAGCACCCTCACCGTGGGCCTGTACCTGTACAACAACGGGTTCAAGTTCTTCGACTTCGGCTACGCCTCGGCCATCGCCTACGCCCTCGCCGTGATCATCGGCGTGCTCGGCATCGTGCAGTTCAAGGTGCTGGGGGAGAAGGCATGATCGAACGAAGTTCGAGCATCAATAAACACAGCACGCTGCATTTTGAGCCCGACGAAGGAGGGCTCAGAATGCGTCGGATCATGCTCACGTCGACGTTGCTGATCCTCGTGGCGGTCGTGCTCGTGCCGTTCTACTGGATGGTCGTGGGCGCCACGCACAGCACGGCCGAGGTGTTCGACAGCCCGCCGCCGCTGCTGCCCGGCTCCCACCTGCTGGACAACCTCGCCGGGCTGGAGTCGGGTGTCGGCTTCAGCCGGGTGGTGCTCAACTCGGTGCTGATCTCCACGCTCTACACGCTGCTGTCCGGCCTGGTCTGCACGATGGCCGGGTACGGCTTCGCGAAATACTCCTTCCGCGGCAAGGAGCTGCTGTTCGGGCTGCTCATGCTCGGCCTGGTGATCCCGAGCCAGGTCACGCTGGTGCCGCTGTTCAAGATGATGATGGAGCTCGGCTGGCTCAACACCTACCAGGCGATCATCCTGCCCAACCTGGCGCTGCCGTTCGGGATCTTCCTGATGCGGCAGTCGATGTCGGCGCTGCCCGACGAGCTGCTGGCAGCGGGCCGGGTGGACGGCTGCGGGGAGCTGCGGCTGTTCTTCCGCGTCGTACTGCCGCCCACCCGCCCCGCGCTGGCGGCGCTCGGCATCTACCTTTTCCTCTACCAGTGGAACGACTTCGTCTGGCCGCTGATCGCGTTGCGCACCCGCGACGCGTACACCATCCCGCTGGCCATCGCCTCCCTCCAGGGCGCGAACGACACCGACTTCGGGCAGATCCTCGCCGGCACGGCCGTCGCGGCCCTGCCCATGGCGATCCTCTTCCTGGCCCTTCAACGACACTTCGTGTCCGGACTACTCGCAGGAGCTGTCAAAGAATGAGCGTCACGACCGCCGGGCTGGCGCCCGCGCCCACTTCGGTGCTGCTCGACGACGTACGGCTGGCCGTACTGAACGCCGGTTGGACGTTCGACGACGGGGTGCTCGCGGTGGACGGGGCGGCGGAGATCCGCCTGTCCGTCCCGCTGGGCGACGCCGTCGGGTTCTGGCACCCGACCCGCGAGTGGCCCAGGGCGCTGGTGGCCGACTGGGAGGGCTGGGCGCGGGTGGCGCTGGTGAACGGCGCGGCGGCCGGGTGCGTGTACGACAGCACCGGGCGCACCCTGCTGGCCTTCGCGGCGCTGGACCCGGTGCCCGAGGTGTGGATGCGATACGGCGTCTCGGAGGAGAACAAGACGTTCGTCGTGCATCTCACGGTGCCAGGGCCGTACCGGATCGCCTTCGAGCCGTCGGCGGTCAGCGTGGCCGCCGCGATGCGCGGGCTGCGCGGGGTGCTGGGGTCGGTGAAGGCGCGCGACGGGGCACGGGAGCCGGTGTACTCCACCTGGTACGCGTTCAACCAGGACGTGAGCGCGGAGGGGGTCGAGGCGGAGGCGGCGCTGGCCGTCGAGGCGGGGTGCGGGGCGCTGATCCTGGACGACGGGTGGCAGGAGTTCGGGAGCGGGCGCGGGTATGCGGGCGTGGGGGACTGGGTCCCCGATCTAACGAAATTTCCGGACTTCGCGGGGCATGTGGCGCGGGTTCAGGCGCTCGGGTTGCGGTATCTGGCCTGGGTGGCGCCGTTGTTGCTCGGGCCGTCCGCACACTGTTTTGACGAAATTTCGCCGTATGCGGAGGCGGACTCCCTCGTGCCGGGCGCGCGGGCGCTCGACCCGCGCATCCCCGAGGTGCGGCGGCACGTCGTGGCCATGTGCGCACGCCTGATGAACGACTACCGGCTCGACGGCTTGAAGATCGACTTCCTGGAGCAGGTGATGGTCTACGCGGGCCGCCCCTCCCCGCTCGCCGACATCTCCGACGTCGGCGAGGCGATGCGGGTGCTGCTCGCCGAGATCAGGGCGGCGCTGGGCGAGGAGGCGCTGATCGAGCTGCGCCAGCCGTACACGGGACCTGGCCTGTCCGGGTTCGGCGACCTGATGCGCGCCGACGACTGCCCGTCCGACGTCACCGCCAACCGGGTGCGCACGATCGACGTCGCGCTGCTCGCGACCGGCGGAGCCGTACACGGGGACATGCTCATGTGGGACCCGGCCGGGCCCGTGCACAGCGCCGCGCGGCAGATCATCGGCTCCTTCCACGCGGTGCCGCAGATCTCCTGCAAGCTCGGCGGCCTGCCCGCCGAGCAGCGGGAGATGGTGCGGTTCTGGCTGGCCCGCTGGCGGGAGCTGTCGCACGTGCTGCTCGACGGCGAGACGGAACCCGGACGGCCGGACGAGCTCTACCCCGTGGTCACCGCCACGCTCGGCGACGAGAGCGTGATCACCGTGACCGCCGACCGGGTCGTGCGGGTGACCGGCGGGCGCCGGGTGACCGTGATCAACGGCACCGGGGGGCCGGGGCTGGTGCTGGATCTCGCCCAGGAGTGCGCCGTGGTGCACGTCTTCGACGCCGCCGGCTCTAGGATCGAGCCGACGGCCGGGAAGATGGGTCCCGGCCTGTGCAACCTGAGCGTGCCGCCCTCCGGGATGGCCCTGCTGGAGGTCGTCCAGTGAAGATCGGCATCACCGAGGTGGCCGCGCTGGCCGACGTCAGCGAGGCCACGGTCAGCCGCGTCATCAACCGCCGCACGGGCGTGTCGGCCAAGACGCGGGAGGCCGTCGAGCGGGCCATGGCCGAGCTGGGGTACGAACGCTCGACCAAGGGCCACATCGTCGCGGTGATCACGCCCTGGCTGTCCAATCCGTTCTTCGCCGACGTGGCCGAGCTCATCGAGTCCGCGCTGGCGCCGCACGGGCTGAAGGGCGTGCTCTGCCCGGCGATGCCGGGCGGCATACAGGAACGCGACTTCGTGATCGCGCTCGCCGATCACGGAGTGGCCGGAGTGGTGTTCCTGTCCGCCAACAACACGCTGGTCAACGGTGACCCCGAGACCTACAACGTGCTGGCGGCCAGGCGGATCCCCTTCGTCGGCGTCAACGGCGGCTTCGAGGGGCACGACGCGCCGGTCTTCTCCACCGACGACTACCTGTCGGCAGAGCTGGCCGTCGACCACCTGTGGTCGCTGGGCCACCGCAGGATCGGCCTGGCGTCAGGCCCGACCGGCAACCACCCGGCCGACCGCCGGGTGGAGGGCTTCGTCACCGCGCTGGAGAAGCGCGGCGCGGGCGACGCCCTGATCGTCAGGCAGAACTACACGATCGAGGGCGGCCAGTCGGCCACCACCGAGCTGCTCCGTCAGGGCGTCACCGCCGTGGTCGCGGCCAGCGACTTCATGGCGCTCGGCGCGATCAGGGCGGTACGCAGGCAGGGGCTGAGCGTGCCCGCCGACGTCTCGATCGTGGGGCACGACGGTTCGATGATCATGGAGTTCGTCGACCCGCCGCTGACCACCGTGCGCCAGCCGATCGACCGGCTGGCCAAGGCGGTGGCCCGCGGCATGGTCGCGCTGGTCAGCAACCAGGACGTGCCCAAGGGCGAGCTGCTGTTCAGCCCCGAGCTCGTAGTCCGGGGCTCCACCGCGCCACCGCGCTGACCCATCGGAGTTTGTCACCATGAAGTACGGAGCTTTATTCGCCATGCTCCTGACCGTCGTCAACCCCGGATTCGAGCAGGGTACGGCAGGCTGGACGTTCACCCAGGGCACCGGCGTTGCCACCAACAGGCCACACGGCGGCGCCAAGCTGATCTACCTCGACGCGGGTCCAGGCAGGTCCGTCAGCCAGACCGTCCACGTGCAGCGGGCCGGCCGCTACTCGATCTCCGCCTGGATCTCCACCGGCGGCCCGGACGGCACGTTCACCGTCCGGCGCAACGGCGCGGAGGCGGGCAGGATCACGCTGCCCAGCCGGTCCACCTACGCCCGCTACACGATCTCCAACGTCGAGGTGGCCGAGGGCGACCAGCTCGAGATCGTCTTCGGCTCCGGCTCCGGCTGGGTCAACGCCGACGACGTGATGGTCTCGCCGGGCGCTGCCGCGAACCCGGTGGTGACCTCGTCGAACCCCAAGGTCGCCGAGATGTTCGCCTGGGCCAAGGACAAGGCGGGCAGCTGGGTGCACCAGGACGGCGCCCCGGGCCCGTTGAACGTCGACGAGCGCCGGCCTGCGGGCACCGGGGAAGGCGTCTACGCCTCCACGTACTGGGCCGGATACGCCCACCGCAGCGGCTACTACTCGCGCGACTTCGCCCACCAGCTCGCCGGCGCGCACATCCTGGGCCTGGCCGAGCAGAACAAGACCATGCTGCGCTCCTTCGCCGCGTCCGCCTCGGAGGAGCACAGGTACTACCCGGTGTGGGCGCTGAACTTCGACGCCTCCACCTACCTGTCCATCGACTACCGGTCGCCGACGAACTTCGTGCGCGAGGTGCCCGCCGCCTTCGAGCTGGTCGAGAAGGCCAACGAGGCGTTCAGGTGGAGCGGCGACCGGGCGTACGTCGACGACGAGGCGTTCTGGGACTACTACCGGCACGTGGTGAAGGACTTCGTCGAGCTGCACGACGGGCTGCTGCCGAACGGCGTGGCCGAGGGCACCGGCAAGGGCATCTTCCAGGGCGCTGCCAGCTACAACGAGTCGGGTGACGAGCCGCTGGCCGAGGCGGGAGACGCGATCGGCGCGCAGTACCAGGCCTACCGGGCGTTCGCCGCGCTCGCGCTCGACCGGCGCGATCTGCGCACCTCGCTGTCGGCGGCGCGGAAGGCCACCGAGCTCAAGCGGTACTTCAACACCACCTGGTCGGTGAAGCCGGGCAGCGGGGAGTTCGTGCGCGCCTACACCGTGGACGGGACGCCGCTGACCGGGTTCGGCAAGGAGAACAGCTGGTTCATGCCGCTCAAGGGCATCATCGACGCGGGTTCCCGCAACGACGCCTACCTCGACTTCGTCGACGCCGAGGCCTCAGGGGCCGGGCGGCCGGGGAACATCGAGGCGATCACGTACCTGCCGGACACGTTCTTCAGGCACAACAGGAACGAGACGGCGTGGAAGTGGATGCAGCACGTCTACGACCAGCGGGAGGCCAGGCACACGGTCAGCCGCCAGGGGCTCAACGGGGACTACCCGGAGGTGTCGTTCACGCTGGTCAGTCAGACGGTGGAGGGGTTGATGGGGATCCAGCCGGACGCGCCCCGGCGTACGGTGGCCACGCAGTCGCGGCTGCCGGGGGACATCGGGTGGCTGGCCGTGTCCGGCGTGCCCGTCGGTGACGGCACGATCGGCGTACGGCACGACGGTGTGAACGCGTCCACGTTCACGAACGAGTCGGCCGGGTCGCTGATGTGGGAGGCACGGTTCCTGGGCGAGCACCGGTGGCTGGAGGTCAACGGCCACCGCTTCCCGGGGCTCGCCAAGACGATCGACGGGGTGACGTACACCGTGGCCACCGTCCCCGTGCCCGGCGGAAAGACCGCAACCGTCAAAACCGCCCGATAACTACCCCAGGCCCTCAGGAACCTTGAGGTTTGAGGGCCTTGGAGTCTTTCTGTGGGTTGGGGTTGGAGTCAGGCCGTCCAGGCGGGGTTGCGGCCGAGGTAGCGGAGGAGGGCGGCGGTGTCGTCGTCGCCCTCCTGCGGCTCCAGCGCCGCGGCGTAAGCCCCGTACTGCCGCAGCGGCTCGACGATCTCCTTCGCCACCACCAGCAGCTCCCTGGACAGCTCGGGCGTGAGCGGCGAGGCCTGCCCGGTCGCCACCGCGATGTCCCAGGCGTGCACGCCCGCGTCCAGTGCGGCGGCGCCGGCGCCGAGCCACTTGGGCATCTTGCCCTGCGGCAGCGGGGTGGGCGCGTCCTGGACGTCGTCGCCGACCGAGTCCCACGCGCCGGCCGAGGCGGTCATGGCGCGCTCGGCGAACTCCAGGGGGTTCTCGCTCAGGGTGCCCGAGGGGTCGAAGGGGTTGAAGTCGGGGCCCGGCTCGCCGGTGATGAAGGAGGCGTAGGCCTGCTGGTCACCGGTGGCGTGCTGCAGGACCTGGGTGACGTTCCAGTGCTCGCAGGGGGTTGGCCGCGTCCACCCGTCCTGGGGAACGGCGGCGAGCGTGGTGCGGAGGGCGGTGTGCGCGGCGTTCAGCGTGTTCGTCATGTCTCTACTATAGCAGAACGGAATGCTTTATTCCACTATCTGGGCGAAGCCGTTCAGAAGAGCCTGTAGCCCGAACTCGAAGAGCACGTCGAGGTCGAAGTCGTAGCCGTCGACCAGCTTGGTGATCAGCGAGCTGTAGGAGGGTAGCTCACCGGAGGCGATCAGTGCGGTGAACGCGGCCTCCTGGCTGTCCATCCACTCGTCCTCGGTGAGCCCCGTGTCCGCCTGCGCCTGTGCCTCTGCCTCCAGGTTCGACGCCGTGCCCCTGACGTACCCGTACAGCGTGATGTGGATGTGGAACGTCGTGACCGGATCGAGGTCGGCATCCTGCAGCGCCGACATCATCCAGTCGGCGTGCTTGATCATGTTGGGCAGCGGCAGCGGCCTGCCGAGCGGCACCAGCAGGGCCACCCACGGATGGCGCCGGTACATCGCCCACTGGGTGCGCGCCGAGACCTCCAGCCGGGCCCGCCAGCCCGGCGGCACGTCGTCCGGGTAGACGGCGTCGCCGAACGCGGCGTCGACCATCAGCAGCGTCAGGTCCTCCTTGTTGGCCACGTGCCGGTAGAGGGACATGGTCGGCACGTCGAGCTTGTGGGCGATCGCCCGCATCGTGATGGCTTCAAGCCCCTCGCCGTCGGCGATGTCCATCGCCGCCCTGACGATCCGCTCCTTGCTGAGCCCCTGCTCCTTGAGCGGGCGCGGCTTGACCGTGCGGCTGGACACGATCGTGCCGAACCTGGGCTCGGTCTGCACCGTGCCCTCCATGCGCAACGTGGTCAGCGCCTTGGCCGCGGTCGCCAGCGCGACCCCGAAATCCTTGGCCACCTGCCTGGTCGACGGCACCCGGTCGCCCGGCCGCAACTCGCCGCTCGCGATGCGGCCGCGTATGTCGTCGACGATCCTCATGTAGGGCGGCTGTTCTAGCACAGCACCCACCCTAGCCTAGGACAGAGTCCCTGCTCCAGCTTGTGTTCGCCCTTGCGTACTGCGTACATTCAGAGCCATGAAGATCCTGATTTCCGGCGCCAGCATCGCCGGTCCCGCCCTCGCCTTCTGGCTCACCAAACACGGCATGAACGTCACCATCGTCGAGAAGTGCCCCGACATCCGCCCCGGCGGCCAGGCCATCGACATCCGCGGCGCGGCCCTCGGCATCGTCGAGCAGATGGGGATCGACGCGCAGGTGCGCGAGGTGGCCCTCACCATGCGCGGCATGTCCTTCGTCGACGACGACGGCAACGTCCTGCACAGCACCACCGAGGAGACGATCACCGGCGGCTCGACGACCAACGCCGACATCGAGATCCTCCGCGACGACCTCGCCCGCGTCCTGCACGACGTGACCCGCGACACCACCCGCTACATCTTCGGCGACTCCATCGCCGCGATCGACGACTCCCTAGTGACCTTCGACAGCGGGCGGCAGGAGCGCTTCGATCTGATCGTCGGCGCGGACGGGATGCACTCCAACGTGCGCTCCCTGGCGTTCGGCGAGGAGTCGCAGTTCATCTCCCACCTCGGCACCTACCTGTCGGTCTTCACCATGGACAACTTCCTCGGCCTCGACCGGTGGCAGACCTACCTCAGGGGCGAGGACCGGATGGCCGGCCTCTACAGCGTCAGGGCCAACACCGAGGCCAGGGGCATCATGGGCTTCGTCTCGCCGCCCATCGCGTACGACTTCCGTAACGTGGAGCAGCAGAAGCACCTCGTGGCCGACAAGTTCGCCAAGGACGGCTGGGAGGTGCCGCGCCTGATCGAGGCCATGTGGCAGGCCAAGGACTTCCACTTCGACTCGATGGCCCAGATCCGGATGCCCGCGTGGTCGACCGGCCGGGTGACGCTCGTCGGCGACGCGGGCTACTGCGGCTCGCCCATGTCGGGCCAGGGCACGAGCATGGCGTTCGTCGGCGCGTACATCCTGGCGGGCGAGCTCGCCACCGGCGGCGGCCTGGCCGGGTACGAGCGGGAGATGCGGCCGTTCGCCGAGCTCAACCAGGACTTCGCGCTGCGCATGAGCGCGTGGCAGGAGGACATGAGCCAGCCGCAGCCCGACGTCAACGAGGTGTCCGGAGCGATTTCGCTGAAAGACTACCGATGACTTTCGCGCCTTAGGTAGGTCTATAGGTTATGGACGATTTCGTCACGCTGGCCGATCCCTACCGCCGGGAGCTGATGGCGCACTGCTACCGCATGCTCGGCTCCGTGCACGACGCGGAGGACCTGGTGCAGGAGACCTACCTGCGGGCCTGGCGGGCCTACGAGGGGTTCGAGGGGCGCTCCTCGCTGCGCACCTGGCTCTACCGGATCGCCACCACCCAGTGCCTGACCGCGCTGGAGAGCCGGGGCCGCCGCCCGATGCCCACCGGGCTCGGCAGCCCCAGCTCCTCGCCCGACGACGACCTGGTCGCCTCCGAGGTGCCCTGGCTGGAGCCGGCGCCCGACGACCTGATCGGGGGCGACCCGGCCGCGATCGTGTCGGCCCGCGAGAGTGTACGGCTGGCGTTCGTGGCGGCGCTGCAGCACCTCCCGCCCAGGCAGCGTGCCGTACTCATCCTGCGTGACGTCCTCAAGTGGCGGGCGGCCGAGGTTGCCTCGGCGCTGGACACCACGACGACCGCGGTCAACAGCATCCTGCAGCGGGCTCGGGCGCAGCTCGACCAGGTCGGGCCGTCGCAGGACGAGGTGGTGGCGCCGCTGACGCCCGCGCAGCAGGAGCTGCTGGGCCGGTACGTGGCGGCGTTCGAGCGCAAGGACGTGGACGCGATCGTGGAGCTGTTCACGAAGGAGGCGGTGTGGGAGATGCCGCCGTTCGAGCAGTGGTACCAGGGGAGGGCGAGCATCGCGCGGCACCTGTCGCTGCGGTGCCCTGGGGGGCCTGGCAGCATGCGGTTGCTGCCGGTGGCGGCGAACGGGCAGCCTGCCTTCGCCCTCTACATGCGGGACGCGGCGGGGGTGCATCGGGCGTTCGTGCTGCAGGTGCTGACGTTCTCCGGGTCCGCGTTGACGCATGCGGCGAACTTCCTGGACACGCGGTTGTTCAAGACCTTCGGCCTGCCGGACACGCTGTGATCGGGGGGGTCGCGCTGTTGGAGCGCGCGATCGCGTACACGCAGGGGAGCCTGCAACTGGTCACGTGGCGGGATCTGTCGCGTACGACCCCTTGCGTGGAGTGGGATCTGCGGGAGCTGCTGGACCACCTGACCGACTCCATGACCGCCCTCCGTGAAGCCGCCGACGAAGGCCACATCACCCTCCCCCCTTCCACATCACCCCACGAACACCTCCCACTTCACGAGCGCCCCTCGCCCCTCGCCGCCCTCGAACCCCCTCCAGGCTTTCCCCCCCTTTTGGGCCCTCGTGTGGGACTCCCCCCTCTCCCTGACCCCTCACCCCGTCCGGGACCCCCGCCCATTCCGAAGCCCACCCGAGGCTCTCCCAGCGAGGTCGGCGCGCTGGTCGGCGGGTTGCGGCAGTTGGCGGGCGCGTTGCTCGGAGCATGGACCCTCGCCCAGGACCGCGAGTCCGTAGCAGTCGGCGGATGCGCGATCACCTCCGCCCTGCTCACCGGCGTCGGAGCCGTGGAGGTCGCCGTCCACGGGTGGGACGTGGCGCAGGCCTGCGGCCGAACCCGTCCGATCCCCCCAGACCTGGCCCGGGAACTGCTCACCCTCGCCCCCTACGTCGTCTCCCCGCTCGACCGGCCCGCCCGCTTCGCCGTACCGCTGACGCCTGTGACGACAGGTGATCCGTACGAGGAACTGATGGCCTTCCTGGGAAGAAGCACCGACAACTCGTGATGCTTTGACAATATTGATTGTCGGTGCGACCGTGGAGGCATGTTCGATGTCGCGGTGATCGAGGACCCGGCGGCGGCCGAGGTGTCGCTCGACCCGATGCGCGCCCGGCTGCTGGCCGAGCTCGCCGTGCCCGGGTCGGCGACGATGCTGGCCGCCAAGGTCGGGCTGGCCAGGCAGAAGGTCAACTACCACCTCAAGACGCTCGAGAAGCACGGGCTGGTCGAGCTGGTGGAGGAGCGCCGCAAGGGCAACGTCCACGAGCGGGTCATGCAGGCGACCGCGGCGTCTTACGTGATCTCACCCACCGCCCTCGCCGCCGTCCAACCCGACCCTTCTCGCTCGCCCGACCGGTTGTCGGCGCGGTGGCTGCTGGCGGTGGCGGCGCGGCTGGTCCGTGACGTGGGGGAGCTGATCACCGGGGCCACGAAGGCGCAGCAGCGGGTGGCGACGTTCGCGATCGACGGCGAGGTGCGGTTCGCTTCCGCAGGCGATCGTGCGGCGTTCGCCGAGGAACTGGCCCATGCGGTGACCCACCTGGTGGGCAAGTACCACGACGAGTCCGCAGAAGGCGGCCGCGACCACCGCCTCGTCATCGCCATCCACCCCAGCATCAAGCACCCGCAGTAGCGCTTTTAGGGACCCGCATATGTCCTGAGACGCCTTAAAGGGCCCTGCACAGATCCCGAGCCCCGACTCGGACCCCAGGCCCGCCCCAGGCGCACGCGTAGAGACCCAGCGAGGCCCCGGCCCGGGCCCCAGGCCCGCCCAGGCTCCGCCCCCTAGACCCGACACGGGCTCCGGGGGCCAGACATGCACCGTGGCCCCACGGCGCGACCGGATCCCGGGGGTCGCGGCCAGAAGACCTTTGGGCTTGGGGCGTGAGCGAGAAATCTCGGGGTGTGTCCGGAGGTGATGCGGCTCCGGGCTGGGGCTTTGTTGGATTCGGGAGGGGGGTCAGGGGGTTTTCGGGGCTGGGCCGGTGGTGGTTCGGGTGATCAGTTCGTGGGGGAGGATGATGCGCTCCGGCTCCGGCCGTACCCCTGAGAGCAATAGCCGTCCCGCCGTCTGACCGATGAGCTGCTTGGGCTGCCTGATCGTCGTGAGGCCCGCCTCGGCGGCGCCGCTGTCCGAAAACCCGACCACCGACAGATCGGCGGGCACCTCCAACCCCGCCTCCGCCGCCGCGTCCAGCACACCAAGCGCCATCACGTCCGTATTGCACAGGATCGCGGTAGGCCGAGGACCCAGGGCCAGCAACGCCCGCCCAGCCTCCCGCCCGGCCTCGCGCGCGTTCCCCGACACCTCGTACACCGGCACGTCGTCCCCAGCCGCCGCCCGATATCCCGCGACCCGGTTGCGCATCGCCTCGAACACCGCGCTCTCCTGGCGTGCCAGGTCGGCCCAGCCGTGCCGTCCGTCCTGATGGAGCCCCACGACCGCGAGCCCGAACCGCCGGTGCCCGAGCTCCAGCAGATGCCGTACGGCGTCGCCGGCCGCCCGGTGCTCGTCGATCCCGATGAACGGCAGGCCCGGTATGTACGGCTCGTCCACCAGCACCGTCGGCAGCCGGCGCGCCAGCACCGCGTCCAGCGCCGCATGCCGGTCGGGCAGCGAGAACACGCAGAAGGCGTCGACCACGGCGTCCCTGATGATCTCCGGACGTTCCACGCCGCGCGGCTGCTGCAGGATGAGCAGCCCGACCGCCGCCTCCTCGGCCGCGACGGCCAGGCCTTGGAGGAAACCGATGGAGTACGGATCACCGAAGGCGTACGGCAGGGTCTCCGTGAAGATCAGCCCGAGCGCGCCCGCGCGGCCGAGCCTGAGGGAGCGGGCGGTGGGGTTGGGACCGGCGTAACCGAGCTCTTCTGCCACCTGGAGGATGCGTTCGCGGAGTTCGTGGCTGAGCTGGTCGGGGCGGGAGAAGGCATAGGAGACGGTCGCCCGGGACACGCCCACCCGGTCCGCGATCGTCTGCAGGGTCACACGCTCGGCCATGCCCACACCCTAGCGGTGCGCTTCTTAATCCATTAAGCTCTTAATTGATTAAGGAGGCAGGTATGGACGCGATGCAAGTACTGGCCCACCAGACGGCGATGGGCTTCACCGACTACCCCCGGTCAGCCCTTCCCGGTGCGCCCAAGCGACCGCGACGGCGGATCAGGACGCGGGTAGCCCGCACCCTCCGCCACACCGCCGACCGCCTGGACCCCATCCCGACCTGCAGGGCAGCGCTGGGCTGACCGACACGCCTTGGGGATCCCCGAGCCGACGCACGAACTCCGGGATCCCCAAGACCTCACCCCACCCGTGGCACTCTTCGCCCCCGCCCCCGCCCCCGCCCCCGCCCCCGGCCCCGGCCCCGGCCCCGGCCCCGGCCCACGCCCGGCGCTCGGCCCATGTCTACGCCCGCCCCTCGGCCTATGCCCTCTCTGGGCTCTTGTTCGCATCTGGGCCGACCTCGGCTCGGGTGTTCCGTGCTTCGCCGCTGCTCTGGCTCTGACCGCTTCGCCAACCCGGGCGTGCTCCGCGTCTATCCCGCCCTACGAGAGGCCTTCGTGGAAAGAGGGCGGGGCGGTCCCTCATGGATGTTTGTCGTTCTTCGTGAACCGGCCGTCGCAGGAGCGTCGTGCTCCCTCGGTATACACAGCGGGATGTGGCGCTACTCCTGAGGTGAGTTCATCGCGGTGAGCAGGATCAGAGAAGCGGGGTACGGCGGCGCTGCTTAGCGTGGGCGGCATGACCATCGCGCTCCAGTATTGCCACATCACCGTCAGCGATCTGGACGAGTCGCTCGCCTTCTACCGCGACGCGCTCGGCCTCGAGGTGCGCCAGGACGTCGGGAGCGGGGTGTCCCGCTGGATCACCCTCGGGAGTGATACCCAGCCGGGCCTGGAGTTCGTGCTCTCCGTGCCGCATGCCGGCCGTACCCGATCCGAGGGGGACGCACTGCAGGACCTGCTCACCCAAGGCATCCTGCCGATGATCGTCTTCAGCACCGACGATCTGGACGAGACCTTCGAACGGGTGCGTGCGTGGGGCGCCGAGGTGCTCCAGGAGCCCATCGAACGCCCCTGGGGACCACGCGACTCCGCCTTCCGCGACCCCTCGGGCAACATGGTCCGCATCCAGCAGCCGTCAAAGAATATGGAACAAATCATTCCGTTCTGGTAGGGTGGGCTCCGTTGATCCGTCCTTGAAGGAGTTCAGATGTACCTGGTCACTGGTGCCACCGCCCACTTCGGCCGTCAGGCCGTCGAAGCCCTGCTCGCCGCGGGCCACCCGGTGCGGGCGCTGACCCGCGATCCTTCGCAGGCGGGGTTGCCTGAGGGTGTCGAGCTGGCTCAGGCAGACCTGACCAAGCCGGAGACCCTGCCCGCCGCGCTGGCGGGGGTGCGCGGGATCCTGCTGGTCCTGCAGTACGGCATGGACCCGGCGCCGCTCCTGGCCGCCGCCCAGGAGGCCGGGGTCGGGCGGATCGTCTTCCTGTCCTCGGGCGCGGTCGTGGACGGCGTCGAGGTGCAGCCCGATGTGATCGCCCAGTACCACGCTGACGTGGAGCGGGCCGTTCAGGAGTCCGGGCTGGAGTGGACGGTGCTGCGGCTGCTGTTCCCGGCGATCAACTCGCTGACCTTCGCCATGCAGCTGGCCGGGGGCGACGTGATCCGCGCGCCGTACACCCAGGCCGCCTTCACTGCCATCCACGAGCTCGACGTCGCCGACGTCGCAGTCGCCACCCTCACCGGCGACGGCCACACCGGACAGACCTACAGCTTGACCGGGCCCGAGTCGCTCACCCAGGCCGACCAGGTCCGCATCCTCGGTCAGGCGCTCGACCGCCCGCTCACCGTCGAGGACCTCGCCCCGGAGCCTGTTCTTGAGCAGATGAGCGCCTTCATGGACCCCGCCTTCATCGGCGCACTGTTCGGCCTCATGGCGGCCACCGTCGGCAAGCCAGCCGAGGTCAACGACACCGTCGAACGCATCACCGGACACAAGCCCCGCACCTACGCCCAGTGGGCGACCGACCACGCCAAGGACTTCTAGATCACACGACTTTCTGGCGGACGAGATATTGGAACGGCCGGCCCGGTACCCCTCCACTTCAGGGAGGGGGACCACAAGGCCAGAGTCGTGGTGCCTCTTGAGGAGGACGGATTGTCCGAGGCCACCGAAGCTGCACTGCATTGGGACGGTGACAATGGCAGCCTGGCCTCGGCCACAATGCTCGGATGGACAACACCATCACTATCCGTCCAGCCGTACCTGATGAGCTGGAGACGGTCGCCCACCTCCGGTGGGAGTGGATCCTGGAGAACGACGGCATCCCTGTCACGGGGCGAGACGAGTTCCTGAAGTACTTCGTCAGCTGGGCGGAGGAGAACGCGTCGTCGCACCGCTGCATGGTCCTTCTCCGCGATGAGGTGATCATCGGCATGGCCTGGCTCGTGGTCCTCCCTCGGGTGCCCAGCCCACGCGCTTTGCACCGAGCATCAGGTGACCTGCAGTGCGTGTATGTCGTTCCTGACGAACGTGACAGTGGTTTGGGCGGTCGGCTCATCGACGCGGTTCTGGATCGCGCTCAGGAGCTCGGCCTCGAACGAGTAACCGTGCACTCCAGCCCGCGCGCGATCCCAGCCTATTCACGCCACGGTTTCGAAACATCGCCCCGGCTCCTTCAAGCCCAGGTCGCGCGCACTCCCTGAAGATGTTTCTCCCGCCCTGACGTACGCGCCCGAGGTGAAAGGTGAATGACGTGCCTGGCCTGCGCAGCGGCTCCGCGCTTGCTGGGCTCTGAGCACGATGTGGGCAGGGAATTACACCGCCCGACAGGGCGAGACCAGCTGGGCGATGGATTGTCGACGTGGGTCAAAAGTTCGGTGGATTCTGGCCGTCTTCTCGGGAGAGGCTTGAGGCCTCAAGGGGCCGGGGGCCGGGGGCCGGGAGGCCCTCGGCTGGGGGTCTTGGGGGGCTTGGCTCCCCAATAAGGGGAGCCCGGAGACTTCTCGTGCGTAGCGCGCTAATAGCGGAGGCCCATGCGTGCGCCGAGCGGAGCGTGCCATCAGGCAAAGGTTCCATAGGCGCGGGCGCCTCTATGGGGAGAGGGTTTCCAGGACCTGGTCGCCGTATTTGGCGAGTTTGTTTTCGCCCACCCCGTTCACCTTGCTCAGCTCCGCCAATGACGTAGGCGCCAAGGTGGCGATCTCGCGGAGGGTGGCGTCGTGGAAGATGACGTACGCCGGCACGCCCTGTTCCTTGGCCATCGCCGCGCGCCACGAGCGCAGGCGTTCGAAGGCCGGGGTGGCTTCTTCGGATAGTTCTATGACCTTCTTTGAAGAAGAAGACGACGACGACGAAGACGATGAGGATCGGGTGCGTTCTGGGCGTTTGGGTTCCTGGCGTAGGCGGACCTCGTGGTTGCCGCGCAGTACGTCGCCGCTCGCCTCCGTCAGGACCAGCGCGCCGTACTCCGACTCCACCGCCAGCAACCCCTGCGCCAGCAGCTGCCGTGCCACGCTCTGCCACTCCTGCGCCGTCAGCTCTGTCCCCACCCCGAACACCGTCAGCGTGTCGTGCCCGTGTTGCACCACCTTGGGGGTGCGCTTGCCGAGCAGGATGTCCACCGACTGACCCACGCCGAAGCGTTGCCGCCGTTCGCGGTCAAGGCGCAGGACGGTGGACAGGAGCTTCTGCGCCGGGACGGTGCCGTCCCACGACGAGGGCGGGTTCTGGCAGGTGTCGCAGTTGCCGCAGGGTTTGCCTTCCTGGCCGAAGTAGTCGAGCAACTGGACACGACGGCACGAGATGGTTTCGCACAATGCGAGCATCGCGTCCAGGTGGGTGGCCAGCTTGCGCCGGTGCGCGTCGTCGCCCTCGGAGGAGTCGATCATCTTGCGCTGCTGCACGACGTCCTGCAGGCCGTACGCGAGCCAGACGGTGGCGGGCAGCCCGTCGCGCCCCGCCCGCCCGGTCTCCTGGTAGTAGCCCTCGACGGATTTGGGCAGGTCGAGGTGGGCGACGAAGCGCACGTCAGGCTTGTCGATGCCCATGCCGAAGGCGATGGTGGCGACCACGATGAGGCCGTCCTCGCGCAGGAAGCGGGACTGGTTGTGGGCGCGGGTCCGGGAGTCGAGGCCCGCGTGGTACGGCACGGCCGGGATGCCGTTCTCGACCAGGAAGTCGGCGATCTTGTCGACGGAGGCGCGGGACAGGCAGTAGACGATGCCCGCCTCGCCGTCGTGCTCGGTGCGCAGGAACTCCAGGAGCTGGCGCTTGGGCTCGCTCTTGGAGGTGATGCGGTAGTGGATGTTGGGCCGGTCGAAGCTCGCCACGAAGTGGCGCGCCTGCTCCAGGCCCAGCCGGGAGGTGATCTCGGCGTGCGTGGCCCTGGTGGCGGTCGCGGTCAGGGCGATGCGCGGCACGTCGGGCCAGCGTTCGTGCAGGGCGGACAGCGCGAGGTAGTCGGGCCGGAAGTCGTGCCCCCACTGGGCCACGCAGTGCGCCTCGTCGATCGCGAACAGTGAGATCTTGCCGCGCTCCAGCAGCCGCAGCGTGGCCTCCACGCGCAGCCGTTCCGGAGCGAGGTAGAGCAGGTCGAGCTCCCCTGCGACGAAGGCGGCCTCGACCCGTTGGCGTTCCTCGAAATCCTGCGTGGAGTTGAGGAAGCCGGCGCGGACGCCGAGCGCTTGCAACGCGTCGACCTGGTCCTGCATGAGCGCGATCAGCGGGGAGATGACGACGCCGACGCCCTCGCGCGCGAGCGCGGGGATCTGGTAGCACAGCGACTTGCCGCCGCCGGTCGGCATCAGGACGAGCGCGTCGCCACCTGCGACGACGTGCTCGATGATCTCCTGCTGACCCTCCCTGAAGGAGGCGTAGCCGAAGACGCGGTTGAGGATCTCTGAGGGGGACTCCACGCGGCAACCTTACGAGGCGGGGGCGGGTGGGTCCGCCGGTTCGCCTACGGCTGAGCGTTCGTATACGACCAGCGCGAGGGCGCCGAGCACGCACGACAGGGCGACCGCCGCCATTACGGCCGGATACCCCGCGACCTGCGCGACGGCCGCCGCGGCGAGCGGCGCGAGCGCCTTGGCGACCGTGATCGGCAGGGCCAGCGCGCCGCTGATCGAGGCGTAGGCGGCTGTGCCGTACCGGCTGGCCAGGAGGGCCGGCCTGGCGATCGTGGCGACGCCGAAGCCCAGCCCGAACAGGACGACGGACACGACGGCGCCGGGAACGCTCGATCCGACCAGGGGGAGCAGCACGGCCGCCGTGGCCTGGAGCGTGAAGACGGCCGCGGTGATCAGCGCGATCGGCCAGCGGGTCTGCAGGCCCGTCGTGAGCACCCGGCCGGTCACCGACAACACGCCGAGCAGCCCGGCCACGCTCGCGGCGAACACCGGCGAGTGGCCGAGCGCGATCAGGTACGTCACGAGCAGCACGCCCATCACCGCGACCGCGCCGGTCTGGCTGAGGAAAGCGGCTGCGAGCAGCCAGAACGGCCGCTCACGAAGCGCGGGACCGACGCGAGGAGAAAGACGAGGCGATGTACGGCTCCGCACCGCGAAAGCATGCAGAGGCACCGAGACCACCCCGTACCCCACGGCGAGCAACACCAATGCCTGGCGCCAGCCGTACGAAGCGACCAGAAATCCCGTCAACGGAAGGAAGATGCTCGACGCGAACCCCGCCACCACCGTCACCGCCAGCAGCGCCCCCGACCTGCGCGCGGGCGAGAACCACGCGACGATCACCGCGAAAGCGGCCTCGTAGAGGACCATCGCGGAGGCGACGCCGAGCGCCACGCATACCGCGTAGAACTGCGGCAGGTTCTCCACGCGCGACCAGGCGAGCACGGCCAGCGTCCCGATCACCGAGCCCGCCGTCATGAGCCCGCGCCCGCCGCGCCGGTCGAGCCACCGCCCGACCAGGGGCGCGACCAGTCCGGAGATCAGTACGGCGAGCGTCATGGCAGCGGTGAGCTGCGCCACCCCGGTCCGCAATGACACCGACATCGGGGTGAGAAAGACCGAGAAAGCGTAATAAAGCACGCCGTAGCCAGCAGTCTGGGTGATCGCCAGCGCCGGGATCATACGGAGCACGTTTGGCCCCTTCCCGGCGGGCACTCCACCCATGCGGCGAAATCTAGTGATAGGAGTCACTGTGGGTGTTTCGTATGTAGTCACCGGGGGCGGGCGCGGCATTGGACGGGCGATCGCCGAGCGGCTGCTGGAGCAGGCCACCGTAGTGATCGTCGACCATGACGCCCCGGACTGGCGACACGAACGGCTCATCACGGTCATCGGCGACGCCAGCCACGAGAGCGTGGCAGAACACGCCGCCGACCTGGCGCAGGAGTCCGGCGCGCTGGCCGGATGGGTCAACAACGCCGCGTCCTTCCGCGACGCCTCACCCGACAAGGACGACATCTCCCTCATCAAGCGGCTGATCGCGGCGAACCTCGACCCGGCGCTGATCGGTTGCGCGGTCGCGGTGAAGCGGTTCATGGCGACCGGGGGCGCGATCGTCAACATCACCTCACACCAGGCGCAACGCGCCGTTCCCGGCTGCCTGCCGTACGTCACGGCCAAGGCCGCCATCGAGGGGCTGACCAGGGCCCTTGCCGTCGAATACGGCAAGCACGGCATCAGGGTCAACGCCGTCGCGCCCGGTTCCGTGGCCACCGAGCGAAACGCGCAACTCGTCGGGGTCGAGCGGGAGATGGCGCGATTGCACCCGATCGGTCGGGCGGCGCGCAGCAGCGAGATCGCCTCGGCCGTGGCATACCTGCTGTCGGCCGAGGCGAGCTTCATCACCGGCGCCGTCGTCCCGGTGGACGGCGGGCGCTCAGTCCTGGGGCTGGACCCCGAGAGCTAGCGGCAGACCGGACAGATCAGGCAGTACGGCGTGAGCCAGAGCGGGATCATCAGGCGCGCCGTGCCTGTTGACCCAGATGCACCGGACGCCCAGTTCGCCGGCCGGGATCACGTCGTGGAAGTAGCTCTGCGCCACATGCACCCATTGAGCGGGTTCATACGACTGGCGGAACCTGAGGAAGTGGTTGTGGGCGGGTTTGTAGGCACCCGCGTCCTCGGCGGTGACCGTCGCGTCGAACGGCACGCGCAGGCGGCGCAGCGTCTGGCCGATGATGTCGCGGTCGCAGTTGGTGAGCAACGCCAGATTCCACCCGGCGGCCCGCAGTTCCGCCAGCGCCTGCCGTACCTCGGGAAAGACCGGCCAGTAAGGGATGCCCGTGGCCAGGACGTCCGCGTCGTCATCGGCGAGGTCGATCTTCTCCTCCGCGGCCGCCCGGCGTAGGGTCTCGGTGAGTACGTGGCGGTAGCGTGGCGTCGGTTCTGCCTGCTGGACCTGGTGTTCGTGCCTGTTGTAGGCCGCCAGCAGCCGCGCGCCGTTGCCCGGGGAGACGAGGTCGGCGAGCGTGGCGATGCCGTGTCGCCAGTCGATGAGGGTTCCGAAACAGTCGAAGGTCACCCAGCGGTGGTCGCTCATATCGTGATTTTGGAGGACGTAATGCTTGTTGGGGTGAATGTGGCTGCATCGTCGGCGGATCCGGTGGGTGAGGCGGTGGCGGCAGAGGAGCTCGGGTTCGACTTCGTGTCGACGTCCGACCATCCGTGCGGGACGTCGCCCACGTTCGAGACCTGGACGATGATGGCCTGGATGGCGGCGGCGACCTCGCGGATCACGATCGCCAGCCGGGTGCTCGGCGTGCCGTACCGGCCTCCTGCGATGGTGGCCAAGATGGCCGAGACCTTCTCGCGGCTGTCGGGCGGGCGGTTGATCCTGGGGCTCGGCGGTGGTTACTCCGACGAGGAGTTCCGCGCCTTCGGGCTGCGGGTTCCGACGCCCAGGGAGAAGGTCGACGGGCTGGCCGACGCGATCACGATCGCCCGTGGGCTGTGGTCTTCGTCCGCTTTCACGCATGAGGGTACGGTTCACCGGGTCGAATCCGCTGATATCGCGCCGAAGCCATCGCATCGCATCCCGATCTGGGTCGGCACCTTCGGGCCGCGCGCGCTGGACGTGACGGGGCGGCTGGCCGACGGGTGGATCCCGTCGATGGGGTTCGCGCCGCCGGAGCAGATCCCGGCGATGCGTGACCGCATCTTCCGCGCGGCCGAGGCGGCCGGCCGTACGTCTGAGGACATCACGCTCGCCTACAACGTCGGCGCGGACATCACAGTCGAGGAGCTCACCGACCTGACCAAACTCGGCTTCACCGCCTTCAACTTCATGGCGAACGGTCCCGAAGATGTGGAACGCCTGGCCATCGACGTCCTCCCCGCGCTCAAGTCGTGATTCCGGAGCTCTTCGCCCGGCTGGAGCGGTCGCGCAGCGTCCTGGTGGCGGGCGGGCGGCGGGTTCGACGTCTACGCCGGGCTACCGCTCGCCCTGTCGCTGTGGGAGGCGGGGAAGAAGGTGCACCTGGCCAACCTGTCCTTCAGCCACCTCGACGGGCTCGGTCTGGACGCCTGGCTCGACGAGGACGTGGCGGCGATCCGGCCGGACACCGCGACCAGGGACTGGTATTTCCCCGAGCGCGCTCTGGCCCGGTGGCTGGCGGCCAACGGGCTTCCCGCCGTGGTGCACGCCTTTCCGAAGGTCGGCGTACGCCGGCTGCGAGCCGCGTACCAGGTGCTGGTGGAGCGGCTGGACCTCGACGCCGTCGTGCTGGTCGACGGTGGGACCGACATCCTGATGCGTGGTGACGAATCCGGACTCGGTACGCCGGAGGAGGACATGGCCAGCCTCGGAGCCGTCCATGGGCTCGCCGTACCCGAGAAGATCGTCGCGTGTCTCGGGTTCGGCATCGACGCCCATCACGGGGTCAACCACGTGCAAGTACTGGAGAACCTGGCGGCGCTGGAGCGTGACGGCGCCTATCTGGGGGCTTTCTCCGTTTCGCGGGCCACCAGGGAGGGGCGGCTGTATCTCGACGCCGTAGCGCATGCCCTGGAGGAGATCCCGAAGCATCCCAGCATCGTCAACGGCTCGATCGCGGCTGCGATGCGCGGCGAGTTCGGTGACGTGCACTTCAGCGAGCGGACCAGAGGGAGTGAGTTGTTCATCAACCCCCTCATGTCGGTCTATTTCGCGATAGATCTGGATGGGTTGGCTCGGCGGTCGCTCTACCTGGACCAGATCGAGGACACGGTGTTGATGCGGCAGATCAGCGCGGTCATCGAGACGTTCAGGCAGGAGATCTCGCCGCGGCCGCCCAGGAGCTTTCCGCACTGAGAGGGGTTGGGAAATGACGTCGGCCTGGGTGGGGGAGAGAGTGAGGTTACGGGGGGTTGAGCCGGGGGATTGGGTGGCGTTCGCGGGTTTCGACGAGTTCTCGGATGATGTGCGGAACTCGTGGTTCCTGCCGCCGCCGCGTTCCGCCGAGGCCGCCAAGAGGTGGGCGGCGGAGCTCGCCGTACAGGATCCGGGGTTCGACGAGTTTCGCCTGGTCATCGCGGTCAAGGAGGACGGCGCTGCGGCTGGGATGATCAACACGCAGAACATCGACACCCGGTCTGGGACGTTTTCCTACGGGATCGGGGTTGGCCGGCCGTACCAAGGAAAGGGCCTGGCGAGGGAGGCGGTGGTGCTCACGCTTCGTTACATGTTCGCCGAACGGCGCTTCCAGAAGTGTGACATCACGGTCTATGGGAGCAATGCGGCCTCGCTCGCTCTGCATGAGCGGCTGGGGTTCGTGGTGGAGGGCCGCAAGCGGCGCAGCCATTACGCGGCCGGCCGCTTCGAGGACGTGGTGTTGCTCGGCATGACGATCGAGGAGTTCGACCAGCTTCACGGCCTTTAGCCGCGGGTGAGCAGGAAGCCCGCCATAGCGTCGACGCTCAGGCCGATGGCGCGCTCGTCAGGGACGAAGTCGGGCGAGTGCGGCATCGCCCGCGCAGGGCGTCCGCGACCAGCGCCGCCGTGCGCCGCTCCGTTCCGGCCAGCTCGGGTTGGCGATTGATCTCGCGCCGTAATTCGATCAGTCCTTCATGATCCATAGCGCCCATGCTGCCACAGGCCTTAACCCGGAAATTGGCCGCTAAACGTCCTAATTCACCCTTCCCATCCCGGCTAGTGCGAGTTACTTATGGGTAGATGCTTGGCATCGACGTGGAATGTGGTGATGACATGAGCCTTTCCGGAAAGGAGCGCCGGACCTTCGCCGAGATCGAACAAGCGCTGACCATGGGGGACCCCGAGTTCGCCAGGCGCATCGCCATGATCGATCGGATCGAATCCGGCGTCCAGGGATCTTCCGTCATGTACGGCAAGCGGGTGCTGGCCTGGGTGAAACGCCCCTGGGTCATAGCGGTCGCCGCCGCCGTCATCCTTGCTCTTCTGGTTCTGGCGGTAATCACCGCCTGATGTCGATTCGCTCTCCCTTCGTTCGACGTGTCAGCGAAGGGAGCTACCAATGAATCTGACACTTCTGGCCCGCGCGCTCGACCAGACCGGCACGCTGATCGCGGCCATCACGCCCTCGCAGGCGGACCTGCCCACACCGTGCGCATCATGGGACGTGCGTGCGCTCGTCAACCACGTCGTCGACGAGGTCCACCAGTTCGCGGTGATCACCGGGGGTGGGGAGCGTAACCACCTCGGCGTCGACGTGCTCGGCGCGTCGTGGCCCGACGCGTTCGCCCGCGAGGCGGCGTTCCTGCTGGCGGAGTGGGGGCGTCCTGGAGTCCTGGAGCGTACGGTGACCCTGCCGTTCGGGGAGGTCACCGCGGAGTGGGTGCTGGGGCAGCAGATCGCGGAACTGGCGGGGCACGCGTGGGACATCGCGCGGTCCACGGGGCAGTCGGTGGACCTCGACGGGGAGGTGGGGGAGGCGGCTTACGCGTGGATGCGGGAGGTGATCCGGCCGGAGTTCCGCGGGGCGGAGGAGGACGGGTACCACATGGGGCCGGAGACGGTTGTGGGGGAGGATGCGGCGCTATATGACCGTATCGCCGCCTATGGCGGGCGCGCCGTATAGGCATGGGCCTTCGGGGGTTGGCGCGCTTCGCGCGAATTACCCTCCGGGCTGGTCTTATTGGGGGGCCGAGCCCCCCAAGACCCCCAGCCGGGCGGCCTACCGGCCCCCGGACCCCCGAGGTCTCAGGCCCCTCGGCAGGTGAGGAGTGTCTGGCCCGACGCGCCGGCGAATTGCTGGGCTGTGGTGATCCAAGGCGAATAGTCTGCTTTGGTCGTTCCGATTCAGGGAGGCCTCGTGGCTGTTCGTCATGTCATCACGATCCAGGTGGCCTCTGGTCAGGCTGCTCGTTTCGCCGACGCATTCAAAGCGTTGCAGGCTGTGGTGGGCCAGGAGGAGGGCTGTGAGCAGTACGAGCTGTTCCAGAGTCTGGATGACCCTGACAGGCTGGTGATACTGGAACAGTGGGCCAGCCAGGAGCTGCTGGAGAAGCATATGGAGGCGGAGCGCAGCGGCTACTCTTCGCTGATTGATGCTCTTGTGGAGCTGTGGGCGTCTGGAGTCCTGCCGACGGTCGAGCGCTTCGACGTTTGATCGCCCTTAATCGCGCGACGTTCGCCGCCGGTGAAGCGGAGAGTCCCGGCGTCCGGATTCTCTGAACGCGTCATCCGCGTGGTGCAGGGCCGCGATCTCCAGGCAGGGCCTTTAGGCCCCTGAGGTCTCAGTCCCTCGGAGGGAAGAACGCTTCCTACAGCGGCCGGCCATCGTCAGCCCCCTTTGTGGGGCAGGGATGGTTCACGTGCCGGTTGGGGCAGCAGATCATGCCGATCGTGAGGAAGCGGCCTCCTGGCAGCCATTCACCCCACTGCACATCCACGCCGCGCGGCAGCAGGTCAGTTGCGGCTAGTGCGCGGGTGCTGAGCGGAATCGTGCCATCCGCTCCTCCGTTCCGAGCATATTCACGTGCGATCCACTCGACGGCGCTGGTTGCATCGTCGAAGGTCTCAGCAATCCGGTTTGCTGGTTTGCGTAGCCACTCGCCGGTGCGCATCGGCGGCAGCGGCGAGGAGGTGAAGTCCGTCGAGGTGGGCCGCCGTTCGGCCTCCCGCGCCAGGTCGGCTCCGTTACCGAACCACGTGTAGGCGTGCCAGTGCACCAGGTCCCCCTACGGTCGAAGGCAGACGTCCCCCCGCTTGATTCAGGCGGGCGGGGAGCCGTCTGCCGGCGGTGGTTTCTAGATGGTCCGCAACCCTGCCGCGCGGAGCTCGTGACCGGTGAAGCGAAGCGTCCCGGCATCGAGGTTCTTCGAATCACGCAGCGCGAACGCGTCGTCCGCGCCCTGGAGGGCTGCGATCTCCAGACAGGATTCGCCCTCTCCGTCCTCGTTGTTGTTGCCACCGCAGAGGCGGTGGAACTCCAGCGGCCCGGATTCCATTGCGTACAGGTCCATCCCTTTGCCCTCCTTCAGACTCGGACCGGATGGCCCGAGTCGGTGTCACGGCTGGGGTCCAAGCCCGGTCGCTGATCGCCAACCGTGCGTCTGTAGTGGGTGACTCGACTCCCGTGCTGGCCTCATAGGAGGCATGTCTGGGGGCTATGGGCCGCCCGTCGCCTTCGTGCAGTTCTCGTCGCTGGATCGGGGTGGAACGTCAGGCCGCGACCGATCGCAGATCGAAGACCCTGACGATGAGTTGATGAGCTAGCACGTAGGGCAGCAGGGAGGTGTCTGTGAACCGCATCTCCACATTCCGTAGCGCCACGGCGGCCCATGGCCGGTAGACATCGCCCAGCACACCGACCGGCAGGGCGCCGCCCGCTGTGTAGACCGTCGTTGAGGAGTCTTCGAGTTGTGGGCAGGATGCCAACGCATCGGGAATGCAGGTCCAGCAGGTGGGCGGAGCGTTGGTGATGATCGTGCCCGGCTGCTCCTCATCCCACCGGAACACCTTCTCCGTCATGATCCACGGAAAGCGCCCTCGCTCATCCCTGGCGGGCTTGCCGCACACCTGACACCACAGCCTGGCCATGCACAGCCACTGACGACGAGTGTTCAGCTTGCGCCATTGCGGTTGACCTTTGCGTTTGGTGCGGACGCGGGCTCTCAGGACCCCGTCCACCCAATCGCCCGGCTTGGCCGCCTGGTAGCTGAGCTTGAGATGGTTCCAGCGATCCGGTACGAAACAGATCGGATCCGCCACCAACTCATCGCTATAGGCGATCACGTAAGGCACAGTGATCCGGGGCTGATGCACAGCCGCCACGCCCGCCGCCGTCATGTCGGCCCCCTGCGCCGAAACTCCGACGGGAAGCACGCCGTCAGCAGCCACCCCAACGAGGAGGAATCTTCCGACGCTTGCTTCAGATCCTCACCTGACGCAGAACCCACGGACTCAGACCCGGCGATCATGCTGATACTCCACGGGCCGCCGAAGCGAAAGAGCAGAGGCCGGCGTCAGCGACCCACAACGTGTTCGGGCGCTTCTCCAACACCCCGAATGCCTCAGCCAGCTCTAGATAGCCGTCGAGGCCAAGGCGGATCCCGCCGCAGGCATCAGCGATGCCGCGGCACAGCATCAGCGTCTTGTACTCCTCCAGCGTCCACGAGAGTGGCGACCCGACTACAGGCTCTGGACCGAGCTCGTCCAGTTCCTCGGGCGTGAGATCCCCAACGCTCCAGACACGAGCGCAGGGAGGGCGAGGGCTTAGCTGTCCGGAAGACATGCTTCAACGGTAGAAATCCGAAGCCCATCGCGTCCAAGATGTTGCTCAAGGTTGCACGAGATTGCTCACCTGGCGCTCGATGAGTTTGCGGGCCTCGGTGCCATAGACCGCAGACCGGGACAAGCTATCGAAGACTTTGGCGTACATAGCTACCTCCAGCGGCTGGGTAACCCGGATGAAGGCGGTGTACGTCTCGGTCTCAGCAGCGCGATCATCCATGATCCAGAAATCGCACAGGGGCGGATAGTGCGGGGCGCCGAGCGGGATCACGCCAAGATGCACGCGCGGAAGTCTCGAAGCCTCCAGGAGATGGCGAAGCTGCTCCACCATGATCTCCGGAGGAGCCATGCCAGCGGCCAGAACGGTCTCGCACAGCACAAAATGAAAGAGAGTCCTCCCTGCCATCAACAAAGCCGAACGCTCCATCCGGGCCGCAACAGCTTCGGCTATATCGGGAACTACTCCCGACATGTCCGAGAACTCGGTGAACCTGAAGGTGGCATACGCGCGGGTCTGGAGCGCCCCGGGGACCAGATAGGAGGAGAAGATCCGCATGGTGCGGCTTTCTGCTTCCCGATCCTTGAGTTCCTGCTGGTAGGCAGAGGAGCCGACCTTCATCAGGCGGCGCAGTTCGACATACATCTTTTCGGTATTGCTGCGCATCGCCTTCAGCTCGGGCAACTCGGCCAGAGCGTGACAGTGAAAGCACCACAGATAAAGATCGTCTTCGGACGGCATGATGGTGCCGTGCTCGATCTTCGAGATCTTCGTGAAATGCCAGCCCGCCTGGCCGGCCAGCGCTCGACCAGACAGGCGGGCTGTCTTCCTGATTTCCAGCAGGCGAGCGCCGAGAGCCTCTCTGGCCTGCTTGACGGCGTGCGGCGGCACTTCAGATCAAGTGGTAGTCGCTGTGGGGAGTGGCGATACCCCACACCGCTTTGAACGAGGTCGCGCAGAGCTCAGCCAGCGCTGGGTCTTCGGTCACTTCGTTGCCCAACCATTCCCCGGCGCCAGTCCAGTAGTTGAGCACGACCGTGCTCTCGTCGAACAACCAGAAGTCGTTGGCGGGCAGAGCTATCGCTCCCGCCTGATGTCGTGGCAGCCAGGCTATCTCCTCGCCCGCCTCCACATTCTGATAGGAGCCCGCATATTCCCAAGCGATGTATTCGCTCACGGGCTCTGAAACGACACGGGCACGGCGAACCTGTCTCCCCGTTGCGGTCGCTTGACGCATGAGTGCGAGCCACCAGTGTCGGGAGTCCTTGTACGCCTCGAGATCGAGCTTCCCCTCTCTCCATTGATCGAAGAAGTTCTGTTCGTCGTCCACTGCGTAGGAGTCACGCAGTTCCAGGTGCCACGCAGTCTCCTGGAACGAGGTGAATAGCCCTTCCCACTGCTCAAGGCCTAGTTGCTCCACGGGACTCCTCGGGAAGGAAAGCCAAGAGGGCCTTCGGTATGCGGGTGATGATCTCACCTTCCGGCAGGGTGCGACCCGCGGGGAAGGGGATGGCGGCGACTTCCTCGGGCGTGAGCACGTAGCCCTGGACGAGGATGTCGTCCCCGTCCTCGTAGAGGGTTGGTGATCCCTGATTTCCGCTTGGGCCTCCGAGCAGGCGAACGGCCACGACGGGCTCCCTTCGATGTTGCCCATGTTGCACGGTCACCTTGAGCGTGACTCTGGGTAGCGGAGGAGTCAAGAGCTGTGCGAATCGCCGGCATGATCAATCGCGAGCAACACGAAGCCCCAGCTCTCGGCCGGGGGCGTGAGCTGGGGCTATCTCTTGTGCAAAGATTTCGGCGATCGCGCACCAAGCGCTTCCCGACTCTCCGCCCAGGGAGGGGCAGCACGTTTTGGGGGTCCGGGGGCTTGCCCCCGGCTGGGGGTCTTGGGGGCTCGGCCCCCCAATAAGGCCAGCCCGGAGGGCGCAACTCGCGCGAAGCGCCAATCACGCCCGCAGGCCCATGCTGGGCGAGTGCTCCCAGGGAAGACCATATCCCCCTGAAAGGGTTCTTCTAGGGGCGGGCGGTTATTTGCTGGATGGACCAGCGGTTGCCGTCGGGGTCGGCGAAGAAGACGAAGCCGCTGTTGTTCAGGTCGTCGTCCTCCTTGGCCGCCTGGAAGCCCGCCGGGCCCGCCACCTGCACCTCCGTGCACTCCACCCCGCGCTCCACCAACTGCCGATGCGCCGCGTGCAGGTCGTTGACCACCAGCTGCACCCCCTGCAACGACCCAGGCGCCATGTCCCCGATCCCCGTGCCGAGCACGATCGAGCATCCCGACCCCGGCGGTGTCAGCTGCACCACCCGCACCCCAGGCCCCGGCGACACGTCATGGTCGACCGCGAAACCCAGCTGGTCGGCGTAGAAAGACTTGGCGCGGTCGACGTCCTTGACCGGGACCACGACCACCTCGAGTGTCCAGTTCATGCTGACTCCTCCTTGAGTACCGCTTCCAGGCGGTCGCAGCTTTCGCCGTACCCGCGTTCCATCGGATATCCGGCGACGATCTGGCGCGCGTGCCGCGAAGGCAGCAGCACCGTCGTCTCCAGCGTGGTCGCACCGCGCAGTACGGCGGTGACCAGCGATTCGCCGTCGTACGACTGGTCGTCGAACACCTCGGTGTAGACCAGCCGTTCATCTGGCACTATTTCGCGGTAAATCCCGGACTGGCCCATCTGCTGGCCGCCGGGACCCTCGGACACGAAACGCCAGGCGCCGCCCACCCGCAGGTCGACGGTGCAGGAGACGAGGGTCCAGCCCCGCGCGCCGTACCATCGTTTGAGCAGGTCAGGCTGCGTCAGGGCAGCGAAGACCAGTGGCCGCGGCGCGGCGAACGACCGGGTCAGCAGGATCTCCAGCTCGCTCGGCGAGGTCACCCTGAGCGTCATGACCCGTCCTTCAGCTCGTCGAGCAGGGTGTCGAGCTGCTGGAAGTTGGCCTCCCAGAAGTCGCGGTAGTCCTCCAGCCAGTCGGTGGCCTCCTTGAGGCGCATCGGCTCCAACCGGCAAGGACGGCGCTGGGCGTCGCGCCCACGCGAGATCAGCCCGGCGCGCTCCAGGACCTTGAGATGCTTGGAGATCGCGGGCTGGCTCATCGCGAACGGCGCAGCCAGCTCCATCACGGTGGCCTCGCCCGACTTGAGCCGGGTGAGGATGGCGCGCCTGGTGGGATCGGCCAGGGCGGAGAAGGTGGCGTCGAGCTGCGCGGTGTCCATATGTACATAACTATCTAGTTATGTATGGTCACCTGTCAAGCCAGGCAGCGCAGCGCCGCAGCGATCCGCTCGTCGACATCCTGCGCGCGGCCGACCGTCGCCGCCACGAACTGCGGGAGAGACAGCTCCGCCGTCTCCCCGTCCACATGCACCCTGACCAGGTCGGACGTCTGCTCCACCTGCGCCTTGCCGCCGTGCTCCGACAGTGCGAGCAGCCCCACCTCGACCCGCCACGCGACCCGATACGCGGCCTCGTCCGGCGCGACCGGGGCGCCGACGTCGTCGGCGTGGGTGGCGTACTCGGAGTCGTAGTGGAACGCCTGCAGACCATTGGGGTACGGCCCGGCCGCCGTCTCCACCATCGCGTCCCTGCCGAGCTCGCGCATGCGCCGCCGGGTCTCGCCGTTCTTGGCGCGCCATTCCGTCAGTACGTCGGCGACGGGCATGTCACGGCGCTGCCGTACGCACCAGTCGTTGAACTCGTCGAACCCGGCGATCCCCTCGCCCTGCAGGCGCGTGAACAGCTCGCCCACGCGGTTGTCGAGCACCGCGTGGTTGTAGAGCTCCTCGCCGGCGAGGTGGGCGAGGACGTCACGCACCGACCAGCCGGCGCACTTGGACGGCTGCGCCCAGCCGTCGGCGTCGAGGGTGGCGAAGTGCTCGTCCAGCCTGGCTGCTTCGGCGTCGAAGATGTCGAAGGGATCGTAGTCGGTCAGCATGGGACATTCTTACCCCGCTGGGGCCAGGGATAGCTTGACGCTTTCGTATTCGGCTGCGCAGCCGGGGGCTCGGTCGGCGGGGACCCAGCCTTGGGTCCTGATGCGGCGGTAGGCGTGGGGGTTCGAGCCGTAGAGGATGCAGGCGAGGGTGGGGCTGCCCAGGTGGTCGATGGTGGTGTTGCCGGCGAGGAGGTGGCGGGCTTCTGCGGCGGCGAGGATGAGGCGTTTGTCCTTGGTGTTGGCCAGGGAGAGGGCGGCTTGTTCCTCGGACGTGGCGAGCTTGACGCGGTCGATCACGGCCATGGCGCCCTTGGTGAGCTGGGGGACGCGGCGGAGGTCGCCTTCCTCGGTTTCGAGGATTTGGGTGAGCTCGTGCTCGACGGTCTTCTCCATGGACGGGCCGGGCCCCAGCACGAGCAGCGTCGCCATCATGTAGTGCAACATGCCCCACAGCCAACCGCCCGGCGATCGACAACCTGTGGACACCCCATAAACCCCTGCAAACCCCGGACCTTCGGGATTCTCTCGCCCCCTCGAACCCCTGCACTTGGGCTGTGAAACCACAGTCCCAAGGGTCTATTGCCTGAGGTCTCCGAGATACCGGAGTCGTTAGGGGCGAGGCCGCGAGGGTGGGGGCCCTGGGGTCTGTGGGCTGAGGGTCGGGGCCCCAGGGCGTCCCTGGTCCGGATCCTGCGGGTCTGGGGTCCTGTATGTCCGGTGTCCTGCGGGTTTGGGGGGGGTTGGGATCCCGGAAAAGGGAGCAGCCCCCCTCTCCGTGACGGAGAGGAGGGCTGCTTCAGGTGGATCTAGTGGTGCCAGCCACCACGCACGCGGACATAGTCCGGAGCGCTGGTGGAACCGTTGGTGTCGTCGTCACCTTCGTACACGGCCTTGAACTCGCCGCTCTTGTAAGCGCGCGTCTTGGCCGTGAACTTGCCGCCCCAGCGGGTCTCGGTGTCCGCGACCCACTTCCAGCCGCTCGAACCGTCGCGACGGAAGTAGATGGCGACCTCGGCGCCCTTCACGCCTTCCCAGTCACCGTCCTCGTTGGCCTGCAGACGGCCGGAGAACCAGAGCGTACGGCCCTTGCGGACCGGCTCGGGCGAGGCGTCGAACCGCGCGATGCGGGTGTCGGCCTTACCCTGCTGGGCCTCGACGGCGAACGTCGCCTTGTCCGTGTCCGTCTTGCCGTCCTTGTCGGTGGCGATGACGGTCGCGCGCCAGCGGCCCGTGGGGTCGCCGTCGGTGAAGGGGACGCTGAAGACCCAGTGCTGACCCTGCTGGTCGAGCTTGCTCTGCTTCGCCGCGAGGGTACGCGCCTGGCTGTCGAGCGGCCTGACGGACAGCTCCACCTTCTTGGCGTCGTCCGAGGCGATGACGTCGATCTTGACCGTCGCCTCGCCGCCCTTGGGGACGACGACCGGGTTGGGGCTGATGTCGGCGATCTCTACGTCGAGCGCGGTGCGCGCGGCGCTGGCGGTGCCACCCGTCAGGAGCATCGTGCCGCCGATGACGGCAGCGGTGAGTCCTACTGCGAATCTCTTCATGAGGGTGCTGATTCCTCTCCCCGTTGACTACGTGCGGGGACCGGCTCGGGACCGACCCCCTTGTACTACTTTGATGGATCTGGTGGGGAAAAAGTTGGCTCAAGTTACGGAAACTTTTTGATCACGGTCGTGACCTGCGATCTTGTGGCAAAAGAATTTTGGTCTGTCCGGAGATGAGTAGAGTTTCGGCGTATGACCGATGTCTACACGCTGGGTGAGGCCCTGGGCGTCGTCTCCAGCGGCCGGGTCCGCCATGAGAGCGAGGCCAGGCTGGACGTCTGCGGCCCCGAGTTCACCACGGCCATCGGGCTCGCCCGGCTCGGTCACAGCATCAGCTACCTGGGCAAAGTCGGCGAAGACGAGCTGGGTACGCGCATCGTGACGGTGCTGCGCGGCGAGGGCGTGGACGTCTCCGACGTACGGATGGATCCGAGCGCGTCCACCGGTCTCGTACTCAGGGAGTCACGTCTGGGGCGTCCTGCGCGAGCCGTCCACTACCGGACCGATTCTGCTGGTTCGCGTCTTGCGCCGGGAAACGTGCCGATCGACCGGATTGCTGCCTCGCGGCTGCTGCACGTGTCCGGGGTGACGGTGGCGTTGGGCTGGGACGCGCGCGACGCGGTGGAGACGGCGATCGGGGCGGCGCGGACGGCTGGGGTGCCGGTGTCGGTTTCCGTGGACTATGTGAGCTCGTTGTGGGGGTCGGTGCGGGAGGCGGAGGAGATGCTGGGGGAGCTGGCGTGCTCGTCGCAGGTGCTGTTCGTGGGGCAGGACGAGCTGGATCTGGTCAAGCCTGCGCTGCTGCCGGAGCGTGAGGTGATCGTCACGCGGGGGGCGAAGGGGGCGAGCGTGCGGTCGGAGGGGGTGCGCTATGACGCGCCCGCGTTCTCCGTACCGGTCGTCGACCCTTTCGGAGCTCGTGAGGCGTTTGTGGCCGGGTATCTGAGCGCGTTGCTGGAGGGGCTGACCCCGGGCGAGCGACTGTCCCGCGGCGCATATGTGGCCGGTCTCGCCGTAACCTCCCCAAGCGACTGGCAAGCCCTCCCTTCCAGAACTGACCTTCCCTAGGAACACCTAACAAAGACCTCCGACACACATCTCTCCCCTCAAGAAGGAGAGAGGGGCATTGATGGGAGGGTCTCCCCTTTGGGGTTTCTGGGCGCTCTTGAGGTGAGGGTTCATGGTGTTAGGAGCTCTATGAGCCTTGAGAGGGGGTACGGCGGAGCCGAGGGACGGCCACCCGCCGCAAGGGGCGGGCGGCCTTCCTTCATGGCACTCGGCCGCACGGGCCGAGCGCCGTAACCACCGGGTGGCTACGGATTGACGGTGATCGTGAAGGTGGACGTGGTGTTGCGGATGTTGACCGCGTTGTTCGTCATCCGCAGGTTGTTGAAGGTGACCGAACCCCGCACCGGACCCTCACCAGGCTCGGGCAGCTCGTTGGCCCAGATGGCGAACCCCGACTTGGCGTCATAAGCGTCCCCACTCCGCTGCGCCCCCGAGATCGAGATGTTCGTGAACACCGTGTCCGCGACCGGGAACAGCGGTTGCCCGCCCACGTAGTCGGTCTGGAACATGATCCCGTGATACGTCGGGTCCACGATGTCCACATCGCTCACCCTGATCCCCTGGAACACCTTCGACGCCGAGTACACCCAGATGGCGGGGAACGTCTGCGCACCCCAGAAGTGCCCGCCGTCCCGCATCAGCGAGATGCCCTCGAACCGGGTCGGCGGGTCGGCACCGAAGCCGTCCATCGGAATCCCGAAGTCCAGCGAGCTGATCGTGACGCCCGAGTAGACCAGCGTGTCGGCGATGTACATGTTCCTGAACGTGTTCCCGTACCCGCCGTAGACGGCGACCCCGGCCGCGCGCCAGGTGAGCAGCGACGTCAGGTTCTCGAAGACGTTGCCCGTCTGCGGCCCGCCGCCCGCGTCCGTGGCGGCGAACAGCGCGAAGCTGTCGTCGCCCGTGCTGCGCGTCTCGACGTTGACGACGTGGTTGTTCGTGCTGCCGTTCGTCATGTTGACGCCGTCCGCCCACGTGTCGCGGATGCGGGAGTTCCTGATCGTGGTGCCGCTGACGTGGGTGCCCCAGAACATGCAGATCGTGTGCTCGACCCAGATGTTGTCGATCGTCATGTTCGAGGTGTTCTGGAAGTTGAACACCTTTCCAGGGCCGTCGATGCGGTTGGTGTAGTTGCCGAAGAAGGCGAACCCGCTGAACGTGGAGCCGTTGGCCGACGACTGGGAGTCGAATCCGGCCTCGGTGTTCTCCTGCGTCTGCGGGGTCCTGAACCGGGTGTACCAGGGCCCGGCGCCGACGATCCTGACGGCCTTGCCGTACACGTTGAACTTGCTGGAGGTGGTGTAGTCGCCGGCGGGCAGGTAGACGCCGGTCAGGGTGGCGTCCTGGCGGACCCGGTCGAGGGCGTTCTGCACGTCCTGCTGCCCGAAGCCGGTCGGGACCGCGTAGTGCGCGGGGTCGGGGTTGGCGACGGGGGAGGCCTGCTCCAGGTTGACGAAGTCGATCGCGTAGGTGGTGCCGTTGGCCGCGTCCTTCTGCAGCCTGATCGTGCTGCCCTTGGCGACCGTCGTGCCGAGCAGGATGTTCGCCTCGTCGTAGATGTGGCGTGGATTCGGGCCAGGGGAGTTCGACGGGCCGGCCTCGGCGCCGTAGACCCACGAGTAGCGGGCGGTCAGCGGGAGCGCCTTGAGGAACGTGCCGTTGACGTAGACATTCAGCGTCGTGTCCGGTCCGTCCGGGATCGAGTACCTGGCGACCAGCGTGTTCGTGTCCGCCCTGGTGGTGAACTCGACGTAGCTCCCCGTGCTGTTCAGCGTCACCGCCCTGCGGCCCGACGCCTCACCGGCCAGGTCGCCGACGGTCCTGTTCGGCCCGACGCGCGCCGCGCCGCCGCCGATCACGCCGTCCTCCGCCTCGTACATGTCGTACGGCATGGCCGCCCCGCGACCCACGAACAGCGGCAGCGAGCTGGTGTTGTTGGCCCGCTTGACGGGCAGCTCGTTCGCGTCGTCGGCGAGGACGGTCTGGATCGTGTACTTGCCGTTGGCCGCGGTCCAGGCGCCGAGGGGGATCGGCGGGGTGGTCGCGCCCACGGCGATCGCGCCGTTGTAGGCGCCGGTCAGGGTGGTGACCGTACCGCCGGACTCGTTGAGGACCTTGAGCGTGACGCCGTGCGCGCCGCTCGCCGTCGCGACCGTGCCCTGGTTCTTGATCGCTACGGAGAACGCCACGGAGTCACCGGCCGCCGGGTTGCTCGGCGACCAGCTCACCGGCGAGGCGACCAGGTCGGAGCTGTCGACCGGGCGGACGACGAGCGGTGAGGCGGTGAAGGTGTTGTTGTTGTCGTCCTGCTCGACGATGGTTCCGGCCTCGTCGACCTTGGCGGACAGCGGGTAGGTCGCCGCGTCCTTGGCCCCGATGGCGGCCGACACGGTGACCTGGCCGCCGGCCGCCAGCGCTGCGACGTTCGCGGTGCCGACCTTGGTGCTGCCCAGGTAGAAGTTCACGTTGGTGGCACCGGCTGGAGCCGTACCGATGTTCTTGACCGTCGCGGACAGCGTGATCGCGTCCGTCTCCGTCGGGGCGGACGGCGAAGCCGTCAGCGCGCTGATCGTCAGGTCGGGGTTCGGCGCCGGGACGCCGATGACCTGGAACTCGGCGACCTGACCGCCCGGCGCGCCCGAGTTGGTGGTGAAGCGCAGCTGCACGTCGGCCACGGTGGCCGAGACCGGGATCGTCACGGTGTTGCCGCTGGCCGGGTCGAAGGAGTAGACGGTTGCGGGCACCAGGCTCGTGTAGCCGGAGGCGCTCTGCTCGCGGCCGAGCACCTGGATCGTCTGCGTGCGCGGGCCCCAGATGGGGTCGGGGTTGAGTTTCAGCACGACCGAGCTGACGGTGGCGTTCGCGCCGAGCTGGACGGTGAGCAGGCCGGGGTAGGCGCCGCTCTCCCAGTAGGTGGTCACGTTGTTGTCGTTGGCGTTGGTCGCGACGAAGGTGTGGACGTGGGACGACTCGGTGATCGGCTTGCCGACCGCGAGGTTGGAGCCGCCACCGCCGGTTCCCTGGCGGGTGACCGTGTTGCTGGGGCCCGAGACGAGTCCCGCGGCGTCCTTGGCCTTGACGTAGTACGAGACCGTGGCCGTGCTGGGCTGGCTGTCGGTGTAGGTCAGGATATTTCCGGCCACGCTGGCTCTGAGGGCGTTGTTGGCGTAGATGTCGTAGCCGGTGACGCCGACGTTGTCGGTCGAGGCGTTCCACGTCAGCCGGATCTGGCTGCTCGACGGCTCGGTGTAGGCGAGGCCGGTCGGCGCGGTGGGCGGCTGCGTGTCGCCGGTGGCTGGGCCGTACACCTCGAACTCGGAGATCTGGCCGGCGGGCCAGCCGGTGTTCGCGGTGATCAGCAGGCGGACATAGCGCGTGGTCGTCGTGGGGAGGGTGATCGTCGCGGTCGGGTTGAAGACGTACCCGGCTGAAGCCGCGATCTGGGTGAAGGTGGAGCCGTTCGTGCTGCCTTGGACGGTCAGCGTCTGGGTCCTGGAGCCCCAGTTCGACGGCAGCTTGAGGATGAGCTGGTCGATGCTGACCGCTGAGCCGAGGTCCACCTGGACCCATTGCGGGAAGGCGTTGTTGGCGCTCTCCCAGTAGCTGGCCTGGTTGCCGTCGGTGACGTTGGGGGCGGGGTAGACGTCGGTGTAGCTGCTGGCCGTGGCCGGTTTTCCGGCGGCCAGGTTCGGCCCGGCCGCCGAGGCGGGCGCGACCAGGCCGAGGACCAGCAGGCAGGCGACGGCTAAGCAGGCCGTCAGCCGGGAGAGAACATTCATCGCGGTCTTCTCTCGTGAGAGCGGGGGGTGCGATGGCTGAACCATAAGATGACGAACAGTCGACTGCAATGTTTCGACTTGGTTTCGCAAATACACGACTGTCGCTGTACGGCTAGGCGGGCCGTACCTGTGCTGGTCACCTCGCTGAAAGTGGCGACAAAACAGCGGGGGCGAGGTGTCAGAGGTGGACGCAAGCCCTTGCAAGTGCTTGCGCCGATTGCCGTATAGTTTGCGCATGACGCGACGACTGGCCGAAGTGGCGAAGAAGGTCGGGGTGAGCGAGGCGACCGTGAGCCGCGTGCTCAACGGCAAGCCCGGGGTCTCCGACGCCACCCGCGAAGCGGTGCTGACCGCTCTGGACGTGCTCGGCTACGAGCGGCCCACCCAGTTGCGCGGTGACCGGGCCAGACTCGTCGGGCTGGTGCTGCCTGAGCTGCAGAACCCGATCTTTCCCGCCTTCGCCGAGGTGGTGGGGGGTGCGCTGGCGCAGCAGGGGTTCACGTCGGTGTTGTGCACCAGGACGGTGGGCGGGGTGACGGAGGCGGAGTACGTCGACCTGCTCCTGCAGCAGCAGGTGTCCGGAGTGGTGTTCGCGGGTGGTCTTTACGCGCAGGCGGACGCGTCGCATGCGCATTACGAGCTGATCCTGGAGCGCAAGCTGCCTACGGTGCTCGTCAACGCGGCGGTGGAGCATCTGCACTTTCCGCAGGTGTCGTCGGACGACGTGGTGGCTGCGGAGATGGCGATCCGGCACCTGCGCGCGCTCGGGCACGAACGGATCGGGCTGGTCCTGGGGCCGCGCGACCACATGCCTTCACGCCGGAAGCTCGACACGTTCCTGGCTGACGGCGGGGATCCTGGGGATGTGGAGCACACGATCTTCTCGTTGGAGGGTGGGCACGCGGCGGCGACCCGTCTGGTGAAGCGCGGCGTGACGGGCATCGTCTGCGCCAGCGACCTCCTGGCCCTGGGCGCCGTCCGCGCAGCCCGCCGAGCTGGCCTGGCAGTCCCACAGGACGTGTCAGTGATCGGCTACGACGACTCAGCGCTGATGAACTGCACGGAGCCTCCGCTGACCACCGTCCGCCAGCCCATCGACGCGATGGGCCGGGCTGCCGTGGAGCTGCTGGTTGCCCAGATCGACCGCGCCGTGGTGCCTGCGGACGAGTTGCTCTTCGAACCCGAACTCGTAGTCCGAGCCAGCACCGCCCGCGCCCGCCCCTAACCCGCCCGCCCTCGGTCCTGCTGTGGCGAGCCACCGCAGGCACTTCCGCCCACACGTGGCTCTCTCCTTTCAGGAGACTTGCTCACCACTGATGGTCGAACGGTCCTTTGGGTGGTTGGCCACTGGCGTGCGGTGGGGTGAGGCCGCCGTGTTTGCCGGGCGCGTTCCTGGCAAGACCTCTGGCGTCTAGCGCCCCAGCAGTACCAGCGCCAGTGCGACCAGCGCCGGAACCGTCTGTACGAAGAGGATCTTGCGGGACGCCGTGGCCGCGCCGTACACCCCCGCCACAGCCACGCAAAGCAGGAAGAACACCCGCACCTGGAACCCCACCGGGTCCGCGGCGAACGCGCCCCAGAAGAGCCCCGCAGCCAAGAAACCGTTGTAAAGCCCCTGGTTCCCGGCCAGCGCCTTCGTGGAGGCGGCGAACTCCGCTGTCGTCCCGAAGGCGGCCCGCGCCCTGGGCCCGGTCCACAGGAACATCTCCAGGACCAGGATGTACACGTGCAACAAAGCGATCGCGACAACCGCGATCATGGCGATGACGGACACCCCGCCCACGTTAGCGGCCGAACGCCCCCCAGCGGGCGTGGAAGAGCCCCATCGCCAGCACCCCGATCGCCCCGGTAGCCAGCGCCACCCAAGGCGCGCGGTCGATATGCGCCCAATGGACGCAGAACACGGTGATCACCAGCCCCGCCCACCCAGCCACGAGGTTGGTCACCGGCGAGTCCCCGAACACCGTCGGATACCGCTCCCGAGTGATCCCCTTCACGAAGTGCGGAACGCTGTTCGCGCCGACGAGCCCGGCGACGAACGCGAGCAATGCGGTCAGTCCCATGCCGCAGAACGTAACCCCTCACATGCCCATAAAGGCGGGTCTGCACCAACCTCTCACACCACGTGACGCAGTCGTTATCTTGCAATCATCTGTCGAAACATTGCGGACATCTGTCGAAGATGCTTATCGTAAGGCCCTCTCTCGCATGCATCAGAAGGGTCAGATCGATGAACAGATCGGGCTACCGCAGGACGATGGGGCTGCTGCTCGTGGCTGGCCTCGGTATGGGTGCCGCCGCCTGCGGAGGCACCACCGCCACCCCCTCTCCGGGAGCAAAGGCGGCGGCGGAGCAGGTAAGCATCAAAGTCGCCTGCCAGCCGGCCAAGACCGCCCCAGAGAACCGCAAGGCGTGGGACGACGACGTCGCGACCTTCCAGAAGGAGCACCCGAACGTCAAGGTCACCAGCACCGACCAGCAGCCCTGCTTCGACCCCAAGACCTTCGGCCCCAAGCTGGCCGGCGGCCAGATGGAGACCGTCTTCGTGGTCCCGGTCACCAACTACAACGAGGTGATCTCCAAGGGCCAGGCGCTCGACATCACGCAGTACACCGGCGTGGTCAAGAACTTCGGCGACATCCGCCAGGACGCCCGCGACCTCGTCACCAAGGACGGCAAGGTGTACGGCATCCCGAACGTCGCCTACAGCGTCGGCCTGGTCTACAACCGCAAGCTGTTCACCCAGGCCGGTCTCGACCCGAACAACCCGCCCAAGACCTGGGACGAGATCCGCGAGGCAGCCAAGAAGATCGCCGCGCTCGGCTCCGGCTACGTGGGCTACGGCGAGTACGCCGGAGGCAACACCGGCGGCTGGCACTTCAACCAGTCCATCTACAGCCGCGGCGGCGAGATGGTGAGCGCAGACGGCAAGGCGGCCGCGTTCAACAGCCCCGAGGGCAAGGCCGTCCTGCAGCAGCTCAAGGACATGCGCTGGGTCGACAACAGCGTCGGCAGCAAGCTGCTCATCGCCTGGGAGGCGCTGATGCAGCAGATGGGCGCCGGCAAGACCGGCATGATGCTGGGCGCGCCCGACGTCATCACCGACGTGGTGCAGAAGTTCAACGGCAACGTGGCCGACTACGGCATCACCGGCATTCCCGAGGGCAAGGCGTCGCTGTCCGGCGGCGAGGCCTACATGATCAACCCCAAGGCCACTCCCGAGGAGGCCAAGGCCGGTCTCGAGTGGGTCAACTTCCAGTTCAACACCCCGGGCCAGGGTCGCTTCAACTTCGCCCGCGGCAAGTCCATCGGCAACCCCGTGGGCGTGCCGGACAACTCGTACATGGGTGACTCGCCCACCGGCCAGGCGATCGTCCAGGGCCGCAAGGACAACGCGACCCTGCCGGTCGAGAACTACCAGCCCTACGTCGACGCCTCGGCCAACGTGGCGCTGAAGATGGAGCCGCCGAAGGCCCAGGAGCTCTACGCCATCCTCGACGTCGCCATGTCGGCGGTCCTGAGCAGGAAGGACGCCGACATCGACCAACTGCTGGCTGACGCGGAGAAGAAGGCCAACGCCATCCTCGCCAAGAGCTGACCGACGAGGGGGTACGGCCCGGCCGTACCCCCTCCGAGCTGGAGAACCATGGGAATCCACACCATAGCCAGGAGGCCCTCGGGGGTCAGGCGCAACCTGACCGCCTACGGGTTCATGAGCGGCGCCCTCTTCTGCTTCGCGATCTTCGCCTGGTATCCGATGGTCAGGGAGCTGATCCTCAGCTTCCAGCAGACCAACCTCGTCGACCCGCCCACCTGGGTGGGGCTGGAGAACTTCCAGACGGTCGTCGAGGACCCCGCCTTCGGCCAGGCGTGGATGAACACGATCGCGTTCACGCTGCTCGCCCTGCTGTGCGGGTACGCGGTGCCGTTCGTCATCGCGCTGGTGCTCAACGAGCTGCGGCACGCCAGGGCGTACCTGCGGTTCGTGGTCTACCTGCCGGTGATGTTGCCGCCGATCGTGGCGGTGCTGCTGTTCCGCTGGTTCTACGACCCGGGACCCGGGCTGTTCAACCAGGTGCTCGACTTCTTCGGGCTGCCGCCGCTGGCCTGGCTCGACTCGTCGAGCACCGCGCTGGTCTCGCTGGTCATCGTCTCGACCTGGATGAACCTGGGCAGCGGGGTGCTGATCTACCTGGCTGCGCTGCAGACGATCCCCGGCGAGCTGTACGAGGCGGCCGAGCTGGACGGCGCGGGCATGTTCAAGCGCATCAGGCACGTCACCATCCCGCAGACCAGGCTGATCCTGCTGCTCATGCTGATGTTACAGATCGTGGCGACGATGCAGGTCTTCATCGAGCCGTTCATGCTGACCGGCGGCGGGCCGGAGAACGCCACGGTGACCGTCGCCTACCTCATGTACCAGTACGCCTTCACCTATGGCGGCAATTACGGCGCGGGCGGCGCGCTCGGGATGATGCTCATGGTCGTGCTGCTGGCGTTCGCCGCCGTGCAACTGCGGCTGACGAGGAGCAACGATGTCTGAGATCCGTACCATCGTCTCTCCCCACCAGCGCAACACCCGCTGGGGCAAGCGGATCTACTGGGCCGTGCTGATCGGCGTCGTCACGCTGTTCACGCTGGTCTTCGTCTTCCCGCTGTACTGGATGATCACCGGCGCGATGAAGTCGGGCGAGGAGATCGCCCAGATGCCGCCGACGTTGTTCCCGGCGCATCCCACGCTGAGCACGTACGCCGAGGCGTGGGAGCTGTTCGACATCGGGACGCTGCTGGGCAACACCGGCTTCTACGCGCTGGGCGCCTGGCTGTTCACGCTGGCGGTCGACGTCACGGCGGCGTACGCCCTGTCGAAGCTGCGGCCGATGTTCGGAAATATCATCCTCGGGGCGATGCTGGCCACGCTGATGATCCCGCCCATGGTGGTGCTGATCCCGGCCTACCTGACGGTGCACGACGTGCCGATCTTCGGCTGGGACCTGCTCAACACCCCCTGGGCGATCTGGTTCCCCGCCGCGGCCAACGGCTTCAACGTCTTCCTGCTGAAACGGTTCTTCGACTCCATTCCCAAGGAGCTGATCGAGGCGGCCGAGATCGACGGCGCGGGACCCATGAAGATCCTGCTGTCCATCGTGCTGCCGATCTCGCGGCCCATCCTGGGCGTCGTCTCGATCTTCACGGTCGTCGCGGCGTTCCGCGACTTCGTCTGGCCGCTGCTCGTGTTGTCCGACAGCGACAAGATGACCATCAGTGTCGGGCTCTCGCAGACCGCGGGCGCGGTGTCGCAGAACCAGATCATGGCAGGGCTGGTGATCGCCAGCATTCCCACGATCATTGTCTTTTTCGTCTTCCAGCGGCACATCATGGCGGGACTCACCGCCGGAAGTCTCAAGGGTTAGGGAGCACAATGTCCGACACGTGGTGGCGGGGAGCCGCGATCTACCAGGTCTACCCGCGCAGCTTCGCCGACGGCAACGGCGACGGCGTGGGCGACCTCGCCGGGCTGCGGGCTCGCCTGCCGTACCTTGCCGACCTCGGGGTGAACGCCGTCTGGCTCACCCCCTGGTACCCGTCGCCGCTGGCCGACGGGGGCTACGACGTGGCCGACTACCGCGACATCGAGCCGGTGTTCGGCACGCTGGAGGAGGCCGAGACGCTCATCGCCGAGGCGCACGAGCTCGGCTTGAAGATCATCATTGACGTGGTGCCGAACCACAGCTCCGACCAGAGCGCGTGGTTCCAGGAAGCCCTCAGGGACAGGTCGAAGCGGGACAGGTTCTGGTTCCGCGACGAGCCGAACGACTGGCAGTCGATCTTCGGCGGCCCGGCGTGGACGCAGGTCGAGGACGGGCAGTGGTACCTCCACCTGTTCGCCCCCGAGCAGCCCGACTTCAACTGGGACAACCCCGAGGTGCACCAGGAGTTCCACGACGTCCTGCGGTTCTGGTTCGACCGCGGCGTGGACGGCATCCGCATCGACTCCGCCGCGCTGTGCGTCAAGTCGGACACCGCGTTTGAAGACCTTGACGAGGTGCACGACATCTACCGGAGCTGGCGCCGCGTCGCCGACGAGTACGACGAGCGCATCCTGGTCGGCGAGGTGTGGCTGCCCGACCAGGAACGCCTGTCCCGCTACCTGCGCCAGGACGAGATGCACACGGCGTTCAACTTCGACTTCCTGTCGTGCCCGTGGGACCCGGCCGCGCTGCGCCAGGTGATCGGCCGCACGCTGGACATGCACGCCACCGTCGGCGCACCGCCGACCTGGGTGCTGTCCAACCACGACGTGGCGCGCGTGGTCACGAGGTACGGCAGGGCCGACACCTCGTGGGCCAACAACGACCGCAAGGACGGCGCCGAGACGAACCTGGAGCTCGGCTACCGCAGGGCCAGGGCGGCCGCGCTGCTGGCGATGGCGCTGCCCGGCGGCGTCTACGTCTACCAGGGCGAGGAGCTGGGCCTGCCCGAGGTCGACGACATCCCGGACGAGCTGCGCCAGGACCCGATGTGGACCCGCTCCGGCCACACGGTCAAGGGGCGCGACGGCTGCCGGGTGCCGCTGCCCTGGTCGGGCGAGGAGCCCCCGTACGGCTTCGGCGCCGGAGACACGTGGCTGCCGCAGCCGGAGGACTGGCGCAAGCTCACCGCAGAGGCGCAGGCCGCGGACCTGGGCTCGATGCTCAACCTCTACCGCACCGCCCTGCGCCTGCGCAGGGAGCAGCTCGGCGACGGCACGATGGAGTGGCTGGACCTGGGCGCGAACGTGCTCGCCTTCACCAGGGACTCTGGGCTGACCTGCGTGGTCAACCTCGGTCCATCGGCGGTGGAGCTGCCGCCGGGCGAGGTGGTGCTGTCCAGCGGGCCGCTGGAGGGCGACCACCTGCCGAGCGACACCGCGGTCTGGCTCACCTCCTGAGCAGCTGACGCAGGGCGGAGGCGATCTCGGCTGGGGCCTCCTCCGCCATGAAGTGCCCGGTCTGGACCGTCGTGTGTTCCAGATCGGGCGCCCACGCCCGCCACAGGGCGGGGGCGTCGTAGGGCAGCACGGCCCCGAAGTCCTGCTGCACCACGCTCACCGGCATCCGCAGCTTGTTGCCCGCGCGCAGGTCCACGGTGTCGTGCTCGACGTCGACGGTCGCGCTGGCCCGGTAGTCGGCCACGATCGAGGTGATCGCCTCCCGCGACGCCTTGAGGTAGGCGGCCCGCACCTCGGGCGGGATCGCCGCGGGGTCCTTGGTCCAGACGTCGAGGAAATGGCCGAAGAACAGGTCCGGGCTGGCCGCGATGAGCTGCTCGGCCAGGCCGGGCGGCTGGGCCATGAGGAACAGGTGGAAGCCGATCGCCGCCCTGGTGCCGCGCATCAGGTCCCACATGTCGAGCGTCGGCACGACGTCCAGCGACAGCAGGTGGGTGACGGCGTCCGCGTGGTCGAGCGCGGCGCGGAACGCGACCAGCGCGCCGCGGTCGTGCCCGGCCAGCGCGAACCTGTCGTGGCCCAGCTCCCGCATGAGCCCGACCACGTCGGCGGCCATCGCCCGCTTGGAGTAGTCGCCGTCCGGCTTGTCGCTGTCGCCGTACCCCCGCAGGTCGGGCGCGACCACGCGGTGGTCGGCAGCCAGGTCGGCGGCGACGTGCCGCCACATGAGGTGGGTCTGCGGGAAGCCGTGCAGGAGCAGGACGGCTGGGCCGTCCCCGCCCGCCGCCACGTTGAGCGTGACGCCGCCGACGGGGACGCGGTCGTAGTCGAATCCGGAAATATGCATGTACGCAGCCTGCGTGAGCCCGCATGACGGGCGATAAAGCCCGCCGTGTATCAGTCGTGTACCTGCCCCAGCCCGGCCAGCGCGTTGCGCAGCGCGGTCAGCTGGACCCCCTCGACGGACGGCTGCCGGCCCTCCGCGATCACCTGCGCCTGCCTGCCCAGGACGAGCAGCCCCTCCGTCATCCCGGCCAGGTCGGCGCCGCCGCCCAGCAGCGCCACCGCCCGCGCCACCACCAGCGTCTCGCCCGGCCACGGAGCGGCGCCCTCGACCATCGCCACCAGGCAGGCCGCCTCGTTGGCCACGTAGTCGGCCGAGTCCACGTGCGCGCGCAGCGACTCCAGCCAGTCGGTCTGCAGCCTGAGCATCGCCTCGGACCGCTCCTCCTCCTGCAGCTTTCCCAGCGCGAACGCCCTGACCAGGTCGTGGTAGCCGTAGCGGCCGGGGCCCGTCACGGTCAGCAGGCTGAGGTCGGCGAGCGTTTCGCAGAGGAACTCCGCCTCGCGTTCCGTCACGTCGAGCGCCAGCGCCGCCTGCCGTACGGACAGGTCGGGAGCGTCGGCGGCGGCCAGCAGCCGGAACGCCCGCGCCTGGACGTAACCCAGCTGGTCGTAGCTCAGCGCGAAGGTCGCCGACACGTCGAGATCGCCCACCCTGAGCTCGGCCAGGCGATGGCGCTGGTCGGCCAGCCGGTCGCGGAGCACCTCGACGCTCCAGGCCGGACGCGCCGCCAGCCTGGAGGCGGCGATCCGTACGGCGAGCGGCAGGTGTCCGCACGCCGCGACCACCTCGGCGGCGGCCGCCGAGCCCGTACGCCCGGAAACCGCCACGAAGAGCGCCAGAGCCTCGTCGGGCGACAGCTCGTCCAGGTCCACCACGTGCGCCCCGGCGAGGCCCAGCGGCCTGGCCCGGCTGGTGGTGATCACCGCGCAGCCGGGGGAGCCGGGCAGCAGCGGCCTGATCTGCGCGGTGTCCGCCGCGTTGTCGAGCACCACGAGCATCCTGCGGTCGGCCAGCTCGGACCGGTAGAGCGCGGCCCGCTCGGTGGCGCTGTCCGGAACGCGGGCCACGCCGAGCGCCCGCAGGAAGGACCCGAGGACGTCGTCGTCGGCGTCCAGGTCGGCGTAGAGCTGACCGTCGGGGAAGCGGTCACGCACCCGGTGACCGACCCGTACGGCCAGCGAGGTCTTCCCCACCCCGCCGGGGCCGGTGATCGCCACGATGGCCAGCGCCTCGCCGGGGACCAGCCGCCTGACCAGCGAGTCGATCAGTTCGGCGCGCCCGGTGAAGTCAGCGATGTCGGCGGGCAACTGCGCGACGCGCGGCGCGGCCGACAGGAGAAGACCGGGGTCGCCGGTGATGATCCGCTGGTAGAGCGACGCGAGACCCTGGCCGGGTGACACGCCGAGCTCGTCGTCGAGCAGTTGCCTGGTCCCGGTGTAGACGGCGATCGCCTCGGCCTGGCGGTCGGCGCGGTAGAGGGCGAGCATGAGCAGGCGGCTGAGCTGCTCGCGCAGGGGGTGCGCGGCGTGGAGAGCGCTCAGCTCGGCGACGACCTCCTGGTGCCTGCCGGCGTCGAGGTCCTGCTCGGCGCGCAGCTCCAGCGCGGCCAGCCGCAGCTCCTCCAGCCTGGCCCGCTGACCGGCGGCGAAGGCGCCCTCCAGCCCGGACAGCGCCTCCCCGGCCCAGAGCTTCAGCGCCTGCCCCGGCCGCCCGTCGGCGACCAGTGCCTCGAACTCGGCCAGATCGCTGTCGAAAGACCCCAGCGCGTATCCGTCACCGGCCGACATGATCGCACGGTCACCGAGTACGGAGCGCAGGCGGGAGACGTAGGTGCGCAGCGAGTTGAGCGCGGTGCGCGGCGGCTCGTCGTCCCACAGCAGGTCGATCAGCCGATCCTTGCTCACCGCCCGGCCCTCGGCCAGCGCGAGGACGGCGAGCAGCAGCCGCATCTTCGGCGACCCGGCGTCGACCTCGACACCGTCACGCCACGCCCTGACAACCCCCAGCAATGCCACTCGTATCACATGTCACGATATCGCCCTCAGGTTGAGCACCCACAGATCGCCCTGACGTGCAGCCTGGCCATGGCGAACGCAGGGCTCCCGCGCGAAGGTGTTGCCGCGAAATCAGGCGGATTCGCGGATGACCAGCTCGGTCGGCAGGATCACCGGGTCGGTCGGGCCGTCCTCGAAGAGGCCGAGCAGCAGCTTCACCATCGCCGCCGCCTGCTCGAAGATCGGATGCCGCACGGTGGTCAGCGGCGGGTCGGTGTACTTCGCCGCCTCGATGTCGTCGAAGCCCACCACGGCCACGTCGTCCGGCACCCGGCGGCCCGCCTGCCGCAGCGCCTGCAGCGCGCCCACGGCCATCAGGTCGTTGGCCACGAACACCGCGTCGAGCTGTGGGTCGTCGCGCAGGAGCTGCCGCATCGCGATCGCGCCGGACTCGCGGGTGAAGTCGCCGACGGCCACGATCGAGCGGTGGTCGGACTCGCGCAGCACGTTGCGGTACCCGGCCAGCCGGTCCTGCCCGCCGATCATGTCCTGGGGCCCCGCGATCGTGGCGATCCTGCGCCGCCCGAGCTGCACGAGGTGGCCGACCGCGAGCTCGGCGCCGCCCACGTTGTCGTTGTCGACGAACGGGATCTCGACCGGTACGGCCGGCCTGCCGTACGAGACGACCGGCACCCGGAGCCTGGCCAGGGCGGCGGGCAGCGGGTCCGCGCCGTGCATCGAGATGAGCATGACGCCGTCCACGTGCCCGCTGGCGATGTAGCGCTCCACCCTGGCGTGGCTCTTGGCGGTGCCCGCCAGCATGAGCACGACCTGCTTGTCTGCCGCCTCCAGCTCGTAGCTGGCCGAGCGGATGACCGTGGAGAACAGCGGGTCCTCGGAGAAGACCCTGGTCGGCGGCTCGGACACGACCAGCGCGATCGAGTCGGTGCGCTGGGTGACCAGGCTGCGCGCCGCCGAGTTGGGCACGTAGCCGAGCTCGTCGATGGCCCGCACGACGGCGTCCCTGATCTCCGGCGCGACCGTCGTCTGCCCGTTGACCACGCGCGACACCGTCGCCCGCGAGACCCCTGCCCGCGCCGCGACGGCCTCCAGCGTGGGTCGCTTCACCCCTTGACGCTTCCTGCGAGGAGTCCGCGGACGAAGTAGCGCTGCATCGAAAGGAAGACCACGAGAGGAATGATGACAGAGACGAACGCGCCCGACGTCAGCCGCTGCCACTCGTTGCCCTTGGTCCCGGCCATCTGCGCCAGCCGTACCGTCATCGGAGCGGACTCGGCGGTGCCGCCCGCGAAGATCAGCCCGACCAGCAGGTCGTTCCACACCCACAGGAACTGGAAGATCGCGAACGTCGCCAGCGCCGGCGCCACCAGCGGCAACACCACGCGGCGGATGATCTGCCCGTGGGTCGCGCCGTCGACGCGGGCCGCCTCCATGAGCTCGCCGGGCAGCTCGGACATGAAGTTGTGCAGCAGGAACACGCCCAGCGGCAGCGCGAAGCAGGTGTGCGCCACCCAGACCTGGACGAACCTCCCGGTCTCGCCGAGCTCCCACGCGGGCAGCACCTGCAGGCCGAACACCTCGACGCCCTGCGAGAAGAACGACAGCAGCGGCACGAGCGCCATCTGCAGCGGCACGACCTGCAGCGCGAAGATGCCGATGTAGATCCAGTCGCGCCCCTTGAACGGCAGCCAGGCCAGCGCGTAGGCGGCGAACGAGGCGATGGCCAGCGGGAACAGCACCGACGGGATCGTGATCACGATCGAGTTGACGAGGAAACTGGCCAGCTGTCCTGAGGAGGACGACGTGCCGAACAGCACCTGCTGGTAGTTCTCCAAGGTCAGCTGCGGATTGCCGAAGAAGGTCCACCAGCCGGTCGACTTGATGTCGTCCTCCGGGCGGAAGGACGACAGCAGCAGGCCGAACGACGGCGTCGTCCACAGCAGGGCGATGACGACCGCGACGAGCGAGGCCGTCCGGCTGGTGAGCGTCTTGCGCACACGAGAGGCAGCGCTCATCGGGCCCTCCGCAGGTTCCTGATCTGGTAGATGATGATCGGCGTGACCAGCACGAACAGGAACACCGCCAGCGCGGCGCCCTTGCCGGTCTCGCCGTAGCGGAAGGCGTTGTTGTACATCTCCACCGCGATGACGCTGGTGTCGAACTGGCCGCCGGTCATCGTCCTGACGATGTCGAAGAGCTTCAGCGTGCCGATCGACTGCGTCACCAGCACCACGACCACCGCGGGCCGGATCGCGGGCAGCGTCACCCTGAAGAACATCTGCATCGGCCCGGCGCCGTCGAGCCTGGCCGCCTCCACGATCTCCTGCGGGATGCCCTTGATCGCCGCGGACAGCACGACGGTGGCGAACCCGGCCTGGATCCAGACCATCACCACGATGAGGAAGACCGTGTTCAGCGGCGGCTCCTGCAGCCACTGCACCGGCTCGCCGCCCAGCCAGACCACGAGCTGGTTCAGCAGGCCGATCTGGTCCTCGCCGCTCTGCCGGTAGGCGTAGACGAACTTCCAGATGATGCCCGCGCCGACGAACGAGATCGCCATCGGCAGGAACACCAGCGACTTGGCGATCGCCTCGAACCTGGTCCGGTCCACGAGGACCGCGTACAGCAGGCCGACCGAGGTCACCAGGAGCGGCACCAGGACCACCCAGACCAGGGTGTTGCGCAGGGTCAGGAGCGCTTCCGGCTGGGTGAACATCCAGCCGTAGTTGTCCAGCCCGACGAAGGTGGCGCTGTCGCCGCTCATGAACGACAGCAGCGTGGTCCTGATGGCGGGGACCAGCAGGCCGATGCTCAGCAGCAGCACCGCGGGGGCCAGAAGGATGGCCGCGTGCAGGCGGGCCTTCTGCCGCATCGGCGCCCGGTCGAGCACGAGCAGCATGAGCCCGACGAAGGCCAGGAAGGCCACCACGCCGAGCCCGAGCTGGATGAGTTTCGGCTGCTCTGCGGCGAAGTCGAAGTCCAGATCCATGAAGGTCTCCTTACAGCTGTACGGCTGTCGCCAGGCGGCGACAGCCGTACCCCTTCAGATCAGGTCAGGACTTGGGCCAGGACTGCTCGATGCCGTCGAGCACCGACTTGGTGTCCTTGCCGTTGATCCAGTTGGTCATGCCCTTCCAGAAGGTGCCCGCGCCCACGGCGGCCGGCATGAGGTCGGAGCCGTCGAAGCGGAAGACCGTCTGCGGGTCCTTGAGGATCTCCATCGACAGCTTGTCGATGGGGTTCTGCGCGTTGGCCAGGTCGACGCCCTTGTTGGCACTCACGTAGGTGCCGAGCTTCATCCGGCCGTTGGCGTGGTCGGCGCTGGCCAGGTACTGCTGCATGGCCTTGACCTCGGGGCGGTCGGTGAAGGCCGCCACGAACTCGCCGGCGCCCAGCACCGGCTTGCTGCTGGTGTCGTTGCCGGGCAGGTAGAAGGCGAAGACGTCGCCGTCCTCTGCCACCTTGGTGCCCTCGGGCCAGAAGTTGGCGTAGAAGGAGGCCTGGCGGTGCAGGGCGCACTTGCCGGTGGTAATCGGCACGCCGCCCTCCTGGAAGGCGGTGCTGGCGATCGACTTGACCGGGCCGTAGCCGCCGTTGACGTACTTCTCGTTCTTCAGGATCGCGCCGACCTTGTCGACGGCCGCCACGACCTTGGGGTCGTTGAACGGCATCTTGTGCGTCACCCACTGGTCGTAGCCGTCGGGGCCGAGGTCGCGCAGGATGACGTCCTCGATCCAGTCGGTCGCCGGCCAGCCGGTGGCGTCACCGGACTCGATGCCCGCGCACCACGGCTTGATGCCCTTGGCGGCGATCGTGTCGGTGAGCGTCATGAGCTCGGCCCAGGTCGTGGGGGCCTTCCAGCCGTTCTCGGTGAACATCTTGGGGGAGTACCAGACGAACGACTTCACGCTGGCGCCCAGCGGGGCGGCGTAGAAGGTGCCGTCGACCGTGCCGTACTTCTTCCAGTCCGCCGACCAGCCCTCGTCGGTCAGCTTGGTGACCTCGGCGTCGGCCGCCTTGAGCTTGCCCGCCTTGGCGAAGCGCTCCAGCAGGCCGGGCTGCGGGAAGAAGGCGAGGTCCGGCGGGTTGCCGCCGTCGACGCGGACCTGGATCTGCGCCTCGAACTCGCCGGTGCCCTCGTAGGTGATCTTCATGCCGGTGCACTGCTCGAAGGTCTTCCAGTTCTTCTGGAACAGGTCGGCCTCGGCGTCCCGGATGGGCGAGTAGATGGTGACCTTCTTGCCGTCGTGCTTGCCATACTTCGCGTACGGCTGGCACTCGGCAGAAACGGCCCCGCCGGTGGCCTTGGTGGCCTCCGGCTTGCTGGATCCGCAGCCGGTAATGATCATGGCGACGCCCACGGTGCTTGCCAGGAGGCCAGCTCGTGCAGGGCGGGAGAGGAGCGACATCAAGTTCCTCCGGTCAAGGGTTGAGAGCGCTCTCCAAATTTTGTGGTCGCACGCAACAATGTCAATAACGGGAAAAATACGTTACGGCCTTGTTGCGTGGATTATGGGAGCGCTCCCGGAGTTAGAACCCGTTGTGGCTGATCGCGTCGCTATACCAGCGGCCGCTGTCCTTCACCGTGCGCGCCTGCGTCTCGAAGTCGACGTGCACGATGCCGAACCTGCAGCGGTAGCCCCAGGCCCACTCGAAGTTGTCCAGCAGCGACCACACCAGGTAGCCGCGCAGGTCGGCGCCCTCGGCCAGCGCCTGGTGCGCCGCGCGCAGGTGGGCGTCGAGGTAGGCCACCCGCTCGGCGTCGCGCACGCGGCCGTCCTCGGACACCGTGTCCTCGAAGGCCGCGCCGTTCTCCGCGACCATGAGGCCGACCTGCGGATAGTCCTGCGACAGCCGTACGAGCAGCCTGGACAGGCCGCTGGGCACGATCGGCCAGCCCATCGCGGTCGTCGGCGCGTCGGCTGGGCTGAACCTGATGCCTGCCGCGCCCGGCCAGGCCGCGTCGGCCGGGGCGTCCGCGTCGGCCTCCACCACGCAGGGGTTGTAGTAGTTGATCCCGACCAGGTCGATCGGGGCGCTGATGATCTCCAGGTCGCCGTCGAGCACGTGGTCGCCCAGCGCGACGGCCGACGGGTAGGCGCCGCGCAGCACCGGGTCGAGGAAGTGCGCGTTGGACAGCGCGTGCACCCGCTCGACCGCCTCGGCGTCCGCCTCGGAGATCTCCGCGTCCGGGTCGTTGACCTGGGCGGGCGTCAGCACGGGGGCCGCGCTGACCACCAGCATGATCTCCTGCGCGCCGGCCTCGCGCAGCGCCCTGGTCGCCAGGCCGTGGCCGAGCAGCAGGTGGTGCGCGGCGCGCACGGCCTCGGCCGGATCCTTGCGCCCCGGCGCGTGCACGCCGTTGCCGTAGCCGAGGTAGGCGCTGATCCAGGGCTCGTTGAGCGTGGTCCAGTGCTCGACCCGGTCCCCGAGCCTGTCGTGTACGGCTCGCGCGTAGTCGGCGAAGCGGTAGGCGGTGTCCCGGTCGGTCCAGCCGCCGCGATCCTCGAGCGCCTGGGGGAGGTCCCAGTGGTACAACGTGACGTACGGTGAAATTTCGGCATTTAGGAGCTCGTCTACGAGTTTGTCGTAAAAGGAGAGCCCCGCTGGATTAATCGGACCACTGCCATCGGGCTGGATCCTGGGCCACGCGACAGAGAACCGGTAAGCGCGCAGACCGAGCTCGCGCATAAGCGCGACATCGTCACGGTAGCGATGGTAGTGATCGCAGGCGATTTCGCCGGTGTCGCCGTTGGCTACTTTGCCGGGAGTGGCGGAGAAGGTGTCCCAGATGGACGTCCCGCGGCCGTCCTCCCTGACCGCTCCCTCGATCTGGTAGGCGGCGGTGGCCGCGCCCCAGACGAAGCCCTCCGGGAAGACCACGGTCCCCCGAGTCTCCATGGTCGTCATCGTCATCCCTTGACAGCTCCTTGCATGATTCCTCCGATGATCTGCTTGCCGAGCAGGGCGAACACCAGGATCAGCGGCAGGGTCCCCACCGCGGTCCCGGCCAGCCCGAGGACGTAGTCGTTGACGTATCCGCTGGCCAGCGTCGACAGCGCCACCTGGACCGTCGGGTTCTCCGGGGTCAGGACGACCAGCGGCCAGAAGTAGTCGTTCCAGGCCGACATGAACGTGAGCATGCCCAGCACCGCGGTGGCCGGGCGCGCGACGGGGACCACCACGTGCCAGAAGAGCCCCCACGTCGTGCAGCCGTCGACGCGCCCGGCCTCCAGCAGCTCCGTGGGCAGCGCCCTGGACAGATACTGCGTCATGAAGAACACGCCGAACGCGTTGACCAGCGCGGGCACCACCAGCGCGTACATCGAGCCGGTCCACTCGATCTTCACCATGAGCAGGTAGAGCGGGATGATGCCGAGCTGGGCGGGGACCATCATGGTCGCCACCGTGATCAGCAGCATCGCGTTCCTGCCCCTGAACGCCAGCTTGGCGAAGGCGAACCCGGCCAGCGTGGAGAAGAACATCACCGCCAGCGCGATCGCTCCAGCGACGACGAAGGAGTTGAGCAGCGCCAGGCCGAACGGCACGGTGTCGAAGACGCGCGCCACGTTGGCCAGGAGGTTCCCGCCGGGGAACAGCGGCGGCGGCACCTCGGCCAGCGCCGAGTTGTGCCGTGAGGCCACCACCACGCTGTAGTAGAGCGGGAAGATCGAGAAGAACGCCACCGCGGTGAGCGTCAGGTAGCGGAGCCTCATCCCTTCATCCTTCTGGAGAGCAGGTAGTTGACCCCGGCGACGACCACGACGATCAGGAACATGATCCACGAGGCGGCCGAGGCGTAGCCGAAGTCGAACTCGGTGAAGCCCTTCTCGTAGATGAACAGCGCCAGCGTCTGGAACTGCCGGTCGGGCCCGCCGGTCGCCGCTCCTCCGCCGGCGCCGCTGCTCGCGCCGAACAGCAGGGGCTCGGCGATGATCTGCATCGCGCCGATCGTGGACACGATGACGACGAAGATGATCGTCGGGCGGATCATCGGCAGCGTGATCCTGCGGAGCTGGGTGAGGTTGCGCGCGCCGTCCAGCGTGGCCGCCTCGTACAGCTCGCGCGGCACCGCCTGCATGGCGGCCAGGAAGATCAGCGCGTTGTAGCCGGTCCAGCGCCACATGACCATCGTGGAGATGGCGATGTGCGAGGTGGCCGTGCCCGCCGCCCAGTCGATCTGGCCCGCGCCTTCACCGCCGAACCACGACAGGACCCAGTTGATCAGGCCGAAGTCGCGGCCGAAGAGCTGGCTGAAGATCACCACCACGGCGACGACGCTGGTCACGTTGGGCACGAGGATGGCGACGCGGAAGAACGTCTGCCAGCGCAGCGGCCGGTTGAGCAGGTGCGCCAGCCAGATCGCCAGCACGAGCTGCGGCGCCGTGGACAGCACGCCGATCGACAGCGTGTTGAACGTGGCGTTCCAGAAGTAGGCGTCGCCGAAGAGCGTGCCGAAGTTGTCCAGCCCGACGAAGGTGTGCACGTCGGACAGCAGCGTCCAGTCGTGCAGGCTCACCCACGCCGTGTACGCCAGCGGGAACAGCCCGAAGGCGCAGAACAGCAGGAAGAACGGGGCGACATAGGCGTACGGCGAGGCCTTCACGTCGAGCGTGTGCGTGAACCTGCGCAGGGGGTGGGCCCCGCGGTGCCGCCGCGGGGCCGCAAGGGTGTCCGCCATGCCGCTACTTGATCTTCGCGACGTCCGCGAGGACCTGCGTCCAGGCCTCATCAGGGGTCTGCTTGCCCTGCTCGACGCGGCCCAGGCCGTTGCCGATGGCCACGCGCACGTCGGCCTCCTTCGGGCCCAGGTGCTGCGGCTTGAGCGCCTTGGCGGCCTCGGAGTAGATCTTGCCGATCGGGGCGTCGCCGAAGAACGGCTTGGTGAAGCTCTGGATCGACGGGTCGTCGTAGAGCGCCGGGATCGAGGGGAAGGTGCCCTCCTCCTTGAAGACCTTGGCCTGGTTCTCCTTGGAGGTGAGGAAGTCGATCAGCTCGGCCGCCTCCTTGGGGTGCTTGCCCTGCTGGGGAAGCATCAGGTGGGAACCGCCGCTGTTGCCTGAACCGCCGGGGACGGTGGCGATGTCCCACTTGCCGGTGGCGTCCTTGGCCTGCTCCTGGATGAACCCGGTCATCCACGCCGGGCAGATGATCGTGGCGAACGAGCCCTTGGCGAAGCCGGTGTTCCACGGCGGGGAGAAGGCGGCGAGCTTGGCCGACAGGCCGTTCTGGGTGATCTGGTTGGACAGGTCCCAGGCCTTCTTCACGTCGGGGTTGGTGCCCACGATGATCTGGTCCTGCGCGTCGTAGAGGCCGGTGGGCGCCTGGTTCACCATCGCGCGGAAGATCTCGCCGGGGCTGTCGACGAACTTGCTGCCCGCGACGTTGGCGGCGGCGAACTTCTTGCCCGTCTCGATGTACTGCTCCCACGTCGGCCAGAGCGCGCCCACCGCCGCGCGGTCGTCGGGCAGCCCCGCCTTCTTGAAGATGTCCTTGCGGTAGCACATGGCCAGGCCGCCGACGTCGGTGCCGAGGCCGAGCACCGACTGCCCGTCCTTGCCCAGGCCCTGCTGCCACTTCCAGTCCAGGTAGTCGCCCTGGCGCTTGTCGAGGCCGTAGTCCTTGAGGTTGTGGAACTTCTGCGGCTGCGCCGTGAACGTGGAGATGTAGCCCACCTCGACCGCCTCGATGTCGGCCGCCCCCGCGTTGGTGGCCAACCGCTTGATGAGGTTGTTGTGGTGGTCGTTGAACTGGGTGACGCGCTCCACGATCTCGACGTTGGGGTGCGTCTTCTTGTACTCGTCGTAGAGCGGCTTGAAGCCGAAGTCGCCGAAGAGCCCGATGGTGAGGGTGACCTTCTCCGCCGGCTTGGGAGCCGCTGTGGTGCCTGTGGAACCGCTCCCGCAGGCCGCTACGCCGAGGACCAGCAGTGATGCCGTGAGAACGGGGGCCATGAGACGCATGGAGCCCTCCTAAGGTGACGTTGGGGGATGAGAGAGCGCTCTCTCGGACCATACGGCAGCGCCACGGGCACCCGTCAATGATGGTTAGATAACGAAAGAGAACGCTCTCTCAGGCGAGAACTCGCCCGAGGACTCTGGCGTACATCCGGCCCGGTGAGCTCTTCTCGGTCAGGAAGCCCGGCAGGAGGGGGAGATCCACGGCGAAGGACTGGAGGCGGTCATACAGGGCTTCCGCGCTGTCCGGGCGGTCCTCCGGCTGCTTCTCCAGCAGCTCGCCCAGGAGCCTGCCGAGCTTCGGCGGCAGCCCGGGGATGGCCGGTGGGCGCTCCTTGACCTGCTGCTCGAAGACGACGTAGTCGGTGGGGCCGGTGAAGAGCTGGCGCCCGGTCAGCATCTCGTGCAGCACGCAGCCCAGGGCGTACAGGTCGCTGCGGGCGTCGGCGACCCCGCGCTGGATCTGCTCGGGGGCCATGTAGGCGGGCGTGCCGAGGATCTGGCCGATCCTGGTGAACTGCGTCAGGTCGGATTCGCGCAGCATGGCGAGGCCGAAGTCGAGCACCTTCACGCTGCCGTCCGGGCAGAGCATGAGGTTGGTCGGCTTGAGGTCGCGGTGGCAGATCGACAGCGCGTGCGCGGCCGACAGGACGGCGCACGCCTGCGCGGCGATCGCGGCAGCCCAGGAGACCGGCAGCGGGCCGTGCTCGCCGACCAGGTCGGCCACCGTCACGCCCTCGATGAACTGCATCACCTGGAAGAGCCGCTGCTCGTGGGTGCCGAAGTCGTAGAGCACCGGGGCGCCGGGGTGTTCGAGCCTGGCCAGGATGCGCGCCTCGCGGATGAACCGGCGCTCCAGCTCCTCGTCCGGGCCGCTGGGCAGCCGCAGGAGCTTCACCGCCACGCGGCGGTCCAGGTGGCGGTCGTGCCCGGCGTAGACCGCTCCCATGCCGCCCTGGCCCAGAGGGAGGTCTTCGAGCTCATAGCGGTCGCCGATGACCATTTAGCCCCTCTCCCCGCCTACTCCGCAAAAACTACACCGTCAGGCGGGCGGGTGCAGGCGGCCGCCGATCAAGCCGTCGAGGCCGAGCCTGATCAGCTGCTGGCCGAGGGCGTTCGTCTCGCGCAGGGCGTCTTCCAGGGCGACGAGGCGGCGGAAGGCCTCGCCGTACGCGCGCTGGGCCGGGAGGGGGAGTCGCGGCAGGCGGGTGCGCCGCGCGTCGAACCTGCTGGAGCCCGAGGTTGCCCGCCCGCCGGCGGCCCGCAGGTATCCGGCGAGGAAGTCGGGGTCGAGGCTCGACCGGTCGACCCGGTAGGCGGTCAGGTAGGGGCCGAGCACGGCGCCGCTCTCGGCCATCACCCGCACGCTGGAGAAGGACGCCACCACGTCGCCCGCCTCCAGCAGGACCAGGCCTGACTCCGCCTCGGTGCTGCCCGTGGCCCCGGTGCCCGAGGCCAGGTCGTCGGCGGTCAGCACGGGCAGGTCGCCGCCGCTCACCCGCATCTTGGCCGGGGCCTGAAGGATCGTCACCAGCCCCGCCTTCACCAGGTCGCCGACCGTGGTCATCGGCTGGTCGAGCGGCTGGTCGAGCACCTTCAGGTCGGGCGGTACGGCTACCGCGGCCAGGAACCGCTCGCGCGTCTCGACGAACGCCCTGCCCAGGTTGTCCCCGTCGGGGCGGCGGTGCCTGGCCGGGCTGACGTCGACGTCCTCCACCAGCAGGTCGATGATGCGCACGCCGTTGTCGGAGCGGTTGGCGAGGTAGGCCTCCCACGCGGGCTCGACGTCCTTGACGTCGGCCTCCATGATCAGCACCTCGGACGGGTGCCGGTCGCCCGTCCTGGGCCTGCGCAGCAGCCACAGGTCGGAGCCCTGCAGCGTGATGACCGCGCGCAACGCGCCGTTGCGCAGCAGGTTGGCCCTGATCCTGCGGCCGGACCTGCGGCTCGCGGCGGCCGCCGGCATGAGGATGGCGACCAGGCCGCCCGGCTTCACGTGGGTGAGGCAGTGCTGCACCCAGGCCAGCTCGGGCTCGCCGCGCGGCGGCAGGCCGTACTCCCAGCGCGGGTCGCCGGTGAGCTCCTCGAAGCCCCAGGCCCGCTCGTTGAACGGCGGATCGCAGACGACCGCGTCGGCCCGCTCGTCGGCGAAGCCGTCGTGGCGCATGGAGTCGCCCGCGGCGATCTCCGCCTCGACGCCGCGCAGCCGCAGCCTGGCCGCGGCGATGCAGGCGGAGGTGGTGCTGAGGTCTTGGCCGAAGACCCTGCCGGCCTTGGGCGCCAGGAGGAGGGTGCCGACGCCGCACGCGGGGTCGAACACGGTCTGACCTGCCGCGCCCGCCAGCCGTACCATCAGCTCGGCGACCTCGTCGCGGGTGACGGAGAGCTGCCGCGAGTGGGCCTCCAGGTAGCGCTCGACGAGGAACTCGTAGGCGGCCAGCGGGCCGAGCTGCTCGGCCAGTTCCTCGACCAGCACGGCCAGCTCGGGTTCGAGAGCGCTCTCTCCGCCGGTGAGCAGGGCGCCCGCGTCGGCCACGAGCTCGCCCAGGCGCAAATCTCCCGCTGCTTTCAGGCGTTGCCACACCCGATCGGCCAGCGAGACCTGGTAGGACTTCCCATAGCGCCGCAACCACGCCTCGACCTGGCGCAGTGAGAACTGCGGCTGGTTGGCCGTTCCATCGATGGGCACGGGGAAGTCGTCGTGGCGTCGCCGCCAGTTGCTCACCGCCGCCCGCCCGACCCCGGCGAGCCGGGCGATGTCCCCGGCGGTGACGGTCGGGTCATGGCTCATGAGAGCCACAGTAGTTCACAACAGTCTTCAGCGCATCTGCTTGTGAAGTCTTTCAACCAATGATTTACTGCTAGGTATGAAGCACAACATCCGCTATGCCGCCGGGTCAGATGTGGGCCGCCGCAGGGAGCAGAATGAGGACGCGGGCTACGCGAGCGTGCGCCTGCAAGCGGTGGCGGACGGGATGGGCGGTCACGCGGCCGGTGAGCTCGCGAGCTCCGCGGCGATCGCCGTGCTGCGCGAGCTGGATGCCAAGCTTCCAGAAGCGGGCGCCGATCTGGAGGCCGCGCTTGAAGGGGCCGTGCACGAGGCGGCCAGGCGGCTGGTCGAGCTGGCCGACATCGACCCCTCGCGCAGGGGGATGGGCACGACCGTGACCGCGATGGTCTGGGACGGTTCCCGATTCGCGCTTGCCCATCTTGGTGACTCCCGCGGCTACCTGCTTCGCGACGGCGCGCTCTACCAGATGACCAAGGATCACACACTGGTCCAGTCGATGGTGGACGAAGGCCGCATCACCGAGGACCAGGCCGCGGTGCATCCGCGCCGGTCGATGGTGTTGCGCGTGCTGGGCAGCGAGGGCAGAGCCGAGCCCGACATGGCGTTGCGCGAGGCGGAACAAGGCGACCGTTACCTCCTCTGCTCTGACGGGCTGACCACCGTGCTCGGGCCGGAGGTCCTGCACGAGGTGCTGACCACGGTGACAGAGCCTGAGGCGGCCGTCCAGCGACTCATCGATCTGGCCAATCAGGGCGGGTCTCCGGACAACGTGACGGTGATCGTGGCGGACGTCGTGGCGCCGGGGGAGGGCGACTCGCAGGTCTACCGCGTGGGGGCGGGCGCATAACTATCCAAAATAGTAGCGAGTCCCACCTGTCACAGGGGCGATATTTCTCCACATAGCTAGACAACTTCTCGATGAGCGGCGCGCGGTCGCGGTGTGGCTACTACAGTCCATCGTTAGCTGCGCCGGTCCTCTGGGGAGGAGTCGTCCTGGACCCGATCGCTGAAGATCTGCTACAGACGGTGCGCTCTGAGCTCGGCTACCGGGAGAAGAGCGGCCAGTACACGAAGTTCGGCGAGTGGTACGCGGATCGTTCACAGGATCCCCAGTATCGGAACGCGCCATGGTGCGACATGTTCATCGCCTGGGCCGCACAGAAGGCCGGGATCGCTGACTATGTCGGGCAGTTCGCATGGACCCCCTCGCACGCGTCCTGGTTCATCAAGCAGGGCGCGTGGTCGTCGGTGCCTGAGCCCGGGGCGCTGGTGTTCTACGACTGGAGCGGTGGGAAGTCGTACAAGGGCATCGACCACGTGGGGATCGTCGAGCGGGTCGAGGGCGGGAAGATCCACACCATCGAGGCGAACGTCGACCGCGTGTGGTTGAAGCGGAAATTTCGTGACACGGAGAAGGTGGTCGGGTACGGGCTGCCGCGCAAGATCAAGGCCTTGCGCGACGTGCAGCCCTCCGCGCCGGTCCTGGTGGACGACGCGCCCCTGCAGACCTTCACGGTGGTGGGGGAGCGCGGGGGGTCGCCGTTCGACCTGCTGGGGACGCCGCAGGCGTTGCTGGCGCTGATGGTGATCACGACGATCGTGGTGTCGTTCCGCTTCGCCGGGACCCGGGCGGGGCGGCACCGCCGCGGGGTCCTCAAGTGGCTCACTCCGGCCCCGGCCACACCGCAGGCAGCCAAGCCCAAGCCTCCGACGGCCGCCCAGCCCTCGGCCGCCACCAAGCGCCCGACCGCCGCAGAACCCAAGCCGCCCGCCAAGGCCAAGCCCCAGCCCGCCACCGGAAAGCCCGCCCCTGCGGTGGCGCGGAAACCCGCGCAACACGCCCCCGCCGAAGTTGTGCGTGTGCACCAGACGAACACGCGGCGCAAGCCGTACGAGACGAAGCCCCGGCCTGTGAGGAGGGACACTGCACCTCTGGGGAAATAGTAGGACGTCCAAGTATCCAAATAGTAGGACGTCCTAGTATCTTCGTGAGTGAGGGCACCTCACGAAGGAGTGATCTGGCGTGCACGTTCCGGTCCATCCCGTACGCTTCGTGACCGCGGCGGCACTGTTCGACGGCCACGACGCCGCCATCAACATCATGCGGCGCATCCTTCAGAGCCAGGGCGCCGAGGTCATCCACCTCGGCCACAACCGCTCGGTCGACGAGATCGTCACGGCGGCCATCCAGGAAGACGTCCAGGGCATCGCGATCAGCTCCTACCAGGGCGGTCACGTCGAGTTCTTCTCCTACCTCGTCGACCTGCTGCGCGAGCGCGGCGCCGGCCACGTCAAGGTGTACGGCGGCGGCGGTGGCGTGATCGTCGCCGAGGAGATCGCCAGGCTGCACGCGCATGGCGTCACCAGGATCTTCTCCCCGGAGGACGGCCAGCGCCTCGGCCTGCCCGGCATGATCAACGAGCTCATCGCCGAGTGCGACGTCGAGCTGGGCGACCCGCCGCAGCCCGAGGACGTGGTCGCCGGTGACCAGCACGCGCTGGCCCGCGCCATCACGCTCATCGAGTCCGGCAGGGCCCCGCAGTCGCTCCTCGACGGCCTGCGCACCGGCAAGAGCGCACCCGTGCTGGGCATCACCGGCACCGGCGGGTCGGGCAAGTCATCGCTCACCGACGAGCTGGTCCGCCGCTTCCGCCTGGACAACGACGACAAGCTGCGCATCGCCGTCCTGGCCATCGACCCCACCCGGCGCAAGGGCGGCGGCGCGCTGCTCGGCGACCGCATCCGCATGAACAGCCTGGGCGGCCAGACCTACTTCCGCTCGCTCGCCACCCGCGGCGCGCCCAACGAGGTGCCCAACGGCCTCGACGACGTGATCGCCGCCTGCCGGGCCGCCGGGTACGACCTGGTGATCGTGGAGACGCCCGGCATCGGCCAGGGCGACGCGGGCATCGTCGACCACGTGGACGTGCCGATCTACGTGATGACCCCCGAGTTCGGCGCCGCCTCGCAGCTCGAGAAGATCGACATGCTGGACTTCGCCGAGGCCGTGGTGATCAACAAGTACGAGCGGCGCGGTGCCGAGGACGCGCTGAGGGACGTGCGCCGCCAGATGGTGCGCAACCGGGCCGCCTTCGGCGTCAAGCCTGAGGACATGCCGGTCTTCGGCACCATCGCCTCCCGCTACAACGACGCGGGCGTCACCGCGCTCTACCACGAGCTGCGCGGTCTCCTGCTGGCCAAGGGCCTGCCCGAGGGTCCGCAGCACCTTCAGCAGGTCGAGGGGCGCACCTCCAAGGCCGCCGCGGCGATCGTCCCGCCGTCCAGGGTCCGCTACCTGGCCGACATCGCCGAGACCGTGCGCGACTACCACGAGGAGACCAGGCTCCAGGCCGAGCTCGCCCGCCGCCGCCAGCAGCTCACCGCCGTCCAGGCGCTTCTCAGTACGGCGAGCGACGAGATCGCCGAGCTCCTGAAGAAGACCGAGCTCAGCGCCGAGAGCCGGGCGCTGCTGGACGAGTGGCCCGCCTTGAAGGAGCAGTACACCGCCGACGAGCTGGTGGTGAAGGTACGCGACAGGGAGATCCACACCCCGCTCTGGCGCGAGACCCTGTCGGGCAACCGCATCCCCAGGGTCGCCCTGCCGCGCTACGAGGACCACGGCGAGCTGCTCGGCTTCCTCAGGAGGGAGAACCTGCCCGGCAGGTTCCCGTTCACGGCCGGCGTCTTCCCGTTCAAGCGCGACGACGAGGACCCCACCCGGATGTTCGCCGGCGAGGGCGACCCGTTCCGCACCAACCGGCGCTTCAAGCTGCTGTCCGAGGGGCAGCCCGCCACGCGGCTCTCCACGGCGTTCGACTCGGTGACGTTGTACGGCAACGACCCCGACCTGCGCCCCGACATCTACGGCAAGGTCGGCACGAGCGGCGTCTCCATCGCCACCCTCGACGACATGAAGGTGCTCTACGACGGCTTCGACCTCGTGGCGCCCAACACCTCGGTGTCCATGACGATCAACGGGCCGGCGCCGACGATCCTGGCGTTCTTCCTCAACGCCGCCATCGACCAGTCGATGGAGCGCTTCCGCGCCGAGCACGGGCGGGAGCCGTCCGAGCAGGAGGCGGCGGAGGTGCGGGCGCGCACGCTGGCGACCGTGCGGGGGACCGTACAGGCCGACATCCTCAAGGAGGACCAGGGGCAGAACACCTGCATCTTCTCCACCGAGTTCTCGCTGCGGATGATGGCCGACATCCAGGAGTGGTTCATCAGGCAGAAGGTGCGCAACTTCTACTCGGTGTCGATCTCCGGCTACCACATCGCGGAGGCCGGGGCCAATCCGATCAGCCAGCTCGCCTTCACGCTGGCCAACGGGTTCACCTACGTCGAGGCCTACCTCGGGCGCGGCATGGACATCGACGACTTCGCGCCCAACCTCTCGTTCTTCTTCTCCAACGGGATGGACCCGGAGTATTCGGTGCTCGGGCGCGTGGCCAGGCGCATCTGGGCGGTGGCCATGCGCGAGCGGTACGGCGCGGCGGAGAGGGCCCAGAAGCTGAAGTACCACATCCAGACGAGCGGCAGGTCGCTGCACGCCCAGGAGATGGACTTCAACGACATCCGCACCACCCTGCAGGCGCTCATCGCGATCTACGACAACTGCAACAGCCTCCACACCAACGCGTTCGACGAGGCCGTGACGACCCCGTCAGCGGACTCGGTACGGCGGGCCATGGCGATCCAGCTGATCATCAACAGGGAGTGGGGCCTGGCCCGCAACGAGAACCCGCTGCAGGGCTCGTTCATCATCGACGAGCTCACCGACCTGGTGGAGGAGGCGGTGCTGCAGGAGTTCGAGCGGCTGTCCGACCGTGGCGGCGTGCTCGGCGCGATGGAGACCGGCTACCAGCGCGGCAAGATCCAGGACGAGTCGATGGTCTACGAGACGCGCAAGCACGACGGGTCGCTGCCGATCATCGGCGTCAACACCTTCAGGAACCCGCGCGGTGAAGTGGCGCACGGGCCGCTGGAGCTGGCCCGCGGCACGGAGGAGGAGAAGCAGTCGCAGCTCGACCGCCTCCACGCCTTCCAGGCCCGCCACCGCACCGACGCTCCCGCGGCCCTGAAGCGGCTGCGGGAGGTGGCGATGACGGACGAGAACGCCTTCGAGGTGCTGATGGAGGCCGCGCGGGTGTGCTCGCTCGGCCAGATCACCGAGGCACTCTTCGAGGCGGGCGGTCAGTACCGGCGCAACGTCTGACCCGACCTATGGGTCTCTTGGGTTGTGGTTCTGGGGTGACTACGTGAACGTGAGGGTGGGGTAGGCGAGCAGCATCACCAGGCCGAAGCCGAGCTTGAGCAGTGCGTCGACGATGCCGAGCGCGCGCAGCGAGGCCCCTCTGGCCAGCCACAGCCCCACCCCCGCGTTGATCGCGGTCACCACGCCCAGGATGGTGATCATCGGGCCGTGTGCGATCCCCATCGGGACGAAGTGCAGGCCGACCACGAACAGGATCCACAACGTGATCGTTCGCTGGTCGGCGTCCTTCAGCCGTGAGATCACCAGGTAGATCAACCCCATCTCCAGCACCAGCGATCCGACCAGACCGGCGATGTGCACCCACGAGATGTGGCCGATCTTGGGCAGCAGCGCGCTGAGCCCGCTCGCGATCAGCCCGGCGACGCCGCCGCCGATCATGAACTGCAGCCAGTAGCGCGGCACCAGCCAGCTCAGCAGGAAGCCCAGCCCGACGCAGATCAGGAAGAGCCCGCCGCCGCGGATCAGGGGGTAGGGGTGGGTCAGTGTGGCAATGGTGTTCAAAGGGGGAGTGCTTCCTCTTCGTTAGTGGTGTCAACCCAGGTCCCAGGCCCAGGTGGCGACGCCCACGCGGTTGCGGGCGCCAAGCTTGCGCTGGATGGTCGCGAGGTGGTTCTTGACCGTGCCTGGCGACAGGAACAGCTCGGTGGCGATCTCCTCGTTGGTCCTGCCTCGGGCCACCAGTCTGGCGACCTCCGTCTCCCTGCCCGTCAGCGGGTTGTCCTTGCGGACCTGGCGCGGGGCGGCCTGGCTGAGCAGGTGCACGGTGAGCTGGGGGCTGATCAGCGTGTCGCCCTCAACGGCCGCGCGCACCGCCTCGACCAGCAACGCGGGTGACGAGCGCTTGAGCAGGAAACCGCTCGCGCCGTCGCGCAAAGCGGTGTGCAGGTACTCGTCGAGCCCGAACGTGGTGACGATCACCACCTTCATCGACGCGGCCAGCGCCCTGGTGACCTCCAGCCCGTCGGCGCCGGGCATGCGGATGTCGGCGAGCACGACGTCCGGCTCCAGCCGCCTGGCGGTCGCGATGGCCGCCAGCCCGTCGGCCGCCTCGCCGACGACCGTCATGTCGGGCTGGGCGTCGAGGATCATGCGGAAGGCGCTCCTGATGCCCTCCTGATCGTCGGCGATCATGATGCGGATCAAGGAATCCTCGCTTCCAGGTGCCATTCGCCGCCGCGCGCGGACGCTTCCAGGGCGCCGCCGAGCAGCTTCGCCTGCTCGGTCAGGCCGGGCAGGCCGTACCCGCCGCGCCCGCTCACCGGGCGCTCGCGCACCCCGTCGTTCACCACGCTGACCAGCAGTCCTTCGCGTACGGAGATCCGTACCCAGGTCGCCTCGGGCGCGTGCCTGCGGACGTTGGTGAGCGCCTCGACCACGATCCTGTACGCCAGGGCGGACGCCTCACGCCTGACCGCGCCCACCGCGATGTCGACCTCGACCGGCGGGGAGAAGCGGGCGGCCAGCGCCGGGATGTCGTCGATCCCCGGGGCGGGCGCGGTGGACGTCTCCGGGCCGTGCAGCATGCCGACCATCCGGTCCATGGAGTCCATGGCGCGCTGGCCCGCCTGCTCGATGCGCACCAGCATCGTGGGGTCGAAGGCTATTTGCGCCGCCTGGGCCTGGGCGATCATCTCGCTCACGTCGTGGGCCACGAAGTCGTGCAGGTCGCGCGCCACGCGCAGCCGGTGCTCGGCGAGGGCGGTGACGCGCCGGGTGTCCTGGGAGCGCAGGTAGAGCCCGAGCCCGGCGGCCACGGCTGCGGGCGCGGTCCAGAACGCGGCCACCCCGACCGCCTCCAGGGGCGAGGCGGGCTGGAAGAACCGGAACACCATGGCCGCACAGGCGACACCGGTCACCGCCAGCACCAGGGCCGCCCGCCGCGGCGCCGACCAGCGTGCCACCATTCCGGCGAGCACGGCCAGCACCAGCGTCTCGCCCAGCCCCCACACCCCGGCGACGGCCTCCCCGGTGGTCCGGGTGCCGAGCAGCGCCCACACCACGGTGACCACCAGCGACGCCGCCGCGAGCCCTCCGGCCACCCAGGTCGTATGCCCTCTCACGCCACCAAACGCTAACCCGTACAGCCCCCCACAACCCACCCAGGCCCACCCCAACGCCCCTAAAAGGAGCACAACCACCCGAGAGGGCGACTCCCCTGCGGGGGTTGCCCGTCCGAGGAGGGTGGGCCCGTCCCGAGGAGGGCCCAAGCCCGATCCGCCTCTAAAGGAGCGCAACCACCTGAGACGGTGACTCCCAACCGAGGGTTGCCCGTCCGAGGAGGGTGGGCCCGTCCCGAGAAGGCCGACCCGTGCCGAATGGCAGGGGTCGCCTCGCCCGGAATGCGCCGAACGGCATCTGGGCCGCCACCCCTCCACACACAAGGCTTGAGCCATGAACAGAAAGGCAGTCGCGGCCACGATCTGGTCGCTGGCTTACGGATCACTCGGCCTGGCATGGGCGCTCGGCGCACCCCGATTCCCCTGGGGAGCCACCGACCCCGACCCCGACCGCGCCCTCTCCATCCTCGCCACCGCCACCCCCGAGGTCGCCGGGTGGTGGATCGCCGGGCTCGGGGCCGCGGCGGCCGTGGCTGTCCTGACGAGCGCCCGCTGGTTCCTCTATCCTCTCGCCGCCACCCTCATCCTCGTGATCCCCGACTCCCGGCTCATGATGGGCCTGGCCTACTCGCCCCTGCTCGCCGTCAAACCACTCACCGGCTGGCCAGACGCCGACGTCAGCCTCGCCGACGCCTGGCCCTGGGAGGTGGTCAACCAGCTGCTCTGCGTCCTCGGCGGCGTGCTGCTGATCGCCGCGGCCTGGCGGCCCCGCCGTACGGGATGGACCTCGCCGGAGAGCGCCGCGCGGTGGGGGCGGTGGGCGGTGTACGTGGCGGTCACCGTACCGCTCATCTACTGCTCGACGCGGTGGGCGTGGGCGCTGGGGATCCCGCTGGGGGTCGACAGGGAGTTCCTGGTCGAGGGCGCCAAGGACGCGCCGGGGATCTGGCTGGCCGGGGCGTACCTGGCGACCTTCGGCGCGCTGGGCGGGCTGCTGACGCTGGGGCTCATCCAGCGCTGGGGCGAGGTGTTCCCCCGGTGGATCCCGTTCCTGCGCGGGCGGCGGGTGCCGCCGAAGCTCGCCGTCGTCCCCGCCACGCTGGTGGCGATCATCATCGCGGAGGCCGGGTTCACCTACCTGCGCAAGGCCCTGTCGGGGGAGTGGCTGATGGAGGAGTGGGGCGCGTGGCTGCCCGAGACGTTCTGGCCGGTGTGGGGCGGGGCGCTCGCCGCGGCCGCACTGGCCTACCACCTGCGCAGGCGGGTGCAGCCCTGAAGATACGATCGCAGGTCGATGACGCTTTCAGGAGGCAACTACATGTCCGACGTCACTTTCAAGGGCAACCCGATCACCGTGTCCGGCACGTTCCCGCAGGTCGGCGAGAAGGCTCCGGACTTCACGCTGATCGGCAAGGATCTCGCGGAGGTCTCGCTGGCCGACTTCGGGTCCAAGAAGAAGGTCCTCAACATCTTCCCGAGCGTCGACACCGGGGTCTGTGCGGCTTCGGTGCGGCACTTCAACCAGGTCGCGGGGGAGTACGCGGACACGGTCGTCGTGTGCGTCTCGGCCGACCTGCCGTTCGCGCAGAACCGCTTCTGCGGGGCGGAGGGGCTGGACCAGGTGGTGACGCTGTCGATGATGCGCGGCAGGGAGTTCCTGACCGAGTACGGCGTGCTCATGGAGTCGGGGCCGCTGGCCGGTCTCGCCGCCCGCGCCGTGGTGGTGCTGGACGGGGACAACCAGGTCCTCTACACCGAGCTGGTCCCGGAGATCACCCAGGAACCCGACTACGACAGCGCCCTCAAGGCCCTCGCGTAGGTCCCCCGGAGGCCGCCCCAACAACCGGGCGGCCTCACCCCAACCCCCAAGACCGCCAACCCCTTGGTCCCTTGGCCCTCCCGGGACCCCGGCCCCTTGAGACCTTCGGCTCTTCCGGGACCCCGGGCCTTCAAGGACCCCGGCCCCTTGAGACCTTCGGCTCTTCCAGGACGCCGGGCCTTCAAGGACCCCGGCCCCTTGGATGGGGTTACTCCTTGATGGCGGAGATGTCGAACTCGAGGGTGATCTTTTCTGAGACCATCACCCCGCCCGTCTCCAGCACCGCGTTGAACGTGACGCCGTAGTCGCTGCGGTTGATGACCGTCTTCCCCTCGAACCCCGCCCGCTGAGCGCCCGTCACGTCGATGGCTGTGCCGTTGAAGACCAGGTCCAGCGTCACAGGGCGGGTCACCGACTTGATGGTCAGATCGCCGGTGAGCCGGAAGGTCTCCTCGTCCACCCGCTCCACAGACGTGCTCTCGAAGGTGATCTCCGGAAACCGGTCCACCTCCAGGAAGTCCCCAGTACGCAGGTGCCCGTCGCGCTGGTCGTTGCCCGTGTGCACGCTGTCCGCCTGGATGACCACCCGCGCACGGGACTCCGACGGCCGCTCCGCGTCCAGGTACAGGTCCGCCGTGTAGGACGTGAAGTGCCCCCGCACCTTGGTGACCATCGCGTGCCTGGCCACGAACCCGATCCTGCTGTGCACGGGGTCGATCCGATACTTCCCGGTGACGATCATGACGTATCCCCAAATACTTCAGTGCTGAACAATTGCTCACGACAGTACACATAAAGAATTTCAGTGTGCAACTATTGGGCACATGAGGATCGTCTCCCTGGTTCCCTCCCTGACGGAGTCCGTCGCGGCCACCGGCGCGCTGGTCGGCGCCACCGACTGGTGCACCCACCCGGCCGACCTCGACGTCACCAGGATCCGAGGCACGAAGAACCCCGACCTCGAGAAGATCATCGACCTGGAACCCGACGTGGTCCTCGCCAACGAGGAGGAGAACCGCGAACCCGACCTCCAAGCACTCAAGGACGCGGGACTCAAGGTCTGGGTGACGAAGATCAGGACCGTCGACGAGGCCTTCGCCGAGCTGCGCGCCATGTTCGAGGACGCCTGCCGTACCCAGGCACCCGCCTGGCTGGACGCGGCCGAGCGGGCCTGGCGACTGCCCGAGCCCGCGACCAGACTGAAGGCGATCATCCCCATCTGGCGCCGCCCCTGGATGGTGGTCGGCCGCGACACCTTCACCGGCGACGTCCTGCGCAGGCTCGGCGTCGACAACCTCTACGACGACCACCCGGAGCGCTACCCCAAGATCCCGCTCGACGAGCTGACGGGAAAGCGCCCCGACCTGGTCGTCCTGCCCGACGAGCCGTACGCCTTCACCCCCGACGACGGCCCGGAGAGCTTCCCCGGCATCAGGTCGGCGCTCGTCAGCGGCCGCTACCTGACCTGGTACGGACCGTCCCTCGTCGAGGCCCCCGGCGTGCTCCGTAAGGCGCTAGCCGTGGTTTAGCGCGAGATCGACCTCTTCTGGCGACAACACGTGCTCCATCACCATGACGGCCGTCCCCACGATCCCGGCCCGGTCGCCCAGCCCGGTGGTGACGATGTCCAGATTCCTGGTGGTGTACGGCAGGCTGCGCCGGTAGACGATCTCCCTGATCCCGGTCAGATAGTGCTCGCCCGTGTCCGCCATGTCCCCGGCCAGCACCAGCACCCCAGGGTTGAGCAGGCTGACCGCCGTCGCCAGGACCACCCCGAGGGTACGGCCGGCCTCCTGCGTGAGCGCGATCGCCGTGGGATCGCCCGCCTGCACCAGCCGCACCACGTCGCGGCTCGACGCCTGGCCCAGGTCGGCGGCCAGCGCGTGCCCGCTGGCCATCGAGGCGACGCAGCCGCGCGAACCGCAGGTGCAGACGCGGTCGTCGGTCTCGCGCAGCCGTACATGACCGATGTTGCCCGCCGCCTCCTCCACGCCCCGGTAGATGCGGCCGTCGAGCACGATGCCCGCGCCGATGCCCGTCGAGACCTTGATCAGCAGGAGCGACGGGCAGTCGCGCCAGTGCCACCACCACTCGCCCAGCGCCATCGCCTTGGCGTCGTTCTCGACCAGGATCGGCACGTCGAAGGAGTCGCGGACGACCTCCCTGATCGGGTGGTCGTCCCAGCCGGGCATGAGGAAGGACCTCAGCACCCGGCCCGTCTTGTGGTCGACGGAGCCAGGCAGGTCGATGCCGATGCCGCACACGTCGTCCGCCGACCGCCCGGCCCGGTCGAGCAGGCGCTGGAACCCCTCGACCACCCAGTTGAGCACCAGGTCCGGCCCGAGGTCGATGCGCATCTCGACGGACTCCTCGCCCAGCGTCCTGGCCGCCAGGTCGGTGAGCGCGACGCGCGCGTGCGCCGCGCCCAGGTCGGCGACCATGACCAGGCGGTTGGCCGAGTCGATGTCCAGGACGGACGGTGGACGCCCGCCGCCCGACGAGGCGACGCCTGACTCGTGGATGTATCCGGCCTCGATCAGCCGGTCCACCCGATCCGTGATCGTCGAGCGGGACAGCCCGGTGTACTCGATCAGTTCCTTGCGGGTACGGCAGGTGCCCTCGCGGATGAGCTGGAGGATGTTTCCCGCCGTCAGCATGATCAACCTTTCTCCGCCCCCGCCGTGAGGCCCTCCGTGAGCAGCCGCTCGCTCGCGAAGAACACCACCACGATGGGCAGCGTCAGAACCACCGATCCTGCCATGAGAACCGTCGTGGGGATCTCGATACTGCCCGCCAGCTGTGACAGTCCGAGGGAGACCGTCCAGCTTTCCCGCTTTTCCACCAGAAACAGCAGGGCGAACAGGAACTCGTTCCAGGCGATCATGAAGGCGTAGAGCCCGGTCGCCATGAGAGACGGCTTCGACAGCGGCAGCACCACCCGCCAGATCGTGGACAACCGGGTGCAGCCGTCGATCGCGGCCGCCTCCTCGATGCTCCGCGGCACCGTCTCGAAGTAGTTGCGCAGCATGTACACGGTGACGGGCACCGTCTGGGCGATGTAGACGAGGATCAGCCCCACCAGCGACCCGCGCAGCCCGAGCATCGTGAAGAGCACGAACAGCGGGATCGCCAGCACGATGGCCGGGAACAGGTACACGGCGAGGAACAGGAAGTGCACCTGGCGGCGGCCGAAGAAGTCCAGCCTGGCCACGGCGTACGCACCGGGGATCGAGAGCAGCAGCGTCACCGCCACCGAGGCCACCGCCACGATCGCGCTGTTGCGCATGAACGTGAGGAAGCCCTGCCTGCCCAGCACGTCGGCGTAGGTGGCCAGGGTGAAGTGCTCGGGCCAGAGCGAGCCTGGCTCGCGGATCAGCTCCTGGATGTCGCGCACGCTCAGCATGACCATGTACAGGAACGGGAAGGCGGTGATCGCGAACAGGAAGGCGATCACCAAGGGCCGCAGCACCCTGAACAGGGCGCGCTCGAACCGGTCACGCGTCACCCTGCCTCGCCCCCATCCGCAGATAGATCACCAGGAACACGACCAGGACGGCGGCCAGCACGATCGCCTGCGCGGCGGAGGCGCCGATGTCGTCGCGGGCGGTCAGGAGGTTGAAGACCCGCACGCTGACCACCTCGGTGCCCGCGCCGCCGCCGGTCAGCAGGTAGACGTCGTCGAACTTGGTGAAGGTGAACACGAACCGCAGCACCGACAGCAACGCGATGATCCGCCAGAGCTGCGGGAGCACGACGTAGCGGAAGCGCTGGGTGGGGTGGCGCCGTCCACGACCGCCGCCTCGTCGAGTTCTGCCGGTAGCGCCTGCAGTCTGGCGAGGATGAACAGGAAGGCGAACGGGAAGTAGCGCCAGGCCTCGAACGCGATCACGGTGAGGAGGGCCACGGGGACCTGGAGGCCGAGGAAGGTGCCTTTGGCCTGGCTGAGGAAGGCGACGGGTTCGGCCAGCCAGGTGTTGACGAGGCCGAACTGCGGGTTCAGCATCACCTGCCAGAGGAACGTCACCGCGACGACCGGGGCTACGTAGGGGATGAGGATGGAGGCTCTGACCAGGGTCCTGCCGGGGAACCTGCCCTTGAGCGCCAGGGCCGCGACGAGGCCGATGGCGATGGAGAGCGCGGTGCCTGCGACCGTGTAGACGAGGGTGTTGATCAGTGCGGACCAGAAGCCGGGCTCGGTGATGACGTAGGTGAAGTTGTCGAGGGTGTAGTGGCCGAAGATGCCGTTGCGTCTGATGTTGATCAGCCTGGCGTCCTGGAAGGCGAGCATGATCGCCCAGAGGAGGGGGAGGACGACGACGGTGAGCGTGATGATCAGGGTGGGGGAGATGAGCGCCAGCCCGGCCCTCGCCTCCTGCTGGCGCAACGTCCCACCGCGCCCCTTCACGCGCGACCCCCTGCCCAGCCGCACGCCCTCCATGCCCCCACGTCGTTGTACGGCCCGGCCCGCAGCTCTGCGCTTCCCACGGAAAGCCCTGGCCCGGCGCCCAGACCGCTTGCTCCCTCCGGATGGCCCGCTCTCCTCGGACGGGTCACCCTCGCTGGGGGAGTCGCTGTCTCGGGTGGTCGCGGTCTCTTTAGGAGCTCTGTGGTTGTTGGGGAGGTCCCCGGTCGGGGGGTCATTCGTGGAGTCCGCGTTTGATGGTTTCCACGTCGGTCTTCGCCTGCGAGGCCGCCGCCTCCGGGGTCAGGGAGCCGTCCACCACGCCTGACAGGGCCTTCGGGACGGGGAGTTCGCCCATCGTGGCGCCGACGAGTTTGCCCTGGCCCTGGGGGATGCCCCAGCGGGCGAAGGTGTCGGGGCTCTTACGCAGCGCGTCCAGGACCTCGGGTGGGTACACGGAGGCCAGGGGCTTCTTGGTCGTCACGCCGGCGGGGAGTTTGTTCCACTTGTCCTCGAAGCCCTTGCGGGTGGGGAACTTGCCCTCGGGGGCCATCCCGATCCACTTCTCGTAGCCCTCGTTCATCACGTACGAGATCCACTGGGCGGACGCGTCCTTGTTGGCGTCCCTGGTGACCGCCCATGACACGATCTCGCCGTACTGCGCGGGCGCCGCACCGTCCGGGCCCTTGAGCGCCGTGACCACGCCCGTGCTCTTGGCCAGCCACTCCTTGTCCCCCGCGCACTCCTTGCAGCTGGGCATCGCGTCGTCCCGCAGCCCGGCCAGCTCGTCGAGGATGAACGACGACCAGATCATCATGGCCGCCTTCCCCGCGAAATACGTGGCCCGAGTGGAGTCGACGTCCTGAATGCCCTTGACCGAGTAACTCCTGGCGAGCTTCGCGTAGAACGCGAAAGCCCGCACACACTGCGGCGACGAAAGGGTGACATTTCCGGTCTTGTCGACTAACTCGCACCCATCAGCCAGAGCCACGTGCTCGAAGCTCTGCGCCGTGAACGAGTCCTTCGGCGCGATCGCCAGCGTGATGCCCGCCGTACCGCCCGTGTTGAGCTTGGCCGCCGCGGCCTCCAGTGCCTCGTAGGTGTCGGGCGGAGCGAGCCCTGCCTTCGCGAACAGGTCCTTGCGGTAAAGGATCAGCTGCGCCCACCCGTCGCTCGGCACGGCCAGCAGCTTGCCGTCCGACGTGTCGAGCTCCAGCGCCCGCGCCGAGAACGTCCCGCGCCCGAGCCCGTCGACCACCTTCCCCGCGGTCGCGGTGTCGAGCAGGTCGTTGGCCTCCAGCTCGCGCACGGCCGCCAGCGGCAGCGCGCCGATGACGTCGGGCAGCTTCTCCGCGGCCGCCGCCGCGGTGACGATCTGGCTGAACTGGTCCTCCGCGACGCCGACCAGGTTCACCTTGATCCCGGTCTTCTTGGTGAACTCGGCGACGATGCCCTTCTGCACGTCGAGACGGTCGGGGAGGTTCTCCTCCGTCCAGACGGTGATGGCGTTGGCAGGCTGCTCCGCGTTGCCGCCGCAGGCGGCCAGCGGTACGGCCAGCAGTGCGGCGGAGAGGACGGCGGTTACCTTCTTCGGCATGGCACGCTCCTCGGAAGTGGGGTTGTGGAGCCATTACCCCCAGCTCTCGAGTTGATGTGATTTCCGCCATGTCCGCGCGCCCATCCACTGGTCAGTGGCGCGCACTGGTATATCGGAAAGATCCCTTACCGCTAGGCACGCAGCCGGTGGGACGAAAGCCCTAGACTTATGACTGGTGTATGGCAATCTATTGCGTGCTAACAAACGCTAAACCGCAAACTTTTGTTTGATCAATAAGCGTAAGTGTGGGGAATGCGCGTTATTACCATTCATGAGCCAGGCGTCGTGCGCGTGAGCCTGGAAGCGTCCGGCGAGCTCGAGCCGGGCTGCGTGCGAGTACGCACCCTCTACTCCGGCGTCTCGGCGGGCACCGAGCTGACCGCCTACCGGGGCACCAACCCCTACCTCAGCCGCCGCTGGGACACCGAGCGCAGGCTGTTCGTCGACGGCCATACGCACGCCTACCCGCTGGCCGGGTGGGGCTACCAGGAGGTCGGCGAGGTGGTGGAGGCGGCGCCCGACGTCGCTGACCCGCCGGTCGGCGCCCTGGTGTGGGGCGTGTGGGGGCACCGGGCCGAGGCCGTGCTGCCCGCCGCCAGGCTCGTCGGCCATATCCTGCCGCCGAACGCCGACCCGATCACCGGCGTCTTCGCCCGGGTGGGTGCGATCGCGCTGAACGCGGTGCACGCGGCGGACGTGCACCTGGGCGACCAGCTCGCGATCTTCGGCCAGGGGGTGATCGGCCTGCTGGCCACCCGCCTCGCCGTACTCAACGGGGCCAGGGTGGTGGCCGCCGACGCCATCCCCGCGCGCCTGAGCCTGGCCGAGGCGTACGGCGCGGCCGAGACGTTCGACATCCGGGAAGGCTCGGTCGCCGAGCTCGTCCGCAAACGCGTCGAGGGAGCGGACACCGCGATCGAGCTGTCCGGCTCGCACGCGGGCCTCCACGAGGCCATCAGGTCCGTGCGGCGGGGCGGCCGCGTGGTCGCGGCGGGCTTCTACCAGGGCGAGGGCGCCGGGCTGCGGCTGGGCGAGGAGTTCCACCACAACCAGGTGCAGCTCGTCTCCGCCCAGATCGGCGGCGTGGCGTCCTGGCTGTCGCACCGCTGGGACGTGGAGCGGCTGCAACGCACCTTCATGGACCTCGTCCACCGGGGCGAGGTGGCCGTGGAGGCGCTGATCAGCCACGTGATGGACGTCGAGGCCGCGCCCGAGGCCTTCGACCTGCTCGACCGGCACCCCGCCGAGGTGCTGCAGCTGGTTTTCAAGTTTGGAGAAGACGCGTGAAGCTCGCCGTACAGGAACAGCTGCTGCCCGGCCGTACGCTGCAGGAGAAGTTCGTCTTCGCGGTCGAGGCCGGGTTCGACGCCATCGAGCTGCGCGGCAAGGGCGACTTCCACTTCGCCGGCCGCCTGACCGAGCTGAAACGGGCGCTGGGCGACGGGGTGGTGATGCCGACCGTCTGCGTGGACATGCCGCACTTCATCGGCGACTTCGACCCCGCCTTGCGAAAGGACGCCATCCAGCAGCTCCGCTCCCAGCTCACCGTCATCGCCGAGCTCGGCGGCGTCGGCGTGATGACCCCGGCCTCGTGGGGCCAGTTCTCGCTGCGGCTGCCGCCGTTCACCCCGCCGCGCAACCCGCACGAGGACCGCGAGGTGCTGGCCGAGGCGCTGGCCATCCTGGGCGAGCACGCGGCGCGCAACGGCGTGCTCATCATGCTGGAACCGCTCAACCGCTACGAGAACCACATGGTCAACACCCTCGCCGATGCGGCAGCGTACTGCTCCATGGACTCGATCAAGGTCGTCGGCGACACCTACCACATGAACATCGAGGAGGACGACCCCTGCCGCTCGCTGGTCGACGCGGCGCCCCACCTGGCGCACATGCAGATCAGCGAGTCGAACCGCAACCAGCCCGGCACCGGCCACCTCGACTGGGCCACCCAGCTCGCCACGCTCGACGCCATCGGCTACGACGGCTACCTCGCGCTGGAATGCCGGCTGCGCGGCGAGCCGGAGATCGTCCTTCCCCAGACAGCATCCTTCATCAGGAAATTCCTATGATCCTGCGCGACGCCGTGCGCGTCCTGGTCGCCAACTGGGACGGCAGCTACACCGTCCCCTCCCGGCGCCTCTACCCCCACCAGTGGAGCTGGGACTCCGCCTTCATCGCGATCGGCAACGCCCGCTGGTCGCCGCGCAGGGCCAAGTCCGAGCTGCTCTCGCTGTTCGGCGCGCAGTGGCGGGACGGCCGGGTGCCGCACATCGTGTTCAACCCGGGCGTGCCCGACGGCGCCTACTTCCCCGGGCCCGGGTTCTGGGACGTGCGCGCGCCCTCAGGCTCGGCCACCTCGGGCATCGTGCAGCCGCCGGTGCACGCGCTGGCCGCCTGGCAGGTGCACAGGGCGGCGCCCGACCCTGCGTTCCTGCGCAGGATCTACCCGCGCCTGGTCGCCCAGCAGGAGTTCCTGCGTACGGCGCGCCGTTCGCCCGAGGGGCTGGTCTCGATCGTGCACCCCTGGGAGTCGGGCATGGACAACAGCCCGGCCTGGGACGGACCGCTGGCCGCCGTCGACGCCGCCCCGCTCGGCGCGACCCGACGCGACCTGGCGCACGTGAGCGCCGACGAGCGGCCCACCGACCGCGACTACGAGCGCTACACCGCGCTGGCCCGCGCCTACCGCGACACCGGCTACCGGCGGGCCGGCGACTTCGCCGTCGAGGACCCGCTGTTCAACGCCGCGTACGGCGTGGCTGAGTCGGCCCTCGCCAAGATCGCGTCCGCCATCGGCCTGGACCCGGACCCGCACCACCGCGAGGCGGCGGCGATCACCGCGGCCATGGTCGAGCACCTCTACGACGACGGGCTCTTCCACGCCCGCGACGCACGCACCGGCTGCGCGATCCGCTCCAGCAGCGCGGCAGGGCTGGTGCCGCTCATCCTGCCCGACCTGCCCCGCGACCTGGCGCACGCGCTGATCGGCACCGCGCTCGACCGCTTCGACATCAAGCGCGGAATGCTGCCGTCGTTCGCTCCGGGCGCGAAGGAGTTCGACCCGGCGCGCTACTGGCGCGGGCCGAGCTGGATCAACCTGACCTGGCTGGTCTGGCAGGGGCTCAGGCACCGCCGTCCCGACCTGGCCGCGCTGCTCGCCGACGGCATGGTCAACGCGGTGGCGCACGCCGGGTTCCGCGAGTACTTCGACCCCTTCACCCTCGACGGGCACGGCTGCCGCGACTTCAGCTGGTCAGCCGCGCTGATCCTGGACGTGATCGCCGAGCACGGCCTGAACGGCGTGCCTGCGTCCGGCGGCGAGGTCGGCGAGGAGCTCGGGCGCCTGGCCGAAGCCGACGACGTCGGTGATCACGTGCTCACGTAACGCGTCGCCGAAGATCCGCAGCCCGGCGACCGTCTCGTGGGAGAGCCGTTCCCTGTCCCAGGCGTGCGCCAGGCCGCGCGGCACCCGGCCGATCTGGGCGCACCTGATGGACAGGCCGTTGTGGTGGAACTCCTCGCCCAGCCGTACCTCCTCCGCGCCGCCGGTGTAGAAGGCCAGGTCGATGACCGTGCCCTGGGGGCGGAGCAGCTTCAGCGCCAGGGCCAGCGCCCTGGCCTGGCCGCGGCACTGGAAGACCACGTCGGCGCCCCTGTCGTACTGGGTGTGCCGCCAGCGCTTCTTCAGCTCCACCGGGGTGTCCTCGTGCACGGACAGCGTGCGCAGGCCGAGCGCGGCCGCGACGCGCAGCCGTTCCGCCGTCTCGTCGACGACCACGACCTCGGCGGCGCCGAGCGCCTCGGCGAACAGGGCGACCAGCAGCCCGACGACCCCGGCGCCGGTCACCGCGACCCTGCGGCCGCGCACGCCGTCGCCGAGCGCCTGGACGTGGGATCCGTGCAGGTCGTGCGCTGCGTGGAGGAGGCCGTTGGCGCAGATGGGTCCCATGTGCGCGACGTAGATGCCGAGCAGCGGGTCGAGGTCATCTGGCAGCACCACGAACCGGTCGTTCAGCGGGTGCGCGGTGTAGGCGGTCCTGTGCCCGTAGGCCATGGCGACGACCGCGCCCTTGTCGACGGCGGTGGTGTTGCTCGCGACGACGCGGCCGACCTGCATGTAGCCGAACCCGCGCACGGGGTAGGGGCTGGACGGCTGGCCGGGGCGGAACAGGCCGTAGACGGCGTTCCAGCTCGCGTGCATCCAGGGGTTGAGACCCTTCACGAAGGTGAGTTCCGTACCGGCCGAGATCCCGCTGTAGAGGGTCTCCACCTGGAAGCCGCCCTCGATGGCGCGCGGCGTGTCCGGCACCCAGGCGATCTCGCCCGCCGCCTCGATGCTGAGGATGTCACCCACCGAGCGTCACCGGCCCGCCCTCCGCTGCCGACCGCGCGACGGCGAGCGCGAGCCGGTGGGTCTTGACCGCCTCCTCGTACGGCACGCGCACGTCGGCCTCCTTCCCCTGCACCGCGTCCACGAAGGCCCGGTCCACCAGCGTCTTCGCCCGGTCGTCCGCCGCGATCGACGTGGTCCCGTCGACGACGAGCTCCGTCTCGCCCAGTTCCAGGACGATCCCCTCGGCGTGCACCTCCAGGCCCGCCCGGTGCTTGTGCTCCAGCAGCGACGTGGCGGCCAGCACTCCGGCCGCGCCGCCGGTGAACCGCAACACCGCGGCCGTGGCCCGCCCTCCTGCCGCGGGTACGGCGTGCACCATCTCCACTTCCCCGACGAGCACCCGGGCGAGGTCGAGCACGTGGACGGCCTGCTCCACGATCTGCCCGCCCGACATTTCTGGATCCAGCCACCAGGGGACCGGCGGCACCTTGTCCAGCCAGCTCCCCACGGCCAGCCGTACAGGACGGTCGCCGAGCAGTTCGCGCGCCCGCTGAAGGATGTCCAGGTAGCGCCAGTGATGGCCGACAGCGGAGGGCAGATCGCGCCGCCTGATCTCGGCCGCGATCCTTTCTGCCGTCTCCAGATCGAGCGCGAGCGGCTTTTCTACAAATATCGGCAGATCGCATGCCAAGGCATCTGACTCCGGGTTACCGTGCGCGAAAGGAGGCACACAGACGTAGATCGCATCAAGACCGCCGGCAGCAAGAAGGTCCGCATGGCCGCCAAATGCGAGGGCGCCGTGCTTCGAGGCCAGAGCCTCGGCCCTGTGGGGGTCTGTGTCGGCGACTCCAACGATCGTCACGTCGGGGAAGCAGGAAAGGACGTCTGCGTGGCGGGCGGCGACATTTCCAGCGCCGATGATGCCGATTCTGGTAAGTGGGGGCACAGTCCGGCATATCCCACCTGAGCCGACAAACAAACAGACACGTTCATTCTGTCGCTCTCGGGGCAGCTTTGCCGACCGTGACCGCACGAGATCGGGGCTGTCTGGATGGAAAGAAGAACGCTCGCCAGGGTCAGTGACTGGTTCGGACCCCACACGAGCGCCGCGGTCGACTGGCCGCTGGACGCGCTCGTACTCGCCAAGGGGCCGACGACGGTCAGCGTGGTCCTGCCCGCGCGCGACGAGGAGCGGACCGTCGGCACCATCGTCGACGTGATCCGGCGCGACCTCGTCGAAGGCGTCCCGCTGGTCGACGAGATCGTCGTCGTCGACTCGCGCTCCACCGACGCGACGGCCGCCAGGGCGGCGGAGGCCGGCGCCAGGGTGGTCCGCCAGGACGCGGTCCTGCCCGACCTGCCGCCGCTGTCCGGCAAGGGCGAGGCGTTGTGGAAGGGGCTGGCCGCCTCGACGGGCGACATCGTGGTGTTCGTCGACGCCGACCTGCGCCACTTCGGCGCCCACTTCGTCTCAGGGCTGATCGGGCCGCTGCTGACCGACCCGGGAATCCAGTTCGTGAAGGGCGCCTACGAGCGGCCCCTCGCCGGGCGGCCCGGAGAGGGCGGGCGGGTCACCGAGCTGGTGGCCAGGCCGCTGCTGAACCTGTTCTGGCCGGAGCTGGCCGGGTTCGTCCAGCCGCTCGGCGGCGAGTACGCGGCCCGCCGTACCGCGCTCGAACAGGTCCCGTTCGTCACCGAGTACGGCGTGGAGTTCGGCCTGCTGGTCGACCTGCTGGAGATGGTCGGCCTGGATGCCATGGCCCAGGTGGATCTGGGCGTCAGGGAGCACACCCACCAGAGCACGGCCGCGCTGGGAAGGATGGCCGGTCAGATCATGCTCACCGCCTGGTCGCGGCTGGAGCGCGAGGGCAGGCTCGTCGCCTCGGAGCCGCCGGCGACCTCGATCCTGCAGTTCGGTCCTGGGACGGGCGCGGCCCTCGCGCACGTCGGCGTGGCGGAACGGCCACCGCTGGCCTCGGTGGTCGGCCTCATCACGGAGGAGGACGTCGCATGAAGATCCTCATGAACGCCGGACCGTGGCTGCGGGTGCCGCCGGGCGGCTACGGCGGCATCGAGAACGTCGTCGCCACCCTCGTCCCCGCGCTGCGCAGGCTCGGGGTGGAGGTCGTGCTCGCCTCGGTGCGCTCCAGCACGATCGAGGCGGACGAGCTGGTCTGCGTCTTCGACGAGGGGCAGTTCAGGGACCTGCAGAAGCCGTACAACCAGGTCATGGGCCTGGCCCACGCCCACCAGCTCGGCGTGGTGCGCGAGCTGCGCTCGCGCGACGACATCGACCTGGTGCACGATCACCTGGAGGTCGTCGGCCCTGCCGTCCTGTCCGCGTACGGCGGGCCGCCCGTCCTGCACACCCTGCACTGGGACCTGCGCAAGCACCCCGCCTTCTACGGGAACTGGCCGGACTCGATCGCCGTCAACGGCGTCTCCGACGCCCAGCTCGCCAGGGCTCCCGCCGAGTTACGGGAGGCGGCGCTGGGCTCGGTCCACCTGGCCACGCCCCTCGCCGACGCGCCGCCCCTGGCCCCCAGGGGCGAGCGGTTCGTGGTGATGGGCCGCATCTGCCGGCTCAAGGGCCAGCACGTCGCCGCCCGCGTCTGCCAGAAGCTCGGCCTGCCGCTCGTGCTGGCGGGACCGGTCAGCGGCCTCGACACCGAGGTCGAGCTCGACACCGTCGTCCACGACGCCGACCACCCGCTGCACGGCCACCCCGACGTGCGCTACTACCTGGACGAGGTGCGCCCCTACCTCGACGGCGACCTGGTCACCTGGATCGGCGCGGTCAGCGGCTGCGCCCGCGACCTGCTGTACGCCTCGGCCAGGGCCGCGCTGTTCCCCCTGCAGTGGGACGAGCCGGGCGGGACGGCCGTCGTGGAGGCCATGGCGCTCGGCGTGCCGCCCGTCGGGCTGCGCCGCGGCTGTCTGCCGGAGCTCGTCGACCACGGCCGCACCGGCTTCCTGGCCGACTCCGAGGAGGAGCTGGCCGAGTGGGTGCTGCGCGTGGACGAGATCGATCCCGAGGAGTGCAGGCGCGAGGCGCGCGCCCGGTTCTCACCGTCGGTGATGGCCGGGCGCTACGTGGAGCTGTACGAGGCTACTGTCGCGCGCCGACGGCGTCAGCGGGGCGCTGCCTGAGGGCCAGCCTGGCCGGGAGCACCGTGGCGGCCAGCGCGAGCGCCGCGGCCGCGGCGATCACCGCGACGTAGGTGAGCGGCGGCACGTACGGCAGGGCAGAGCCGGTCATGCCGAGGCTGAACGCGACCAGCGTGACCGCCGCGATGACCGTGCCGATCACCACGCTCGTGAGCACCGCCGCGGCCGTCTCCAGGCGCAGCATGCGCAGGACCTGGCGCCTGGTGGTGCCGACGAGCCTGAGCAGGGCCAGCTCGCGCGACCGGTCCGAGGTGGACATGGCCAGCGTGTTGACCACGGCGATCGCGGTGAAGGCGATGATCAGGCCCATGGCCACGAAGTTGACGGCCTGGCTGCCGCTGCTGCCCATCACCGGGTCCACCCTGGCGACCTTGGCGAGCGTGTCGAGCGAGCCGCCCTTGACCAGCAGGACGCCGTACGGGTTGTCGACGTGCGCGGCCACCAGCTCGTGCGGCAGGGTCAGCTCGCCGAACGCCAGGTGGCGCTCGTAGATCGCGGCCACCTTGAGCACGGCCGGGGTGCCGTCGCCGAGCGTCAGGCTGACCTGCCCGCCCACGCCGACCTCCAGCCGGTCGGCCGCCGACCGGCTGACCGCGATCGAGTCCTTGCCGAACCCGGCCATCGTGCCCTGCGTCACGCCCAGGTCGATGCCCTCGCCGGTGCCCGAGACGGCCTGCGCGGCGTACTTGTCGAGGTCGATCCGCACCGACGTGCGCAGCACCTCGGTGACCGACTCCACGCCGGGCAGCTTGGCGACGGCGGCGGCGCTGGCCCCGGTGAGGCGATAGTCGGCGCGGTTGCCCGCTGCGGCCTGCTCGGTGGCCGCGTGGTCCATCGTGGTCTGGACGAACAGGGTCGTGCACGCCATGGCCACCATGAGGGTCAGCGGCGACAGCACGGAGCCGAACCGCTTGGCGCCGGCCCGCACGTTCCTGCGCGCCAGGAAGCCCGTGGTCCCGCCGCCCAGCCCGAACTTGGGGACGGCCGGCGCGAGCAGCGAGACGGAGATCGACCACAGCAGCGCGGTCAGCATGACGACGGGGCTGGCGGCTGACTCGGTGCGCAACCCGGACAGCACGACCGCCATGACCACGCCGGCGGCGAAGAACAGCACCCCGGCGACGAGCCGGACGACCGGCAGCTTCGCCGACGGAGCAGCGGCCTCGCCGAGCGCCTCGACCGGCCGGATCCTTGCCGTACGGCGAGCCGAGACGCGCGCCGCCGCCCACGCGGCCAGCACCGTGGCGCCCACCGCGGCGATCATCGGGAACGGGCTGACCACCAGCGGGAGATTCGCCGGCATCGCGCCGAGCGCGACGAACCGGCCGCGCAGCCAGAACCCGACCCCGACGCCCAGCGCGGAGCCGACCAGACCACCGGCCAGGCCGACCACGAGCGCCTCGCTGCCGAGCATCTTGCGCAGTTGCTTGGGGGTGGCGGCCACGGCGCGCAGGAGGGCGAGCTCGCGCTGGCGCTGCTGCACGGACAGGGCGAACGTGCCGATGACCACGAGGACGGCGACGAGCAGCGAGGTGCCGCCGAGCGCGCCGCCGAGGCTGATGAGCTGCACGCGTGACTTCTCCGCGTCGAGGAACTCGACCTTGCCGCGGTCGTCACCCGTGTAGACCACCCCCTTCTCCACCTTGATCGGCACATCGGGGAAGACGCCGATGGCGCTGAGCTGGCCGGGACGGTTGGCCAGGCGCCGAGCCTCCTGCGTCTGGAAGAAGATCGTCTCCTGGCTGGGCAGTTGCTGCTGGGTGATGCCCACAACCCGGTATGTCTTTGCGTTAAGGGTGATTTTTCGGCCTATCTCGCCACGGTCCGCGACGACCTCATCGGCCCCGCGTGGCTCGTGCCCTTCGGCGATCGTGAACGGGGTCAGCGCGGCCGACTCCCACCCGTGGCCCTGCGCCTCACCGGCGGGGAAGGTCACCTCGGTGACGACCTTCTCGACCCCCGGCATCGCCTTGACCTGGTCCGCCAGCTCGGCGGGGATCCAGGCGTGCTCGGACAGCGGCTTCTCCTTGGTCTTGCCCTTCTCCTGCACCTGGCGGACGAACTGGTCGCCCGTCACGATCACCGGCGCCCCGGCGTACCGCTCGGGCGTGACGCTGCCGCGCAACCCCGTGTCCAGCAACATCCCGCACGCGCACACCAGCGCGGCCGCGAACACCAGGGCGACGAACGCCCCGGTGAAGCCCGCCTTGCGGTGCTTCAGCGTCTTGAGTGCGAAGCCGATCATCAGTTCCACGCTCCCAGGCGGGTCATGCGCTCGGCGACCTTGTCGGCGGTGGGCGCGGACATCGCGTCCACGATCCTGCCGTCGGCCAGGAACAGCACGGTGTCGGCGTAGGAGGCGGCGACCGGGTCGTGGGTGACCATGACCACGGTCTGGCCCATCTCGGCGACCACCTGGCGCAGCAGCAGGAGCACGTCGCGGGCGGTCATCGTGTCGAGCGCGCCGGTCGGCTCGTCGCCGAACACCACCTCGGGCCTGGTCGCCAGCGCCCTGGCGATCGCCACGCGCTGCTGCTGACCGCCGGAGAGCTGGGAGGGCAGGTGCCCGGCCCTGCCGTCCAGGCCCACGCGGCGGATCACCTGGTCGAGCCACGCCTGGTCGACGGGGCTCTTGGCCAGGCGCAGCGGCAGGGTGATGTTCTCCACGACGTTCAGCGAGGAGATCAGGTTGAACGACTGGAACACGAAGCCGATCTTCTCCCGGCGGAGCTCGGTGAGCTTCGTCTCGTCCATCCCGGCGAGCTCCGTGCCGCCCAGCCGTACCGACCCGGAGGAGGGGACGTCCAGACCGGCCGCGCAGTGGAGGAACGTGCTCTTGCCTGAGCCCGACGGGCCCATCACGGCCGTGAACGAGCCTCGGGGGATGCCGATCGACACCTCCCTGAGGGCGGCGACCGCGCCCTGGCCCTTCCCGTAAACCTTGCTCACCGCGTCCAAGCGCACCACGTCTGTCATGCCTTCTACCCTGCTGACCTGGGCGGTCCTGAGCCAGAGACGGCATCACGAGCGCCATATGACGTCATCATGATTCGGACACTGATAGACATATGGCTGTGATTCGCGTGCTGCTGGCGGAAGACCAGCACGTCATCAGGGGCGCCCTCGTCGCGCTGCTCGGCCTCGAACCAGGTCTCGAGGTGGTCGACGCCGTCTCCTCGGGCGACGCCGCGCTGGCCTCCGCCCTGGTCCACGAGCCCGACGTGGCCGTCCTGGACATCGACATGCCCGGCGCCATGGACGGCCTGGAGGCGGCCGCGGCGATCAGGTCGAAGCTGCCCGGATGCAAGACCCTCATGCTGACCGCGTACGGCAAGCCGGGCCACCTCAAGCGTGCCCTCGGCTCCCAGGTGGACGGCTTCCTGCTCAAAACCGCCCCGCCCGAGGACCTGGTGGCCGCGATCCACCGGGTGGTGGCGGGCGAGCGCGTCCTGGACCCCTCCCTGGCCGTGACCGCGTGGGACCTGTCGGACAACCCGCTGACCGCGCGCGAGTCCGACGTGCTGCGCGTGGCCGCGGAGGGCGCCGAGGCCCCGGAGATCGCCTCCCGCCTGCACCTGTCAGCCGGAACCGTCCGCAACTACCTGACCGGCATCGTCACCAAACTCAACGCCAGAAACCGCACCGACGCCATCAGAATCGCCACCGAAGCCGGATGGATTTAACGGCCATGAGCACTTTCACGAGTTATGACGGCACCGAGCTCGCCTATCGGACCACCGGGCAAGGTGAGCCGCTTCTGGTGGTCCCGGGTGGGCCTATGCGGGATCAGGTCTACCTGGGGGACCTGGGTGGTCTGGCCGAGCACCGGACGCTGCATCTGCTCTCCCTGCGCGGCACCGGGGCGTCCGGGGTGCCCGGGGATCTCGGCACCTATCGGGTCGATCGGCAGGTCGCCGATGTCGAGGCATTCCGCGCGCACCTGGGGCTGGAGACCGCTGACGTTCTTGGGCACTCCGCCGGAGCTAACCTGGCCATGCTCTATGCCGCCGCCCATCCCGCCCGTGTCGCCAAGCTCGCGCTCGTCACCCCCAGCCTCAGGGCGGTCGGGATCGACTTCGTGCCCGACCACCGGCGTGAGGCGGCCTCGCTGCGCACGGGCGAGTCCTGGTACCCCGAGGCCTGGGCCGCCATGGAGAGGGTTCTGGACGGTGAGGCCACCGAGGACGACTGGGATGCCATGGAGCCGTTCTTCTACGGCCGCTGGGACGACGAGATCCGCGCGTTCGCCGCGGGAGCGAGGATCAACGAGGAAGCCATCCCGCACTACTACGCGGAAGGCGCGATGGACCCCGAGGCCACCAGGGCCGCGCTGGCCAAGCTGGACGCGCCCGTCCTGGTCCTGGCGGGGGAGTACGACATGGGCCCGCGCCCGTCCGTCGCCGCACAGGCGGCCGAGCTGTTCCGGAACGGCACGCTGACCGTCCAGCCGCGCGCCGGTCACTTCCCCTGGCTGGACGACCCCGCCTGGTTCACCCGCACGGTCGCCGCGTTCCTGGCCTGAGGTACGACCGCTTCGAGGGTGAACAGCCCGTCGGCGTAGGACGTCGCGAGCGTGCCGTTCAGGGCGGCGACCCGGGTGGTGAGGTTCCCGATGCCCGACGACCCGTGACGTCCGGCCGACCGCGTCGCGCCGTCGTTGGAGACGCGCAGCCGTACGCCGGGCTCTGTCGTGATCGTGCAGGTCCGCGCGGTGCTGTGCCTGAGCACGTTGGTGACGGCCTCCCGGAGTACGGTGGCCAGCACGGTCTCCGCCTCGGGGGAGAGGTCCTCGTGGGACAGCGACACCGCCACCTTGATCCCAGCAGCCCCGAGCACCGACCGGGCGGACTCGGCCTCCGCGGTCAGCGACAGCTCCCGGTGCTCGCCGGACACCGCGCGCAGGTCGGCCTCGGCCCCGGCGGCCATCTCCAGGACGTCCTCCAGCTCGGCCCGCGCGCGGTCCGGGTCGAGCCGCCTGGCCAGCTCCACCTTGAGCATGATCGCCGCCAGGCTGTGCCCGAGCAGGTCGTGCAGGTCCCTGGCCGCGCGCAGCCGCTCCTCGACGACCGCCGCCCTGGCCAGCTCGTCCCTGGCGGCGTCGAGCTCGTTGACGATCCGCGCCAGCTTCAGCAGGCCGTACATCACCAGCCCGGTCACCAGCGTGCTCACCGTGTAGTTGACCGTGACGGCCAGCGGCAGCCCCAGCATGGCCCCGGCGTACGCGGTGACCCCCATGAACGCCGCCACCGCCGGCCAGGCCGCGGAGGCGGGCAGGGCCAGCAGGATGGGACCGGCCAGAAAACCCGCCGTGCCGAGCCACGTGCGGCCGAACAGCGGGATCGGCGCGAAGGTGAGGACGGCCATCAGGACCAGCCGCCACGGATGGCGGCCCTTGATCGAGCTGAGCTGCAGCACGCCGATCAGCGTCAGGAGGCCGATGGCCGGGGGCAGCAGCTCGGGCGGCACGCCCAGCAGGGCCTTGATGCTGAAGCCGACCACGACCGCGGCCACCAGCGCGACCGACAGGACGTGCTCCTGCGGCACCCGGGCGACCTCGCGCAACGCGGGCAGCGTCGCGGTGATCGTGTGCAGGCCCTGGTCGGACAGCGTGGAGGTGAGCGTCCCACCGGCGGCTTCCACCTGGCCCGGCAGGTCGCCCAGGCTCTCCTCGCCCGCCGAGAGCACGCCGTCGTCGGTGACCGTGAGGGTGACCTCGGCGCCCGACTGGCTCGTCCCGATGGCGCAGGTGGTGGCCGCGCCCCGCCGGATGACGTCGGTGACGGCCTCGCGCAGGATGTTGGCCAGCAGCGATCCGGCGGGGCCGAGCGGCTCCGCGTGCGCGACGTGCACGGTGACCTCGACGCCGGCCGCGGCGAGCATCGCGCGGGCCGTGGTGATCTCGGGGCCGAGCGACATCGCGCGGAAACCGGCGGCGGCCGCGCGGGCGTCGGCGAGCGACCGCCTGGCCGCGGCGACGACCTCGCCGAGCCGCTCCCGGTCCCCGGACAGGGCGGCGGTGGCTCCGCGGGTGATCTCGGCCAGCCCTCTGCCGAGGCCGTCGTTGAGCTCGGCCGCGATGCGCAGCCGTTCCTCGGCCACGGCGGCCGCGGCCAGCCCCAGCCTGGCCGCCCTGACCTCGTCCACCCGCTGCGTCAGCCGGGTCAGCCCGTAGATCACCAGGCCGATGAGGACAAGGGAGATCGTCATGTCCACCTTGTCGGCAGGCGCGATGAGCGCCCCGCTGGCCGCGACGAGCGGCGCGAGCGGCCATAACCTCGTCAGCAGCAGCGATCCGGCCAGGAAGCCGAGGATGCCGACGGATGTGCCGAACGCCAGCGTGGTCGTGTAGACGACCGCGGCCTGTACGGCGAGCAGCCACCACCCCGGCGCGCGCCGCCACAGGTACACCAGTTGCAGGCCGAACACCGGGATCGCCAGAAAAGCCCCGGTCAACGCATAGACCGCGGCGAACGAGGCCAACACGGCCACCACGATCCAACGTGCCACGAGGGCAGATACTAAGCGAAACCCCGCGGAAGCACGGTAACCGGGCAGGCCGCCGCACGCAGCACCTTCATCGCCACCTCGCCGAGGAAGACCCGATGCGCCTGCGCGTCCTCGCTGGCGGCACAGACGAGCAGCTCGCCGGGCAGCCACTCGACGTCCTCCATGGCGGCCACCACGTCGTGCCCCTCGGCGATCTCCGCTTCCGCCTCGATGCCGGTGCTCTCCCAGGCCAGCCGTACGGCCAGCGCCAGGTCGTCGCGCAGGCGTCCCGCGTCCTCGGTGCGGAGGTCGAGCGTGATGAGCCGCAGCGGCACGCCGAGCCGCAGCGCCGCCTGGGAGACCCGCTCCACCGCCTCGTCGCACTGCGGGCGGTGCACGTAGGCGAGGGTGAGCCGCTCGGGGCCCTCGGGCGGCTCGTATCCGGCCGGGGCCAGCATGACGGCCTCGGACGACAGGTGCAGCAGGTGGTCCGAGGTGCTGCCGATGGCGATGCGGCCGTGCTGCCCGCCCTCCGCGGAGCCGGCCACGATGAGGTCGGCCCTGATCCTGCTGGCCAGCACCGACAGTCCGCGTCCCGCGCCGCGGCTCTCGAACGCCATGTACTCCGCCTGGACGTCGCCCAGCTCGATCGCCGCGTGCGCCAGGTTCGCCTGCGCCTCGACGGCCATGCCCGGGCTGCCGGGCGGGTAGATGGTGGCGACCGTCAGCTCACCGCCGGTGACGCGGGTGATCGCGGCCCCGAGCGTGAGAGCGTCACGCCCACCGGGGTCGTTCGTGTAGCCGACGATCACGTGCTCTCCGATCACGAACCGGTCCCTACCCGCTCTGAACAGGGAATACGCCACCATTTCCGGTTGTTGTTGACCTTGGAGGCGCGAGAAGTTGAAGATCACACTTGATACTCGTTTCAACGGAGTCACGCTGCGCGAAGCGGTAGCCGATCTCCGAGCTCACGACCTGGCGTGCAGTGTTTCCGCCGACGTGGTCGACACCAAGGTCAGCATCTTCTCCGACTGCGTGGAACGCGGGTTCACCCCGCTCCGCAGCGAGATCATGGCCGCCTACTACGTCGCCGAGCGTGACGCCACCGCCGAGGCGTTCGACCGCGGCCTCATCACCGAGGGCGAGCTGATCAGCCGTCAGGCCGAGCTGAAGCGCAGAGTTCTAACCTAAAGGCCGATATTTACTGACCTGGTAGCTCCGTAGGGTGGTTCATCGCCCTTTCACGGAGGAGACCAGGTTTGTTCAACGAGCTCGCGAAAACGGGAACCGATCTGGGGCTGGTGCTCTTCGCAGTCCTCTTCGTCGTGGCTGCCTGGCGCGCTCTGAAACGCCCCGCTCGCGACCTCGCCCTGGTCGTGGCCGGGGCCGTCGGGGTGACGGGCGCGTACGTCGTCAGCGAGGTCGTGAAGCTCCTGGTCAAGGAGGAGCGGCCGTGCCGCGGCGGCGCCGCGACGATCGTGGCCTGCCCGCCGACGGGCGACTGGTCCTTCCCCAGCAACCACGCGGTGATCGCGGGCGGCGCCGCGGGGGCGCTCGTGCTCGCCTGGCGCGCGCTGGCCTGGGTGGTGCTTCCGCTGGCCGCCGTCATGGCGTACTCGCGGGTGTTCGTCGGCGTGCACTACCTGCACGACGTGCTCGGCGGTCTGGCGCTCGGGCTGGTACTGGCTCCGCTGTTCGCGCTCCTGCTCGTGGGTGCTGTCACACCCGTCGTGCGCAGAGCGCGTCCAGCGGAGCCGTATCCGGGTTAGGCCGGACGGACCTCAAGGACGGTCCGCTTGCCCTCGCGCACGACGTCGATCCTGGTGCCGGTGTCCGGCACCTTCACGCCGAGCTCGGGCAGCGCGGCGTCCCAGTAGACGCCGTGCCTGTCGTCGAAGGACCTGACAGCCGGCTGCCGGAGGAAGACCGTCGGCTGCCCGGCCAGGTGCAGCGTCACCTTGTCAGAACGGCTCAGCCCGAAGGGCGCGTCGAACACCTGGAACCTGCCCTTGACCGCGGTGCCGTCGGCCCAGCGCAGCGGCGCGGGACGGGCGTCGATCGGCAGGATCAGGCCCTCGCCCGGGTGGTTCCTGGTGGTGTTGTCGGCGAAGTAGGTGTCCCAGAGCCAGACGAGCACGCCCTCCTGGTACGGGTAGTGCTCGACCTTCTGGCTGCCCGTCCAGCCGAAGTTGTACGGTCCCGTCTGCAGGAACGCGTTGTAGCCGGTGTAGCGGCGGTTCTCCGCCAGGTAGGCGCGCGCGTGGTCCTTGACGCCGACCTCGCCCGACCTGCTGAAGCCGACCGCGGTCCAGGCGCCCTCGCCCGCCTCGACGTCGTCGCTGAACACCCCGTCCACCGCGATGGTGTCGAGCAGCGCGCCGTCCTCCTGCGTGTTGGTGTCCGTCACGTAGCGGAACCTGAACTGGATCTTCTTGCCCGCGTAGTTGTCGAGCGGGTAGGCCACCTCGGTCCAGTCGGACTGCCCGGTGAGCGCGCCGAGCCTGGTCCAGGTGGTGCCGTCCAGGGACGCCTCGGCGTACAGGTAGTCGTAGTCCTGCTCGATCTTGTACCAGGCCCTGGCCCGCAGCGTCGCGGAGGTGAGCCCGGTCAGGTCGATCTCGCGGGTCAGCGTCTGGTCGAGGTTGTCGCCCTTGCCGCTCCACCACTGCCACTGGCCCTGGTACGGCTTGGCCAGCGGCGTCTCCACCCGGCGCGGCGGCAGCTTCACCAGCAGCGCCTGCGGGTCGTCGGTGTTGTAGGAGCTGACGCCGAGCGTGTGCCTGGAGGCGGTCGCCGCCTCGGCCGTGTCGTAGTCCAGCCAGCCGAGCTGCAGCTTGCTCCACGCGTCCAGGTCGCCCGGGTACTCGCCGGTGGGACCGTTCTTCGTGCCCAGGTAGGAGGCCGACGACATCAGCGACCAGAAGTTGACCGCGTTCTCGCCCTCGCCCGCGTACAGGTCGGGCAGGCCCAGGTCGTGGCCGAACTCGTGGGCGGTGAGGCCGACGCCGCTGTTCTCGCCCGCGGTCAGGTAGTCGCCGACCCAGATGCCGGTGTCGCCGATCTGCGTGCCGCCGTTCCTGTTGCCGTCGGGGCCGGCCTGGCCGCGCTGGTTCCAGTAGGCGAAGTAGCGGTGCGCCCAGACCGCGTCGGCGCCCTGCGCGCCGCCGCCCCAGGTCTCGTCGACGCCGGCGTGGACGACCTGGTAATGGTCGAGGTAGCCGTCGGGCTCGTCGAAGTTCCCGTCGTTGTCGTGGTCGTAGCGGTCCCAGACGTCGTACCTGGCGAGCTCCGCCTTGATCTGCGCGGTGGACTTCCCTGCCGCCTTCTGCCGCTCGTACCAGGCGTTGGCCGAGTCGCGCACCAGGTCCCAGTTGTTCCAGCAGATGCCGCCCTCTTCGGGACCGCACTTGTCGCCGCCGTAGCGGGCCTCGTTGTAGGGCACCTTGACCCAGTCGGAGACGGTGCCGTCCATGTCGTAGCGGCCGGAGGACTGCAGGTTGTAGAAGCTCTTGAGCGAGTTGCCGCTACCGAAGTAGGACTTCTCGTAGTAGCGGCGGTTGAAGTCGGACACCAGGAGCGTGTGGTTGTCCTCGGGCGTCTTGGTGATCTGGTTGTGCCTGGGCCCTGGCGTACCGCCGTATTTCGGGTCGACCTGGTCGCCGAACTCGGCCAGGACGACGAAGATCTGGTCCTGGCGCTCCTGGGCCAGCTCCACGTACCTGTGCCCGACCTTGACGGTCTTGCCGCGGGACCTGAGCGACGGGCCTTCCGTGAGGCTCTGCTCGACGGCCTGCCTGCGCAGGCTCGCCTGCTCCTGCTGCTGCGGGCTGAGCGGGGCCACGTCCCTGGAGGTGGCCTTGGGCGCCGGCACCGCCGCCGTCGCGGGCAGGGGGACGAGTACGGCTGTCGCCACCAGCGTGGCGGCTGCGATTAATGGGGGGATCCGCATGAGAGGTAATATGTCAAATGTTACTGCCCGAGATCTAGAGTGAATCCATGGATCTCGTCACGATCGATGACATCAGGGCAGCCGCTTCGCGCATCGCGCCCGTTGCGGTCCGCACCCCGCTCGTCCCCGCCCTGGACGCGTGGTTCAAGCCGGAGAGCCTCCAGCGGGTCGGCTCCTTCAAGATCAGGGGCGCCTACAACGCCGTGGCCTCGCTGAAGCCCTCCGGGGTGGTCACGCACTCCTCGGGCAACCACGGGCAGGCGCTCGCCTACGCGGCGGCCCAGTTCGGCATTCCCTGCGTCGTCGTCGTGCCGGAGGGCACCCCGCAGGTCAAGGCGGACGCGATCCGCGGGCACGGGGCCACGCTCGTCGTGGTGCCGCCCGCAGAGCGGCTGGTGGCTGCCGAGCGGCTGTCCGCGGAGCGCGGGCTGACGATGGTCCCGCCCTACGACCACCACGCCGTGATCGCCGGGCAGGGCACGATCGGGCTGGAGATCATGGCCGACCTGCCCGATGTGGAGGTGGTGCTCGTCCCGGTCAGCGGGGGCGGGCTGGCCTCGGGCATCGCCACGGCCGTCAAGGCGCTGAACCCGGAGGTGACCGTGCTCGGGGTGGAGCCCGAACTGGCGGCCGACGCGGCGGAGAGCCTCGCGGCCGGGCGGGTGGTGACGTGGGAGCCGTCGCTGACGTTCAGGACGATCGCCGACGGGTTGCGGGCGAACCTGTCCGAGCTGACGCTGGCGCACCTGCGGCGGCACCTGGACGGCATCGTCACCGTGTCCGAGGCGGAGATCCGCTCGGCCATGGGGAGTCTGGCCAGGTCGGCGCGGCTGGTCGCGGAACCCAGCGGCGCGACGGCCGCCGCGGCCCTTCTTTCCGGTCGCGTGCCCTCCGGCAGGACGGCGGTCGTGGTCTCGGGAGGGAACGTTGACCCGGCGCTCCTGCGCGAGGTGATCTAAGCTCACGAGACATGCGTTGGTTAGTGGCTGCGGTGGCGATGATCGTGCTGGCTGGTTGTTCGGGATCGCCTGAGGTCGTGCCTACTCAGGCCGCCCCCAAGCCCAGCACGACCGCCACGACGATGGCGCCGGACAAGCTCGCCGACCTGTCCTTGGGTTTGGAGGGCAAGGTGTTGCTGAAGCACGCCGACCCCAAGGGGGAGGAGCCCTCCTGGTCCAGCGAGCTCAGGGTGGCCAAGGGCTACCGGCTGCACCTGCACTGCATCCCCGGCGAGGTGGTCGGGGACATCGTCACCAAGGTCGGCTCCACCCGGTTCACCGACGAATGCGGCGGCGAGCCGAGCATGCACGAGGTGGATGTTTCGGGAGGTCAACGCTCCGTCGCCGTTGTGGTGCCGTCGGGGGCCAAGTGGGCGGTGCTCGTGGAGGCTAAGCCGGCTTGAGGAGCTTGGTGAAACCGCGTCCGCCCGTGGCGTACTCCTCGAAGGCCCGCTGCACCTCCGCAAGCTCGGGCACGAGCGCCGACGCCATCGTGCCCTCCTTGTACTCCAGCTCGTAACCACCCTCCACGGGTGAGACCTGGATGAAGTGCATCCCGAAGTTGACCAGCGCGCTGAACGGGTTCTGCGGCGAGAGCGTGGCGAGCGCGTCGTGGATCAGCCCGAGGTCGGGGTCGGTGACGATCATCCCGTCGCCCGTGTGCAGCTGCATGCCGGGGTACACGCCGAGCGGGCCTGGGTTGTGCACGAGGTCGCGCTGCGGGTCGTAGCAGACCAGGCCGTTCGCCTTGGCGACGGCGAAGACCTTGGCCGACATCTCATCCATCGTGTCAAGATCCATCCCCACCAACACCTGATCCCGAAAAATCCGGATCTGGCCGGGGAGCTCCCTCGCGAAGTCGGGCGCCGGTCCAGTAGACGGCGGCGCGTCCTTGACCGCGAGGTACACGGCCCGCGCCTGATCTCTGGACAGATGGTCTGCCGCACGCCAGACCAACAACTCAACGCTCATCCCGCCATCTTTCCACCCGAACCTCTGGCAACTTCCCGGCATTTGCCGCGCGATGGTCAAGTCTGCCGCTAACCTTCGGTGTTCTCACGGCTACCTATGGTGAGGAGTGTGCCCGTGCCGCTGGCCCAGCCGTACCGCGACCTCGTGTGGCTCGCCTACCTCGTCCTCCCCGTCACGCTCGGCGAGCAGCGCCGCCTCGTCCTCGCCCACCGGCTGGCCGCAGCGGCCCTTTCCGGCGCATCCCGCGATCCGGTACGGCTGCGCCAGACCTTCCTGCGACGGCTGCTGCGTACCCGCATCTGGCCCTGGTCGGGACGCCTGGCCCTCGTCGACGTCGAACCGGCCGTCACGCGGAGCGCCGAGGCCGACTTCACCGCCGCGCTCCACCGACTGTCCCCGCAGGTCAGAGCCGCCTACGTGCTCCTGACTCTGGAGGAGCGCCCGCCAGAGCAGGTGCAGGAGATCCTGACCGGCGCCGGGGTGCCCGACGCCCAGCACGTCGTCTACCAGGTCTCCCGCCTGGAGCCCCTGCGCCGCCCGGCCGCCGACCCGAACCTCGCCAGGATGTACGGCAGGCGGCCCGTCAGGCCGTCGCGCAAGGTCGTCGTGGGCGTGGCCGCCTGCGCGTTGGCGGCCCTGTTCGTCGTCCCCAAGCTCGACCTCTCCCGCCCGGGAATGGCCGTCACCCCGCGCCAGGCCGAGCCGTCGGTGGCGGCGGCGGGCGCGTGGCGGACCAGCACCGACCTCGACCTGACCACCTGGGCGCCGCGCGGCTCGCTCGTCGGGGACAGGGCGCTGGTCAAGCGGGCTCTGGCGGCGTGGCGGCAGGCGCAGCTGATCTACGCGGGGCGGGTGGACGGGGCCCAGGTGGTGCTGCTGCGGGCGCCGTCGCTGGTGGCGCGCTACACCGAGGACGGCGGGCGGCCCACGCTGGAGGTCATGCCGGAGCCCCGATCCAAGCCAGACGGGGCGAGCCCGCTCAAACTCCGCACCACCGCGGCGGGCAGCCGCTACCTGCTGCCGCCGTGGGTGCGCGAGTTCTCGATCGCTTCGCTGACCGGGTCGTCACCGCACTGGCGTAAGGGCAGGTCGAAGGGCGGCGTCACCGAGCCCATCCCGGCCGCAGCCTCCAAGGGCTGCTGGCGAGGGCCTGTCGTACGGCTGCGCGCCCCGGAGATCGCGCACGGCCTGCCGTACACGATGATCGATTTTGGGCGCCTGGTGATGGCGAACGCCTACTACCAGCCACCGCCGCCCGCCGAGATCAACCGCTACGGGCCGAACGAGCTCGACACCGTGCCCGGCGGGTTCGAGGTGTGGAAGCGGCTCGGATGCGCGCTGGACCGGCCGTCGGGGGAGATCCAGGCGGCGACGGCGTGGGAGTTCTGGGCCGGACAGCTTCCCGAGGGCGTCGCGGGACGCTGGGTCTGCCTGCGCCTGACGGACGCGACGGGCGGCAGCTCGATCACCGGCGTCCTGCTCACCCGCACGGCGGCGACGATCACCGGCACCAGGACCAACACCTGGGACTGCAGCAGGCTCAGCCGCGACATAGTCGCCGGAACATGGTGGAGGGGCCCATCGGGCAAACGCCACTACGTAGCAGCAGGCAGCCGCCGAGTAGTGGCCATCACCGTAGGCTCGAAAACCACTCAGGGACACCACGCGTTCACCGGCCCGGGCAAGCTGTCAGCGGTCAACGAGCTGGGCGAGAAGGTGGCTGTCCTTCAGTAGGCATTTCCGTCTCCGGAACGAGCGAGACGGTACAGAACGCACACCGCCGTGCGTCGACAGGAACATCACTCCTACACTCCGGACATTTACGCTCTTCAGTCGCTTTATCCCGATCAAACACGCTGACCAGCCGCGTCATAGGCATCACCACGAGCCAGTAGACGACCGCGGCGATGATCAGGAACGTGAGAAGGTGATTGAGGAAGTCACCGTACTTGAACTGGCTCCCGTTGAGGGTGAAGGAGTAGTCGGCGAAGTCGGGCTGCTTGCCCCCGGTGACCGCCCCGACGAGCGGGGTGATGAGATCGACCACCATGGCCTGGATGAGACCGCTGAAGGTGGCCCCGACGATGACGGCGACAGCGAGCTCGACGATGTTGCCCCGCAGTAAGAACTTCTTGAAACCACCCATGGAATCGACCAGTGCCCATGGGGCGGTGGTCAAACCTCGTCGAACTCGCCTGCTTTGACCGCGGACACGAATGTCAGCCACTCCTCAGTGCTGAATGTCAGCGATACGCCCTGTGCGTTACGGATCACGACGGCGCCATCCTGCTCGGTCACCACGACGTTTTGTCGCTTCATGCGGGCTAGCTCGCCTTGATGCGCAAGATGAACGCAGCCCACTCCGACCTCGAGAAGGCCAGTAATGGACCGTCGGGAGCTTTGGTGTCTCGCATGACGACGAGCTCGCCGGGGAACGCGGCCACCGCGACACAGCTGCCATTGTTGCAGCGTGCGGCTACTCTCCACGCTATGGGTTCGCCTGCGTGTGCTGAGGACATTCTGTTCTCTCCTGAGGCTTCGAGCCGGGGGCCATCCGGGGTGGATCGCGCCGCCCGGGTGCGACCGTCTCTCAAGGTCGAATGTAGACAGGGTGAAGAACGGTGACCTCGGTGTCCCCGCTGGCCCGCGCCCGCGTCGGGCCGTATGGCATGTCGCCCCTGTCGCACGCGTGCTCGACATCCCGATTGATGGCTGGTGGGGGCCTCATGCGCTACCTCCCGCTGGGTCGGCTGTAGGCATCGCGCCCCGTGATTTTACCCCGACTGGTCGTTTCAACCCCTTAGTGGAGAAAGTGATGGGGCTGATGAGATAGGGAAATGCGGCAGGGGCAGACGATGACTCTCGCCTGCCCCGGGCTCTGCTCAGCGTAGCGGTTATCCACCTCGCTTGACGTTCTTAAGCTCCCCGACGAAATTCGCCCACTCGATCGGTTCGAATGTGAGGAAAGGGCCGCTTGTATTCTTGCCGTCGCGCACCAGGATGTTGCCCGATGAAAGCTCTGCGACTTCTACGCAAGTCCCGTTATTGCAGAAGCTGGCTTTGCGCCATTGTGGTAGTTCGCTGCTATGCGTCGCATGTATCGGCATGCTCTCTCCTTCTATCGCGCCCGTTGGGCCGACCGGACGCGCTTGCCGACGAGAGCGGAGGGCTGGGCGGGATCCCTTGTCGGACCAGGCGGCCCGAGAGCATCAGAGCGTACCATCTGGCACTCAGCAACGCCCGTTAACAAAGAGGATTCGAACCCTGCTTCCCGGCCATCTCGCCTGCTGTGATGGATTTGTCCGATATGTGATGCCAAGCTGTGATCAAGAGGCTTCTATTGGCTAGTCGGCGCCTGTGATTCGTTGTATTGTTGTGCAAATTCCATTGCCTTCGCTCTGATCATTTCTATTGACTGAGTTGGATTTGCGGCTGCGGCGCGCAAGTGGTCAATAATCTCTCTGTAACGCTCTATTCTCGCCCTACTTGGCCCATAGTCCTCATGGGTTTCGCCTCCCATCGAGTCTTCCGTGAAAAGCGTGTCAGATATATCTGCGTCCTGCGGGAACCTGAGCATTCTGAATGCTGTGTCGAATCCCATGTGCGCGCCCACAGTGAAGGGAATCACCAAGACATTCACTTGAGGGAGCTCTGCCAGGGATGTCAGCTGCTCCAATTGGTCGGCCATGACCTGCAGCCCCCCGACATGCCGGTGCAGAACCGACTCGTCGAGCAGAACCCAGTAGATTGGCGGATGTTGCCTGTACAGCAACTCCTGGCGCTTCATGCGGCCCTGAGTGCGGCTTTCGAGGACCTCGGGATCGATGCGCGGCAGGTAGCCCTTGAAGATGGCCCGTGCGTAGCCCTCGGTCTGCAGGAGGCCGGGGATCGTCGTTGTCTCGTACTCGATGATCTCGCTGGCCTCTGATTCGAGGCCGATCATCTGGCGGAAGTCGGGGTCGTCGTGGTCCAACCACCACTCCCGCTTCCTTGACTCTTTGGCGAGCTTCAGCAGTTCCGCCTCCGGCACGCCGTAGAGCTTGCAGAGCGCGCGAACGTCGCGTGGGCTTGCGATGCGCTTGGCATTCTCGATGCGGCTCACCTGGGCTGGAGAGAGCAAGATCTGCTCGGCAACCTCCGCCAGGTTCAAGCCGCTTTGTTTGCGCAGTTCGCGTAGGCGGTTGGCCAGCTGGCGCTGACGAAGGGTGGGGTTCGCGTCAGCCACAGAACGTCCTCTCCGCTACTTGTCGCGAGCGTACCGCCGCAGCAGTCTCTCGCGCGGGCGGTTAGGAAATCGTCACCGGCACGTTCCTTTGGTAATTGCCATAGGCATGTGGCAAACCGGGTAAAGGCATCGCAAAGGGAAGGAGGCCCCGATGTCCGTCAGGGTGCCGAGACGAAGCGGGGTCGATGTAGCCGCATCGACCCCGCTGGATGATCATCCGCCGCCACGCAAAGCGAAAGGACAATCACCATGGATGTTAGCAACGTAGCCATTCAGCGACGCCTCCGTATACCGGTCCGTCGCCTTATGGTTACGCTCCTGCACCTCCTCGATCGCTGGGCCTTCGACGAGCTCGACCGTCGCGCCCGCGAGCAGGGCTGGGAGGTCCGGCGTCCCGCGCCGCTCATGCGGGTCTACCGCAACTCCAACCTCGGCCTCTGCAAACACTGCCTCGGGGAGGGGTTCACCAGGCGAGGCATCTGCCACGGGTGTCTCGGGTCGGGGAGGGGGCGGCCGTGAGGGATCGCCGCCTGCTGGACGAGCTCAATCGTGCAACCACCCCCATCGCACGGCCCAACCCCCTGGTCGTGGTGTGGCGGTGGCGGTATGAGATCGGGCTGGTCGTGCTCGGGCCGGTCCTCGTCTACGAGCTGGTCGTCAGCGTCGGGCCCGTCTCCTGGTGGGCGGCGACGGTGCCGGTCGCGATCGTCCTCTGGCCGCAGGCGCGGTCCGAGGCGTGGGGGCGGATCCGGTGCGTGGCCACCGCGCACCGGATCCGGGTGGGGTTCGTCGAGGGGTACGTGGTCAACAGGCGCGGCAGGATCCCGGCGATCCTGTGGTGCGCGCCCGCGGGGTTCGGTGAGCGGGCCTGGGTGTGGTGCAGGGCCGGGATCACGGTGACCGACGTCCGGGAGGTGGCCGAGGTCATCGCCTCCGCCTGCTGGGCCAGCGAGGTGCGGGTCCTGCCGCACGAGCGGGCGCCGCACTGGGTGCTGTTAGAGGTCGTACGGCGGGGCAGGGCCATGGGCGCCGAAACGTCGGCGAGAACGCACTGCCCCTGGCCGTGAGGGAAGACGGCGGGTGTCTCTAGGCACCCGCCGAGGACTGGGCGAACATGGGGCATATCGCTAAGGGAGCCGCCCCGATGATCGACATATGGCCCGGAGACCCCTATCCGCTCGGTGCCACCTACGACGGTGCCGGTACGAACTTCGCCCTCTACACCGAAGCTGCCGACCAGGTTGAGTTGTGTTTGTTCGACGAGGAGGACCAGGAGACCAGGGTCTCGCTCACCGAGATCGAAGGGTTCGTCTGGCACGGGTATCTGCCGGGTATCGGTCCTGGTCAGCGGTACGGGTATCGCGTGCACGGGCCCTACGATCCGGCCAACGGGCAGCGGTGCAACCCGGCCAAGTTGCTGCTCGATCCCTATGCCAAGGCTGTTGAAGGAGCGGTGCGCTGGGATCAGGCCGTCTATGGGTACACCTTCGGGGAGCCGGAGAGTCGTAATGACAAGGACTCGGCGCCCTATGTGCCGCGGTCTATCGTGATAAATCCGTTCTTCGGGTGGGGGCACGACCGGCCGCCGGCTACGCCGTACCACGACACCGTGATCTACGAGGCGCACGTCAGAGGGCTCACCATCGCCCACCCCAAGATCCCGTCAAAGATCCGCGGCACCTATGCCGCCCTCGGGCATCCGGAGATCATCGATCACCTGACCGGGCTCGGGGTGACGGCGCTGGAGCTGATGCCGGTCCACCAGTTCGTCACCGACGACATCCTGGAGCAGAAGGGCCTGTCCAACTACTGGGGCTACAACTCCATCGGCTTCTTCGCCCCGCACAACGCCTACTCCAGCCAGGGCCAGCGCGGCGGCCAGGTGCTGGAGTTCAAGGCGATGGTGAAGAACCTGCACGAGGCGGGCATCGAGGTCATCCTCGACGTCGTCTACAACCACACCGCCGAGGGCAACCACCTCGGGCCCACGCTGAGCATGCGCGGCATCGACAACGACGACTACTACCGCCTCGTCGACGACGACCGCCGCTACTACCTGGACACCACGGGCACCGGCAACAGCCTGCTCATGCGCAGCCCGCACGTCCTGCAGTTGATCATGGATTCGCTGCGCTACTGGGTCACCGAGATGCACGTGGACGGCTTCCGCTTCGACCTCGCCTCCACGCTGGCCAGGGAGCTGCACGAGGTCGACCGGCTCAGCTCCTTCTTCGACCTGGTCCAGCAGGACCCGGTGCTCAGCCAGGTCAAGCTCATCGCCGAGCCGTGGGACGTCGGCCCCGGCGGCTACCAGGTGGGCAACTTCCCGCCCAGGTGGACGGAGTGGAACGGGCAGTACCGCGACACCATCCGCGACCTGTGGCGCGGCGAGCCGGCGACGCTGCCGGAGTTCGGCAGCCGCCTGACCGGCTCCAGCGACCTCTACCAGGACGACAGCCGCCGCCCCGCCGCCTCGATCAACTTCGTGACCTGCCACGACGGCTTCACCCTGCGCGACCTCGTCTCCTACAACGGCAAGCACAACGAGGCCAACGGCGAGGACAACCGCGACGGCAACGACGACAACAGGAGCTGGAACTGCGGGGTCGAGGGTCCAGGCAACCTGGCCGTGGAGTCGCTGCGTGAGCAGCAGAAACGCAACTTCCTGACCACGCTGTTCCTGTCCCAGGGCGTGCCGATGCTGAGCCACGGGGACGAGCTCGGCCGTACGCAGCGGGGCAACAACAACGCCTACTGCCAGGACAACGAGCTGAGCTGGGTCGACTGGTCGGACGTCAGGGAGAACTGGCTGCTCCTGGAGTTCACCCAGCGCCTGGCCAAGCTGCGCCGCGACCACCCGGTGTTCCGGCGCAGGCGGTTCTTCTATGGCAGGCCGGTCAGGGGGCTGAGCGACATCGCCTGGCTGACCCCGTCCGGAGATGAGATGACGGACTCCGACTGGAACGTCGGCTACGCCAGGTCTTTGGCGGTCTTCGTCAACGGCGAGGCCATCACCGAGCCGGACCGCAGGGGCAGGCGCATCGTGGACGACTCGTTCCTGCTGCTGTTCAACGCCCACCACGAGGGGATCAGGTTCACCATCCCGAAGGACTACGGCGAGATGTGGCTGACCGAGATCGACACCGCGATGCCCATCATCCTCGACAACCGCGTCTGCCGGGCCGGAGAGGGCGTCCAGGTGGCCGGGCGTTCCGTGCGGGTGTTGCGCCGTGTCTAGACCCGTTTCGACCTACAGGGTGCAGCTGACGCCCGACTTCGGGTTCCAGCAGGTGGCGGAGATCGCCTGGTATCTGCGGGATCTGGGCGTCACGCACGTGTACCTGTCGCCGATCCTCCAGGCGGTGCCCGAGTCGCGGCACGGCTATGACGTCACCGACCACTCGCGGATCAGGGCGGAGTTCGGCGGCGCCAAGGGGTTCAGGGAGATGGCCGACCAGCTCGCCGCGCACGATCTGGCGATCGTGGTGGACATCGTGCCGAACCACATGACCGTCCCCGTGCCCGAGTCCGGAAATATCCAGCTCTGGTCGGTGCTCCGTGACGGTACGGCTTCGCCGTACGCGAAGTGGTTCGACATCGACTGGGTCGACGGGACGGTCGCCATGCCCGTCCTGGGGGATGCGACCGAGCCGGTACGGGACGGTGACGTGCTGCGTTACCACGATCACGAGTTCCCCTACCCGGGGCACTACCGGCTCGTGGACTGGCGCGAGGGGCCGGGCTACCGGCGCTTCTTCGACGTCTCCAGCCTGATCGGGCTGCGGGTCGAGGACCGCGACGTCTTCGCCGCCACGCACGAGGTGATCTTCTGGCTGCTCGACGAGGGCCTGGTCGAGGGGTTGCGGGTCGACCATCCCGACGGGCTGGCCGATCCGCGCGGCTACCTGGCGCGGCTGCGGGAGCGCACCGGCGGCGCGTGGACGGTCGTGGAGAAGATCCTCATCGGCGACGAGCGGCTGCCGCAGGACTGGGCGTGCGACGGCACGACCGGCTACGAGGTGCTGAACCGCATCAACCGCCTGTTCGTCGACCCAAGCTCCAAAGACCAGCTAATCGCGCTATATGCGGAAATGACGGGATGGCCGACCGACTACCGCGAGGTCATGGTCCAGTCGAAGCGCGACGCCATCAGGTTGTTCTTCGGCGCCGAGGTGGCGCGCCTGGCCGTGGACGGGCCCGTCGAGGAGCTTCTCGTGGCCATGCCCGTCTACCGGGCCTACGTGGTGCCGGGGGAGGAGCCGCCGCCCGAGTCCGTGGCGATCGTCGAGGGAGCGACGCCTGACAGGGCCCTGGCCGAGCAACTGCTGTACGGCCCGCCCGAGCTGGTCACGCGCTTCCAGCAGACCTGCGGCCCCGTCATGGCCAAGGGCGTGGAGGACACCGCGCTCTACCGCTGGTTCCCGCTGGCCGGGCTGAACGAGGTGGGCGGCGAGCCGGACGCGTTCGGGCTGCCGGTCGAGGAGTTCCACGCCTACGCCGCCACGATGCGCCCGCACAGCATGACCACCCTGTCCACCCACGACACGAAACGCTCGGAGGACGTCAGGGCCAGGCTGGCCGTCCTGTCGGAGATGCCGGAAGAATGGGCGGATGCGGTGCGTGGGTGGTCGGCGCGGCTGTCCTTCGACCCGCACCTCGACTACCTGGCCTGGCAGAACCTCGTGGCCGCCTGGCCCATCTCGGCCGACCGGTTCGCCGACTACCTGCTCAAGGCCGCCCGCGAGGCCAAGACCCGCACGTCGTGGATGGACAGGGACCTCGCCTACGAGGACGGCCTGCGCGCGTTCGCCCACAGGGCCGTCGAGCTGCCGGTGGGGGAGTTCACCGCGGCCATCGACGGCTACGCGATGTGCAACTCGCTGGGGCAGAAGCTCGTCCAGCTGATGCTGCCCGGGGTGCCCGACGTCTACCAGGGCAACGAGACGACCGACTTCTCGCTGGTCGACCCGGACAACCGGCGGCCGGTCCAGTTCCCGAGGGTGCCCGTCACCGCTTGGGACGCGGCCAAGCTGCTGGTCACCAGCCAGGCGCTCCGGCTGCGCCGCAGGCTCGACCCGGCCGCGCCGTACCAGCCGCTCGTGATAGAGGACGAGCACGTGATCGCCTTCGCCAGGGGGACGGAGGCGGTGGTCGTGGCGACCCGCCTGCCCGTACGGCTGGCAGCACGCGGCGGCTGGGGCGCCACCACCCTCACCTTGCCTCCAGGCCACTGGCGCGACCTTCTCGCGGGCGGCGTCTACACGGGTCGTATCCCGCTCGCGCATCTGCTCAACAGGTATCCCGTCGCACTCATGGAGAGAACCCGACGCAGTGAGTGGAGTGGAGGCCCGGCGGAGGAGGGACTCCGCGGAGCGAATGAGGAGTGGTGAACGACTCGTGAGCAGGGAGAGACATGATCTTTGAGGTCTGGGCACCCAGGGCGTCGCTGGTCGAGTTGCTGGTCGCAAGCGAGCGCAGAGCCATGGCCGAGGCGGGCGGGTGGTGGTCGGCCGACGTGGCGGAGGCCGCGCACGGCTCGCCGTACGCCTTCTACGTCGACGGCGACGGGCCGTACCCGGACCCCCGCTCGCGCCGCCAGCCGGAGGGGATCTTCGGCCCCAGCGCCGTCTACGACCATGCCCGCTTCACCTGGAGCGACCACGAGTGGACCGGACGCGACCTGCGCGGCTCGGTCATCTACGAGGTGCACATCGGCACGTTCACCCCCGAGGGCACCTTCGCCGGCGCGATCGAACGGCTGGACCACCTGGTCGAGCTCAGCGTCGACTTCGTGGAGATCATGCCGGTAGCGCCCGTGCCCGGCGGGCGCAACTGGGGGTACGACGGCGTCGACCTCTACGCGGTGAACGAGACGTACGGCGGGCCGGACGGCCTGAAGTCCTTCGTGGACGCCTGCCACGGCAAGGGCATCGGCGTCATCCTCGACGTCGTCTACAACCACCTCGGCCCGTCGGGCAACTTCCTGCACCCCTTCGGCCCGTACTTCTCCGGCGTCCAGGGCAGCTACTGGGGCGAGGCGGTCAACCTCGACGGCCCGGGCTCGGACGAGGTGCGCCGCTACTTCATCGGCAACGCCGTCCAGTGGCTGCGCGACTACCACGTCGACGGGCTGCGCCTGGACGCCGTGCACGCGCTGCACGACAGGCGCGCCACCCACCTGCTGGCCGAGCTGGCCGACGAGGTGGACGCGCTGGCCTGCACGCTGGGCCGGCCGCTGACGCTGATCGCCGAGTCCGACCTGAACGACCCGCGCATGGTCACCCCGCGCGAGGCGGGCGGGCTGGGCATGACCGCGCAGTGGAACGACGACGTGCACCACGCGCTGCACGTGGCGGTGACGGGGGAGACGCACGGCTACTACGCCGATTTCGCCGGATCCCTGGTGAAGGCGCTGACGCAGGGGTTCGTCCACGACGGCACGTACTCGTCCTTCCGCGGGCGCACGCACGGCGCTCCCGCCAGGAACGTCCCCGGCTACAGGTTCGTCTGCTGCCTGCAGAACCACGACCAGATCGGCAACAGGCCCCAGGGCGACCGGATGAGCGTGGCCCAGCTCAAGCTCGGCGCGGGACTGCTGCTGACCTCGCCGTACACCCCGATGTTGTTCATGGGCGAGGAGTGGGGCGCGCGCTCGCCGTTCCTCTTCTTCACCGACCACGTGGAGCCGGCGCTGCGCGACGGCGAGGGGGAGCGCAGGCGGCGGGAGTTCGAGGGGTTCGGCTACGAGTGGTCGGCGCCAGAACCGGGCGACGAGGAGACCTTCCAGCGCTCGAAGCTGGACTGGGGCGAGCTCAAGGAGGAGGAGCACTGGTCGCTGCTGGCGTGGTACCGCGACCTGATCGCCATGCGCAAGGCGCTGCCCGAGCTCACCGACCCCCGCATGGACAGGGTGTCGGCCGAGGAGCGTGACGGCTGGCTGGTCGTACGGCGCGGGCCGATCCGGGTGGTCGCCAACCTCGGTCTCGACTCCGTCGTGGTGCCGCTGGAGGCGGCGGTGCTGCTGGCCTCCGACGAGGCGGTGCAGCCCGTCGGCGACGGGCTGCACCTGCCTGGTCAGAGCCTGGCGATCTGCAGGACTACTTGGTGAAGCCGATGTTGAGGTAGTCGTAGTTGGCGAAGCCGAAGGAGCCGAAGTTGACCAGCTTCTTCTTCACCGCCACGGCGCCCGGGTACTGGTAGAGCGGGAAGGTCATGACCTGCTCCCAGATGAGCTTGTCGGCCTGGCTGACCAGGTCGGCGGCCTTGGCCGGGTCGAACTCGGTCGAGGCGGAGAGCAGCAGCTTGTCGATGTCCGCCGAGCCGCCGCGGCCGTAGTTCTGGCGGATGTTGTCCTTCTCCGGCGTACGGAAGATGCTCAGGCTCGACGACACCGGGAACGGCGTGCCGCCCCAGCGGAACGCGGTGATGTCGAACTTGCCGGTGTTGACGTAGTCGGTGAAGAACTTGTCCAGCGGCACGGTGTCGATCGTGACCTTGGCGCCGACCTCGGCGAGCATGGTCTGGGTGATCTCGGCCTCCTGCTTGGAGTTGGCCACGCCGGCCGGGATCATGAAGTCGATCGTGAGTTCCTTGCCGTCCTTCTTGCGGAACTTGTCACCCTGGGCCAGCTTCCACCCGGCCTCGTCGAGCATCGTCTTCGCCTTGTCGGGCTGGTACGTGCCCCACTCGGAGGAGTTGTCCTTGTAGCCGGTCTGGGTGTTGAGGAAGATGTGGTTGCCGACCGTCTGGATCGGCCAGTCCAGGCCGTTGAGGTCGGCCTTGGCGACCGCCTCCCGGTTGATGGCCAGCGCGATGGCCTGCCGTACCTTCAGGTCCTTGAACAGCTCGCTGACCGTGCTGAAGGTGAAGTGCCGGTAGTCGGGCGTGTTGGCCTTGCGGATGTCGGCGTCGGCGACGGCCTTGGCCTTCTCGTAGTTCGCCACGTCGGAGCCGATGGTGAAGAAGTCGATCTCACCGTTGGCGAAGGCGCCCGCCTGGGCGGTCAGGTCCAGGGCCCGGTAGACGATCTTGTCGAGCTTGGCCGGCTCGCCCCACCACTTGGGGTTGCGGATGAACGTGGCGGTCTTGTCCGTCTTGTCGATCTTGTCGAGGATGAACGGACCGGCCGAGACGAGCGGCTTTTCCTTCCACAGGTTGTCGAAGGCGTCCGCGTCCTTGGTCAGCGCGGCGGGGACCAGGAAGTCGAACATGCCCTTCCAGTCGGGGTAGGGCGACTTGTAGGTGGTGACCACCTCGAACTCGTCCTTGCCCTGGGTCACCGAGTCCATCAGCTCGTAACCCGTGGTGCTGACCACGCGGAACTTCTCGTTGCTGCCGTTCTGCGCCTTCCACATGCCGATGTAGTCGGCCGCGGTGATCGGCTTGCCGTCGCTCCAGACCGCCTTCGGGTTCAGCGTGTAGGTGACCGTCTGCTTCGGCGTGGTCTCGAGCTTCGCGTCGAGCACGAAGTCCTTGTCCATCGTCGGCTCGGCCTTGTCGTTGAACAGGAACGGGTGTGAGACCGTTCCACCGAGCAGGTCGTTCAGGTCACCGGTCCAGCCGTCGAAGTGGCTGGGGTTCCACTGCTCGGGCATGGACGAGATCGGCCACGTCATCGTGCCGCCGTCGGCCACCTGGTCGCGCGGCGTCGGCTTGAGATCGCTCGCGGGGATGGCCATTGCGGCTGCCGACGCGCTGGGGTTGGCAGAAGGCTGCTGTGCGGCCTTCTTCTCCTTCGCGCCAGCGCAGGCGGTGAGGGCGAGCGAGAGCGCCGCGACCCCCGCCACCACACGGAACTGCACCTTCATGGAGGGCTCCTTAACCAATGGGGGATGGGATGACCGAGGTCTCCTCGGCGTAATGACAGGCTGCTCCGTGATCGTCACGGACGGTCCTGACCAGGGGCTCCTCGTCCACGCAGCGGTTCTGCTCCTCGGCGGAGAGTTGCTGGGCGAACTTGGGGCACCGGGTGCGGAACCTGCAGCCGGAAGGTGGGAAGGCCGGGCTCGGCAGGTCGCCCTCCAGCAGGATCCTGACCCGCTCGCGTTCCTTGGGCGGGTCGGGGATCGGGATGGCGGACAGCAGAGCCTGGGTGTAGGGATGGGCCGGCCTGCCGTACACCGAGCGGGTCTCGCCGATCTCGGCGATCCTGCCCAGGTACATGACGGCCACCCGGTCGGCGATGTGCCGCACGACCGACAGATCGTGCGCCACGAACAGGTAGCTCAGGTTGAGCCGGTTCTTGAGCTCCTCCAGCAGGTTGATGACCCCCGCCTGGATGGAGACGTCGAGCGCGGAGACCGGCTCGTCCAGGACGAGCACCTTGGGCTCCAGCGCGAGCGCCCTGGCGATGCCGATGCGCTGGCGCTGGCCGCCGGAGAAGTGCTGCGGGAAGCGCGAGGCGTGCTCGGGGGACAGGCCCACCAGTTCGAGCAGCTCGGCGACCTTCGCCCTGACCGCGTCCTTCTTGTGGCCGTGGATGACCAGCGGCTCGGCGATGATGTCGCCGACCGGCATGCGCGGGTCGAGCGAGGCCATCGGGTCCTGGAAGACGATCTGCAGGTCGCCGCGGAGCCCGTGCCTGTCCCTGCGGCTCATCGTGGAGCTGTCCTTGCCGAGCACGACGATCTTGCCGCCCTGCGGCGGGGTCAGCTGCATGATCTGCTGCAGCGTGGTCGTCTTGCCGCAGCCGGACTCGCCGACCAGGGCCAGCGTCTCGCCCTCGGCGATCTCGAAGTCGATGCCGTCGACCGCGTACACCGTGCCGACCCGGCGCTTGAGAATCGCGCCCTTCATCAGCGGGTAGTGCCTGATGAGGTTGTCGACCTTCAGGACCGTGGTGCGCTCCTCCCTGGGCAGCCGGGCGACCGGCGGCGCGGGCGGGAGCTCGGGCAGCGGGTAGACGTCGAGCGCGGTGAGGCCCTGCGACTCGATCTCGCGCGAGCGGATGCACGCGGCGTGATGCCCGTTCATCCCCACCCGGACCAGCTCGGGCTCCTCCTCGGCGCACATGTCCACAGCCATCGGGCAGCGCGGCTGGAACGGGCATCCCGGCGGCAGGTCGGACGGCGAGGGCGGGTTGCCCTCGATCGGGATCAGCGGGCGCCGCTGCTGGTCGCCCTCGTCGATCCTGGGGATCGACGACAACAACCCCATCGTGTACGGCATGCGCGGCGTCGCGTACACCGTGTCCACCTCGCCCTGCTCGACGGGGCGCCCGGCGTACATCACCAGCACCCGATCGGCCAGTCCGGCGATCACCCCGAGGTCGTGGGTGATCATCACGATCCCCGCGCCGGTCTCCGCCCGCGCCGTCTTCAGCACCTCCAGAACCTGGGCCTGGATGGTCACGTCGAGCGCGGTGGTCGGCTCGTCGCAGATCAGCACGTCGGGGTCGTTGGCGATGGCCATGGCGATCATCGCGCGCTGCCGCATGCCGCCGGAGAACTCGTGCGGGAACGACTTCGCGCGCACGTCAGGATGCGGGATGCCGACCAGGTCGAGCAGCTCCACGGCGCGCTTGAGAGCGACGCCGCGGGACACGCCCCTGTGGATCATCACGGTCTCTGCGATCTGGTAGCCGATCGAGTAGACGGGCGTGAAGGCGGACAGCGGGTCCTGGAAGATCATGCTGATGCTCTTGCCGCGGACCTTGGACAGCTCGTCCGTGGACTTGCCGAGCAGTTCCTTGCCGTGCAGCAGCACCGAGCCGCGCACGGCCGCCGCCTTGGGCAGCAGCCCCATCACGGCCAGCGAGGTGACCGACTTGCCCGACCCGGACTCGCCGACGATGCCGAGGATCTCCCCGGCCTCGAGGTCGAAGCTGACCCCGCGGACGGCGTGCACCTCACCGGGGAAGCTCACGGCCAGGTCCTTGACGGACAGGACAGGACTCACGTGGTGCTCCCAGGGTCGATCGCGTCGCGCAGGCCGTCGCCGATCAGGTTGATCGCCAGGACGAGCAGCAGGAGCATCCCGGCGGGGAAGGCGAACAGCCAGGTGTGGGTGGTGGCCTTGTAGGTGCCGTCGGCGATGAGCGTGCCCAGGGACACGTCGGGCGGTTGCACGCCGAACCCGAAGAACGACAGCCCCGTCTCCGCCAGGATCGCCAGCCCCACGCCGAGCGTGACGTCGATGATCAGCAGCGAGGACACGTTCGGCATGACGTGCTTGAACAGCACCTTCGGCGCCGAGGCCCCCATGTAGACGGCCGCCTGGACGTACTCGCGCTCGCGCAGCGACAACGTCATGGCCCTGACCACCCGCCCGGTGACCATCCAGCTGAACACCGCGAGCAGCACGACCAGCCAGAGCCAGGAGGCCGTCTTCAGCCGCGGCGCCAGGATCGCGATGATCAGGAAGCTCGGCAGGACGAGCAGCAGGTCGGTGCCCCACATCAGGATCCGCTCCACCCACCCGCCGAAGTAGCCGGCGAACCCGCCGACCACGGCGGCGAGCGTGGAGGAGATCACGCCGACCAGCAGGCCGATGAGGATCGACTTCTGCAGGCCGCGCAGCGTGATGGCGAAGACGTCGCCGCCGATCGAGGTGGTGCCGAAGGGGTGCAGGTCGGAGGGGGGCGCGAGGAAGTTCTCGAAGTCCTTCTCCGTCCAGTCCCACAGGGAGAAGTACGGCCCGATGAAGGCCAGCCCGAGCAGCAGGGCGAACAGGACCAGGCCGGCCACGGTCTCCCGGCTGCGCAGGACCCGGCCGAGGACGATTCTCGAACGCATCAGTTCACCCGCACCCGTGGGTCGAGCGCCGCCACCAGGAGGTCGGACAGCAGCGCGGCGAAGACGACGCAGATGGCGGCGAACAGGCTGCCTGCCACGACGGAGTTGATGTCCTGCGCCTGGATGGAGTCGACGAGGAACGCGCCCATGCCGTGCCAGCCGAAGATCTTCTCCACGAAGATCGAGCCGGTCAGGATCGTTCCGAAGCTGAAGGCGAAGTAGGTCGCCGTGGGGATCAGCGAGGTGCGGAGCGCGTGCTTGTAGAGGGCCGTGCGCTGCGACAGGCCCTTGGCCAGGGCGGTCCTGATGAAGTCCTGGTTGAGCGTGTCGAGCATCATGTTGCGCTGGTAGCGGCTGTAGAAGGAGATGCCGATCAGCGCGAGCGTGAGCGTCGGCAGGATCAGGTGGTTGAGCCTGTTGCCGAGCTCGCCCAGGAAGGTGAAGTCGCGCGACGGGTCGAACTCGCCGGTGAACTCCAGCACCTTGCCGCCCATCGCGGCGTTGAACTTGGTCGCCAGGATGATCAGCACGGTCGCGATGACCACCGTGGGCGCGGCGAGCAGGACGAACGAGCTCACCGTGATGGCGCGGTCGGTCACACCGTACTGCCTGACCGCGCTGAGCGAGCCGAGCAGGACGCCGGCCAGCACGCCGACGAGGGTGCCTGCCAGCAGCAGGCGCAGGCTGACGCCCGCCCTGCGGGCGATCTCGTCGTTGACGGAGCCGCCCTGCCAGGTCTTGCCGAAGTCTCCCTTGATCGCGCCCGCCGCCCAGGTGGCGAAACGCTGGGGGACCGGGGTTTTGTCGTTGATGTTGTATTTGTCCAGCGTCGCCTCGACCACCTGTGCGGGCGGGGGAGGGTTGCGCTGCATGTAGTTGACTCTTGGGACCAGGACGGACGCCGCGAGGAAGTAGGTAGCTCCCACGGTGACTGCCAGCAGGAGGAGCTGACTCAAGATCCTTTTGAGGAGGTAGCGCCCCATATCACCGGATCCATAGTTGTGCTTGGGTTGGGTCATCGAAGGCTATGGAGTGCCGCGTAACAGGTCGCCCACGCCTCCATAACAACCCAGCGTCAGAGCTTGTAAATGTGACGGATGCATGACACATCGGGACATGACTGAGTCGATAATTGGTTGAACGGTGACACGATGTGGTGTATGCGGCTCGGCTGACCAGCCTCCCCGGCGCGGGACAACTGATCATGCGACCGTGATCACGCAGCGTTATCGTAAAACTTTGTCCGGATTCTGTGACATTGACGGTTCCAGGACCTGGGACAACGTGGTGGTGGTTGAGGGGTGTTTCCCCTGGTCGAGGCCGTTTACGGGGGGTTTGTCACAAGATGGTGATCTACCGGTCGGTGATATGACCGTTATAGTCAATCATTGCTGACTGTTACATTTTGCCCGGTAGTCTGCGCATGGCCGTCACGACTACGTCAAGTGCTATCTCATGGCGTAAGACGGCCTCTTCGTGGCGGGGGCGGATCTCCAGGAGGGGCCCCCGTTCAGCTCGAACGGAGGGTGATGGGCAAACTCCTGTTGCGCAGGACGACGGACAACGTGCTCTTGGGGGCGGTCGCGGCCAGGCGACCATACAAGGCAACCCGTGACTCGCTGCAGGGCTTCCCCGCTCGCCCCCTCCGCGTTTGGCCCACACCCGTGTGGGCTTCTCACCGCTTCACCCCTAAGGAGCACGTCCGTGCATTTTTCCCGTAGGACCACCAGCGTGCTGGCGGTCGCCGCAGGAGCCTCCCTCCTGCTGACGGCCTGTGGTGGCAACTCCGCCACGCCGCCGGCCGCGACCTCCTCCTCGTCCTCCTCCACCGGCACCGCTGCCGCGGGCGGGACGATCACCCACGCGTTCGAGCAGCCGATCTCCTCCTACAACGGCCAGACGGCCGAGGAGTACTCCTCGAAGAACCACATCGTCATGAACCAGGTTCAGCCGGACGTGTGGTTCTACAGCCCCGAAGGCGGCACCGGCCGTAACACCGAGATGGCCACCTACGAGAAGGTGTCCGACAGCCCGCTCAAGGTGAAGTACACCTTCAACCCGCAGGCTGCCTGGTCCGACGGCGCCTCGATCGGTTGCGCGGACGCGCTGTTCACCTGGGCAGTGGCCTCGGGCAAGTTCCCCGAGTTCTCCTACATCAGCACCACTGGCTGGGACCAGGTGAAGATGCCGGAGTGCAAGATCGGCGACAAGGAAGTCACCCTCGAGTACAGCGGCGTCTTCGCTGACTGGGAGGCCCTCTCCGTCGTCCAGCTGCCGCCGCACATCGTGGCCAAGCAGGGTGGCATGACCATCGACGAGATGGCCGACGCGATCCGCAAGGGCGAGCACGACAAGCTCAAGAAGGCCGCCGAGTTCTTCAACAAGGGCTGGATCTTCAACGGCAAGCTCCCGGACAAGGCGCTCATCCCGTCCTCCGGCCCGTACATGCTCGACTCGTTCGCTGACGGCCAGTCGGTCACCCTGGTCGCCAACGACAAGTACTGGGGCACCAAGGCCAAGACGCCGAAGATCGTCATCCGCTTCATCGCCCAGGACCAGCAGGTCCAGGCGCTGCAGAACGGTGAGACGAACATCATCGAGCCGCAGTCCAACCCCGACATCGTGGCTCAGCTCGAGGGCCTGCCCGGCGTCACGGTCAAGACCGGTTCGCAGTTCCTGTACGACCACCTGGACTTCAACTTCGACAAGGGCCCGTTCAAGGACCTGAAGACGCGCCAGGCGTTCGCGGCGTGTGTCCCGAGGCAGCAGATCGTCGACAACCTGATCAAGCCGCAGGACCCCAACGCCACGACCATGGACGTGCGTAACCTCGCGCCGTTCCAGCCGGGCTACAAGGAGGCCGTCGCGGCCGCCGGTGGCGACAAGTTCAACACCGTCGACGTCGCCAAGGCCAAGGAGCTGCTCGGCGGCAAGAAGGTCAAGGTCCGCATCGGCTACAACCAGCCGAACCCCCGTCGTACCCAGGTCGTCGAGCTGATCAAGGCTTCGTGTGACCAGGCCGGCTTCGAGGTCACCGACACCGGTTCCGAGAAGTTCTTCGACGACGCCGGCGACCTCGCCAACGGCAACTTCGACATCGCGCTCTTCGGCTGGGCGGGCTCCTCGCTGGTCAGCGGCTGGCCGTCGACCTACACCAGCCCCCGCAAGTGCACCCCGGCCCTCAAGGGCAACAACAAGGGCTGCTACTCCAGCCCCGCGGCTGACAAGCTCCTCAAGGAGATTCTCAAGACCACGGACCGCGCCCAGCAGCTCGAGCTGACCAACCAGATCGAGAAGATCCTCTGGGACGACCTGGCCACCATCCCGCTCTACTCGCAGCCGCTGCTGACCGCGTGGAACGAGAAGGTGACCGGGGTTCAGCAGAACCCGAGCCAGGCCTCCGTGACCTGGAACATGCAGCAGTGGGCGATGCAGTAAATCGCACCACCTGATGCGGGGCCGGACGACTGCAGTCCGGCCCCGCATCGCAGCGAAAAACCCTCAACGATCGTTTACGCCCGTCGACAACCGAGCCCACGAGGCTGCTCGGCGAGCCCGGCCCTCCGGACAGCGCCAGCCAACCCCCGCCGTGGACGCCCGGAGGCCCGTTACCTGCAGGAGGTCGGGGAATTGCTTGTATTCATCGCGCGTAGGCTAGGCATTTCGGTGCTGGTCCTACTGGCTGCGACGTTCATCGTGTACGTACTGACGGCTCTCTCCGGAGATCCGCTCCAGGACCTGCGCGAGCAGAACACGCCCCAGGCAGTGAGCCAGATGGCGGCGCGATCAGCGGCGCTCCACCTTGACCTCCCCATCCCCGTCCGCTACTTCAGCTGGCTGGGCGGTGTTTTCCAGGGCGACCTGGGCGTGAACAGGGACGGCAACTCCGTCGCTGCTCTCCTCGGCGGCGCGATGACCGCCACCCTGCAGCTCGTCATCGTCGCGACCGTGCTCGGCGCGGTCATCGGCATCACGATCGGCATCATCTCGGCGCTGCGGCAGTACAGCACCTTCGACCATGGCATTACTTTTATCGCGTTCGTCTGCTTTTCGCTTCCGGTTTTCTGGGTGGCGACGATGCTCAAGCAGTTCGCCGCGATCGAGTTCAACGACTGGTTGCGTGATCCGTACATCCCCAACGTGATCATCGCCATCGTCTCGGTGTTCGCCGGTGCGGTGTGGGCCTCGATCTACAACGGGCCGCGCAAGGGCAAGCTGATCGCCTTCGGCATCGGCCTCGGCGTGACCGCCGTGATCCTCTACGCGCTGTCGGTCACCCGCTGGTTCGCCGACCCCGGGCTCGGCTTCCCCTTCATCCTGGTCGTGTCGCTGCTGGTCGCGGCGGGCCTGACCGCCCTGATCGCCGGTCTCGAGAACCTGCAGCCCATGTACGCCTCGCTGGCGGCAGCCGGCGTCGGCGCGCTCCTGTACTACCCGCTGCAGTCGATGCTCAACGACCCCAGCGTCCTCACGCTGCTCGGCCTGCTCGCCCTCACCGTGGCGGTCAGCGCCGGCCTCGGCTGGCAGATCGGCGGGCTCCTGCGCCGCCAGGCCATGCCGCTGGCGATCATCAGCGGCGTGTTCACCGGTGCCCTGATCTTCATGGACCGGTTCCTGGGCGCTTGGGACGGCTACGCGGCCATGGTCCACGGGCGCATCGTCTCGACCATCGGCTCGCAGACGCCCAACTTCCAGGGCGACTTCTGGCAGACCTCGCTCGACTCCTCGATGCACCTGCTGCTGCCCACGATGGCGCTGATCCTGGTCGGTCTGGCCAGCCACTCGCGCTACAGCCGGGCCAGCATGCTCGAGGTGATGAACCAGGACTACGTCCGTACGGCACGCGCCAAGGGCCTGCCGGAGCGGACGGTCGTCGTCAAGCACGCCTTCCGCAACGGACTGATCCCCATCACCACGATCGTCGCCGGCGACTTCGCCGGTGTCGTGGGCGGTGCGGTCATCACCGAGCAGGTCTTCGGCTGGCGCGGACTGGGCTCCATGTTCTCCGTGGGACTCAAGAACGTCGACCCGATGCCGGTCATGGGCTTCTTCCTCGTCGCCGGCACCGCCGTCGTCGTGATGAACATGCTCGCCGACATCGCCTACGCCTACCTCGACCCGCGCATCCGGCTGTCCTGAGGGAGCATCGATGACACTCAACACAGAACAGCCAGCCGCGGCCTCCGAGTCCGCCGCTCAGGGCATGACCGTCGTCGCCCGCACGCAGGCGCAGCTCGTCCTCCGCCGGTTCTTCCGGCACAGGGGCGCGCTGGTCGGCATGGTCCTCTTCCTCCTCGTCTTCCTGCTCGCCTTCACCTCGATCGGCTTCGGCCCGATCCCGGGCTGGTGGGACAAGCCGTGGACGGGCAGCGGCACGCTGCTCAACCGCGGCAAGCCGACGCTCAGCCTGTGGCCGTTCAGCCTCGGCGAGCACCCGTTCGGCCAGGACAACATCGGCAAGGACTACTTCGCGCTGACCATGCGCGGAGCCCAGATCTCGATCATCGTGGCGATCACGATCGGCATCGTGGCCACGGCCATCGGCACCGTGCTCGGCGCCATCGCCGGGTTCTACCGCGGCAGGGTCGAGGCCGTCCTCATGCGCTTCACCGACGTCATGATCACCATTCCGGTGCTGATCATCGCGGCGGTCGTCGGCAAGATGGCCGGCAACCTCGGCCCGTACTTCATGGCCGTGATGCTGGGCCTCATCACGTGGACCGGCGTCGCCCGCCTGGTGCGCGGCGAGTTCCTGTCGCTGCGTGAGAAGGAGTTCGTCGAGTCCGCCAGGGCCGTCGGCACCTCCTCCAAGCGGATCATCTTCAAGCACATCCTGCCCAACACCCTCGGCGTCATCATCGTGAGCGCCACGCTGGCGATCTCCTCGGGCATCCTGCTCGAGACCGCCATCTCGTTCCTCGGGTTCGGCGTCAAGTCCCCCGACACCTCCCTCGGCCTGCTGATCACCGACTACAAGAGCGCGATGATCACCCGACCGTGGCTGTTCTGGTGGCCAGGAATCTTCATCATCCTGATCGCGCTCTCTGTCAACTTCATCGGCGACGGCCTGCGCGACGCCTTCGACCCTCGACAGAACCGGGTGCGTGACTGATGACTGACTCCCAGAACGCTCCCCACCTGGGGATGACGGTCGCCGACTCCAAGGGGCCGGGCAAGGCCGAGGTGCTCAGGGTCGAGAACCTCCAGGTCAACTTCCCGACCGACGACGGCGTGGTCAAGGCCGTGCGCGGCGTCTCCTACACCGTGCACGAGCGCGAGGTGCTCGGCATCGTGGGCGAGTCCGGCTCGGGCAAGTCCGTGTCGTCCATGGCGGTCATGGGCCTGCTGCCCAAGAGCGCCAGGATCAGCGGCAACATCTACTACCGCGGCGACGACATGCTCAAGATGAGCGGTCGCAAGCGGCGCTCGCTGCGCGGGCGCAAGGTCGCCATGGTCTTCCAGGACCCGATGACCGCGCTCAACCCCGTGCACACCATCGGCGACCAGCTCGCCGAGGCGGTGCTCGCGCACGAGCTCATCCCGCGCAAGGAGGCGCTGGCCCGCGCCAAGGAGATGCTCGACCTCGTCGGCATCCCGCAGGCAGAGGCCAGGCTCAAGTCGTACCCGCACGAGTTCTCCGGCGGTATGCGGCAGCGCGCGATGATCGCCATGGCGGTCATCAACAACCCGGACGTGATCATCGCCGACGAGCCGACCACGGCGCTCGACGTGACCGTCCAGGCGCAGATCCTGGAGAAGCTGCTCGAGGTCAAGGACGCCGTCGACGCCGCCATCGTGCTCATCACGCACGACCTCGGCGTCATCGCCGGCATGGCGCACCGCGTGCTGGTCATGTACGCCGGCAAGCCGGTGGAGATCGGCGACGTGGACACGGTGTTCAACCAGCCCCGCATGCCGTACACCGCGGGTCTGCTCGGCTCCATCCCGTCGCTCGAGACCTCCAACAGCGGACGGCTGCGCCCGATCAAGGGAACCCCCCCTTCCCTGATCAACATCCCGGCCGGCTGCCCGTTCTCGCCGCGTTGCCCGCTGGCTACCGACGAGTGCCGTACGGCGGAGCCGATGCTCGAAGGCGTCGACGCGGCCGATCACTACGCGGCGTGCCACCACTGGCGGAAGGTGGCGGACGCACCGGATCCCACCGCGTTCTTCCGCACTGACACGGGGGTTGCCAACCCATGAGCGAGAAGCTTCTCGAAGTATCCGACCTGGTGATGAACTTCCCCGTGCGCAGCAACGGGCTGTTCCGCCGGGTGGTCAGCCAGGTCCAGGCGGTCAGCGGGGTCTCGCTGCACGTCAACAAGGGCGAGACGCTCGGCGTCGTGGGCGAGTCCGGCTGCGGCAAGTCGACCACCGGGCGGGCCATCCTGCAGTTGCACAAGCCGACCTCCGGGTCGGTGCTGTTCAACGGCAAGGAACTGACCGGGCTGACCGGCAAGGCCATGCAGGCCGTACGGCGGGACATGCAGATCGTGTTCCAGGACCCGTACGCCTCGCTGAACCCGAAGATGCCGGTCAACGACATCATCGCCGAGCCGCTGAAGGTCCACGGGCTGTGGGCCAAGACCGGTCCGTCCCGTGTCGCCGAGCTGTTGTCGCTGGTGGGGCTCTCGCCGGAGCACGGCAACCGGTACCCGCACGAGTTCTCCGGCGGTCAGCGGCAGCGCGTCGGCATCGCCCGCGCGCTGGCTCTGGAGCCCCAGCTCCTGATCCTGGACGAGCCGGTTTCGGCGCTGGACGTGTCCGTGCAGGCCGCGGTGGTGAACCTGCTGGAGGACCTGCAGGACGCGCTGGGCCTTTCGTACATGTTCATCGCCCACGACCTGTCGGTGGTGCGGCACATCTCGGACCGGGTCGCGGTGATGTACCTGGGCAAGGTCGTCGAGACCGGCCCCCGGGACGACCTGTACGACCGGCCGGCGCACCCTTACACGCAGGCGCTGCTGTCGGCCGCGCCGACGGCCAACCCTGAGGAGGAACGGCGGCGCGAGCGCGTCATCCTCACCGGGGACGTGCCGTCGCCGCTGGACCCGCCGAGCGGGTGCCGGTTCCGCACGCGGTGCTGGAAGGCGCAGGAGATCTGCGCGACGGAGGAGCCTCAGCTGGTGGACCGGGGGAACGGCCACCCGGTCGCCTGCCACTTCGCCGAGGTGAACAGCCGCGTCGTGTAGCCCCGTTTGTCCAGTGAAGCCCCGACCTCTTTGGTCGGGGCTTCACTGTTTCCCGGGCGCTTTTCCACAGCCCCCACCCCTTCCCTCCCCGTTGTCCACAGAGCCCCATTCGGCCCCCCAACCCCCACCCCACCTTCCCCATCCTGGAACCCCACCTCGCCAAGGAGCCCAGGATGCCCATCACCCTCCCCATCCCGCCGGAGCTGACCACCACCTTCATCGTCCCCATCACCAAGACGCCGCAGGCCAACGACAGACTGCTGCCATGGCGCATGGGCCGCCCCTTCAGACGCACCGCCATGAGATCCTTCGGCACCCCACGCCTGACCATCACCCACAACAAGTCCCCGTGGCGTCCCAAGGGCATCAACCTCACCGACGAGGACCGCAGAGCCCTGCGCCGATCCCGCACCCACGTGATCGTCTCCAGCACGGCCCCGCCCAGCGCCCAACCCACCTACGCCCAGATGGCCAGGGCCGCGGCGAGAGCGATCGCGGAAGACTGCGAAGGCCTGGTCATAGACCCGATAGCCGGGGGCAGCGTCTTCAGCTGCACCGGCTGCGACGGCGAACGCGCCCAGTTCCGCCTGGGCGACGACTGGCTCGGTTGGGACGTGGAAGTCCACAACGACGCCACCTGCCCACCCTGGAACCCGGCGGAGACAAGAACCTGCACCTGCCTACGCGTGACCTCCCGAGGTCTGCGCAGGTTCGCCCTGCCCGAGATCACGTTGGACGGTGCGGCCTGCGCCCACAACCTGTGCGCGATCACCCTCCTGCGCACAGTGGCCCAACGCCTACTGACCGACCACCTGGCCTACCTGAGATCCCACCCGACCGCCCGATCCAGGACGATCAGCGACCACTTGCACGTGCAGTCCGCCGACCAGGCCCATTTCTGGGGCGAACCCAACACCACCCAATCCCCACCCTTCACCGTCCACCTAACCCCCTACCCCCCACCCCCAACCCCCGCCCGCCCCATAACCCCAACCACCAGGTGCACCCCCACACCCACCCCAACGACCCCGCCCACCCCAACGACCCCGCCCACCCCAACGACCCCGCCCACCCCAACGACCCCGCCCACCCCAACGACCCCGCCCACCCCAACGACCCCGCCCACC
>NZ_JBITGU010000002.1:20909-562704 GCF_044457355.1 Nonomuraea sp. NPDC050556 | reverse complement strand
AACCCCAACGACCCCGCCCACCCCAACGACCCCGCCCACCCCAACGACCCCGCCCACCCCAACGACCCCGCCCACCCCAACGACCCCGCCCACCCCGGCATCAACCCCAGCAATCCCGCCCGCATCAGTGGGCACGACAACCCCAGCGCGCCCGTCCGCGCCAACGGTCCCGTCCACCTCGGCGGAGGCGTTCACCCCAGCGAGTCCGTCCACCCCGACAGGAACGTCCGCTCCCACCTCCACCCCAGCCACCACCTCCACCCCCATCACCACGCCTACAGACCCCAGTGCCACGACCCCTAGCGCTACGCCCCTCAGCGCGACGCACCTTGCCACCCCACCCCCTCACACCGACAACCCCGCGCCCCTCTCCATCACCGACCCCCCGACCTTCGAACCCTCCCGCCTCCCACCCCCACTGAAGGCCGCAGCCTCCACCCCGCGTAACCTCCTCGCCCGCCTCAAGCGCACCCCAACCCCTCGCCCCCAAGAGCCCCTCACCCCAAGCCCTACAGAGGTGACCTGCCTGAAGGTCGACCCCACCCCAGGCAGCGGCGACGTCACATGCCTGAAGGTCGCCCCACCATCAAGCTTCACCGGCACCCTCAACGACTGGCTCTGCGCCACCCAAACCCCCCACTTCACCCCCCGCCCCCCATCCCGCCAACCCCTCTACACCCCCACCCCCGACCACCCACCAACCCCTAGCCACCCACAAGCCCCTAACCGCCCACTGACCCCCAACCACCCGCAAACCCCTAGCCACACGCCAACCCCTAACCATCCACCGACTCCCAATCGCCCGCCGACCCCTGGCCACCCGCCAACCCCCAGCTATCCGGCGCCCCTCGCCGAGCCACGCTCCACCCCGACGCCGATCCCTCTAGCCAAGGCACCCGCCATCCAGCCCCACAACACCCCCGACATCGAGGACAACCTGGCGGCCTAACGCACCCCAGAAACCGACCAACGCACCCGTCCGGGAGACGCCCTGGAACCTCGAAGAACCCCACCACCCGAAGGAGCTCCGTCAGCGAAGACCCTCGAACGGCGCTCGTCACTTGATCGACGCTCGCCATCCGAGGAACTCCATCCCGCAATGACCACCCATCACGCGACCCGACACCGGTGACGAAGGACGCCCGCCATGCAAGCCCAACCCCCAACCTCTTCGGCCCCTCCGCCGCTGAGGTCCTCGCACAACGAGCGCCCACCCCCCACCAGGGAAGGGCCCAACCCCCGTCGAAGCCCTTCCCATCCCCACCCGCCCACGACCCCTCAGGTCTCGCACCCCCCTGTGTCCGACCCTCGCCCCCGGCACCAAGGCCTGTGCCACCCGACCCTTGCCCGGTGTTCGCCAGTCTTGATGTTGGCGCTGGAGCTTCGCTGGAATCCTGCGGCCCACCCGCCAACAACCGTCTGACCGGTATCGCATGAAAATGACAGCCACGTCCTGAACCGAAACCCCTGTTAGCCCCGTCCAAGGTGTGTGATCCCCTTTGAGATGATCGAGGAAGACCTGCACGTAGCACGCGACCGCGCCCGCCGATGGGACCAGCTCGCGGAACGCCACCGCCTGCTCGAAACCCGCATCGAACAGGCGCAACAAGCGGCCGACGCAACAGGGATCACAAAGCTCGAGGTACGGCGAGGCGAAGAGAGCAGGCTCAGCTCCTACTACGCCGATCAGCGAGCGCTGGAGAGGGAACTCGCCGAGGTAGGCCCGGCGCGGGAGGTCTATGAGGAGCTCCTGTCACGCGAGGAACGGCGGCTCATCGAGGCCTCCGACCCTCGCGCCCCCGAGCTGGCGGAGCTCGCCCGACGGCTGAGCGGGGTGGAGGCGGAGCTGTCGGCGGTGGCCCGGGCGCGTTCCGATGCTCAGGCTCAGCTCGATGACGGCCTGCCTGACGGAGGTGCCCGGGTCGTGGGAGCTCTCGCAGAGCTGGCGGTGCGCTCCACCGAGCTGAGCCGTACTCGCGATGAGCTGATGGCCCGCCGCGAGGACCTGCTGGTCGGCTGAGATCGTCCCGGCTTCAGGGGCTGGCGATGGCTTGCTGGCCCGATAGGCCGCGAGGAACGGGCGTCTCAATGAGCGGCGGATGCCTAGATGAGAGAGGCTGGGCGTCTCAATGGCTGGCGGAGACCGGGGCTGCGGTGGCAGGGGGCGGGTGTCTCAATGACTGGTGGAGAGCGGGTGTGGGGCGGGTGCCGCGGTAGGTGGCGGGGATTGAGGGGCGAGGCCTGGTGTCGCGATGGGATAGGGCGTTGAGGATCGGCGGCCGCAATAGCGGGTGAGGGAGTGGCTGGTCCGAGGGTCGTGTGCTCGTTCCCAGGGTGGGTGGCTAGTCCTGGGCGGTGTCGGTGACGTCCAGTTCGGCGTATTCGACGTTGTCCATCGCGTTGAGGCTGGCCAGGGCTGCCGTGATGTCTGCTTCTGCGGGGAGGCGGAGGAGGACTCGGCCGCGTGGGGATATGCGTTCCACCCGGGCCCCTGGGACGAGCCGGCTGATGGACTCGGCCTGGTCGCGGAGGTTCTCGGGGACGCTTCCCAGTTGGACGATCACGCGGGCTGCCATGGTGCCTCCAGCATAGGCGAGCACGGTCGAGGGGGTTCTAGCGTCCAAGGTTCGTAGCAGGGTGGTGCCGATGCCTGCCAGGCCCAGGAACAGGCTGGGGTTCTCGCCGCCCTCGGGGACGCCGCACGGCCAGTCGCTGTCGCCCACCCGCTCGATGGCGGCTTCCATCGCTTCGATCGCTGCTGTACGGAGCACGGGTTGGGCGAACACCTGGGCGGCGTCCAGGAGGAAGTCCACCGCACCGGACAGGCCGTGGCAGATCGACAGGTCTTGGACGGCCATGGAGCCGAGCGAGCGTACGACGGTGTCGATGGCGGCGCCTGCCTCTGCTGCGTACACCTGGTTGCCGGTCAGGTCGTACTGGCGTAGTCGCGCCACCCCGATGCCCAGCGCGCCGTGGCACCAGAACGCCGGCCAGGCGACGCCTTCGCGGAGGTCGGGCCAGTTGTTGTGGTCGGGGGAGTACCACGATCGTTCGTACGCGGCTGCGTCGGCTGCTGCATCGGTGGCGCCCCACTCCAGCAGGGCGAGGGCGACTCCAGAGGCGCCGTGGGCCAGGCCGCAGAGGGGTGGGCCGTCGTCGCTGATGTCGGAGGGCCAGCAGCGGCCGGTCACGGGGCCTGGCTGGGCCTGCTCGACGAGACCACGCCCGATGGCGTCCACGGCTGCGGTCACTGGGTTGGGGGACGGCCATCTGCCCGGGTTGTGTGCGGCGGTGGCTGTCGTGGGGTTGTGCCGGGGGGCGGGTGTGGGGTGTGGCTGCTCGTGGGGGGCGGGCGCGTGGGTGTTTGGTGGGTGGAGGGCGTGCGCGGTGAGGGGCATTTCTGCGGTGGGTAGGCCGCGGGCTAGGTGGAGTAGGGCCAGGAGGGTGCCGGATCGGCCGCAGATCAGGTCGATGGCGGTTGGGATGCGTTGCAGGGTGGTTCGGGTGAGGTGGGCGGCTTGGGTTGCCAGGTGGTCGTCCTGGAGGAGCTTGGCGGCGTCGAGGGCGGCTACGGCTATGCCTGCTGTGCCGGACATCAGGGCGCCGTCTGGGCGGGTGCGGTTTGCCCAGCTGATTGCGTGGGCTAGTGCGCCGCGGGCTGCTCGTGCGGCTTCGGGGTCGCCGCTGTGGGTGGCGTAGCGGGCTAGGAATGTGGCGATGCCTGCCGTCCCGCCGTACAGGTCGCCGCCGACAGCTCGGTAGACGGTGGTGCCTGTGGACAGGCGGTCGTCGCCTAGCCAGGTGGCGCGCTCGCCGTCCCATAGGGCTTCCTTGATCAGTTGCTCGGCGATCCGCGTTACCGCGTCTGACCTGCTCATAGCGGTTCCGCCTGGGCGAGGGGCTTGGCTGTGGGAGTCAGGGGCTGTGGAGATGGGAGGGGCGCGGAGGGCAGGTCTGCGGGGGTGAGGGGCGCGGGCGTAAGGGGCGCGGGGGACGGGGCTGCGGGGCTGAGGGGCGCGGGGGACGGGGCTGCGGGGGTGAGGGGCGCAGAGGTGAGGGGTGCAGGGGTGAGGGGTGCGGGGGTGAGGGGTGCGGGGGACGGGGATGCGGGGGACGGGGATGCGGGTGTGGGGGGTTGCTGTGCTGTCGGGGGAGGGAGGCGGTGGGGGTTGGTGGGGTCGAGGCCTGCGGCGGTGAAGGTGGCGGCTATCGCCTGGGATATGGCTGTTGGGTTGTGGCGGGAGGTCTCGGGCAGGGCCAGCCACGCCTGGGCGACGAGGGCGCAGCGGGACTCGCCGAAGCTTTCCCCCTCCAGCGAGCTGTCCGCCTGTCCCGCCCCGGGTGCCAGGGGGGTGGTGAAGCGGGGGCGGGCGGGGCGTAGGGGGAGGGATTGTGCGGCGGTGCTCAGGAAGGGCTTCAGGGCTGCTGCGTCGGGTGCACCCAGGTAGAGGACCACGGCGTCGGCTCGGCCGCCGTGGTCCGTGGATAGGGGTGTCTTGAGCTGGTAGGAGATTGTTCGGTGGGTTGCCAGGAGGCTGGTTAGGGTGGCGATGGCCTCTGGGGTGTCGCTGGGGGCTGTGTTGAGGTAGGTGCGGGTCAGCCATTCGGCGCCGGGGGGTGGCCAGGGGCCGCGTCTCGTGTACCAGAAGCCGTGGTCCTCGTCTCGCCACGTCCAGGCTGCTCGTACCAGCAATGCGTCTCCAGGCTTGGCGGAAAGGCCCGGTCGGACGGGGACGGTGTAGTGCGCGCGGGGCAGGTGTCTGACGAGGGTGCCGTTGCGGGCTACTACGCCGCCCATGGGGGTGGTTGACTCGGCGCGCCAACCCCCGACGTAGCGGGTGGCGTCGGCGTGGGCGGCGTCCAGTGCGTTGCCGAGGTCGAGGTCGACGGGGGTGGGTACGGCTGGCCGGGTGGGGAGGGGGCTTCTCGCCAGGTACCAGAGGTAGAGCACCTGGTCCAGGTCGGGCTGACCTGGAGGGAGCCCGGCGAGCAGGATTCCCGCCTCGGTGATGTCCGGATGGATCACGCCGTCTCCAGGAGCAGAAGGGTGTGTCACGCGGCCTCCAGGAGTGGAAGGGTGGGCCACGCGGCCACCAGGAGTGGAAGCGCGGACCATGCGGACCCCAGGGGCGGAAGAACGGGCCCCAAGGGCGAGCGGGTGGCTATCCGGCCCTCAGACGCAAGGGGGAGGATCATGCCAACCCCAGGAGGGGCAAGGGCCATGGGGACTCCAGGAGGGAGCGGGCCAGGGATCGGTGGCGTTCGATCTCGGCCTCCGGCTCGTCCATCCAGTTCGCCAGCTGCAACGCCCGCAGCAACAACCGGCACGCCACGAACGCCCCGAAAAACGCCGCCTCCACCGGACGCCCCCGCCCAACCGCATACCCATCCAGAAACGCCTCGATGGGACGCCCCGCGCTGAGGTACTCCTGCACACCCCCCGCCACATCCCACCGCGAGTCGCCCAACCCCGACGACTCCCAGTCCACCAGCACCGCCTCGCCGGACGACCGGATGAGGACGTTGGTGAACCGCACGTCGCCGTGGATGGCGGTGTCGGCGGCCCATGCCGTACGCACCAGATCGAGCGCCGCCCGGTGGGACGGGTCGTCCAGGAGCGCGTCGGTCAGCGACCGCAGCGGCCCGTCGTTGGTGAGGACCGGCAGCCGCGCGGGACCGGCGATGTCGAGCAACCACGGCCGGGTGGCCGCCAGCCGGGGGAGGTCGGCGCCCACCTGGTGCCAGGCGCCGAGGGCGCGCCCGAAGGAGGCCGCGCAGCCGGAGGTGTCGAGCCGGTCCAGGCGGCGCGCGGAGATGACGCCTTCGAGCACGAGCAGCCCGGTGTCCTGGTCGTGCAGTTCCAGCCGCGGCAGGATGCGGGCGCAGCCGGGATGGGCGCCAGCCGTACGGTAAAGGGCGATCTCCTGCGCGGGCGATCCCTGACCGGTGTCACGGGAGGAACTCACGTCCTTCACCGCGAACCCGCGGCCGTTGCCCAGCTCGACCAGCACGACCGCGTTGGACTCCGACACGTCCCGCGCGGTCACGCCGTAGCGGTGCACGTCGGCTGCCGACATCAGGCCGCGTTCCAGCAGGAGCCGTACGGCGCGGCGGGCCAGCGCGGGCATCGGCTCAGACCTCGTGGACTTCGCCGTCGTCGTCCACGTAGAACCAGTCCGCGCCCGAAGGTTCCGCTGAGGAGAGCTGGATCTCCACCGGGCCCACGGGACGGCTGGGATCGACCGGGTTGCACAGCTCGGACCCGCAGCCGCCCAGGCTTGAAGGACAGCCGTCGATCGCCGACGGGCACCGCAGCACGCTGTGCCCGCAGATGGCCAGGCGCGTGGTCGGGCAGAGCACCGGGAGGCGCGACGGGCAGTCCAGCTGAGTACGGCAGATCGTGAGCACCGACGGGCACAGCCGGGTCCTGGGTGGCGGGCAGATGGTGATCCGGCTGGGGCACCCCACGAGCACCGTGCGCGGGATCACCAGGTCGCCACAGGTGAGCGCCGCCCTGGCGTCCACCCGCCCGTGCCCCCAGGAGTTGTCGAAGGCCGCAGCACCGAGCTTGACCGCGCTGTCCTGCAGGCACTCCTTCACCTTGGCGTTGGTGTGCCCGGGGTGGCGGCTCCAGATGAGCGCCGCCAGCCCGGTGACCAGCGGCGTGGCCATCGAGGTGCCGCTCAGCGTGCCGTAGTTGAGCGGCAGCGACGGGCTGACCGTGTACGTCGGCAGGGTGGACAGGATGTTGCGGCCGGGAGCGACGACGGTGGTCTCGGGGCCGACGTTGGAGTAGCTGGAGACCACGTCGCCCTGGTCGGTCGAGCCGACCGCGATGACGCCGGTGATGACCGTGGAGTACGCCGCCGGCCAGATCACCGGGCCCGCGTTGTCGTTGCCTGTCGCGGCGACGACGAGCATGCCGCGGTCGGAGGCGTACTGGCAGGCCTGCTTCTTCGTGATGTTGTCCGGGCCGCCGCCCGAGTAGTTGATGACGGCCTTGAGCCCGTGCGCGACCGCGTAGTCGGTGATCTCCTCGACGGCGTCGGCGAAGTTGGCCGAGCTCCCGTTGCCCGCCGCGTCCAGGGTGCGGCAGATGTAGACGGGGGAGCGCCAGTTCATCCCGGCGATGCCGCTGGCGTTCTGCCCGGCGGCCGCGGCGATGCCCGCCACGTGGGTGCCGTGGCCGTTGAGGTCGCGCGGCGTGCCGCCGTCCACGAAGTCGGTGCCGAGCGTGATCCGCGCGCTGTCGCGCAGGTCGTCGTGGTCGAGCACGTCGGCGCTGAGCGAGATGCCGGAGTCGACGATGCCGATGAGCACGTTGGCGGCGCCGGTCTCCAGGTCCCACGCGGCCTCGGCGTTGACCGCTCCCGGCGCCCACTGCTGCGGGTAGCGCGGGTCGTTGGGCACGATCTGGGCGCGGTCGACGACGTCAGGCTCGACGTAGGAGATCGCAGGCGAGGCGTCGGCGACGCCGGTGTTGGACAGGACCGTGTCGGTTTCCGGCAGAACGACCAGCAACCTGCCGGTACGGCTGGGCCCGCGCAGGACGGTCGTGCCCGGCGGCAGCGCGGCGAGGGCGGCGCTCACCTGGGCGTCGATCGCGTCCATGGCGGTGAGCTGCCCGTCGGGCGCCGCGAGCTGCACGATGAGCCGGCGCTCCACGAACTGGACGGTCTGGTCGTTGTAGTCCCCTGACGTGATCGCCAGGCCTGTGTTGGCCGAGGGGTTCTCTTCGAGCATCGCCGGCCCTCCCGTTGCAATCGTCGGCACTGCGACGGTAGGTCGGCCGCGCTACCTGCGTCGATGCGCAAAAACCCCTAGTGGGAACGTCGGGAAGGGGCTGTTCGTCGGAAATGATGTGAATTCATTTGAGGCCGTGGACGGCCAGCTCCGGCAGGCCCGCGAGCGCGTGCGCCGGTTCGACCAGATCACGGCTCAGCGGCAGGCGGTCGCCGTACAGATCGACGAAGTGACCGCCGCGGTCAAGCAGCTCGAGAAGCAGCTGGCCAAGGAGGAGCGGGACGTCGCCCGGCTGGAGGGCGGGTTCGCCGGGTTCGTGGCGCGGATCGCCGGGTCGAAGGAGGACAAGCTGGCCCGCGAGCGCGCCGAGGTCGAGGCGGCCTGGCAGCGCTTGCACGGGCAGCGGCAGCGCCTCGGTGACCTGACAGCTGCTCGTACGGACAACGACCGGGAACTGGCGGAGCTCGCCGGTGCCCAGGAGACGTACGCGCGGGTGCTCGTCGAGAAGGAGCGCTTGCTGGTCGAGCAGGGCCATCCGGACGGGCGCGAGCTGGTGGCGCTGTCGCTGCGGCTCGCCGACACGCATTCCGACCTGCGCGAACACGGCGAGGCAGCGGAGGCGGGGTTCGCCGCGCGCAAGGCGCTCGATCAGGTGCTGCGGTCGCTGGGCAGCGCGAGCAGCGCGTCGACCTGGGACGTGATCGGCGGCGGGTTCATCGCGGACTCGATCGAGCGTGACCATCTGCTCCGCGCCGACCAGGCGGCCTGGCACGCGCAGCAGGCGCTGGACGCCTTCGCGCGGGAGCTCGGCGACATCGGCGTCTCCGCGAGCCCGAAGCTGCCCAAGGTGGACACCCGGTGGTTCGTGGACACCTTCTTCGACAACATCATCACCGACGCGCTCAAGCACCAGCGGATCAACCGCACCCGGGAGGCGGTGGCGGAGATGGCGCGCTGGGTGGGCGGGGCGCTGGAGAGCATCGCCACCCGCCGCGACCAGCTGACCGCCCGCCGCAACGAGCTGCTCGTCCGTCGCGAGCAGCTCATCGCGGGCTGACCGGAGCGGTCTCAGGAGTGGTGCAGGATCGTGCGGAGGACCCGGTCGAGGGTGCGGGCGGCGTCCGGGTCCTGGGCGGGGGAGCGCCAGGCCATGTAGCCGTCGGGGCGGACCAGTACGGCGCCGCCTGAGGTCACGCCGTACCTCGCCGCCCAGGTCCCCTGCACGTCACGCAGCTCGCCGCCCAGGCGGTGCGGCGTCAGCCGTACCCCCAGACGGGCGGAAACGGTACGGGCGGCGGTGGCCCACTCGCGGCCGTCGGGCCCGGCGAGCAGGACGAACCCGGCGCCGAACAGGTCGATGGTGGAGATCGCCGAGCCGTCCCAGTCGAGCACCACGTGCGGGGCGCGGCTGCCCGGCCGTCCGACCGGGAGGCGCTCGGGCTCGATGAGCGAGCCGTCGTCGCCTGCGTCCTCGATGATCGCGGACGAGTGGTACCGCAGGCCCAACAGGGCGCTGAACGGGTCGGCGATCGGCTGCTCGGGGTAGTCGGCGCGCTGTGCGGGCGGCATGCGCTCGCCGAGGTTGGCGAGCTGCGCGTCCGCGGTGAGCTTGCCGAGCGGGCGGCGCTCGGCGTCGTAGGTGTCGAGGAACTCCGGGCCCGCCTGGCCGCTGATCACCAGCCAGAGCCGCCAGGCGATGTCGCATCCGTCCTGGAGCGCGGTGCTTCCGCCTTGGCCGCCGGTGGGCGGCATGGTGTGGGCGGAGTCCCCGGCCAGGAAGACGCGGCCCTCGCGGTAGCGGTCGGCCAGGTTGTGCGCCATGACGAACGTGGCCTGGTCCTTGATCTTCACCTCGAGATCCGGCGTTCCGGTGCCGATGCGGATCAGCTCCGTGCAGCGCTCCTCGGTGAAGTCGGCCTCGCTCTCGCCCTTCGCCGGGTCGAAGTTGACGCCCATGCCGTGGGCGCCGACGCCGGTGCCGGTGATGATCGCGCCGCTGAAGTGCTCGTTCTGCAGGTACCACAGCGTCACCTCGCGATCGCGGACAAGTCCCGACAGGTCCGCGTCGAACAGGATGGAACGGATCCTGCCCAGGTCGCCCTTGCCGCTGGTCGGGATGCCCAGCCACGAGCGGATCGGGCTGCGGTAGCCGTCCGCCGCCACGACGTAGTCGGCCCTGATGGTGGACTCCCCTTCGGCTGTACGGACCACCGCGGTGACGCCGTCGGGGTCCTGCTCCAGGGAGACCAGCTCGGTGGAGAAGCGGAGGTCGGCGCCGAGTTCTTCCGCCTTGGTGCGCAGGACGCGCTCGATGTCGGCCTGGGGGGCGCCGATCTGGGCTACGGGGGTGGCGTCGGCCAGGAAGGAGAAGTCCTCGGCCTCGTCGCTGATGATCATGTGGGGGTTGGGGTCCTTGAGGCTGGAGGCGATGGCTATGCGCATGCCGTCGCTGATGCCCGCGGAGATCTCGCTGAAGGCCTTCTCGATGCCGGGGAGGGGGCGGAGGAGCTCCATGGCTCTGGGGTTGACGCCGAAGGCTTTGGGCTGGATGGAGGTCGTGGCGTGGCGTTCTACCAGGATGACGGGGACGTCGCGGAGGGCCAGGAGGGCGGCGGCGCTGAGGCCTGCGTAACCGGCGCCGACGATCAGGACGGGGACTCGCTCCATGGGGGACTCCTTCGTTGGGATACGCGACATATCGCGTCTCGTCTTGTGGTCACGATATGTCGCGTCTTATAGTCGGTCAAGACATATCTCAAGAAGGATTACTCGATTTCGAGTATGCACCTCATTCGGGGGTCCTGGGGACGTCAGAAGACAGCCCTTTGTGCGGGGCGCGACGGGCATGCGGGCGACACGAAGGGCGCGAGAGGGCCAGGGGCATGGTCAGGCGAGGCGCTGGCGGAGGGCAGCCCGCGTGCGAGCGACCCGGGAGCGGGGCGGGGCCGCGTGGGAGCGGCGCGGCGCGGCGCGGAAGCGTGGCGCGGGGTGGGCGGAGGGCAGGCCTTGGGCCTGGTGGCGCAGGGCGGCCCTGGCGCCCCCTGGGCGGCGGGTCCGATGGACGCGAGGCTGTCTTCTGTGGGGCAGAGGTCCGAGTGGGGGTGGCCCCCTCGAGGGGCGGGGCCCGAAAGGGGTCGCTGAAAGTGGACTCAGGAGCCCGCGCTGGGGGGCTCAAGACACCTGAGGTGGTGAGGAGAGCTGGAGTTTAGGGAGGTGGGGTGGATAGGCAGATGGGGTGGGGGAGCGAGGCGGCCAGGAGGGCCGGGGTGGTCAGGAGGGGGGTGGTCAGGAGGGCCGGGTGGTTAGGGGAGGTGGCGTTCCAGGGATTCGAGTTTGCTGGTCATCCCGTCCGTAACGCCAGGCCGGTGGTCGGCCTTGAGGACCAGGCTGACGCGCGGCGCGACCTCCGCCACCGCGTCCACCGCCGCCTTGACCACCGCCATCACCTCGTCCCACTCGCCCTCGATCGTGGTGAACATGGCGTCCGTCCGGTTCGGCAGCCCGCTCTCGCGAACCACCCTCACCGCACGAGCCACCGGCTCAGCCACTCCCTCGCCCACACCCAGCGGCGTGATGGAGAATGCGACGATCAAAACGCCTCCAGAAGAAAGCCCGTGCGGCCACGCCGTACACGCGTGGCCGCAGCGAGCCGGTCAGTGGTCGTGCTCGTCCTCGTCGTCGTCGCTGGGGCCGTCCGACGGCTCGACGCCCAGCACGGCCTCGCGCGGCTCGACCTCCTGGACGTGCTCGATCAGCGAGAGCACGTGGTCGGGCTCGATCAGCCACTGCAGCGCCGTGGCGCCGGTCTCGTCGGAGGAGACCAGCTCGGCCTGCTCCTTGCGCTCCTCGTCGTCGAGGTCGGCCTCAGGGTGCCGGATCTCGGCGAGCGCCGCGGCCTGCAGCGCACTCACATCGAGCACCTCGACGGTCAACTCGACCGTCAGGCGCAGGAACTTCTCGTCATCACTCATGGCCACGATGCTAGGGGAGCTTCCACTCCACAGGCGCCGCGCCTTGCTGTTCGAGCAGTTGATTCGCGCGGCTGAACGGCCGCGACCCGAAGAATCCGCTGCGCGCGGACAGGGGTGACGGGTGCGCCGACTCGACCAGCGGGACGTCGCCGAGCATCGGCGCGAGGTTGCGCGCGTCGCGCCCCCACAGGATCGCGACCATGGGCTTGTTCCTGGCCACGAGCGCGCGGATGGCCTGCTCGGTGACCTCTTCCCAGCCCTTGCCGCGGTGCGAGGCGGGCTTGCCCGGCATGACGGTGAGCACCCGGTTGAGCAGCAGCACGCCCTGCTCCGTCCACGGGGTCAGGTCGCCGTTGGTGGGGCGGGGCAGGTCGAGGTCGGCCATGAGCTCTTTGTAGATGTTGACCAGGCTGCCGGGCAGCGGCCGCACGTCGGCGGCGACGGAGAACGACAGCCCGATCGGGTGTCCGGGCGTGGGGTAGGGATCCTGCCCGACGATCAGCACCTTGACGTCGTCGAAGGGCTGGCTGAACGCCCGGAGCACGTTGGGCCCGGCGGGCAGGTATTGCCTGCCTTCGGCGATCTCTTTGCGGAGGAACTCACCCATCTGGGCGACCCGCTCAGCTACGGGTTCTAGCGCCTTGGCCCATCCGGCTTCGACGACTTCGTTCAGGGGACGACCGGTCATGGCAGCACACCCTACCGAGGGTGCTGCCACAACCGCATGCCGTACGGAGAAAAGATCACAAAGCGGGCTTGCCGGGCTTGTAGAGCCAGGTGGTGAACAGTGCGGACAGGTCGCGGCCCGCGATGCGCTGGGAGAGGGCGACGAACGCCTGGGTGTCGGCGTTGCCGTACCGGTGCTCGCTCGTCCACGTCCGCAGGATGGTGAAGAACGCCGCGTCGCCGACGGTCCGGCGCAGGACGTGCAGGGTCATGGCGCCGCGGTCGTAGACGGGGTCGTCGAAGATCGCGGCACCCGAGCCTGGATCGCCGGGAGGCATCTCCCAGAAGTCGGCCGGTTGCGCGTAGGCGGTGTCGAAGGACGTCTGGAGCGGCTTGGCGCCGGTCCTGTCCAGCCAGAGCCACTCGGCGTAGGTGGCGAAGCCCTCGTTGAGCCAGATGTCCTTCCACCGGGTGGGCGTCACCGAGTCGCCGAACCACTGGTGGGCCAGCTCGTGCGACAGCGTCCCTTCGCCGGGCACCGACGGGTAGATGGGACGGGTCTGCGTCTCCAGGGCATAGCCGACGTTCGGCTCGTGGTCCACGATGCCGCCGGTCGAGGAGAAGGGGTACGGGCCGAAGAGCGAGCTGAAGTAGTCGAGGATCGGCGCGTGGCGCTGGGCGAAGGCGGTGGCCTTGCCGGCGAGTTTGGGGTCGACGGCGACGATGGTCCGGTAGTTGCCGATCTTGGCGTCGGTGAGCTGGAACTTGCCGATCGACACCGTTGTCAGGTAGCTGGCCATCGGTTCGCGGGCGTCCCAGACGAAGGTGGTACGGCCGCCGCCGGAGCGTTTCGAGGTGAGATCGCCGTTGGCCACCGCGACCCGGTCGTCCGGGACGGTGACGGTGAAGCGGTAGGTGGCCTTGTCGGTCATGTGGTGGTTGCCGGGGTACCAGGTCATGGCGCCCTGGGGCTCGTTGGCGTTGAAGACGCCGTCGCTGGTGCGGATCCAGCCGTCGCGCGAGCCGTCGGGGTCGAGCACGTGGGTGGGTTTGCCGTCGTAGCGCACGGCGACCGTGAAGTCCTGGCCGTTCGCCAGCGCGGCCGCGGGGGTGACGACGAGCTCCTGGCCCTTCTGGCTGAACGCCGCCGCCGCGCCGTCCACGGTCACGGACCGTACGGCCAGCGTGTCGACGAGGTCGAGGTCGAAGGCGCTCAGGTCCTGCGTCGAGCGCGCGGTGAGGGTGAGCGCGCCGGTCAGCGCGTTGGAGCTCGGGTTGTAGTCGAGCACCAGGTCGTAGTGGCCGGCGTCGTAACCGCCGTTGCCCTGGTCCGGGAAGTACGGATCACCGCCACCGGGCGCACCGGGAACGGCGAGAGCCAGCGCCAGAAGGAACCTCATAGGACGGTTGTATCCCAGAAGCGCCCGCCTGCCCCCGTAGTAGGCGGGCGCCCCTAAAAGATCACTTCACCGAGCCGGCCATCATCCCTTGCACGAAGTACCGCTGGAAGGCGAAGAACAGCACCAGCGGGATGATCAGCGAGAGGAACGCCCCCGACGAGAGGATGTCGACGTTCGTCCCGAACTGCCGCATCTGCGACTGCAGCGCCTTCGTCATCGGCTGCGACCCCGTGTTGGCGAAGACCAGCGCGATGAGCAGGTCGTTCCACACCCACAGGAACTGGAAGATGCCCAGTGACGCGATCGCCGGCTTACCCAGCGGGAACACCACCGTCGAGAAGATCTTCCACTCGCTCGCCCCGTCCATCCGCGCCGCCTCCAGCAGCGACCCGGGGATGCCGACGAAGAAGTTGCGGAGCAGGAAGATCGCGAACGGCAGGCCGAACGCGACGTGGAACAACACCACGCCCGGGATAGTGCCAAAAACCCCGACCTGGCCGTACAGAGACGCGATCGGGATCAGCGCGATCTGGATCGGCACGATCAGCAACCCCACCACGACCAGGAACAGGATGTCCCGCCCGGGGAAGTCGATCCACGCGAACGCGTACGCCGCCATCGCCGCGATCCCGATCACCAGCAGCGTCGTGGGCACGGTGATCAGCACCGTGTTCCAGAACGACGCGGTGAACCCGCTGGCCAGCAGGCTGGAGTAGTTCTCCAGGGTGATCTGGGCGGGCTTGGTGAAGACCGTCCACCACCCCTCGGCGTTGTTCGTCGGGGTGTCGCGCAGCGAGGCGACGAACAGCCCGAGCGTCGGCACCAGCCAGAACAGCCCGATGAGGATCATCACCACCTGGACGACCCCGCTGCCCAGCTTGTCGACGAGCTTGCCGACCGGCCCACGCTTGGGAGCGCCCACAGCTTCCGCAGTCATGACTGCTCCCTCCTGAACCGCCGGATATTCATGATCATGAACGGCAGCACCAGGATCAGCAGGAAGATCGCGAGCGCGCTGCCCAGCCCCTGGTTGTTGCCGCCGCCGAAGGAGACCCGCCACATCTCCAGCGCCACCACGTTCGCCCGGTCCTGCACGGATCCAGGCGCGATGATGAACACCAGGTCGAACACCTTCAGCGTGTTGATGATCATCGTGACGAAGACGACCAGCAGCACCGGCGAGAGCAGCGGAATGGTGATCTTCCTGAACACCTGCCACTCGGTCGCGCCGTCGATGCGCGCCGCCTCCAACGCGTCCCGCGGGATGCCCGCCAGACCCGCCGCGATGAGCACCATCGCGAACCCGGCCCACACCCAGATGAACGCGCCGATGATGGCCGGCGTGATCAGCGCGGGGCCGAGCCAGGCGAGCCCGTTGAAGCCGGACTCGAAGTTCGACTGCGGCAGCCGTACGACATAGGAACCTGCGGGAAGCCCCTCGAACCGGAACGTCCCGTCGGGGCCGGTCGACGCGGTGGCTGCGACGGTGCCGTCCTTGACGGCCTCCACGGTCACCCCCGGCAGGCCCTTCTCGGCCGAGTCGACCTGACCGGCCTTGCCGCCGCCGCCCGGGGTGAAGTCGAACCAGACGGTTCCACTCAGCCCGTCACCGGTGGCGGCCTTGGCCGGGGCGGCGTCCTTGGGCAGGATCTCCGCCTTGATGCCCACCAGCGGCACCAGCACCGGCTGGCCGGGGGAGACCGCCTGCTTGGTCTCCACATTCTGGCCCTTGAGCGCGACCGGCGAGGTGTCGTTGTCGCGCGGCCGCGCCCCCGGGTAGCCCTGGGAGCTGGAGAAGAGCCCGCTCACGGTGGAGATCACCGCGTTGGCCATGCCCTTGTCCGGGTCCTGCTCGTAGACCAGGCGGAAGATGACGCCCGCCGCGAGCAGCGAGACGGCCATGGGCATGAAGACGATCAGCTTGAACGCCGTGGCCCACCTGATGCGCTCGGTGAGGACCGCGAAGATCAGGCCGAGCGTCGTGACCACGAGCGGCGCCACGACCACCCAGATCAGGTTGTTCCTGAGCGCGATCAGCGTGCTGTCGTTGGTGAAGATCGAACCGTAGTTCTGCAGCCCGACGAAGCCTTTGCCCGACGCGTCGTACAGGCTCCTGAGGATCGAGTACACGATCGGATAGACGACCCAGATGCCCAGGAGCACCATCGCGGGCAGGACGAAGAACCATGCGATCAGCGGGGATGGCCCGAGGCGGCGTGACTGATCAGCCATGTCAGGCTACTTCCAGGCCTTGGCGGCCTCAGCCTCGAGCGCCTTCTGTGCACCCTTGACGTCGCTCGGGGTGCGCAGGAAGTCCTGGAGGACCTTCCATTCGCCCTTGCCGTCGGTGCCGCCGAACGCGCTGGGCGCCAGGTCGGACATGTCATAGCGGACGGACTCGCCGGCCGTGATGATCGTCTGCGCGAGCTGCTTGGTCAGGTCGTCCGGGTAGTTGTCCGGCGAGACGTTGCGGTTGGGGGACAGGTAGCCGGGCAGCTTCGCCCAGACCTCGCCACCCTCCTTCGAGGCCAGGTACGCCAGCAGCGCCATGGCGCCCTTGGAGTCCTTCAGCGCCACGGCCACGTCGCCGCCGAGCACGACGGGAGCGGTGTCGCCGACCTTCGGGAACGGGAAGACCTTGGCCTCCTCGCCCACCTTGGCGCCGGACTGCGCGACGGAGGCGGCGACGAAGTCCGCCTCGATGACCATGGCGGCCTTCTTCTGGTCGTAGACCTTGGTCACGCAGGTCGGGAAGTCGGTCTGCAGCGCACCTGACGCGCCGTCCAGCACGAACTCCTTCTTGCCGAAGATGTCGGCCATCTTCGTCAGCGCGGTGCCGACGCTCGCGTCGGTCCACGGGATCTCGTGCTTGGCGAGCTTGTCGTAGTTCTCCGGGCCCGCGCTGGACAGGTAGACGTTCTCGAACAGGTCGGTCAGGGTCCAGCCGGACGCGCCGCAGAGGGAGAACGGCGCGGTGCCCGAGTCGGCGATCGTCTGGGCTGCCTTGATCATCTCGTCCCAGGTGGTCGGCGGCTGCACGCCGGCGTCCTCGAAGGCGCCGTTGCGGTACCAGACCGTGGACTTGTGGGCGGCCTTGACGAGCACGCCGTAGACCTGGCCGCTGGCCGAGCCGAGCTCCTTCCAGTACGGCGTGTAGTTCGCGTCGATCTGGTCGGTCACGTCCTTGGTCAGCGCCTTGAGCTGCTTGGCGTCGGCGTACTGCTGGACCAGGCCGGGCTGCGGCAGGACGGCGACGTCCGGCGGGCTGCCGCCGGAGATGCGCGGGCCGAGGTAGGCGCCGGTGTCCTCACCGGTCGAGGCGTAGGTCACCTCGGCGCCGGTCTTCTCCTCGAACGCCTTGAGCACCTGCTCGAAGTTCTTCTGCTCGTCGCCGGTCCACTTGGCGGCGATCTCGATCTTCTCGCCCTGCAGCGACTTCGCCGCAGGGGCCGGTGCCGAGCTGGCCGCGCCCGTCTCGTTCGGTGTGGTCGTCGGGGCGTTGCCGCCACAGGCGGCCACGGCCAGGGCCAGTCCAAGGAGAGTCGCTGTTTTTCGCATGCGCGTGCCTTTCACCTACTGGTTCTTCACGATTTCCGCGAGATCCGCCTTCAACGAGGTGCCGAAGTCGGTGGTGGGGTCGCTGAAGGGCGGGGTGAGAGCCTTGGAGACCGCACTGGCGATCACCAGGCTCATCTGGTTGTAGTTCGGGTGCACCGGCCGTTTCTTGGCTGCGAGGATGCTCTCCTTCAGCACCGGCAGGTACGGGAAGCGTTTGATCAGCTCGGGGTCGTCGTAGAGCTCGGTCCAGACCGGCGGGAAGGATCCCTCGGTCAGCACCCGCCGCTCGTTCTCCAGCCCGGTGAAGTAGCGGATGAACTCCTGAGCGGTGTTCTGGTGTCGCGAGTAGGAGCTGATGGCGAGGTTCACGCCGCCGAGGACGCTGGCGCCCGGTCCGTTCAGTCCGGGCAGCCTGGTCACCGCGAACTTGCCCTTGACCTGCGAGTCAGGCCCTGACGCAGGCCCGTAGGCGTGCGGCCAGTTGCGTGCGAAGGCCAGCGTGCCGTTCTGGAAGGCGAGCCGTGACTCCTCCTCCTTGAAGTTCAGCGCGCGTTTGGGGATCCAGCCCTCGCGCAGGCCCTGGGTGAAGACGCCGAGCGCGGTCCTGGCCCGGTCGGGGTCGAGGGTCACGGTGGTGCCGTCGGCGCTGACGATCTGCTCGCCCAGCGCCTCCAGGTAGTTGACGGCCAGGCCCTCGTAGGCGAGGAACTGCCCGCCGTACCCGCCGACGCCCTTGACCCTGCGCGCCTGCTCGCGCAGCTCTGCCCAGGTCGTGGGCGGCTTCTTGACCAGGTCGGTGCGGTAGTAGAGGAGGCCGGCGTTGCTCGTGTACGGCACCGCCCAGAGCTTGCCCTGGTACAGAGCCGTGTCGACGACCGTCGGCAGGAACTTGTCGAGCGGGAAGAGCCCGCGCTCCAAGGGGATGATCCAGCCGTTGTCGGCGAACTCGGCGGTCCACACCACGTCAAGCCCGAGCACGTCGTAGCGCTCGCTCTTGGCCTGGAGGTTGGCGACCATCTGCGCGCGCTGCTCGTCGGCCGCCTCGGGCAGTTCGAGCAGCGTCACCTTCTCGGCCGGGTGGGCCTGGTTCCAGCGATCCAGCAGAGGCTGCAGGTACGCCGTGGTGTCGCGCCCGGTGGCGAAGGTGATCGGGCCGTTCCCACCCGTCCCCGGCTCGCCGCCGCCCACCTCGCCCGCCGACCCGCACCCGGCCGCCAGGAGGACGGCCAGCAGCAGTGTTGCCGGGCGAAGCACCTTTGTTTCCTCCCCATTACATTCGTGTTAGGTAGATGCATTCATGTTATGCACAGCGCTAATCTGGACGTCAACGTATATGTCGGTAACGCGTGCGTAACCATCGGGAGGTGGGGTGTGCGGCTACACCTGCTGGCACTCCTCGCCAAGGAGCCTGCCCACGGGTACGAGCTCAAACAGGCTCTGGAGCAAACCTTCGGCAGCGCCTACCCCTCGCCCAACATCGGCCAGATCTACGTCACGCTCGGCAGGCTCGAGAAGGACGGCCTGGTCAGAGCCGTCGACGTCGAGCAGTCCAACCGCCCGAACAAGAAGGTCTACTACCTCACGGCCGCCGGTCGCGAGGCGCTGACCACCTGGGTGGAGGAACCGACGGAGGGGCCGCGGGTGCGCGACGAGTTCTTCATGAAGCTCGTCCTGGCCCCGCTCACCGGCATCGCCGACCGCATGGCGCTGATCAGCCGCCAGCGACGGCACTACCTGTCGCTCATGCGCGAGCTGAACGAGCTCGCCGAGCGCACCGACCAGCGCAACAAGGTCGCGCTGCTGCTCATCGAGGGCGCGATGCTGCACCTGCAGGCCGACCTCGACTGGCTGGAACGCTGCCAGGAGGACCTGTGAGTAAGCGCAGCGAGCGAGCCAATAGGCACAGCGACTTTGTCATGAGGCCGACGAAGGAGGCCTCGTGACGGTCCTGAAGACGGTCAACCTGGTGAAGATCTACTCCGGCGGCGCGGTGCCCGTGCCCGCCGTACGCGGGGTGGACCTTCAGGTCGACGACGGCGAGTTCATCGCGATCATGGGACCGTCCGGTTCGGGCAAGTCGACGCTCATCCACATGCTCGGCGGGCTCGACGCCCGCACGAGCGGGGAGATCTGGCTGGACGGCAAGCGCGTCGACACCCTCTCGGAGAGCGCCTGGGCGCTGCTGCGGCGCAAGAAGGTCGGCTTCGTCTTCCAGTTCTTCAACCTGGTCGCCAACATGACCGTCGCCGACAACGTCGAGCTGCCCGCGCTGCTCGGCGGCGCCTCGACCAAGGACGCCCGCGAGCGCAGGGAGCACCTGCTGGAGGCGCTCAACCTCACCGAGCGCGCCGACGCCGCGCCAGCGCAGCTCTCGGGCGGCGAGCAGCAGCGGGTCGCCCTGGCCAGGGCGCTGGCCAACAAGCCGAGCCTGCTGCTGGCCGACGAGCCCACGGGCAACCTCGACAGCCGCAACACCCGCGACGTGCTGCGCCTGCTCAGCGAGGTGCACAGGGACGGGCAGACGATCGTCATGGTCACCCACGACGCCCGCGTCGCCAGCCTCGCCGACCGCGTCGTGTCGCTGCTCGACGGCGAGGTCGTCGACGACGGCAAGATCGCCCGGCGGCGTCCGGCCAAGGGCGGCGCGGGCGAGGTCATCGACCTGCGATGAGCACCTACCGTGCCGGAGCCCGCTGGATCAGAGCCGACCTGCGGGCCAGGCGGGGGCAGATCGCGCTCACCGTGCTCGCCGTGGCGGGCATCGTCGCGGCCCTGATCACCGCCGCCACGCTGCTGGAGGACGGGACCAACCCGTGGCGCAGCCTGTTCAACCAGACGAACGGCGCGCACGTGTGGCTGCACACCGACGGCGAACCGGCCGTGGAACGGCTGCGCGGCATCGAGGGCGTCACGCAGGTGGCCGGGCCGTACCGGTCGGCGCCCGTCATGGTCATGCAGGACGGCAAGAAACAGCAGGCCGGGCTGCGCGCCCTGCCGCAGGATCCGCCGGAGGTGGCCAGGCCGCTGCTCACCGAGGGCCGATGGCTGGACATGGCGCAGCCGGACGGCGTGGTCGTCGAGCAGTCCTTCGCCCGCGCCCTGCACCTGCGGCTCGGCGCGCCGCTCGCGCTGACCTCGCTGCTCGGCGAGCGGCACACCCTCTACGTGCGCGGCATCGCCGACTCCGCCGAGCAGGGTTTCTACCCGGAGTGGACGCCCGGCCTGGTCTGGGTGCTGCCCGCGATGCTCGACAAGGTCGAACCCGCACCGGCGCGCAGCGAGTGGGTCACCGGGCTGCGCCTGGCCGACCTCGACGCCACCCAGCTCGTCGCCCAGCGCGCCGTCGTCAAGGTGGAGGCGGAGCTGCAGCGCGTCTACACCTGGCGCGAGGTGCGCGCCTCCATGGAGCTGGACAACCGGCTGCTCGGCACGCTGCTCGCGCTGTTCGGCATCGTGGGGCTGGTCGCGGCGGTGCTCGCGCTGGCGAACGCGGCAGGTGGGCGGGTGCTCGGGCAGCTGCGTGACCTGGCGACGCTGAAGTCGATGGGGTTCACCCGGGGGCAGGTCGCCGGGCTGCTCGTGGTGGAGCACGGCGCGCTCGGGCTGATCGGCATCCTGCTGGGCGGGGTGGCCGGGTGGGCGGTGACGGTCGCTGTGCTCCGTACGACGTCCATGGCGCCGATGCCGACGCTGGCCATCGCGGGCGGGACCGCGCTCGTGGTGCTCGCCGCCGTCGGGCTGCCCGCCTGGCGCGGCGGGCGCACGCCGCCGATCCCGGCGACGCCTGCGGCGCCGCCGCGTGGGCACCTGTCGCGGCTGGCTCGCCTGGCTCTTCTGGTACGGCTGCCGCCCGCGCTGGTGCTCGGCACCCGCGACGCTTTCACGCGGCGGGGACCGGCGTTTCTGACGGCGTTCGGGCTGGCCGTACCGATGATGATGATCACGATCGGGCTCGGGGTGTGGTCGACGCTCGACAACTTCCTGAAAAATCCGGATCAGGTGGGGCAGCATGCTGGGTTGATCGTCCGGCCGGGCAAGGCGGACCCGCTGCAGGTGCAGCGGGTCGCGACGCAGGATCCGGGGGTGGCGCAGGTCTATCCGGGCAGCGACGTGGACGCCTTGGCGCCGGGGGAGGCGCGGTCCGTGCGGGTACGGGCGCTGGGCAGCTCGGCCGCGCCGTACCCCTTTCCTGTGGTCGAGGGGCGGTTGTTCGCCGAGCGCGGCGAGGGGGTGGCGGGGCAGGGGCTGCTCGACCTGCTCGGGGTGAAGATCGGCGACCGGGTGCGGCTGACGGTCGGCGGGTCGCCGCTGATCGTGCGGATCGTCGGCAGGACCGTCGAGCCCGACCTCGACGGGCAGGTGCTGTCGGTGGGGCTGGACAACCTGGCCCCCAAGGACAACTCGCCGCCGTCGTACTACGCGCTGGCGGTACGCGACGGCTTCGACCCCGGCGTCGTGCGGACGCGCCTGGTGGCGGCGCTGGGGGAGGGGCCCGAGGTGCAGCGGGTCGTCAACCCGGCGGACCGGCTGTCGATCATCCGGGTGGTGATCGTGGCGTTGATCTTCGTGCTGGCGTTGATCGGGCTGGCCAACCTGCTGACGGCCAGCGCGCTGGGGCTCCGTGACCACGCCCTGGACCTGGCGGTCCTGAAGGCGATGGGCCTGACCCCACGCCAGGTGATGGCCACCCTGGTCACGGGCACGGGCCTGCTGGTGGTGGTCGGCATCGTGGCAGGCACGTCAGCCGGGGCCTCGGTGGTGACGTGGCTGATCGACCTGCAGGGCGCCAACAGCGGCGTGGGCGCAGGCATAGGCCGCCCCCCGACCCCGATGACCCTGATGCTCTCGGTGCTGATAGCAGTAGGCGCGGCGCTGGCCGTAGCAGTGATCCCCGCCAGAAGAGCCGCCCGCGCCCAAGTCCCCGTAACCGCCCGCTAACCCGCCTCTAAAAGGACAGCAACCCCCGCAGGACCCCCAGACCTTTTACGGTCCTGAGGTTCTACGGGGGTTGGGGTCTAAGGACGCTTCAGGGCGAACCAGTAGAACCCATGCCCAGGCAGCGTGAGCAGGTAAGGCAGCTCCCCGATCGGCGGGAAGTGCACCCCACCACGGGCCTCCACCGGCACCATCCCCTCGAAGCGCCGCAGATCCAGCTCCACCGGCTGCGGATACTTCGACAGGTTGTTCACACACAACATGAGATCGTCCCCCTCCTCACGCGTGTAGGTGAGGACAGCCGGGTTCGACGACCACATCTCCGTGTACGCCCCGGTCCCGAACACCGGGTGGGCGTGCCTGATCTGCAGCATCCGCCGTGTGAAGTGCAGCAACGAGCTCTCGCTACGCATCTGAGCCTCGACGTTGACCGCCTGGTACCCGTAGATCGGATCCATCACCACCGGCAGATACAGCCGCCCGGGATCCGCCTGCGAGAACCCGGCGTTACGGTCCGGGCTCCACTGCATCGGCGTGCGGACCGAGTCGCGGTCCTCCAGCCAGATGTTGTCGCCCATCCCGATCTCGTCGCCGTAGTACATGACCGGAGACCCGGGCAGCGACAGCAGCAGCGCCGTGAACAGCTCGATCATGTCCCGGTCGTTGTCCAGCAGCGGCGCGAGCCGTCGGCGGATGCCGAGGTAGGCGCGCATGCGCGGGTCCTTGGCGTACTCCGCGTGCATGTAGTCGCGCTCTTCCTCGGTCACCGTCTCGAGCGTGAGCTCGTCGTGGTTACGCAGGAAGATGCCCCACTGCGCCGTGTCGGGCAGCTTCGGCGTGCGCGACATGATCTCGGAGATCGGCTCGCGGGTCTGCTTCTTGACCGCCATGTAGATGCGCGGCATCAGCGGGAAGTGGAAGGCCATGTGGCATTCGTCACCCCCGACCGTCGGGTCGCCGAAGTACTCGACGACGTCCTCCGGCCAGCCGTTCGCCTCGGCCAGCAGCACCCGGTCGGGGTACAGCCGGTCGACCTCGGCGCGGACCTTGCGCAGGTAGGCGTGGGTCTCGGGCAGGCCGCTGCACGCGGTGCCCTCCCGCTCGAAGAGGTACGGCACGGCGTCCAGCCTGAAGCCGTCGATCCCCAGGTCCAGCCAGAACCTGAGCACCTCCAGCATCGCCTCCTGCACCGCCGGGTTGTCGTAGTTCAGGTCCGGCTGGTGGTGGAAGAAGCGGTGCCAGTAGTACTGCTTGCGCACCGGGTCGTAGGTCCAGTTCGACTCCTCGGCCCCGATGAAGATGATGGGCGCGTCCGGGTACCCGGTGGGCTCGTCGGCCCACACGTAGAAGTCGCCGTACGGCCCCTCGGGGTCGTGTCTGCTGGCCTGGAACCAGGGGTGCTTGTCGCTGGTGTGGTTCATCACCAGGTCGGTGACGATCCGCAGCCCGCGGGCGTGCGCCGACTCGATGAGCTGCACGAAGTCGCCGAGGTCACCGAAGTCCGGCAGGATCTTCATGTAGTCGGAGATGTCGTAGCCGCCGTCGCGCAGCGGTGACTCGTAGAGCGGCAGGAGCCACAGGCAGTCGACGCCCAGCCATTCGAGATAGTCGAGCTTCTCGATGAGACCGCGGAGATCTCCGGTGCCGTCGCCGTTGGAGTCCTTGAATCCACGGACCAGCACCTCGTAGAACACCGCCCGCTTGTACCAGGACGGGTCTTCCGAGATGAACGACTCGGAGACCGGTTCGGGCATTGGGGATGCATTGCTCATATGTCGCTCACAGAAGGAGATGTGGGCAGGACGAAGTCACCGGTTACCCCGGCGTTTTATGTGTGGTGACCGCGCCGCCTGGAGTCGTCATCCCTGCGAACCCCATGCCCTTGACGAGGCCGGATTTGTGATCCGACGCCCGCATGTTCGCGGCGCTTACGGGCCGAACACTACCAGCCCGTCGGCTTTCCGGAACCCGCTTGTGCTGTGCTGCTCGTAATACCCACGAGATCTGTGTGTAATCGCCCTGTTACTTAGCGTTCTCTTCCTGGTTGCCGCTGGGACACCCGAGCAACCCGCCCACCCCTGGGGTGGGGGGAGGGTGTGGCCAGAATCACCCTTCGGACGTGGGGGAGTGACCGTCCCTTCAAGACCTCCCCACCCCCTTCAGGGGTTGCCCTTCCTCAGGGAGTTGCCCTCCCCGAAGGGTTGCGCTCCCTTTGAGGCGCCCTCCACGGGGCCGCGCGCCCTCCATGGGGCCGCGCGCCCTCACCAGGGTGGTGCGCCCTCCCTCAGGGAGTTGCCCTCCCTGAGGGGTTGCTCTCCTTTGGGGTTGTCCGCGCCCCATAGGGCGCGCCTCCTCGGGGGTTGCCTGTCTCGCAGGGTAACCGTGGCCTTGCGGAGGGGTGTCGTTTCCGGGAGTGGGGTATGCCTGGGGTGTGGCTGATGCGTTAGTAGGGGTCGAAGAGGAGTTCCTGGTCGTCGATCCGCACACGCGGGCCGTCGTCCCCGAGGCCGCCGCCGTCGTGGAACGGGCGAGCCCCACCCTGGGCGACCAGGTATGCCTGGAGATCACCAAGTTCCAGGTGGAGACCAAGACCACCCCCACCACCTCGCCGACCGAGTTGCTCGACCAGCTGAGAACCCTGAGAACGACCCTCGCCGCAGCAGCGGAAGAAGTGGGGCTCAAGGTCGTGGCGACCGGCACGCCGGTTCTCGGCGACGTCGTCCCCCCGCCGATCAACGAGGGCCCGCGCTACGCGGAGGGCATCGCCAACTACCGGGCCCTCCACGACGAGCAGAGCATCTGCGCCGGTCACGTCCACGTCCACCTCCCCGACCGGGAGCTGGCCGTACTCGCCTGCAACCACCTCCGCCCCTGGCTCCCCACCCTGATCGCGATGATGGCCAACTCCCCGTTCTGGGCGGGCCGCGACACCGGCTACGCGAGCTGGCGCACCCTGTCCTGGGGCAAGTGGCCCGTCGCCGGGCCCCCGCCGTACTTCAAGGACCTGGCCGCCTACGACGACCTGGTGGCCGGGCTCACCCGCACCGGCGCGCTCGTCGACCCGGGGACGATCTTCTGGGACGTCCGCCCCTCGGCCAGGCTGCCCACGATCGAGGTGCGGGTGACGGACGCCCCGTGCTCGGTGGAGGACAGCGTCCTGCTCGCCATGCTGTCCAGGGCCCTGGTCGCCACCGCCGTCGAGGCGATCGAGCGCGGCGACCCTGGCCCCGAGGTGCAGGGCGAGCTCCTGCGCGCCGCCTACTGGCGCGCCGCGCGCGACGGGCTCGACGGTCACGGCGTCGATCCGAGCACCGGCGAGCTGCACCCGGCGGCCGACCGCGTCACCGCTCTGGTCGACCACGTGGCCAAGGCACTGGAGGCGGCGGGCGACCTGGCAGCGGTGGCCACGGCCATAGACCGGCTGACGACGGGAGCGGCCCGCCAGCGCGCCGCCTACGAGCGCAGGCAGGAGTTCGCCGACGTGGTCGACTTCCTGGCCGGGCTCACAGCCAGACCATGACCTCGTCCACCGGCTTGCGCGCGAGGTCGGGCAGCACGGCATCCGGGGCCGGGTAGCCGACCGGGATCAGCATGTGCGGCCGCTCGAAGGACGGCCGGTCGAGGAGCTGGTTGAGGAAGCGCATCGGGCTCGGCGTGTGGGTCAGCGTGGCCAGCCCCGCGTGGTGCAGCGCGGCGAGCAGCAGCCCGACCGCGATGGCCACGGACTCCTTGGCGTAGTAGGGCCGCGGCGAGCTGGGCCCGCGATGGACCTCGAACACCGCGATGACCACGGGCGCGATCTCGAGGTACGGCTTGCGCCAGTCGGTGCCGAGCGGCTGGATGGCCTCCAGCCACTCCTCTGACGCGCGCCGGGAGTAGAACGCGCGCTCCTCCTCCTCGGCAGCCGCCCGCAGCTCCCGCTTCAGCGCGGGATCGGCGACGACCACGAACCGCCACGGCTGCAGGTTCGCCCCGCTGGGCGCGGTGCACGCGGTGGCGATCGCGGTGGTGATCAGCTCAGGCGGGACCGGCCGCGAGGAGAACTGCCGGACGCTCCGCCGCGTCGCCATAGTGCTCTGAAAGTCGCGAACTCGGGCAAATGCCGTGTCTTCCAAAATGCTGTTCATTCGCCTGGTCTTCCCGTCAGTCACATGTTTACGGCTCTTGCGGCCTCCTTTTGCCGGAAAAGGGGATGCGTCGGGAAGGTACTTATCTCGGAAGATCCAATAGAAAGGCGGGCTCTTAATGGATGAAATAACAAAAAATCCGTGCAGACGGGCATCCAGCGCGGACTACCTTCCCGGCTACGGCGCCCTCGGCCTTCCGTTCTCCTCGGACCCCGGCGCCTTCCTCGCGGAGGCGCTCAAGGCGCTGCACGGAGTGCTGCACCACTACCGGTGCAAGACGCGCTTCGACCTGGAGGGCCTGACGAAGGACAGGCAGACCGTCCAGGTGGACGGCGGTCTGGCCTACATCGTCGGCGGTGGGAGCGGCAAGAGCGCGGGCGCGGTCATCACGCCGGTCGCCTTCAGCCAGCACGGCCGCGTCTCCGGTCTGGGCGACCTCGTGCTGAGCCATGACGAGAGCCGCCCCGCCGTACCAGGTCTCATCGCTCCTGAACGGCCGGCGCCCGCGCTCGACCGGTTCGACGTCGTCGCGGACCCGGCGAACGCCGAGTACTTCATCGTCGAATACAGAAAAGACCCGGTGGCGGTCTACCGCTCCTGCCTCGACGCCTTTATGCCGCTTAGGCAGACAATAAAGGTAAATGCCCGAATTAAGGTGGGTAGGCAGACTCTGGTCACCAGGGGCCCCATCGACCTGCGCAGCGGGCCGCTCGACGGTTTCCCGCCAGGCAACGCCCAGTGGAACGCCGCGGCGCCCATCGAGCTGGTGGACGAGAAGCACCAGAACGGACCCGTGCTCGGCGTGATCCGCGGCTACACGGCCAGCGCCGAGTACCGGCGCGACCTGTCCTCCCCGGCCTTCGTGCCGGCGGCGAAGTGACCGGAGGACGAGAGCAATGATCAAGGCATTCCTCATGCTCGCCGCGCTCACCGTGTGCGGCGGCCTCGACGACTCCTTCGGCGTCGGCGGCACGACGGTCACCGACTTCGGCTCGATGAAGGACGTCGCGTCCGCCGTCGCCACGCAGCCCGACGGCAAGATCGTCGTGGCCGGGACGACGGGCGACTCCGTCGCCGTGGCCAGGTACTCCGCCGACGGCACGCTCGACGCCGCCTTCGGCAAGGACGGCAAGGTCATCACCAAGCTGAACGGCGGCGCCCAGGTGGAGCGGGTGGCCGTGACGTCGGACGGCAAGATCGTGGTCGCCGGTTCAGCCGAGGGCAGGCACGGCGACCGCGACGTGGCGCTGGTCTGCTACGACGCGGCAGGCGCACCGGACGCGGGCTTCGGCGACAAGGGCGTCGCCCTCGCCGACCTCGGCTCCAGGCGCGACCTGGCCCGCGGGCTCGCCCTGGCCAAGGACGGCTCGATCCTGGTGAGCGGCGACAGCGGGGACGCGCTCGCCGTTGCCAGGTTCGACAAGGCAGGCAAGCTCGACGCCTCCTTCGGCGCCGGTGGCAAGGTCACGAGCAGCATCGGCAAGACCGCACGCGGCTACGCGCTCGCCGTACAGCAGGACGGGAAGATCGTCGTGGCGGGCTCGCAGGACGACCCGGACCAGGGCATCAACTACGCGGTCGTCAGGTACTCGGGCGACGGCAAGCTGGACAAGGGCTTCGGCACGTCCGGCGTGGTCACCTCCAACTTCGGCAGCCCGGCCGACGTCGGCCGCGACCTGGCCATCCAGAAGGACGGCAAGATCGTCGTCGTCGGCTACACCGGCCGGTCGATCGGCGTGGTCCGCTACACGCCGGACGGCGCGCCCGACGCGGGCTTCAGTAAGGACGGCAAGGTGACGACGGCCGTCGGCACCCGCGCCAAGGCCAGGAGCGTCGCGCTCCAGCCCGACGGCAAGATCGTGGTCGCCGGCGCGGAGGACAACCCGAGCCAGGGCACGAACTTCCTGCTCGTGCGCTATGACGCGGACGGCGGGCTCGACGAGGGCTTCGGCGCCGCCGGCGTCAGCGGTACCAACTTCGGCAGTCCGGAGGACGACGGCAGGGCCGTGGCCCTGCAGCCGGACGGCAAGATCGTCGTGGTCGGCACCAGCAGGAACCCGGTCGTCGGCGTGAACTTCGCAGTAGCCCGCTTCCTGGGTCGGTAGCGGTCGGTAGCTGGCAAGACATCACGGCATCCAAAAGCCCCCACGGACTTTGGAGGTCCTCTGCATGAGTGACAACATCGATCCGGTCGAAAGCGCGCAGGCGCTGCGCAAAGACCGGCGTACCTTTCTGGCCGGGGCCGCTGGCGCCGCGGCCGTGGCGGCGACGGGCGGCCTGATCTCCGTTCCGCCTGCCGCCGCCGCGACCTGGAAATACTCCTTCAACCCCGGCGCCCCGCTGCACCCGGCGCACGGCGTGGGCCTCGGTCAGGACTTCGCCTCCGACCAGCAGTGGCTCCCCGGATACGGCTACTCCAGCCTGCCGTTCCCGACCGATCCGGGCAGCTTCCTGTCCTGGGCGCTGAAGACCGCCTTCGGCGCGTTCCAGCGCTGCCTGTGCGTCACCCCGGCGGGCATCTTCAAGCTCGTCGGCATCGACGGCAGCACGCAGACCTGCTCGATGTCCGGCGGCGTCGGCGTGGGTGTGGGCGGCGGGCAGAGCAACGCGATCCAGCAGATCCTGAGCGTGGCGCTCAACCCGACCGAGCACATCTCGCAGGGCGTGAACGGCCTGCTGGGCGATCTCATGATCACCCACGACGGCGGCCGTCAGGCGCCGCTCAGCGGGCTCCTGCCGCTCGACCCCGAGGTGGTCTTCCACCAGTTCCTGCGGCTGGCCAACCCGTTCAACTGGCCGGGGCTGGCGATCAAGTTCGTGAGCAACCCGATGTCGATCATCGAGGAGTTCCTGAAGTTCTTCTTCCCGGCGCGGCAGAACATGAACTTCAACATCAACGTGACGGCTTCCCGGTTCTCCGGCGTCACGCTGGTCAACAGGAAGACGATCGAGATGCAGAACGGGTCGCTGTCGACGTTCCCGCCGGTCGGCGCGCCGTACCAGCCGCCGGGCCCGGTGGAACTGGTCGACATCAAGAACCCGAGCGGCCCCGTCATCGTGGTGATCAACAACTTCAACGCGACGGTCTCGCACCGCAAGGGCCTGCCGCCGCAGGTCATCGGTATTCCGACCACGCCCACCGCACCGACGGAGTTTCCGCAGTGTTCGCGGCCGTGACCCAACGGGGAGTTTCCATGACGACGATCAAACGCGGCGGCATCGCGCTCCTGGCTGCGAGCACCGCCCTCCTGGGCACGGCCTGGCTCGGCAGCTCGCCCTCGTCGGCCTCGACGCTGATCAGCGAGAGCTTCCGCGGCGCTTCCACACCGGCCGGGTGGGAGATGGAGAGCCCGCGAGGTTCCCACCTCCCGTGCCTGACCGCCGCGCCGAAGCCGGTTCCCGCCGGGTCGCTGCCGTCCTGCAACGCGGGCCCGAGCGACGCGCCCGGACAGGGCGTCTTCCAGCTGACCGACAACTCGAACAACGACGGCGGCAACCTGCTGCTGGACAAGGCGATCCCGGCCACGGCCGGACTGCAGATCTCCTTCGACTTCTTCCAGTACCACACCACCACGTCCAAGGGCGCTGACGGGATCTCGTTCTTCCTGATCGACGGCGCCCAGGAGAACATCACGGCCGGCGAGACCGGCGGGATGCTCGGCTACAAGGGGCTCAAGGGCGGTCTGGTCGGCATCGGGTTCGACGAGTACGGCAACTTCTCCAACCCCGACTGCGTGAAGGGCGTGAAGAACGCCTGCGGCGTCGGCGGACCCGGGGTGCGGCCGAACAACGTCGCCGTACGCGGCGCCGAGTCGACCGGCTACAAGTACGTGGCGGGGGAGACCTCGCCTGGGCCGCTGGCGGTGGACAAGGCGACCAAGCGCGAGGACGCCCGCCGTACCGCCGTCATCAGCCTGAGCACGGCGGGCACGCTCAACGTCTCGGTCGACTTCCACGACGGCCGCGGGGTGGTGAAGGTCCTCAACGAGATCGACCTCAACGCCATCGAGGGCCAGCCGAAGCTGCCCGAGACGATCAAGCTGGGCTTCTCCGGCTCGACCGGCGGGGCCACCAACATCCACGAGATCCGCGACTTCTCCGTCACCTCGCTCGACCCGAAGCTCTCGGTGAAGGCGAGCGGCGCGGCCTCGGTCGGGGTCGGCGCTGAGGGCACGGTCAAGCTCGACGTGAGCAACGCGGCAGACGCGGGACCGACCTCGGACACGGTGTCGGTGACCTACGCGATGCCCGCGGTCTACAAGGCGCAGCCCGGCTTCAAGCTGGTCTCTGCCGAGGGCGACGGCTGGGAGTGCACGGTCGGGCCGGTGGCGCCGACCGACGAGGAGACGCCTGGCGGCGACGACGAGGAGGCGGCTCCTGCCGCCGAGGACGTCGTGAGCTGCACCAGGCCGGGCAAGGGCGACGACGCCCTGGAACCGGCCACGTCCTGCCCGCCGATCACGGTGCACTACACGGGTGGCACCGTACCGCTGCGTGAGGTGCCGACGACGGCCACGGTCACCACGATCGGGTCGCCCGACGGCAGCGCCACGCTGCCGGTCTCGGTCAACGAGGCCGCCAGCGGCCCCGACCTCACCTCGACGATCAAGCACGAGGGTACGGCTCTCGCCGGCGGCCCGCTCACCTACGAGCTGACCGTCGCGAACAACGCCTCGGCCGGGCCGACGTCCGAGAAGGTGACGGCCACGTTCACCGCGCCTGAGGGCACCACGATCGCCTCGGTGCAGCCGGGCGACGGCTGGGAGTGCACGCAGCTCGGCCAGTCGGTCACCTGCAGCAGGAGCGACGTCCTGCAGCCCGGCGCCGCGTACCCGCCGATCGGCGTGACGGTCACGCTGCCCGGCCAGGGCACGGACACCTCGCTGACGCCGCTCGGCCTGGTCAACGCCGGGGACGACACCAACCCGGACAACAACGCGGCGCCGGCCGACCCGGTGAAGCTCGCGTTCCAGCCGCCGCGGCTGAGCGCGGCGATCAGCCACGACGGCACCCCGCTGGCCGGTGGCCTCACCACCTACCACCTGGTGGTCGGCGACGCCAAGGACTCCGGACCCACCAGCGGTACGGTCACCGCCACGTTCACGGCGCCGCCCGGCTCGACCGTCAAGTCGGCCACCGGCGACGGATGGACATGCCAGATCGACGGCACCCTCGTGACCTGCACCAGGGAGGACATGCTCGCACCTGGCTCGTTCTACCCGCCGGTCAACGTGGACGTGCAGTATCCGGCGGGCACAGCGGGCACCCCGGTCTCGGCCACCGGCACCGTCTCGCTGGGCAACGACGAGATCGAGGCCACGCCGGACAAGACCACGCTCGGCGAGCCCGCCGCGCAGGTCAAGACCGGCGTCGCGGTCACCGTGCAGGCCGACCCCGGGGCGTTCGTCCCCGGCAAGCCGTTCACCTACACGGTCACGGTGACCAACGAGGGCCCGAACGACGCCAAGGGCGTGCAGCTCGACCTGACGCTGCCGGACATCTGGACGAAGATCCCGTGGAAGTGCCAGGCCAGCGAGGGCAGCGGTTGCCCGAAGCCGGCCGTGGTCAACGGGGTCCCCGTGCCGCTGACCGGCAGCCTGGCCACCACGATCGACGTGGCGGCAGGCGGCAAGGTCGTGCTGACCGTGGGATGCGTCATCCCTGGCGACTACACCAGCGCCATGGACCTGGCGCTGACCTACGCGCCGCCGGTGGGCGCGGTCGACAGCAAGTGCGCTGAGAAGTGCACGGGCAAGGTCACCACGCTCCAGGGCTAGGCGACCAGGGGAGGGCGGGGACTCAGCCGGGTCCCCGCCCTTCCGCGTACGGCCTCAGCGCGTCGAGCAGCTCGGCGGGCACCGGGACCGGCTCCACCCCGGCGGGCGTCCTGCGCGCGCAGCCGATGGTCTGCCCGCCCCTGGCGACCAGCTCGGGCAGGCCGTCGGCGACCCGGAAGTAGGCGAAGCTCATCGACACCCGCGTCTCCTCGACCGCCGCGAGCCGCATCCTGACCTCCACGGTGTCGAGCGCGAACAGCTCGGCGAAGAAGTCGCAGTTGCACGACACGGTGACGAGCGCGAGGCCGTCGCTGAGGTCGCGGACGACGCCCGGCGCGTGCTCGGCCAGGAACCGCTCCCTGGCGTGGCCCTGCCAGAGCAGGTAGTTGGTGAAGTAGACGTTGCCGACGAGGTTGGTCTCCTCGAAGGTGACCAGGTGCCGGTAGTCGTAGGTCCTCACCTGGCCTCCCCTGTCATGATCGCCACGGCGACGCCGTCCACGACGCCTGAGGCGATCAGGTCGCCGCCGCTGCGCAGGACCGCCCAGCCGCCCTCGTAGACGCCCTTGAGCACGAGCGGGTCGGTCGGCGGGCGACCGGCCTTGGACAGGCACTCGACGGCGGTCCACACCCGGGACGCGGCCTGCTCCAGCGGCTCGTCGCACCTGGCCGCGAGGTGCTCGACGAGGTCGCGGTGGCCTGGCTCTGCCGGGCCCACGGGCTCCCAGTCGCAGTACCCGTTGCTTACGGTCAGCGTGAGGTCTTGTACGTGGCTGCGCGAAACCCCCTCCTGCGGCCTTCCGGGCGGCAGGCTGCGCTCTCGTCGCGAGATGCCGACTCTCAGCGCGGGGTCGAGGCCGAGGGCGATCGCGGTCCTTTCCAGGTGTACGGCGAGCAGATCCGGCTGCCACGGCTCCGTTCTGGGGAGCGCGCCCGCGTCCTTGAGGCGCAGGCCCTCCCAGCGGACCACCTCGCGGCCCTCGGGATCTTGTGCGGTGACGTCCCAGACGTAGGAGCCCGGGGTTCGTTCTCGCGCCGTCATGGCGAGGTGGTTGGCGTGGGGGAGCATGCTGACCCGGTCGCAGGCCACGGGGAGGAGGCGGCGGTCGGGCACGCAGGCTTGGAGGGCGTGGATGGTGGCGTCGTTGAGGGTGGGACCGCCCAGGAGCGCGTCGAACCAGACCGCATCCGGCGGACCCAGCTCGGCCCTGCAGGTGGTCGCGGTGACCGCCAGCCCCGTGACCCGGCGGAACCGCCCGGTGTGGAAGAACAGCTTGCCGTAGAGGTCGGCGGGGTCGAGCTGCGTGGCGCCCTGACCACGATCCTCTTGGGAGCCGCCCGCGCGGTCTTCCCTGAGGTCCGTCAACGGGAAGGTGGCGCGGGCGTGGTCGGCCCGGTAGGCGGTTTCGTCACTGCGGACGACCACCTCGATCGCACCGTCACGGCGCAGCGCGCACACCCGGACCGTGCGCGTGCCGTCGTCAGGCACGATCACCGGCTGGTCGAACGAGACGGACTCCGCGGTACGCAGCGCCCGACCGGCGAGCGAAGACGCGGCCTGCGCCATCGCCTCCAGGCACACGACGGCGGGCACCACGACCAGCCCGTCGATGCGGTGGTCCCCCAGGAAGGGATCGGTGAGCAGGTCGAGCCGAGCCTCAGCCACCAGCTCGACACCCGGATAGTGCACCCGCGCCGTCTCCATGAACCGCCCGCGCGGACTCTCGGCAGCCGCCCACGGAGCCTCGGCCCCGACCCTCCCGTGCACGGCGACGGCAGCGGGCAGGTTCCCGGCCGCGATCACCCGCAGGAACCACTCGGCGCCATCGGCGGGCGTGATCGGCATGACCCCCGCGCGCAGCAGCGCCTCGACCACCCCCAGCCGCTCGCCCATACCCGCGCCCGACCACAGCGACCAGTCCACGTGCACGACACGGCTGTCCGGGAGCTGCGTGGCCAGGCGCTCGACCTCGGCGCGCAGCGCCCCGTTGGCCAGGGCGTAGGCGCTCTCACCCGCCATGCCGTACCGCCCGATGACGGAGCCGAAGGTGACGACCAGCCTCGGGTCGCTCACGGCGGCCAGCAGATGGTGCAGGCCGGACACCTTGGGCGCCCAGTGCCTTACGAGGTCGTCGAGCGTGACATCGGCGAAGCGCTTGGGCTCGTTGAGGCCGCTCGCGTGCACGATCCCGGTGATCGGCCCGAGCCTTTCCGCCAACCGTTGTACGGCGGCGGCCACGGCTGGGGCGTCGGTGACGTCGGCGCTCTCGTAGGCGAACGCCACGTCCTCCAGAGCGGTCAGGTTGGCGGCGAGCGTCTCGTCGTCCTCGGGGCGTGACCTGCCGAGCAGCGCGAGGGCCGCGCCGGTGGCTCTGGCGAGGGCGGCGGCGCACACGTAGCCGATCCCCTTGCCGCCGCCACTGACCAGCACCACGTCACCAGGACCCACGGGCAGGTCGCCGGGCGCGGGGTCGACCAGCTGGTGCCGACCGGCGGGCAGAGCGACATCGAGCGCCGGATACTCGTACTGCAACGTACGGAAGAACCCCGACAGCCCCGGCGTAGTGCCCTCCAGCCTCCCCAACCTGACCCCCGCCCGCGCCACCTCCAACAACACCGGCAACGCCCCGGGATCAGCAGGGTCAGAGACAGCAGGGCCAGTGACGCTGATGCCAAGGCCAGCGCCTGGGCGGGTGCCAGGGACGGAGCCAGCGGGGCCAGGGACGGCGGGATCAGGGCCAGCGGTCGGGGAGGTGACGCCTCGGGTGGCTGGGTTGGCGTCTGAGGTGGTGGTGTTGATCGTGGGTTCGGGGAGTTCGATGAAGCAGCCGATCCACGGGGCGACGCCCGCGAGGTCGTCGCCGTCGGACTCCTCGCCCGGGGGCAGGGCCTCGATGACGGTCACGACCTCGGCGATCGACGCGTCCGCCATGGTCAGCGGCGCCATCGGCGGTCTACGGCCGCACAGCCGGGCCGCCTCGGCCACCACGCGGGCGACACGGAGCGAGGTGAGGTGCAGGTCGCTGAGCAGCCGGAGCGACGGCGTGATGGCCTCTGGGGCGAGCTCGGTCGCCTGGGCGACGACCCGCAGCACCACACTCCGCACGTCGTCACCCGCCTCCACGACCGGCTCCGCCGTACGGACAGGCCTCTGAACGGCGACGATCGAGCAGGGGTTGGTCAGGAACGTCCGCTCGCGCCAGATGTCGATAGGCCGGACAGGCCGCCCGTCCCCCAGCGGCCCGTCGATCGCGCCCGCCGCGAAGAGCGCAGCCGCCGCCTGATCCGACGACACCGCGGGCACCCCCGCCGCCTGGTTGCCTGGCACACCAGGCGCGGCTGGTGTCCGGTCATCCAGGGCTGCGGGTACGTCCGTGACCAGTCCGGACAGGGTGGTTCCCGGGCCTACCTCGCAGAAGAGGTCGGTGTCCTCGAGCACCTCGCGTACCGCTGCGCCGAACAGCACCGGTGCGGTGATCTGGTCGCAGAGCAGGTCGGCGAGGGCGTCCAGGTCGGTGATCGCGCGGGCGGCGACCGTGGAGATCAGCCGCCGCTCGGGAGCGGCGAACGTGGTGTCGGCGAGGCACGACTTGAACGCGCCCGCGCACTCGGCGACGGCCGGTGAGTGGAACGCCCTGGTCACCGGGAGGATCCTGGCGGGCAGGCCGTTCTCCTGGGCGCGTCTCGCCGCCTCCTCCACCTCGGCGGTGGGACCGGCGAGGACGTGTGCGTGCGGGCCGTTGTACGCGGCTATCACCAGGCCGGTGCCTGCGCAGAGGTGTTCTGCGGTGGCCTGGTCGGCGGCTATGGCGACCATGCCGGTGGCTGGGTCGCCGAGTTCGCTCATCAGCTTGCCGCGCTCCTTGACCAGGCGGAGGCCTTCGTCGGGGTCCAGGCAACCGGCCCAGACGAGTCCGGCGAACTCGCCGAGGCTGTGGCCTATGGCTGCCTGGGCGGTCACTCCCATGGCGTTGAGGCGGGCGAGGGCTTGGAGGGAGGCGGTGTAGATGGCGGGCTGGGCTTGGGCGGTGTCGGTGGTGCCCACGGGGGCGCCTTGGCCGGGGAAGAGCAGGGTCACTCGGCCTTTTACGTGGTTTCCTGCGTAGACGCCTGCTGCTGTGGCGAGCTTTCCCTCTGGGAGGTTCTGGAGGAGTGCGGCTGCTTGGCGGGCTCTTTGTGCCAGCAGTTCTACGGTTCCCGCTGCGAAGGCTGCTCGGATGTTGCCGGGTGTGGTGAGGCTGGCGGCGAGGTCGTGTAGCTCGCCTTCGGACAGGCGGAGGGCGATCGTGGCCACGCGGTCCAGGGTCGTGCGCAGGGTCTCCAGGGTGTCGGCGGCGAAGGCGAAGAGCGGCTCTTCTGACGGGGCGACCGTCGTCGGCGTCCTCGCGCCGGTGAGGGCTGGGGTTCTTTTGGGGGGAAGGGCTTCTCCCGCGGGGAGGGTTTCCCCTGAGAGGGCGGCTTCCTCCGAGAGAGGGGGTTGCTGGGTGGGGAGGTGGCGGGGGTGGGTGGGGGTGCGGAGGATGACGTGGGTGTTGATGCCGCCGAAGCCCATGGCGCTCACTCCGGCGATCCTGTCTCCGTCCGGCCAGGGTTCCGGGGTGTGGAGGATGCGTAGCGAGGAGTCGCGGAGGAGGGCGTGGGGGCGGTCGCAGGCCGTCGCGGGCGGGAGGATGCCGGAGGCGATGCTCATCGCGGCTTTGATCAGTCCCGCCGCGCCTGCGGCTGCCTTGGTGTGGCCGATGTTCGCCTTCACGGAGCCGAGCACGGCATAGCTGGGCACGGCCGAGCCCGGTGAGGCTCCACTCGCGGCCTCGGCGGTTGTTGCTGGGGACTGGCGGATGGTCAGGAGGGCGGAGAGTTCTGTTTCGTCGCCCACTGCTGTGCCGGTGCCGTGGCCCTCGTAGAGGCCCACGGCGGTGGGGGAGATGCCTGCGCGTTCGCAGGCTCGCCGTACCGCGAGCATCTGGCCAGACCGCTCAGGTCGGGTCATGCCGCCGGCGCCGTCGGAGGACACGCCCCATCCGGCTATTTCGGCATACGCGGGGATCCCCAGAGAACGGGCGTCGGAGGCTCGCATCAGGGCCACCACCCCGCATCCCTCGCCGGGCCAGAAGCCCTCGGCGCGCTCGTCGTAGACGCGCATCGCGGTCCGCGCCAGCGCCCCGGCCTTCGCGAAGCCGACCAGTTCGAACGGGTCAAGACTGAGGTCCACCCCGCCAGCCAGCGCGAAGTCGCACGAACCGTCGGCCAGCTGGGTGCAGGCGTCCACGACGGCCAGCAACGACGAGGCGCACGCCCCGTCGACCGTGTACCCACCGCCGTTGAAGTCGAAGTGGTTGCAGATCCGTCCGGCGATCGTGTTCGCCAGCCCTCCTGCCAGCGTCTCGTCGCCGACCGGTTCGAACGGGGCGCGGTAGGCGGCCTCGGCCCGCGCGAGCACGTCGGCTCGCTGTTCCTCAGTGAAGCCGGAGGAAAGGGCGTCGGAAAGGATCCGGCGCACGTACGGCCAGCGGGCGCGCAGCGTGGCCGCCCGCGTCATCTCCCCGGTCAGCGTGTTCCCGATGACCACGGCGACCCGGTCCCGAGCCAGCCCCTCCCCACCGGGGAACCCGGCGTCGGCCAGCGCCCGAGCCGCCGTCTCCAGCGCCAGCCAGTGCGCCGGGTCGGTGGCCCGGTGCACGGGACCCGGCACGCGGAACGCGGAACGGTCGAACTCCCACCCCTCAAGCAGCGCCGCCCGAGTGCTGTACGTCTTGTCCTCGGCCTGCGGATCGGCGTCGTAGTACTCGGCCAGGTCCAGGCGCTCGGACGGCATCCGCCTGAAGGACCGCCGCCGCGTCAGGACGCTGTCCCACAGCTGTCCCGGGTCGTCGGCCTCAGGAAATCGGCACCCCAGGCCGACGACCGCGATCATGACGTCATCGCGGGCTGCGGAGCGGCGGACGGGCTGGCCTCGACGGCCCCCGCCTTCCCACGACCCTGTACGGCCAGCAGTACCCCGCGCCCCGCGCACACGATCACCAGCGCGAAGAACAGCCCGAACACCACGTGGAACTGCACGAGCAGCCCGTACACCAGCGCCGTCGAAGCCCCGAAGGCGATCTGCCCGCGCCTGGTGAACGGCGTCGTCCCCGGGTCGGTGATCATGTAGTTGGTGTAGAGCACGAACGCCGTCCCGGTCATGGGCAGCAGCGCGCTGATCGCCGAGACGTCCGTGACGGCCCCGCGCAGCAGCGCCTGGGCGGCGAACACGCCCACCCAGGCCAGGATGAGCGGCATCTTCCCGGTCAGCTTGGCGTTCAGCATCGTGCCCAGCGTGAGCAGCACGAGCGGCACGAGCGCGTCGAACGGCCCGGACAGCCACTCGGTGAACTGGTACGGCGGTGCGATCCCCACCCACGGGAACAGCAGCAGCACGCAGACGATGCCGAAGTTCGACGGGTTCAGCACGTGCTTGCCACGGACCCGGATGACGTACTTGCTGCCCACGGCGATGAGCACGGCCAGGACCGTCGGCATCAGGTGGGCGTTGCCGTACAGCAGCATGGCGCAGGCCAGGCCGCCGATGTAGGCGGGCAGGAAGAAGTCGATCAGCTGGCCACGGGACAGCCCCGCGTAGCGCGGCGGCCGCCGGTGGGCCGCCGCGTCGATCCACTCGAAGGCGGCCTCGGCCACCAGGCCGGTGAGCACGCCGACGATCGGCGTGAGATAGGCCTGCTCGAAGCCGAGGATGGTGTGGCCGAGAACGGTGGCCAGGGTGATCGACATGGCGAACCTGCGGAGCGCCGCGCTGCGCTTGTCCATCACGCCTCCTTGATGTGGTCGGTGAGCAGAAGGGCGTGACGGCCGGGCGCCAGGGTGACGGTCCCGGTCCTGAGGGTGCCGCAGGCGTCGCGCCAGGAGAGCTTCGCCTGGCCGCCGGCCGTACCGAAGGTCAGTTCGGGGGCGGACACGCCGCCGTGGCCGTTGGCCGGGTAGAGCTGCTGCTGGAGCCCGCCGAGCGTGACGGCGGCGCCGATCGCGGGCCGGGTGGCCTGGGCGCCGCAGGACGCCGGGACCCGGAGGCTCAGCGTGACCGACGGTCCGGCCTTGGAGGCGTTGCGGTAGAGAGTGGACTGGCCCCACTGGTTGGCCACCACGAAGTCGAGCCTGCCGTCCGCGTCCACGTCGCCGAGCGCGAACCCGCGCGAGACCGCGTCGGTCCCCACGCCCGCCTGCCTGGCGACGTCGACGAAGCGGCCGCCCGGCGCCGAGCGGGTGAAGAAGCTGTTGGTGTCGTGCCCGGACAGGTCGTCGCCTGGACGGACGTTCGGCCACAGGGCCGGGTGCGACAGGATCAGGTCGTTGGAGGTGGCCGCCTCCTGCAGCTGCGCCCAGCGGTCGACCTCGCCCCTGACGAAGCCGGTCGCGTGCATGACCTCCTGGCTGCCGTCGTTGTCGAAGTCGGCCGCCTTCACGTCCCACGACCAGCCGGTGCGCGACAGGCCCAGGTCCTCGCTGTGGTCGTCCCACGAGCCGTCGCCGGAGACGAAGGCGAAGTTGCTCTCGTGCAGCGCGAACGGCTCGGTGATGTTGCTGACCAGGATGTCCGGTACGGCGTCGCCGTTCAGGCTGGCGAACGCGACGCCCATGCCCTTGAACGAGTCGCGCCCGACGACCTTCGACTTCGGCGTGGCCGGGTGCCTGACGCCGGTGACCTCGCGGAAGGCGACCTTGCCCGGCTTCGACTCGTTGATCAGGAGCTGGTCGGGTCCGAAGTCGTTGGCCACGTAGAGGTCGCCGAGGCCGTCCGCGTTGAGGTCCTGGGTGCCGAGGGCCAGCGTCCATCCCGTGGCTTTGTCGGTGAAGGCGCCGCGCGCCTCGGCGAACCAGCCGCCGACGCTTCTGTAGAGCCGGTTCGTGCCGCCGTTGTAGGCGTTGGACAGCGAGCTCGTCATCACCACGTCGGTGGCCGACGGGTCCAGCACCTTCGACCCGTCCGGGAAGTAGTTGCCGAAGACCAGGTCGACGTGGCCGTCACCGTCGTAGTCGCCGATCGTGGCCGCGTTGGTGTTCCACACCTGCGGCGGCGAGACCAGCTCGCGCGGCGCGAACGACGTCGTGCCCGCCTTACCGAGGAAGACCACGGGGGAGCGGCCCCAGTAGTAGACGAGCACGTCCTGCGCGCCGTCCTCGTTGAGGTCGGCGGGCACGCACCCCATGGGCGCGGTCGCGGGCATCGCGGTGGCCGGGCGCAGGGTGAAGGGGCGGTAGCCGCCGCCGGTCACCCGGCTCACCGTCACCGTGTCCGTGCGCGGGTCGACCAGGCACAGGTCCCGCGCCGGCCCGCCGTCCATGGAGAACAGCCCGGCGCCCGCGCCGACCGAGGAGATCCAGGCGCTGATGTGCTCGTACGGCCCGGCCACCGTACGCACCCGCCGGTCACCTGGGCGGTCGGGCGCGTTGACCGCCTGCGCGGTGAACCGGAACGGCGCCGCCGGCTCGGCGCTGGACGGCTCTGGCAGCCTGGTGAGCTGCCAGGCAGCCACGCAGGAAAGGGCGACGGCGATGCGCACCGCATGGCGTCTCATGACTGGACACTCCTTCTCGAACCCCACAGCCGCCGGATCCCGGCGCGCCACAACTGGTATCCCTCGGCGGTCGGCGTGACGTGGCGCATGGCCTCGTCCGTCCACGCCGAAGCCCGCTCGTGATCCACTTCAGCAAGTACGGTCACCGCCACCTGCGTGTGCACCGGCACGATCCCCGACCGCAATCGAGCGGCACACGCGAACGCGGCGCCCTGCGCCAGCTCGGCCCGGTAGTCGCCCGCCTGCCTGGCCAGCCGTACGAGCTCGTCGGTTCCCGCGCCGCCCGCGTAGGTCGCGGCCAGGCCGACCCCGCTCCACAGGTCGCCGCGCCGCTCGGGCGGGAAGCAGGCGATGCGCGCGGCGATCGGGTCGGCGGTGGCGCACTCGGCGAACCACAGCGCCCGGCCCATCCCCTGGTCGCGCACGGCCAGCCGTACCCCGGTCACCCCCGCCTCGACCCGCTGGCCGACCAGCGCCCGCTCGGTGGCGAAGAACGCCTGGTGGAAGCCGTAGCCGTCCCACGACAGCCAGCGCAGCAGCGGGTCGAGCGCGTTGGGCATGGCCCACGGGCGCAGCCGCATCCTGGCGAACGCCCAGCCGGCGCCGACGTGGATGAGGTGCGGGTAGTCGCGTCCCGGCCCGTCCAGCAGGGCGGCCAGGCGGGCGCCGCGCGAGAGCGTCAGCACGTCGTGGACGGCGAACGCCATCCCGGCGCCCTCGTAGGCGAAGCCCCATCGGTCGGGTGGCAGCGTCCCGATCCGCGCGGAGACGTCGTTGACGTCGCGCGCCTCGTTGGCGGCGTTGAACCCGGTCAGGAAGGCCAGCCCGGCGGCCTCCAGCGTGGATCTGGCCGGTCCGAGGCGGAATCCCCGCCGCTCGAAATCGACCTGGGCAGGGTCCTGGTGCAGGAGCCTTCTCATGCATGCTGAAGCTAGGGAGTGCACTAACCGCGATCAAGCATGCGCGGTCCGTGCACACGATGGCATGAGCGGTTTATCGCCACAGCATTAGAAAAACCCCGTTGCCGCAACTCCACGCCCCCACCTACCGTGGGCGCCGTAACCACCTGAGGTCCTTTTTGATCTTCAAAAGGGTGGGAAGAACGGGACGAGGCGGGGGAGGGTGACATGAAGGCACGCGGAGTCACCCCGGAAACCTTCCTTTCGACCCCGTGGAGCCTTTCTTGCGTGCCTCTGCCACGTATCTCGTCATCCGCGGCGTGTCCGCCTTCGCCGGCGCGACCGCGTTCACTCTCAACCTCGTCTACCAGGCCACTGTCGCCGGGCTGAGCCCGCTGCAGCTGATCCTCGTCGGCACCCTGCTGGAGACCGTCTGCTTCCTCGCCCAGGTGCCCACCGGCGTCCTGGCCGACCTGCGCAGCAGGCGCCTGTCCGTCATCATCGGCTACCTCCTCTTCGGCGCCGGGATCATGATCGAGGGCCTGGTGCCCGCGTTCGCCGCGATCCTCGTCGCCAACGTCGTGTGGGGCATCGGGGCCACGTTCGTCGACGGCGCCCAGGAGGCGTGGATCGTCGACGAGGTCGGCCCGTCCAAGGCGGGACCCGTGCTGGTGCGCGGCTCGCAGGCCGCCCAGGCGGGCGGGATCGCCGGGATCGGGGCCAGCGTGGCGCTGGCCGGGTTCGGGCTCAACGTGCCGATCGTCGTCGCCGCTTCCGTGTGGCTGGCGCTCGGCCTGTTCCTGGTCGCCGCCATGCGCGAGCACAACTTCACCCCGTCCGCCAGAAGCGTCTCGATGCGCTCCCAGGCGGTGGCCGCCCTCCGGGTGACCAGGCGCGATCGCGCGCTGATGCTCATCCTGGGCTCGCTGGCCTTCACCGCCTTCGCCAGCGAGGGGCTCGACCGGCTCACCCAGGTGCACCTGCTGGAGCTGGGCATCCCGTCGGTCGGCTGGTTCGGCGCGCTGTCGGTCGCCGGGATGCTCGGCGCGATCGGCGTCTCCGAGGTGGTCAGGCGGCGGGCGAACCTCGCCAGGCCCGCCGGGCTGCTGGCCTTTTTGAGGGCCGGGTGCGCCCTCGCCACGATCGTGTTCGCGCTCGCCGGGAGCTTCTGGCTCGCCGCGCTCGCCTCGGTGGGCATCGCGTTGTTCAGGGCGGCGACGGGGCCGCTGATGGACTCCTGGCTCGCCGTACGGACCGAGTCGGCCACCAGGGCCACCGTCTACTCCCTGGTCAGCCAGGTGGACGCGGCGGGCCAGGTGGCCGGCGGGCCGCCGCTCGGCCTCCTCGCCGAGCGGCTGTCCATCAGGGCGGCCCTGCTGGGAGCGGCGGCGATCATGCTGCCCGCCGTACTCCTCCTAGAAAGGAGCCGTCACGTCGAGGTCGTCGAAGTCGGTCAGCCAGGCGCCGAACAGCACTAGGCCGCGCACCCAGAAGCGGTCGTTCCAGCCGTTGAAGCGGGTCAGCGCGTCGGGACCGCCCGCGATCACGACGTGCATCTCCTCAGACAGCAGTCCGGGCGCCCGCTCGGCCACCTTCTCCAGCATCCGGTGGGAGTAGGCCCTGGCGGGCGCCGCCGTCGAGCGCAGCGGCACCCGCTGGAGCGGCTGCTTGACCACGTTCGTCGAGGGCAGCGCGGCCACCCGCGGGTTGGCGGCGTGCAGCACCTCGCGGTAGAACTTCCCGCCGTCCTTGCGCGCGACCCCGACCGACAGGGCGGCGTCGAAGAAGTCGGGATGGATGAACGGCGCGGCGAACGACGCCTCGGGCCCCACGAGGTTGACGGCCGAGCGGGCGATGCCGCGCACGGTGCGCGTGTGCAGCACCGACAGCGGCAGCTCGGCCCGGTGCCCGTGCAGCATGGACGTGGCCGCGGCGAACTCCTGCCGCACCACGTCGTCCATCCACGCCTTCGCCTCGGGCGACAGGAAGGGCGCGGACGGCTCGCCCAGCGACAGCGAGGACAGCAGCGCCGCCTGCCGTTCCGCCTGGTTGGACGCCTCCAGCGCGGCCCCGCTGACCATGAAGTTCTTCAGCAGCGGCCCACCGGCCAGCCCGTCGATCAGCATCCGGCCCGACCCGTGCACCTCCTTGGCGAACGGCGCGTACCAGGCGTGATGCGGCGTCAGGTACTCCAGCCTCCGCGCCACCTCCAGCGCGTCCTGCGGGTAGTCCGCGGCGTCCTGGGTGATCACCCGGTGCCGCACGCCCAGCTCGCCGGTGATCGCCCTCGCGAACGCGATGTCGGTGTCCGTGCCGTCGTCCGGGCTGGTCGTCCACGACTCCACGTCCGCGCCGCGCGCCACGGCGATCGAGCACAGCAGCCGCGAGTCGTAGCCGCCGCTGACCGGCACGAGCAGCGGACGCCCGTCGTAGTCCTTGTACACCTCGTGCAGGATCTCGACGATCTCGCCGGCGCTCTTCCACGCTTCGTACGGCTCGCTGCGCAGCCAGCGCGGCAACCGCCGTTCCGTGGACAGCCGCTCGCCGTCGAACACCAGGGCGCTCGCCCCGGGCAACCGCTTGACCTGCGTGTACGGCGTGGCCTCGCCCAGCGGGAAGGTCACCTGGAGGATCGAGGCCCACGCCGTCCAGTCGATCTCTACCTGCACCAGCGACAGCAGCGGCTGGATGAGCGAGGAGAAGTAGACGGCGTCGCCGGTACGCACGTAGTAGACGTCGACCAGGCCCAGCGCGCCCGCGTGCAGGGTGATCTTCTTCCCCGCCCCGATGAGGCCAGGGGTCTCGTAGGTCTCCGCGACCGAGATCCACTCGCTGGTCCGGGTGGGCTTCCGCTCACCCCACGAAAACGCGAAATTTCCGTCTTCGCGGTGGTAGGGGGGCAAAGGCGCCGAGCTGAACAGCGCGGCCTCGGGTGTCTGCAGGGCAGGCTTGGTGCGCGGCCCCGCGCCGGTCAGCTTCCCCATCAGGACGCTGTCGATCCGGCCGAGGGCGCCGCAGACGTACGGCCTCACATTGAACTGCACCGGATCTCATCCCTTCGAGCCGCTTCTCGCAAAAGAGTATCCTTTGCCGGGCTGAGAGAGCGGAGGTCCGGTGACGGAGCTGGAGAGCACGAGGCGCGCTCTGCGCGATGCGATCGCGCAGGCTGAGCACGCGGCCGAGCTGGCGCGGCTGCTCGACGCGGCCCAGGCGCGCCTGGCCGAGGCGGAGCGCAGCACGCAGGAGGCCAGGTCACTGGCCGAGCGGCTGGGTGAGGCGAACGAGCAGCTCGACGACGAGCGGGCCGAGGCCGAGCGGCTGCGCAAGGAGCTGGCCGAGCAGCGCTACCAGGCCGAGGTGGCGCAATGGAAGCTCTCCTCGATGAAGGTCGCGCGGTGGAGCCGCATAGGCGACGCCATCAAGTCGGGCAAGAGCAACCCGGTACGGCTGGCCAAGGGGCTCAAGGGGGCGGCCAAGCCGGTCAAGCGCCCGGTGGCCCCCAAGCGCAAGCCGGTGTCATCTGCCAAGGTCGAGCGTCCTGGGGCTGCCTTCCAGGCGACCACCTCCACCCGCACGGTCGAGGGCAGCAGGTTCACCCTCAAGCCCTTCCGCGTGCCGACCGGGCCCAACACCCGGCCGCACCTCACCGCTGCGGTGATCGCCGACCCGCACGTCGAGGCGCTGCTGCGCTACGAGTGGCGGCAGACCACCGGGTTCACGCCGCGCGACTTCGCCCGCGTGCTCCCGCAGGAGGTGCCGCACCTGCTCGTGGTCGAGTCCGTCCTTTCCGGGCCGTGGGCCGAGGAGCTGGTCGGTCCGCCAGGCGAGGGACTGCGCGCGCTGCTGGCGTGGTGCGCCGAGCGCGGCATCCGCACCGTCTTCTGGCACACCCAGGGGAGCGTCGCCGACTACAGCGCCGCAGCCGAGCTGTTCGAGCACCGCTTCACCACCGACCCGGCCGTCGGGTGGCCGCGGCTGCCGTTCGGCATCCAGCCGAGGGTGCACAACCCGCTGCCGCTGGGCGGCACCCGGTTCGACCGGGTGCTCACCCTCGACCAGCTCGTGCCGCCACAGCTCGCCTATCCCGACGTGCTGACGTCCTACCGCTGGCCGGCGGCCGTCGACTGCCCGCCGGGGACGCCCCAGTGGCGGCTGGCCGAGATCGCCGCCTGCGGGACGTCCATCGGGCCCGCGGAGGACTCCCGGCGGGCGCACGTGGCGCTGCGCCGGGCCTACGCGTCAGGGACGATGACGCACCGGGTGGACGAGCTGCTGGAGGCCATCGGCCTGCCCAGCGCGCGCGCCACCCTGAACACGTCGGTGATCCTCCCCGTGCCCGACTCGACGCTCTTCGAGCACGCCCTGGCGCAGGTGGCCAGGCAGTCGGGCGTGGCGCAGCTGATCCTCTTCGGCGGGTCCGCCGACCGGGCGTCGGAGGCGCTGCCCGGTGTGGAGGTCATCCACCGCCCGCTGGACCCGTCGCTGACCATCGGCGCGATGCTCAACCACGGGCTCGACCTGTGCGAGGCGGACCTGGTCGCGGTGATGGACCCGCGCGACGTGTACGGCACGCACTACCTGGCCGACCTGACCAGGGCCTTCCTGTTCACCACCGCCGACATCGTCGGCAAGGCGGCCTACTACGCACACCTGCGCAACGCCCAGGCCACCCTGTTGAAGCAGCCGGAGGCCGAGTACACCCACGTGCCGGAGATCACCGGCGCCACCCTGCTGGCGCGGCGCAACGCGCTGCGCTCGCTGGGTTTCGCCGACCTGACGGACGGGTGGGACGACGTCCTCATGCGGCAGTGCCGTACGGACGGGGTGAAGGTCTTCTCGGCGGACCGGTTCGGCTACGTGCGGGTGCGCGACGAGGACCGCTGGATGCTCGGCGCCGCCCAGCTCGTCGAGTACGGCTCCGCGGAACCCCACGCCCTCATCTGACCCTCCGGACAAGAAGGACCCTTCACCTCGAGAGCGCCCAGAACGCTTCGGAGAGCTGTGAGGGGAGCTCTAGGGCAGTTGGCCCGGCTTGTCGACGACGCCGGAGGCGAGGACGGTCATGCCGACCGTCCGGCCGTCCACCAGGGACTTGACGCCCATGTAGTGGTAGTCGGCCGGGTCCAGGATGTAGGTGCCCTTGCCTGCCTGGCCCAGGTCCAACGTCACGCCCACGCCCTTGCGGCCGGTGGCGTCGGTGTCGTTCTCGGTCACCGTGACGCCGGGGATCTTGGCCAGCGCGCGGTACATCCCGGCTGTCTTCTCCGGGGGGACGATCGGGCCGTACTTCAGGTACCAGCCGATCGCGCCGAACGCCTTCACGTCCTGCTCACGGTCGGCAGGGCAGTCGGGCTGGCAGATCGACAGCGGGTACAGCTCCTTCGAGAGCCCGCGGAAGTGGGTCAGCAGGGCGTCCGGGTCGCCGGGCAGGGCGTCCACTTCCAGCTGCGTCTTGGCCGGGTTGGTCGGGCCCTTCTCGCCGGGGCCCGTGCGGAGTTCGCCGCCGTTCTCCTTGATCGCCGTCTTCGTGCCGTCCATACGGAACCAGAATTCGAATGTGCCGGTGTGCATCGACTCCTTCTGGTAGTACCACTGGTCGGGGCGGATGTCGGTGGCGGCCGTACGCTCAGCGACGAGCGCCGCGCGCTCCAGCAAGGAGACCTGAGGCGCGTCGGAGGGGCCACGGCCCTTGGCCACCGCGACGAAGGTGACGGACATCGCGCAGGCGGCGGCCAGCGCGAAGCCGACCCGCACGCGCGAGACCCTCTTCTTCGCCGCCCTCGGCGGGGCGAGCATCGCGGCAGCCAGCCGCCGCTCCTCGGCACGGAGGTCCACCTGGGCGGGAACCTCGTCGCGGAACCTGTTGAGCAGGTCGAGTTCGTCCATCACGCCATGTCTCCGTTCAGGTCGCCAAGTGTCTTGCGCAACTTCCCCCGGGCCCGGTTGACCCGCGATCGCACCGTCCCCACCGGGACGCCGAGCGCCTCCGCCGCCTGCTCGTACGTGAGCTCCGCCCACGTCACCAGCAGCAGCGTGTCCCTGTGCCCCCTGGGCAGCCCGGCCAGCGCCGACGCCAGGCTGCGCCGCGCCGCCTCCGCGGTCACCTGGCGCTCGACCTGGTCGGTGAAGGGTTCGAGCACCGAGTCCGCCCCCGTGCGGCTCAGCGCCCGGTACAGGGCGATCTCGCGGCGTCTGTGCCGTCCGATGAGGTTGGTGGCTATGCCGTACAGCCAGGGCCGCGCGTCGCCGCGCGACAGGTCGTAGGACGCGCGCTGCTGGAACGCCGTGGTGAACGTCTCGGCGACGATGTCCTCGGCGGGGTCAACGCCGAGCCGCCGCACGGCGTAGCGCTTGATCGCCGGGGCGTGGCGGGTGAACAGCAGCGCGAACCGTTCCGGATCGTGCCGGGATCGGGCGATCACCGTGGCGTCGTCGGCCGCCTCGGCGGCCCACGGCCATGACGGTGCCTCTCGCATCTCATGCCTCTCGGGAGTCCGTTGTGTCGGAGGTATTTGCCGCGAGAGGCGGCCCCGGTTCCCGGTTTTCTACCGAATTCCGAACGCCCGGGGCACCTCGGTCCAGAGATCGGCTTCGAGCTGGGTGAGCTTACCGGTGCGGATGTCGACCTCGAACAGGCGCGCGTCGTCCGCCCCGTCGTCGGATCGCAGGAGCTCCACGAGGATGCTCGTGGGCGTCAGCCAGCGGTGCAGGGTCACGCGGGTGAGCTCGGGCAGGGGGAACCTGCGCAGGGTCTTCCCCGACGGAAGATCGACGATGACGAGCTCGTCCCCACCCGAGGCCGCGAGCCTGCCGTCGGCGGAAACGCGGACGGGGTCGCCGGAGCTGAAGGACGAGACGCGCACGGCTGCTCGGCCGGGACGCGCCAGAAGGGTCCTGTCCTCAGCGATGAGGATGGCTCCCTTGCTGGTCCATCCGCCGAACCTGACGTTCCGGTAGACCTTCGGCGACTCGGGCCGCTCGAGATCGATGATCTTCACCTGCGGCTTCTCGTCGTCCTCCATCCAGCGGGCCAGGTGGCGACCGTCGAGGGAGAACGCGTTCACCGCGTAGGCGTCGCCGTTGATGGGCAGCAGCTCGCCGGTGACCAGATCGGCGACGACCGGCCCGTGGTGTCGCAGGCTGTTGTAGGCGAGCTTCGTGCCGTCGGGGCTGATCTGGAGGCCGCGGTCGTCGGGATTGGCGTCGCGGACCACCCAGTGGACACCCGCGGTGTCCACCACGTGCCAGAGGTCGCGGCTCTCGTACTCGTCATAGGGGTCGTCCAGCGGATATCCCATGGCGAGGGGACTCCGGAGGGTCCGGGGGAGGTCGGCGGCCGTCGGCGGGGTGTAGGCGGGCGTGGGGACGGGCCACGCCGCCGCCGCCGGGCCGTCGTCCTCGGGAAGGAGCACGAACGCGATGACGATGGCGACGCTGAGGGCGATGAGGGCGGCGATCCAGGAACGAACCCCGCGGCGGTTGCCCTCCTCGGTCACCGTCGCGATCCGGGTGACGTCCGGGGAGCCCGCGAGCTCGTGCAGGGTCTCCGCGCTGTACGACTGTTCGCCGAGGACCCTCCGTACATGGGAAGGGCTCCGGCCGACCAGGTCGGCGACGTCCTCCACCGGCCAGCCGTCGTGCACGCCCGCGACCACGATCGCCACCTCCCGCCGGGTGAGCGACCCCGCCCAGGAGGGGCGTGACCAGCGGCGCGGGGGCCACAGGAAGCGCCGGTAGAGTATGAAGTAGGCGACCTGGGTGTCGCCGTGCGTGGTGAGCGCCGACGCGACGAGCCCGGCCGCGCGCGCCGGGTCACCGGTCAGCAGCAGGGCAGATCGCAGCAGTGGCGCCGACCAGGAGCCGTTCTCCGCCTCCATCACGACCCCGTTCCGAAGGACCAGACGCCGTAGACCTCTTCCTGGGCGCCCGTGCGCACGTCGAACCGGGAGGAGCCGCCGCTCTTGGACTGCACGAGGACGTATTGCTCGTCCAGCCAGCCGAGCACGGTGAGCCCGCGCGGCAGGCGCGCTCCCCCGGTTGCCTGGCCCGTCTTGACGTCGTACAGGAGGAGATTGCGCGGATCCCTGGACAGAGTGAGGTAGATGCCCCGAGTGGTGGGGCCGGCCAGGAACCAGTTGTCCAGAGGGGTGGGCTTCGAGCCGTCGAAGTGGACGGCGACGAGCGCGTTGAGATTGCCGCCCCGGTTCGTCCAGCACCACCGGTTGCCCACGAGCACGTCGTCGTTGAGCCCCTTCACCTGGCAGATCCCGGGGACGTCGCGGGCCCGCCCGGTGTCGAAGTCGGTCACGATGACCCGCGGATACTTCGCGAGGGAGACGGCGAACAGCCGGCCGTCCATCGAGATCGCCAGGGAGGAGCGCTTGCCGATCTCCTCCGCGCTCAGCACCGGGGTCAGCGGCCGCTTCCTGCCGGTACGCAGGTCGAGGGCGACGAAGCGGTGTTCGCGCGCGTCGAGGTAGGCGACGCGATACCCGCCGCCGCCGATCACGGTCGGGACGTCGACGTCGGCCGTCCACCGCGGCTCGAAGGGAATGTCCGTGGGCTGCATCGGGCCGGGGTCGGTGTACACGGCGGGCGCGACGACCCGGGTGGCTGCCGTGTCGAGCGTGCGCTTGGCGCCTGAGGAGAGCGTCAGGGTGACCCCCGCGCAGACGATCCCGCCTACGGGCTGGTCGCTTTGCCGGGACTCGCAGGAGGCCTCGGCGTGGCGGGCGGGCGCCGACATGGACGGCGGCGGACTGAACAGGCGCGCGACGACGATCGCGGTGAGGACGGTGGCGACCGGTAGCACGAAGTACCGGACGAGCCGGACTTCGCGGACCTGCCGCGCCCACCGGCGGCTCACGAGCTCTTCCCGGCCGGGGTGAGGGCGCCGTTGGTCAGGTCGAGCTCTGCCCGGCCGTCCGCGGTGGCGACCAGGACGGTGTCCGGATCCTTCCAGCCCACCAGATCCTCCATGCCCATGACCGGGAGTCGCTTGCGTACCTTGCCCGTGTCCAGATCCACCAGCTCCACCCCTTTGTGTGCGCCGTGCACGACAAGGGTGCGTCCGTCGGCTGAGGCGACGGTCTCGCCGTACGGCTCGTAGGGGAGCCTCCGCACGACCGTGCCGTCGGGGCGGATGTCGAGCACGATCGTCTCGTCGCCCGTGAAGGCCGCCCGGTACCGGCCGTCGATCGAGAAGCCCGCACTGAGAAGGTCCTTCGAGCTCAGCGGATACGGGGTGTCGGTGACCTCGCCGGTGGCCAGATCGTGGATGACCGGGCCGGCGCGCCCGTCGCTGTCGTAGGCGAGCTTCCTGCCGTCGGGACTCACCACCGGCCAGGACAGCGCGTCACGCAGGATCCAGCGCCTTCCTGAGGCGCCTGTCAGCTGCCATCCGTCGTCGAGCTGGGCGGCGGAGTAGATCGGCTCGCCCACCACGAGCGGGAGGTCCCCGGCCGCGTACGTGTCGTAAGCGGGCTCGGCCAGTAGGAGAAGGGCGACGGCCGCCACCGTCACGCGCGCGGCCCGCCGCCGGGCGTGACCGGGAGTGTCACGCGAAGGAGGGGGGTGCGTCACGTGAGAACACTAGTGAGCTGGAGCCCCAGTTCGCCAGAGTAGCCTCGTGCGGTGAGCGTGCGACGGATCGCCGACGTGCTGGGGGAGCCGCCCATCCCGCAGGGGACGTGGGAGCGTGAGGCCACCTTCGTCTCCTCTGCCGCGATGCGCCGGCCCGTCGATCTCGGCCAGCTGCGGGCGATTCCCGGCGTGACCGTGGCGACCAGGACCGACGGGATGCTGGTGGTGACCCTAAAGGTGCCGGGCGCGCTCGTGGAGGACGTCGAGCCGCTGGACTTTCCGGATCCTTGGCCGGATTTCCCGCGCACCTGGGACAACCCCGGATTTGTCGTGAGATATGCGGCGGAGCGGGCCTGCAATGTGCAGCGGTGGGCCAGGGAGCTCGGGGTGCCTGGCGAGCCGTTCGTGCCCGAGTTGCTCGACCATCCCTGCGATCGTGCGGTCCTGCGGGCGCTGGCCGAGGTGCCCGGCAGGCGGGTGAGCCGGTCGCCCGGGTGGGACACGTATCTGGTCAGGCTGGCGCTCGCCTTTCATGACGCGCATGAGCACGCCCCAGCCATTCCCAAGGGGGATGAAACACCGGAAAGGGTGCACACCGCGCGAGTGAGGCTGGCGCGTGCCGTAGGGGATCTGTTGCAGAATATTCGGGCAGAAGGCTAATAAGCGTAAAAATCTCTTGATCGCGTCTCGATACGTGGGCACCGGGTCCAGGGGTATCACCGGTTCCGATAGCCTCGTTCAGGTGAGTCGATTCGCCCATCCCGCCGGGGACCGGCACGCTGAGATGCTGCCCCAGGAGCGCCCGCCGCTGGCGCCCGCCGACCTCAACCGGATCAACCCCGCGATCTGGCCGCGAACGTCCGGCAGGACACAGGGCGCGCTCACGATCGGCGGCGTCGACGTCCGCGACCTGGCCACCCAGTACGGCACGCCGCTCTACGTCGTCGACGAGGACGACGTGCGCTCACGCATGCGCGACTACAAGAGCGCCTTCGACGGCTCCGACGTGCACTACGCGGGCAAGGCGTTCCTCTGCAAGGAGATCGTCCGCTGGCTCGACCAGGAGGGCCTCGGCCTCGACGTGGCCAGCGGCGGCGAGCTCGCCGTCGCGCTCAGCGTCGGCTTCCCGCCCGAGCGCATCACCATGCACGGCAACAACAAGTCGGCCGCCGAGCTGAGCAGGGCCCTCGAGGTCGGCGTCGGCCATCTGGTGGTCGACTCCTACGAGGAGATCGCCCGCCTGGGCTACCTGGCCGACCAGTACGGCAAGCGCCCCAAGGTCATGATCCGCGTGACCACCGGCGTCGAGGCGCACACGCACGAGTTCATCGCCACGGCGCACGACGACCAGAAGTTCGGCCTGTCGCTCAACACCGGCGCGGCCGCGGAAGCCGTACGCAGGATCCTGGCCCTTCCCCAGCTGGAGCTGGTCGGCCTGCACTCCCACATCGGCTCGCAGATCGTCGACACCGCCGGGTTCGAGGTCGCCGCGCGCCGTCTGGCCGCGCTGCTGGTCCAGATCAAGGACGAGCACGGCGTCGTCCTGCCCGAGCTCGACCTGGGCGGCGGCTACGGCATCGCCTACGTCGACGGCGACATCGCGCCCGACATCAAGGAGATCGCCGACGCGCTGCGCGAGATCGTGGCCAAGGTCTGCACGGGTGCGGGGCTGCCGGTGCCCAGGCTGACCGTCGAGCCCGGCCGGGCCATCGTCGGCCCAGGCGGCATCACGCTCTACGAGGTCGGCACTGTCAAGGACGTCGAGGGCCTGCGCACCTACGTCAGCATCGACGGCGGCATGAGCGACAACGCCCGCACCGCCCTCTACGGCGCCGAATACTCCGCCACGATCGCCTCCCGCGAGTCGCACGCCGAGCCGATGCTGAGCCGTATCGTCGGCAAGCACTGCGAGAGCGGCGACATCGTCGTGCGCGACCACTACCTGCCGTCCGACCTCGCGCCCGGCGACCTGCTCGCCGTCGCGGCGACCGGCGCCTACTGCAGGTCGCTGGCGAGCAACTACAACTACCTGCCCAGGCCAGCCGTCGTCGCCGTCTCCGGCGGAGCGTCCCGGGTGATCGTGCAGGGTGAGACCGAGGACGATCTGCTCAGGGGGCAGCTATGAAAGTCGCGTTGCTGGGATGTGGCGTCGTCGGCTCCCAGGTCATCAGGCTCCTGCACGAGCAGGCCGGTGACCTGGCCGCCCGCATCGGCGCGCCCCTGGAGCTGGCGGGCGTCGCCGTACGCAGGATGGGTAGAAAACGGGACGCGGAGCTCGACCCGGCGCTGCTCACCACCGACGCGCTCGGCCTCGTCACCCGTGACGACGTCGACGTCGTGGTGGAGGTCATCGGCGGCATCGAGCCCGCCCGCACGCTGATCGTGGCCGCGCTGGAGCGCGGGAAGTCGGTCGTCACCGCCAACAAGGCGCTGCTCGCCGAGGACGGCGCGACGCTGTACGAGGCGGCGCGGCGAGGCGGCGGCGACCTCTACTTCGAGGCCAGCGTCGCCGGGGCCATCCCGCTGCTCCGCCCGCTGCGCGAGTCGCTGGCCGGCGACCACGTCACCCGGGTGCTCGGCATCGTGAACGGCACCACCAACTACATCCTCGACAAGATGGACTCCACGGGCGCCTCGTTCACCGACGCGCTGGAGGAGGCCCAGGCGCTCGGTTACGCCGAGGCCGACCCGACGGCGGACGTCGAGGGCTTCGACGCGGCGGCCAAGGCGGCCATCCTCGCCGGGCTCGCCTTCCACAGCCGCGTCACGGCGGCAGAGGTGCACCGCGAGGGCATCACCGAGATCACCGCGACCGACGTGGCCAGCGCCAAGGCCATGGGGTACGTCATCAAGCTGCTGGCCATCTGCGCCAAGTCCGACGACGGCCGCTCGATCGGGGTGCGCGTGCACCCGGCGATGATCCCCAGGTCGCACCCGCTGGCCGGGGTCCGCGAGGCCTACAACGCCGTCTTCGTCGAGGCGTCGTCGGCCGGTCAGCTCATGTTCTACGGCGCAGGAGCGGGCGGCGCGCCCACGGCGTCCGCCATCCTGGGCGACCTGGTCGCCGTGGCGCGCAACCGCCTGGCGGGCACCCGCGGGCCGGACGAGTCCACCTACGCCTCGCTGCCGGTGCATCCGATGGGCGACACCGTCACCCGGTGCCACGTGGCGCTGGACGTGGCGGACAAGCCCGGCGTGCTGGCGCGGGTGGCCGACCTGTTCGCCAAGCACGACGTGTCCATCCAGACGGTCCGCCAGGAGGGGCGCGGCGACGACGCGCAGCTCGTCATCGTCACCCACCGGGCCAGCGACGCGGCACTCACGGCGTGCATGGAGGGGCTGCGCGAGCTCGACATCGTCCGCGCCATCGCCAGCGTGATGCGCGTCGAGGGCGACGACTAGAGCCCGGAGATCTGCCTGAGCACGTAGGTGGCGCCGTCCGTGGTGTCCAGGAGGTCCCGCATCACCCCGCGCAGGGCCTCGGTGCGCACGTCCGGGCGGCTGAGCGCCGTCTGGGCGTCGCTCCACGCCTGCACCCACGCGCCGAGCGGGTGCCGCTCGGCCGTGTAGGTGTCCAGCAGGTCCGGTACGGCTTCGCCGCGCGCCACGGCTGCCAGCTTGGGGCCGAGGCAGGAGGCGTCGCCGATGCCCAGGTTCAGCCCCTGGCCGCCGGCGGGGGAGTGGATATGCGCAGCGTCGCCCGCCAGCAGCACCCGGCCGTGCCGGTAGGTGGCCGCCTGCCGGGTGGCGTCGGTGTAGCGGGTGCCGATGTGCACCTTGGTGACCTCGACGTCTAGCCCGGTGACGCGGCGCAGGCTGGCGGTCATCTCCTCGGGGGTGAGCGGCGCGTCGCGGTCGACCGGCTCGCCGTACTCCACGGTGTGGATCCGGCCGGGGATCGGCCCGTGGACGTAGGAACCGGTGGCGGTGCGGGTCCAGCCGCCCATGGGGAGGTCTCCCGAAATTTCCGTCAGGGCGACGCGGCCGGTGTACTCGCCGTCGTTGCCGGGGAAGGCGATCCCGGCCAGCTTGCGCACGGTGCTCCGGCCGCCGTCGCACCCGACGAGCCACCGGGCGGCGTGGACCCCGTTCACCAGGACGCCTGACGGGGTCTCGGCGTAGGCGTCCACGGTGACGCCGCGCCGGATCTGGCCGCCGAGCTCCGCCAGCCGCTCGGCGAGAATCGTCTCCAGATCGAGCATGGCGATCGCCCCGCCGCCGTGCGGCGGCGCCTCCATCGCGGGGTCGAGGTGCTCCGGGCTCAGGTTCAGCCCGGCGAAGTGCCCGATGAAGGCCCCGGCGGGGATCTCGTCGCCCGGGGTGTACCACCACAGCGCGGCCTGCCGTACGGCGTCGAGCAGGCCGTGCTTGTGCAGCGTCACCGTGCTCGGCGCGTTGATCGAGCGCGCCCCCATGAACCCCGCCTTCAACTCCGTGTACGGCTCGGCCGCCCGTTCGAGGACCAGTACCGAGACCCCGCCCAGGCGCAGCTCGATCGCCAGCATCAGCCCGACGGGCCCGGCCCCGGCCACGATGACGTCGTACTCCACGAGTGCCTCCTAAAACTAGGAACGTTGTTCGCAGTTATACTCTACTCAATGGACGTCATCTGGAACAGGCCGGAGCGCAACGCCCGCGGTCCCAAGCCCGCCCACACCCGCGACGAGGTGGCCGAGGCGGGCGTGCGCGTGGCGGACGCCGAGGGCATCGACGCGGTCTCCATGCGCCGCGTGGCCACCGAGCTGGGCGTCGGCGTGGCCTCCCTCTACCGGTACCTGACGAGCAAGGACGACCTGCTCGACCTCATGGTCGACGCCGCGATGCGGGCCCAGGACCCGCCGCCCCGATCGGGGGAGTGGCGCGCCGACCTGCGCGCGCTGGCCGAGGCCGGCAGGGCGCTGATGTTGCGCCACCCGTGGCTGCCGCCGGTCGCCGCGGCCAGGCCCAACCTCGGGCCGGGCAGCCTGCGCTGGATGGAGGCCTGGTACCAGGCGATCGACGGGCACGGCCTCAGCGCCGACGAGATGCTCGTCTCCGTCACCACCGTGCAGCTCTTCGTGCAGGGGGCGGTGACGAGCGAGGTGGCGGCCAGGGGCCTCGACTTCGACGCGTGGCTGGCGGCGCAGGGCGACTACGGCGACTCGATCATCAGGGACGGCGCCTACCCCGCCACCATCCGCGTCATGGTGGAGGCTCGCGGGCCGCACGAGTCCGGCAGGGGAGAGAAGGCCTTCACCAGGGGTCTGGAACAGCTCCTCGACGGCATCGCCGCCACCATGGGCTAGCGATAGCGCCGCAGCGCGAGCCGGGTGCCCGCGGCGAGGGCCACGGCCATGAGCACCAGCACGCTCATCGCCGTCAGCCAGGCCCCGGCGGTGTGGTTCCAGAGCGCGTCAGTGGGCCGCGCGATGTCGATCTTGCGGAGGTTCACCGTGGCAGCCGCGGCCGCGTATCCCCAGCGGGTCGGGACGAACCAGGTCAGCTGCTCCAGCCCGGTCCTGCCGACGACCTCGATGAGCTTCCCGATGAACACGAACTGCGCCATGATCAGCACGACCATGACCATCATCGCCTGCTCGTTGGTCGACACCACCGCGCTCACCAGCAGCGCCATCATGCTGCAGGTGAACGCCACCAGCGCGACCACAGCGACGATCTCCACCCGCCCTGACCCGAGCACCAGCGGGTCGTCCGGCGGCTTCCTGCCCACCAGCGCCAGCGACACGAACAGCACCGACTGCACGATGTTGATCGCCCCGAGCACGGCCGCCTTGGACAGCAGATAGGCCATGGGCGACAGCCCCACGGCCCGTTCCCGCTGGTAGATCGGCCCCTCCTTGACGATCTCCCTGATCGCCCCGATCAACCCCATGAGCGCGGCGCCGAAGATCAGGATGATGAGGAGCGTGCCCGCCTCCTCGGAACGGCCCCTGGGCGGGGGCGCGAGCCCGGCCGTCCCCTCCACCACCCGCGTCATCAGCGCCAGCGCGATCGGCAGCCCGATCACCGAGAGCGCGGCCAGCTTGTCGGAACGGATCACCGCGGCCATCCGGCGCGCCAGGATCGTGAACTGCCGCACCCGGCTCTGCCTGGGCGGCACCGGCGGCGGGGACGACGCGCGCGGGTCGCCGCCCGGGCCGGAGACCGTGCCGCAGTACTCGGCGAAGAACGGCGAGGCGCGGAACGCGGCCGCCCACCGGTCGGGCTCCTCGGCGACCATCTTGAAGACGTCGGAGTATTCCTGGGCGCCGAAGAAGCCCAGCAGGCGGTCGGGCGGCCCGAAGTAGCCGACCTTCCCGCCGCGGCACAACACCAGGACCCGGTCGCAGACGTTCAGGTGCAGCACGCTGTGGGTGACGACGACCACCGTGCGCCCGTCGTCGGCCAGGTCGCGCAGCGTGTTCATCACCTCCCTGTCCAGCGCGGGATCGAGCCCCGAGGTCGGCTCGTCCAGGAACAGCAGCGACGGCTTGGTGAGCAGCTCCAGCGCCACGCTCGTGCGCTTGCGCTGCCCGCCGGAGAGCCTGTCGATCCGCAGCTTGCGCCGCTCGCCCAGGTCGAGCTGGTCGATCACCTCGTCGATGCGCCGGCGCCGCTCGGCGGCCGAGACGTCCTGCGGGAAGCGCAGGGCGGCCGCGTAGCCGAGCGCCCGCTCGACGGTGAGCTCCTTGTGCAGGATGTCGTCCTGCGGGACCAGGCCGATGCGGTGGCGCAGGTCGTCGTAGTGGGCGTAGAGGTCGCGGCCCTCGTAGAGCATGCGCCCGCTGGTGGCCGGTCTCGCCCCGGTCAGCGCGCCGAGCAACGTCGACTTGCCCGCCCCCGACGGGCCGACGACGGCGAGGAGGCTGGAGCCGTCGAGGTGGAGGGTGACCCGGTCGAGCAGGACGGCCTTGCCGATCCGCACGGTCAGCTCCTCGGCCTGGAGCGAGACCACGCCCACGTCGGCGTGCACGGCCACGTGGTCGGGATGCAGCACGAGCTGGTAGTGACCGACCGAGACCAGGTCGCCCACCTGCACGTACGCCTCGTGGACGCGGTGGCCGTTGACGTAGGTGCCGTTCTGGCTGCGCAGGTCGCGGACGAAGGGGCCGTGCGGCGTCTGGTGGATCTCGGCGTGGTGGCGCGAGACCAGCAGGTCGTCGGCGAGCGCCAGGTCGTTGTCCTGGGCGCGGCCGACGCGGAGCACGGGCGCCGCGGGCAGCACCCAGTCGGGGACGGCCTGCCTGACCTGGGCCCCCGAGGGACGTCCTGGACTGTCGCTGCGTTGCGTGGTCTCGGGCGCCCTGGGCGGGGCCACGTCCACGTGCACGACCTCCGGCCGGAGGTCGAGGAGCGGGCCGTTGTCCGAGCTGCCCAGCCGTACCGCGCGGCGGGTGCTCAGGTCGAGGATGGTGATGCGGTCCTCGCCGAGGAAGGTGCCGTTGCGGCTGTTGAGGTCGCGTAACATCCACCGCCCGTGGGTGAAGAACACCTCGACGTGGTGGTGCGACACCCGGGAGTCGACGATCGCCACGTCGCCCCCGCGACCGATCACCAACCGCTGACCGGGCTCCAGCCGCACAGACCCAGCGGGGGACTGCACCAGCAACGCCGTCATCTCGCCCCTTCAACCGCCGAATCTATGGGTCGGGAAAGGCTAGATTACGCATTCGCCGGACCGCCCGCTTGATCACCGTGCGGTCGCTGGCCCTCGACAGCTGTACGGCTTCGCGCCGCCAGTGCTCCGCCTTGTCCCGCCAGCGCGCCGAGTCCCGCCTGCCCTTGGCCGCCTCCCTGCGCAGCTGGGTGACCTCCGCCTTCAGCGCAGCCGTACGCCTGCGCAGCCTGGCGACCTCCCGCTCGTGCGCGGCCGCCATCAGCTGGATCTCCGGCACCGGGCGGCGGCGCGGCGGGTAGACCCTGGGCCGCCTGGCGAAGCCGAACTCCAGGCCGTCCACCCACTCCAGCCCGAAGACCTCGTCGAGCACGTCGTCCGGATGCTCTCCAGGAGTCGAGACCCGAGCCACCCTGGACAGCGCGGCCGTGCGCTCCAGCCGGGCCCCGATCACCCCGGTCGCCGTCTCGGCCAGGACCACGTGCAGAGCGCCGCCGTCGCTCTCCTCCAGGTGGTCGACCAGCCGCTCGACCGCGTCGCCGCCGGGCACCCAGCCGGGCGGGCAGTGCAGGCGGAACGGCGCCCGCGAGGCGTGCTCGCCCGGCGGCGCAAGCCGTACCCGGGCGTCGTGCTGGAAGGTGGCCTGGATCAGGCGGAGGTCCAGGTCGGGGTCGCGCAGGGGGGAGCGGCGGCCGGCGGTCAGGTGCGACCACGGGCCGGTGACCGTGACCCGCACGTCGGGCAGCGAGCAGGACAGCAGCCCGTCCACGGTGGCCCGCACGTCCTCGTACCCGGCGGCCTCGACGAAGGCGTCCACGTACGGCACCAGCCACTGCCTGCCCGGCTCCGCCCGGAGATACCGCCGGTACGGCACGCGGTCGGCGACGAACGGGTCGTTGTAGCGCTTGAGCTCGGCCCAGTCGCGCATCGCCGTCGGCAGCCCCACGTGCCAGGCGCGCGCTGCGGGCTCGGGCACGAACACCGCGCCCGCCTGGGTCAGCCGGTAGCCCAGCTCGGTGTCCTCGGCCAGGATCAGCGTGGTGTCCATGCCGCCGATCTCGCGCAGCAGCGCGGCCGGGTAGGACGCCGTGGCACCCACGTGCACGCGCGAGGCCAGCGCGCTCGGCGCAGTACGCAGGCCGTCGTGCTCCTCGACGATCTGCTCGGCCCAGTCGTGACGCTGCTCGGACAGGGTGAAGAGCGCGTCCTCCTTGCCCGCGCGCAGCCCCTCCTTGACCGAGGCGGGCGAGGGCAGCGCGGTGTCCGCGGTGAAGTCGATCCAGCCGAGCACCACCAGATAGTCGGCCTGGTGGTGCCAGCGCATGTGCGCCTCGACGTGCTCGCGGTGCGGCACCATGTCGGAGTCGAGCACGAAGATCACTTCGCCGGTGGCGGCCTCGATGCCGGTCTGCACCGCGCACGCGCGCCCCCATCCGCCGGATCTGGTGGGGATGATCCTGGTGCGGCCGGGCGCGAGCGGGGGGATCCGCAGCGCGGGAGCGCTCCCGTCATCGACGACGATCACGTCGAGGAGCTCGGGCGGGTAGCTCTGCGCCGACAGCGCGGCCAGGGTGAGATCGAGAGTGGACTGCCGATCGTGCGCGGGGATCACCACGGTGACCGTCAGCGCAGGCTCCCACGGGCCGGAAGGTGCCTCGCCGTAGTCGTTGCGCCTGATCCGCATCACAGCTCCATCAGCGCGCTGGGCCGGAAGCCGCGCCACTGCTGCCTGTTGCGCTGGAGGAACGTGCCGATCGGCTCCTGCCAGGTGTGGTTGGCCGCCGGGCCCCTGCGCAGGATGTAGCCGAGGCCGTGGGTGCGGTAGATCTGCCCGCCCGCCGCCTGCAGGGCCTCCTGGAACTGGGTGTCCACGGAACGGCGCAGCGGCCTGAACCCGCCGACCGCCTGGAAGGCCGAGCGCTCCACCAGGATCGTGCCGCTCGCGACGAAGCTGGTGATCTGCTCGGTGATCTGCTTGCGGTGCACCGTGACGTCGATCGAGCTCAGGTAGACGAACTCCGGCACCGTGCCGACAACCTGTGCCCCGGAATAGGAATGAGCCAGCAGGAGATCGGACAGGAAGTCCGGCCCGTACCAGTCGTCGTCATCCATCTTCAGCAGGAACGACCCCGACGCTCGGGACGCCGCCTCGTTGAGCACCTCGCCGAAGATCGACTCCGCCTTGGCCTCGACCACGGTCAGGTGGCCGTCGAAGGCGGCGACGGCCTTCTCGACGTCCGGATGCCCCTGGGGCACGCCGTGCAGGGCCAGGATGACTTCGAGCTGGGCGTCGCGCTGGCGGGCGATCTGGTCGAGGGCGAACCCCACCATGTCGGTCCTGCGGGTCGCCAGCAGCACCGAGACCAGCGGGGGAGCGGGCGCCGGTGCGCCGAGCTGCTCCCACCTGGCCGCAACGCCGTGCGTGCGCAGGGCCTGCCTGCGCAGCCGTACGGAATGCTCCTCGCGGCGCAGGTCGTCGGCGAGGTCGACGGGGGTGGTGAGCAGGGCCGCCAGCGGGTCGCCGAGCGCGCCCGCCCAGCGCGGCACCGAGTCGGCCACCAGCGGCACCCCGGCGGCCGCGAGCCCGGCGAGCACGCGGACGGCGGCCAGCGGGCCGCTGTGCGCGTGCCGCCAGTCGATCTCCACCCCGCGCACCTGGCGCAGCCTGGCCACGTCGGCGTCGGTGACGCCGCCAGACGCGGCGAACGCGATCAGCGGCTCGCCGTCGAGCACCACGGTCCAGCGCCCGGACACCTCGGTGAGCATCGCCACGCCGCGCGACGGCGTGGTGACGAATCCCTGCGGGTTGACCAGGCGCTCGTCGACCGGCGGGATCATCGACGGCTCCGACATCAGGTCGGGGTCGGCCAGCTCGGTGCCGCCAGGACGGCCGAGCCGCTCCCAGCTCGCGGCCGCCGCCGTCGGCCGGTCGACGGGGTCGTCGCCCTCGAAGTCCCGCCCGCCCCCGTCCACGGTACGGACCACCACGTCGCTGCCCGGCGCGCCCACGCGCTCCGGCACCGGCCCGCTCAGCTCGGCCGGGGTGGCGTTGGGGTCGCCAGGACGCCATGCCGCCGCTCCTGCGCCCGCGAGACCGGCGGCAGGGGCGGCGATCACGTCGAGCCGGTGACCGGCGAAGGCGCGGGCCGTGGCGGCCACCAGCCGACCCGACGGGACCGGCGCGGAGAAGTGCGCGTCGACCACCCAGACCCGGTTCTTCGGCTGGTGGACCCGCAGGTCGGTGAGCGTGCGCCACCGGTGGGCGGGCGTCGGCGTAGGCACGGGCGCCGGGTGCGAGGCGGGGGTGTCCAGGACGGCCACCACCACGCGCGTCGCCTCGGGCAGCAGCTTGTGCAGGGAGGAGGCCCTGCGCAGGTCGGCAGGGGTGCCCGCGATCACCAGCACCTCGCTCACCCGCCCCTCGGGCAGGGGAGCGGCCAGCAGGTCGAGGTCGACGCCGTCGACCGCCTGGCGGACGCCGACGTGGAAGACGGCGGCCTTGGGCAGGTCGGCGAGCAGCTCGGCGATCACCTGTCGCCCCACAGCCGCGCGAGCGGGTTCCGCCTGGGCGGCTCGGGGGGCGGCTGCTCGTCCAGCCGGGCGCGGAGCTCGGCGACCTCGGCCTCCAGCACCTTGATCTCCTCCTGGCGCTTGGCGGCCACGGCCCGCCACTTGGCGGGGTCTCCGGCCAGCGGTTCCGGCACGTCGGTGAAGCCCAGCTCGCCGCCGCCGACCCACAGCGCGCCGAACAGCTCGTCCACGACGTCGTCAGGCTCGCCGTCGAAGTGCCTGGCGCGGGCGTAGGCGGCGGTGCGCTCCAGCCTGGCGGACACGACGCCGGTCGCCGTCTCGGTCAGGGCGGCGCAGACGAGGCCGGTGACGTCCTGGTCGGCCAGCCGTACGAGCTTGGCCAGGGTCTCCGCGCCCAGGGTCCAGCCGGACGGGACCGTCAGCAGGAACGGCGAGGGGGCGGCGGACGGCGGCGCGCTCTCCGCGAGCGTCACGCGTGGTTCGTGCGCGTAGAGGTTGGCGATGAGCCGCAGGTCGAGCAGGGGGTCGTCGAGCGAGGAGTGGCGTTCAGCGGTCAGCTTGCCCCAGGGACCGACGACGGTGACCGCCACGTCGGGGACCGTACCGGCCAGGGCGGAGTCGACCGTGGCCCGGGTGTCCTCGTAGCCGGTGGCCTCGACCACCACCCTGACGTACGGCACCAGCCACTGACGCCGGGGGTGCGAGCGCAGCCAGCGCAGCTCGGGGACGAGGTCGCCGAGAAAGGACCAGTTGTGGCGGTGCACCTCCTTCTCGCGGCGCATCACCGTCGACTCGCCCACGTGCCAGCTGCGCGCCTCCCTGTCCGGGATGAAGACCGCGCCCGCCTGGGCCAGCCGGTAGCCGAGCTCGGTGTCCTCGGCCATGTTGAGCCCCGCGTTCACCCCGCCGGCCGCCCTCAGCAGCGCCGCGGAGACCGAGGTGGTGGCGCCGGTGTGCACGAGATAGGCGCTCGTGCCCGCGTCGCGCAGCATGTCCGTCGACTCCAGCACCTTGGCCGTGTACTCCTGGACCGTGCCCTCGTCGGGCTCGAACGTCTCGGAGGTGACGAACCGGATGTCGCCGATCACCACCGCGTAGTCGATCAGGTGGTGCCAGCGCATGTGCGCCTCGATGTGCTCCCTGGAAAGGATCATGTCGGCGTCGAGCCAGTGGATCACCTCGCCGGTCGCCGCGAGCGCCCCGGTCTGCCTGGCCGCGCCGCGCCCCCAGCCGCTGGTCACCCGCACGACCCTGCTGCGGGCGGGGGCCGAGGGGGCGAGCCTGAGCGGCGGGTCGCTGCCGTCGTCGGCGACGATCACGTCGAGCAGGCGCGGCGGGTAGGTCTGCGCAGCCAGCCCGGCCAGCGTGCGGTCGAGCGCCTCCTGGTCGCCGTAGGCGGGGACGACCACGGTGACGGTCCTGCTCGGCTCCCAGCCGCCCAGCGCCGGAGGGCGCACAGGACCGTAGTCGTTGTGCCTGACCCTGGCCGTCACACCCGGTCCTTCATGCCGCGGACCTCGGCGCGCAGCTCCTCGACCTCCCGGGCGCGCGCCATCGCGTTGACCCTGTCCTCGCCGAGCGAGGCGAGGATGGCGCCCAGATCCTCGTTGCGCCTGACGGCCGTGTCCTCGATCGACCGGGCGAGTTGATCGAGCCTGGCCTCGATCCGCTTCAGCGCGGCCGCTGTCCCGGCCAGTTGCGCGTCGTTCTTCTTCACCCTGAGGTCGATGCGGTGGGTCCTGCCGTCGAGCCTGCGCACGACGAAGACGAGAAAGGCGAGCGCGCCAATGGTGATCAACAGGGCGACGGCCGTCGCTGCCGTGCCTGGTTCGATCGTCCCCATCAGGGTGAGCAGCGCGAGGGCCGCGAACACCAGAACGGCGAGGCCTGCGGCGGTCGCTGCCAATCTGCGGGGCGAAAGCATCCTTGTCGCTCTTTACTCTCGGTAATCTGGATATTTACACCTTAATAAACTCCCGTCCCTACCGTGCCACAGGAACCTGAGCAGAACCTGGGAAACCCGCATGCCAATACGGCTAACAAACCGGCGTAAGGTAGGCGCCGACTTGAGTTCGACCGGTCGAGGAGCGCACCCCCAATGACTGCCATCCCCTACGGCGTGACGCAGGGGACAGCCGATGCGGAGCCCCTGCGCTGGACCGACGACGGCTGGGCCCTGGAGATCGAGTGGCCCGCCCGCGAGGTCCCGCTGGACGAGATCATGCGGCTGGCCGCCACAGGCGCCCCCCTGACGTCCGCCGAGGTTCCCCCCTGGGTCCCGCCCGAGCTCGGCGCACTGCTCGCCGACCGCTCGTGGCTGGATCACCGCCCGGACGGCACCCGCCGCTGCGTGGCCGCCCTGCGCAGGCAGGAGCACGGCGTACGGCTGCGCCGCCTGGCCCTGCGCCGCGCCGACCGCCCCTCGGTGAGCGTCGTGATGTCGAGCAAGCGCCCCCACCTGGTCGGGTTCGCCCTGGCCCAGATGGCCAGGCAGCGCCACGTCGAGGTCGAGGTCGTGCTCGGCCTGCACGGCGTCCCCCTGGAGGAGGTACGGCAGGCCGTGGCGAGCTGCCCCCTCCCGCTGACCTGCGTGGAGGCCGACGCCGACGTGCCGTTCGGCGAGGTGCTCAACCGGGCCGCCGCCCGCGCGTCCGGCGCGTACCTCACCAAGTGGGACGACGACGACTGGTACGGCCCCGAGCACCTCTCCGACCTGCTGCTCGCCGTGGCCGACACCGGCGCGGACATCGTCGGCACCACGGCCGAGTTCTTCTACCTGGAGCCACTGGACGTGACCATCAGGCGCACCACCTTCGCCAGCGGCGCCGCCTACCCCAGCGAGGTATGGGCGGACCACGTGGCGGGCGGCACGATCCTGCTGGCCACCGACGCCTTCCACAGGCTGGGCGGTTTCGCGGCAGAGCCGCGCGCGGTCGACAGGCTCTTCCTCAAGGCGGCCAGGCAGGCGGGCGCGGGCGTCTACCGCACCCACGGCCTCGGCTATGTCCTGCGCCGCACGCTCGGCGACGAGCACACCTGGCAGTTGCCGCTCGCCCACTTCCTGCGGGTGGCCTCCAGCCAGTGGCGCGGATTCCGCCCCAGCCAGCTGCTGGAAGCGGCATGAGGGTACGCGGCAACGACTACCGGCCGCTCGCCGAGCTGCCGGACCGGCCCCCCACCCTGCGCGTCAGCGTCGTCGTCCCCGCCTACGGCGGCCAGGACAAGCTCGACCTGGCGCTGGAGGCGCTGGCCAGGCAGACCTACCCGGCCGCGCTGACCGAGGTCGTCGTGGTGGACAACGGCAGCTCCCCGCCGCTGCGCGTGCCCTCGTGGGTACGCCTGGTGGTGTGCGAGACGCCGGGGCGGGCGAGCGCGCGCAACGCGGGGCTGGCGGTGGCGACGGGCGACGTCATCCACTGGCTCGACTCCGACGTGCTGCTCACCCCGGGCGCGCTCGAGGAGCACATGCGCTGGCACCATCGCGCGCCGTACCTGGTGGTGACCAGCTACATCAGGTTCACGTCCGCTCCCGTACCCGCTTCGCTGCCCGACGACCTGGTCGCCGCCTTCGAGCCGGCCGAGCCGCACGCGTGGATCGTGGACCTGGTGGAGCGCACCGACGGGCTCACCGCCAACCCGCAGCGGCCCTTCAGCCTGCACGTGGGCGGCGCCACCTCGGTCAACAGGCGGCTGATCGACGCTGCCGGGCCGATGGACGACGAGCTGGTCCTGGGGCAGGACACCGAGATGGGCTACCGGCTCGCCCAGGCGGGCGCAGTCTTCGTGCCCGCGCCGCTGGCCCGCGCCTATCACCTGGGGCCGACGATGCGGATGCGCGACAAGCAGCCCATCGACCGGGTGAGCCACGCGACCGTCGCCGACCGGATCCCGGCCTACCGGTGGCTGCGCGGCCATCCGGGGCGGCAGTGGAAGGTCCCCTATGTCGCGGCCGTCGTGCCCGCCGGGGGGTACGAGGAGACCAGGGCGGTCGTCGACGCGGTCCTCGCCTGTACGGTGCCGGACGTGAGCGTGGTGCTCGTCGGGCCGTGGGACTCGCTGTCCAGGGACCTGCGCAGCCCCTTGCGCGATCCTTCTCTGGACCTGGTGCTGCTGCGTGGTCACTACGCGTATGAGGGGCGGGTACGGCTGGCCGACGCCCCCGTTGTGGACCCGGCGGTGCCGTACGTGTGGCGGTTGCCCGTGGGGTGGGTGCCGGGGGAGGACAGCCTCGCGGCGCTGCTCGACGTGGCCCGGGACGAGGGGCAGGGGCTGGTCAACGTGCTCCTGGAGGAGACGGCGGCCGGGGTGGTCGCCGCGCGCCTGGAACGGACGTCGGCGTTCGCGCGTGCGTCGTTGCTGGTCGGGCCTGGGGAGAGCCTGGACGACGTGGTGGATGAGGTTTCGGGTGTGTGCTGGTTGGAGGGGGAGAGCTATGGTTTCACCCGCTCCGCACAGGGTCTCGTAGGGCGACGTGGGGCATATCGGGCACGCTTGGAGGCATCCGCCGAGGCCGTGCGCCTGTCCCAGGAGGTCGAACGGCTGCGCGGGCAGGTGGCGCGGTGGAAGGACGAGGCCGGGCGGTGGCGCAAGAGCACGGTGGAGATGCGCCGCGAGGTCAGCTCCCTCCGCCGCCAGCTGGCCGCCGCCGCCCGCGCACGGCAGGGCATGAGAGCCCTCCTGGCCTCCTCAGTCCGCCGCGCCCTCCGCAGAGACTGACCCACCCAAGGCCCTCAGCCCCCTAGGGACCTCAACCCCCTCAGGGTCCCAGCCCCCGCAGAAACCTTCCTGAAAAGGACCCCAGCCCCCAAAGGACCTCAGGGTCTTCGAGAGGCCCTCAGCTTTTCAGAGGGGCAGGCTCTTTTGGGGTTTGTCGTTCTAGTGGTGCTCAGCCCGAGCGGAGGGCGGACTTGAGGCGGCCGAAGAGAGAGGACTCCACGGGCGGGATCTCCACCGCCTTGGGAGGCTCCACGGGCTTCGGGGCTTCTGCGGGCCGGGGGGCGGGCCAGTAGCGGGCCGGGTCGGCGTGCCGTACGCCGTGGGTGACCTCGATGATGCGGTCCACGTCGTCATCCGGGTCGCCGAGCAGCCGCGCCCGCGCCAGAGCCGACGTGCGCTCCAAGCGGGCCGTACGCCCGCCGGGAAGGTCCACGACGAGCACCCCCGTCAGGTCCTTCTGCACATCCTCCACCATGCGCTCCAGCGTCGCCCGGTGCAGCGGCACGTCCACCGGCCCCCGATAGCGGAACGGCGAAGGAGCGGGCGTCGCCGCCTCCTCGTCGATCAACCGGATCCGGTCGTCCCCCGAGAACAGATCGCGCATGAGCCGCAACTCGAAGTCGGGGTCGCCAAGGACGGACCGCCGCCCCTCGGGCAGCAGCGACCAGGGGGCGGTCAGCGTCACCACGACGTCCTGCAGCCTCCCGCCCAGCGCCGCCGCCACCGCCTGCCGTACGACCTGCTCAGGAGTGTCCGTCACGTCGAGGACGATCTCCACGTACGGCACCAGCCACCGCCGCCCCGCGTCCTTGCGCAGGTCACGACGGAGCGGGATGCGGTGGGCCAGGTAAGGCTCGACGGCCCGTACGGCCCGCTCCTTGTCGACGCGCTGCGACGGAAGCCCGAGATGCACCGCCTCCGCCCGAGGATCGGGGACGAAGACGACGCCGTGCATGGCCAGGCGGTAGGCGAACTCGGTGTCCTCCCCGCGCAGCACGTTCGGGTCAAGACCCCCCACAGCATGAAATATCTCTCGATGGAGGGAAAAGGTGGGTCCGGTGCACACGTGATAGGGGTTGCGGCTGGCCCGCAGCCCGTCCGTCTTCGCGATCGTCGCCTCGGTGGAACTCGGCACCCCCGCGTCCAGGTCGAAGATCTCCGCCAGCCGCCTGGCCTGGAAGACCTCCTTCTGCGACAGCGCCGGAGCCTCGACGAACGTCTTCATCCCGATCGCGACCACGTAGTCGGTGACGTGGTGCCACCTGGCCAGCGCCTCGATGTGCTCCCGGCAGGTCACCATGTCGGCGTCGAGCCGCTGGATGACCTGCCCGTCCGCCGCCTTGGCGCCGGTGTTGACGGCGTTGGAGATGCCCCAGCCCGTCTCCACCCGGACGACCCTGGTGTCCACCGGCCTGATCTCCGGCAGCTCGATCGGCGGCTCGCTGCCGTCGTCCACGACCAGGACTTCCATCAGGTGCGCCGGGTAGGTCTGCGCCGCCAGCGCGGCCAGCGTCAGATCCAGATGCGGCCCGCCATGGGCCGGGACGATCACGCTCACCGGCAGCGCCGGCGTCCATTCGCCGAGCTCGGGCGGTGTCAGCGTGGAGTAGTCGTTCTGCCTCATCGCAGGACGCGCGTTCATGGTGTTGACCCCCTACGCCAGACCATAGCGGGGGATGCTGAGATTTTCCTGAATAGCTCTGTCCACACCTTGGACGCCCGACGCGCCCTCCGGGGCCGATGGCTCTAGACTCTGGAGCCAACACCGCAGGTAGGGAGTCATTATGACCAGGGCATGGCGTGGCCTCATCGAGGAATACCGAGACCGGCTGCCCGTGACGGCGACGACGCCCGTGGTCACGCTGCTCGAAGGCGGCACGCCGCTCGTGCCCGCGCACCGGGTCTCCGCGCTGACCGGCTGCGAGGTCTACCTCAAGGTCGAGGGCGCCAACCCGACGGGCAGCTTCAAGGACCGCGGCATGACCATGGCCATCAGCAAGGCCGTGGAGGAGGGCGCCAAGGCGGTCATCTGCGCCTCGACCGGCAACACCTCCGCCTCGGCCGCCGCCTACGCGGTGCGCGCCGGGCTGACCTGCGCGGTCCTCGTGCCGCGCGGCAAGATCGCGATGGGCAAGCTCGCCCAGGCGCTCGTGCACGGCGCGACGCTGCTGCAGGTCGAGGGGTCGTTCGACGACTGCCTGGAGATGACGCGCAAGCTGTCGTCCGAATACCCGATCGCGCTCGTCAACTCCGTCAACCCCTACCGGCTGCAGGGGCAGAAGACGGCCGCGTTCGAGATCGTCGACGCGCTGGGCGACGCGCCCGACATCCACTGCATCCCGGTGGGCAACGCGGGCAACATCTCCGCCTACTGGATGGGCTACAAGGAGTACGACAAGTCGCCCCGGATGTTCGGTTTCCAGGCCAGCGGCTCCGCGCCGATCGTGGACGGCGCGCCCGTGGCGCACCCGCACACGATCGCGACCGCGATCCGCATCGGCAACCCGGCCTCGTGGCAGCTCGCCGAGGCGGCGCGCGACGAGTCGGGCGGCGTCATCCAGGCGGTGACCGACCGGCAGATCGCTGCTGCGTACAAGCTGCTGGCGCAGGAGGAGGGCGTGTTCGTCGAGCTCGCCTCGGCGGCCAGCGTCGCCGGCCTGCTGCACGCGCACGCCCAGGGCCTCGTGGACCCGGGCCAGCGCATCGTCTGCACGGTGACCGGCAACGGGCTCAAGGACCCCGACTGGGCCATCTCCGGCGCGCCGGCCCCGGTCACCATCCCCGTCGACGTTCACGCGGCGGCGGGCGCTCTGTCCCTGATCTGAAAAGAGCTGAATGAGCACTGTTCATATCCGTGTGCCCGCTACCTCCGCGAACCTGGGCCCCGGATTCGACTCCCTCGGCCTGGCCCTCAGCCTTTACGACGACGTCACGGCGGCGCTGACCGGCGACCGCGCCGAGGTCACCGTGGAGGGGGAGGGCGCGGGCGAGGTGGACCTCGGCGAGGGCCACCTGGTGATCGTGGCCATGCGCAAGGCGTTCGACCGCATGGGCATGGCGCAGCCGCGCGGCATCCGCCTCCACTGCGTCAACCGCATCCCGCACACGCGCGGGCTCGGATCGTCGTCTGCGGCCGTCTGCGCGGGCATCCTGGCCGCCCGCGCCCTCGCCTCTCTCGGCTCTGAGCGAACACTCTCGGACGACGAGGTGCTGGCGCTGGCCACCGAGATGGAGGGGCATCCCGACAACGTGGCGCCCTGCCTGGCCGGAGGGCTGACGGTTGCGTGGACCGATCACTCTGGTGTACCGCATAGGGTGAGGCTGGTGCCGGATGCGACAGTCCGGCCCGTCGCGCTCGTACCCACGACGCGGTTGTCCACCGAGACCGCTCGGGGATTGCTGCCGAAGGACGTGCCCCACAAGGACGCCTCCTTCAACGCCGGTAGGGCCGCGTTGCTGATCGCAGCGCTCACCCAACGACCGGAACGCAGCCTGCTCCTGGCGGCCACAGAGGACAGACTTCATCAGAACTACCGCGCGCCTGCGATGCCGCTGACAGCGGATCTGATAGAACGTCTTCGTGCAGTGGGCGTACCCGCAGTCGTTTCGGGAGCGGGTCCCACGATTCTTGCGTTTTCGACACCGGATTCGCAGGATTTGATCGCGCCAGAAGTGGGTAATGACTGGCACATCCAGCTAATGGACGTCGACCCGGTTGGTGCGAGCGTCCAGTTTCCCGAGACACGCTGATGCCTCTTTAGACCTTCAGGGAATAGCCGTGTGCGCTGGTGATGTTAGGCTGAGTGCCGCACCAGATGCCCCCTTGTTGGGTGCGTGCTTGTCAGTCACACATCGCTGCATCATGCTTCACGTCGCGAGGCGTGGGCAGCGTGGCTGTCTCCCCGGAATCCGTTGCCTCCGGTTGGCCTACACCCGGTTGGCGCAACGCGAGGCGGCGTTGACGGGGATCTGCGCGTTCGAATCACCTCGACATCTGGCTGGCGACAGCAATCTGGGGGTTGTCCTCCACGCGCCACCGTCCTGTGGCGGCCTGGACGCATCCCTCCCCAAAAGTGGCGGCCGTCCTCAGCGGCGGCCGAAGATCGCAATGTGCACCCCGACCCGGTCTGTCCCGCCGGATCGCAAGCACCTCCGGGACGCCCGGCTGAGAAAATCCGGCGCCCGACCCCTGGGAAGGACCTTTTAGTTGAGCGACACCACCGAACTCCTCTCCGACGCATCAGGCTCACCTGCGCAGCCGGCGTCCGGCGACACCCCCACTTCGCCCGCGGCCAAGACCCGCGCGCGTCGCTCCGGCACCGGCCTGTCCGCCAAGGTGCTGCCCGAGCTGCAGAAGATGGCCGCCGAACTGGGCATCAGCGGCACCGGGCGCATGCGGAAGAGCCAGCTCATCGCGGCCATCCAGGAGAAGACGGGTGACAGCGCCCCGGCGGCTTCGGCCCCGGCGGTATCCGCGCCTGCCGCTGAGCCGGCGGCTCCCGCCGCCGAGCGGCCCACCCGCGCACGCAGGGAACGTTCCCGCCCCGCTGCGGCGGTCGAGGCGCCGGCCGAGCCGGTCGCCGAGCCCGTTGCCGCGGCCGTCGTGGCGGCGGAGCCCGCCGTGACGCACGCGGAGCCGGTTGTCGAGCAGCAGTCCGAGGCGGGTCAGGGCGACACGCGCGCCGAGCGGGGCGAGAGCCGCCGCGAGCGCCGCAGCCGTGGCGAGCGTCGCGACCGCAACGACCGTGGCCCGTCCGACCGCAACGACCGTGGCCCGTCCGACCGTGGCCCGTCTGACCGCGGGGTTTCCGACCGTGGTGACCGGGTTTCCGACCGTGGTCCGTCCGACCGCGGGGTCTCCGACCGCGGGGCTTCCGACCGGGTCTCCGACAGGAACGACCGCATCTCGGAGCGCAACGACCGGATTTCCGAGCGCAACGACCGCGGCGACCGTGGTGACCGTGCGAACGACCGCGGTGACCGCAACGACCGTAACGACCGCGGTGACTCCCGCGGTCCCGCCCGCAACGACCGTGGCGACTCGCGCGGCGACTCCCGTGGGCCCGACCGCGGTGGCAACGACCAGCGCGACGGCGGCATGGACGACGACGGGGGCGGCCGCGGCCGCAGGGGTCGTTTCCGGGAGCGCAACCGTGGCCGTGGCCGCGACCGCTTCGACAGCAACGAGCCCGTCATCGGCGACGACGACGTCCTGATCCCGATCGCCGGAATCCTGGACATCCTCGACAACTACGCGTTCGTCAGGACCAGCGGTTACCTGCCTGGCTCCAACGACGTCTACGTTTCGCTGGCCCAGATAAGGCGTAACGGCCTGCGCAAGGGCGACGTCGTCACCGGCGCCGTCAAGCAGCCGCGCGAGGGTGAGCGCAGGGAGAAGTTCAACGCCCTGGTCCGCCTGGACACCGTCAACGGCATGGACCCGGACCAGGCGCGCAACCGCCCCGACTTCGCCAAGCTGGTGCCGCTCTACCCGCAGGAGCGCCTGCGCCTGGAGACCGAGCCGAACATCCTGACCACCAGGATCATCGACCTCGTCGCTCCGATCGGCAAGGGCCAGCGTGGCCTCATCGTCTCCCCGCCCAAGGCCGGTAAGACGATGGTGCTGCAGTCGATCGCCAACGCGATCACCCGCAACAACCCCGAGTGCCACCTGATGGTCGTCCTCGTGGACGAGCGGCCTGAAGAGGTCACCGACATGCAGCGCTCGGTCAAGGGCGAGGTCATCCACTCGACCTTCGACCGTCCGGCCGAGGACCACACCACGGTCGCCGAGCTGGCCATCGAGCGCGCCAAGCGTCTCGTGGAGCTGGGTCACGACGTGGTCGTGCTGCTCGACTCGATCACCCGTCTGGGCCGCGCGTACAACCTGGCCGCTCCGGCGTCCGGTCGTATCCTGTCCGGCGGTGTCGACTCGACCGCGCTGTACCCGCCCAAGCGCTTCTTCGGCGCCGCGCGCAACATCGAGAACGGCGGCTCGCTGACCATTCTCGCCACCGCGCTGGTGGAGACCGGGTCCAAGATGGACGAGGTCATCTTCGAGGAGTTCAAGGGCACGGGCAACCTGGAGCTCAAGCTCAACAGGTCGCTGGCCGACAAGCGCATCTTCCCCGCTGTGGACGTTGACGCGTCCGGCACGCGTAAGGAAGAGATCCTGATGGGCAAGGACGAGCTGCAGATCGTGTGGAAGCTCCGCAGGGTGCTCCACGCGCTGGACATGCAGCAGGCTCTGGAGCTTCTCCTGGAGAAGATGAAGGAGACCAAGTCCAACGCCGAGTTCCTCCTGCAGGTCCAGAAGACCACGGTGAGCAACGACCGCGACTGACCCGCGCTGCAGGACGCCCCGGCACCCTTTCGGTGCCGGGGCGTTCCGCTTTTGCCGGTCTTTCTGGGGGTACGGCGGGGCCGGGGGATCGCTACTCGCCGACCGTGGCCGGGGTCTGCCGGTCCACGGCACTCCAGGCCCACGGGGCCGGTCGCCGTTACATCGTCCCTCTCGCGGCGGGTGGCCTATGGCGGCGTTGCGGCGGGATCTTGCACGCTCGTCGGCCGTGTCCCTCGAAGGAGGCCGGCCACCTACGGCGGGTGGGTGTCTGCTGGCGATAGCCGTACAAAATGGGTCTTAGGGTTATCCCCACCTTCGAGAGGCATGTCTGCTCCATTCCACCGGGCCCCCGAAGTCGGCACAGTGGAGACATGGGGATGCAAGGGCCGGTCGCTGTGCTGGCGGATGTGCGGACGTGGCGGGCGGCGCCCTACCTGCTGCTGAGCCTCGTCCTGGGGCTGGGCTGGTTCGTCGCGCTGGCCGTCGCCGTGCCGTTCTCCGGCGCGCTGATGATCGTCTGGGTGGGGTTCCCGCTCCTGCTCGCCACCATGATGCTCTGGCGCGCCGCCGCCATGCTCGAACGCCGCCTCATGCGCCTCGCCTTCGGCGTCGACATCCCCGACCCCTACCGTCCCCGCCCAGAGAAGGGGCTGGGCAGGCACCTGTCGTGGCTGTTCGGCGACCCGGCCACCTGGAAGGACCTCGGCTACCTGCTGCTGCTCTTCCCGCTCAGCATGGTGGAGTTCGTGGTGTCCCTGGTGGTCTGGGTGGTGTCGATCGGCCTGATCCTCGCGCCCGCCTTCTACGCCGGGGGCGCAGGCGTGCAGGTCAACGACCTCATCGTGGTCGACAGCTGGCCCAAGGCGATCCTGGCGTGCCTGCTCGGCCTCGTGGCGCTGCCCCTGGCGGCCTACGCCGTACGCGGAATGGCCTGGCTGCACGGCACGCTCGCCGTGGTCCTGCTCGGCGGCAACCAGGAGGAGTACCTCCGCGAGACCCGCGCCAGGGGCGTCGACGCGGCGGAGGCCGAGCGGCGCAGGATCGAGCGCGACCTGCACGACGGCGCCCAGCAGCGCCTCCTGGCCGTCGCCATGGACCTGGGCCGCGCCGAGGCCAAGCTCGACAGCGACCCCGTGGCCGCCCGCGAGCTGCTCGCCCAGGCCCGCAGCGGCACCAGGGCGGCCATCCAGGAGCTGCGCGACCTGGCCAGAGGCATCCACCCGGCGATCCTCACCGACCGCGGCCTGGACGCCGCCCTGTCCGCCCTCGCGGCCCGCGCGCCCGTCCGCGTCGACGTCTCCGTGGAGATCGCCGACCGGCCGCCCGCCGCCGTCGAGAGCATCGCCTACTTCGTCGTGGCGGAGGCGCTCACCAACGTCGCCAAACACTCGGGCGCCACCGAGGCGTCCGTGCGGGTGAGCAGGCAGGGGCTGTGCGTGGTGGTCGAGGTGTACGACAACGGGCTCGGCGGGGCCTTCGCCCAGGCGGGTGGCGGGCTGGCGGGGCTGTCCGACCGGGCTGCCGCGATCGACGGGCTCCTCGTCGTGCACAGCCCGCCCGGCGGCCCCACCCTCGTCCGCGCCGAACTTCCCTGCGAGTGGTAGGCATGTCCCCATGCGTGTGGTGATCGCCGAGGATTCCGTCCTGCTTCGCGAGGGTCTCGTCCGGCTGCTGGCCGACGGCGGCATCACGACGGTGGCGGCGGTGGACGACGGGCCGTCCCTGGTGGCCGCCGTCGAGGAACACCGGCCCGATCTGGCCATCGTCGACGTCCGCATGCCGCCCACGCACACCGACGAGGGCCTGCGCGCGGCCCTCACGGTGCGTTCCGGGCGTCCGGGGTTCCCGGTGCTGGTGCTGTCTCAGTACGTCGAGGAGCGGTACGCCAGCGAACTCCTCGGGCGCGCGGTCGGCTACCTGCTCAAGGAGCGGATAGCGGACGTCGCGGAGTTCCTGGACGCGGTGCGCCAGGTGGCATCTGGGGGCACGGTGGTCGATCCGGAGGTGGTGTTGCAGTTGCTGAGCAGACAGCGCAAGGGGGCGCCGTTGGACTCGCTGTCGCCGAGGGAGCGCCAGGTGCTGGCGCTGATGGCGGAGGGACGGTCGAACACGGCGATCGCGGCGCGACTGGTGATCACGGAGGGGGCGGTGGAGAAACACATCACGGGCATCTTCACCAAGCTGGCCCTGGGGCCCGCGCCGGACGACCATCGGCGGGTGCTGGCGGTGCTGGCTTACCTGGAACGCTAATACGGCCTGCACCCGGGGTTGAGGATGCAGGCCGTACCAGGTGTTTCTTGGTGACTAGCGGATGTCGACGAACTCCTGGGGGGACATCGCGCTACGGGTCTTGCTGGTGCCCGGCACCTTGACGCGCCAGTAACCGTCGGTCTTGCCCTTGAAGGACTTGGTGTACTTGCCGGTGGAGGTGGCCCTGGCGAAGCCCATGAAGGTGTACTTCGAGGAGCCCTTCTTCTTGAAGTAGACCTCGACGATCTTGCCGGAGTAGGCCTTGGTGCCGCGGTAGACCTTGCCGAAGATCTTGAACGTCTTACCGGCCTTGACCTTGGCCGGCGCCGAGATCGTCACCCGCGCCTTGGCCTTCTTGGAGGCGCCGCCGGAGGGGGCGTTCACGGAGAAGTCGGCGGTGCCCTCAACGGCCTGACCGCCACGGACGGCCCTGGCGACGAGCGTCCAGTTGCCGGCTGCGGTGTCGTCGGCGAAGTAGGTCTCGCCACGGTAGATGCCGTCGGAGCCCTTGGCGAGAGTGCCCAGGTCGTAGGACTCAGAGGTTTCGTCGCTCTGGAGGACGGCGCTGACCGAGCTGGCGTCCTTGGCCGAGACCTTTACGGAGACGCGGACGTCCTTACCCTTGACCAGGGAGACAGGGTTGGGCGTCACCGTGGCGCCGGTGAGCCCGGCCTTCCCGGAGACGTCGAACTCCTTGCAGGATTCGGTGGAGGCGGCCCGGGTGACGGTGACCTTGACGGTCCACTTGCCCGTCTTGTCCTTGTCGGCCTCCTTGATGAGGAAGGAGCCCTTGATCTCGGACGTCGCGGGAACGTTGGCCACGTGGGCCTTGCCGTTCTCGATCTTGTTGCCCTTGCCGGTGATGTCGGCGGGGAGAGCGCCGAGCGTCACTTCGCGGACCGTGGTCTCACCGGTGCGGAAGACTTCCGCCTTGATGCTCTTGACGTCCTTCTTGAGAAGGAACGTCTTGTCGGCGTCCGGCGTGCCGGCAGGCGAGGTCTCCTCGACGTTGTAGAGGTCCGGAGCCTCGACAGGCTTACCGAAGAGCTCCTTGACGTTGATGGAGATGTCTACCTTGTTGTCGTCCTTCTGAGGGACAAAGGCGTCGCCGATACTGATGCTGCTGACGTCGGCGGCGAGCTCGCAGGCGGCGATGGCCTTCGCCGATGCGGCTGTTGTGGTGGCGAGGCCTCCCGTGAGTAGCGCGGCCCCCGTTGCGGTCGCCAGTAGCAACCGCATCCTCTTCTTCATTTGATGGGTGTCCTTCTGCTCGGTCAATATGAGGGAAAAGTAACGGTTTGTGCGCGGGAGCCTAGTGTGACTGGAGTGACTCGTCCATAAACGCACGTCAACCCATGCGGGGAATGCCGCGTGGCCTGGGATGGTTCCAGCATCTGGCACACTGGTAGCCGAACCCTGATTGACGCGGTTCCGGTTCCCGCCCACTACAGATGGCGACCCGGCGACCGCACCCCGAAAGGACCGCTATGAAGCGCGACATCCACCCCGAGTACAACGTCACCCAGGTGACCTGCACGTGTGGCAACTCGTTCACCACGCGCAGCACCGCCAAGAACGGCACGATCCACGCCGACGTGTGCTCCGCCTGCCACCCGTTCTACACGGGCAAGCAGAAGATCCTCGACACCGGCGGCCGCGTGGCCCGCTTCGAGCAGCGCTTCGGCAAGAAGGCCCAGAGCAAGTAGCTCCCCTGACGCCGGCCCGGAGATCGCGCATGCGCGCGTCCGGGTCGGCGTTCTTGGTGAAAGGCCTCAACGAAACGGAGACGCACGGTGAATCTCGACGAGTTGCTCAGCGAATACAGCGAGCTGGAGCTGCAGCTCGCGGATCCCTCCGTGCACGCTGACCAGAACAAGGCGCGCACCCTGGGCCGGCGTTACCGCCAGCTCACCCCGATCGTCGGCACCTACCGCGAGCTCGAGAGCGTCAGAAGCGACCTGTCGGCGGCCAAGGAGCTCGCGAGCGAGGACGAGGCGTTCGCCGAGGAGGCGATCCAGCTGGAGGAGCGCATCCCCCACCTGGAGGAGAAGCTGACTCACCTGCTCATCCCGCGCGATCCCAACGATGACAAGGACATCATCCTGGAGATCAAGCAGGGCGAGGGCGGCGAGGAGTCCGCGCTGTTCGCCGGCGACCTCCTCAGGATGTATCTCCGCTACGCCGAGCGCCTCGGCTGGAAGACCGAGATCATCGACGCGCAGCACTCCGACCTCGGCGGCTACAAGGACGTCACGGTGGCCATCAAGGCCAAGGGCGACGAGGGCGTGTGGTCCAGGCTCAAGTACGAGGGCGGCGTGCACCGCGTGCAGCGCGTCCCCGTCACCGAGTCGCAGGGCCGCATCCACACCAGCGCCACCGGCGTGCTCGTCTACCCGGAGGCCGAGGAGGTCGAGGTCAACATCGACCAGAACGACCTGCGCATCGACGTCTACCGGTCGAGCGGCCCCGGCGGCCAGAGCGTCAACACCACTGACTCGGCGGTACGGATCACCCACCTGCCCACCGGCGTCGTGGTCTCCTGCCAGAACGAGAAGAGCCAGCTCCAGAACAAGGAGTCGGCGATGCGCATCCTGAGAGCCCGCCTGCTGGCGGTCGCGCAGGAGCAGGCCGAGGCCGCCGCGCAGGCGGAACGCAAGTCGCAGGTGCGTACCATGGACCGCTCTGAGCGCATCCGCACCTACAACTTCCCGGAAAACCGCATCTCCGACCACCGCGTCGGCTTCAAGGCGTATAACCTCGACCAGGTTCTCGACGGTGAGCTCAGCGCCGTCACCCAGGCCCTCATCGACGCCGAACTGGCGGAGAAGCTCGCACAACACTCATGACATTCCTGCTGGACGAGATCGCTCTCGCAACCGCCCGGCTCGCAGAGGCCGGAGTGCCGTCGCCGCGCACAGACGCGGAGGAGATCGCGGCTTTCGTCCACGGCGTGCGCAGAAGTGAACTGCACACGGTCAAGGACGCCGATTTCGACGCCCTCTTCTGGGAGGGCATCGCCAGGCGCGAAGCGCGTGAGCCGCTGCAGCACATCACCGGCCACGCCTACTTCCGCTACCTGGAGCTGGCCGTTGGCCCAGGCGTGTTCGTGCCCAGGCCGGAGACCGAGGTGGTCGCCGGATGGGCCATCGAGCGCCTGCGCGAGATGGACGTCACCGAGCCGCTGGTCGTCGACCTCGGCACCGGCTCCGGCGCGATCGCGCTGTCGATCGCCCAGGAGGTGGCGCTGGCGCAGGTGCACGCGGTCGAGGTCGACCCCGACGCCTACAGCTGGGCCAAGCGCAACATCTCCGAGCACGGCCAGGGCCGCGTCACCCTGCACCCGGAGGACCTGGCCGAGGCGCTGCCCGAGCTCAACGGGCGCGTCGACCTGGTCATCTCCAACCCGCCCTACATCCCGCCCGGCGCGATCCCGCGCGACCCCGAGGTCCGCGACTACGACCCGTCCCGCGCCCTCTACGGCACGGGGGCCGACGGTCTCAACGAGGTCAGAGCGGTCGAGCGTACGGCACGCAGGCTGCTGCGTCCGGGCGGCTGGGTCGCCGTGGAGCACGCCGACGAGCAGGGCAAATCTGTCTATCTCACCTTCCCTGAGGACAACGGCTGGCGAGACGTACGGCTTCGCCAGGACCTGACGCGCAGGGACCGCTTCGTCACCGCCAAGTACGGCCAGGAATAGGATGCACGCCGTGGGACGACGTTTTGACTGCGCAGACCCCGACCAGCGGGCCGAGGGCCTGACCGAGGCGGCGGCAGCCGTACGGCGGGGCGAGCTCGTGGTGCTGCCGACCGACACCGTCTACGGCATCGGCGCCGACGCCTTCACGCCGTCGGCGGTCACCGCGCTGCTGGAGGCCAAGGGGCGCGGGCGCGACATGCCGACGCCGGTGCTCGTGGGCACCGTACGGGCCGCCAACGCCCTGGTGGAGAACCTGGGCGCCTACGGCCAGGACCTCGTGGACGCCTTCTGGCCCGGCGCGCTGACGCTGGTGTGCAAGGCCAACCGGGCGCTGTCGTGGGATCTGGGCGACACCAAGGGCACGGTCGCGCTGCGCATGCCGCTGCACCCGGTGGCGCTCGACCTGCTCAAGGAGACCGGCCCGATGGCCGTCTCCAGCGCCAACCGCTCGGGCGCGCTCGCCGCGACGACGGCCGACGAGGCGTTCGAGCAGCTCGGCGACTCCGTCGCCGTCTACCTCGACGGCGGCCCGTGTACGGACAACACGCCGTCGACCATCCTCGACCTGACCACTGCCGTGCCGCGACTCCTGCGCAAGGGCGCGATCCCGGTGGAGAAGCTGCGCGGCATCATCGGGTACGTCGCCACCGACGGCTGATCGATGCCCTTTGGCTATCCCTCGGGCGGGAAGCACTGAGATCCACCTACCGTGAAGTGCGCTGACACTTCTGGGAGTGGCTCATGGGCAAGTTCGACGGGATGGATCCGGCGCTGGTTCGCGACCTCCTGGCGGAGGTGAAGCAGGCCGCGACGCAGCTCAGGACGCTCGAGGGGCGGATCGGGCAGCTCATGGGCGGCGCCGGGCTGGCCACTCCGGCCACGCACCGGCCGGTGCAGGTGGCGGACGCGTGCGACACGATGGTGCACGACGTGACGGCGCGGCTGGCGCTCCTGGAGAAGAAGGAGCCGGTCAAGGACGACCAGGTGGTCACGCCGACGTCGGGGGGCGACGACCCGAAGGAGACGCGGGACGGCGGCCGCTCGCCGTACGACAACCCCCGCGACACCACCGACCCGCCGAAGTCCACTCAGGACGACCCACCGAAGTCCACTCAGGACGACCCGCCCAAGGCAACGCACGACGATCCACCGAAGAGCACCCAGGACGACCCGCCCAAGGCCACCCAGGACGACCCGCCCAAGGCGGTGCACGACGAGCAGCCCAAGGACGCGGATCACGACGGCAGGCGGGATCGGGGCGCGGAGCCCGACGACCAGGGCATCGTGGACACCCCAGCCAAGGACCATCCTGACGACATCGACCAGACGGGCATGAAGCCCAGAGTGGTCGAGGTGGACGGCGTGAAGGTGCTGCAGGTGCCCCTGGACCCGCCCACCGCGGAGGAACTGGCCGACCTGCTGGAGAACATCGACGCAGTCCAGCCCGTGGACCTGCCCGTGGTGACCGGCGACACGACGGCGGCCGACGTGTCCAAGTGGGCCAACGACGGCAGCGACGTGGTGTCGGTCAACGTGACCCCGCCGACCGCCGCCGAGCTGCGCACGCTGATCGACCACGCGCGCGAGATCCAGCCGTTGGACATGCCCGATGTGAAGGTGCCCGCGGGGGAGTGGGGCAAGGGCGACTGGGCCCCGCAGCCGATCAAGCCCGACGGCCCGCCCGGCTCGGTGGATCCCGGCGCGGCCAACACCCGGCTCGACCCCCCAGGCAGCCAAACCCACGACACGACCGCTGGTGCGAGAACCGACACCACGGCCGGAGGGGATGCGGCGACCGCGACTACGGCAGGGGGAGCGGGAGAGGTGGGGCAGGGCCGTACCGGGAATGTCGTGGACTGGGCCAACGACGGCAGCGACGTGGTGTCGGTCAACGTGACCCCGCCGACTGCCGCCGAGTTGCGCACGCTGGTCGACCATGCGCGCGATATCCAGCCGTTGGACATGCCCGATGTGAAGGTGCCGGCGGGGGAGTGGGGCAAGGGCGACTGGGCCCCGCAGCCGATCAAGCCCGACGGCCCGCCCGGCTCGGTGGATCCCGGCGCGGCCAACACCCGGCTCGACCCCCCAGGCAGCCAAACCCACGACACGACCGCTGGTGCGAGAACCGACACCACGGCCGGAGGGGATGCGGCGACCGCGACTACGGCAGGGGGAGCGGGAGAGGTGGGGCAGGGCCGTACCGGGAATGTCGTGGACTGGGCCAACGACGGCAGCGACGTGGTGTCGGTCAACGTGACCCCGCCGACCGCCGCCGAGCTGCGCACGCTGGTCGACCATGCGCGCGACATCCAGCCGTTGGACATGCCCGATGTGAAGGTGCCGGCGGGGGAGTGGGGCAAGGGCGACTGGGCCCCACAACCGATCAAGCCCGACGGCCCGCCCGGCTCGGTGGATCCCGGCGCGGCCAACACCCGGCTCGACCCCCCAGGCACCCAAACCCACGACACGACCGCTGGTGCGAGAACCGACACCACGGCTGGAGGGGGTGCGGCGACTGTGACCACGGCTGGGGGAGCGGGGGAGGTGGGGCAGGGCCGTACCGGGAATGTCGTGGACTGGGCCAATGACGGCAGTGACGTCGTCACCGTCAACGCCAAGCCGCCCACCGCCGAGGCGCTCAAGACGCTCATGGATCACGCCCGCGACATCGAACCCATGGACATGCCCGACGTAAGGGTCCCAGCGGGTGAATGGGGCAAGGGCGAGTGGGTGCCGGAGGTCATCGAGCCGGACGGCCCGGCGGGCCAGATCGAGCCCGGCGCCCCCGAGAGGAGCTCGTAGATGTACGTCGACCCGCCGGCCCCCCAGCCGCGCCAGCCGGGCGAGACGCCGCCGAGCACCGGCGCCGGCGCGCTGGACGGCCAGCCGAGCGCGTGGGAGTTCAACCCCGACTACCAGCGCCTGGTGACCGCCTGGCAGACCGTCGTGCCGATGCTGGAGGCGCTCACGAGCGCCCTGGACAAGGCCTACCAGCTCGCCAGGAGCCCGCAGACGTGGGACGCCCCCGTCGGCGCCCGCTACGTGGAGGACCTGAACGAGTGGCGCACCCGCCTCGGCCTCTACCGCCAGTCCGTCCTGACCGCGATCAGCGACCAGGCGGCGGACACCCCCCGCTGGATCCCGTCGGCAGTCGGCTCACCGCACGCATTCTCCTGATCGCGTGTGAAAATCGGACAGACCGGCTTACAGTGGTGAAATGAGAGCAGAGCCGTTCTTCGGACCGGACTTCACCCTGCTCCAACGCCAGGACCCGGAAATGGCGCAGATCCTCCTCGACGAGCTCGAAAGGGCGAGCGGAGGCCTGCAGCTGATCGCCAGCGAGAACTTCACCAGCCCGGCCGTCATGGCCGCCCTCGGCTCCACGCTGACCAACAAGTACGCCGAGGGCTACCCGGGCAGGCGCTACTACGGCGGCTGCGAGGTCGTCGACCGAGCCGAGCGCCTGGCCATCGACCGCGCCCGCCGCCTGTTCGCCGCCGAGCACGCCAACGTCCAGCCCCACTCGGGCGCCAGCGCCAACCTCGCCGCCTACGCCGCGCTCCTGCAGCCCGGCGACACGATGCTGGCCATGGCGCTCCCGCACGGCGGCCACCTCACCCACGGCTCCAAGGTCAACTTCTCCGGCCGCTGGTTCGACGTCGTCTCCTACGGCGTCCGCCGCGACACCGAGCAGATCGACTACGACGAGGTCAGGGACCTGGCGCTGCGCAACCAGCCGAAGGTCATCGTCTGCGGCGCGACCGCCTACCCCCGGCTGATCGACTTCTCCGCGTTCCGCGGCATCGCCGACGAGGTGGGCGCTTGGCTGCTGGCCGACGTGGCGCACACGATCGGGCTGATGGCCGGTGGCGCGATCCCGTCGGCCGTGCCGTACGCGGACGTGGTCACCTTCACCACGCACAAGGCCCTGCGCGGCCCCCGCGGCGGCGGCATCCTCTGTACGGCGGAGCTGGCCGCACGGGTGGACCGCGCGGTGTTCCCGTTCGTCCAGGGCGGCCCGCTGATGCACGCGATCGCCGCCAAGGCGGTCGCGTTCGCCGAGGCGGCTGCGCCGGAGTTCGCCGGATACACGCAGCGCGTGGTGGCCAACGCCAAGGCGCTCTGCGACTCGCTGGCCGCCGAGGGAATGCGGCCCGTCTCGGGCGGCACGGACAGTCACCTGGCGCTCATCGACCTGCGCGCGATCGAGGTGACCGGCGCCGAGGCGGAGAAAAGATGCGCGGCCGCCGGAATCACGCTTAACAGGAACGCCATCCCGTATGACCCGGAACCCGCTTCCATCACCTCCGGCCTGAGGGTCGGCACGCCCTGTGTCACAACTCAGGGAATGGGGCCTGAGCAGCTCAAGGAGGTGGGAACGCTGGTGGCGCAAGCCATCCGATATCCAGAAAATGCCGCTGAAGTGCAGGAACGTGTGTCGGGTATGGTGGCCATCCACAAGCCATATCTCAGCGAATATTAAGCTGGTCTGTGTCGTTTTCCGGTCACACCTGGCCGGAGCATCCGGGAAACTAGGTCCGTGCGCGAATACCTCTTCATGGCGCTGATCGCAGCGGCTGCGACTTACCTGCTGGTCCCGCTGGTCCGCAGGTTCGCGATCCGCATCGGAGCCATGCCCGAGGTGCGCGACCGCGACGTGCACACGACGCCGACGCCCAGGCTGGGCGGCCTCGCGATGTACGGCGGGCTGGTCGCCGGGCTGCTGGTCGCGGGCAAGCTGGCCAACACGGGCGTGACCCTCGGCGAGGGCAACACGATCATCGCGCTGATCGCGGCGGGCGGCCTGATCACGTTCACCGGCTTCCTGGACGACTGGTGGGGCATGGACGCCTTCATCAAGCTCGGCGGCCAGATCGCCGCCGCCGGCGTCCTCGTCGCCTTCGGGCTGCGCCTCACCTACATCCCGCTGCCCAAGGCCTGGGGCGGCTCGACCAGCCTCGACTACAACCTGAGCACGATCATCACCATCATGGTCGTGGTCGTGACGATCAACGCGGTCAACTTCGTCGACGGTCTGGACGGCCTGGCCGCCGGCATCGTCGGCATCTCGGCGATGGGCACGTGGGCCTACTCGATCTTCCTGGAACAGGAGCTCGACGGCGACCGCATCGGCACGACGGCGGCGATCACCGCGATCCTCATCGGCATGTGCGTGGGCTTCCTGCCGCACAACTTCCACCCGGCGAAGATCTTCATGGGCGACACCGGCGCGATGCTGATCGGCCTGGTGCTCGCCTCCTCGATCGTCACCGTGACGCCGCAGGACCCGACGGTCATCGAGGGCATCAACCGCTTCGGCGTGCTGATCGCGCTGCTGGTCCCCGCCTCGGTCCTGGTGTTGCCGCTGATCGACCTCATCACCGCAGTGGTGCGGCGCACCTCGCAGGGGCTGTCCCCGTTCGCGCCCGACCGCGGCCACCTGCACCACCGGCTGCTCGACATCGGCCACTCGCACACCAAGACCGTGCTGATCATGTACGCGTGGACGTCGCTGTTCGCCTTCGGCATGGTCGCGATGGCGGTCATCACGGTTCCGCTGCTGATGTTCCCGGTGTTCATCGTGCTCGCGCTGGCCGTACTCGTGATGATGGCCCTGCCGCGCTGGCGCGGTAAGGGTGGCGCGCACGCTGCCCGGCGCAAGCGTCCCGACAAGGACGACGACGGCCCGCCCACCGGTCCGATGCCGCCCATCAGGGCGGACAATCCGGTCATGCGACCGCTGCAGGAGCGCAGGTCGGTGGACGAGAGCGCGGCGATCCCCTCGTTCCCGATCCAGTCATGATCGCGAACTAGAAACGGCAGGTAAAAGCGCCCTTACAGGAGCTTGTGATATCTTTCACGAGCAGGGACCCCACAGAGTGCGCCTCTGGGGGTAGCAATCGCTCGCTTGATAACCGGCTTTCTGGAGCACCGATGCAGGCCAACGACGTGCGCGTACTCAAAAGCGCCGCGCTGCCCACACTCGTGGTGGGAGCCGTCGCCATCATCGTGTCGTTTCTGGTGGCAGGACCGAAGGGCGCGCTCGGCGCGGCCGTGGGAACCCTGCTGGTCGGAGTCTTCTTCAGCATCAGTGTGATTGTCGTCTCCTACGCCGCCCGCGTGTCCCCGCAGATGATGGCCGCAGCCGCCATGGTCAGCTACCTGGTCAAGGTGGTGGTGATCATGGTGATGCTCGCCAAGTTCGGCGACACCACCATGTGGAACTCCAAGGCGTTCGCCTGGTCGGTCGTGGTCTGCACGATCGTGTGGACCGGCGCCGAGGTGCGCGCCTTCATGAAGACCAAGATGCTCTACGTCGACCCCGACGCCAAAGTCCCCGGGCACGGTGACTCATGAAGCAGGTAAAGGGATGGGGTCCGATATGACTAGTCCCCCGCTCGCCTGCTATCGTCGGGCGCGCGATGAGCGAACAGGAACGCCGACCGGAAGACGACGGTCAGGACTTCGCCAACGCCGCCTGGTCGATCCCCAGCTATCTGCTCGCCGGGATGGCGGTCTATGGCGGTGGCGGCTGGTTGCTGGACCGTTGGCTCGACACGTCCGCGTTCTTCCCCATAGGCATCGTGCTGGGGATCGTGCTCGCCGTCTACCTGGTCTACCGCAAGTACGGTCGCTAGCCACATCCCGCGATCGCTTCGCTGAGGAAACCCTTGTGATCCACTACGACGTTGAAGGGAACGCCGCGTGAACACGCTGACGGTCCTCGCTGCTGGCGATGAGTTCGGCGCACCGACCCCTGACGAGCTGTTCAACCTTCCCCCGATCATTCCCGGGGTCGACTGGTTCACCAAGCCGGTTCTGCTGGCCATCCTTGCGGCGATCATCGTGGTGGTCTTCTGCTGGGGCGCCTTCGCGAACCCGAAGCTCGTCCCCAAGGGCATCCAGAACATCGGTGAGTACGGCTACATGTTCGTCCGCGACCAGGTCGCGCGGCCGTTCCTCGGCAAGGACGCGGACAAGTGGATGGGCCTGCTGCTCAGCCTCTTCTTCCTGGTCCTGGTCTGGAACCTCATGGGTGTCGTGCCCCTGATGCAGTTCCCGGTCGCCTCGCACATCGCCTTCCCGCTCGTGCTCGCACTCTCGATCTACATCCTGAAGATCTACCTGGGCTTCAAGCACCAGGGCCCGATCGGCTACTTCAAGAACATGATGTTCCCGCCGGGCCTGCCCAAGCCGATCTACCTGCTGCTGGCTCCGATCGAGTTCCTCTCGAACATGATCATCGCGCCGTTCACGCACGCCGTGCGACTCTTCGCGAACATGTTCGCAGGCCACATGCTCCTTGCGTTCTTCTCCATGGTGGGCTTCTGGTTCCTCTTCGAGAAGCTGACCCCTCTCGGCGCGTCCGTCGGTGTGATCGGCGTCGTGATGACGATCATCTTCACCGCGTTCGAGATGTTCATCCAGTTCCTGCAGGCGTTCCTCTTCGCGATGCTGGCCTCGATGTACATCGGTAGCTCGCTGCACGCCGACCACTGAGAACCACATACCGGAATAGTCCGTGACCGGTGAGATTCCGCTTCACCGGCCGTCCAGTAAAGGAATAACAGCAATGAGCCTTCTCGCTGAGGTCTCCGGCAACGTCACCGCCATCGGCTACGGTCTCGCCGCCATCGGCCCCGGCATCGGTGTCGGAATCATCTTCGGCCAGGGTGTGCAGGCCATCGCGCGCCAGCCCGAGGCGTACGGCCTGATCCGTCAGAACATGCTGCTCGGCTTCGTTCTCACCGAGGCCCTCGCCCTGCTCGGTCTGGTCGCGCCCTTCATCTTCCAGACCATCAAGTAACCGGAAGAACCCCTGACGAAAGGCTGCATCCATGATTAAGGCAGCTACGCTCCTCGCGTCGGAGGAAGGCGGCTCCAACCCGCTGATTCCGCACACCTACGAGCTCGTCGTCGGTATCTTCTCGTTCGCTGTCGTCGCCTTCTTCCTCATCAAGGTCCTCGTCCCGCGTATCCAGAAGACGCTGGCCGAGCGAACTGACGCTATCGAGGGCGGCATAAAGAGAGCGGAAGAAGCTCAGGCCGAGGCGCAGGCACTGCAGAAGCAGTACCGCGACCACCTGGCCGAGGCTCGGCACGAGGCGGCCCGCCTCCGCGAGGAAGCTCGCGAGCAGGCCGCGCAGATCAAGGCGGAGCTCCGCGAAGAGGCGCAGGCAGAGGCCCGCCGTCTCATCGAGGCCGCGCACGCCCAGATCGAGGCCGACCGCCAGCAGGCGTTCGCCCAGCTGCGCACCGAGATCGGCCGCCTGTCGACCGATCTGGCCACCCGCATCGTGGGCGAGTCCCTCGAGGACGAGGCCAGGCAGCGCCGTACGGTCGACCGTTTCCTGGACGAGCTGGAGAACTCCACTGCCGAGGCGGTCCGCTGATGCGCGGTCTGAGCAGGACCTCGCTGGCCGCGGTTGAAGAGCGCTTCAACGCCGTGGCGGCGTCTGCAGACCTCGGCCGGCTGGCCGAGGACCTGACCGCGGTCGCCGATCTGCTGGACCGGGAGCATGGACTGCGCCGGGCCCTGTCGGACCCGGCCAGGCCCACCGCTCAGAAGGCCGGTACGGCACGCGCCCTGCTGCAGGGCAAGGTCGGCGACGCCGCCCTGGAGGTCACGGTCGCGGCGGTCGAGGCCAAGTGGTCGCGCCCCGGCGACCTGGCCGACGTGCTCGAACGGCTCGCCGTGGTGGCCTCGGCCGCCGAGGCGGAGAGCCAGGGCAAGCTCGACGACGTGGAGGACGAGCTCTTCCGCTTCGGTCGCATCATCGCCGCCAACCCCGACCTTCGTCGGGCACTCGCCGACGTCTCCGCGCCGGCCGAGGGCAAGCAGCAGCTGCTGCAGGACCTCCTCGGCGGCAAGGTCGCACCGGCCAGCCTGCGCCTCATCACGCAGCTGGCAGTGCACCCGCGTGGACGTAGTCTGGAAAGTGGCCTGGAGCAGTTCGGGCAGCTGGTGGCGCAGCAGCGCCAGCGGCTTGTCGCGGTGGTGCGCAGCGCCGTCGCGCTCTCGGAGGAGCAGAAGCAGCGCCTCACGGCGTGGCTGCGCACCTCCTACGGCCACGACGTGCACCTGAACGTTGAGGTCGATCCGCGAGTGCTCGGTGGGTTCTCGGTTCGCATCGGCGACGAGATCATCGACACCACCATCGTGGGACGAATCGAAGAAGTCCGCCGCCGGTTGGCCGGCTAGGCGAATAGGGAGACTGAAGAGAGATGGCGGAGCTTACGATCCGGCCGGACGAGATCCGGGACGCGCTTGAGCGCTTCGTCCAGGCGTACGAACCGGAAGGCGCCGCGCGCGAGGAGATCGGGACCGTCGTCGACTGTGGCGACGGCATCGCCCACGTCTCCGGCCTGCCCTCGGCGATGGCGAACGAGCTGCTCGAGTTCGAGGACGGCACGCGCGGCCTGGCACTGAACCTCGACACCCGTGAAATCGGTGTCGTTATCCTGGGCGACTTCAGCAAGGTCGAAGAGGGCCAGACGGTCCGCAGGACGGGCGAGGTCCTGTCCGTGCCCGTCGGCGACAACTTCCTCGGCCGCGTGGTCGACCCCCTCGGCAAGCCGCTCGACGGCAAGGGCGCCATCGAGTCCGAGGGCCTTCGCGCCCTCGAGCTACAGGCCCCCTCGGTCGTCCAGCGCCAGCCGGTGAAGGAGTCCCTCGCCACCGGCATCAAGGCGATCGACGCCATGACCGCGATCGGCCGTGGTCAGCGCCAGCTGATCATCGGTGACCGTGGCACCGGCAAGACCGCGATCGCCGTGGACACGATCCTCAACCAGCGCGAGAACTGGCAGTCGGGCGACCCGGCCAAGCAGGTTCGCTGCGTCTACGTCGCCGTCGGCCAGAAGGGCTCGACGATCGCGCAGGTCAAGGCTCGCCTGGAGGAGGCGGGCGCGATGGAGTACACCACCATCGTCGCCGCTCCGGCCTCCGACGCCGCGGGTTACAAGTACCTCGCCCCCTACACCGGTTCCGCCATCGGGCAGCACTGGATGTACCAGGGCAAGCACGTCCTGATCGTCTTCGACGACCTGACCAAGCAGGCCGACGCCTACCGCGCCGTGTCGCTGCTGCTTCGCCGCCCGCCGGGCCGCGAGGCGTTCCCCGGCGACGTCTTCTACTTGCACTCGCGTCTGCTGGAGCGCTGCGCCAAGCTCTCCGACGACATGGGCGCCGGCTCGATGACCGGTCTGCCGATCATCGAGACCAAGGGCAACGACGTCTCGGCGTTCATCCCCACCAACGTCATCTCCATCACCGACGGCCAGGTCTTCCTCGAGACCGACCTGTTCAACGCCGGTGTGCGTCCCGCCATCAACGTCGGTATCTCCGTCTCCCGAGTCGGTGGTTCCGCGCAGGCCAAGGCCATGCGCAAGGTGGCCGGTACGCTCCGTCTGGCCCTGTCGCAGTACCGCGACCTGGAGGCCTTCGCCTCCTTCGCCTCCGACCTCGACGCCGCCTCCAAGGCCCAGCTCGAGCGGGGTCTGCGTCTGGTGGAGCTGCTCAAGCAGCCGCAGTACAGCCCGTTCTCCCTGGAGCGCGAGGTCGTCTCGGTCTGGGCCGGCACCACCGGTGAGCTCGACGACGTCCCGGTCGAGGACATCCGCCGCTTCGAGTCGGAGTTCCTCGACTACATCCAGTCCGGTCACAAGGGCGTGTTCGACACGATCCGCGAGACCAGGGAGCTGACGGACGACACCGTCACCGCTCTCAAGGACGCCATCACGGACTTCAAGAAGGGCTTCACCACTTCCTCCGGTGAGCTGCTCGTCAACGACGAGCCGGTCGCACCGCTGGAGGCCGACGAGGTCGGCCAGGAGAAGATCCGCAAGGTCGTCCGCGCGGCGGAGAAGAAGTAGGCCATGGGTGCCCAGCTAAGGCTGCTGAGGCGGCGGATCAAGTCGGTCAAGTCGACCGCCAAGATCACGCGCGCCCAGGAGCTCATCGCCTCCTCGCGGATCGTGAAGGCGCAGCAGCGGATGCAGGCGGCCCTGCCGTACGAGCGTGAGATCACTCGCGCCGTCACCGGGGTCGTCAGCAACACCGACAGCGTCAGCCACCCGCTGACCGTGGCCAAGGACAACCCCACCAAGGCCGGTGTGCTGATCATCACCAGCGACCGCGGCTTCTGTGGCGGGTTCAACGCGAACCTGCTGCGCGAGGCGGAGGCCCTTCGCGGCCTGCTCAAGGACCGCGGTGTGGATGCTGTGCCGTACGTGGTGGGCCGCAAGGGCATCACCTGGCACAGCTTCCGCGGGCGTGACATGGCAGGCCAGTGGGACGGTTTCTCCGACAGCCCCTCGTACGCTGACGCCAAGGCGATCGCCAACGTGCTGATCGAGGCGTTCAAGGACGACAACGGGATCGATGAGATCCACATCGTGTCGACCGAGTTCGTCTCGATGCTGACGCAGAACGTCGTCGTCAAGCGCGTGCTGCCGCTGGAGGTCGAGGAGACCGAGGCCACCGAGACCACGTCGATCCCGCCGTACTTCGAGTTCGAGCCGACCGCGGACGAGGTGCTCAACACCTTGCTGCCGCGGTACGTGGAGTCGCGCATCTTCAGCGCGTTGCTCCAGTCGGCCGCCTCGGAGCACGCCGCCCGCCGCCGGGCCATGAAGTCGGCGACGGACAACGCCAACGAGCTCATCCGGGCCTTCACCCAGGAGATGAACAAGGCTCGCCAGGCGGAGATCACCCAGGAAATCAGCGAGATTGTCGGCGGCGCCAACGCGCTGGCAGACGCCGCAGCGGGGAAAGAGTGAAATGACTGCAGAGACCGTAGAGACCACGACCGGCACGGGCCGCGTAGCTCGTGTCAATGGTCCCGTCGTCGACGTGGAATTCCCCGTCGAGGCGATGCCCGAGATCTACAACGCGCTGAACGTCGAGGTCACGCTCAGCGGCGAGACCAAGAAGCTGACCCTGGAAGTCGCCCAGCACCTGGGCGACAACCTGGTTCGCGCGATCTCCATGCAGCCCACCGACGGCCTGGTGCGCGGCTCGGCCGTCACCGACTCCGGCGAGCCGATCTCGGTGCCCGTCGGCGACGTCGTCAAGGGTCACGTGTGGAACGCGCTCGGTGAGTCGCTCGACGTGCCGACCTCCTCGCTGAAGATCACCGAGAAGTGGGGCATCCACCGCCCCTCCCCGGCGTTCGACCAGCTCGAGTCGCGCACCGAGATGCTGGTCACCGGCATCAAGGTCATCGACCTGCTCACGCCGTACGTGCAGGGTGGAAAGATCGGTCTGTTCGGTGGCGCCGGTGTCGGCAAGACCGTTCTGATCCAGGAGATGATCCGCCGAGTCGCCCGTAACTTCGGTGGCACCTCCTGCTTCGCCGGCGTCGGCGAGCGTACCCGTGAGGGCAACGACCTCTGGCTGGAAATGGAAGAGGCGGGCGTCCTCAAGGACACCGCGCTCGTCTTCGGCCAGATGGACGAGCCGCCGGGCACCCGTCTCCGCGTGGCGCTGTCCGCGCTGACGATGGCGGAATACTTCCGTGACGTGCAGAAGCAGGACGTGTTGCTCTTCATCGACAACATCTTCCGCTTCACCCAGGCCGGTTCCGAGGTCTCCACCCTCCTCGGCCGCATGCCTTCGGCCGTGGGTTACCAGCCCACGCTCGCCGACGAGATGGGTGTGCTCCAGGAGCGCATCACCTCGACGCGAGGCCACTCGATCACCTCGATGCAGGCGATCTACGTGCCCGCCGACGACATCACCGACCCGGCGCCGCACAACGCGTTCGCCCACCTCGACGCTCAGACGGTTCTTTCCCGTCCGATCTCCGAGAAGGGCATCTACCCCGCGGTGGACCCGCTCGACTCCTCCTCCCGTATTCTCGACCCGCAGATCGTCGGGCTCGAGCACTACACGGTGGCCCAGGAGACCAAGCGGATCCTGCAGAAGTACCGCGAGCTGCAGGACATCATCGCGATCCTCGGTATCGACGAGCTGTCCGAAGAGGACAAGGTCACGGTCAACCGGGCCCGTCGCATCGAGCGTTTCCTCTCGCACCCGATGTACGCCGCCGAGGCGTTCACCGGCCAGCCGGGTGAGAACGTTCCGCTGGACGAGACCATCGCGTCCTTCAAGGGTCTGTGCGCCGGCGAGTACGACCACCTGCCTGAGCAGGCGTTCTTCATGGTCGGTGGCATCGAGCAGGCCGTCGCGAAGGCCAAGGAACTCGAGCGCTGATCGTCCACGATGCCTCCGCCCTCCGGGGCGGGGGCATTTGACCGGAAGGGAACCTAACGTGGCCAAGCTACGCGTAGGTGTTGTCTCGCCAGAGCGTGAGATCTGGTCGGGCGAAGCCGACATGGTGATAGCCAAGACCGTGGACGGCGAGATCGGTATTATGCCGCAACACGCACCTGTTCTCGGCGTCCTCGTCGAGGGCGGCGTGCTGCGGGTGAAGCGGGAAGGCGCGGACGACCTCGTGGCCGCGGTGCACGGCGGGTTCATCTCCGTGGCGGACGACGAGGTGTCGGTGCTGGCCGAGGTGGCCGAGCTCGGCTCCGAGGTCGACGTCGCGGCGGCCCGTGACGCGCTCGAGCGGGCCCAGGCCTCGATCGAGGCCAACCAGGAGGACGCCGACGCGGCGGTCGAGGCCAAGCGGGCTCGGGCGCGACTGCGTGCGGCGGGCGAAGAGGTCTGATCTTTTCACAGGGGGCGGCGATGGCGGTAGCGATTCTGGTTGGGGTGCTGCTGCTCGCCGCCCTTGTGGTTGTTCGTGGGTTTTCCCTGGCTCGGTCCAGGGGGAGCGTGCCCTGTCGGCTGCGAGTAGGCAGCCATGGGTGGCAGAGCGGGGTGGCCCGTTATGCCGACGGGGAGCTCCACTGGATCCCGCTCATGGGAGTGCGACTGCGGCCGCGCCACGCGATTGCGAGGCGCGGCCTTGTTGTTTCGCAGCGGCGGGAGATCGAGCCTGGGCAGTGGGCGGTGGACTGCACTGGGCCTTCCGGGGTGCTTTCCTTGGCTATGAGTGAGGACGCTTTGACTGGGTTTCTGGCGTGGCTCGAATCCGCCCCACCCAGCGCCTACCTCGACGTCGCCTAGCCTTCCAGCCTTCCCACCCCCGCCTTTTCCCCTCGGCCCCACCCACCCGCCCCCGGTCCTGCGGTGGCTGGCCATCGCAGGCAGTGCCCGTCTGTTGCGGGCTGGGGCTCTTAACTGACGTGATGTACCTGGACAATGGCGTGTTGTGTTGGGTATCTCCGGCTTCGAGCCGACCTTCCTTGTTGGACTCAAGGCCGTCCGCGAGGAGCACGGACAGGCACTGGCCGCGCTGGGTGGTCGGTGTCTGACTGGCTTCGCGATCGTGCGTTTCGTCGAGGACGGAGACTGGTACGCCGATTGCCCAGTCGCCTTGGATTTCGACGGCGTTCAAGTGGAGATCAGCCACTCGAAGTTCGATGAGCTGTCGATCAGCTGGAACACCGTCGACACGACGGCTGCGATCATCGGCTGGGAGTGGTTCGAGCTGACTCCGGCGTGGTCCAGCGCCGATGAGCGGCTTGAGCCGTTCATCGGCCATGAACTGCGCGAGGTAGGGCTCCTTGAGTGGCGGCCATCCCGCCGTGACATGGCGGCCGGTACCCTCGCGGTGGAGTTCGTCTTCGACACGGGCCGCTTCCACATCGCCAATGCTCTTGATGAGAACAGCATCGAGGTCGGCGAGGCGCATCCGGAATGGGTGCGGCACCCACTGGGCTGTGGCGCGCAGCCTGACGTCGAGCAGGCAGACGGCGTCCCGGGCGAGGACCTCGCGAGAGCCCTCGGGGATCGGGAACCCGTCGTGCCGCCAACGGACGCAACCGGCCGGTAGGCGGGCGATCTCGTCGATACGTTGCCTGCTGAACAGCCAGGCCAGAGCGACCATCCTCGGGCTGGATCTTCAGCCCGGCCCACCGGTCAAGGGGGCTCGCGAGGCCTTATGCCGCCACCAGTCGCGTCTCGTTATACGCCTCGTGCACGCAGGTCAGGGCCCAGCGCATCCGGCCGACGTAGGAGTCCGGGTGGTCGCCGGCCTCCTGGGCCACGTAGGCGGCCCACCGGGACGGGTCGCCCACGCACAGCTGGTGGTCGATCACCGTGCGGACCTCGGCGGGGGAGGGGTTGTCCGACGACTGGAGCGCCGAGGCGAAGAGGACCTGGGCGAGGGTCGTGGTGTTCATGGTGGTCTCCCTGCCTTCCGGCGGCTCCCGCTGTAGGGGGCCTCTCACTTAAGACGTCGAACACACCCCGCCCATTACGACACTTTCTTCAAGATTTTTTAGGAATCTTCAACCTGTAGGACGATCTTGCCTTGGATGTGGCCTGCGGCGGCTCGTTTGTGGGCTTGTGGGGCTTCTGCCAGGGGGTACACGCTGTCGATTCCTACGCGGATCTGGCCTGATGCGAGCAGCCTGGCCAGCGCTTCCAGCTGCTGGCCGTCCGAGTGGACCTGGCCCGAGGGGAAGGTGATGTCGAGCAGTGCCGCCTGCTCTCTGTGGTACTCGCCGTAGAAGACAGGGCTTACAGTTCCGCCGGGTTTGACCACCTCCAGCAGCTTGTACGCAGAAGGGCCGCCTACGGTGTCGAACACGTGGTCCACGGCGCCGGACAACCCCGTGGTGGTGTAGTCGATGAACTCGTCCGCCCCCAGCGAGGCCAGGAACGACCGGTGGCGGCCGGACGCGACGGCGGTCACGTGGGCGTCCTGGGTCTTGGCGAGCTGCACCAGGAAATGGCCCACTCCGCCCGCCGCGCCGTTCACCAGCACGCTCCTGCCCCGCTCCAGCCCTACGTGGTCGAAGAGGTACTGGTAAGCGGTCAGTCCGGCCATCGGGACGGCTGCCGCCTCCACGTGGCTCAGGGAAGCGGGTTTGCGGGCCAGGTGCGAGGCCGGGGAGGTGGTGTACTCGGCGTACCCCATCCCGCCGTCGCCCAGGCTGGGGAACCGTACCAGCCCGAAGACCTCGTCACCCACCTGCCACGACTCCACCCCGGCACCCACGGCGACCACGACGCCCGAGATGTCGGAGCCGGGGGTGAAGGGCAGGGGGCGCTCCGGGCGGATCGACTCGGGCACGATGGTGTACCCCTCGCGGGCATACCAGTCGGGCGGGTTCAGGCACGCCGCGTGCACCCGCACGAGGACGTCGCCAGGACCGGGAGAGGGCAGGGGCACGTCCTCGTACACGAGGACCTCAGGACCGCCGAAGGCGTGAACGCGCACAGCTTTCATGCGCACAGCATAAGCGGAGCGGTGCTCCGATAGTCAAGAGCGGGTGCCGCCGGGACGCCAGAGGATCTCGTTGCCGCCGTGCGCGACCCTGCACAGGATGAACAGAAGGTCGGACAGCCGGTTCAGGTACTTCGCCGTCAGCGGGTTCACGTCGTCGTGCGCCTCCAGCGCGGCCCACGCCGTCCGCTCGGCTCGCCGTACGGTCACCCTGGCCACGTGGAGCTGCGCGGTCGCCGGGTCGCCGCCGGGCAGGATGAAGCTGCGCAACGGCTGCAGCTCGGCGTTGAAGTGGTCGCACTGGCTCTCCACCCACTCGATGTAGGAGGGCTCCACCCGCAGCGGCGGGAACGACGGGTCGGGCACCACCGGCGTGGCGAGGTCGGCGCCCAGGTCGAACAGCTCGTTCTGGATGCGCACCAGGACGTCGGCGAAGGGCAGCGTGCCGTACGACAGCGCCAGGCCCAGATGCGCGTTGGCCTCCTCGACGTCGGCGTAGGCGGCCAGCCGTACATCGGTCTTGGCCGTCCTGCTCATGTCGCTCAGCGACGTCGTGCCGTCGTCGCCGGTCTTGGTATAGATCTTGGAGAGAACGACAGGCTTGTCCTTGTCCGCGCGCGTCATGGTGTCAGCGTAATGACAAATGTCATCTCGATCGCACGCAGGAGACACCACCGGCCGGTGATTGCCGCGACTACCAGGACAAACGGATCAAGCGGCACTATTAGCGCCATGCTTGAGATATCGGAGTTGCGCAAACGGTTCGCGCCGGAGGGCAAGGTCGCCCTGGACGGGGTCAGCTTCTCCGTACGGCCCGGCGAGATGTTCGGGTTCGTCGGCGCCAACGGGGCCGGCAAGACCACCACCATGCGCATCGTGATGGGCGTGCTGCAGCAGGACTCCGGCGAGGTGACCTGGCAGGGCAGCCCCCTGACCTTCGCCGAGCGCCGCCGCATCGGCTACATGCCGGAGGAGCGCGGCCTCTACCAGAAGATGCGGGTCGCCGAGCAGATCGAGTATTTCGGCCGTCTCCACGGCCTCGACCCCGAGCCGGCGCGCAAGGCGACCGACGCGCTGATCGAACGGCTCGGCCTCGGTGAGCGGCGCGGCGACGCCGTGGAGGCGCTGTCGCTGGGCAACCAGCAGCGCGTCCAGCTCGCCGTCGCCCTCGTGCACGACCCCGACGTGCTCATCCTGGACGAGCCGTTCTCCGGCCTCGACCCCATCGCGGTCGACGCGCTGGCCTCCGCCCTGCTGGAGCGGGCGCGCGGGGGAGTGCCGGTGATCTTCTCCAGCCACCAGCTCGAACTGGTCGAGCGGCTGTGCGACTCGGTGGGCATCGTGGCGCGCGGCCGGATGGTGGCCAGCGGTACGGTCGCCGACCTGCGCGCCGCCGAGGGCCGCACGCTCAAGGTGGTCGTCCGCGACGCGGCGCCCGGCTGGGCGGACGGCCTGCCGGGCGACCTGACGGTGAACGGCGACCGCCAGGTCCTGATGACCGCGACCGGCGACGACCAGGAGATCCTGAGCCGCGCCGTGAAGGCGGGCCGGGTCGAACACTTCGGGCTGGAGCAGCCCACCCTCACCGAGATCTTCAAGGAGGCCGTGGCATGAGCGCGATGATGCTCGTCGCACGCCGCGAGATCACCACCCACCTGCGGACGAAGGCCTTCGTCATCGGCCTGCTCGTCACCGCGGTCATCGTGGGCGCCCTGTCGTTCGCGCCGAAGCTCTTCGGCGGCCCGGACTCCTACAAGCTCGGCACGGTCAACTCCCAGCAGCTCCCGCTCAAGGCGCCGGACACGACCTTCGAATGGCGGACCTTCGCGGACCGGGCGGCTGCCACGAAGGCGCTGCTGGACGGCGACGTCGACGCGGTGCTGGTCGACGGGTCGAAGGTGCTGACGGACGGCGAGATCGACTCCCAGCTCGGCGTGCTCATGCAGAGCGTGAACCGCGAGGTCAAGCTCGGTGCGGCAGGCGTGCAGATCCCGCCGCTGCAGGTCGAGTCGGTCGGCGCGGACACCCGCTACCAGGCGGCCCGCACCGGGATCGCCTCCGTGCTCGTGGTCCTGCTCTTCATTCTGATCCTCGGCCAGGCGATGATGGTCGCCATGGGCGTGGTGGAGGAGAAGGGCAGCAGGATCGTGGAGATCCTCCTCACCTCAGTCCGGCCGTGGCAGCTGCTCGGCGGCAAGATCATCGGCCTGGGCGCGCTCGGCCTGGTCAACCTGGTGACCGTGCTGGCCGTGGGCGTGGGCGCGTCGTTCGCCTCCGGGCTGGCGCTGGACTTCCCGCCCGGCATGCCGGGGATCGTGGCCGGGGTGCTGGTCTGGTTCGTGCTCGGCTACGCCTTCTTCGCCACCCTTTCTGCCGCGCTGGCCTCGCTGGTGTCCAGGCAGGAGGAGGTGGGCAACGTGCTGACGCCGATGACCATGCTCATCATGGCCACCTACTTCGTCGCCTTCTTCGCCAGCTCAGAGCCGACCGGCACCCTGGCCAGGGTGCTGTCGCTGATCCCGCCGTTCTCGTCGATGGTGATGCCGGTCAGGATGGCCGCCAGCGACGTGCCGCTGTGGGAGGTGGGGCTGTCCGGCCTGCTGATGGTCGGCGCCGTGGTGGGGGTGCTGTTCATCGGCGCCCGCGTGTACGAGCGGGCGGTTCTCCGTACGGGGGCCAGGGTCAAGCTCGGCGAAGTGCTGCGCGCGGGCTGATGGACGAGATGCGCCGGGCGCGACGCCTGACCAGGCTGATGCTCAACACTCCGCTGGTCTTCGTCGCGCTGGCGCTCGTCCTGGGCACGCTGTCCGGCACGCTGAACTGGGCGCTGCTGGTGCCTCTCGTCGTCATGGGAGGCCTGTTCGTCTGGCTCTACCTGCGGATCACGAACGCGATCTTCGAGAAGAGGTACCCGAGGCGCGAGGTGGTGGCCGCCGGCGCGATCGCGGTCGCGGAGGCGCTGCTGGGCGGCGTCGAGCCGTTCGGGTGGAGCGTCCTCGTCGTGTGCTGGGCGGGGATCGCCGTCATCGGGGTGTCGGGGCGTACGGCGCTGGCCATGGGGGCGGGCGCCTTCACGGTCTCCATGGCGGCCATCGGGATCAACCTGCTCGCCGGGCGCGGGTCAGCCGGGACCGGCCTGGAGGCGGGGGGCACCCTGCTGATGTCCGCCGCCGTCTACCTGGTCCTGCTCGCCTCGCTGCCGCCGTCCAACCGGTTGTGGGTGTGGATCTGGCAGCTGGCCGTCAGGGCGCGCGAGGGGCAGGAGGCCAAGACGAGGCTGGCCGTCGCAGAGGAGCGGTTGCGCTTCTCGCGCGACCTGCACGACCTGGTCGGCCACCAGCTCTCGGCCATCGCCGTCAAGACCGAGCTGGCCGTACGGCTGGCGAAGGCCGACCCCGGCGCGGCCACCGCCGAGATGGGCGAGGTGCACGAGCTGACCAGGAAGGCGCTGAAGGAGCTGCGCCAGGCGGTGCGCGGCTACCGCGAGCTGGACCTGGCGGCCGAGCTGGACAGCGTCAGGAGCGTGCTCGAGGCCGCCGACGTGGCCTGCGAGCTGCACCTGCCCTACCGCGACCCGCCCGAGGGCGTCGCGCCGGTGTTCGCCTACGCCGTCCGCGAGGCGGTCACCAACGTGCTCAAGCACAGCGACGCGACCCGATGCGATATCACGATCCGCTTCGACGACTACGCAGCGTCACTGGAAGTGCGCAACGACGGGGTCCTCGGGCGACCCGTCGAGGACCTGGGCAGCGGGCTCACCGGAATGGCGGAAAGGCTCGCCGCCGTGGGCGGAAGTGCGTCAGCGCAGGCAGATCGGGACGGCGACTTCGTCCTCACCGCGGTCATCCCGCTCGCGCCGAATAAGGCGGCGATTAGGGGGTAGTTCACTTCGGCAGGCACCCTGTGGGAGGGTATGACTACGTTGCGTGATTAGATCGCAGCGTGACCTGAGGAGGTGGCATGCGAGTCCGGGGTAAACCTGGCGCACAGGTGGTGGAGGTCGGTTCGCGTCTCGACGCGGGCACCTCGGCTGGAGTACGTCCGCGACTGCATCACGCAGTCGATTCCGGCCAGGGCGATCTCATTGTCGACCTTTCCGAGTTGGAGATGATCGACGCCACCGGGCTGGGAGTGCTCGTGGGCACGCATCGGCGCGCTGTAGGCGCGCAACGCCGCCTCGTACTCCGGGGGGTGCCCCCACGGATCATGCGGGTGCTTGCGGTGACTCGGCTGAATCGAGTCCTCTGCGTGGAAGTACCGGTGGCCGCGGTGGCCTGAGGCGACATGCCGGCGGTTCTCGGGAGTGCGCCGGACATCGCCATATATTTGAGGGCGAGGGTGCTGTTCAGCGGCCCCTCGCCCTCACCTTTGTCTCAGGCGTCCGCCCGGAGCCTCGCCAGGGTGGCCGGGGTCTGGGCGTCGAGCCAGTCGGCGAGCTGCTCGAAGGAGACGCACTGGATCTCGTCCCTGGTGCACACCTCGTCCATCAGCCGGAACAGGGCGCGCATGTAGATGCCGCCGTTCCAGCTCTCGAAGTGGTTGCCGATGAAGACCGGCGCGCGGTCGGTCTCGAACGCCTGCTCCACCGCCTGCAGGTAAGCGTCCCCGGTCTGCCGCTCCCACCGGTTCCAGTGGAACGGCTCGCCCGACTTGGCGCCGCTCTGGATGGCGAAGAAGTTGTAGTCCATCCCCAGCACCGTCCGGTCGGTGCCCGGCAGGTTGATGCTGGGCAGCGGGAACTGCCACAGCCCACCCCTCCTGCGCGGCCAGCTCACCGTCCCGGTGCCCGAGGCGTCGTAGCGCCAGCCGTACTTCTTGAAGGCGGTGAACATCGCCCGGCGGTCGCCCTCCAGGCACGGCGTGCGGCCGCCCTTGACCACCTCGCGGATGCGGAACGGCAGGTCGGGCAGGCCGGTGTTGCCCGAGTTGAGCTGCCAGTCCTCGACGAAGGAGTAGAACTGGTCGATCTCGCTGCTCCAGTCGGCGGCCGACCACGAGTTGACGCCCTTGGGGCCGCAGAAGTGGCCGTTGAAGTGGGTGCCGATCTCGTGCCCCTCCTCCCAGGCGGCGGTCAGCTCCTCGGCCTGCTCGACCATGCGGGAGGGGCGCTGGAAGCCGATGTCGGAGCTGCCCGGCTCGCGGCCCGGCGGGTGGTAGAGGTGGCGCCGGTCGGACGGCAGCAGGTAGACGCCGGACAGGAAGAACGTCAGGGACGCCCGGTCGCGCCTGGCCGCCTCGCGGAAGGCGGGGAACCACTCCTGGTCGTCCACGCCAGCGCCGTCGAAGGAGATGACCACGAACTGCGGCGGCCGCTCGCCGGGACGCAGCCTGCACCGGTCGAAGACCGACATGGGCCTGGCGCCCTTGACCTCAGGGCACCAGGACCGCTTCAGCGGCTGCTCCTGCACCTGTTTCTGCGGCAATGGGCTGACCGGAGGACTCCGCTTGACGACGGGCGCCGAAGGCGTGAATCCCAGCCGTTCGGTCAGTGGAGCCGCCGTGACATGACCGCACGCGGCGGCTCCCAAAGCGACCGAGATGCCGATTAGCGGGGTGATTATCCCTCGGAGCACTTGCCCATGTAATCACGCTGCGTAATCGGAACCTGTCAGGCGCGCGTCAGGAAACGGGTGAGAACGCTCGGCTGAACACATGTACGGCGACGCCGACGAGGTCGTCGAGCTCCGGTTGCGGTTCGCCCAGCACCCACTCGATGAGCAACTCCTGAAGTGCTCCTATCACGGCGAGCGCCAGCAGATGGCGATTGAGCGGAGCGGGCTCCGGATAGTCGGCGGAAGCGTCCTCCACGAGCCTGGCGAACGACTCCACTGCCCGCTGCCTCGCCGCCGTCAGCACGTCCCCCGACCTGCGCACCTCTACATGCATGATCCTCGCCCGGCGCGGATCGGCCGTTGCGAATTCGATATAAGCATGTATTCCGGCTTTTATTCTCCCGTCAAGCGTGTTAGGCGCTTCTTGTAACGCTTTGGACACGGCGGTGAGGCTTTCCTCCACGCACCGCTCGTGTACCGCCTGAAGGAGCTCCTCCCGGCCCCCGAAGCATTCGTAGAAGGCGCGATTGGAGATCCGCGCCTCGGAACATAACCGCTCGATCGTCGTCGACGCGAATCCCGGCTTCGCGTAGAGCGTGTACGCGGCCGACATCAGCCGCTCTCTCCTGTCAGCCAGCCTTTGCTCAGCCGACATTCCCCGGTAAGACCGGTTCACATTCCACCCGTCCAAACATGATCGTGAGCCCCCAGAACCCACAATTATGGACGGATGATCTCTTTTCGGAAAGAGCGGACAGATTACCTCTTACGTCGTCCATGCAAGATGCTGACAAGCCTGATCAGCCGCTCAAGTTCGCCGGCCCCTCGGGAGAAGGATGTGAGGTTCATCCCGGGCATCGCGAAGCGCTGCCGGGAGATCGCTTTGGGCCTGGCGAACTCCCTCAGCCCGTCCGCCCCGTGGATGCGCCCGAACCCCGAGTCGCCCACCCCGCCGAACGGCAGCGCGGGCACCCCGGCGAACGAGATCACCGAGTTGATGGCGGTCATGCCGCTGCGCATCAGCCGGGCCAGCTCCATCGCCCGCCGCGTGTTGCCGGAGTAGATCGTCCCGGCCAGGCCGTAGGCGGAGTCGTTGGCCAGCCGCAGCGCCTCGCGGGCGTCCGCGGCGCGCCTGACCGTGATCGTCGGCCCGAACGTCTCCTCGCGTACGGCGGGCGAGTCTTCCGGCACGTCCTCGACGATCACCGGGTCGACGAACGGCGCGCGGACCGACTCGGGCCCGCCAGTCATGATTTTTCCGGACTTGGTGGCTTCGTCGATGTGCCTGCGGATGATGTCGAGCTGCCCCGGCATGGTGATCGGCCCGTAGTGCTCGCCCGCCTTCACCTTGGCCACACCCTCGGCCAGCTCCCGCATGAACGGCTCGTACACGGAGTCGACCACGTAGACGCGCTCCACGCCCACGCACGTCTGCCCCGCGTTCGACATCGCGCCCCACAGGCACGCGTCGGCCGCCGCCTTGAGGTCGGCGTCCGCGTCGACGATGAAGGCGTCCTTGCCGCCGCACTCGGCGACGATCGGGGTGAGGTTCTCCGCGCAGGCCGCCATGACCCGCTTGGCCGTCGCGGTCGAGCCGGTGAAGGCGATCTTCTTGACCCGCGGGTCGGAGGCCAGCGCCGCGCCCGTCTCGCCGAGGCCGGTGACCGTCTGGAAGACCGGGTGCTCGGGCACGGACTCGGCGAACAGCTCGGCCAGCCGTACGCCGACTCCAGGAGTGAGCTCGCTGGGCTTGAAGACGACCGCGTTGCCGGCGGCGAGCGCGTAGGCGATGGAGCCCATGGGGGTGAAGACCGGGTAGTTCCAGGGGCCGATGACGCCGACGACGCCCAGCGGCAGGTATTCCAGCGTCGCGGACAGGTTCATCCCGATCATGCCCGTGGACACCCGGCGCCTGCCGAGCACCTTGTGCGCGTTGCGCGCCGCCCAGTCGATGTGGGTGATCGCCAGGACGATCTCCAGCGTCGCGTCGCCGACCGGCTTGCCGGTCTCGGCGTGGACCAGGTCGGCCAGGTCGCGGATGTGCTGGGCGATCACGGCCTTGTAGTCGAGCAGCCTGCGCCTGCGTTCGGCCGCGCCGAGCTCGGCCCACCAGGCGGCGGCCACCTCGGCTCTGCCCACGGCTTCCTGGACGGACTGCGCCGTCTGCTTGGGGTGGCTGCCCACGACCTCGCCGGTCGCCGGGTTCACGGACTCGAACGTCACGGTCGTCATGGCGTCACGATAGGCCGGTAAATCCTCACTTACAACCGGCTAGGTGACGATTGCATTGCGGTGCGATTGATCGTCTGGAAGTGCCGGGAAACCCGATCAAGACTGGCGCCATGCGACGCTGGGGAACACTTCTTCTCGCGCTCGTCCTCACCAGCGGATGCGGCGGTGGGGGCACCACGGCGTCCCCGTCCACGCCCGCCGGGACCCCCGCTCCCACAGTGAGCCCCTCACCGAGCGGGCCCAAGCTGCTCGGCTGCCCGCAGGGGCCCGAGGTGCCGCTCACCACGCACGTCGTCACCGCGCCCGGCGGCCAGCCGTTCGCCGTCGGGGTGGCCGGCGACGGGCCGGTCGCCGTGGTCGTCGCCAACACGCTGGTCGGCCACCTGTGCGACTGGCTGCCCTGGGTCCAGGACCTCACCAAGCGCGGCTACCGGGCCGCCATCTTCGACTACTCCTTCATCCCCACCCAGGTCGGCATCCCCGCCGCCGTCGGCAAGGGGTCGAGCGACCTGGTCGCGGTGGCGGGCAAGCTCGAGGAGCTCGGCGCGCAGAAGGTCGTGTACGCCGGGGGCTCGCTCGGCGGCTCCGTCGCGCTCAACGCAGCCACCAGGGACAACGCCGACCCCGCAGGCGTGATCGTGCTGTCCGGCGGGCTGCCGGAGCTGGAGAAGGAGGCCGCGTCGCTGAAGGTGCCGGTCGTCTACGCCGTCGCCGAGGACGACTACGGCGCCTACAACACCGCCAAGGCCCTCAGCAAGGTGACCAAGGACGCCACGCTCAAGGTGTATCCGGGCGCCGCGCACGCCAACGAGATGTTCCGCGTCCCCAGCTACGCCCCCAAGCTCCAGAACGCCCTGGCCGCCTTCCTCAAGGACCTCGGCTAGAGCAGCCCGCGCTCCATCGCCGTGGTCACCGCCGCCGTGCGGTCGGAGACGGCGAGCTTGCCGAAGATGCGCAGCAGGTGCGTCTTGACCGTGGTCTCGCCGATGAACAGCGCCCGGCCGATGTCGGCGTTCGTCATGCCCTTGGCGACCAGGGCCAGCACCTGCACCTCCCGCTGCGTCAGCGACTCCAGCGCGGGGCCGCGCATCCTGGTCACCAGCTTGGTGGCGACCGACGGCGACAGGACGGTCTCGCCGCGCACCGCGGCGGCGATGGCCGACAGCAGGTCGGCCGTGCTGGTGTCCTTCAGCAGGTAACCGGCGGCGCCCGCCTCGACGGCGCGCACGATGTCGGTGTCCGTCTCGTAGGTGGTCAGCACGATCACCCTGGTCGACGGGCGCTCGGCGACGATGCGGGAGATCGCGCCGACCCCGTCGCCGCCGGGCATCCGCAGGTCCATGAGCACCACGTCGGGCTCCAGCTCGCGCGCCCTGACGACGGCCTCGTCGCCGGACGACGCCTCGCCCGCCACGCCGATGCCCTCGGCCGCCTCCAGCATGCCGCGCAACCCCGCGCGCACCACCGGATGGTCGTCCACGATCAGCAGTCTGATCACGCCGGTACCTCCACGGTCAGCGTCGTCCCGTCGCCGGGTGCGCTCCTGATCGCGAGCGAGCCGCCCGCCTGTTCCACCCTGCCGCGCATCGTGCGCAGCCCGAAGCCGTCATCGCCGGTGAATCCGACGCCGTCGTCCGTCACGCTCAGCCGTACGGCCTGCTCGCCGTACACCAGCCTGACCAGCACCGAGGACGCCGACGCGTGCTTGCGCACGTTGGCCAGCCCCTCCTGCAGCGCGCGGACCAGCACCACGTCCGTATGCGTCGGCAGCGGCCGCGACTCGCCCTCCACCTCGACCTCCACCGGCAGGTCCAGCCCACCGGCGACCCTGCGCATCGCCTCGGCCAGCGAGGACGCGTCGAGCGGCGGGGGAGCGAGCGCCGAGATGAGCGCGCGCGCCTCTGCCAGGTTCTCCTTGGCGGTCTGTACGGCGAGCCCCAGGTGCCGCGCCGGGTCCTGCGCGGCCTGCGCCGCCTGGACGAGCATGATGATGCTGGTGAATCCCTGGGCCAGGGTGTCGTGGATCTCCCCGGCCAGCCGTTCGCGCTCCTCCTGCGCCCCGCGCTCGGCCGACAGCTTGGCGACCTCGGCGCGCGTGTTCTCCAGCTCCTCGATCAGCTTGGCCCGCTCGCTGCTCTGCTTGGTGATGCGCTCGATCCACACGCCGAACGTCCCGCTGAAGAAGATCACGATGGTCATCAGCACGAGCAGGTCGAACACGGCGTCCCTGCCGGACGACGTGCGCAGGATCCTGATCACCGGCCCTGCCGACAGCGCGAGCACCCCGACCAGCGCCTGGCGGGCGGGCAGCACCAGGAAGGCCTGGGTGCAGACGCCGAAGAGGGTGAAGGTGGAGACGTCGAAGAGGGCGGCGCTGGGGACGTAGCAGGCGATCATCAGCACGATGTAGACGAGCCCGGACCTCGGCCGGTCCTCCAGGATCGCCGGTCGCCCGAGGAAGAAGTAGAGCGGCAGGATGGCCAGCAGTCCCGCGGCGGCCAGGGCCCGCTCTCCCGGCGGCCGCACCGACAGGGCCAGGAACACCACCGGGACCATGATCGTGGCCACCAGTAGCAGTTCCCAGCCCCATAACAGCTGCCAGGCGTGCGGGCCTGCCGCGCTCACCCGTCGCGACGGCTCTTCCACCGGAATGTCCTTACGCACAGCAGCAAGCCTCCGATGCACCAGGCTCCCAGTACCAGGGCCACCCGGTCCAGCTCGTACGATCCGGTGATCTCCAGGGCGGCGCCCGCGTCGCCCAGGAAGACCGCCCTGAAGCCCTGGCACATCCACCGCAGCGGGAAGAACGAGGCGATGGTGACCAGCCACTCGGGCAGCTTGGTGAAGGGGATGAACACCCCGGAGATGAACTGCAGCACCAGGAACGGCAGCGTGATGACCGCGGCCGCGCTCCTGGCCGACCTGGCGATGCCGCTGGCGGCGATGCCGAGCAGGCAGCCGGCCGTCAGACCGAGGACGAACACCCACGAGAAGGTGAACCAGTCGGTGGGCAGCGGGACGTCGTAGAGCAGGACCGCCACGGCCAGCAGCAGCACCACCTCGATCAGCGCGATCACCAGGACGCTGAGGATCTTGCCGAGGAAGTAGGAGCTCGGCGGCATCGGGGTGCCCGCCAGGCGCTTGAGCACGCCCTGGTCGCGTTCGACGGCGATGGTGGTGCCGAGGTTCTGCAGGCTCGCGCTGAGGATGCCGGAGGCGATCATGGCCGCGGCGTAGATCTGGGCGACGGTGATGCCGCTGCCGTCGATCGTGCCCTCGAAGACCGAGCCGAACAGCAGGAGTAAGACGACCGGGAGGGAGAAGGTGAAGACCACCTGCTCCTTCTCCCTGAAGAAGAGCTTGAGCTCGTAGAGCGCCCTGGAGAGGCCGACCTGGAGAGCGGAGGGCAGTGCCGCCGTCGCCTGCTTCGCGGTGGTGATGGTCATGACGCGTTCTCCTCGATCAGTCGCAGGTATACGTCTTCCAGGGTCGGCCTGGTCACCCGGAGCTCAGGGATCTCGCCGTCGTAGTGCCTGATGAGCTCGGCCACCGTCTTCGTCGGGGTGTCGGTGAGCTCCTCGCCGTCCGCCCAGGTCACGGTGGCCTTGGCGTTGGCGCGCCCGCCGAGCGTGCGCGGATCGCCCTCGGCCACGATCCGGCCCCCGGCGATCACCGCCACCCTGTCGGCAAGCTCCTCGGCCTCCTCCAGGTAGTGCGTGGTCAGCACGATCGTGGTGTCCTCGAGGTTCCTGATCAGCTCCCAGAACGCCCTGCGCGCCTTGGGGTCGAAGCCCGTCGTCGGCTCGTCGAGGAAGAGCACCTCGGGGCGGCCGATGACGCCGAGCGCGACGTCGAGCCTGCGCCGCTGCCCGCCGGACAGCTTGCGCACCCGGGTGCCCGCCTTGTCGGTCAGGCCGACCTGCTCGATGACCTGGTCGGGGTCGTTCGGCCGCGGGTAGAACCCGGCGAAGTGCCTGACCGTCTCCCGCACGCTGGCCTCGGCGACGTCGGCGGCATCCTGCGGCACGATGCCCAGCCGGCTGCGCCACGGCCTGGTGGGCCGCCCGGGGTCGGTGTCCAGGACCCGCACCTCGCCGCCGTCGCGCCGGCGGTAGCCCTCGAGGATCTCCACGGTGGTCGACTTGCCCGCGCCGTTCGGGCCGAGCAGCGCGAACACCTCTCCCGACCTGATCTCCAGGTCGATGCCCCTGACGGCCTCGACCGCGCCGTAGCGCTTGGTCAGGCCTCGCACGCTCACTGCTGTTGTCATGGGTCCAGCGTCCTTCTCGTACGGCTCGCGCGGCACCATCGGCGGATGGACCGCCGTGTCCACCGAACGGAGGACCAGGTTTGACTTATATAAGCGGCGACTGTAGTAATGGGGCATGACCGACCTACGTGATCAGATCGGCGCCATCGACCGCGAGGTGCGCGGCGGCGAGTCCGTCGCCGTGCTGCTGCGGCGCAGCTACCCGGCCACGCCGGACGACCTGTGGGAGGCGCTGACCGATCCCGACCGGATCAAGCGCTGGTTCCTGCCGATCAGCGGCGACCTGCGCGTCGGCGGCTCGTTCCAGCTGGAGGGGAACGCCGGGGGCGAGATCCTGGAGTGCGAGCGGCCGAAGCTGATCAGGGTGACGTTCGGCGGGCCGGAGAGCCTGGTCGAGCTGCGGCTCACCGCCGAAGGTCCGGCCACGGTGTTGCAACTGGAGCACACGGTGCCGCTCGCGATGGCGGGCAGCACGGCGGGGGCGCTCTTCGTGGGGCCCGGGTGGGACGGGGCCTTCCTCGGGCTGGCGCTGCACTTCGACGGCGTCGAGGGCGACCCGGTCGAGGCGGCCAACTCGCTCGAGGTGCAGCGCTTCAACCTCGCCTCGATCCAGGCGTGGACCGCGGCCGCCTCGGGTTCCGCCACGGATGAGCAGATCGCCGAGGCGGCCGGCGTGGCCCGCGCTCAGTACGCGCCGGACGTCAGCTGAGCCTCATGCCCCAGACGGTGGGGCCGCCGGGCAGCTCGATCGTCTCGGTCACGGCGAAGCCGTACTTCTCGTAGAAGGGGATGTTCGACTCCTTGCTGCTCTCCAGGTAGGCGGGCAGGCCGTCGCGCCTGGCCAGCCCGGCCTGCAGCAGCGCGCCGCCGATGCCCAGGCCCTGGGCGGCGGGGTCGGTGCCGATCTGGGCGAGGTACCAGTGCGGCTCGGCCGGGCGGTGCTTGGCGAACGTCTCCTCCAGGGCCAGTCCGCGCTCGATCCCGTCGCCCATGCAGGCCACGAACGGGGTCAGCGAGTCGTTCTGCTCCTGCTCGGACGGCTGGTGGCCGGGCGGATCCCACAGGGACGCGGCCACCGGGACGCCGTCGCGGAAGACCAGCGTGGGCAACGCGTGCACGTATGTCGCCAGAGTGGCGAACATGCCTGCCGTGTCGGAGGGGCGCAACCACCCGATCACCGGGTCGTCGTGGAACGCCCTGGCCATCACCTCGCCGATGACCGCCGCGTCCGCCTTTCGATCCGCCGCCCTGAACTCCATCAGTCCTCCAGCCACTTCCCGTGGAAGCCCGCCGGGACCCGGCGCGGCAGCCGTACGCTAGCCACTTCCTTCAGGTCGTGCGCGTCGTGCACGAGCAGCCGCGACGACTCGCCCGAGGTGGCGATGGACATCAGCCAGCCGTCGTCCTCGCTGGTGCCGCCCTCGGCTGGGACGAACACGGCCTCGCCCGCGCTGCCGCCGACGTCCAGCGTCAGCGCCGAGCCGGTCTGGTCGTCGTACTTCACGATCGCGCCGTCGCCCACCGTGTAGAGGTAGCGGCTGGACAGGCCCATCCGGTCGTCGTTGAACGTGGGGAACTCGACGGACCTGTCGTCGAGCGCCTCCTCCTTGGCCGCGCCGGAGGCCGGGTCGAGCGTCCAGCGGTGCAGGACGGCGCCGCCCAGGACGGCGGCCTTGCTGGCGGGGTCCGTGGCGCCGCCGATGCGACCCCAGACGGCCTTGAACACCTCCGGGGCATAGCGGGCGCCGCTCAGCACGACGCGGCCCTGGGCGTCCTCGTAGGCGTTGCCGACGTGGAAGACGTAGCAGGGGTCGACGTCGAACCAGGTGGTCGTGCCGCCGGCGCGCGGGGTCAGGCCGATGCGCGCGCCGTACGCGTCGTCGAAGGCGTACGGCATGCCGCCGCGGTCGAGCTGGAACGTCAGTGGGAGGTCGAGCCAGACCAGGAAGTGCTCGGTGATCGCGAAGTCGTGCACCATCGTGGAGCCGGGGACCTCGATCTCCTTGCTCTCGACGAGCTCGCCCGCCTTGGACAGGCGGTGGTAGGTCAGGTAGGGCGGGAAGAAGCCGTAGCCGAAGAAGTGCAGCTCGCCGGTGATCGGGTCCTGCTTGGGGTGGGCGGTCATCCCGGTGGTCAGCTTGCCGCCGAAGTCGACCGGGCCGATGGTGTCGAGATCCCTGCTGACCTCGTGCGGGAAGCTGGTCTCCACGAGGGCGAGGATGCGGTCGGCGTGCCTGATGACGCTCGTGTTGGCGGATCCGGCGGTGAGGTCGATGCCGGTGCTGGTGACGAGGGGGGCGTCTTCGGTGAACTTCTTCGTCTTGACCCAGCGGTTCCTGTACCACTCGGCGCGGCCGTCGCGCAGCCTGACGCCGTGGAGCATGCCGTGCCCGGCGAACCAGTGGCCGGGGTCCTCGCCGGGGCGGGGGTTGGGGCCGTTGCGGAAGTACCGGCCGGTGAGCTCGGGCGGGAGGACGCCGGTGACGGGCAGGTCGTGACCGTCGATCTCGTCGGGGACGGGGGCGAGGTTGCCGGAGAGGTAGGCAGGAGTCATGCTCCAATAGTGGAACGTTAAGCCTTCACATGTCAACAGTGGAAGGTCGGAATGTTGCTGCACCCCCTCTGACCACGCCCCACCGACCCAGCGCGCACCTCCGTAGGTGGCTGGCCTCCTTTTAGGGATGGTCTGGGGGACGGAAGGGCGGGGGAGCACGCGCGCCGCTTTAAGCGCACCGTGCAGCGCGTCAAAAGGACGCACGCCACTTACGGGGGTGCGCGCCGGGTCGGTGGGTCGACGTCAGAGGAGGGTTGGCCAACGTAAAAGAGGCGCGCCCCCAAGCGAAGGGTGCGCGCCGTGTCGGTGGAAGGGTGGTCAGAAGAGAGTCGGGTTCTCCGGCTCGATCCCACGCAAAGCGTCGTAGTCCAGCGTCACGCAGTCGATCCCGCGGTCCGCCGCCAACACCCGAGCCTGCGGCTTGATCTCCTGCGCCGCGAAGATCCCACGCACCGGCGACAGCAGCGGATCCCGGTTCAACAGCTCCAGATACCGGGTCAGCTGCTCCACCCCGTCGATGTCCCCCCGCCGCTTGAGCTCCACCGCCACCGTCGCCCCCTGCGCGTCCCTGCACAGGATGTCCACCGGCCCGATGGCCGTCATGTACTCCCGCCGCACCAACGTCCACCCCGCCCCCAGCGTGGTGATGTGCTCGGCGAGCAGCTCCTGAAGGTGCGCCTCCACCCCGTCCTTGATCAACCCGGGGTCCACCCCGAGCTCGTGGCTGAAGTCGTGGAGGACCTCCTCCATGGTCAGGACGAGCTTCTCGCCTGTCTTCCCATGGGTGACCGTCCAGGTGCCGCCGTCCTCCTTGAGCTTGCACGGCGGGTTCATCCAGTTGAGCGGCTTGAAGGCGCGGTCGTCCGCGTGGATGCTCACGCTTCCGTCCGCCTTGATGAGAATGAGACGGGGCGCCATCGGCAGGTGAGCCGTGAGCCGTCCGATGTAATCCACGCTGCATCGCGCGATGACCAGCCGCATGACCGTCAACCCTAGCGGCTCTGGAAAACTGGTCGCATGGCGTTCGAAATGGTGGGTGTGGTGGGCCTGGGCACGATGGGTGCCGGGATCGCCGAGGTGTTCGCGCGAGCCGGGCTCAGGGTGATCGGGGTCGAGGCCGACGCCGAGGCCCTGGCCAGGGGGCGAGGGCATCTGGAGCGCTCGACGGGGCGCGCGGTCGACAGGGGCAGGCTCGACCCGGCCGAGCGCGACGCCGTCCTCGGCCGCGTCACGCTGACCACCGCGCGCGACGACCTGCGCGACGCCGACCTGGTGATCGAGGCGATCCCCGAGCTCCTGGAGTACAAGGTCGCGCTCTTCGCCGACCTCGACCGCATCTGCAAGCCGTCGACCGTGCTCGCCACCAACACCTCCTCCCTGTCGGTCACCGCGATCGCCGCCGCCACCGGGCGTCCTGGCCGGGTGATCGGCATGCACTTCTTCAACCCCGCGCCGGTCATGCGCCTGGTCGAGGTCGTGCACACGGTCGTGACCGAGCCCGGCCTGGCCGCCGAGATCGGGAACCTGGCCAGAGCGCTCGGCAAGACGCCGGTGGTCGTGGGGGACCGGGCCGGGTTCGTGGTCAACCGCCTCCTGCTGCCCTACCTCAACCACGCCGCCGAGCTGCTCGGCCAGGGTACGGCCGACCGCGACGGCATCGACGCCGCCATGAAGCTCGGCATCGGCCTGCCCATGGGTCCTTTCACGTTGCTCGACCTCATCGGGCTCGACACCTCCTACGAGATCATGCGGGTGCTCTTCGACGAGACCCGCTCCCGCCGCCACGCCCCGGCGCCGCTGCTGCGCGAGCTGGTCTCGGCCGGGCTGCTCGGGCGCAAGAGCGGACGCGGGTTCCACGGGCCGGAGGATCCCGTCCCCGAGGAGAAGTCCGCGGTGACGACGGTGCGGGTGGCCGGTTCTGCGGAGCTCGCCGAGCGGCTGGCCCAGGCGGGGTTCACCGAGTCCGACGACCCCGGCGTGGTCCTCCAGGTGGGCGACCGGCCGGTCGTGGAGCATGCCGTACGGCTCCCGCATCCCGAGCGGCTGGTCGGCGTGCACCTGGTCGGGACGCAGGTCGCCGAGGTCGCCTCGACCGTGCTCACCGCGCCGCAGGCCGCGCTCGCCGCCCGTGACCTGCTGAAGGTGATCGGGCTGACGCCGGTGGCGTGCCGCGACCGCGCCGGATTCATCGCCGACGCGCTGATATTTCCGTACTTGAATGACGCTGTGCGCATGCACGAGTCCGGTTACGCCTCCATCGCGGACATCGACGCCGCCATGAAGCTCGGCTGCGGCTATCCGGCCGGGCCGTTCGAGCAGCTCGAAGCGTACGGGCTGGCGACCGTACGCGATGGTCTGCGTGCCCTCTACGCCGAGTACCGCGAACCCTCCTTCGCGCCCGCGCCCCTGCTCGACCGGCTGGTCACCGCCGGGCTCACGACGTTCCCGCGCCCATGAGCCCGCGCCGCGCCAGACGCAAGGAGTCCACCCGGCCGTTCGGCTTCCCGCGTGGCATGGACCGGGTGGAGGAGGCGACGGACGGGGAGTGGAAGGTCAGGATGCTCACCGGCTCCACCTCGGACAAGCCCTATCGTTGTCCCGGCTGCGAGCAGCAGATCCGGCCGGGCGAGCCGCACATCGTGGCCTGGCCGAGCTGGAGCGGCGGCGACGCGGAGCGCCGCCACTGGCACACGGCCTGCTGGCGCAAGCGACTGGACCGCGGCCCCGGCCGCAGCCGTTACTAGAGGGGACCTTTATGGAGATCCGTGCGGCGACGGTGTTGCCCGCCAGGCGGGAGCCGATCGAGCTGGTGACCGCGGACGGGCTGACCCTCGTCGGCGAGCTGGCGCTGCCGCTGGAGCGGCCGCCCGTCGCCACCCTGGTGACGCTGCACCCGCTGCCCACCCACGGCGGCTTCATGGACAGCCACGTCTTCAAGAAGGCCTCCTACCGCCTGCCCGCCCTGGCCGACCTGGCGGTGCTGCGCTTCAACACCCGCGGCACCTCCTCCGAGCGCGGCACCTCGCAGGGCACGTTCGACGGGGGCGAGGGTGAGCGGTTCGACGTGGCGGCGGCGCTGGAGTACGCCGAGTACCACGACCTGCCGCACGTCTGGGTGGTCGGCTGGTCGTTCGGCACCGAGCTCACGCTCAAGTGGGCGCGCGACCCGCTGGTGGAGGGGGCGATCCTGCTCTCGCCGCCCCTGCACAGGGCCACCGACGAGGACCTCGACGGGTGGGCCGCCTTCGGCAGGCCGCTCACGGTGCTGGTGCCGGAGTTCGACGACTACCTGCGCCCGGCCGAGGCGATCAAGCGGTTCGCGCGGGTGCCGCAGGCCGAGGTGATGGGCGTGGAGGGCGCCAAACACCTGTGGGTCGGCGAGCCGTACGTGCGCATCGCGCTGGACGAGATCGTCAAGCGGGTCAACCCGACCGCCTACCCCCTCCCCACCGAGGTGGATTCTCCCTAGAATCTTGTTCTATGCAGGCATTCGATCTCTCAGGCAAGCGGGCGCTGGTCACGGGCGCGTCCAAGGGCATCGGACGGGCCGTCGCGCTGGCCTACGCGGCCGCCGGGGCTGACGTGGCGCTGGTGTCCCGGTCGCAGGAGGCGCTCGACGAGGTGGCCAAGGAGATCACGGCGCTCGGACGGCGGGCCGTCGCGATCCCGGCCGACCTCACCGACCGCGAGGCGGCCGCGGCGGCCGTCCATGCCTCGATCGACGCGCTCGGGCACCTCGACATCGTGGTCAACAACGCCGGTGGCTCCAACTTCCTGGTGGAGTTCAAGGACCTGCGGCTGTCGGGGTGGGACAAGCTGATGCGGCTCAACCTCGACTCGGCCATGGCGGTCTGCCACGCGGTGGCGCCGCACCTGCTCGAGCGCGGGTCTGGCTCGGTCATCAACGTCGCGTCCGTGGCGGCGCGCGGCGCCCCCTTCCTTGCTCCGTACGCTGCCGCGAAGGCGGGGCTGGTGGCGCTCACCAAGTCGCTGGCGCTGGAGTGGGCCGGTGCCGGGGTGCGGGTCAACGCGCTCTGCCCGGGGTGGACGGCCACCGACCTCAACAGGAACCTGTGGGAGGACGAGTCGGCCAGCAGGTCCACGATCGGCGGCGTCCCGATGCGCCGCTGGGGTACGCCGGAGGAGATGGCCGCTCCGGCCGTCTTCCTCGCCGCCCCCGCCTCCTCCTACATGACCGGGCAGGTGCTCTTCATCGACGGCGGCCTCACTGCTACGTCATAAGGGGATATTTGGCATATGCCGTGGAGTGATTGTCTGACGGAACCGGGCTACCGTGTGGTCCGTGCAGCTCTACACGAGATCAGCCGGGAACGGTGTTCCGGTCGTACTGCTCCACGCCTTTCCCCTCTCCTCCGCCATGTGGCTCGCCCAGCGTGAAGGGCTCGCCGCGACCTGCCGGGTGATCACGCCCGACCTGCGCGGCTTCGGCGGGTCGCTGCTCGGCGGCGACGAGCCGTCCATGGACGCCATGGCCGACGACGTCGCCCGGGTGCTCGACGCGGAAGGGGTGGAGCGGGCCGTGGTCGGCGGCCAGTCGATGGGCGGTTACGTCACCATGGCGTTCTGCCGCAGGCATCCCGACCGGGTGACGGGGGTGATCCTCGCCGACACCAAGGCGGCCGCGGACACGCAGCAGGCCAGGGAGAACAGGGAACGCATCGCCGCCAAGGTGCTCGCCGACGGCACCGGGGTGCTCGTCGAGGAGGTGCTGCCCACCCTGCTCGGCGCCACCACCAAGCAACGCAGGGCGATGGTGTTCGGCCGGGTCAGGGGCCTGGTGCAGTCGGCGCCGCCGGGAGCGGTGGCGTGGGCGCAGCGGGCGATGGCCGGGCGTCCAGACTCCTTCGACACGCTGGCGGCGCTGAAGGTGCCCGCTCTGGTGATCGTGGGGGAGGAGGACGAGCTGGCTCCGGTGAGCGACGCCGAGGCTATGCTGCGTGCCGTACCCGACGGGCGGTTGACGGTCATCGAGCAGGCCGGCCACCTGAGCGCGGTCGAGCAGCCGGAGGCCTTCAACCGGGCGGTGGCCGACTTCGTCAAACCCCTGTCCTGAGAACACCCTCATCTGGTGATTTCTGGCGTTTGTCAGGAGCTCTAGGCGGCTTCCTGGCGGGGGAGGACCACTTCGCGGATGATCAGCGCGATCGCCGCGGCCACCGGGATGGCCAGCAGCGCGCCGACGATGCCCAGCAGCGCGCCGCCGAACAGCGCCGCGATGACGGTGACCGCCGGGGCGACGTCCACCGAGCGCTTCATCACGCGCGGGTAGATGAGGTAGTTCTCCACCTGCTGGTAGATGACGAAGAAGATCACGCACGCGATCCCCATCGGCACCGACTGCAGGAAGGCCACGGCGGACACCAGGACCGCGCCGATCGTCGCCCCCACCAGCGGGATCAGGTCGGTGAGCGCCACCACCAGGGCCAGCGCGAGCGCGTACTTCGCGCCCAGGATCGACAGGAACGCCCAGCTCAGCACCCCCGCGATCACCGAGATCAGCACGTTGCCCGCGACGTAGCCGCCGATCCCGGCCAGCACCTCGTCCGCCATCGCCTCGATGCGCGGGCGCCGCGAGGCGGGGACGAGCTTGAGCACGTACGTCTTGATCGTGTGCAGCGAGCCGAGGAAGTACAGCATGAGCACCAGCAGCGTGAGCCCGGTGAACACCCCGTCCAGGACCACGAGCCCGGCCCCGACCAGCCCACCGGCAAGTGACGGCACGACGTTCTGGGTCACGAAGTCGCCGACCTTGGCGACGATCTGGTAGTCCGCGTCCATCTGGCGCAGCGTCGGGTTGTTCTTGAGCTGCTCGAAGTAGCCGGGTACGGCCTGCACGAAGTCCGACATCTCCTGGCTCACCGGCGGCACGATCGCCAGCCCGAACAGCACGAAGAAGACGATCACCCCGGAGAACACGATCGTGATCGCCCAGCGCCTGGCCAGCCGCCTGCGCTGCAGCGCCTCCACCGCCGGGTTCAGCCCGGCGGCCAGGAAGAGCGCCACGACGATCAGGATGATGACGCTGACGGACTTGGTGAGCAGCTGCGCGATGCCGATCGCGGTCAGCACACCGAGCCCGCCGATCAGCCCTACGAGGAAGGGGCCGCGGGTGAAGGGCTTCCCGGGTAAGCCGTAGTCGGACTCGGGCTCAGACACGCGAACTCCATCAAAGAGGGGCAAGCCGTACGGAAACAAAAAGAGAGCCTAGCGACCATCAAGGTCGCCAGGCTCTCTTCAGCCGTCAGTCAAACCCCCGGAATGAGCCTGGGGCCTACTCCTGCCACCACTCCGCGTCGTCCTCGGACTTCGGCTCCGGCTTGGCAGCCGCCGCGGCGGCGGCGGGCTGGGCCGGCTTGTCCGCCGCGCCGTTGGTCGCGGCAGAGGCCGCGATCGCGGGCTTGACCGGTGCGGCCGCGACGGGCGCCGGCTCCGCCTCCATGCCCGGCAGGGCGGCGCCACCGAGCAGCTGGCGCAGCTGCGCCAGGTGGCTGGTGATGCTGTCGCGCTGGCGGGTGAGGTCGTCGACCTGGCGCTGCATGGAGCTGCGGGTGCGCTCGGCCTCGGCCTTCGCCTCGGAGATCACCGTCTCCGCGCTCGACTTGGCCTCGGCGACGATCTGGTCGGCGTTCTTGCGCGCGTTGGCGACCAGCTGCTTGGCGTGCAGGTCGGCCTCGCGGCGACTCTGGTCGGCCTGCTGCGTGGCCTTGGTGGCGCGCTGCTCGGCGGTGGCCGCGCGCTGCTCGGCCTCGGCGACCAGCTTCTGGGTCGCGGCCTGCGCGGTGGAGTGGCGCTCAGCCTCCTGGCGCTCCGCCTCCTCGCGGCGCGATGCCAGCTGGATCTCGAACTCGGCCTCGTCCTGTGCCCGCTTCGCCTCGGACTCTTCGAGGATGCGCTGAGCCTGGGCGCGCATCTCGTCGGCCTGACGCTTGGCGGTGGTGAGGACTTCGTCACGTTCGCGCTTCGTCGAGGCGCGCAGCTGGGCGACCTCACGCTCGGTGGTGGTGCGCAGCTTGGCGATCTCGCGCTCGGCGTCGGCGCGCTTCTCCGCGACCTCGTGGTCGGCGGTGGCGCGCAGCTTGGCGGCGTCGCGTTCTGTGGTGTTGGTCAGCTCGTCCGCCTCGCGGCGGGCGGTCGAGCGGATCTCCTCGGCCTCACGCTCCGCGGTGCCCTTCATGTCGTCCGCTTCGCGCGTGGCCTGGGCACGCTTCTCAGCGGCCTCGCTCTCGGCGGCGGCGCGCAGGTCGGCTGCCTCGACCTTGGCGCCGGCCTTGATCTCGTTGGCCTCGGATCTCGCGGCCTGCACCAGCTCGGTCGCCTGCTCCTCGGCAAGGCGCAGGAGCTGCTCAATGCGGGCGCCGAGCCCTGAATAGGTCGGCCGCTCCTGCTCCTGAAGCTGGCGCTGGGAGTCGGAAAGGTCACGCTGGAGAGAGGTGACCTGTTCGCGGGATTGGCGCAACTCGTTGTCGATCTGCTTCAGGTGGTCGTGGACCTGGTGCCGGTCGTAACCACGGAGCACCACGTCGAACTCCCGCGCTGGGGCGTCCTCGAAGAAGTTGTTGAGCTGGGCGTCGATGTCGGACTGCATGGAGGCTCGATCCTGGGTTGTCGAGACGGCTACATCGCCGGACGGGGGGTTCGGGACGATCCGAGCCAGGAGCCTGTGCCTCACGGCAGGCTCCATGTCCGGTGGAAAGCCAGCGTACTCCGCTGTTGCCGCCTTGGAGGCCCCGTCCAACTTTCTGCGTGACTAGTTACATATGAACCTTTTTTGCGTTTACCTGGGCTTGGCCGCCTGGACCAGCTCCGTGAGCATTCCTCCCACATCCTTGGGGTGGAGAAACGCGATCGACGACCCCATCGAGCCGTGCCTGGGCGCCTCGTCGAGCAGCCTCGCGCCCCTTCCCGCGACCTCCTCCATGGCCTCGGCCACGTCGGGTACGCCGAAGGCGACGTGGTGCACGCCCTCGCCCCGTTTGGCCAGGAACTTCCCGACCGGCGAGTCCTCCGACAGCGGTTCCAGCAGCTGGATGTAGGAGTCGCCCGCGATGCGCAGCATGGCCTCCTTGACCCCCTGCTCCTCGTTCACCTCGCGGGTCACGACCTCCAGGTCGAAAAGACCGGAGAAGAGCGCGATCTTCTCCTCCAGGTCGTGGCAGGCGATCCCGATGTGGTCGATGCGCATGAGCATGTGTGGCCTACCTCCATGGCGGTGTTCCAGGTCGTCCTGGGTATCGTGTCAAACGACCCCTCGCGCGCACAGGAGGCCCCTGGTATGTCTGGTTCCGTCATCGTGGCCGGAGCTCGTACGCCCATCGGACGTCTGCTCGGCTCACTGGCCGGGCTGTCCGCCGTCGACCTCGGCGGCATCGCCATCAAGGCCGCCTTGGAGCGGTCCGGCGTCGCTCCAGAGCAGGTGCAGTACGTGATCATGGGGCAGGTGCTCCAGGCGGGCGCCGGCCAGATCCCGTCGCGCCAGGCCGCCGTCAAGGCGGGCATCCCGATGTCGGTGCCGTCACTGACGATCAACAAGGTCTGCCTGTCGGGCCTCGACGCGATCGCGCTGGCCGACCAGCTGATCCGGGCGGGCGAGTTCGACATCGTCGTGGCCGGCGGCATGGAGTCGATGACCAACGCGCCGCACCTGATCCCCGGGCTGCGCAAGGGCGTCAAGTACGGCCCGGCCGGGATCGTCGACTCGATGGCCCTCGACGGGCTCACCGACGTGTACGACCAGGTGTCGATGGGCGAGTCCACCGAGCGCCACAACACGCGGCTGGGGTTGCAGCGCGCCGAGCAGGACGAGTTCTCCGCCCGCTCGCACCAGCTCGCCGCCGCGGCGATCAAGAACGGCGTGCTCGACGACGAGATCGTCCCCGTGGACGTGCCCAAGAAGGGCCTGTTCAAGGACGACGAGGGCGTACGGCCGGACACCACGGTCGAGACGCTCGCCAAGCTCCGCCCGGCCTTCGCGGCCGACGGCACCATCACGGCGGGGTCCGCCTCGCAGATCTCCGACGGCGCGTGCGCCGTGGTCGTCATGTCGAAGGCGAAGGCCGAGGAGCTGGGGCTGAGCTGGCTGGCCGAGATCGGCGCGCACGGGAACGTGGCGGGGCCGGACAACTCGCTGCAGTCGCAGCCGGCCAACGCCATCAAGCACGCCCTGGGCAAGCAGGGGCTGTCGGTGTCCGACCTGGACCTGGTGGAGATCAACGAGGCGTTCGCGGCGGTGGTGCTGCAGTCGGCCCGCGACCTCGGCCTGGACATGGACAAGGTCAACGTGAACGGCGGCGGCATCGCCGTGGGCCACCCGATCGGCGCCTCGGGGGCGCGCATCGTGCTCGCCCTGGCCCACGAGCTTCGCCGTCGCGGCGGCGGCGTGGGCGCGGCCGGCCTGTGCGGCGGTGGCGGCCAGGGCGACGCCCTGATCATCACCGTCCCGGCGCCCTAGGGACGCTTCGCCGTACGAGAAGGAAGGGCCGCACGGGTGTGCGGCCCTTCTTGTGTGACTAGAAGACCGGCTTGCCCTCGCGGACCAGCTTCCAGTTGGCCACCGCGAAGTCGGCCGGGTCGATGACGCCCTTCTCCGTGGCGTAGTCGATCAGGGCCTGCCTGATCTCCACCTGCGCGTTGTACAGCACCGGCGCCGTGGAGACGTGCGGGAAGCCGCCGCCGCCCGACTGGCGGTAGTTGTTGACCGCCACAGCGAACGCCTTGTCGGCCGGGATCGGCTGGCCGTCGAAGGTGAGGTTCACGATGCGCTGGCCGACCGGCTTGCTGATGTCGATGTCGTAGGAGACGCCGGACAGCTGGTCGTAGTTGTAGTCAGGCGTGTTGCCCGCGTTGGTGAGCGTGGCGAGGTCGACGGGCGCGTCCACGGCGAGCTGGTTGAAGTACCTGGCCGAGTACTCGAGGTAGTCCTTGAGCTGGGCCCCGGTGAGCTTCACCGCGGTGAGCGTGTTGTCGTAGATGTACAGTCCGGCCATGTCGCGGATCGACACCGGCCCGGCGGGGAAGACGGCGGTGCGGCTGAACGGCGCGGCGATCGACAGCACCGGCAGGTCGGACCCGATGGCCTTGGTGACCGCCGCGGTCTGGACCTTCTGGATGTAGTCGAGGATCGGCGTGTCCTTGTACGGCGACTCGGCGGCGGACAGCTCCTGCTTCGACTGCGCCACGACCTGGTTGACGTAGGCGACCGTGGTGTCGTGCTGCGGCTTCATCAGCGCGACGATCTTCTGGTCCTCGGCGGCCGTGTTGGTGTTGAGCGTCTGGGAGGATTTGCCGGTCACCACCCACTTCCCGCGCTCCTTGGCGAGCTGGAAGTCGATCACCGACAACCGCTGACCCCACTTGGACGGCTCGGTGAGCAGCACCTGCTGCCCGGTCACCTTGTTCGTGACGAACTTCTGCGCCACCTCGTTGTGCGCGTGCCCGAACAGCACCGCGTCCACGCCGGGCACCTGCTCGGCGACCAGCGCCGAGGCGTTCTCGATCGGCAGGTCGCCGCCGTAGGAGGACAGGCCGCTGTCGCCGGCGTGCGCGGTGACGACCACGACGTCGGCGCCGAGACCGCGGATGACCGGCACCCACTTCTTGGCGGAGTCGACCAGGTCGGTGAAGCGGAGCTTGCCCTCGACGTTGGCCTTGTCCCAGATGGCGACGCCGGGGTTGGTGAGCCCGAGCACGCCGACGCGGATCGGCTTCTCGCCGCGCACGTGCATGGTCTTGATGACGAACGGCTTGTAGGCGGGCAGCCCGGTGCGGGCGCTGACGGCGTTGGCGCCGAGCACGGGCGCCTTCATCTGCTTGACCCAGGTGGCCAGGAGGGGGAGGCCGTAGTTGAACTCGTGGTTGCCGAGCGTCACCGCGTCGTACCCGATGGCGTTCATCGCCTTGGCCATCGGGTGCGTCTCGCGGGTCTCGTTCACAGGCTTGACCTTGGCGTAGTAGTACGCCAGAGGGGTGCCCTGAATGGTGTCGCCGGAGTCGAAGAGGAGTGTGTGGTCGGCCCCGCGGTCCGCGCGGATCTGGTTGACCAGGGTGGAGACCTTGGCCAGGCCGACGTCGTTGTGCGCCTTGTCGTCGAACTCGGCGTTCTTGAAGTAGTCCCAGTTCAGGGTGTTGCCGTGGAGGTCAGAGGTACCCATCACGGTGACGGTGACCGTCTTGCTGGGGGAGGCGGCTGCCGCGGGTAGGGCGGCGCCGAGGGCCGCCAGGGTGGTCACCCCGGCCACGATGAGCTTCTTGCTGTGCATGTGGCGCGAGGGTAACGCCCCGAGGTATCTCTGGGGTTACGAGCCGAAGAAGCGGGAGAACACGGAGCGCTTGCCGCTCGCCTTCTTCGCCTCGCGTACCCGGCGGTGGTCCGCTGCCTCACGCTGGAGCTCGTTGGCGCGGTTCTTCATGACCATGTAGTCGTATTCGCTGTGCATGTTTATAGATTGCTCCTAAGGCGCACACCCCCACATCGGGCTCATGCCCTATCTCCTGCTCCCCGGCATGCCTTAGGCCTCGTCCACGAACTTCACCGAGACCTTAGTGAAGCCCAGCGACCTTAGGAGCCCCTCCAGCATCGCCTTGGTGTTGGTGTCCGCGCGGGCGCGCAGATCGCTGCTGACGGCCGCCTCGCTGATCTTCTTCTCCGCCAGGACGTAGAGTTCCCGCTGGTCACCGGGGGAGGAGGAGAGGAAATCCTGCACCCTGTCGAGCAGCCCGCGCTGCTGGGCGAAGACGTAGGAACGGGAGTTGTCCAGGTTCGGCTTCTCCAGCTGTGCCCTAGGTATGCGCAGGGTCACCTGAGTGCGGTCCTTGGAGACGGTAAGGGCGTCCTTGGCCAGGCCGCTGAAGTCGACGTAGGCGTCGACGTTGCCCGCGCCGACGAACAGCGTGCGGGTGCCCTTGATCGCGTCGGGCAGGAAGTTGGCGTCCTTCTCCAGGTCGACCACCACCTGGAAGTTGCCCGTGGCCGCCTCGAACCTGCTGAGGTTGTGGATGGACTCCAGCAGCACCGGCTGGCTGCGGTCGACGGTCTGCTCGCCGAAGGGGTTGACCCACGACCAGGCCAGCCTGCCGCCGACCACCAGGAGGACGGCCAGCACGAGGAGGCCCGCCACATATCGCCACCTGCGGCGCCGGCGCGGCGCTACGGCCGTCGGCGCCTGGGGGGTAGTTTTCATGGGGACTTCACTACCCCCTCAAAGACGATCATTGCCAGCTTGAGGGTGACATCTCCGGTCCGTAGGTCTCGACGCTGGACGTCGGGTAGATCGGATAGACCTCGGCGGAGCTCGGCGCCGGGCGCGCCGGGTCCGCGACCTGCGCTGGACCGCCGCCGAAGTGCCTGGCGGACAGCTTGCACCCCTGGAAGTCGCTGTAGAACATGCGCAGCCACTCGCGCCGCTGGTGCTCGTTGAGCCCGGAGAACCAGGCCGCGGCGTACTGGTGCTCGGGCAGCGGCCCGCCGGGCAGCGGCTCGCCGCGCAACCACGCCATGACGATGTCGCGGTAACCGCCGGGCGTTCCCTCGCACTTGGCGGCCAGCGACTCGACGTAGTCGTAGGCGGCCTGGTCGGCGAAGCCCGCCGACAGGTCGGCCATGTGGATGGGCACCACGCCCGAGGTCTGCCGCAGCGAGTCGTCGAGCGGCCGCTGCTCCACCCTGGTGAACGCGGCGGGCGTGCCGGACAGCCGCGAGGCGATCTTGGTGAACGCCGCCCCCAGCTCGGTCAGCCCGCTGCGCATCCCCGGATGCACGCACACCGTGATCGGCCACTCCTGGCACGCGTAGGCGATGGGCTGCGCGTTGGCCGCCTTCGGCTCGGTCAGCAGCCTGGCCACGCCGGTGCCCGCCGCGAGTACGGCGAGCGCGGCGAAGGCCAGCACGAGCACCTGCCTGGTCACCACGGCCGTCCAGCCCAGCAGCAGCGCGGCCGTGATGCCGAGCAGCCACAACGTCTGGTCGAGGAAGGCCGCGCCGTTCAGCCCCTGGAACAGGTCGTACGGCTCGCCGGTGCCCGGCGCCAGCTTGTCGGCCCACGTCCTGCCCTCGGCCAGCCAGGTGAACAGCGCGTAGCAGGCCAGCCCGGCCAGCGGCGGCGTCGCGGCGTGCGGCACCAGCCATCCGGCCACCCAGCCGATCACCGCGTACAGCGCCAGCCCGGCCATGCCCATGCCCAGCCCGGCCAGGTTGAGCCGGCCCGCCTGGTCGGTCATGACGGTCTTGACGGCCAGCACGAGCACGGTCGCGGCGAACGAGCCGACCACGACCAGCACGATGGACAGCGGCGCCTTGAGCGCACGCCACGTCGACAGCGACCGGCCGCGTACGGCACGCCGCTTGCGCAGGGCGACCCACGCCGCGAACGCGGCGGCGACCGGCCCGGTGAGCCGCAGCGAGCCGATGACCGCGACGACGATGTTCTCCCAGGCGTCCACCCCGGGGATCAGCACACTCCATGCGGCGACCAGTCCGACGGCGAGCAGCACGGCCATCGTGACGGCCGCGCTCTGCTTCAGCTCCTCGCGTGTGACGCCGGGATGCTCACGCACCCGTTTTCCCGTTGATTTCGTACATCAAGCACCCCCCGTGCCCCCGTAGGCGATGCGAGACAGCCGTCCCCACGGCTTTGGTGTCCGCATCACCCTTCGATGCGAGAACCATAACTGAGCGTGATGATTCTCGTCCGGGTTCTTGGTCAACCGCTGAATCTCGTCGCTCTCCGTAACTATACGAACCAGGACGAGCGGCGCGCTAACGTAGCGCTGTGTCGCAGCCGAAGTCGCTCAACCTGCCGTTCGATCCCATCGAGCGCGCCGCTGAGACCTGGCGTGTTCACTTCGGACCGTCCTCCGCCATGGCCGCCGTTACCTCGATCATGAGAGCGCACCAGATCCTGCTGTCGCAACTTGACTCGCTCCTGAAGCCCTATGACTTGACCTTCGCCAGATACGAGGCGCTGGTTCTGTTGACCTTCAGCAAGTCGGGCGCGCTCCCGCTGTCCAAGATGGGGGAGCGCCTCATGGTCCACCCCACGAGCGTCACCAACACCGTCGACAGGCTCGAACGCTCCGGCCTGGTCGCCCGCCGCCCCAACCCGCGCGACGGGCGCGGCGTGCTCGCCGAGATCACCGACAAGGGCAGGGAGGTCGTCCAGCTCGCGACGGCCGACCTGATGGGCGCGGAGTTCGGCATGACGATGTACGGCGAGGCGGAGCTGAGCGACATGTTCAGCCACCTGCGAACGCTCCGGGTGGCCGCTGGTGACTTCGCGCCCCCGCCCATGCGGCAAGATGAGGACTATGGCGGACTTCTCTAGGCCCGGGTCGCTCTACGGAGCGATCGATCTGGGCGCGCGTAAGCAGGCACTCGAGGCGCAGGCCCGGCGTGAGGCTGCTGGTCCCCAGGCGGCCTCTTCGGTCGTCGAGGTGACCGAGGAGACCTTCACCACCGACGTGATCGACCGCTCGATGACGCAGCCCGTCATCCTCGACCTCTGGTCGCCCAGGTCGCCGGGCAGCGCCCAGCTGAGCCCGGTGCTGGAGAAGGTGGTCGGCGACACGCGCGGCATGGCGATCCTGGCGAGGGTCAACGTCGACGCCAGCCCGCAGATCGCGCAGGCGCTGCGCGTGCAGGCGGTGCCGACCGTGCTGGCCATCTTCCAGGGGCAGGCGGTCACCGGCTTCCAGCAGGTGCTGCCTGAGGCCGAGGTGAAGCGCTGGCTGGACGAGCTGATGGGCGCGGTCGAGCAGTTCTACGAGGCCAACCCCGACGTGCGGCCGCAGCTCGACGGCGAGGCCGACGAGCAGCAGGCGCCGCAGGGCCCGCCGGTCGACCCCGACCTGCTGGCCGCCGAGGACGCCATCGACAAGGGCGACCTCGACGCGGCCGACGCGGCCTACCAGCGGCTGCTGGCCCGCTCGCCCAACGACGAGGACGCCAGGATGGGCCTGGCGGGCGTCGGGCTGATCAAGCGGACCATGTCCGCCGACCCGGCCGACATCCAGCGCCGCGCGCAGGACCCGGCCGACATCGAGGCGCAGCTGCTCAGCGCCGACCTCGAGATGCTGGCCGGCCAGGTGGACGAGGCCTTCGCCCGGCTGGTGGCCACGGTCAAGCGCACGTCGGGCGACGAACGCGACGCTGTGCGCAAGCACCTGCTCGGCCTGTTCGACGCGCTTCCCGCAGAAGACCCATCTTTGGCCAAGGCACGTAGAGCTTTGGCGAGCGCGCTGTTCTAACCTGAGGGCATGCGGGTCGTCACGATCTCGGCGACGTACGGCACAGCCGGCAGCCTCATCGGCCCGGCCGTCGCCGAACGGCTCGGCGTGCCCTTCGTGGACCGGGCGATCCCCAGTGCGGTGGCCGAGGAGCTCGGCTGCACGCTGGAGGAGGCGCTGGCCCACGACGACAGGGCGGAACACGGCCTCGGCAGGCTCCTGTCAGGAGCGATGCGGCTGCCGACGGTCACCTTCGGCGGGGTGGACATGTACGTTCCCGGCGCGATGCCGCTCGCGCCCGAGGAGTTCGTGCACCGCACCGAGCGCATGATCGTCCAGACGGCTCGGGCGCAGGGCGGGGTGTTCCTGGGGCGGGCCGGGGCGTTGGTGCTGGCCGAGCATCCTGCGGCCCTGCACGTGCGGCTGGATGCGCCGCTCAAGCGGCGCGTCCAGCAGACGGCGACGTTCGCGGACCTCACGGAGCGGGAGGCGCGTCGGGTGGTCGAGGACAACGACCGGGCGCGGACGGCTTACGTGAAGCACTTCTACCGCTCGGACCCGGCCGATCCTGTGCACTACCACCTGGTGGTGGACAGCACCACGATCCCGGTCCAGGTGTGTGTGGACCTGATCGTGAGTGCGGCGGAATCCCTCGACTGACGGAGGGGCCGCCCTTCTGACGGGATCCCCTCGTGAGGGGCCTGGCCGCCGCTGGGGACCCGTCCTTCTGAGGACAGGCGCGGCGGCCGGCGCCGTCTCGCCCGGGGCGAAGAACTCCCCTAAAAGAACGGCTCACTAGCGGGAGGCGAGGTCCTTCCAAGGAGGGATCCCGTCAGAAGGGTGGTTCCCCAGAGGTCAGCGGTGTTCGCGGGTGATGCGGTCGTCGCGGCAGGAGCGGGGGGCGTTGACGGGGTTGCAGCGGCCCACCGCGCCCCCGGGAAGCTCGGCGACGTACTCGGAGCCCTGGCGGGCGGACAGGCCGATCACCGGGAAGTCCGTGCTCACCATCTGCGCCCCGCTGGCCAGCGCCGCGTTGAGGCGCGTGGTGTCGCCCGAGCGGGCCTCGACGAAGGGCACGTCGGAGCGGGTCCGCACGTAATACCCCTTGCGCACCATGTCGGCGATCTCGGGGGTGGGGTCGTTCCAGCCGACGAAGGCGGCGTCAGGACGTCCGGGACGCGAGTTGGTGAACAGCACCCGCCCCTCCAGGTTCGGCCGCCCGGCCAGATACGGCGCCTGCACGTCCGCGCCCTGGTTGTCCATGAAGAACATCACCTTCCCCCGCGAAGGCTCCAGCGCCGGCCAGCCGTACCTCAGCACCGACTGCTCCAACGTCAGACCGGGCCTGCGCACGTCGTCGGGCCGGATGAGCCGCTCGTCGGGAAACACGGAACGGATCTCCGCGTCGAGCGCGTCGAGCAGCGGGCCGTCCCACAGCGGGCTCTTGGCGCCGCCCATCGCCTCCTTGGCCGGGTCGGTGCGCTTCAGCTCGGTCAGGATCGTGATCGGCAGGTGCCCAGGGTGGGCGTCGGACCACTCGCGCACCTGGGTGAGGCACTTGACCAGGGTGACGCAGTTGGAGCCGTAGTCGTGGTCCGGCCAGTGCAACACCTTGTTACCGGGCTTGGCCAGATCGGGGTCGGTCAAAGCGGGCAGTCCCGCGTCGCGGCGCACCAGCGGCTGCGTGTAAAGGCCGCCCTGCGGGTCGGGCAGCACGTCGAGCTCGATCCCGCGCACGTGCTGGGAGGTGAACTGGTTGGGCAACGCGGTGTGCGAGTACTGCAGGTTCCACCAGTTCTTGTCCGTCCTGCGCTGGACGTCCTTCTCTGCGTCCGTCAGCTCGCGGTGGTAGCTGTTGTGCGTGGCCATGGTCTGGATCTGGTTGATCCTGAGCTCGGGCCTGGCCGCGGTCGCCGGGGTCGAAGTGGTCAGTACGGCGAGCGTCGCGGCGGCGAGCATGGCCGGGATGCGCATGGAACTCCTCATGATCGACGACCATCGGTGATACCGATGAACTTCCGATCAAGAAATTCACGACTTCTTGTGGAAATATCCGTAAATAGTGGTCTCGATCAGGTGACGGGCACGGTCACTCGCTGGAGATGGCACGATGGATGCAGTCTTGGTCAGGCGCAAAGGAGCGGATTGACGTGGCCACCGTCCCGAGTGTGTCGTACTCCATCACCGTGCGGCTCGAGGTGCCCGCAGGCGGCAAGGCCGTCAGCCAGCTCACCCACGCCGTAGAGTCAGCAGGCGGCGTGGTGACCGCGCTCGACGTCACCAACGCGGGCCACGAGAAGATCCGCATCGACGTCACGTGCGCGGCGCGCGACACCGACCACGCCCAGGTCATCGTCGACCAGCTCGAAGCGGTCGAGGGCGTCGTCATCCACAAGGTCTCCGACCGCACCTTCCTCATGCACCTCGGCGGCAAGATCGAGATGAAGTCGAAGGTGCCGCTGCGCAACCGTGACGACCTGTCCATGGCCTACACGCCCGGCGTCGCCCGGGTGTCGATGGCCATCGCGCGCAACCCAGAGGACGCGCGGCGCCTGACGATCAAGCGCAACAGCGTGGCCGTGGTCACCGACGGCTCCGCCGTACTCGGACTGGGCAACATCGGCCCTGCGGCCGCTCTGCCGGTCATGGAGGGCAAGGCGGCGCTGTTCAAGCGCTTCTCCGGCATCGACGCCTGGCCGATCTGCCTCGACACGCAGGACGTCGACGAGATCGTGCGGACCGTGCAGATCATCGCGCCCGGGTTCGGCGGCATCAACCTGGAGGACATCTCGGCGCCGCGCTGCTTCGAGGTGGAGCGCAGGCTGCGCGAGCTGCTCGACATCCCGGTGTTCCACGACGACCAGCACGGCACCGCGATCTGCGTGCTCGCCGCGCTGACCAACGCGCTGCGCGTGGTCGACAAGCCGATCGCGGACGTGCGCATCACGATGGCTGGCGCGGGCGCGGCCGGCACCGCCGTACTCCGGCTGCTGCTGGCGGCGGGCGCGCGCAACGTCGTCGTCTGCGACTACCTGGGCGCCGTGCACCTGGGGCGCGAGGACCTCGACGACTCGCTGCGGTGGATCGCCGAGCACACGAACGCCGAGGGCTACTCGGGCGATCTGCGCGGGGCGGTCAAGGGCGCCGACGTGTTCGTGGGGGTGTCCGCGCCGGGCATCCTGACCGGCGACGACATCGCCACGATGGCGAGTGACGCGGTGGTGTTCGCGCTGGCGAACCCGGAGCCCGAGGTGTCGCCCGACGACGCGCGGGAGCACGCCGCGGTGGTGGCCACGGGGCGGTCGGACTACCCGAACCAGATCAACAACGTGCTGGCGTTCCCCGGGGTGTTCCGTGGGTTGCTGGACGCGCAGGCGGACGGGGTCTCGCAGGAGATGCTGCTGGCGGCGGCGCACGCGTTGGCTTCCGTGGTGACGCCGGAGGAGCTGGGGCCCAACTACATCATCCCGAGCGTGTTCCACCCGGACGTCGCGACGGCGGTGGCTGCGGCGGTCCGCGAGTCCGCGGGCGGGCGCGCGAGAGGCTTCACCGAGGCGTAACCCTTCTAAGAAGGACCCCAGCCCTCAGCACACCTGCAGGCCCGTGAAGGACCTCAGGTGACTGGGTGGCTGGGGTCCTTTTTGGGGTTAGAGGGCCCATGTGGGACCTCGGGTGTAGTGAGATGTGGACGTTTGGCCAGGTGGGGGCTGTTCCTTTGGTCGATATGCGGGGGGCGTGGGTGCGCCAGGGTGTGTGAGGCAAACACCTCGCTGAAAGGGCACCCGTGCGCAAGACCGTTGGACTCCTGCTCGCCGTACCCCTGCTCGTCGCCTGCGAAAAGGCGCCGCAGACCGTCACCTGGAAGCCGTGTGGTGAGGGGGCGCAGTGCGGCAGCGTGTCCGTGCCGGTGGACTGGGACCAGCCGGACGGGGCGCGGATGCCGGTGGCCGTGGTCAGGCGTATGGCGCCGCAGGGCAAGAGCCTCGGGACGCTGGTCTACCTTCCCGGCGGCCCTGGCGGGTCAGGGGTGGAGACGATCGCGGGGAGTCCGGAGTTCGGCGGGCTGGAGAAGGTCTTCGACATCGTCAGCCTCGACCCGCGCGGCGTCGGCAAGAGCAGCCCGCTCACCTGCCCCACCGACGCCGTCAAGGCGGTCATGCCGACCTCGCTGCCCCGCACGGACGCCGAGCTCGACGCTGTGCGACGTAAGAACCTCGCCCTGGCCCAGGAGTGCCGCAAGGCGTCCGGGCCCGCCTTCGACCACCTCGACTCCGCCAGCGCCGCCCGGGACCTGGAGGCGGTGCGTCAGGCGCTGGGGGTCAAGGAGATCAACCTTTATGCGCATTCGTACGGCACGCTGCTCGCCCAGGAGTACGCGGCGCGCTTCGGCGGGACCCTGCGCTCCGCCGTACTCGACGGGACGATGGACCACAGCGCCACGGCCAGGACCTTCGCGAGTACGGCAGGCAGGGCGCTGGACGAGGCGTTCGGGGAGTTCGTGCGGTGGTGTGGGAAGGACAGGGCGTGCTCGCTGCACGGGAAGGACCCGGCCGCCGCGTTCGCGCGGATGGGGGCGGACTACGGGGTGCGGGCCGAGATCGACGGCATGCTGTTCACACCCGCCTGGCCGATCGTCGCGGACTACCTCAAGACGCTTTCCCATGGGAAGAAGTGGACGGCCGAGCCCGCCGAGGACGAGCGGCCGGGCAAGACCGTGAACTACGCGGATCCGATCGTGTGCCAGGACTTCGACCTGCGGTACAGCTCGGCGGCCGCGCTCCGTGCCGACCTCGGCGCGGGGTACTCGCCCAACGCGGCCAAGGCGATCCTGTCGTGCCAGGGCTGGCCGTCGCCGGTCGCCAACCCGCAGCGCCCGGCCCGGAGCGTCGCGGACCACCCCATGTTGCTGGTGCAGAGCCGGTACGACAACGCGACGCCGCTGGCGTGGTCGCGGGCCGTGGCCGGGCAGCTGGGGGATCGGGGGAGCCTGGTCGTGCTGCCCGACTGGACGCACGCGATGAAGCTGTTCAACGAGGGCTGCCAGGCGGACCTGGTGAAGAGCTACCTCATCGCCCCAGGCCCCAGGACCGCCCCGACCACCTGCACCACCACACCCCCAGGCGTGAAAAACCCCTGACCCCGTCGTGTGAGGGGCCAGGGGATCGGAGGGTGGGTCATCGGGTGAGGGTGCCCGCGAGGGCCAGGGCCGCGTTGACCAGCACGGCCACGGTGATGCCACCGAGGACGTTGCCCGAGCCCATCGCCGCAGTGACCACCGCGCTCATGACCGGGATGCCCATCGTGATGCCGACCTGCTGCGTCATCGTGGCCAGCCCGGTCGCCAGGCCCTGCTCCGAGTCCGGCAGCCCCGACGTCGCCGTGACCATGAACCCCACGATGGCGACCATGTTGCCCACCCCACCGACGAAGGTCGCCGCCAGGAGCAGCCAGATCCACCCCTGCGAGGCGCCCAGCAGCGCCAGCGCCGCCGTGGCACCCCCCTGGACGGCGAAGCCGTACACCAGCGCCCTGCGGTTCCCGACGCGGGCGAGCACACGGGGAGCCACCACGCCGCCCACGACCGTCCCGATGCCGAGCACGCCGAACGCCAGCCCGGTGGTGAGCGCCGAGTAGCCGAGCACCTTCTGCAGGTAGAGCGTCATGACGAAGACCAGCGACGTCTCGGTGGCGAAGGCGATCAGACCGGCCAGGTTGCCCCACCGGACGTTGTGCCGCCGCAGGATCGACAGCGGCACGAGCGGCGAGACCGCGCGCTTCTCCGCGAACCAGAACCCGACCAGGAGAAGCGCGCCCAAGGCCAGCGAGCCCAGCGCGACCGGGTCGGCGAAGCCGTACTCCCCGGCGTGGGTGAGGCCGTAGACGAGCGCGAGCAGGCCGCCGGTGACGGTGATGGCGCCCAGGACGTCCATGCGCGGCCGCACGTCAGGACGGCTCTCCTTGAGGAGGACGGGCGCGGCGACCAGGACGGCGAGCGCGACGGGCACGTTGATGAGGAACGCCCACCGCCAGCTCAGCAACTCGGTCAGCAACCCGCCCAGGATCGCGCCGGAGGTGAACCCGGCCGACATCAGCGCGCCGTTCAGCCCCAGCGCCTTGGCCCGCAGCGGCCCCTCGCGGAACGAGGTGGTCAGCAGCGACAACCCGGCAGGCGTGACGATCGCGGTCGCCAGGCCCTGCGCGACCCTGGCGACCAGCAGCATGGTGGGCGACACCGCCAGCCCTCCGGCCAGCGACGACACCCCCAGCAAAGCCATCCCGGCGATGAACATCCTGCGCCTGCCGAACAGGTCGGCGATCCGGCCGAACAACAGCGTGAAACCGGCCGCCGCGAGGGCGAACGTGGTGGCGATCCACTGCAGCCCGCCGAGCGAGAAGCCGAGCCCCTCGCCGATCACCGGCAGCGCCACGTTGAGGATGGAGAAGTCGACGGCGAGCATGAACTGGGCGCCGAGCAGCAGGACCAGGACGAGCTTCTGCCGTCCTGTCATTGTCGTCTGGAGGAGCATGGTTCCTTCTAATGGGTCTGTGTTCCCGTTAAGATGATGGGAACACTAACACGGTTGGAGTCCTAATGGAACAGCAGACCCATTTGGCGGGAACGGTCAGGCCTGGAGGGCGTACGGCCCGCGTGCGCGCGGCCGTCCTGGAGGCGACGCAGGACGAGCTGGTGGAGCACGGGTTCCACGGGCTGGCGATGGACCAGGTGGCCGCGCGGGCGGGGGTGGGGAAGACGACCGTGTACCGGCGCTGGGGCGGCCCGGCCGGGCTGGTGGTCGACCTGATGACCGAGCTGGCCGACCAGTCGGCCGGCCACGCGGACACGGGCAGCATCGAGACCGACCTGCTCGCCAACGCGTACGGCGTGCTGAACGCGGTCAACGATCCGCGGCTGGGGGCGACGTTCCAGGCGGTGATCGCCGCGGGGACGTGCGACGAGGAGGCCGCCGAGGCGTTGCGCAGGTTCTACGGCAGGCGGATCGAGGAGTGGGCCAAGGTGGTCGACCTGGCGGTGGCGCGTGGGGAGCTGCCCGAAGGGACGGACGGCGCCGAGGTGATCAGGGCGGTCTCGGGGCCGCTGTACTACCGGCTGGTGGTGACGCGCGAGCCGGTGGACGAGGCGGTGGCCGAGGCGGCGGCCAGGCGGGTGCTGGCCGCCGCCAGGGCGGGAGCGTTCAGGCCTGTCACGCCTTGAGTCCGGGGTAGCGGCGGCCGCCCGGGGTCTGGCGCGGCCAGATGGAGCCGTACCACCACACGATGCCGCCGGTCAGCAGGAGGCCGCCGGCGGTGGCGAGCTTGCCCATGAAGTCCGCGGGCGGCCCGGTGTAGGGCAGGCGGTGACCGTACCCGTAGTCGTGGTCGCGGCGATCGCGCCGGTAGGGCTGCCTGCACTTGTTCGTGACCTTGTCGAAGAAGATCTGCTCGCTGGAGAGCTGGGAGGTCACCGAGATCTTCACCGTGTCGCCGCGCGGGATCTGCACCTTCTCGGTCTCCGGGTCGTCGCCCGGGTCGAGCTCCTGGGAGTCGACCACGACCTTGTCGGCCTTGACGGTGTAGGTGTCGCTCTTGGGCGGCGAGCCGGTGTTGGTGATCTTCACGGTGATGCTGTTCCACCGGCAGTCGAGCTTGCCCAGGCTCACGGTGAGCGGCGATTTGGAATCGTTGGCCGAAGCGGCGGCCGGGAGGAGGAGCAGGGTCGCGGGCACGGCCAGCGCGGCCAGTGCCAGTCGGGGTCCGAAAATCATGTGCTGCTCCCGAGAAGGTGATCTTTGATACGTACAGTGCCCAAATGTGTACGCTGCGTAACATCGCCTACCCGGGGGAGCCATATGCCCCACCGAGCCTTCATGATGGATGTATGGCGGAGGCGATCTACGTCGGTGGGTTACTGGTGGCGACCCCACTGCTCGACGACCCCAACTTCCGGCGTAGCGTCGTGCTGATCCTGGAGCACGACAGCGACAGCGGAACGCTCGGCGTGGTGCTCAACCGCCCGAGCGAGATCAGCGTCACCCAGGTGCTCCCCGTGTGGGACCCGCTGGTCACCGGGCCTTCCGTGCTGTTCGAAGGCGGCCCCGTGCAGACCGACAGCGCGCTCGCGCTGGCCGCCGTGCCGAGCGGCGAGGAGCCGCTGGGGTGGCGCAGGCTGCATTCCGGCACCCCGGCCGTGTCCCGCCTGGGCACGGTCGACCTCGACGCGCCGCCCGAGATCCTGGAGGGGCAGATCGCCCAGATGCGGATCTTCGCCGGCTACGCGGGCTGGACCTCGGGGCAGCTGGAGACCGAGATCGCCGAGGGCGCCTGGTACGTCGTGGACTCCGAGTCGGGCGACACCTTCAACGCCGATCCGGGCACGTTGTGGCGCCGCGTGCTGCGGCGCCAGCCGGGCGAGCTCGCCTTCGTGGCGACCTGCCCGGACGATCCGACGATGAACTAGGAGGCCAGATCCCAGCCGGGGCGGAAGCTGACCTCGGCCAGGCGGAGCGTCTCCTCCATCCGGGTCACGACCTCCGACAGGTCGGTGACCGGCCCGTCGTGGCACTCGAAACCCACCCGCATCGTGGCCATCGCGAAGGCCACCACGAGCTGCGGCCGCTGGTCCTTGGCCGGGTCGACGCCCATGCGCAGCGCGATCGCCGCAGACAGCCGCCGCTCGGTCTCGTTGCCGCGGGCGACCGACTTGCCGACCAGCGCCGGGTTCTCCTCCATCAGCCTGTGCATCTTGAGGAATCGCTGGCTGTCCTCGGGCGTTGAGTCCTCCATGTCGCGGAGTACGGCGCGCAGGGCGTGGGCCATCAGGGTGAACGGGGGCTCGTCGGCGGGACGCTCGTCGAAGACGGCCCGCATGACCTCCTCGCCGTGGTCGTGGAACCAGAACACCAGGTGCTCTTTGCTGGCGAAGTAGCGGAAGAACGTCCGGGGGGAGACGTCGACCGACCCCGCTATCTGGTCCACCGTGGTCGACTCGTATCCTTGTTCGAGGAAGAGTTCAAGCGCCGCGTCCAAGAGCGCCAGGCGCGTCTTCTCCTTCTTGCGTTCACGCAGACCCACAGGTGTCACCTCCCGGAAACCTTCATGTCATAGTGTGACAGAAGACATGATGCGCCAAATAAAACCATTTGTCATCTGTCATTCTCTGCCATAACCTACCTGAGGATTGTGGGATGTTTGCCCCAGTGTGGGGCGCGAGGAACGAGGGGGACCCCCAGTGGCTCAAGCGCAGACGGTGGCGCCGCCACCACCAGCGGAGGAAAGGCCTGCGGGCAATCCGTGGCTGACTCTGCTGGCCGTGTGTCTCGGCGTCATCATGGTGATGCTCGACGGCACCGTCATGGGCGTCGCCGCCCCGGTCATGCAGGCCAAGCTGGGCGCCACCATGGCCGACATGCAGTGGGTGACCAACGGCTACCTGCTCGCCCTGGCGGTCTTCCTGATCACCGCGGGCAAGCTCGGTGACCTGTTCGGGCACAAGCGCGTCTTCCTGGTGGGTGTGGGCGGCTTCGCCCTGAGCTCGCTGGCCATCGGCCTCAGCGGCTCGGTGACCATGCTGATCGTGTTCCGCGTGCTCCAGGGCCTGTTCGGCGCGCTGCTCCAGCCCGCCGCGCTCGCGCTGCTGCGTGGAGCGTTCCCCGGGCCGAAGCTGAACCAGGCCATGGGCGCCTGGGGCGCCATCATCGGCCTGTCCAGCGCGGCCGGCCCGATCGTCGGCGGCCTGCTCGTGGAGAACGTCAGCTGGCAGTCGGTGTTCTTCATCAACGTGCCCGTCGGTGTGATCGCCCTGGTGATGGGTCTGCTGATCATCAAGGAGAAGCGGATCGAGACGCTGGCCAAGGTCGACTGGCTGGGTGTCCTGCTGCTGTCCGGCATGATGTTCTCGCTCGTCTGGACGATCATCAAGGCCCCCGCCTGGGGCTGGGGCAGCGCCACCACCCTCGGGTGGACGGCCGCCTTCGTGATCCTCGCCGCCGCGTTCATCTGGTGGCAGAGCAAGGCCAAGCAGCCGCTGGTGCCGCTGTCGCTGTTCAAGAACCGCTCGGTCTCGATCGGCACCGTGCTGATGATGATGGTCGCGTTCGCGATGTTCGGCGCGATGTTCTTCCTGGGCTTCTTCTTCCAGGGAGTGCACGGCCTGTCGCCGCTCGACGCGGGTCTGCGCATGCTGCCGATGAGCGCGGGCATGATCGTCGCCTCGCCGCTGGCGGCCCTGGCGATCGGCAAGCTCGGCGCGAAGTACACGATGGCCGCCGGTCTGCTGATCACCGCGCTGTCGATGTTCCTTATGTCGCAGCTCACCGTCGACGCGACCTTCTTCGAGACCGGCCTGCCGTTCCTGCTGCTGGCCTTCGGCCTGTCGCCGGTGTTCGTCGGCGCCACCGAGATCATCGTGGGCAACGCCCCGATGGAGCTCAGCGGTGCGGCCGGTGGCGTGCAGCAGTCGGCCATGCAGGTCGGCGGCGCGCTCGGCACGGCCATCCTCGGCGCCGTCATGGCGGGTGTCATCTCCAACAAGCTGCCCGGCTACCTCGGCCCGGCCGCCCAGGCGATGAAGCCCGAAGAGCTCGCCGGCCTGGAGAAGGCCGCCGCGTTCGGAGGCCTGCCGCCGCAGGTGACGCAGAGCCTGCCCGAGCAGGCGGTCAAGATCCTGACCGACGCGGTGCACAACGCCTTCATGGACGGCATGCACATCGCGTTCACCGTCAGCACCGGCGTCGCGATCCTCACCGCCGTCCTGGCCCTGTTCGTGAAGTCCGGACGCAAGACCGAGGGCGCCCCCGTCCACGTGGGCTGACCTTCACCAGGTACGGCTCCCGCCCCATCGCCCGGGGCGGGAGCCGTACTGCTATCTGGGGACCACCGTCAGCGTGATGGTGTTGCGCTGCGGGGCCTTGACGGTGAGGATGCGCGTGGTCGCGTCCCAGGTGGTCTCGCCGAGCTCCTCGGTCAGCTTGCCGCCCTTCGGGAAGGTCGACTTGGGGAGGTAGATCTCGGTCGGGCCCGTCTCGTTGGCCTCGAATACGACGGTGAGCGCGTGGGTCCTCGCGTCGTAGGAGATCTTCTTCGGGCGGCCGCCGATGGCCCTGGGGTAGGGGCGGTCGAAGGCGGCGACCAGCGGGGTCGCCTTTCCCTTGTCGTACGGTCCCCACGGGCCTGGGTCGCGCGACCAGTAGGAGAAGCCGGACACGCCCATCTGGTCGTTCATGTCCTGGATGCGGTTGAGCAGGTCGGTCGCGCCCGGCCGGGTCATGTCCATGCCGAACTCGCCCAGCAGGATCGGCGCCCTGAGCCGCTCCGCCGTACGCAGGATGTTGTCGCGCCACCAGCCCAGCGTGCGGTCGGTCCACTCGCGGGAGCCCGCCGTGTAGTCGTCGCCCAGGTCGAGGGGGAGCGGGTAGACGTGCGGGGCGAAACCGATGCGCGGCTGGCCGCCGCGCGGGTCGTCGAAGGCGGGCAGGGCCGACTGCAGGCCCCAGTTGACGCCCACGGCCTGAGGTTCGACGAAGATCCAGCTGTCCTCGTCGACGGCTCTGATCTGCTTGATGCACCTTCTGTAGAGCTCGGCGAGTGGGCCGCTCTCGAACTGGGCGCCCTGCACCGAGCCGCCCCACGGCTCGTTCATCAGGTCGTAGCCGATGACGGCGGGGTCGTCCTTGAACCTGGCCGCGACCTGCTGCCAGGCCTTGGCATAGTGGTCGAGGAGCTCGGGGTGGTCGCCGGTGGTGTTCCAGAAGTGGTCGAACGCGCGGATGACGCCGGGTTCGAGGTAGTACATCTCCCAGGTGAAGTGGTCCGTCTTCACGGGGAGGCCGTCCAGGTGGGTCGCCCAGGCTGGGGCGCCGTTTCCGGCCTGGCCGGTGGGGGTGATGGAGTTGCCCCACAGGTCCTGGTGCATGTCGAGCATGACGTGGTAGCCGCGTTTGGCGTACCACTGGACGCGCTCCGCCACCTTGTCCAGATATTTCGTGTCATAGACGCCGGGCTGGGGCTCCACTGCGCGCCACTGGATCAGGAAGCGCACGAAGTTGGTGCCCATGTCCTGATATTCCTTGGCCACGTCGGCCTCGGTCAGTTCGGGCATCGCGTCCGGGGTGCCCTTGGCGCTGCTGGAGGCGTTGAAGCCGCGCAGGATCAGCGTCCTGCCCTGGTCGTCGGTCACGAAGCGCTCGGAGGGCTTCGGTGTGCCCCTGGTCGCCGACGCGACGCCGCCCCCGACCACGACGGCGAGCATCGCCACTCCGGCGATCAGCCGAGCCGCTTTCATCCGGGCACCCTCTTCCGCCAGAATCATTGTCGGCGCTAGCCTGCCGAACATGAGCTTTGTTCGCAATAGGTTGCCGGCGATCGTGACCCTGGTGATCGTCATCGCCTTCGGCCTGTTCGGGGGCTTGCTCGCCACGCGTGTCGGGCTGCTCACGGTGCCTTCCGCCATCGGTGCTCCGTACGGGCTGCCTGGGTTGCGTGTCGTGCCGCTGGGGGAGACGGGGTGGCTCACTTGGGCTGACTCGGTGGCGGCTTTGGTGCTGGTGCTCGTGGTCTACCGCTCCGTGCGCGGCTTCTGGGGTACCTGGGGGGCATTCGTGCTGGGGTCCCTTGTTGCGGGACTGCTCCGGGCCGTCGTGCTGTCGCAGGTGGCGGGGGCCGGGTTCGGGGGCTATCTGGGCTACCTCGTGGGCGGTCTGATCGCGGGGCTGCTGTGGGGGATCGCGCTCGGGTGGCTGCCGGCGCTCGCGTCACTGCCGAGGCGTACGGCGGGCCGCTTGCCTGCGGGCTTAGACTCGATGGGGTGAGCACGAAGATCCTCCCTGAGCAGAAAACCACGCCGCAGACCTCACACGGTGACGGCGATCACGAGCGTTTCGCGCACTATGCCGACAAGCACAAGATCACCGAGAGCATGGTGACCGGGACGCCGATCCGCGCCCTGTGCGGCAAGGTCTGGGTGCCCAGTCGTGATCCGAAGAAATACCCGGTCTGCCCGGAGTGCAAGGAGATCTACGAAGGGCTGCCCAAGGGCGGCGACGATGACGACAAGCAGTAAGTGTGTTGGTCACGGATTGTGACACTCCGTAGAGCTACGGTCGGGTAACTGACCAGCTCATATCGGGGGACTGCATGGCCCGGCGCGCGACCGCCGTTTCTTTGGTGTGCCTGCTCGCGGCCGGGCTCATTCCTTTTGCCGCAACGCGAGCGGTTGCCACCGTCTCGTGCGCCCTTGGGTCGTCCGCGCCCTCCAGACTTTCTACGCCTTCCGGGCCCTCCGGGCCTTCTACGGCTTTCGGGCGTTCCGGGCCTTCTATGGCTTTCGGGCGTTCCGGGCCTTCTATGGCTTTCGGGCGTTCCGGGCCTTCTACGGCTTCCGGGCGTTCCGGGCCTTCTATGGCTTCTGTGCCTTTTGGGCCTTCGCCGTCCGTGCCCGGGATGCTGGACGACCTCGCGCGGCGGCTCGGCGACCGGGCGCCGGCCGTCGAGGTCACCGTACCGACAGTCGTGCACGTGCTCACGGACGGACGCCGCCGGGCGCCGGACTCGGCGGTCAGGAGCCAGATCGCCACGCTCAACGCCGCGTACGGCGGGCGGTACGGCGGGGTGGACACCGGGGTGCGGTTCGTCCTGGAAGCGGTGGTGGTGACCAGGAACCCGTCCTGGTTCGCGGACCCGCTGGGGAACGAGGCCGCGATGAAGTCGTCTTTGCGGCGGGGCGGGCCGGAGACTCTGAACCTGTATATCGCGCAGTTGAGCGAGCTGGTGCTGGGGTATTCGACGTACCCGTACTGGTATGACGGCGGCCCGTTGCTGGACGGGGTGGTGATCGACTGGCGCAGCTTGCCTGGTGGGGCGTTGCGTAACTTCAACCGGGGATACACGGGCGTTCACGAGATCGGCCATTGGCTGGGGTTGTTCCACACCTTCGAAAACGGCTGCGGCGCACCGGGCGACGGCGTGGACGACACGCCGGCCGAGGAGATGCCCACCGAGGGCTGCCCGGCAGGAAAGGACACCTGCCCGGGTGGGGGCAAGGACCCGATCCACAACTTCATGGACTACGCGTATGACCGGTGCATGTCGGAGTTCACGAAGGGGCAGGCGGTGCGCATGCACGAGATGTGGTCCGCCTACCGCACCACCCTCACCAACCCAGACCCCCGTTAACCCAACCCGCTAACCCTCCAGGCCAGCCCCGCCCTCGGCCAGCCCCACGTTCACCCCGCCCGCCTTCGGCCCAGCCCACCCGCTCACCCCGCCCGCTCACCCAGCCCGCCTTCGGCCCAGCCCCCCTTCGGCCCAGCCCCGCTTCGCCCAGCTCCGCCCGCAGGGCTCGCCCCGCCCTCGGCCAGCCCCACCCTGCTCACCCCACCCCCGGCCAGGCGTCACCCACGCATCCACCCACCTTCCGCGCCCATAGCCCTTGGCCCCCCACGGCCACTAGCCACCCCTCCCTCGCTCTCACGCCACTCCCCGCCCCGCCACTCCCCGCCCCCGCTCACCCCGCCCTCGGTCAGCCGCCACCCGCTCATCCACCCTCCTTCTGCGCCATAGCCCTCCGGCCGCCACGGCCACTAGCCACCCCCTCCTTCGCCTGCACCCCTCGTTCGCAAGCCCCACACCCTCAAGCCCGTGATGCGCGTCCCTTCCCCACGCCGCGACCCCTCCCCGCGAGCGTCCTTCCCCGGGGTGGCCGAGCAGGCGGCTGGGCCGTACGGATTGACTGGGGGTTGACAGCCCGGCGACCCGGTCCATGACAGGCCATATCGGTGCAACTAGGATGTTCAGGTGACAGCACCGAAGACACTAGACACTCCATACTCCCCGCCCCGGATCTTCGGTCCTCAGTACCGCGCCGCCACCATCGGCATCCTGCTCGTCGTCACCCTGATCGCCTTCGAGGGCATGTCGGTCGGCGTCGTCATGCCGGTCGTCTCCAAGGATCTCGACGCCCTCAACCTCTACGGCATGAGCCTGTCGGCGTTCCTCATCGCCAGCCTCTTCGCCAACGTGGTCTCCGGCCTGTGGTCGGACCGGCGCGGCCAGACCATCCCCTTCCTCCTCGGCGTACTGCTGTTCGTCATCGGCATGGGGCTGGCCGGTGCGGCGGCGAACAAGGAGCTGTTCGTCCTCGCCCGCGTCATCCAGGGCCTTGGCGCGGGTTCGACCGTCGTGGCCATCTACGTGATGATCGCGAAGGTCTACCCGCCGGAGGCCAGGCCCAAGATCTTCGCCGGGTTGTCGGCCGCCTGGGTGGTCCCCTCGATGGTCGGCCCCGCCGCTGCGGGCATCGTCGCCCAGGCGTGGACCTGGCGTGCCGTGTTCTTCGGCATCATCCCGCTCGTCATCCCCGCGCTCGTCATGCTGATCCCCGCCCTCAAGCAGAGCGCCGGAATCGCGGGCGAACCGTCGACGGGCCCACGGTCCAGGCCGATCCCGATGTCCCTGGCCGCGACCGGGACTGCGGCTGGGGCCGGAGTGCTGCTGTACGGCGTCGACACGGTGCACCTGCACGCGGCCTGGGGCGCCGCTGCCATCGTCGCCGGTTTTGTCATGCTCGGCTTTGGTCTGCCCAGGTTGCTGCCACCGGGCGCGCTCAGGTTCGGGCGGGGGCTGCCCACCACGATCATGATGCGCGGGATGCTGTCCGCGACGTTCTTCGGCGTGAACTACTTCATCCCGCTGGCGCTCACGCAGGTCAAGGGGTTCAACGCGACCGAGGCGGGCATCGCGCTCACCACGGGCGCACTGGGCTGGTCCACCGGGTCGTACCTGCAGAGCAGGCGCACCGCCGAGGCCCACCGGCGGATCAGGCTGGGCGCCGCGTGCGTGACGGTTGGTGGCCTGGTGACCCTGCTGGCCGTACTGCCCGGAGTGACCGGATGGATCGCCGTGCCCGCATGGATCGTGGCCGGGTTCGGCATGGGCATCGGGATGACGACAGTGAGCGTGACGGCGATGCGCCAGTCCCCGGCCAACGAGCAGGGCGCGAACTCGGCGGCGCTGTCGGTGACGGACATGCTCGGATCCGCCCTGGCGGTGGGTGTCGGCGGCGCACTGATCAACGTCGTCGGCCACGCCAAGGACCAGATCGCGACGGGCTTCATCGTCATCGTCTGCCTCATGGCCCTGGTCGGCCTCACCGGAACGATCGTCTCCGCCCGCGTCAAGGACGCCTAACCCCACCACCCTCCATACGCCCCCGTACGGTCCACCCACGACCCCGTACGCCACCGTACGGTCCGCCCACATGTGGTCCGCACACGACCCGTGGGGCGCTGTGTGGTGCGCCCACGTGCGGGTCCGCCCGCGATCCGTGCGGGGTCGTGCGGTGCGCCCGCGTGCGGTCCGTCCGCGACCGGCGCGGCGTTGTATGGTCCGCCCGCATGTGGTCCGTTCGCGACCCGTGCGGTGCTGTGTGGTCCGCCTGCGCGGCCTGGGCGCGGCCGTATGGGCCGTCCGCGACCGTGCGGGGCCGTATGGTCCGTTCGTTGTCCGTACGGTGGCGTACGGGCATGGGGGCCGCCCCCCCGTGGCCGACAGTGCGATCCCGTGCGTCATGGGGGCCGGAATGTAGCGTCGAGGTGACTCATTTCCCCCTCCCGTCCCAGTGATCACGGAACGCCTGAGCGTCGCGCCAAGGAGTGATAGGACAGCGGACGAGGAGGTGTCATGGAGGATGATCACCGCGTCTGGCCGGAAGGGCCCGGGCGCCGCCGTACTCCTCCAGAAGACACGGAGCCCGCGTGGGGCGCGCGCCGTGGCGAGGAGACAGACCCGCCGTGGAACCCCCAGCTGAGGAGGACAGCAGAACGCGAGGAATGGGACGGCCTGCCACCTTCGGCCAGGCGCTACGGCACGCCGACCGTGCCGCACCGGGTGCCCGTACGCAGGCGTACGGGACGCAGGGTCGGCGCCGTCCTGGCGCTGATCCTGGCCACCGGGCTGGTGGCCGCGCTGGTCGTGGGCATCATGCGCACCTACACGCCCGAGCCGGTGAGCAACACGCTGACCGACGCCGAGGCGGCCGTCACGATCCCGCTGCCCGCCGGCTGGGCGAAGGGCGTGGTGCCCCCGGTGACCGGGTTCACGTCGGTTGCCCGGAATGGGCAGGGTGCCGTGCTCATGGCCAGGCCTGTGAGAGACTCCATCGACGTTAAGGAGGCCGCGGAGGTCTACTCGCAGCTCATCCTGCAGGGCGACACCGTGGGCATCGTCAAGGACGCACCGGGCAGCCGTTCGCTACGCGCTGAGTACAAGGACGTGGTCAACCGGCCCGCCTATCTTCGAGTGATGATTCTCACTCGGAACGGCAGGACGGCGATGCTGCTCGGCCTGCTGCAACCCGACGAACCAGCCGGGAGACAGGCGCTCGACGCCCTGATGGAGAGCGTGAGATAACGCTCATAGCACGCGAGGATGAGGTTGACCAGGATCACGTCTGCACGGCACGTCTTGTCGGTGTCCCCGATTACTCTTGGGTCACTGTGAGCACCTTCGCGGCGTCCCACCTGTCGCCTTCCTATCCTGACCGTGCTGCCTGGGGCACCGCGCCCAAGTTGCGTGCGTGGCAGCAGGACGCGTTCGACCTCTATTTCCGGACAGAACCGCGCGACTTCCTCACCGTGGCCACCCCCGGCGCGGGCAAGACCACCTACGCCCTGCGCATCGCCAGCGAGCTGCTGGCCAACGGGGTGATCAAGGCGATCACCATCGTCACGCCCACCGAGCACCTCAAGCGCCAGTGGGCCGACGCCGCGGCCAAGGTCGGCATCGGCATCGACCCCGAGTTCAAGAACAGCCAGGGCGCCACCTCGCGCGACTACATCGGCGTCGCCGTCACCTACGCCCAGGTCGCCATGCACCCGGCGCTGCACAGGGCGCGCACCGAGGCGCGCAAGACGCTGGTCATCTTCGACGAGGTGCACCACGCGGGCGACGCCAAGTCGTGGGGCGACGGCATCCGCGAGGCCTTCGAGCCAGCGGCCCGCCGCCTGCAACTGACCGGCACGCCGTTCCGCTCGGACGACAGCCCGATCCCCTTCGTGGAGTACGCAGAAGACGCGGAAGGCTTCAAGCGCAGCGTCTCCGACTATTCCTACGGGTACGGCCCCGCCCTGGCCGACGGCGTCGTCCGTCCGGTGATCTTCCTGGCCTACTCCGGCGAGATGCGGTGGCGCACCCGCGCGGGCGACGAGATCGCCGCCACGCTGGGCACGCCGCTGACCAAGGACCAGCTCTCCCAGGCCTGGCGCGCCGCGCTCGACCCCAAGGGCGACTGGATCCGCCAGGTCATGCAGGCCGCCGACCGACGGCTTACCGAGGTACGGCAGAGCGTTCCCGACGCGGGCGGCCTGGTGATCGCGACCGACCACGAGACGGCCCGCGCGTACGCCAAGCACCTGCGCGCCATCTCCGGCGAGGGCGCCACGGTCGTGCTCTCCGACGACCCAGGGGCGTCCAAGAAGATCAAGGACTTCGCGGCCTCCGAGCACCGGTGGCTGATCGCCGTCCGCATGGTCTCGGAAGGCGTCGACATCCCGCGCCTGTGCGTGGGCGTCTACGCCACCTCCACCTCGACCCCGCTCTTCTTCGCCCAGGCCGTCGGCCGTTTCGTGCGTGCGCGCAAGCGCGGCGAGATGGCCTCGGTGTTCCTGCCCTCGGTGCCCACCCTCATGGGGCTGGCCAACGAGATGGAGCTCGAGCGCGACCACGTGCTCAACAAGCGGCAGCAGGACGACGGGCTCGACGACAGCCTCCTGGAGAACGCGAACCGCAAGAAGGACAACCCCGACGTCCTGGGCGACGAGCTGCCGTTCGAGACGATGGAGGCCACGGCCACCTTCGACCGGGTGCTCTTCGACGGCGGCGAGTTCGGCACGGGCGCCGAGATCGGCTCGGCCGAGGAGGAGGACTTCCTGGGGCTGCCCGGGTTGCTGGAGCCGGACCAGGTGGCCTCACTGCTCCGCAAACGCCAGGCCGACCAGCAGGCGGCCCGCCGCAAGGCCCCGAAGGCGGAACCGGCGGCGCTGGCGCCGCACGAGCAGATGGCGGAGCTGCGCAAGGAGCTCAACGGCCTGGTCGGCGCGTGGAACCACCGCACGGGGCAGCCACACGGCGTGATCCACTCCGAGCTCCGCCGAGCCTGCGGCGGCCCCCCGATCGCCCAGGCTACGGCTGAGCAGGTGCAGGAGCGCATCGACAAGATCCGCCAATGGGCCACCAGCCGCCGCTGACCCAACAACCTTCCTAAGCCCCGCCCACTCCTGGTCCTGCTGTGACTGGCGACCTCTGGCAGCGACCGGCCGCGCGTGGTGGCATATAAGGGGCTGCGGGCGTGACTGGCGGGGGATCCAACGAGCACGCACGACGCGATCCGAGAATTCGCGCCGGAACGAAACTGGCTGGGTTCGGCGGGAAAGTGTCTCGTCACAGCCGCCTCGGCGGCCGTCTTGGTGCCCTCCGTCCTGACCGTGATCTTGGTCCAGTGGCGCACCACGGCCTGGGTCGCGCGTTCCATGTCGGCGATCGTGGCGCGGTTCCCACTCACGATGCCTGACGCGCTTCACGGCAGCGGCACACGCCTTGTCATGGGTGAAGGCGGGACTCAGCAGACCCCGTGTGTGGGATCCGTGGAGCGTGAGCTCCTCCCCGAGATCCTCTGGCGAGAGGAGGGCGGTATTGCGGGGCCTCGCAGGAGCGCCGCCAGAAGATAGCGGCGATTGTATGGGGTTTGTAGTGATGTTGTAGGGGGCGATCTCATCGTGGGGGGCAGCGGGTGCGACCAGTGCCTGCCTGGACCGAAGGAGATCCCGATGGTCAAGACCGTGCGTCGTTACGCCAAGTTCGCCGTCAGCGCCCTGTCCACCGCCGTCTTCGTCCACAGCGGCTGACCCGCCGCGACACGCCCCCGGGGATCGCAGCCCCCGGGGGCACGGCTGGAAACGGACGGAAAGGACGCAGGTTGTTCGGCACCGCGGTACGCCAGCTCGGCTACGCCTGGTCGATGATCTCCGGGCGCCGGTTCCGCCTCAAAGACGTCTCGGCCCTGGTCGACGACATGCGCGCCACCATGGAACAGTTCGGCTCCCCAGGCGAGGGCGCCGACGACCTGCTCGCCGCCACCGACCCCGAGATCCAGGAGGACCTCACCAGGCGCAGGCTCAAGCAGACCGTACGGCACGCCGCCACAGAGACGCCCTACTACCGCCACCTCCTGAAGGACGACGGGATCATCCCGCCCACCCGCAAGGAGGCGCTGCGCGGCATGCCGTCCGCCTTCGTCTCTGACCTGGCCAAACCGGCCCTCCTGGCCTACACCACCGGCACGACGGGCGCGCCCACGATGGTGTGGTTCTCCGCCTACGAGCTGGAGCTGATGTCGGCGATGGCCGCGCTGTCGCTGATGATGTCCGGTGGCCTCCGTACGGACCACATCTGGGCAAATGCGGTCAGCTCCCGCTCTATCGCCCAGGTCATCGCCGAGCGCGGCGTGACGAGGACGGGCGCCGCCTTCGTCAACCTCGGCATCGTCGACCCCGCCGTGGCGCTCGACCGGCTGGCCACGCCGTTGCACGTGCCGGGCAGGCGCCCGCAGATCACCCACCTGAACCTGAACGCCTCGTACCTGGGCGCGTTGGTCCAGGAGGCCGAGCGGGGCGGCTGGTCGCCGCGTGACTTCTGCCTGGAGGAGGTCTGGTCGGGCGGCGAAGTGCTCACCGACGCCCTGCGGGGGCGCGCCGAGGAGATGTTCGGCGCCCCGGTGCACGACGGGTACTCCATGACGGAGATCGCGCCGGTCAGCGGCGAGGTGTGCGCGGACGGCCACCTGCATATGCCCGCCGACCAGGGGATGGTCGAGGTCCTGGACCCCGTCACGATGGAACCCGCCGAGGCGGGCGCGATCGGCGTGCTCGTCGTGACGCCGTGGTCGGCGTTCCGCGACACCACGCTCCTGCTGCGGTACGTGACGGGCGACCTGGTCAGGGTGCTCTCCGAGCCGCCGGAGTGCGCGCGGGCGGCGATCCCCGCCACCTCCCGCATCCTCGGCAGGATGGTCGGCGACCAGGGGCTGACCACCCGCGACATCCTCGACGCCCTCCAGGCGGAGCGCGACCTGCCGCTGCCCTCCCGCTACGCGCTCGACGGCGGCGTCCTGTACGTGGTGGCGGACAAGAAGGACAGGGCGCTGGCCGTACGGCTGGAAGAGCGGTTGTCCACCGGGGTGGTGCTGGTCGAGGGCCCGGAGGAGCTGCCAGCGCCGTGCCACGTCCGAGCCGACCTGATCGAGCATTCCTTCGAGCGGCCGCGATGATCCCCTACGCGCTCGCGCTCAACGCGCTGCTGGTCGTGACGGTGGCGCTGGCCGCCTTCTACCTGAGCAGGTTCACCATGGCCAGGCCGCCGGTGGGCAAGTTCGTCGGGGCCGACATCGCCGTCATGGTCGTCGTGCTGGTGGCCATGCCGTTCGTCTATCTGAACATTCCCGTGCCGCTCGTGGTGACGATCTTCGGACTGATGATGTTCACGGTCGTCCAGCTCACGCTCGCGCCGGTGATCGGTGGACGGGCCGCCGCGGTGACCGCTGTCGCCGTGTGCGCCGCCGACATCGGCGCGTATTTCCTCGGCTGGGATCTCGCGCTGCTCGTCCTGAACGACCTCGTCCTGGTCACCCTGGTCGTCGGCGCGGTGAACATGTGGGTGCAGGTCGCGATGACGCCCGCCCAGGTGGCCGCCCTGGCCGCGGCGCTCACCGTCTACGACACGCTGGCCACCGGGCTGACCTCGCTCACCAGTGACTTCGTCGCCCGCCTCGACGGGCTGCCCTTCGCACCGATGATGGCCACCCGCTACGGCCAGGACCCCTCCTTCACCGGGCTGGGCGACTGCCTGATGCTCGCGCTGTGGCCCCTGGTGGCCCTGCGCGCGTACGGCAGGCGCGCGGCGTGGTGGGCGGCCGGGCTGGCGGGTGCCCTGATCGTGATCTCCACGGGCTTCGTGCTCGCCGGTGGCGGACCCGTTCCGCTGCTGTCGATCCTCGGCCCGCTGATCGTGGCGCAGTGGCTGTTCTGGCGGCGATGGAAGGCGGCACGCACCCACGCGCCGGTACGGTTCGAGGTCGACCAGAGCCTCACCGCCGTTCCTGCCACGGTTCCCGGCGCGTGGGTGGCGCTGTCGCAGGGCGTTCCCGTCGCAGAGGGGGCGACGCCCGGCCAGGCCAGGCGGGCGTACAGGCAGGCGGGGCTGGACGGCACGCCGGTCGTCATCCGGGTGGTCGAGTGAGGTACGCGGCGACCTGGTCGCCTTCCTGCGACGGGCCGAACAGCTCGTGTGAGCGTTCCCACGCCGTGCGCGCGCTCCCGGCGTCCCCCAGCGAGGCATGGGCCAGGCCGAGATCCCTGAGCGCCCGCGCGCGCCACAGTACGGGACCGTCCGGACCGAGCTGTTCGAGTACGGCGAGCAATCCGGCCCGCGCCTCCTGCGCGCGCCCCTGGCGCAGCCGTACGGTGGCCAGAGCGTGCCCGGCCAGCGCCCGGCCCAGCTCGTCACCGCAGGAGCTGAACAGGCGCGCTGCCTCGGAGAGAGCAGCGGCCGCCTCGGCGAACCTGTCCAGAGCGCCCAGCGCCTCGCCCAACCGGCGCAGCACCTTGCCCACCGCCATGCGGCTGCCCGTCGGCTGCCACAGCCGCAGGCTCTCGGTGTAGCACTCGACCGCCTGGGCGGCGTCGCCCTGCAGATAGCGGGCGGTGCCGAGGGCGCGCAGCAGGTCGGCCCTGGCCTCGTGGTCGTCCTTGCGCGTCACGTGCAGCCGCTCCAGGCAGATGCGCGCCGCCTCCTCGTAGTCGCCCTCGTCGAGGTGGATCCACACCGGCCAGGTCCAGGCGTGACTGACGCCGTCGGCGTCGCCGTACGACGTCAGGATCGGGACGGCGCGCCGGGCGTCGGCGAGCGCGCCGGCGAGGTCGCCCTCCCCGTGACGGCACGCGGCGCGGGTGAGCAGCGCGTACGCCGCGCCGTGCGCGTCGCCGACGCGTTCGAGCTCGCCCAGCAGCTCGCCCGCCTCGCGCTCCGCCTCGGCGAACCTGCCCCTGCACGTGGTGGCGTGCAGGAGCAGCAGCCTGGCGCGCAACGCCGTACGCTCGTCGCCGGTCGCGTCGATCACGACCCGCTGCACCCGCTCGGCCTCGTCGAGGAAGCCCTCCATGGTCAGGAACCTGGACAGATGATGCGCGAGCTCCGCAGCCGTGGCCGTGTCACCCAGGCGCACCGCCGTACGCACGGCCGTCACGAGCGTGTCCTGCTCGGCCGCCAGCCACGTGACGCTCTCCTTGACCCCCGGACTCTCCGACCACCCTCCCGGGTACGGCGGAGCCATGGCGATCGGCAGCGCCCGGGTCGCCTCGCGCGCCCTGACCAGGCACGCGGCGACCTGGCTGCGTAACGCGGCCCGCCTGGCCGCCTCGCTCTCCTCGTCCACGGCCCGCTCGGTGGCGTAGACCCGCATGAGGTCGTGCAGGCGGTAACGCGGCTGCCCGGCCACGTCGATCTCGGTGGACAGCAGCATGCCCCTGGCGACCAGCGTCTCGAGCACGGAGTCCGCCTCCAGCTCGGTGAGCTGGAGCAGCGCGGCGGCCGACCAGCGCGCGCTCCCTTCGCCGGTGAGGCTGAGCAGGCGGAACCCGCGCCTGGCCGCGTCGGGCAGCGCGGCATAACTCGGTTCGAACGACGCCCGCACGTCGATCCCGCCCACCACCAGCTCGTCGAGGCGCCGGTCGGCCAGCCTCGACGCGAACTCGCCGACCGGCCACAGCGGCCGCGTCGCCAGCCGGGCCCCGGCGGCCCGTACGGCCAGCGGCAGCCGTCCGCACGACCGCAGGATCGCCTCGACGGCCGCGCCCGCCGACCTGATCCGCTCCACGCCCGCGACGCGTTCCAGGAGCAACCGGGCGTCCTCGTCGTCCGGCGGCTCCAGGACGAGCTGCAGCGCGCCCTCCAGGTCGGGGATGCGGGCGCGCGAGGTCACCACGACGCCGCTGCGCGCGGTGCCGGGAAGGAGGTGGCGCAGGCCGGTCTCGTCCGCGTCGTCGAGCACGATCAGCACCGCCTGGTCGGCGAGGCGCTGGCGCAGCAGCCTGGCGCGGTCCTCGACGGAGCCGGTGATCAGCGCGCCGTCCACGCCGAGCGAACGCAGCAGCTCGGTCAGGAGGTCGGCCGGGTCCCTGTTGGCCCGCACGAACAGCTGGGCGTCCGGGTAGTCGCCGCGCAGCCGATGAGCCAGATGTACGGCCAGCGTCGTCTTCCCCACCCCCGGAATGCCGGAAATAACGGCTATAGGCGGGCTTGACCGGTCGCCCCGGGGGCTGAAGAGGGGGAGCAGGGTGGCCAGCTCGTCGGCGCGGCCCACGAAGTCGGCGACGTCACCAGGCAACTGGCAGATCGTCGGCCTGCCCTGCTCGTGCTCGGTGGGCGCGGGCGGGTCGCCGGCGAGCAGGGCCTCGTGCAGGCGGGTCAGCTCGCTGCCCGGCTCCACGCCCAGCTCGGCGACCAGCAGGGTGCGCGCTTTCCTGAACGCGTCGAGCGCCTCGTCGCGGCGGCCGTCCCGGTGCAGGGCGAGCATGAGCTGGGCCCAGAGTTGCTCGCGCAGCGGGTGCACGGCGACCAGGGCGCGCAGCTCGGGGACCAGGTTCTCCCTGCCCAGGACCAGGCGGACGTCGATCCACTCTGACCTGGCTGCGCCGAGCTGCTCTTCCAGCTCGGCGACGCGAGGGGTCATGGCGCCCGTCAGCCTGGCGTCCTCGGCGGGGCTGCCTCGCCAGAGGCGTACGGCGGTGGCGTAGTCGCGTTCCGCCTTGTCGAGGTCGCCGTGCCTGCGTGCGGTTCTGGCCTGCCGTACGAGGGCTTCGAACGTCATGAGGTCCAGCTGGTCGGCGGGGAGGTCGCAGCGGTACCCGTGGCCGTCGGTGCGCAGGTGGAGGGAGGTGGGGCGGAGGGCACGGCGGAGCTGGGAGACGTAGGTCTGGATGTTCGCGGCGGCGGAGGTGGGTGGGTCGTCCCAGATGGCAGTGATGAGACGGTCCATGGAGAGGGTGGTGTTGGGGTGCAGGAGGAGTGCGCTGATGAGGGCGCGCTGCTTGTTGCTCAGCCGGACGGGGCCATCGGCGGAGGAGACGCGGACGGTTCCGAGGATCGAGAACTCCACGCCGCGCAGTAGAACCCACCCAACGCCTTTTGACAAGACGTCTTACCCCCACCATCAACCCGACGTCGATGAAGCGGCTGCCCGCCCACCGCCCGCCCCTGCTCCCGCGGTGGCTGAGCACCTCTGGCAGTGACCGACCGCGTAGGTTCGTGTCCCCTGCCGTGAGCCACCGATCGACGGATCGTGCTGGCGGTTGACTGCACACCTAGCGCCCGGATGCTGCCACCAGCGGCCCAGGGGTCGTGACTCGGCGTAGGCCGCCTCCACCAGTTTTCTTTGCCGCCAGATCGTGGGAGGCGGCGATACGCGCTCACGCGAACGCCGTGGTCACGGAACACCTTCCGTCAGGATGTGGACTCGCCTTCTCCGGAAGCCTCCCGCCCACGAAACGGCCTCACAACCTTTCGGGAGGTTGAATCGCGCCAACCGTCGTTGAAGAGGCCTTGTTGGACGTCGAGGTGACCACCTGGCTGGGGCTGGAGCGTATGTCATCTCCGGGTCGCGGAGAGTTCATGGGGGCGTAGATCATCTTTCGGGGTTGTGTCGATACGATGATCAACAGGGGTGGGACGTTCCAGGAAAAATCTGGAATCGGGGGCCATCTCCCTGGTCTCATCCTCCGTGCTCGAAACCTGGAGGATCGTTGAAGTTGCGCGCGTTAACTGCCGCCGCACTCATTCTCGCCAGCGCCACCGCCGTCCTCACGGCGACCGTCCCGGCCATCGCCGAGCCCAAGATTGAAACCCCGCACGAAGTCTTCAACCCCGACGGAACGATCCAACGTCTGACCGTCAAGCCAGAGACCCAGCCCAAGGTCAGGTCCCTCGCCGCCGCCCCCTCCCGGCTCAAGCCGGTCGAGATCAACGGCCCCAGCGAGAACCGCATCGACCTCGTCATCCTCGGCGACGGCTTCACCGCCGACCAGCAGACCGACTTCGCCACAGAAACCGACCGCGCCGTCGCCGCGATCACCGAACGCGAGCCGTACAAGACCTATAGAAAGCTCTTCAACATCTGGCGCATCGAGATCGACTCGCCGGAGTCCGGCGTCAGCGGCGACCCGACGGCGGACGTCAAGAAGAACACCCCGCTCGGCGCCGCCTTCTTCTGCGGCGGTGGCGGGACCGAGCGCGCGCTGTGCGTGGACACCACCGCCGTCTGGCAGTACGCCACGGCGTTGCTCCCGCAGGCCGACCAGTTGCTGGTGATGGCCAACAGCACGAAGTACGGAGGTGTCGGATACGACAGGATCGGCACCTTCTCCCGCAACGTCTCCGCGACCGAGACCGTGCTCCACGAGCTCGGCCACTCGCAGGGCAGGCTGGCCGACGAGTACGACTACGACGGCCCCGAGGTGTACGTCGGTGACGAGCCGGTCGAGGCCAACGTCACGATCAACGCGGCGGGCGCCAAGTGGCAGCCGTGGCTGGGCGAGCCGACCCCGGACGGGGGCGTGATCGGCGCCTTCGAGGGCGGCAAGTACAGCAGGAAGGGCATCTACCGGCCCAGCGACAACTCGCTGATGCGCAGCCTGGGGCAGCAGTTCAGCCTGGTCAACAGGGAGAAGATGGTCCAGTCGTTCTACTCGGCGACCAGGCCGGTGGACTCGGTGTCCACGCCGGCCGGGCAGACGCACAACCCGGCGCAGCCGCTCGTGGTGAAGACGACCGACCAGGCGCTCACCGTGGAGTGGACGGCCGACGGGCAGCCGGTGGCGGCGTGGAACGGCAAGCGGACGCTGACGCCCGCTGACCTGGCTGGGGTGGGTAAGGACACGTTCGCCCTGAAGCTGACGGTGACGGATCCGACGTCGTTCGTACGGAACACCGCATACAAGCAGGATCTGACGCAGACCCTGGCGTGGACGGTCGCCAAGAACAACGGCAATGGCGCGACGGCGACGTTCGCGAAGACGGGCGACTGGGGGAGTGGCTGGGAAGGGGGCGTGACGGTCAAGGCCGGGCTGGTGGTGTTGCCGGCGTGGAAGGTCGAGTTCGACGTCCCGGCGGGCTTCGCGATCACGTCGGCGTGGGACGCGGACATGGTGCGGAGTGGCGACCATTACACGTTCACCAGTAAGAGCTGGGCTGGCCCGTTGAACCCCGGCGCGACGGCCCGCTTCGGCCTGGTCGGCTCACCGGGCAACTTCCCCGGCCCCCTGAACTGCACGCTCAACGGAAACCCGTGTAACTGACGTACTGACGAGAACCTGAACGGGGCAGCGCCTGCCCTTTAACTCACAAGAAACTTTCCTAAGAGTTAAGGGTGGGCGCTGCCATATCCAGCGGTTGGATCCGTCACCACGTGAGGACAGACTGCCGGAGGTGCTCAGCCGCAGTGGCGGGCGGAGGGTGGGAAGCCCGGAGCACTCCAGGGAACGAACCTGAAGATGGGTTTGGGTGTCTTCAGGGTGTCTTCAGGTTTCGGGCAGCAGGATCGGCCTGCTCGTCGGGAGGTGTTGATCTCCCATGACCTGGAGACCACCTGATGTTCAGAAGATTCGCCCTGCTCGCCGCCTGCTGCGTTCCGCTCCTTGCCGCCTGCGGGGCAACACAGAAAGCGCCCCAAACGTCCCCCACCGTCGATGCCAAGGCGCAGCAGCAGCGGGTCGAGGCGGTGCGTGCGGACTGCATGAAGCAGAAGGGCTTCAAATACGTGGCCCACGTCTTCCAGGGGTTCACGCGCTCGGAAGACGATCTCAAGCAGGCCACGGGGGACTATGCCGCGATGAAGGAGTATCGCGGTAAATATGGCTTCGGCGTCTACTCTCCGCTGATATTTCCGGACAAGTTTGGTGCGCGGGCCATCCGCGTCGACGACGAGAACGCCGATCCCAACTGGAAGATCCGTGAGGGACTTCCCAAGGGGCAGCAGAAAGCCTATGACGACGCCGGTGAGACCTGCTACGCCCAGGCGGTCAAGGAGGTCTACCACAAGCAGGTCAAGGGGATGTTCGACCACTACGACCAAGCGCGGAAGGCCGTAGAGCAGACCAGGAAGCGCGAGCTCAACGGCGACCCCCACCTGGTAGAACTGGCCGCGACCATGGCGAGCTGCCTCAAGTCCAAGGGCTACCGCGTCGACGAGTCCCAACCCACAGCCGTCGCCGAAGCGCTGCGCACCCAGTTCAGCGAGGAGATGCGGCGCGTAGCCAAGATCGAGTCCAAGGAGAGCACCTCCGGCAACGCCGCCGCCGTCATGACCCTCGACATCAGCCCGGAAAAGGCCAGGCCGTACCTCGCCAAGGAGGTCAAGGCAGCCCTCGACGACCTGGAGTGCGGCAAGGCGTTCTACCCCGTCTTCCTGCCGAAGGAGGGCGAGATCAACAGGCGCGTCTACCGCGACTACGGCTTCGGTGACATGGCATGAAGTCCCCGAAAAAGGTCCTGAGCGGCGTCGTGGCGGGTGTCGTGGTGGTGGCAGGAGCGGGCTGGGCGGTGGGCACGAAGCTGCGTTCCCCCGCCGACGAGGCAGCCTCGCGCACACCGCCGAAGGCCTCGCTGGTGACCGTACCGGTCAAGAAGCAGAAGCTGGTCAGTACGGTCACCGTCAACGGAGAGCTGGCGTACGGCTCGCCGCTGCCGCTGTTCCTCGGCGGCGTGGTCGGCGGCACCGCCGTCAACCAGCGCGTCACCAGGGCCCCGCGCAAGGGCCGCATCAAGGCGAACAAGGTGCTGATGGAGGTGAACGGCCGACCCGTCCTGGTCCTCCAGGGCAAGGTCCCGATGCACAGGACCCTGTCGCCCGGCGTCTCCGGCGCGGACGTGAAACAGCTCCAGCGCGCCCTCCACACGAAGGCGACGGGCGTCTTCGACGCGGCCACGGCGAGCGCCGTCAAACGCTGGTACGCCAAGCTCGGCTACCGCGCCCAGGAGCCCGACCTGACCGCCAGGCAGACGCTGGAGCAGCTCAAGCAGGCCGTCCAGGCCGCCCAGGAGGGCCTGTCCGCCGACAGCAAGGCGCTCGACAACGGCAAGGACGTGCTGCCGCTGAAGCTCAAGCTCGACAACGCCAAGCAGGACCTGCGTTCCGCCGAGGGCGCCCTGGAGCTCGCCGAGGACCAGGAGACGACCCCGGAGGACGCGACCAGGGTGCAGGAGCTGGAGCGGGCCGTACGGTCGGCGGAGGAGGAACTGCTGGCCGCCGAGCAGGCGCTCAGCGCGTCGACGGACACCGACAAGAGCCTGCTGCAGCTCAAGGTCGGCAACGCCAGGCAGAACCTCGCCGCGGCCCGCCAGGCGCTGGCCTCCTACTCCGGCCAGGCGGCCGAGGCCAGGGAGAAGCGGCTGGAGGAGCTGCGCAAGAGCGTGCGCGCCGCCCAGGACGCCGTCGTCACCGCCGAGCAGGCGCTGCGCCAGGCCAAGCAGCTGTCCCCGCTGCGGCTCAAGGTCACCAACGGCAAGGCGAAGCTCGCCTCAGCGAGGGACATCCTGGCCGAGTACCTCAAGACGTACGGAACCTCCGTACCCCCTGGCGAGCTGGTCTTCCTGCCCAAGCTCCCGTCCCGCCTCGACTCGGTGTCGGTGAAGGCGGGCGACCTGGTCACCGGCAAGGTCGGTACGGTCACCAGCTCCTCCTTCGCCGTGGAGGGCTCGGTGGAGGACAAGGAGGCCACGCTGCTGCGCAAGGGCGCGGAAGCGGTCATCGAGACCGCGAACGGCAAGAAGTTCCCCGCCACCCTCACCTCGGTCGGCGCGAGCAAGTCGGGCTCCGCGCCGGTGGTGCTCACCCCGTCCGAGACGAAGGGCATGGACAAGCTCGTCGGCTCCAACGTCACCGTCCGCGTCTCGATCGGCGCGACGGACGGTGAGGTGCTGACCGTCCCGGTGGCCGCGATCGTCACCTCGGCGGACGGCAAGCCACGCGTCCAGATCGAGGTCGCGCCGGACAAGACCAAGTCGGTCGAGGTGCGCACCGGGCTGACCGCCGACGGCAACGTCGAGGTCACCGGGCCGATCAAGGAGGGCGACCTGGTGGTGATCGACAATGCCTGACCCGGTCATCGAGCTGCGCGAGGTGTGCAGGGAGTTCCCCGCCGACCCGCCGGTGCGCGCGCTGGCGGACATCTCGCTGGAAGTCGGCCGCGGCGACTATCTCGCCATCGTCGGCCCGTCTGGCTCGGGCAAGTCCACCCTGCTCAACACCCTGGGCCTGCTCGACCGCCCGACGAGCGGGGCCTACCTGCTCGACGGCATCGAGACCAGCAAGCTCAAGGACGGCCAGAGGACCAGGCTGCGCGGCGAGAAGATCGGCTTCGTCTTCCAGTCCTTCCACCTGCTCCCGCACAGGACGGTGGTGGAGAACGTGATGCTCGCCGAGGTGTACGGCGGGCACCAGCGGAAGGACAGGCGCCGGCGAGCCCTGGCCATGCTGGACAAGGTCGGCATGTCGCACCGGGTGGGCTTCCTGCCCGACCGCCTGTCCGGCGGGGAGCGTCAGCGCGTCGCCATCGCCCGCGCGCTCATGGGCGAGCCGTCCCTGCTGCTCTGCGACGAGCCCACGGGCAACCTCGACACCAGCAACACCGCCGCCGTCCTGGACCTGTTCGACGACCTCCAGAAGCAGGGACTGACCATCCTGGTGATCACCCACGAGCACGAGGTCAGCTCCCGCGCGCGCCGCCGCGTCAGGATCACCGACGGGGTGCTCAGTGAAGCCGCTTGACCTGTGGAACGAATCCCTCGCCGGGGTGCTGGCCCGCCCGGTGCGCTCGGCGCTCACCACGCTGGGGACCGTACTCGGCATCGCCACCCTGGTGATCACGCTGGGCATCGCGGCGACCGCGGGCAACCAGATCGTCGGCCGCTTCGACGAGCTCACCGCCACCTCGCTCACCGTGGAGGTGCCGCCCAACGAGGACGGCCCGGCCCTGGTGAGCTGGGCGGACGCGGACAACCTGACCAGGCTGCGCGGCGTGCGCTCGGTCACGCCGCTGGCGCAGTCGGACAAGAGCTCCAACCAGTCGGTGACCGCCAACACGCTGATCGACCCCACCCGGGTCACCGACCAGACGCTCGCGGTCATCGCCGCGGGCACGAGCCTGCCGTCCACCGCCCGCGGGAAGATGCTGCACGGCCGCTTCTACGACGAGGGCAACCTGCGCCGCCGCGACGCGGTCGTGGTGCTCGGCGAGCAGGCGGCCAAGATGCTGGGCATCACCAGGCTGGACAACGCCCCCGCCGTCTTCATCGGCGGACGCGCCTACACGGTGATCGGCATCCTGGGCGCGCTCGGCCGCGAGCAGGTGCTGGCGAGCGCGGTGATCGTCCCGCCCACGCTCGGCGCCGACTTCGGCCTCGCCGACGTGACCCGGGTGCTGATCAACACCAGCCTCGGGGCCGCCGAACTGATCGCCAAGCAGGCGCCGAGCGCGCTGGCGCCCAACCACGCGGACGAGCTGCAGGTCATCGCGCCGCCGACGCCGAAGCGGGCGCGCGACGGCGTCCAGGACGACGTCAACGGCCTCTTCCTGGTCCTGGGCCTGGTCTCGCTGGTGGTCGGTGCGGTGGGCATCGCCAACGTCACGCTGGTCACCGTCATGGAACGGATCACCGAGATCGGCCTGCGCCGGGCGCTCGGCGCTGCCAGGCGGCACATCGCCGCGCAGTTCCTGCTGGAGTCGAGCCTGATCGGGCTGACCGGCGGCGTCATCGGGGCCAGCGTCGGCACGGTGGCCGTCGTGGCCGTATCGGCGGTCAGGCAGTGGACGCCCGTCCTCGACGTACGGCTGGCCCTGGCGGCGCCGGTGGCGGGCGCCGTGGTCGGGCTGCTGGCCGGCCTCTACCCGTCGCTCAGGGCGGCGCGCCTGGAACCGGTGGAGGCGTTGCGCTAGGCGCTGGGGATCTTGTGCCCGGATCGGCCGTCGATGGGCAGGTAGCGCGGGCGGGACGGCAGGTCGAGGGAGACCCTGAGGCTGGCCGTACCGTCGGCGACGTGCACGGGAAGCGTCCTGACGCCCGAGTGGACGCCCTTGAGCGGCCCCTCGTGGATCCAGACGCGGATCTTGGCGCCCTTGTGCCGCAGCACCACCTTCGCCGTTCCGCACTCCTGCGGCGCAGCCGCCCACGACAGCGTCAGGCTGTCGTGGTGTGCGCCCATCCGCGCCCGCTCGGGGACGGGGATGCGCTCGGCGCAGGAGACCGGTGCGGGTGCGGCGACCACGTGCGAGGCGACCGCCATGACCGGCGGCGCGGCCTGGCGGTTGTCGTTGAGCCAGATGGTGCCGGCCTCGAGCAGGGCCAGGGTGAGCACGGCTCCCACGCGGGCGGGGTTGCGGCCACGCACGACGACCCACAGGGCCAGCGGACCGAGGACGAGCCAGGCGAGACCCAGAGCGAACGCGAGCATCAAACGACCTCAGGTGCGACGAAGAGACTGGTAACTCTCCGTGTTAGTGCACACGCGGAGAGTTCTCTACGTCTTGAATATCACATGACCTCGTGATCAGACTTCCGAGACCTTGATGCCGCCCGAGTCGCTGTCGAGGGTGATCGTGTGCGTGGCCGACGGATCGCTGGCCACGTCGATGCTCTTGGAGCCCGAGTCGGTGGTGGCGGTGACCTTGTAGGCGCCCTTGGGGACCCGCACGGTCGTCTCGCCGGAGTCGTTGGACAGGTCGAGCTTGTCGGGCTGCGCGGCGAAGGCGAACTCCAGCTCGCCCGAGTTGCTCTTGCCGAAGACCCGCTTGCCGCTCAGGCCGGAGGCGTCGATGGTGCCAGAATCGCTGGTCGCCTCGACGTCGCCGGACAGCGCCTTGAGCATCACGGGCCCGGAGTCCGAGGTCACCTCGACGCGCAGCCCGCGCGGCACCTCGACCCGGTAGGCCACCTCGCACCCCGCGCCGATCCCGAAGCCGACGCCGGGGCAGGTGTACTTCAGCTCCAGCGTGTCGCCGCTCACCTTGTGCGTGGGCTCGGGCTTGTTCTTGCGGAAGGTGAGCTTCTCGCTCACGCGGATCCCGGTGCGGTCGGACTCGACCACCTCGACGCCGCCAGAGTCCGACTCGATCCTGAGGGCGGTGACCTTGTCCGTGACGTCGTAGGAGGCGTTCTCGGTCTGCTGCGCGCCCACGAAGCCGCACCCCGTCGACACGGCGGCGATTCCCAGCAGTCCGGCGACCATCAACATTCTTCTCATAGCGCCCAACTCTCCAGGAAGCGCGGCTGTGCGGCCTCAGGGAGGTCCCTGAACCAGCCCTGAGCTCACCCTGTGATGGCCTCGCGCAACGCCGTACGGCACGCCTGGACGGCCGGGTGCCGCGCCGCGCCGCTGCGCGACGACACGTAGAGGGCGCGGCTCGCCCCCAGCCCGCGGAGCGCGACCGTCGGCGTACGGCCGTGCCAGACGAGGTCGGGCAGGAGTGCGACCGCGTGCCCCTCCTCGGCGAACCTGACGTGCACCAGCAGGTCGGCCGAGTCGAACAGCACGTCGGGCTCGAACCCGGCGGTACGGCAGAGCCCCACGGCCCAGAGCCGCGCCGCCGAGCCCGCGGGCTCCATGATCCACGGCCGGTCGGAGAGCTCGTGGAGCGGCGCGTCGGCGGCCAGCCGGATGGGGTCCTCGTGCAGTTCGTGACGTTCGAGCCCCGGATGCTGGAACGCCGGGTGCCCCGGATATTCCTCGGTGATCGCCAGATCGACGTCGCGGGCGAGCAGCGCGGGCAGCGACGTCTCCGGCTCGGCCTGCGCGACCTCCACCCGCAGCGCCGGATGGGCGGCACGCAGCAGCCGCAGCGCGGTCGGGACGAGGGAGATCATCGCGGTCTGGAACGCGGCGACCCGCAGGGTCCCGGTGATGCCGGTGACCGACGCGGCGACGTCGGCCTCGGCCTGCTCGACGCGCTGCAGGATCGCCTCGGCGTGCGCGACGAGGATCTCGGCCTGGGCGGTGAGCCTGACCTGGCGGCCGACCGGTTCGAGCAGCCGGGCGCCCACCTCGCTCTCCAGCTTGCTGAGCTGCTGGGAGACCGCGGAGGGGCTGTAGGAGAGCGCGGCGGCGACGGCGGCGATGGTGCCGCGGTGCTTGAGCTCGCGCAGGAGCCTGAGCCGGTGGAGATCCAGCATGTTACCCATCACTATTTCTGATGATTAATCATCGGAAGACGCTGCTTTTCTTCATGATGGTAGTGGGCCAGAGTGAGGGACATGGATGGATATCTGCGGCCCGAGGCCCGGGAGTGGACCTGCGCTCCGGCGTCCGGCGACGCGCGCGCGTTCCACCGGGGGCTGCCCGGTTACGCGCCGACGCCCCTGATCGAGCTGCCCGGCCAGGTGTTCGTCAAGGACGAGTCCCAGCGGTTCGGGCTGGGCGCCTTCAAGATGCTCGGCGCCTCCTGGGCGACCTTCCGCCTCCTGTCGCGACACGTCGGGGGAGCGGCGGACATGTCAGACCTCAAGGCGCGGCTCGCCGGCGGCCCGCGCCTGGTGACCGCGACGGACGGCAACCACGGGCGGGCCGTGGCGCGCATGGCCGCCATGCTCGGGCTGGACGCCGAGGTCTACCTGCCGGCCGAGGTCGCCCCTGAGGCCGCCGCCCGCATCGAGGCCGAAGGCGCGACGCTGAAGGTGGTCGACGGGACCTACGACGAGGCCGTGCGCATGGCGGCGGCGGCGGACGGGCTGCTGGTCCAGGACACCGCGTGGCCCGGCTACGAGGAGATTCCCGGCTGGATCGTGGACGGCTACGCCACCCTGTTCGCCGAGCTCGACGAGCAGCTCGACGGCGAGCCCGCCACGGTGGTCGTGCCCATGGGCGTCGGCTCGCTGGCCCAGGCGGCCGTCACCCACTACCGGGGGAGGGGCAGCCGCGTCTCGCTGCTCGGCGTCGAGCCGCTCAGCGCCGCGTGCGTGCTGGCCAGCCTGCGGCGGCGCGAGCTGGGCGCCATCGAGACCGGGGCGACCATGATGGACGGGCTCAACTGCGGCACGCCGTCCAGCCTGGCCTGGCCGTACCTGCGCGGCGGTCTGGACGCCGCCGTCGCGGTCGGCGAGGACGAGTGCGCGCGGGCCATGGTGGACCTGGCGGCTCAGGGGGTGAACGCCGGGCCGTGCGGGGCAGCGGCGCTGGCCGGGCTGCGCGCCGTCGAGGAGCAAGAGGGGCCCGTGGTGCTGCTCAACACAGAAGGGCTCAGTCGACCTCTGCCCCTGCGGCCGTGAGCTCGGCGATCGCGGCGTCCGTCGTCTCCTTGGCCACCCCGGCGGTCAGACCCAGCAGCACCCGTACGGCGTAGCCGTGCTTGACGGCGTCGAGCGCCGTGGCGCGCACGCAGTGGTCGGTGGCGATGCCCACGACGTCCACGGCGCGCACGCCGCGCGCGTTCAGCCACTCGGCCAGCGCCACCCCGTCGCCAGAGGCGCCCTCGAAGCCGCTGTAGGCGGCCTCGTGCGCGCCCTTGCTGAACACCTCCTCGACGGAGGACACGTCGAAGGCCGGGTGGAAGTCCGCGCCCGGCGTGCCCACCACGCAGTGCGCCGGCCACGTCGCGACGAAGTCGGGCGTCGCGGAGAAGTGCTCGCCGGGGTCGACGTGGTAGTCGCGGGTGGCGACCACGTGGTCGTAGCCGTGCTCGCCCACGTGCCTGGTGATCGCGGCGGCCACCTCTGAACCACCGGTCACGGGCAGGCTGCCGCCCTCGCAGAAGTCGTTCTGCACGTCGACGATGATCAGCGCGGTAGTCACCTTTCGACTTTACGCCTAGGCGAATTCGGTGGGGACGGCCGCGTATCCCCGGCCCAGCTGCAGCGCCTCCGCCGGGAGCTGCGCCACCGCCGCGGCGTGCCGCTCCCTGGCCGCCCGCAGCGGTTCCCTGCCGACGACCTCGCCGTCCATGACCAGCTCGTGCAGCAGCGGGATCCCGCCCTCCGGGCGGCCGCCCGAGGTGGTGATGAGCTCGGTCTCCATGTGGCCACGCTCGTCGAGCAGGCGGTAGGCCTCCTTGCGCCCGCCGCGCGACGGCTTGCCGACAGAGCGTTTGGCCACCGCCTCCATCGCGCCGGACGCCGTCTCGCGGCTGACCAGCTTGTAGACCAGCGCGGCTGTCGGCACGCCCGAGCCGGTGACCAGCGAGGTGCCCACGCCGTAACCGTCGACGGGCGCGGCGGCCAGGGCGGCGATCGCGTACTCGTCCAGGTCGGACGTGACCAGGATCCTGGTCTTGACCGCGCCGAGCTCGTCGAGCTGCTCGCGCACCTCCTGCGCGGCCGCCGCGAGGTCGCCCGAGTCGATGCGCACCGCGCCCAGCTTCTCCCCGGCCAGCTCCACCGCGGTACGCACCGCCGCGGGCACGTCGTAGGTGTCGACGAGCAGCGTGGTCTCCGGCCCCAGCGAGGCGATCTGCGCCTCGAACGCCGCCTTCTCCGAATCGTGCAGCAGGGTGAAGGCGTGCGCCGCCGTACCGGCTGTGGGGACGCCGTAGGCGCGTCCCGCCATCAGGTTGGAGGTCGAGGAGAACCCGGCGATGTAGGCGGCGCGGGCGGCCGCCACGGCCGCGCGCTCGTGGGTGCGGCGCGAGCCCATCTCGATCAGCGGGCGCGAGCCTGCCGCGTTGGTCATGCGGGAGGCCGCCGAGGCGATCGCGCAGTCGTGGTTCAAGATCGACAGGATGAGCGTCTCCAGCAGGACGGCCTCGGCGAAGGTGCCCTCGACGACCATGATGGGGGAGGCGGGGAAGTAAAGGTCGCCCTCGCGATAGCCGTACACACGTCCGGAAAATCGGTAATCGGCGAGAAACTCCAGAGTCTCGGAGTCCACGATGCCTTCGGCGCGCAGAAAGGAGAGTTCATCCGCTCCGAACCGGAAGCGCTCCAGCTCGTCCAGGACTCTCCCGGTGCCCGCAACCACCCCATACCGCCGCCCACCGGGCAAGTGGCGGGCGAAGACCTCGAAGACAGCCTTCCTCTCGGCGGCCCCGCTGCGGAGCGCGGCCTGCAACATCGTCAGCTCATAGTGATCTGTGAGCAACGCAGTGCTCATGGTGGTAGTCACGACTCGAAGACTACGGCCGAGGTAGGGCAGGATGGGGGATGTGGGTAGCACCGCTCCAATCGCCGTCGAGCGTCCTTCAACGGACGTCCGGCCCGATCTGCCGTGGGTGACAATCGTCTGGAACGACCCGGTCAACCTCATGTCGTACGTGACCTACGTGTTCCAGACCGTCTTCGGCTACTCGAAAGAGAAGGCCGAAAAGCTCATGATGGACGTGCACCACAAGGGCAAGGCCGTCGTGTCCGCGGGCACGCGTGAAGAGATGGAACGCGATGTGCAGATTCTTCACTCCTACGGCTTGTGGGCGACGCTCCAGCAGGACTCGGTCAAGTGAGGCGGCACCGGTGAGCTCGGGTTTCCGATCCCGCAAGGGCGGCGGCGTCATCGCCGAGTTCGAGGCGGCGGAGGTCTCCATCCTGCGCTCGCTCGTCACCCAGATGCTCGGCCTCGTCGCACCGGGCGAGACCAGCGACGACCCGCTGGAACGGGCGCTCAGCATGGGGTCGAGCGAGGTGCCCTCCGACCCGGTGCTCGCCCGCCTCTTCCCGTCCGCCTACCAGGACGAGGAGCAGTCCGCCGAGTTCCGCCGCTACACCGAGTCGACGCTGCGCGACGCCAAGCGGGCCGACGCCCAGGCCATGCTCGACAGCGCCAAGCCCGGCCGCGCCGAGCTGACGCCCGAGCAGGCGCAGTCGTGGCTCAGGTCGCTCAACGACGTACGGCTGGCGCTGGGCACCAGGCTCGGGGTCACCGAGGAGATCCACGATGAGATCGCCTCGATGTCCGAGGACGACCCGCGCTACCCGGCCTACGTGACCTACGACTGGCTCACTTACCTCCAGGACACCCTGGTACGCGCGCTCTGGTAGTAACGCGCCGCCGTGGCGGCGCGTTAACCATGAGTGAAGGAACCCTCCGTCTACGACCTGATCCAGGGGTGGCCGGCCTGGGTGGTGGGCGCGCTGGTCGTCCTGCTGTTCGCCAAGCCGCTCATCGAGGCCGTCACGCTCGTCCTCAAAACGGTGCGTTCCGGGCTGCGGCTGCTCTCACCGGCCCGCTACACCCCGGCGGCGCGCGCCGAGGCCGACCGGCGCCGCGGCATCGCCAGGCTCCTTCGGGAGAACCTCGACTGGCTGGAGGAGGAGCTGCGCTGGGAGCGGGACAGCTTCGCCGAGATGCGGGTCACGATCGTGGCGCTCGACCGGCCCCGCCGTACCAGGTCGGGACTGCTCGGGCTGGGTGGCGGGCTGGCCACCTTCAGCACGCGCTCGCTGTCCAAGGCGCTCGGCCACGAGCCCAACAGGCGGGTGCTCCTGCAGGGCGGACCAGGCTCAGGCAAGAGCGTCGCGCTGCGCCACTACGCCCGCGCGCAGCTCGACCGGGCGATCGAGAGCAGGTTCTCGCCCGTGCCGCTCGCGCTCTGCGTGAGCCTGCGCGACCTGCAGGACGCGGCTGACAAGGTGACCGCGCGCAGCCTGCGCGACTACATCGTCCGCCAGGTCAACGCCGCCGACGTGCCCGCGCTCACCGACTACTTCGACCAGCACTTCGACGCCGACCTGAACGCGGGGCGGATCCTCCTCCTGCTGGACTCGTTCGACGAGATCCCGGCCGTCCTGGGCAGCTCCAACATCGACGAGGACGTCCGGCCGTACGCCAAGGCCATCACCTCGCTCATCGCCGGCGGGACCACGCGGTGCGTGCTCGCCTCCCGCGAGTACAAGGGCCCCAAGCTGCCCGACTGGACGCGGCTGGAGATCGTCGGCCTGCAGATCGAGGAGCAGGAGGCGCTGTTGCGCGGCTATGGTGCCGCGCCGGAACCGGTCGAGGCGCTGCTGCGCGACCCCAGGCTGGGGTTCGCCGCCGACCTGCGCAACCCGCTCTACCTGTCGCTCCTGGCCAGGTTCCTCAACGCCAACGGCAGCGTGCCCGCCCGGCCGAGCGAGCTGTTCGAGGACTACGCGCGCGCCCAGTTCTCCGGACTGCCGCCTGTCGATCGCGAGCGGGTGCTGGAGGTCGTCCAGGACTTCGCCTTCCGCCTGGCCAGGTCGCCGGACACCGGGCTGGTGGGCGACGTCTCCCTGGTGGGTGAGTGGCTCGAGGTGGTCAGGAAGAGCAGGCTCCTCATCGAGACGCGGGACCACCGGCTGGCCTTCGTGCACCGGCGCGTCCAGGAGTACTTCGCCACGCAATACGTGCTCCGCCATCCCGGCGAGCTGTCCGCGCGTGAGCTCGCGCTCAACGGGCGCTGGCGCGAGACCGCCGTGGCGCTGCTGCAGACGGGCGCTCCTGAGGACGTCGCGTCGCTGCTGGACGAGCTGGAACGGAGCCTGGCCGGACCTTTGGATGAGCTGTGGCCACGGGAGGCCATCCACGTGCTGGAGCTGCTGGTCGCGGCCGGTTCACCCGAGCGGCTGCCCGCCCGTCTCCGCGACCTGGCGGGGGAGCTCATCGTGCGGGCGTGGGTGCAGGGCGGGATCGGCGACCGCAAGTTCGCGCTGGACTGCGTTCCGATCGTCGCCCCCGAGCTGCAGCTGAAGCTCATCGAGGACGCGTTCGCCGGGACCAGCCAATGGCTGCGCAGGTCGGCGCTGCGCGACTGCTCGGCGATCCACCCGCTGCCGCCGACGATCGAGGAGGCGATCAGGCGGCTGCTGGTCACCATGGTGGCGCGGGGGCAGCTCTCGGACGAGGGAGCCCTGCTGGACGCCGACCTGGGGCGTATCCACCAGAAACGGCACCTGGTCCGGGCGCGCAAGGTGCTGGCGCGGGTGCCTATCACGGTGACCGCGCTGTGGGCGGCGGGGGTGTCGGTGGCCGCGGTGGGGGCGTCGATGAGCGGGAACGCGGTGCTCCTGTTCAACCTCTTCCTGCTGCTGATCCCGCTGGGCTACTTCTGGTCCTTCCAGTCGAGCGAGCCGCTCTCCTACCCGAGCACCACCCGGTTGAAGCGGTTCCTGCAGATCGTGGGCGACGACAACAAGGGCGGCACGGACACTACGGGGCAGGCCAGGACGCTGCTCTGGACGACGACCATCCTGATGGGCTGGGTGGCCTCCGGCGGGGTCCTGCTGCTCTGGGATCGGCTCGGGCTGTGGTGGACGCTGGGGTGCACGGTCGCCGCGCTGGTCTTCTCCGTCTATGTGATGACCTGGGGGCCCGCTGTCCTGTACGGCGTGCGGTACGACCTGTTCGGCGAGCGCGTCCGGTTCGGCCATCTCCTCGTCCCGATGATCAGGGCCCTGCCCGAGATGGGCCGCGGGATGAGGGGCTTCGGCGTCGCCCGCCTCGGCGCCCTGGCGCGGGAGGTGCCGGGGATGCTGCTGGTCATGCTCGTCTTCGGCGGGCTGATCTACCTGGTCACGGAGTTCGCCAAGATCGTGGGCCAGGTGCTCTTCGCGGTCATGATCGGGATCGGGGTGCTCTACGTCCTGTCGGTGCTCCTCTCCGAGATCAGGAGCCGCTGGCGGGTACGGCGGGCCGCTGCCACGCCCACGCTCACCGACGAGGAGTTCCTCACCACCGTCCTCGGCCTCGACGACCCCCTCGACGTGGCCGAGTATGTCCGCGTGATCCGTACCCGCCCCGAGGCGCTGCGTGGCCTGTCGCGCGAGCTGGTGCGCGACCTGTCGAAGCTGATCGAACACCCCCGCGACCTCGACGTGGACCTGCACCCGGTGCTCCGCGCCGCCGTCGACGACCTGCGGCTGGGGGCCCGGCAGCTCGAGCTCTGGCGCGGGGACGTGCTGGACGAGCTCGGACAGGTGGACGAGTTCCTGCGCGAAAGGTAGCTCCCGGTACGCTCAGGACATGCTGACGATCTCGCAGGATCTTGTCGACAAGATCGTGGCCCACGCGCGGGCCGACCACCCCGACGAGGCGTGTGGCGTGATCGCGGGCCGTGACGGCGTCCCGTCCCGGTTCGTCCAGATGGAGAACGCCGAGCGCTCGCCCACCTTCTACCGTTTCGACTCCCTGGAGCAGCTCAGGGTGTGGCGGGAGATGGACGACCGCGACGAGGAGCCGGTGGTGATCTACCACTCGCACACCGCGACCGAGGCCTATCCCTCGCGCACCGACGTCACCTACGCTTCCGAGCCGAACGCCCACTATGTCCTGGTCTCGACGCGCGAGCCTGATGATCACGAGTTCCGCTCGTACCGCATCCTCGACGGTGTGGTCACCGAGGAGGAAGTCAAGATCATCCCTGGTGAGGGGTAAGCTTTCCGCCATGAGGAACACCGCCGCCCCCGCCGCCGCGCGGATCCGGCGTGTCCTTTTTGCGCACACGCCCTCTGTCGTCGTCTACGACTGTCGCTGAGCGGAAATTTCCGTTCATATCCGCCGCGTTGGCACTGACATCTGACATGAGGAGATCTGATCCGCGATGGCCATTGAGGTCCGCATCCCGACCATCCTGCGCACGTACACCAACAACGAGAAGGCCGTGCAGGCCCAAGGCGCGACGCTCGACGAGCTGATCGCCGACCTGGAGTCCAACCACCCGGGCATCAAGGACCGGCTGGTCGACAAGGGCGCCCTGCGCCGGTTCGTGAACGTCTACCTCAACGACGAGGACGTCCGCTTCCTGGGCGGCCTCGGCACCCCGGTGGCCGACGGCGACACCGTCACCGTCCTGCCCGCCGTGGCCGGCGGCTCGCGCTAGCCATGCGCCATGACTCGTTGATCGACTCCGTCGGTCGCACCCCCCTCGTCGGCCTGCCCCGCCTGTCGCCCTCGGACGACGTGCGGATCTGGGCCAAGCTCGAGGACCGCAACCCCACCGGCTCGATCAAGGACAGGCCCGCCCTGTGGATGATCGAGCAGGCGGAGAAGGACGGCCTGCTCACGCCCGGCTGCACGATCCTCGAGCCGACCAGCGGGAACACCGGCATCTCCCTGGCCATGTCGGCGCGCCTCAAGGGGTACAAGCTGATCTGCGTCATGCCGGAGAACACCTCCGACGAGCGGCGGCAGCTGCTCAGGATGTGGGGCGCCGAGATCATCTCCTCACCGGCGGCTGGCGGCTCCAACGAGGCCGTCCGGGTGGCCAAGGGGCTGGCGGCGGAGAACCCCTCGTGGGTGATGCTCTACCAGTACGGGAATCCGGCGAACTGGCGCTCGCACTACGAGAGCACCGGTCCGGAGATCCTCGCTGATTTGCCCACGGTGACCCATTTCGTCGCCGGTCTCGGTACGACGGGCACGCTGATGGGGGTGGGGCGGTACCTGCGTGAGCACGTGCCCGGGGTGCAGATCGTGGCCGCTGAGCCTCGGTATGGGGAGCTCGTGTACGGGCTGCGCAACGTGGACGAGGGGTTCATCCCTGAGTTGTACGACGAGTCGGTGCTGACCACCAGGTTCTCGGTGGGGTCGGGGGACGCGTTGCGCCGCACCCGCGAACTGCTGGCGTCGGAGGGCATCTTCGCCGGGGTCTCCACGGGGGCTGCCTTGCATGCTGCGTTGGGGATGGCTGGCAAGGCGGTCAAGGCGGGGGAGCGGGCGGACATCGCCTTCGTGGTGGCGGACGGCGGGTGGAAGTACCTGTCTACGGGAGCTTACGAGGGCACTTTGGACGAAGCCGAGGAGCGCCTGGAAGGGCAACTCTGGGCTTAGGGGTTTGCTGGGCCTGCGCGCGCGAAAAGGGCCTCTCAGGGGCGCGCTTCGCGCGTGTTGGTTCAGGCGTTTTCCCAGTCGGGCCGTGGCCCGACCCCTGGTGGTCCTCGCTTCGCTCGGGCTGTCTTTTTGGGGGCGGGCTTCGCCCGCGCTGTCGCCATCGTTGATGCGCCGGGGAGAGGGGCGCCGGGGTGTCTCTCCTGGTCATGCAAGACGTACAGAGCAGGGAAGGCCCGTCTCTCTGTTCGGACCATTCCATGATCCCGAGTCATGCGGATCTGGGAAAGTTCAGTGTGCGGATCTGGGAAAGTTTGGCCTGCGAATCTGTGAACGTGCAGGTGAGATGGGTCATTACGAAAAGCACCCACACATGAAGAGAGGCGCGCCCCAGCACGACTGGGACGCGCCTCAAGCAAGACCTAGTTGAACAACACCCGCAGCGAGAAGCTGGCCGAGTCCGCCGACTGCGTCCCGCTCAACCCAACCGCCCGAAGCACCTCAAGGTTCGCCTTGTCGTCCCCCTCCACGCTCCCCAGGTAGAACTTCTCCACCTTGTCCAGATCCACGAACAACGCGTAGTTGGCATCCCCCGCATTGGGAATCGCCGTCTTGAACGTCTCGCTGTCCCCCAGGTTGCCCTGCTGGCTGAGCTTCTTGGCGTAGTCCTCCGTCGTCCCGACCGTGAACACCCCGTCCCCAGCCACCTTCCCGAACTCGGGCACCGGCTGCCCGCTGTCCTGGAACGCCTTCGTGATCTTGTCCAGCACCGCCTGAGCCTTGGCCGCGTCGGTCTGGATGCGGACCCCGCCCTTCGGCATGTCCCCGTCCAGCCCCTCCTCGTCGACAGCCAGCGTCAGGTTCTTGCCCACCAGCGTCACCAGGTCGTCAGGCAGCGTCAGGCCCATGTTCTGCTTGGCCTGGTCCATGAACTGCTTGACCTCGGGCATGCTCGCCATCGTCTTCTCGAACTCGGCCCACTGCTTCGTCACAACCTGGTCGAGCCCGGAGATCGACATGGCGCCCACCGTCGACCCGGGCAGCGTGGCGAGGTCGGCCTTGGCCAGGTCGCCGTCGACCATCTTCTCCGCCCCGCGCACCGACCCGGTCAGCTCGGCGAAAGCGCTGTCGAACCGCAGCGTCCCGACGAACCGGGCGTTCTTCACCTTGTCGAGCTGCGCCTGCTCCTCAGGCCCGAGCTCGGCGGCGGACAGCTTGGCCAATTGACCCAGGTGCCCCCAGAACGACAGCACACCGTCGCCGGCGAGCGAGTCGATGTCGCCCGTGAACTCGGCGTTCTCCGACATCGTCGGGCCCGTGGCGTACTTGTCGGCATTGGCCTGCGTGTCCGACAGGATCGCGTAGCCCTCACGGAACGCCAGGCCGTACTTCTCGTCACCCATCAGCTTGGCGATCCCGGCCTTGGCCAGGGCCTCGTCCTTGACCTGCACGGCTACGGCGAAGCCGGGCGTCTCGCCACCGCTGGGCACGGCGGCCGCACCGATCCTGGAGCCGAGCCACGGCTCGACGTCCTTGGCAAAGTCGATCTTGTTGTCGCGGTCGGCCTGCGTGGCGTCGAACAGCGACTTGCGCGGGTCCTCCTCGGTCACCTTGCCCTTGCTGAAGGTGAACTTCCTGCTCAACTGGAACAGCGCCGCCTTCTGCCCGGCGTCCGGGTCGAGGTCGACGCGGAGGTATCCGATCGCGTTGGACGGGAGCACCTCGTGCGGCTGCGTCCCGCCGCCGCTGAACGCGCTCACCGCGTAGACGGTGCCACCGCCGAGCAGCACGACCGCGAGCGCTGCGATGACCGCGACGATCCAGCCCTTGCGCTTCTTCTCCGCCACCACCGGCGGGCCGAACCCCTCGGGGCCCTGCAGCTGCCATCCGGGCTGCTGGCCGTACGGAGGCTGAGCTCCGTAGGCGGGTTGCTGCTGGGGTGGGTACGGCTGGGCGCTGCCTACGGACAACGGCATCGTGGGCGGGTTCGCGGGCTGCTGCCCCTGGTTCCAACGGTACGAGACGGTCCGGTCGGGGTCCTGACCATCGGGGGGAGTGTTCGCAGACATAACTCAACTCACTAAGTGGACTTTTCGGCCACCTGAAAGTTAGCTGATGTTGCTAGATGGGCGCTTGCAACCGGCTAGACCGTTCACCTGGGTGGTGATTCGCCCGTTACCAGGCGAAGGTCCCTGTCTGATCCAGGCGGGTGGGCCCGGCGCAGGGTAGACGCTTCACGGCCCCCTGCCAGGCTGGGCCTGGTCCTGCGGTCGGCTCCACGTCCGTTTTCCGCCTCCGGGCCACTCCCGGCGACGTGCCGCTCCACCAACGCGGCCAGGTTGGTGGCAGCGTTGACGTCACGGTCGATGCTCAGTCCGCAGCGCTCGCAGTCATAAGTTCGGACCTGTAGCGGGAGCTTGGGTTTCACCGCGCCGCAGGACGAACAGGTTTTGGAGGAGGGGAACCATCTGTCGGCCACAACCAGGTGGCTGCTGTTCCAGCGGGTCTTGTAGGCGAGTTGGCGTCTGATCTCACCGAACCCGGCGTCGCTGATCACTCGTGCCAACCGGTGGTTCCTGACCATGCCGGAGACGTTGAGGTCTTCGACCACGATCGTGCCGTACTCGGCGACCAGGCTGGTGGTGAGCTTGTGCAGAGCGTCAGCGCGCAGGTTCGCAATATGGTGATGGACTTTGTTGCGGGCGGCGTTGGCGCGTTTCCACCGGTTGGACGGTAGCTGCCCGGTACGCCGATTCGGACCTTGCCTGCGCGAGACGGTACGGGAACGCCGGGCGAGTTTTCGGCGAGATTGCTCGTAGTGGCGGGGATTGGCAACAGGGGGACGTCCGTTGGAGAACACTGCGAGGGTCTTGACCCCCAGATCTACACCGAGCACCGCCTCCGGCCGGACCGGGCGCCTCTCCGCGCGCTCCACCTCGACGACGAAAGACGCCCACCACCGGCCTGCTCGCCAGCAAATGGTGGCCGACTTGATCGACGCTGCGCCGTTGTCGATGCGGCGGGCCAGCTTCCGGGTCGACTCATGGGTCTTCAGCGTGCCCACCACTGGCAGCGTGATGTGGTGGCGATCGGCCTCGATACGGATGGCGCCCGTGGTGAAGCAGCACGAGGGCGTGCACCGACCCTTTTTCTTGAATCTGGGGAAACCGATTCGGGCGCCCTTGCGGCGGCCGGATCGGGAGGAGTGCCAGTTCTTCAACGCGCGGGCGAGCTGGTCCAGCCCGGTGTTGTAGGCCTCTTTGGAGCACTCGGCCCACCACGGAGCCACACTCGCCTTGGCCCGGTTCCAGACCCGCCGTAGCCCATACAGATTCCACGGCAGGGCCGGAGTCAGCAACTCAGCAGCAATGCCGTAGGACTTCTCCGCCTCCCGCTGCCCAAGGTTGGCCTTAACCTGTGCCAGACCCCAGTTGAACGCCAGCCGGGCCGCCCCGCAATGCCGGGCCATTCGACCCACCTGACGAGGCGTGGGATCCAACACGAAACGGTAGGCCTGAACCACCTTCACAAGACTCACCCCGCCTCGCCGACTGGGAACACGGTAGCGAATACAGCCTTGGGCCTCTTCGAACACTAGGAAGATCTTTTCCGACTAGACCCTGGAAAGTTCCTTCCGCGCCGCTTTGATGTGCACTTCGCCCTCGCCGTACTCCGTCACCGTCTCCCACGGGACGAATTTGCACCCCGCGTAGACCAGCCGTCCGAGCAGCTGGGACAGCCAGCTCTCGCGGCCGTGCGTCATGCCCAGCATGACGGGGGCGCGCCTCGCGGAGACGATCAGGCCGTAGACGCGGTGGCTCTGCTGCAGGCCGGTGCGGTCCTTGACCGCGCGGATGTCGACTACGTGCCCCACCCAGATCCCGTGGACGTCCCATACCGACTGACCGATGAGCTCGGTGAAGCCTGCCATGCGCCAGACTCTGTCAGTTTTCCCAGGTAGGCACGTTGATGACCCGATGCCGTAGAGTATGTCTTTACTAGAACATAGTTCGGGAGTACGGATGACGAAGTTCGACGAGGCGACCCAGGCGATCAGGGTCGACGACACCACCTATGACGTGTGCCTCGACCCCGGCTACTCGGTCGGCGGGATGCTCAACGGCGGCTACCTGATGGCAGTGATCCTCCGCGCCGTCGTGGACGCCTCCCCCCACGCGCACCCGGTGAGTACGACGGCCCAGTTCCACCGCTCCCCAACGCCGGGCCCCGCCCGCGTGCAGGTGGAAACCCTCAAATCAGGCAGAACGGCCGCATTCTCCCGAGCCACCTTGATCCAGAACGACACCCCTTACATCGAGACCCTGATCACCACAGCCACGCTGCCCGAAACTTCAGCCGCCGCGTATACCTCGACCCCTATGGCCCTGATGCCCCCCTTGTCGGAGTGCGTACGGTTGCCCGACCCGAAACCAGAGTCCGGCATGACGCTGAACGCCCAGATGGAAATGCACTTCGACCCCCCGACAGTGGGATGGCTCCAAGGCACCCCCACAGGCGTCCCAGAGGCCCGCGCCTACTTCCGCCTGTCCGAACCCCAGGACCCCGACCCCTACATCCTCGCCCTGGCCGTGGACGCGTTGCCCCCCGTGGTCTTCTCCGCCGGTACCCGAGGCTGGGCCCCCACGGTGGACCTGACCTGGCACCTGCGCGCGTTGCCCGCCCCAGGATGGCTGACCGTCCTCGGCAGCGGCCGCCTGATCACCGACGGCTGGTTCGACGAGGAAGTCGAGGTCTGGGACTCCCAGGGCAAACTGGTCGCCCAATCCCGCCAACTGGCCCGCGTAGGCCGCGGCTAACCGGCATAGACCTTCGACCCCACATGCGCCTGTTGGCCTTCCCACCCCCGCCTCCCCACCCACCGCCCGCCCACCCGCCCGCCCCCGGTCCCGCTCTGGCTGGCCACCTCTGGCAGTTTCCGTTTAGCGCGGGGCCGAATGGACCGCGCGTTGGCAGGATTGATCCACGCTTGATGCGATCCGCTACGTCATCACCCACGAACGGGTGTCCGGGCGGGATGCGGCGGCGGGGTCACGGCCGCAGCATCGCTGAAGGCATTGGAGGTAGAGCTTCACGAGATGCAGGCTTGGGCCTGGCCCGACGCCCCTCCTGGCATCGAGTTCATCGCGCCTTAGGTCGAAGACGGCGTCGCAGATGCGGGTGTCCATGATGAACGCCGCGCTCTGTCCGGGTTTGTGCTCGCTGCACTCCTCCAGCGTGATGCCCCGCACCTGCCCGGTGCGCCGCAGCTCGCCGACCTCAGGCCCGCTGATCCCGTGCGCCTTGAGCTTGGCGGGCAGCATCCGGCGCCCGTCGGGCTCCTGCAGGCGGTAGCCGTACGACTCGACCGGGTGGGACAGTCGGCGCGCCGTCAGCGGACCAAGATGCGCCACCTCGCCCTCGACCGGGTGCTCGGCGATGACCGAGGTGTCGTTGAAGGCTGCCGCGTGCCTGAGCCTGCGCCAGAAGACCTCGCCGGACGCGGGATAGACCGCTTTGACCGGATGCGTGACGCGGTCGCGGGCGATGCGCATGACCACACCGGGCACGCCCAGGCAGTGGTCGCCGTGGAAGTGCGTGACGCACAGCCAGTGGATCTCGTTGGAGCTCACCCCGGCGTGCACGAGCTGGCGCTGCGTGCCCTCGCCCGGGTCGAAAGCAGGGCTTGCCCATCCCAGCGCAGAAGGCACCCTCAGTTGTTGTCTTAATGCAATACCTTGCGCGCGACCATCCCACGGGGATCACGGCTCGGAGCCGTACCGTTCGGGAGCAGGGCCGCACGCGGCGCAAGATCGGCGAGAACCTTCTCTACAGGGTCAAGGCAGCCGCCTTCGGCAGGCTGCGCGACGTGCGGTTGCTGGGCGCTGCGGCCTGGGGGCGGTCGCGCCCAGCGCCGCCCGCGCTCCTCCACTATGGCGCTACATGATCCCAGACCTGGACAATCAATCCGTTTGGCGCTTGCCCTCTGGCTGTGGCTGTACATTGCTCCGACGATGAGGGATCGGCCAAGTAATATCCTTGATCGTCCATCCTGCGTTCGAGCCGAAGGGGTTGGAAGGCGGTCTAGGCAGCGTGCTGCCAGCTTCCTTGTCTTTGGCGAGATGACCGAAAAGCCCCTCCTCAATGACCCAGTCGTCACCCGCTGGGCTGATTTCCTGGGTCTGTGGTTCGGGAAGTATGAGGCCAGCTAGTGGCGTGTCTGTAGGATGGTGGTAGAGGAAGCGCCGGGCATTGATAATTGATTCCCGAAGAAATGCTTTAGCCATTTTGGTGGAGCCAGGGAGGGCAAGTTCGAGAGAGCTATCTTGGTTGATCTCTCTCATGATTAGACCGACTCGCCTGCTGAGGGGTATTACGAACCCTTGTGTTGTGGCGAGGCCCACGCCCATGTATTGGGGATAGTCGGCACCCACTGCTAGTGATACGGGATGATCGGACGTGATGAGGCTTCGACGCTGAAAGCGGAAAAGTGTCCATGTTCTTTCAATCATTTGCTGGGCGGTGGGCTCCCATAGATTAAAGAGGGATCGGAGGTGGCTTTTGGCATCGGGTATCAAATCTGGTCCGGTAGGTTTGGTGATGTCCGCCCACTCCTGGTCGAGCTCAAAATCCCCAACCGAACGCTTCTCTGCCTCTTGAATGAGTTCGCGCAGCGCTTCCTTTCCGGAGGCGCCAACAATTATTTTGAGGATCTGTGCCTGCATCTGCATTTGGCCATTTCGCACACCCTCGCTGCGAAGATGCTGGAGTGCGACCCAGGTGGCCAACGCCTCGCGCGACCCGCCTCTGATTGGCCATTTATTCTCATGAACTATTTCCCGTAGAGCGGAGGCCGCGTCAGCTTCAATTTCGCTAAAGTACTTCTCGAAAAAGTCGCTCTTGGTGCCATCGGGGAGTGTGATGGTGTAAAAGTCCTTCGTGACGCTTGCATTGTGAGTTCCCACCTCATGCTGTTTGTCTCCGGGGAGAACGACGCGCCAGACTTGGTTTCGTTCGTCCGCAAACTCGCGTAGATAGAAGTTTGAGACGATATGTTGCCTTCGTGTCTGATTTGTCATTGCCTCATAGTAGCTTGTGTGGGCTGCGTGCCATGTTGGATTTTTGGGGATGATTTGCGCCAATTATTCAATTGTGGGGTCGGTGTCCGTGCCCCCGCCCCCGATACCGCATTGTTCGTGTCCCTCGGTCGGCGTCAACTCCGTCTGTGCGGCATCGATGTGGGCCGCGTGGAATGCCACGGGCGGGGCATTCGGAGACGGAGTTGACACCTCGGTCGGGACACACAATCGGGCAGCTATCGGGGCCGGGGAAGTGTGTGGCCGTGGGATGGACGGTCACACGAGATGGAGGCGACAGCGCGGGAAGGAGGGTTCCTCCTGGCACACCCGGAGCATCAGGAGGTCGGCCGCGCCGCCGCCCCGTCTATGGGGCCGTCTCGACCAGGCGGGCGCAGGTGGGGCAGGTACGGGCGATGGCCGGAGTGAAGGCGAAGGCCCAGCCGCAGATCGGCAAGGGGTGTACCTCTGCCCCGCAGAGGCTGGTTTCGTTGCTGCGCAGTACGGCATGTTGCACGGCTTCATCTCCCGTGCCGGAGATCCCTGCCCGGTACGTGATGACGTGCGGGGCTGGTGGCGGGGGTACGGGTTCGACTTGCAGGTCGTCCCAGTGAACAGGCCAGCGCCGGACTCCGGCGGGGAGGTTGGCGACGTCGTCCAGTTCGATCAAGGCTGTGGTGCCGTTGCGCAGGACGCCGACGATGACCCCCTGGTGGCCCAGCAGTCGTTTTCCGCAGGCGCGTGTGCGTGCATGGCTGTGCAGGAGGCTCACGATCATTGCGTGGCGGCCCACCGCACCTGAGACCGGTGACATCACTGGCCCCCTTTGGGAGGAGGGGCAAGGTCGGTGATCACGACTGACAGGGGGTGTGTCTGGCGCAGGTCGGCGTATCGGAAGGCCACTCGCCGAGATGCCCGTTGAGGATCGAACGCCGGGTGCCAGGCGTAGATGACCCGCTGTCGGCTCGCGTCCCAGCCGGAGCGCCACCAGTATCGGAGCCCGTCACACCACACCACCAGGCCGACCCAGACCGACACCAGGGCCAGGCCGTACCCATCGTGAACGTCTGCGGGGATGCCGAGCTGTGACAGGCCATCAGCCAGCCGTTGCGCGTCCCGAGCCGGAGAGGCGGGGGTGATGGGAGTGGATGCCCTCATGAGGGTGATCATCCGCGCGGGCATACGTGCAGGTGAATGCGGTAGCGCTGATGGTGCTGGGGATATTCTCATCACGAATATCTGTCAGGTGGCACTCTGCGGCCTAACCTAGCGTTGTGACCCAGACACCAGGCCGCATACCGCCTCAGTTCTGGTCTACGCCCGCCGTAGCTGCCGCGCTCGCCGAGTGCGATCTGCCCGCTGTGCTCGCCGAGATCCGTCGGTCGCAAGGGTGGACACAGGGCCAGTTGGCCGAGGCGGTTGGCTACTCCCAGAGCTGGGTGTCCAAGGTGCTCCGTGGCCGCCAGCCGCTCACCGTGGACCAGGTCAGGGAGATATCCAGCCGGATCGGGGTTCCGCTTCACTTACTCCGCTTCGGTGCCCGAGGAGATGACGATCCCACGAAGCGCAGAGATTTCGGCAAGGCAGTAGCACTGACCGCACTGGCGGGGGTGGCGTTGCCCAAGCGTGCGGAGGTCGACGAGACCACGGCCCCGACCTTGACCAGTATCACCGGCGCGCAGCGTCGGTTGGAGGCCAGCACGCCGTCCCGGGAGCTGGCTCGTGGAGCTGTGGCGCACGTCGAGCTGGCCAGCCGTATCCTTGGCCGCGCCCATCCGGAGATCGCCAACGACATCCGGGCAGGGCTGAGCGAGGCGGCCGGTTTCGCCGCATGGGTACATGTCGACATGCAGGACGCCGGTACGGCGCGCACGTACTACAGGCTCGCGATCGATGGGGCACGCCAGGCCGGGCATTCGCTGCTCGCCGCTTACATGATCGGCAGCTTGGCGGCGTTCGAGATCGACGCAGAGGAACCGGCGCTCGCTCTTGATCTTCTGGGCCGAGCCCGCCGGGAACTGGGCGAGCAGCCACCGGCCACGGCGCGCGCGTGGCTGTCCAGCATCGAAGCTCTCGGCTATGCCACCGCCCATGACGCTGGTTCGGCGCGTACGGCGTTGCGGATCGCGGAGGCTGCCGTATCGGCGAGCGAGCGAGCCACCGCGCCACCGTGGCCGTGGGTATTCCCATTCGATCACGCCAAGTTGGCGGGGTATCGAGCGCTGGTCATGGTACGGCTGGGCCAGGCGGAGGAGGCCGAGAGCGCGTTTGCCGAGTCGCTGTCATCGGCGCAGCCAGCAGCAAAGCAGCGTGGTGTCCTGATGACGGAGATCGCGGCGGTCAAGGTCATGTCCGGGCAGCCCGATGAGGCGTTCAAGCTCGCCGCCAACGCCCTGACCTTGGGCATCAGCTACGGCTCGGAACGGGTCATCCATCGGGTACGACGGTTCCGCAGGCGCTACGACGGTCCGATGATCGTCAGCGTGCGGGCGTTCGATGAGCGTTTGCGAGCCACCCTTCTCTAGGAGTCACGTTGCGTATTGCCGTCTCAGGACATCGCGGGCTGCCGCCACAGACCGCCTCAATGATCGACAGTGCGATCCGTGCAGAGCTGGCCGGACATGCCCCTGCGGTCACCGGGTTGTCTTGTTTGGCGGATGGAGCCGACCAGATCTTCGCCCGCGCCGTGCTGGATCTCGGCGGGAATGTCGAAGTGGTGATCCCCGCCGAGCAGTACCGCGACGGGCTGCCTGAAGAGGCACTGAGGGAGTACGACGCGTTGCTGAGCCAGGCCACGCAGGTGCATCGGCTCGCGTTCGTTGAATCCACCTCCGAAAGCCATATGGAGGCCAGCCGCCGCATGCTCGACGAGGCCGACGAGCTGATCGCCGTCTGGGATGGACAACCCGCCCGAGGGTACGGCGGAACCGCCGACGTGGTTACCGCAGCCAAAGAGTGCGGCATACGGGTCCGAGTCATCTGGCCCGACGGGGCGCGGCGCGATTGATTCTCAAATCTCTCGCTACTGTCGCAACGACTGACGACGCCTTTGGGGGCACTGACGGAAACTGCCAGAGGTCGCCAGCCACCGCAGGACCGGGGGCGGGAGGGTGGGCGGGTGGTGGGCGGGGAGGCGTTGTGAGGATTCTTACGATGTTGCGATCTCCCAGGTCGCTTACCCTCTGAAGCGTGTCGGACACGAGCATTGGAATCTTCGACAGCGGAGTCGGTGGCCTGACGGTCGCCAGGGCGATCATCGACCAGCTGCCCCACGAGTCGATCACGTATGTGGCCGACACGGCGCGCCAGCCGTACGGGCCGAAAAGTATCGCCGAAGTGCGCAAATACGCGCTGGAGGTGATGGATCACCTGGTGGAGAGCCAGGTCAAGCTGCTCGTCATCGCCTGCAACTCGGCCAGCGCCGCCGTACTCAGGGACGCCAGGGAACGCTACGACGTCCCGGTGATCGAGGTGATCCAGCCCGCGACCCGCAGAGCCGTGCGGGCCACGCGCAACGGCAGGGTCGGGGTGATCGCGACCAGGGCCACCATCGCCTCGATGGCCTACAACGACGCGTTCGCCGCCGCCCCGGACGTCACTCTCACCGGCGTGGCCGCCCCGCGCCTGGTGGAGTACGTGGAACAGGGAGAGACGATGAGCGACGAGCTCATCGAGGTCGTCCGCGGCTACCTGGAACCCATCCAGGAGGCCGGTTGCGACACGCTCATCCTCGGTTGCACCCACTACCCGCTGCTCACCGGCGCGATCTCCTACGTCGCCGGTGACGGTGTCACGCTGGTTTCCAGCGCTGACGAGACGGCCAAGGACGTCTATCGGGTCCTTCATGACCGCGGCCTGGCGGACGAGAGCGGAGCCATCCCCCGGCACCGCTTCGGAGCCACCGGCGACTCCACGCTCTTCGCCCAGCTGGGACGGCGTTTCCTGGGCCCTGAGATCGACACGGTCGAGGTTGCACCAGTAGGGGGTATGACCGTGAATGGGAGGCCCAGATGAAGGTGACCATCATCGGGTGCTCGGGTAGCTTCCCGGGCCCCGACAGCCCCGCGTCCTGCTATCTGGTGGAGGCAGAGGGGTTCAGGATGCTGCTCGACTTCGGCAGCGGCTCGCTGGGCGCGCTGCAGCGGTATGTCGGGCTGTATGACATCGACGCGATCTGCCTGTCGCACCTGCACGCCGACCACTGTCTGGACATGTGCTCGTATCACGTGGTCCGCACGTATGGTCCGGCTGCGCCGTACCCGAGGATTCCGGTCTACGCGCCGCAGGACGCACCGCACCGCCTCGCATCCGCGTACGGCATGCCGGACGAGCCGGGCATGGAGACGGCCTTCCAGTTCGTACGGCTCGCGCCCGCGAAGTTCGAGATCGGCCCCTTCACCCTCACCGCCGGCCTGGTCAACCACCCGGTCGAGGCCTACGGGTTCCGCGTCGAGCACGGCGGCCGGTCGATGGCCTACTCCGGCGACACGGGCGAGTCGGCCGAGCTGGTGAAGCTGGCCGAGGGCGCCGACCTGCTGCTGTGCGAGGCGTCCTTCCTGGAGGCACCCGACCTGCCGACGGACCTGCACCTGACCGGCCGCCAGGCGGCCGAGCACGCTGCACAGGCCGGGGCGGGCAGGCTGGTGCTCACGCACCTGGTGCCGTGGAACGACAGCGACCGGATCCGCGAGGAGGCGTCGGGCGGCGGCTTCGACGGCCCGATCGACCTGGCGCGCAGCGGAAGCGTTTACGACCTGGCCTGAGTGGTCGGCTCGAAGTCGCGCATCCGGGGCAGCGGCGAGAACAGCAGCGGCACGAACGACAGCAGCCGCCCCGCCATGAACACCCACAAGGCCTCGCGCACGCCGATCTGCTGGGCGACCGCACCGCCCAGCAGTGCGCCGAGCGGCATCACGCCCCAGCTGATGAACCTGACCGTGGCGTTCACCCGGCCGAGCAGCTGCGGCGGGGTGACGGTCTGGCGGTAGGTGATCTGGCCGACGTTGAACAGGATCGCGCCCGCCGACAGCCCGATCGAGGTGATGGCGAAGAACGACGCCCGCCAGTCGCTCTGGGTCATCGGGAGGAGCAGTCCGAACGGCGCGGTCAGGGTGGTGGACAGCCAGGTGACCCTGGCCGCGCCGAACCTGCGGAAGAGGGGGCCGGTGATGAGGCCGCCGAGCACGCCGCCGGCCGCGCTGGACATCAGCAGGGCGCCGACCGCGCCCGGCGGCAGGTCGACGACGGTGGACAGGAACAGCACGGACAGCCCGAGCACCGCGCTGATGCACAGGTTGTGCATGAAGGTCGAGGCCACGATCATGCGCTGGACGTGGTCGCGCCACACGAAGAGGAGGCCCTCGGCCATCTCGGTGCGCAGGCTGCGCCGTGCCACCACGGGCGGCTCTGGCTCCTGGGCGCGGATCCGGCTGAGCGCTAACACCGAGGCGAGCGCGGAGACGGACGTCGCGAGCATCGTGAAGGGAGCGCCGACGAGCTGGACCAGGAGACCGCCGATCCCGGGGCCGAGCAGTCCGCCGCCGGAGCGGACGAGCTCCAGCCTGGCGTTGCCGTCGCCGAGCCCCTCCTTGGGGATCAGCACCGGTAGGTAGCTCTGGTCGGCCACGTCGTTGAAGACCTGCGCGGTGCCCACCGCCATGGCGACGAAGAACAACATCGGCATCGACAGGACCCCGAACGTCTGCGCCACCGGAATCGCGGCGAGCAGAACGAACCTGACCAGATCGGTTGACATCAGTATCGGGCGGCGGCGCAACCGGTCCACCCACACGCCGGCAGGCAACCCGATCACCAGGAACGCCGCTGTCTGCAGGCTCGACAGGAGCCCGACCTCCAACGGCGTCGCGTGCAGTGCCAGCACGGCTACCAGCGGCAACGCGACCCTTGACACGTGGGCGCCGAGTTCGTTGGCGACGTGCGAGCTCAGGAACCTGAGGAAATCAGGGTTTCGCAACACCCCCGTTGTCATTGCGTAAGGATCCATGTGTCGGACAGGGCCGGTCAAGACCGATCTGCCACGGAGATAGGGTGATCTGCATGTCTCGACAGGATGGACGCACCCCCGATCAGCTGCGGCCGATCAGCATCACCAGAAACTGGCTGACGCACGCCGAGGGCTCGGTGCTCATCGAGTTCGGCGGAACCCGGGTGTTGTGCGCCGCCTCGGTCCAGGACAGCGTGCCGCGCTGGCGCAAGGGCAGCGGCGAGGGCTGGGTGACCGCCGAGTACGCGATGCTGCCGCGCGCCACCAACACCAGGAACGACCGCGAGTCCGTGCGCGGGAAGATCGGCGGCCGCACGCACGAGATCTCCCGGCTCATCGGGCGCTCGCTGCGCGCCTGCGTCGACTACAAGGCGCTGGGCGAGAACTCCATCCTCATCGACTGCGACGTGCTGCAGGCCGACGGCGGCACCCGCACGGCCGCCATCACCGGCGCTTACGTGGCGCTGGCCGACGCGGTGGCGTGGATGATGAAGCGCAAGATGTGCAAGAGCGACCCGCTGGTCGACTCCGTGGCGGCGGTCTCGGTGGGCGTGGTGGGTTCCACGCCGCTGCTGGACCTCTGCTACGTCGAGGACGTAGCGGCAGAGACCGACATGAACGTGGTCATGACGGGATCCGGGGCGTTCGTCGAGGTGCAGGGCACCGCCGAGGGCGCGCCGTTCGACAGGAACGCGCTGAACCAGCTGCTCGACCTGGCCGTCGCCGGTTGCGAGGAGCTGACGCTGCACCAGAGGGAGGCCCTGGGCCGATGAGGATCGTTCTCGCGACCCGCAACGCGGGCAAGATCGCCGAGCTGCGGCGGATCCTGAGCGGCTTCGAGATCGTGGGACTCGAGGAGTTTCCCGAGATCGGGGACGTGAAGGAGACGGGGCTGACGTTCGCGGAGAACGCGCTGCTCAAGGCGCACGCGGTGGCGCAGCAGAGCGGGCTGCCCGCGGTGGCGGACGACTCCGGGTTGTGTGTGGACGCGTTGAACGGGATGCCGGGGGTGTTCTCTGCGCGGTGGTCGGGGACGCATGGGGACGACAAGGCGAACCTGAACCTGTTGCTGGCGCAGATCTCGGACGTGCCGGACGAGCATCGGGGCGGGAGCTTCGTGTGCGCGGCGGCGCTGGCGTTGCCGTCGGGGGTGGAGCGGGTGGTCGAGGGGGTGCTCCCGGGGACGGTCATCGGGGCGCCTCGTGGATCCAATGGCTTCGGGTATGACCCGATTTTCGTGCCCGAGGGGGATGCGCGCACGACGGCCGAGCTGACGGCCGACGAGAAGGACGCCATCAGCCACCGCGGCCGCGCGTTCCGCGCGCTCTCCCCGATCGTGGCTGAGCTCCTTTAGGAGCGCACACAGAAAACCTTCCTGGGGTTCTGGGCGCTCAGGAGCGCAGGCCCGTGGGGGTTGGGGTTCTTTGAGGGCTGAGGTCCCATTGGCGGGTTGGGGTCCTTTAAGAGCTTGTCTGTACGGCGGAGCCGTGGGATCGCCACCCGCCGCACTTCGGCGGGCGGCCGTCCATCATGGCACTCCAGCGGCGAGCGCCGGTCGCCGTAACCGGCGCGTAAGAACTGCCGCACCACCCAGGGCGTAGCGTCGAGGGGTGAAGAGCAACGATGTTGTGCCGCGGTGGGCCGGAGCGCTCATCGGGCTGGTGGCCGGCGGGGTGGCGCTGGGGATCGCGTACCTCGTCGCCGCGATAGTGAACCCGGCCGCCTTCCCCGTGGTGGCCGTGGGTGACGGGGCGGTGGATCTGTCGCCTGCGCCGCTCAAGGAGTGGGCGATCCGCTCCTTCGGCGAGAACGACAAGACGGTGCTCGTGGGCGGGGTCCTGGTCGCGCTCGTGCTGTTCGCGGCGCTGATCGGGATCGTGGCCAGCAGGCGGCTGGCCTTCGGGCAGATGGGGTTCGTCCTGTTCGGGGTCGTGGGGCTGGTCGCCGTGGTGACCAGGCCGGGCACGGGCCCGCTCGACGTGCTCCCGACAGTCATCGGTGTCGCCGCCGGAGCGTGGGCCCTCGGCTGGCTGCTCCGCCGAGCGGTCTCCGAGAATCAGCAGGTCTCCGAAAATCAGCAGGTCTCCGAAGAGCAGCAGGTCCATGAAACGCGGGCCGACGAGGCGGAGCGGCCGCCGGTCATGCGGGCCGGGGCGGACCTGCTGGCCTTCGACCGCAGGAAACTGCTCACCGGCGTCGCAGGGGGTGTAGCGGTCGCCGGAGTGGCCGGGCTGGCCGGGCAGTTGCTCGGCGGCCGCCGCGTGGGCGACGTGGCCAGGACGAGCGTCGCCCTGCCCACCCCGGCGCAGGCCGCCAAAGCCCTCCCAGCAGGCACCGACTTCAACATCCCCGGCCTCTCACCCTTCTTCACGAAAAATCGGGACTTCTATCGGGTGGACACCGCCCTCATCGTCCCCCAGGTCAACCCGAACGACTGGACCCTGAAGATCCACGGCCTGGTCGACAGGCCCATGGAGCTCACCTTCGCCGAGCTCATGAAGCGCCCCCTCACCGAAGCCGACGTCACCCTCACCTGCGTCTCCAACGAGGTCGGCGGCGAGTACGCGGGAAATGCCCGCTGGCTCGGCGTCCGCATGGCCGACATCCTGCGCGAGGCAGGCATCAAGGACGGCGCCGACATGCTGCTGTCCACCTCCGACGACGGCTGGACCTGCGGCACCCCGGTCGACGTCGTCATGGACGGCCGCGACGCCCTGTTCGCCATGGCGATGAACGGTGAGGTGCTCCCGGTCGAGCACGGCTTCCCCGTCCGCCAGGTGGTGCCCGGCCTGTACGGGTACGTGTCGGCGACCAAGTGGGTGGTCGACATCAAGGTGACCAGGTTCGACACCGACGAGGCCTACTGGACGCCCAGGGGCTGGTCGGCGAGGGGCCCGATCAAGACCCAGTCGCGCATCGACCTCCCAGCGCAGGGCAAGAGCCTCAAGGCCGGCCGTACGGCTGTCGCCGGGGTGGCGTGGGCGCAGCACACCGGGATCGACGCGGTGGAGGTGCGCATCGACAAGGGCGCGTGGCAGCAGGCCAAGCTGGCCGCGGTGCCAGGACCGGACACCTGGCGGCAGTGGTCGCTCGACTGGGACGCCACCCCGGGCGAGCACACCATCGAGGTGCGGGCGACCGACGCGGCCGGCCGTACGCAGACGGAACGGCAGGCGCCCCCGGCGCCCGACGGGGCGACGGGGTGGCACACGGTCACCGTGAGCGTCACTTGAGTCCGGTCAGGGTGATGCCGCGGACGAAGTAGCGCTGGCTGAACAGGAACAGCACGGCGGTCGGCACGAACAGCACCACCGCGCCGGCCGCCGTCAGGTGCCACAGGATGAACTCCTCCTGCGCGAACATCGTCAGCCCGACCGGGATCGTACGCATCTCCTCGGTGCTCGTGGCGACCAGCGGCCACAGGAACTCGTTCCACTGGTGCACGAAGGTGAACAGGCCGAGCACCGCCAGAGCGGGCTTGAGCTGCGGCAGGATGACCTGCGCGTAGACGCGGAACTCCGAGGCGCCGTCGATGCGGGCGGCGTGGATGAGGTCGTCGGGGATCGGCTGGACGAACTGGCGGCACAGGAAGATGCCGAACGCGTCCATGAGGAACGGCGTGATCAGGCCCTGGTAGGTGTTGAGCCAGCCGAGGTTGGCCATGGTGACGTAGAGCGGGATCATCCGGATGAAGAACGGGATCATCATCGTGCCCAGCACCGCCACGAACAGCGTCTCCTTGAAGGGGAAGCGGAACTTGGCGAAGGCGTAGCCGACCAGCGGGTCGAGCAGGATGTGGGCCAGCGAGATGGTCCCGGCGACGACCACGCTGTTGACGACGAACCGCCCGAAGGGCGCCTTGGCGAAGATCTCGGCGTAGTTGCCGAACTGCGGCGTTGCTGGCCAGAGCACCGGCGTGCCCTGCATGGTCTCGGCCTGCGTCTGCAACGACAGCGAGACCATGTAGAGCAGCGGCAGCACCGCCACCAACGCGACCACCAAAAGCACGAAATATCCGGCTACACGCGAGTAAATGCTCACAAGGTCACTTCCCTGCGCCGCCCAGCACGCAACTGCAGCACGGTCACCACGGCGATGACGATCAGCAGCAGGAACGACATCGCACTGGCGTAGCCGAAGTCCCGCTCGTCGAACGCCGCCCGGTAGACGTGCAGGATGTAGAGGTCGGTGGCCCCGGCGGGCCCACCCTCGGTGATCAGATAGGCCAGCCCGAACGACTGCAGCCCGCCGATCACCGCCATGATCGACACGAACAACGTGGTGGGCGCGAGCAACGGCAGCGTCACCGACGTGAACCGCCGCCACGCCCCGGCGCCGTCGATCAGCGCCGCCTCGTAGAACATCTGCGGGATCCCCTGCAGCCCCGCCAGGAAGATCACCATCGTGTACCCGGCCTGCGACCACAGCTGCACCCCGACCAGCACGGCCAGCGGATGCTCGGTCAGCCAGTCCTGACCGGGCAGGCCCAGCGCGACGAGCACCCGGTTGAGGATGCCGAAGTGCGGGTTGAGGATGTTGCGCCACATCAGCCCGACCACCACGACCGAGGTGAGGTACGGCACGAGCAGCAACGCCCTGAACAGCACCCGCCCGCGCAGCTTCTGGTTGAGCAGCAGCGCCAGCCCCAGCCCGAGCACCACCGCGCCCACGGTGACCGCCAGCGCGAAGCCGAGGGTCACCGCGAACGAGTGCTGGACGGCCGGATCGCTCAGGGCCCGGGTGAAGTTGGCGAGCCCGGTGAACTGGTCGGCCCGCACCCCGGTCATCGCCGACGTCGACAGCACGTTGCCGATCGGCAGGTAGAACATCACCGCGAAGAACACCAGCGCGGGCGCGATGAAGAGCAGGGCGGTCCGCGCGTACCGCCGGTCGAGCGACATCACCCGCTCACGATGGGCTTGACCGTGGCCTGGAACTCCTCGTACGCCTGGGCCGCAGGGACGTTCTGGATGAGCACGCTCTGGTAGAGCTTCTTGAACGGCTCCTCCAGCTGCGGCGCCTTGCCGGTGGCCCGCAGCTCGACCGAGAAGTCCCGCGCGTAGCCGAGCCCGTCGGCGAACCCCTTGAGCACCGGGTCGCTCTGCACCTCGGGCAGCTTGCCCCACGACTTGCGCGGCATGAGCATCGACGCCTCCTTCGTGGCCGCCTGCTCGGTCTGCAGCGCGGTGAGGCGCTTGATCAGGTCCCAGGACAGGGCCGCGTTCTTCGCCTTGGCGGGGACGAAGAGCGAGGCCCCGGCGGCGTAGGTGGCCTGAACCTGACGGCGAAGCGCGGGTGCGATGGCGAACTTGAGGTCGGGCGCTCCGGTGCGGATGGGCTTGATGTCCCAGGGGCCGGTGAAGATGATCGCAGCGCGCTTGGCGGTGAACAGCTTCTGCGGCTCGGTGTAGTCCGTGGTGGCCGTGGGGACAGGCGCGACCTTGTGCTTGTGGACGAGGTCGGCGAGGAACTGGAGCGCCTCGACCGCCTTGTCCTTTGGCCCGAGCACCTCCTTGGTGGCCGGGTCGTAGTAGCGCACGCCGTTCTGCAGCAGCCAGTTGGAGGCGTAGTCGTTGGCGGGCGCCAGGGCTATGCCGTACACGCCGTCCTTGGTGAGCTTCCTGGCGGCCTCGACGAGCTCGTCCCAGGTGGTGGGGAACCGGGTGATACCGGCGGCTTCCAGCAGTTCGGTGTTGTAGACGGGGAGGTTGGCCGTGAGGTGCAGTTGCACGCCGAACACCTGGCCGTTGTGGGAGTTGCGCTCGACGGTCTCGGGCTGCCAGTCGTCCAGGAATCCTGACTCCAGGTACGGCTGCAGCGACAGGGCGTCGCCGGACATCGCGTACTGCTTGACCCAGCCGCCGCCCTCCTCGACCAGGTCGGGCACGGTGCCCGCGGCGAGGTCGGCGGTGAACCTGGTCTTCAGGTCGGGCCAGGCGAACTTCTGCACGTTCACCTCGACGCCGTGCGCCTTGCCGAACTCCGCGAAGACCTGCTGGTAGGCCGCGTAGTTGTGGCCGTTGTTCCAGTAGACGGTGAACGCGGCCTTTTCGGCGGCCGGGGCTCCCGAGCAGGCGGACAGCGCGGTGCCGCCAAGAGCGAGTCCGGACAGGCGCAGCAGGTCGCGACGGGACAGAGTCATGGGGGATGCCTTTCCAGCGAGTGCGAGAAAGGCCGAATACCTGGAGGTGAGCGCGGGTGCAACGCGCGGTGAGCCGAGAAGCTAGCACGGGGTGGCGCGGCTGGGCAACTATGCTAGATTCCCTACCAACTTATCTGGTTAAACGTTCCGTTGACAGCGGCCCGTTAAACGATTAACAATCCCGAGGAAGCCGAATCCTGGAGATCCCCGGCGGGTGCCCAAGCGCCTGGGACAATTCGATCTATGAGGAGCTCCATGCCCACCGTCCGCGACGTCGCAGCACGCGCCGGAGTGTCGGTGGCGACCGTCTCCTACGTGCTCAACGGCAGAGGCGAGACCCGGGCCAGGCCCGAGACCAGGGACCGGGTGCTCGCCGCCGCGGCCGAGCTCGGCTACACGCCGAGCTTCTCCGCGCGCGGCCTGCGCCGGGGCCGCACCGAGCAGGTCTACGTGGTGCCGCGCTGGCCAGGCTCGCCGTTCGCCGCCGCGCTCGCCCGCGACCTGTCCGACGTGGGAGAGCGGCACGGCTACTCCACCGCGATGTTCGTCAAGGGCGACTGGCTCGCTCACCTGAGCCGGCGGGTGGCCGACGGCGCCGCGATCGACCTGTGGCACCGCCGTACGCAGCCCGATCTGTCGGCCCTGGTCGAGATGGGGCTGGCGCTGCTGGTGTTCGGCAACGGCATCGAGCCCGACGGGTTCGACGTCGTGCGGAGCAACGAGCAGGAGGCCTGCGAGGCGGCCGTGCGCCACCTCGTCGCCGCCGGGCACACGCGGATCGCGTGCCTGTGCCGCCAGCCGTACGAGGAAGAGGACGGCTACCTGCCGATCCGCTTCGAGGCGTTCGCCAACGTGGTGGGGTCGTACGATCCTTCGCTGGTCACGCATACCCACGGATCTTGGGAGCGGGGTTACGAAGTGACGCTCAAGTTGCTCAGCCGTCCCGACCGGCCCACCGCGCTGTTCGCGCTGAGCGACTCGGCCGGGGTGGCCGCCTACTGGGCGGCGCAGCGGCTCGGGCTGCGCGTGCCCGACGACGTCGCCATCATCGGCGTCGGCGGCGTGCACGACCGGGCGAACGTGCCCGTCACGTTCGTCGAGCCCGACCGGATGGACTTCGCCGAGGAGTCCGTCCGCCTGTTCGACCGGCTGGCCGACCCGGGCCCCGGGCAAGTGATCTTCCAGAACTGGAGCCTCGTCCACCGTGGCACGGCCTAACATCCTCGTCGTCCTCACCGACCAGTGGCGCGGCGACTGCCTGTCCATCGAGGGGCATCCCGTCGTGGAGACCCCGTTCATCGACCGCTGGGCCTCCGGCGCCCGCCGCTTCACCCGCGCCTACTCCGCCAACCCGACCTGCGTGCCCGCCCGCGCCTCCCTGATGACCGGGCAGCGCGCCGAGACGCACGGCAGGATCGGCTACCGCGACGGCGTGCCGTGGGAGTACGACACGACGCTCGCCGGGGAGTTCACCCGCGCCGGATACCGCACCCACGCGATCGGCAAGCTGCACGCCTACCCGGAGCGCAACCCGCTGGGGTTCGAGAGCGTCGAGCTGCACGACGGATACCTGCACTTCGCCCGGCGCAACGCGGCCGACCTGGCCGACATCGACGACTACGTGCCGTGGCTGCGGGAGGTCACGGGGCGCCCTGACGCCGACTACGCCGAGCACGGCGTCGACTGCAACAGCACGGTCGCCAGGCCGTGGGACAAACCCGAGTGGCAGCACCCGACGAACTGGACCACGCAGCGGGCCGTGGAGTTCCTCCGCACGCGCGACAGGGAGCGGCCGTTCTTCCTGTTCGCCTCCTACCACCGGCCGCACCCGCCCTACGACCCGCCCGCCTGGGCGTTCGAGCAGTACCTGGGCCGCCACATGCCGCCGCCGCCCGTGGGCGCTTGGGCTCACGACATGTGGGGTACGGCGGGCAAACCGCACGACCCGGCCTCGCCGTACCTGGAAATGTCGGCTCAGGCGCTGAACAGGACCAGGGCCGGTTACTACGGGCACATGACGCACATCGACCACCAGGTGAACCGGCTCCTGGAGGTCGCCTTCGAGGAGCACGCGGAGAACACGATCGTGCTCTTCTCCTCCGACCACGGCGAGCTGATGGGCGACCACAACCTCTTCCGCAAGTCGCTGCCCTACGAGGGGTCGGCGCACATCCCGTTCGTGCTGAGCGGGCCGGGCGTCGAGCCCGGCGTGGACGAGCGGGTGGTGGAGCTGCGCGACGTCATGCCGACGCTGCTCTCGCTGGCCGGGCTGCCCGTGCCCGCGTCCGTCGAGGGGCGCAGCGTGTTCGACGAGCCGCGGTCGCTGCTGCACGGGGAGCACGTGGAGCACGTCATGGAGGTCGCAGGGGACGTGCACTGGCTGACCGACGGCAGGTGGAAGTACGTCTGGCGCAGCAGCGACGGGCGCGAGCAGCTCTTCGACCTGGCGACCGACCCGCACGAGCTCGACGACCGGGCGGGGGACCTCGCGCCGTGGCGCGCATCGCTCGTGGCACGGCTTGACGGGCGGCCGGAGGGCTTCGTGCGGGACGGGGAGCTGGTGCCAGGTCGGCCCGTTTCCGCGATCCTGGCCAATTACCGTGCGTGATGCCCTACGATCGGGGCGTGTTTCGCGACCACCCTGCTGAGGGGCAGTACAACCCGGTGGTCGCCGACGGGGTGCGCTGGCAGGACTACGAGCTGGCAGCGGACGGCTCCGCAGGGGCCGACTGGTTCGATCTTCCCCATCGGCCGCCAGCGCTCGCAAGCTGCCGGCCGTACGGCGTGCCCGGCGGGCTGGCCCGACCCGACCCGCAGGTCGAGCAGGACCTCGCGCGCGCGGTCCAGGACCGGTTTCCCGACCCGCGCGGCACGTGGATCCGGTTGATCAACGCGGAGGGGGCGGCCGACGACCCGTTCCGGGCGAGCAACGCGGCCGACTGCGCTTTGGCCGTGCTGTCGACATGGCACGGGGAGGCCGCGGTGGCCGCTCCGCGGCAGCCCGAGTACGACCGGATCGGGCGCCCCGTGCTGTCGGGGGAGGCGGGCGGGGTGGCGCGGATGGAGCGGTGGCTGGGCCAGCGGTTCGTCCGCGCCGGGGCCGACCGCGGGGCTTATCCGCTGATCGCCCGCGGGCTGCTGGAGGCGGGCCACGGGGCTGCGGCGGTTCTGGTCGTACGGTGGCCCGGGGGCGGGTCGCACGCTTGGAACGCGGTCAACTCGTCGGGCGAGGTGATCTGGATCGACGCGCAGCGGGGGCACATGGCGGTGGAGCCCTTGTATCCCTCGGTGACGGGGGTTTTCTGCGTGATCCTCAACAGGAGGGGCGAACCCTCATGAACCTCGACCAGGCCCGTGCGCTGGCGGAGGAGTATTTCAACGGCGTCCGCGCGGAGTCCTTGGAGCTCGGTCTCCACAGCTTCAACGAGGGCTACGTCGCGTGGTCGAAGGACGACGACTCGACCGGCCTCCCGGACGTCGTTGGCGGCGCGTGCATCGTCATCGACAAGGCGACCGGAGAAGTGGCCATCCGCCCTCTCCTCAACCCGGAAACCGTCGCCGAACAATGGCCCGGCCGCACCACCCGCTAACGCCCTCAACCCCATAACCACCCTCAAGACCCTGAGGACCTCAAGACCCCAGGGTCTTCAACCCCTGAGGTCCTTCAAGACCTTGAGGTCTTCGACCCCTGAGGTCCCTCAAGACCTTGGGATCTTCAACGGGGTTGAGGACCTCGTGCTGTCGTCAAAAGGACCTCAGGATTGGACCCCTGGGGTTAAGGCCTCAAGCGCTTGAGGACCCATGCGTAGAGCCGGGCGTCGCCCCCCACGAAAGACGCCCGGCTGCTACGGCGATGCGGGGCCGCGATGGGATGCAACTCGCCTGGCGGCCCCGCAGGTCTAGTCGCTGGCCAGCGACCCCACGATCGAGGCCCTGGCTGCCTTCCGGGCGGGGAGGACCGCGGCGAGGACACCCGCGACGCCGGACAGCACCACGAAGAGGGCGATCTGCCCGCCAGGCAGCCGGAACGACACGTCCTCCAGCATCGTCTGCATCGCCGCCCACCCGAACACGACGCCCAGCACCACGCCCACCAGCGCCCCGATCAGCCCGAGCACCAGCGCCTCCACCGACAACATCCGCCGCAACTGCGGCCGAGTCAGCCCCAGCGCCCGGAGCAGCGCCGACTCCCGGGTCCGCTCGTGCACCGACAACGACAGCGTGTTCGCGATACCCAGCAAAGAGATCAGGATCGCCAACCCCAGCAACCCCGTGATGATCATCAGCATCATGTCGAGCGTCTCGTCAAACGCCCCGCGCACCTCGGTAGAGCTGCTCACCTTGACGGTCGGATACGCGGTCGCCGCCGCGTCCACCACCTTGCGCGCCGCGACAGGATCCACCCCGTCCTTCATGTTGACCATCAACTGCGAGTCCGGCAGCTTCCCGAAATACCGCTCGAACGACTCCTCGGCCACGGTCACACCAGGCAGCGGCGAGCTCTCGCTGTCGAGGATCGCCACCACCTTCAGCGGCACGACCCCCTCCTTCTTCGTCTTCAGCGAGACCGTGCCACCCACGGAAACCCCGAGGTCCTTGGCGTGGTAGTCGGCCAGGGCGACCTTGCCTGGCCCGAACCCCCGCATCGTCCCCGACTTGGCCGCCGCGTTGACGGGCCCGCTGAACGTCCCGACGTCCACCCGGTTGTCACCGATCCTGGCCGGGGTCTCGCGCAGTTCGAGCACCGAGCTCAGCTCCGGCCGCCCGCGCAGCTCCTCGGCCACCGACCGCGGGATCGTGGCGTCGCGCTTCTGGGTGGCGAGCATGTAGTCCACCGGGAACTGCTCGTCGAGCTTGGCGCTGACGCTCACCCGCGCCGAGGCGGTGATCACCGAGATCAGCGTCATCAGCGTCACGCCGATCGTCAGCGCCACGGTCGTGGTCGCCGCCCGCTTGGGGTTGCGCCCCGAGTTGTCCACGGCCAGCCTGCCCGGCACGCCGAACAGCTTGCCGGGCACCCACCCGACGAACGCCGACAGCGGCTTGACCAGCACCGGCCCGAGGATCAGCACCGCGACGAACGTCAGCGCACCCCCGGCCATCACCGCGAACAGCGGCGCCTCGCTGCCCGGCTCCATGCTCAGCCCCACCACGCAGGCGCCGACGCCCGCCAGCAGGAACAGCCCGGCGAAGATCGAGCGCAGCACGCCGGTGCGGAAGGTCTGCTCCTCCGCCTGCGTGCGCAGCGCCGCGATCGGCGCCACCCGGGTGGCCGACCGCGCGGGCAGCAGCGCGGCGCCGACGGTGACCACCAGCCCGAGAACCAGCCCGATCACGATCGTCCTGCCCGACAGCATGGCGGCAGCGCCCATCGGCATCGGCGCGTCGAACGTGCGGAGCACCGCCATCGCTCCGGCGCCGAGCCCCCAGCCCACGACCAGACCCAGCACCGAGGAGATCAGGCCGACGACGGCCGACTCCAGCAGGATCGAGCCGAACACCTGCTTGCGCGTCGCCCCGATGCACCGCAGCAGCGCCATCTCCTTGGTCCGCTGCGCGACCAGGATGTTGAAGGTGTTGTAGATGACCAGCGCCGCCACCATCATCGCGATCAGGCCGAACATCAGCAGCCCGAGCTTGAGGAAGTCGTTGCTGACCCCGTTCGACTTGGCCACGTCGGCGGCCAGTTCCGCCCCCGTCTGTACGGTGACCCCGGCGCCTGCCACGCTCGCCACGGCCTTCTTGAGCGCCGCGGGATCGGCGCCCGCGACGTCGATCTCCCTGAAGCCCTTCTCGCCGGTCAGCCGCTGCGCGACCTCGGTGGTGAAGCCGACCGCGCCGGTGAAGCCGAGCTCCTGGTCGACGCCCGTGTCGATGGTGCCGACCAGCTTGAAGTCGTGCCTGGCGCCCTTGGCGTCGAGCACGGTGACGGTGCCGCCGAGCTGGAAGCCCTGCGCCTTGGCCGTGTTCTTGTCGACCACCGCCTGGTCGGCGCCCGACGGTGCGGCGCCGCTGACGAGGATGGTGCGGTTCAGCGGGCCGGAGACGATGGAGATGGCCGTCGTCGGCATGCTGCCGACGGCCTTGCCGTCCTTGCCCAGCAGCGGGGCGGGGCCGCGGACGAGGCCCTGGGCGTCGCTCACCCCGTCGACGGCCCTGACCTTGTCCAGGAGGTCACCGGGAAGCGGCTCGGTCTCCTTGTCCGTCGGCCCGGGGATGAGCGCGACGGCGACCTTGTCCGCGTCGGCGGAGAGGCGCTGCGAGAAGCCCGCCTCGATGGTGTCGGTGAGCACGAACGTGCCCGCGATGAAGCCCACGCCCAGCGTGATCGCCAGGGACGTGAGCAGCAGGCGCAGCTTGTGCGCCCGCAGTCCGGCGAGAGTCGTCTTCAGCAACGCTCACGCCTCCAGCTTCATCAGCGTGTCGAGCACCGACTGCGGCGTCGGCTGGTACAGCTCGCTGACCAGGGAACCGTCTCGCAGGAAGACCACGCGGTCGGCGTAGGAGGCGGCTACAGGGTCGTGGGTGACCATGACGATGGTCTGGTTGAGCTCGCGGACGCTGGTGCGCAGGAACGACAGCACCTCGGCGCCGCTGCGCGAGTCGAGGTTGCCGGTCGGCTCGTCGGCGAAGATGACCTGCGGCTTGCTGATCAGCGCCCGCGCGACGGCGACGCGCTGCTGCTGGCCGCCGGACAGCTCGGTCGGCTTGTGGCTGAGCCGGTCGCCGAGCCCGACGGTGTCGATGACCCGGTCGAACAGGAGCTGGTCGGCCTGCCGTCCGGCGATCTCCAGGGGGAGCCTGATGTTCTGCTCGGCGGTCAGCGTGGGCAGCAGGTTGAAGGCCTGGAAGATGAAGCCGATCCGCTCACGCCGCAGCAACGTCAGCTGCTTGTCGTTCAGCCCGGTCAGCTCCACGTCGCCGATGTGCACCGAGCCCTTCGTCACCGAGTCGAGCCCGGCCAGGCAGTGCATCAGGGTGGACTTGCCGGACCCGGAGGGGCCCATGATCGCGGTGAAGGCGCCGGTCGCGAACGCGATGTCCACTCCGCGCAGCGCGTGCACCTGGGCGTCGCCCTTGCCGTACACCTTGGTCAGGCCGCTGGCCACGACCGCGTGAGGGGCCTGTCGCCGGGTATCGGTCAGGGTCACGTTCTCTCCTTGGTTGGGGACGTGACCACGCTATTTGCGGAAATCTTGAGATACCTGGGCCCTGAGGATGGACTCTCCGTCAGACGTGGGACTACCCGTCTAGGCCTTTCGGCCGATCCGACGGCACCACGAGACCCGCCTCGTAGGCGAAGACCACCACCTGCGCCCGGTCGCGCAGCCCGAGCTTGGCCAGCACCCGGCCGAGATGCGTCTTCACCGTCGCCTCGGCCAGCTCCAGCGCGGTGGCGATCTCCGTGTTCGACAGCCCGCGCGCCACCATCAGCAGCACCTCGCGCTCGCGCGCCGTCAGCAAGGCCGCGTCGGCGTGCTGCTCCTTGCCCGGCAGGTGCGCGGCGAAGCGCTCCAGGAGCCTGCGCGTGGTGCTCGGCGCCATCACCGCGTCTCCGGCGTGCACCGACCTGATGGCGCTGATCAGGTCGGACGACGGCACGTCCTTCAGCAGGAACCCGGAGGCGCCCGCCTTGATCGCGCTGTAGGCGTACTCGTCGAGGTCGAACGTGGTCAGGATGAGTACCTTCGGCCCGTCGATCAGCCTGGTCGCCTCGACGCCGTCCATCCTGGGCATGCGCACGTCCATGAGGACGACGTCCACCTCGGTGGTCTCCAGCTTGGCCAGCGCCTCGACGCCGTCGCCCGCCTCGGCGACGACCTCGATGTCCGGCTGCGCGCCCAGCACCATGCGGAAGCCGACGCGCAGCAGCTCCTGGTCGTCGACCAGCATCACCCTGATGCTCATGCGGCGACCGGCAGCCTGGCCTGGACCTGGAAGCCGCCACCCGGGTTCGGGCCGGCCTGTACGGCGCCGCCGTACATGCCGACGCGTTCGCGCATGCCGATGAGGCCGTGGCCGCCGAGGCCGGGCAGGGCTGCCGCGCCGCGTCCGTCGTCGGTGATCCGTACGAGAAGCTCCTGGTCGGTGTAGTCGAGCTCGACGGTGGCCCGCACGCGCGGGCCGCCGTGCTTGAGCGCGTTGGTGAGCGCCTCCTGCACGATGCGGTAGATCGTCAGCTGCTCGCCCTCAGGCAGGTCCACGGGGGTGCCGGTGATCTTGAGTTCGACCGGCAGGCCCGAGCCCCTCACCAGCTCGGTGAGCTGGCGCAACCCGGGCTGGGGCAGGTAGTCGGTGGCGGAGGGGTCGTCCTGGCGCAGCACGCCGACCAGCCTGCGCATCTCCTTGAGCGCCTCGCGGCCCGTCTTGGAGATCGCCTGTACGGCCCGCCGCGCCGCTTCGGGGTCGCTGTCGATGGCGTATCCGGCGCCGTCCGCCTGCACCACGATCACGCTGACATTGTGCGCCACGACGTCGTGCAGCTCGCGGGCGATCCTGGTGCGCTCCGCGGCCGCCGCGATCCTGGCCTGCTGGTCGCGCTCGCGCTCCGCGCGTTCCGCGCGTTCCTCCAGGCCCTCCAGGTAGCGGCGGCGGGTGCTGGCGTAGATCCCGGCGAGCCACACCGTCACCGGGACGGTCGACATGAAGATGAACATGCTCAGGCTGACGTCGTCGTAGTTCACCAGCGCCAGGAAGACGCCGAACTCCACCACCAGCCCGGCCGCGATGGCCCAGCGGCGGGTGCAGTGCGAGGTCACCGCGAACAACCCCAGCATCAGCGCGACGTTGGCCGGGATGGGGTCGACCTTGCCCAGCCACTGGGCGAAGCTGACCAGCGCTATGGCGGCGAAGGCGAGCCTGGGGTGGGTGTTGCGCCAGTAGAGCGGGACGAGGAGGGCGGTGGTGAGCAGCGCGTAGGCGGCGAGATTGGCGCCGCCCGGCCAGTAGCCGCTGAACGTGACCAGGGTGAACAGGCACAGCAGAACCAGCGGCGACGCCCAGAGGACGTCGACCAACCTGCTGTGACGCCGAGACCAGGCGCGTACCTTGCCGAACACATCATTACGATATGTAACTTTGCCTGGGGCTCCGTCCACCTCAAGAGGGATCCCGGACTACGACCCTGGTCGCACATGCCCGGGATGCCGTGGAGTTCCCAACGAAAGGACCTCCGGCACAGGTCTCCCCTCAGGAGCTCTTACACGGGCCTTACGGGGTACAGGGCATGGTGGTTTTTGGGAGCGCCTTCGGGCGAGTAAAGGGAGATCGTGATGGCGGATCATGATCGTGACGCCGGGTCGCGCGGCGAAGAGGAAGCGCCGCGCGACCCGACCCCTGAGCCTTCAGGGGACGTCACTCGCGAGGGCCCGGCCCCCGATTCTCCAGGGCCCTCCGACCCCAACCCGGACCCCGCCCACGACGAGCCGCCCGGCGGCCGCCCCTCGGACGCAGCCTTCTCCGCGGATCCCCCCGCAGGAACCTTCCGCGACACGGCGCACACCCGGCCCGCCGCAACCCCCGGTCCCACGTTCGGAGACTTCGTACGGCAGCGCCACACCCAGATCTTCGGCGCCGCCCTCATCGGCCTCATCGTCGGCGCCCTGCTCGGCGGCATCGCGGTCGCGGTGGTCAGCAACATGGTGCACCGCGGCGACCGGCACGTGCACGTCCACGACCGCGTCCCCTACTGGCGGCACGACGACGGGTGCCGCCCGGTGCCCGGCGGCACGTGGTGCAGGGGATTCCCGGACGATCCCAGGATCTACCCGATGCCCGTGCCCTCGGTGATCCCCAAGACCCCGCTGCCGACCCCCAAGCCCACCTCCTGACGATCAGGACGACAGCTTGGCGCGCAGCACGTACCCGTCGAGGGTCTTCAGCCACTTCCCCTGCGGCGTGCCGATCACCTTGTCGCCGAAGTCGAGCCGGCCGACCACCGGGTACCCCTTGCCCGGCCCCGAGCGCAGCGGCGCACCGGCGGGGTCGGCCACGTAGGCGGAGTAGGCGCGGGTCGGGCGCGGCTTCTGCAGGCGGCCCAGGTAGACGAAGCCGCCACCGTCGATGTTCACCCAGTTGCCGGAGATCGTGCCGGTGACCCTGGTGCCGAACGGCAGCCAGTCGATCGTGTCGTACGCCTTGCCCGGCCCCGACTTCACCGGCGCGCCACCCTTGGAGCTGACGGAGAACCCGCCGCGCGCCGCCGTGACCGGCGTCTGCACACCGGGCCCGCTGTCGCTCGCCTGAGCCGCCCCCGCGAGGCCCACACCGGAGAGTCCCACGACTGCCACCAGCAGCGAAGCCACGATCGTCTTACGCATTTCATCCCCCTAGAACCGGATTTATCCCGACACCTCGAACGATGCCGGAACCTTCCCTAGGGCCAAGCTGCGAGGACGTTATGGCGCGGCTAAGCCGTACGGCGTCGCCAGTAGGCGTAGACGGCGGCCCCCAGCAACGGCCCCCAGATCGGGCAGGGAAACAGCAGGACGAACACCACGCGGTCGAACCAGCCGTCCATCTGTACGGCTCCCGCCAGCACGCCGGGCGCCGCGACGCACAGGACGGCGGCCGCGAACGTGCCGGGAACCACGGCCAGCATGACCGGCACGTCACGGCCGCCCACCCGGGGCATCCAGCGCGGGAAGACCTCGCCCCAGCGGCTGATCAGCCCCAGCGTGAGGACGAGCCCGAGCACCGACGACATGCCGATCATGAACCCCTGCAGGCGCGTGGCGGCGTCGCCGCCGCCGGGCATGACGAGGATGACGTGCCCGCCCACCGGGTCGTACCCGCCCAGCGGCCACGGCGTCGCCCACGACAACCTGGCCACCGCGTACGGCAGAGCCCCCACGGCCGCCGCGACCGTCACCCACCGCCCCCACCGCACCGGCCCACCCGCGCGTTCCGCCGTGCCGCGCCCGCGCAGCGCCACCCACGCCCAGGCCGCCGCAGCGAGCGCCATCCCCCAGGCCCACCCGATCCGCCCCGCGTAGGATCCGAACCCCTTGGCCAGGTTGTACGCGTACCCGATGATCACGCCGTTCCCAAGCCCCACCACGGCACCGGCCACCAGCAGCGCGGCGGCCACGAACGCGACCGGATACCGCCGCACGCACCCCGCGACGACCACCGCGACCACCCCGGCGACGAGCAGCGGGATCGCCGCGTACCCGATCGACGACAACACCCCGGCGTCCGACATGACCAGCAGGAAGAACGCCGCCTGCGCCGCGGCCCCGGCGGTGGCGACCCGCGGCCACGACCGCCCGACGGCGGCGAGCAGCAGCCCGAACGCCCCGGAGACCAGCATCAGCGCGACACCGGCGTCCCGCTCGATCCAGTGCGTGACCCCCACCGTGACCCGGTCGGCCGCGCCGTACGGATAACTGCCCGGTACGGCCAGCCAGACGGCACCCACCACCAGCGCCGCCATCGAGACCAGCACCCGCATGTACCCCATCGCCCTGCGCCTCCAAATCCGATTCCCTCAGGAGTCTGGAGGCGGGCGGGCGGCGGCTGATCACCCTTGCGGGGGAGAGCGCTCCCTCGCGAGAGGGTGATCGGCCCGGCGCCTAGAGCAGGGCCCCGCCGGTGGCGTCGAGCTTCTGGCCGGTGACCCAGCGGGCGTCGTCGGAGGCGAGGAACGCGACCACCCCGGCCACGTCGTCGGGCATCCCCACCCTGGCCAGCGGCGAGCGGGCGGCGGTGGCCTCGCGCGCCGCCTCGTTCGAGCGCAGCCATCCGGCGTTGAGGTCGGTGTCGATCGCGCCGGGGTTGACGGCGTTGACGGTGATCCCGCGCGGGCCGAGCTCCTTGGCGAGCGTCGTGGTGAACACGTCGATCCCGGCCTTGGACATCGAGTACGCGATCAGCAGAGGGTCGGTCAGGCCGAGGGTGTAGCTGGTGGAGATGTTGACGATGCGGCCACCGTCGCGCAGCCGTTCCAGCCCGAGCTTGGCGAGGAAGAACGGCGCCCTGGTGTTGACGGCGATGATGCGGTCGAACATCTCCTGCGAGGTGTCGGCGATGGTGCCGACCTCCGCGATGCCCGCGTTGTTGACCAGGATGTCCAAGCCGTCGGCGTGCGTGTCGAAAGCCGACCACAACGCCTCGACGTCGCCGGGCACACCGAGCTCCGCCTGGATGACAAAAGCCGAGCCGCCCGCGCTCTCGATCGCCGCGGCGGTCTGCTTGGCCGCGTCGGTGTTGGTCGTGTAGTGCACGCCCACCCGAGCGCCCTCCCGTGCCAGCCGTTCGGAAATCGCCCGCCCGATGCCCCGGCTTCCCCCGGTGACCAGCGCGGTCTTGCCCGTCAATGCGCCCATGACGCCACAACCTTTCTATATCGATCGTTAGAGAAATGACCGTAGCAGCAAATCTCTAACGAGCGCTATAGAATGTTGGCATGGCGACTCCCGCACGCGGGCGGCCCCGATCGTTCGACCGGTCGGCGGCCCTGGACAAGGCCGTCCGGCTGTTCTGGTCGAAGGGCTACGAGGCGACCTCGATCAGCGACCTGACGGCGGCGCTGGGGATCGGCGCGCCCAGCCTCTACGCGGCCTTCGGCGACAAGAAGGCGCTGTTCGACGAGGTGGTGGAGGCCTACGGGATCCGTTATGGCGGGTTCATGGCCCGCGCGCTGGCCGAGGAGCCCACGGCGAAGCAGTCCATCGCGCGGCTGCTGCACGAGGTGGCCGACGAGCACACCCGGGTCGGGCGGCCGCGCGGCTGCATGCTGTTGTGCGCGGGGGAGAACACCAACAACGCCGACGTGGCGGAACACCTGCGGCAGCTCCGCGCGGGCAACGTGGCGGACTTCGAGCGGCGCATCCAGGCCGACGTCGAGGCCGGTCTCCTGCCCCAGGACACGGACGTCTCGGTCCTGGCGCTCTATATCGGGTCGGTGGTGAAGGGCATGTCGCAGTCGGCGCGCGACGGCGCCACCCGGGAGGAGCTGGAGCAGGTGGCCGCGATGGCCATGCGGGGGTGGCCCGGCTAGCAGTAACCGGCGCTGGGAGTGCTGAGCGGCTCACCCGTAAGGGGGTCGAGCCGCACGCTGAACACCCGCCCGTCGTTGACCCGGATGTCGAGCGACCGCGGCCCCGTCCAGGTGAGGGAGTCGTAGGCGTCGTCGACGACGTCGTCGTTGAAGCAGGCCAGCGGCCACTGCCTGGTGAACAGCCCGGCCTCGCTGCGCAGGTCGAGCCGGACGAGGGTGTCGGGGCCGAGCCCGGCCATGGAGGTGCGGACCTGGACGCGCAACGGGTCGGGGCCGTCGACGAACGTCACGTCCACGTTGCCGCCGAACGCCAGGGCCAGCGCCCCGAGCCCGGTCAGCGCGCAGACCGGCAGCATGAGCAGGACCACCGCGGTCACCCGTGCCCACCTGGGCCTGAGCGTTCGGTGCAGGGCGAAGGCGAGCAGCAGGCAGGCGAGGACGCCGAACAGGTACGGGTGGTTCAGGTAGTCGGTGAGAAGGATCAGCGAGGAGGTGGTGAACGCGGCGACGGCGGCGAGCGCGCCGAAGCCGAGCGAGAGTAAGAACGCGGTGACGCGCACGGCACTCCTGGTGGGGCCGGTGGGATTCGAACCCACACTGTAAAGCACCTAAAGCTTTCGCCTCCTGCCGTTGGGCTACGGCCCCAGAACTCGCCAATCCTACAGGTTGCCGTTAGTGCAGGCCACGCTTGCCCGAGGTCCAGAAGGGCTTGACCCTGATCGCGCCGCGCGGCCAGTTGCGCTCCCTGACGAGGTAGTCCCTGACCATCTGGCAGGTCCTCGCCTCGCCCGCCAGATAGGCCGCCCCGGAGTTGTCGGGAAGCTCCAGCTCCGACACCGCAGCCAGCAACCGCTGCGAGGAGGCCGCTGAAGCACCGTCACGATGCACCCGCCGCAGCCCGTGAGAGCCGGGGATCGACAGCTGGTCGTCGGCCGACTCGCTCTCCAGCACGCCGTACACCCGGGCACCAGGACCGAGCGACCCGATCATCGGGCCGAACGCGGCGGTGGCCGTCTCCTCCCCGACGAACAGGTGGAAGGGCGCGGGCCTGACGAGGAAGTCGCCCTGCGGCCCCCAGAAGGTCACCGCGTCCCCTGGCCGAGCCGTACGCGCCCAGTTCAGGCCGATGCCGTCCCCTCGTACAGGTGGATGCGCAGGTCGAGGGCGCGCTCCTCGGCGGAGTACGCCCAGATGGTGTAGGTGCGCAGGGTCTCGATCGGCCGCAGCAGCCCGCGCAGGGACAGGGGGTCGTTGATCTGGATCCTGACGTGCTGACCCGGTGTGTACGGCAGGGCGACCGGCTCGTCGGCGACGAGCCGGATGTGCCGCATGGTCGCGGTGACCTCCCCGGTCTCGGTCACGGTCGCGCGGGTGAAGTACTTGGCCAGCGCACCGGCCAAGGGATTGGCTCGCACGGACGGCCCCCATCTGTCGAGAATGTCTAAACTGCCTTAGAGACATTAAGTAAACATAGATGGGTTAAGCTGTCAACGGACGAAGGGCAGGCGATGACTCCACAGGCGACCAGCCGCCGGGACAGGCTCCGGCAGAACACCCTGGCCGAGATCCACGCGGCCGCCCGCAGGCTGCTGATCGCCGGAGGATCCTCCGCTGTGACGATCAACGCGGTCGCCAGGGAGGTGGGCATGAGCGGCCCGGCCCTCTACCACTACTACGCCAGCCACCAGGAGCTGGTCAGCGCCGTGACCGCGGACTTCTACCGCGAGCTGGCCCAGGAACTGCGGGCGGCGAGCGACGCCCACGCCGACGGCCCGCCCGCGCGGCGGCTGCTCGCCGCCAGCCGGGCGCTGCGCGCGTGGGCGCTGGCGCATCGGGCGGAGTTCGGCTGGATGTTCGCCAGCCCCGCCCCCGCCCCTGACAGGGACCACGTCGACTCGCCGAGGGATCTGGCCGAGCAGGGCTTCGAAGCGATCTTCCTGGAACAGGTCGTGGACCTGTGGAACACCAACCCGTTCCCCGTCCCCGACCTGGAGGACCTGGCCCCGTCACTCCGCGACCAGCTCAACGACTACTACGCCACCCGGCGACTTCCCCCAGAGGCCGCGCACGTGTTCCTGTCGTGCTGGATCCGTTTGTACGGCCTGCTGTGCATGGAGGTCCTCAACCAGCTGGACTTCGCGTACTCCGACCTGGAACCGGTCTTCGAGGAGTGCCTGCGCGACGTGTGCGCCATGCTTGGCCTGACCTACGAGCCGGTGTAGGCCTTCTCCAGACCGCTGAGGACGATGGGCCAGGCCTGTTCGGTGGCGTCCCGGGTGGCGGCGGTCTGGAAACCCGCATGCGTAAGCCGCACCCGCGTCCCCGCCCCCTCAGCCGCCATCTCCACCGTCAGGACGGTCTCCGCCCCCTCGGTCCCCCCGGCACCGGTGACCCAGGTCAACTCGACCAGCCGATCCGTCTCCAGCCGTAGGAACCGCCCGTAGTGCGGATGCCGCCGCACCGGCTCGCCGGGCGGGGCGTAGTGGGTCTCGAAGAAGAACGGCTCCCCGATTCGCGGCCGCATAGCCACAGTGCCAGGAGCCGCGAACCAGCGATCGATCTGCTCGGTCCAGGCCAGATAGACGGTGTGCACGGGGACGGCCAGGGACTGCTCGACAACCAGCTGATGGGGCCGGCCCGAAAGATCAGGCGCCAGAATCGCCATCCCTCGAGAATTCCACAGACCAAGCGGCCATCCAGGACTGACACCAGGTTCGCCTGTGAACAGGGCCGGCGACTCTCCGATCAAGATGGGGTAATGGTGAGTGAATCCTGGGGATGTTTGCCATGATGACCTGGCTGGGTCAGGCCGAGGGAGGTGAACTGGGTGTCCTACAGTCCGAAGCTAGCAGCGGCGTTGTCGGGTGCCACGCTTCGCCAGCTCGCGCACTGGCGTGCGGCCAGCTCCGGCCGCGGGGCCGTGCTGGTGCCGGAGATCTCGCCGACGCGTCCAGTGCTCTACTCGTTTCGTGACCTGGTCGCCTTGCGCACCTGCGTGAAGCTACGGAACGACGCTTCGCTGCAGAAGATACGCCGGGCCCTGGACACGCTCCGCGACGACCTGCAGGAGCGCGAGCACCTGTCGGCCTACCAGCTGGTGACCGATGGCTCGACGATCTACCTGGTCGAGCAGGGGCAGGCCACCGATCTGGTGCGTCGCGCGGCCAACATCGTCATCCACGACATGGTCGAGGTATTGCGGCCGTTCTACCGCGATGGACGGCACATCCCGGACTTGCTGCGTCCACGGGAGCACGTCACGGTCGACCCCGCGGTCCGTGGGGGGATGCCGGTGATCGAAGGGACCCGCGTGCCCTACGACGAGATCGCAGCGCTGCTGCGGGACGGCGTCCCGGCTGAGCGGATCGCGGACTACTATCCGAGCGTGTCGGCCACCGCGGCGTTGGACGCCGTCGATTTCGCCGACTACGTCGACAGCTACGAACCCCTCAGGGAGCAGCGTGAGGCTGCTGCTGGATGAGAACGTCCCCCGCCCTCTGTCCCAGGTTCTGACCAGCTTCGTGTTGCTGGATCTGCCTGGCTGGTCGGGCACGCAGGACGAGACCTTGTACCCGCGCGCTGCGGCCGCGGGTTTCCACGCCGTCATCACCAACGACGGCCGCCAGATGCAGCGCCCCCGAGAGGTGGCCGCGATAGCCGCCTCCGGCCTTCACCGGATCGAATATCCGCACAAGCACCCGGGACTGCTCGGGATGGGCGTCGCGATCGCAACCGTCGCGGCGGGGCTGCCGAGCGCGCTGGCTTTGCTGGAGGAGGCCGGGGGTCCGCGCTTGATCACGTTGCGCGGAGTCGACCCCACGGTAGCCAGCCGACTACGAGTGACCGACCCTTCGGCGAATCCCCCCAAGTTCTGGCCTACAGCCACATAGTCGGGTCGCTTCGTTCATTCACCTGTCGGAGCATTCCTCCCCTTCCCGATGGACAGCTTTACAGAGGTATTGACCTGCGCTCTTCTCGGAGTAAACGTAGTCGGTGAGCAGATCTGTCTGCGCCGATCATCGGAGGTCTCTACGTGGCCGCTAGGGGAGGGCGCTCGGAGTGGGAGCGGAGGCAAGCCGCGCAACGTCGCGAAGCCGAACGTCTCGCTCGCGAGAACGAACGGCAAGCAAAGGCAGCGGAGAAGGCTCGACAGCAACGCCATATCGACGAGCAAACAAGGCTTGCGGATCGCAAGACGTCAGAGGCTGCGGCGGCCGTTGCTCGTCTGGATTCGATCTTGGCAGAGGTGCTTTCGAATAGACCCCTGGCTATTGATGACTTTCTTATCAGGGTTCAGGCGCAGCCATTCACGGCGGGGGCGTTGGGAAATCCAGAGCCGCCGCCGAATTGGAGTGACTACGAACCGGAGCCTCCGCGGATGTTCGGCCGCCTTCTCGGCGGTGCATCTCGCTACGAGCGCGAGCTGAACGTCGCCCGGCAGAGATATGAACAGGCGTCGGCGGGTCATTCTCAGCGCGAGTCTCGGCGTCTCGCCGATCTTGCCGCTGCCCGGGCCGCACATGCAGTGCATGTGAAGGCACTCAACCAGGCTGCGCAAGCAAAGAACCAAGAGCTGGAGATTGCGAGGGCAGCTCTCAGGGTGGGAGATCCATGCGCGGTGGAGTGGTTCGTTGGCCAGGTCCTGCAGGCTTCGACGTACCCAGGAGGTTTCCCGCGACGAGTCCAAGTCGCGTACCGGCCGGAGAACCGCGACGTCGTGATCGAGATGGAACTCCCTCTGAGTTCAGTGATCCCAGCCGTGAGGGGTTACAAGTACGTCAAGGCGCGAGATGCCATCGATCCTCTTCCGCGCCCTCAGGCCGAGATCAAGCAGCGATATGCCCACCTGATAGCACGCGTCGTGCTGCGAACCCTTCACGAGGTGTTCGCCGCGACGCCAGACGTAATCGAGGCCGTGGTTTTGAACGGCAGGATCAGCACGATCGACAACGCCACCGGGAGAGAGATCCGCCCACACCTCGTCAGCGTTGAAGCAGAGCGCGCTGACTTTGCCGACCTCGTCCTCTCCAAGGTGGATCCGGCCGCCTGTCTGAAGCGACTGCACGCCCTGGTCTCCCCGAATCCATACGACGTCGAGGCCATCGAGCCGTTCATCGAGTTCGACCTCAGGCGCTTTCGCTTCAGCGAGGATATGGACGTTGTCTCGTCGCTCGACTCGCGCCGGAACCTCCTCACCCTCACTCCCACCGAGTTCGAACACCTCATCCGGCAACTCTTCATCGCGATGGGTGCGGAAAGCTGGACGACGGTCCCTTCCAAGGACGGAGGTGTCGATGCTGTGGCGACCAGCAGGAACATCTTCTTCGGCGGTGTCTGCCTGATCCAGGCGAAACGATGGAAGGGCCTTGTTGGACTGGATGCAGTTCATGCGCTGACTGGCGTTATGGCTGACCACAATGCGACAACGGGTGTTCTTGTCACCCCCTCGTGGTTCGGCCGCGCAAGCGAACAGTTCGCACAACGCAACCGCATCACTCTCATCAACGGAGCGGAACTCAAGCACCTGCTCAAGGAGCACCTCAACATTGACGTCATCCCCGGCGTCACGCCACCCCGACGAGCCCGGGCGTCGAACAATACTCAGTCCGGCCGTCCTGGTCCCTGACCGTCCAAGAGCCTCGGTCGTGCGAGGCGGGCTCATTACTCATGCCTAGCCCGGGAGGGTTGCTCGCGCGAAACGCACGCACACATTTCTATGCCCGTGGCACTCCAAGGGCGCTCTTTGGCGCTGCAAGGGCTTTCGAGGTTCATCGGGATCCCGGCTGCTGCCTGGGGAGGGGCCCGAGACCTCGGGGGTCCGGGGGCCGGTAGGCCGCCCGGCTGGGGGTCTTGGGGGGCTCGGCCCCCCAATAAGACCAGCCCGGAGGGTAATTCGCGCGTAGCGCGCCCACCCCGAAGGCCCATGCCCCGCGCGGTCGATCTACGGTTAACCACTGCAGAAAGGCCAAATACCCCATTTATAAGGGAAGGCGGGGTTTGTTGGGTCTTGTCATGGGGCGGTCGGGTCCGTAGCATCCGTGGACATCGTACGGATCCAAACGAATGGTGTGGGCCATGGCAGAGTTAGCCCTACGGCAGCGCCGCATCGGTACAGCCGACATCGTCTTCTTCGTCGTCGCAGCCTCAGCCCCCCTCACGGTCGTGGCCGGCGGCACCCCCGTAGCGTTCGCCGTCTCCGGCGTGCTCGGCATCCCCGCCATCTACCTCATCCTCGCCGCCGTCCTGGCCGTCTTCACCGGCGGCTACGCCGCCATGAGCCGCCGCATCGTCGGCGCCGGCGCCTTCTACGCCTACGTCTCCCAAGGGCTCGGCCGCGTCGCCGGGCTCGGCGCCGCGTTCGTGGCGCTCGTCTCCTACAACTCCATGCAGATCGGCATCTACGGCCTGTTCAGCTTCACCGTCGCCCAGTTCCTCGGCTTCGACAACTGGTGGGTGATCGCGCTGGTGGCGATCGCCGGGGTTGGGGTGCTCGGTTATCTGAGGGTGGATCTCAATGCCCGAGTTCTCGCCGTTCTGCTGATCGTGGAAAGCCTCACCGTCCTCGTCTTCGACATCGGGGCGTTCACCTCCGCGCCGGAGGGGATCTCGGCCACGCCGTTCACCTGGGCGGCGATCACCACGGGGGCCGTCGGCGCCGCGTTCTCGTTCGTGATGGCCGGGTTCATGGGCTTCGAGTCCGGCGCCCTCTACAGCGAGGAGTGCCGCGACCCGCGCACGACCGTCGCCAGGGCCACCTACATCGCGGTCGGCGTCATCGGCGTCTTCTACGCCCTCAGCGCGTGGGCGATGTTCGTCGGCGCCGGTGAGTCGAAGATCGTCGCGGAGTCGCAGAAGAACGGCCCCGCGCTGCTGTTCGTGCTCGGCGAGGGCCGGTTCGGCGCGTGGTTCTCCGACGTGGCGAACGTCTTCCTCATCACCAGCCTCTTCGCCGCCCTCCTGTCCTTCCACAACGCGATCGCCCGCTACCTGTTCGCCCTCGGCCGCGAGCGCGTGCTCCCGCCCGCCCTGGGCCAGGTGCACCCGCGCACCGGCTCGCCGTACCGGGGGTCGCTGGTCCAGACCGTGACGGCGGTGGTCGTCGTCTCGGTGTTCGGGCTGGCGGGCAAGGACCCCGTCGCCACGCTGTTCACCTGGCTCACCAACCTCGGCGCGATCGGGGTGATCCTGCTGCTGGCGGTGACGTCGGCGTCGGTGGTCGGGTTCTTCGCGAGCCGCCGCGAGGAGGAGAGCGCCTGGAACAGCCGCATCGCCCCGGTTCTCGCCGCACTCTCCCTGGGAGCGGTGTTCGTGGTGGCGCTGGTCAACTTCGACGCCCTGCTGGGAGCGGAGAAGGGCTCGCCGCTGGTGTGGATCCTCCCGGCCGTCGTGATCGGCGCGGCCGTGGTGGGGGTGCTGTTCGGACTCTTCCTCCGTACGGCCAAGCCGGACGTGTACCGCCGCATCGGCCACGGGGAGGCTGCTTGATCACCGTCGAGGACCTGGACAGGGACCCGTACCCCATCTACGCCCACCTGCGGAGAAACGAGCCGGTCGCCTGGGTCGAGGCGGTGAACGTGTGGTTCGTGACCCGCTGGGCGGACGTCGAGCGGGTCGGCGGCGACCCGGAGACGTTCTCGGCGCAGGTGGACACCTCGCCGGTCGAGGCCGCGTTCGGCAGCCCGACGATCATCACCGTCGACGGCCCGGTGCACAAGGAGCTGCGCCGGAGCCTCGACACGAAATACCGGCCGCGCGAGGTGCTGACCTACATCGACGACCTGGTGGGCCCCATCGTCGAGGAGCAGCTGAGCAGGCTGAAGGGCACCGCCGAGCTCATGGCCGACTACTTCGAGCCGATCTCGGTGCTCAGCCTGGGCAAGGTGCTCGGGCTGGCCGACCTGGACGCGGAGACGCTGCGGGGCTGGTTCGCCCGCCTGTCGGAGGGCGCCACGAACTTCGAGCGCAGCCCGGCCAAGCAGGCGATCTCCGACAGCGCGGCGAGGGAGATCGACGAGCACGTCGGCGCGCTCATGGACGCGCCACCGCACGACTCCACGATCGCCCACCTCATGGGCATCGGCCGTCCCGCCGCGTACGTGATGCCGACGTTCAAGGTGATCCTGCTGGGCGGGATGCAGGAGCCCGGCCACGCGGGCGGCACGACGATCGCGGGGCTCCTGCGGAACCCGGAACAACACGAGGCCGTGAAAGCGGACCCGGCGCTTGTCCCGATGGCTGTCGAGGAGGCGCTGCGCTGGGTGTCGCCGATCGGCACCCAGACCCGCCAGGTGACCAGGCCGGTCACGCTCGGGGGAGTGGACCTGCCGGAAGGCGCGCCCATCGCCGCGCTCCTGTCGTCGGCCAACCGCGATGAGACGATTTATCGGGACGCCGACACGTTCGACCTGTTCCGCGAGCGGCGCACCAACGCCGCCTTCGGCTTCGGCCCGCACTACTGCACAGGTCACGCTTTTTCCCGGCATCAGATCCAGCTGGCCGTACAAGCGCTTGTCCAGAAATTTCCGGGAATGAGGCTTACGCACGAACCCGTCTTCCGTGGCTGGGAGTTCCGGGCGCCGAGCAGATTGGACGTCGCGCTCTGATGGACCTGACGCACTGGCTCGGCCGCGCGGTGGAGGCGGTCGAGAGCTGGCAGGACCGGTTCGCCCCCTACGACAGGCACCCCTCGCTCCACGTCGGCGACGAGGACTTCGGCAAGGCCTTCCAACGCCTGGTCGAGCGGCTGCACGGCAACTACCCGTTCTTCCACCCGCACTACGCGGGCCAGATGCTCAAGCCGCCCCACCCGGCCGCCGTCGTCGGCTACCTCGCCGCCATGCTGATCAACCCCAACAACCACGCCCTGGACGGCGGCCCGCCGACCGCCGCCATGGAACGCGAGGTCGTGGACCGGCTGGCCACCATGTTCGGGTACGGCACGCACCTAGGCCACCTGACCAGCAGCGGCACCATGGCCAACCTGGAAGCCCTGTTCGTCGCCAGAGAACTCCACCCCGGCAGGCGCATCGCCTACAGCGCCGAGGCCCACTACACCCACGCCCGCATGTGCCGCGTGCTCGGCGTCGAAGGCCAGGCCATCCAGGCGGACGCCAGGGGCAGGATCGACCTCGACGCGCTGGAAGCGGCGCTGCGCACCGGCGAGATCGGCACCGTCGTCCTCACCACGGGCACGACCGGCCTGGGCGCGGTGGACCAGGTGCACGAGGCGCTCGAACTGACCGAGAGGTACGGCACGCGCATCCACGTGGACGCCGCCTACGGGGGCTTCTTCACCCTCCTGGCGGGCGAGGACGGCATCGACCCCGCTCCCTGGCAGGCGATCGCACGGGCGGACTCGATCGTGGTCGACCCGCACAAGCACGGCCTCCAGCCCTACGGGTGCGGCGCCGTGCTCTTCAAGGACCCGTCGGTGGGCCGCTTCTACGTGCACGACTCGCCCTACACCTACTTCACCTCGGACGAGCTGCACCTGGGCGAGATCAGCCTGGAGTGCTCGCGCGCCGGAGCCTCGGCCGCCGCACTGTGGCTGACGTTCGAACTGCTCCCACCCACGAAGGAAGGCCTGGGGCAAGCGCTGAGGGCGGGGCGGCGCAAAGCAAGAGACCTCGCCAAGCGAATGGAAGGCGATTTCACCCTCTATCAGCAGCCAGAGCTGGACATCGTCACATATTTCCCGACCAATACGTCCCTAAAAAGCATCGATGCCGCGTCGGGGAAAATCCTGGCCAGAGGCATGGCGGAAGACGTCTACCTCAGCACCTTCCAGGTGAGCGCCGAGTCCATGGCCGCCAGGCACCCCGGCATAGAACTCGACGCTCCCGGCGGACGCGTCCTGCGCAGCGTGGTGATGAAGCCGGAGACCGACGTCGGCTACGTGCGCGACTGGCTCAGCCGAGCCCCAGCTTCTTCTTGAGCGAGGCCACGTGCCCGGTGGCCTTCACGTTGTAGAGCGCCTGCTCGACCTTCCCGTCCGCGTCGATGACGAAGGTCGAGCGGATCACCCCCACGACGTCCTTGCCGTACAGCTTCTTGGCGCCGTAGGCCCCGTAGGCCTTGTGCACCTCCAGCTCGGGGTCGGACAGCAGCGGGAAGGTCAGCGCGTCGCGCTCGGCGAACTTCTCCAGCTTGGCCGGCTTGTCCTTGGACACCCCCAGCACCACGAACCCCTCGTCGGTCAGCTGCCCGAGGTTGTCGCGGAAGTCGCACGCCTGCTTGGTGCACCCGGGCGTCATGGCGGCCGGGTAGAAGTAAAGGATCACCCGCTTGCCGCGGAAGGCGTCGAGTGACACGGAGTCGCCGCCGGCGGCCGGCAGGGTGAATTCGGGCGCCGCGTCGCCCGGCGCGAGCTTGATGTCAGTCACAAGGAAAACCTACCGGCCTGCCCGCCGTGCCGTACGGGCCCCGGACCTGCCAGACTGATCACATGGCTGATCCTAAAGCTGACCGCGATCTCGATGAGGTCGAGCGCCGCATCGCGCAGACCCGTGCGGAGCTGGCTCAGACCGTCGACGCCATAGCCGACCGGGTGAGCCCCAAGCGGGTCGCCGAGCGCACCGTGGCCGACGTGAAGCACAGAGCCAGCACGTTCGTGTCCAACGTCGGCGACGCGCTGGGCGTGACCCCCCGCCCTGCCTCGCTCACCAGCGAGCCCGACGACCTGTGGAACGACGAGCCGCCGAGCGTGGCGCCCGCGCTGATCGCCATCGGCGCGGTCCTCGCGGTCGGCGCCGTGATCGTGTTGTGGAGACGGCGCAGGCGCTGACTCAGAGGAAGGTCCTGCCCTCGCCGCGGTAGGTCGGGACCTTCTCCACGACCTTGTCGCCGTCGACGAGGTGCAGCGCGTCGAACCGCTCGCACATCTCGCCCGCTTTGGCGTGCCTGAACCACACCCGGTCGCCGATCCGCAGGTCCTGCGCCGCCTGCCCGATGAGCGGCGTCTGCACCTCGCCCGCGCCCTCGTCGCCCGAGTAGGTCAGCCCGGCGGGCAGGTACGGCTGGGGCAGCCTGCTCGGCCCGGCCGCGCCGGAGGCCAGGTAGCCGCCGCCGAGCACGGTCACCGTGTCCAGGGACGGCCTGCGCACCACGGGCAGCGCGAACATCGCGGCCGGCTGGCCCTTGAAGCCGCGGTAGAAGTCGAACAGGCGCGGATGGAAGAAGCCCGACCCGGCCGCGACCTCGGTGATCGCCTTCTCGCGCACCGTCTTCTCGATGCTGCCGGTGCCGCCGCCGTTGACGAACTCCAGGTCGGCGACCGCGCGGACGGCGTTGACGATGCGGCCTCGCCGTACGATGAGCTCGCGCACCGACTGGGCCTGCATCAGCCTGATCACCCGGGTGAAGGCCGCGCTGCCCGGCGCGTCGTCGCCGACGCCCGCGACCTGGCCCTCGTAGGCCATCAGCCCCACCAGCCGGAATCCGGGCCGCTTGGCGATCTCGGCGGCGAGGTCGGCTGCCTCGTACGGCTCGCGGATGGGGGAGCGCAGCGCGCCGGCCCTGAAGCGGCCGCCGAACGCGACGAAGGCGGCGTCGATGTCGAGCGACAGGCGGATCTCGTGGTGGTTCGCGCCGATGGCGGCCTCGATGAAGTCGAGGTGGTCGGTGGAGTCGACGGTGAGCGCGATCTCCCTGGCGGCCGCCGCGTTCGCGCCGAGTTCGGCCAGCGCGGCCCGGTCGACGGTCGGGTAGGCGACCATGATGTCGGTGAAGCCGTGCCCGGCCAGCCACAGCGCCTCGGGCAGCGTGAAGGCCATGATGCCGCGGAAGCCGTCCATCTCCAGGATGCGTTCCAGCACCGGCCGCGACCTGATCGACTTGCTGGCGACCCTGATCGGCTTGCCGCCGGCCCGGCGGACCAGGTCGGCTGCGTTGGCGCGCATCGCCGCCAGATCGAGGATCGCGAACGGCGGGTCGAGTTCTGCTGTGGCCCGGTCGTAGCGCTGGCGGTCATCCATACCGGAAGCGTAACGACATATCGGACCGTTGAACATGAGCGGGGGTCGCATTAGGTAATGTTCCGGCAAATCGGCGGCGGGGGCACGGTTCAGGTGATGCCGGATCCGTGTACCTCTGGTCGATGTGATGACCACGCTCCAGCAGCTACTGCCAGGCAGCGTCGTGGACTCCGTCGTTCAGGACGGCCCGCGCCGCAGGTCGAACCGGGTGCTCAGGCCCGCGCGCACGGTGCCGGGAGCCGCGCTCGCCCTCGCACTCACCGCCGTGCTCGGTCTCACCGCCGCCGAGGTGGTCTCCGCGCTGCTGGGCGCGCCGCTCGGCTGGCTGCCCGTCGACGACGCCATCGAGCTGGCCGGTGACCACGTGTGGGCCGAGCTGCCGCTGGCCGGGCTGGGCGCGGCCGGGCTCGGCGCGCTGCTGGTCGTGCTCGCCGTACTCCCTGGCAGGAGCCGGTTGGTGCCGGTCGAGACCAGCGACCCGCTGATCGTCATCGGGATCACCCGGTCTGGGCTGCGCCGTACCGTCAGGGCCGTCGCCCAGGACGTCGAGGGCGTGGCCAAGGCCAGGGTACGGCTGCGCAGGCGGCTCATCGAGGTCACCGTCGTCACCGGGAACGAGAGCTCGGGGCTGATGCTCAGGCAGGTCGGCACCGCCGTGGGCGACCGGCTCAACGGGATCGGCGCCCTTTGTGGCGGCGAGGTCGTCGTACGGCTGCGCAGGAAGGGCCTGTAGATGCGTCAGTACACGGGGAACAGGATCGGCCTGGCCATCGTCGGCGTGGTGCTGGCGGGCCTCGGCACCTACGCGTGGCTGCGCGGCGACGACCGGCTGCCCGGTCTCGCGCCGCGCGGCCGGATCCTGCCGCCGCGCGCGGCGGAGACCGTCGGCGAGCACCCGTGGGTGTTGTGGGCGGCGGCGCTCGCCATGGTCCTGCTGGCGCTGGTGACGTTGCGCTGGCTGCTGCTGTCGCTCGGCTGGGGCCGCCGCGGGGCGCGCAGCGGCACAGGAACCGCGCTGCTCACCGTCGGGCTCAAGGACGTCGATGGCCTGGCCAAGGCGACCGTCCGGGTCGTGGGCGACGTCGACCGGCTGCGCATCGGGCTGACCTGCCCGTCGTCCGCGGACGTCGGCAGCGTGGTGGGGAAGCTCGACAAGGAGATCGTCGGACGCATCCGCCGCGAACTCTGCGACGACGACCTCGGCACCGTGGTCCGCGTACACGTCCGCCGCTAACGTGGCGCGATGCGCCTCTACTGCAGGGAATTCGACGGGCCGGCCGACCGCACGCTCCTGGTGATCCACGGCGGCCCTGACTGGGACCACAGCTACCTGGTGGACCCGCTCGACCAGCTCGCTGGTGCGCACCGGCTGCTCTTCCCTGACCTGCGCGGGTGCGGCCGTTCTCCGGCCGAGGAGCCGCTGACCCCCGACGCGATGGTGGCAGACCTGGCCGAGCTGATCGGCGAGGGGCCGGTCGACGTGCTCGGCTTCTCGTACGGCGGGCTGATCGCGCAGCGCCTGGCCATCCAGCACCCCGCGCTGGTGCGGCGGCTGATCGTGGCGTCCAGCAGCGTGCTGCCGGTGCCCGATGACGCGTTCGAGGGCTGGGAGGAGTACGAGCGGCGGCGCGCCCTGTACCCGTCGGTGTGGGACGCGCCTGGGCTGGAGGGGGTCGCCTTGACCAGGGCGGAGGCGTTCGCGTGCGCGCCCTGCGAGGTCTGGAGGCCTTCGTCCTTGCCGCGCTATCTGGAGATCCTGGAGAAGGTCCGGTTCACCGCCTCCTACCTGGGGGTCTACCGCGCGGGAAAGTTCCCCTCCGCCCGCTACCCCGACGGGCCCGAGCGTCTGGAGGCGACTGGCATTCCAGTTCTGCTCCTCCAAGGCCGACAAGACATGACTTTTCCCGCTTTTCTAGCTGAAAGGGTGCCATTCGCGGAATCTGTCATCCTCGAGAACGCCGGGCATATGGCTCATGTCGATCAGCGAACTGACTGGCTTCGCGCGGTTCAGAAGTTTCTTGAGTAAAGTGACGCCTCGTGGGTGAATTAGTGGGGATTGACCCCGACGGAGCGCGCAAGCTCCTCGACGCGATGAAGAAGGCCAGGGAAGGGCTGAACGGCGAGCTGGGGGAGCCGCTCAAGTACGGCCTGCGCGTGGCGCAAAGTGACGGCACGGCTGAGGCGCACGCCTCGCCCAAGCGTTACGGCGACTACGCGGCCCTGCTCGACAAATGGATCAAGGATCTCGACCGGCGTATCGCGATCATCACGAATATGCCGAAAGCCGATCTGGGCCAGGACGGCAACAAGGTCACCGCGACCCTGCCGACCCCGGAAGAGGCGGCAGGGAACGGCAAGAACGCGGCCGACGCGCTGACCAAGGCCTGGGACGAATACCAGAAGTCCATCGGCCTGTCCGACTACGCGCAGAAGCGCCAGGCGTTTCTCGACGCGCTGAAGAAGTACGGCGCCCAGGCGTACGATCCCGAGTTCGCCACCGCGTTCCTCAAGCAGTTCGGCGCCGACAAGCTGCACACCATGATCGAGCTGTTCATGGACACAGGGCGGCCGGACAACCGCTATCTGGTCGACGGCAATTACCAGTTCTGGAAGGACACGCTCGGCCCGCTCGCCACGATGATCGGCGTCTCCGACAAGGCGGGCATGCTGCCCGAGGACTTCCGCAAGGAGCTGCTGAAGCCCGGCAACGACATCGGCACCCTGTCGGTGTTCCTGCGCATGGCCCCGCAGAGCGAGCGCATGGCCCGCGACCTGTTCAACCGCGCCTGGGACCACCGGTACACGCCCGACGGCAAGCTCGCCATGACGCAGATCCCGGAGATCATCTCCCACCACCCGAAGTTCGGGCAGGAGATCCTCGCCAACGACGAGTACCGCAAGTGGCTGCTCGACGGCTCCAACTGGACCACCTACGGCGACTACGGCAAGTCCCTCGGCCCGCTCTTCAGGACCACCCTGGCGCCCGGCGCCGGCGACCCGGCCCTGCAGCAGAAGATCTGGCCCGAGATCATCAGGAAGTCCAACGACGAGAGCTTCAGAGGCCTGATCAACCGCAGCCCCGACGTGGCCCAGGCGCTCGCCGAGAACTTCCGCCCCTACCTGCTCTGGGCGGCCGACAAGCAGGCGCGCGAGTTCGGCAAGGACATGAACCTGCCGTTCAAACCGCTGCCCAACGGCACGGCCACGCTCGACAACGGCCTGTCCCTGGACGACATCAAGAACTTCATGGGCATGGTCAACACCGACGACAAGGCGCGCGACATCCTGCTCGCCGAGGCGAAGAAGCTCATGGACAACGGCCAGGGCATGCGCATGATCACCCCGGACGTGGTCAAGAAGGGCGAGCTGGAGAACCTCGACCTGCAGGCCGCCCTCGCCCAGGACCAGGCGCTCCTGGCCCTCATGCTGGCCGGCGTGCAGCGGGCGAGCATCGACGGCGACAACCGCAGGGCGCAGACGGCCGACGCGCTCAAGGGCCTGGTGGTGGGCTACCTCACCATGCCTGCCGGCCCGGCGGGCCCGGTCATCGACGTCGGCACCTCGGGGATGACCACCCCGGCCTTCAAGTGGCTCACCGACAAGTACTTCGACGCGGTCGGCGACAAGGAGTACGACCCGGAGGAGTTCTACAACGACTTCAAGAAGGCATACCGCGAGCAGACGCTGGAGTACCTGCGTTACCAGGCCGGCCAGCTGCCGGTGGGGGAGCGCCCGTCCGAGGACAAGCTCCAGGCGATGGCCAACCAGCTCTACGACCACTTCCGCGCCCAGGGCGGCGAGGCGATGCTGAAGGAGTTCTGGAAGGAGAGCAAGAAGTAGCATCGTTGCTCGTGAGGACACTCGGGGTCATCTCGCTCGGGGGCGTGCTCGGGGCGCTGCTCCGCTACGGCCTCGGCCTGGTGCTCCCGCACCCGTGGGTGACGTGGGGCATCAACGTGGCCGGATGCCTGCTCATCGGGCTGCTGATGGCCTCGGCGTGGCGCTCGCACCCGCTGCTGCGCCCCTTCCTGGGCGTCGGCGTGCTGGGCGGTTTCACCACGTTCTCCACCTACGCCGTCGAAGGCCTCCAGACCGGGTCGCTCCTCTACCTGGGGGGCACCCTGGTCACCGCCCTGGTCGCCGCCTTCCTCGGCGAGTCGCTCGGCCGCCTGCTCTTCACCCGCAAGGACCCGGTATGAGACTCCATGGCTCCGCGTTGCGCCTGACCGTCTTCATCGGTGAGAGCGATCTCTGGCGGCACAAGCCGCTCTACCACGAGATCGTGCACCGGGCCCATCGGGCGGGCCTGGCCGGGGCGAGCGTCCTGCGGGGCATCGAGGGGTTCGGCGCGTCCAGCAGGATCCACACCACGAGGATCCTGTCGCTGTCGGAGGACCTGCCGCTGGCGATCGTCATCGTGGACGAGGAGGAGAAGATCAGGGACTTCCTCCCGCAGCTCGACGAGCTGGTCGCCGAGGGGCTGGTGATCGTCGACCCGGTCGAGGTGATCCGCTACACGGGCAGGACGGAGTGACGGCGCTCCTCGTCGCGCTGGGCGCCGCCGTCGGCGCGCCTCTGCGGTACCTGACCGACCGGGCGGTGCAGGCGCGCCACGACTCGCTGTTCCCGTGGGGGACGTTCCTCGTCAACGTCGCCGGGTCGTTCGTGCTCGGCCTCCTCGTCGGCCTGCCGGTCCCCGACGGCGTTTCCGCGCTGCTCGGAACGGGGTTCTGCGGGGCTCTGACCACCTATTCCACGTTCGGTTACGAGACCGTACGGCTGGCCAGGGAAGGGGCCCGGTTGTACGCCCTCCTCAACGCTCTGACCAGCGTCGGAGTGGGTCTCGGGGCGGCCTGGTGCGGAATGCTGGCCGCCGGAGCCATTACCTGATCGCGCCATGGGCGGTGCTCCGGATATCATGTGCGGCATGTGATGGGACGTGGGGTCTTCGCATGACCCCGGTGAGGGAGTACAGACATGGGTCGGGGTCGCGCCAAGGCAAAGCAGGCTAAGGTCGCTCGTGATTTGAAGTACACCAGTCAGGGCCTCGATCTGGATCGGCTGCGCGCCGAACTCGGCAGCTCTGACGACTCCTCGGAATCCGACCAGCCGACCTCGGAGTCCTGACGGGATCCACCACCGTGGAGATGTCTTCCGCGCCGATGTAGCGGCGGGACGTCTGTCCGGCTGAGTACCAATGGGGCACGGACGGTGACCCGCGTCGGCGGGTGGCCGTCCGTCGGCTCCGCCGTACCTCTAAAGGGTTTGATCCGGGGTAGTGCACAGGTATGACGGCCGGGTGGGGAAAGCGGGTCGCGGCCGCGTGGTCGCGCGCCCGTAGTCGCCATCGGTGGGTGGATCACCTCTCGCGGGCGGTGATCCGCTATGACCACACCGACGCGGGCCGGTTGTCGGCGGCGCTGACCTACTACGCGTTCTTCGCCACGTTCGCCCTCGCCCTGCTCGGCTTCGCCGTACTCGGACATGTCCTGGACAATCCGATCGCCCTGGCCACGGTCGAGGACTACCTGACCGACAACTTCCCCCGCCTCGACGTGCAGGCGCTGCGTGACGCGCGGGGCACGGCCAGCGTCGTCGCCTCCGTCGGTCTCACCCTGGCCGGGCTGTTCTGGATGGACACCCTACGCTCGGCGTCCAGGGCCATCTGGCGGCTGCCGCAATATCCGGGCGGGTTCTGGCTGCGCCAGCTCATCGACCTCGGCGTCCTGCTCGGCCTCGGGCTGCTGCTCGGCGCGTCGCTGGCGCTGTCGTTCGGCGCGCAGACGCTGCTCACCTGGCTGGCCGTGCAGACGGTCGGCGTCGAGGCCACCCCGGCGCGCTGGATCCTGTCCGCCGCGGCGTTCGCGCTCGGCCTCGGGGTGAACTTCCTGCTGGCCATCGCGTTGCTCTGCGCCCCGCCGCGGCTGAGGCTGCCGCTGCGCCGCACCCTGGGACCTGCCCTCTTCATCACGGTCGGGCTGGAGGTGCTGAAGAGCATCGGCCAGTTCTTCCTCAACATCACCGTGTCGAACCCGGCCTACCAGGTGGTCGCGGGCGCGGTGGGCATGCTCGTGTTCCTCAAGGTGGTCAACCAGCTCATTCTCTTCGCCACGGCCATCGCGGCCACCAGCAACCACGGCACGGTCAGCGACCTGGCAGCCAATGGGAGACTCCTGGAATGAGTTCGCCGCAGGTGACCTACGACGACGTCGTCGCCGCCCGAGATCTCCTCGACGGGGTCGTGGTCCGTACCCCCGTCCTCGCCTCCCGGGTGCTGTCCGACGCGGTCGGCGGGCCGGTGCACCTCAAGTGCGAGAACCTGCAGCGGGCCGGGTCGTTCAAGGTGCGCGGGGCCTACGTCAGGATCGCCGGGCTGAGCGCGGAGGAGCGGGCCAGGGGAGTGGTGGCGGCCAGCGCGGGCAACCACGCGCAGGGCGTGGCGCTCAGCGCGCGGCTGGTCGGCGCCAAGTCGACCGTCTACATGCCGGAGGGCGCCGCGCTGCCCAAGGTGGAGGCCACGCTCGGCTACGGCGCCGACGTGATCCTCGCGGGCCGCACCGTCGACGAGTCCCTGGCCAGGGCCAGGCAGCACGCGGAGGAGACGGGGGCGGTGATCATCCACCCCTTCGACCACCCCGACGTGATCGCCGGTCAGGGCACCATCGGGCTGGAGATCCTCGAACAGCTCCCCGAGACGGCCACGATCGTGGTGCCCATCGGCGGCGGCGGGCTCGCGGCCGGACTCGCCCTCGCGGCCAAGTCGCTGCGGCCCGGGATCAGGATCGTCGGCGTGCAGGCCGAGCGGGCCGCCGCCTACCCCGCCTCGCTGGCGGCCGGCCATCCGGTCCTGGTCGAGCCGTTCTCCACCATGGCGGACGGCATCGCCGTCGGGCGGCCGGGCGAGCTGCCCTTCGACCTGATCCACTACCTGGTCGACCGGGTGGTGACGGTCAGCGAGGACGAGATCTCCAAGGCGCTGGTCCTCTGCCTCGAACGCGCCAAGCAGGTCGTCGAGCCCGCAGGGGCCGTCGGCGTCGCCGCGTTGCTGGCGCACCCGTCGGCGTTCGAGCCTCCCGTGGTCGCCGTGCTGTCCGGCGGCAACATCGACCCGGTGCTGCTGGCCCGGGTGCTGCGGCACGGCCTGGCCGCCGCCGGGCGCTACCTCGCCGTCCGCGTGCTGCTGCCTGACCGTCCAGGAGCCCTGGCCGGGCTGCTCGCCGCCCTGGCCGCGCTGCGGGTCAACGTGCTGGACATCGTGCACGAGCGCCTCGCCACCCGGCTGCACGTCGACGAGGTCGAGGTGCAGTTGCAGCTCGAGACCCGGGGGCCGGAGCACTGCGAAGAAGCGCTGAGCACGCTGCGGCGGGACGGCTACAAGCTCTGAAAGTGATGACGCTTGCTGTTTTTGCTCGTTTCCGTCCGCGCGCCCGCCCCGTTCACTGAGGAGTGTGGCTACTCATGTGATCACGACCATACGCAGCGGCCTCAACGGGCAGGCGCCGCGCTGCGACCATCTCGACCTCCTGCCCGCCGTGGAGCGCGGGCTGCCGGAGTGTCGCGCGTGCCTGGCGCTCGGTGAGACCTGGACGGACTTGTTCGGCTGCATGACCTGCGGCTGGGTGGCGTGCTCCGCTCACGCCCGAGCCCATTACCAGGAGACCGACCACCCGGTGGCCGCCTCCATCGAATCGGGGTCGACCTGGCGTTGGTGCTACGTGCACGGGCGAGCCATATGAAACGCCTGGACTACGACGGCGCGTCACCGTTCCCCGGAGCGACCGAGTTCGCCCCGGCCAGCAGGACGCAGGTAGGTCTGACCGGGGCGATCGTGGTGTTGCCGTTCGTCGCGCTCATCGTGGCGATCTTCCTCGCCTGGGGCCGGGGAATCGCGCTCACCGATCTGCTGCTGGCCGGGGTCATGTACATCGTCACCGGGCTGGGGGTCACCGTCGGGTTCCACCGGCTGATCACCCACGGCTCCTTCACCGCCCGGCCGTGGGTGGGGGTGGCCCTGGCGGTGGCCGGATCGATGAGCTTCCAGGGCAACCTGGTCGACTGGGTCGCCGTGCACCGGCGCCACCACGCCTTCACCGACCAGCCGGGCGACCCGCACTCGCCCTACCGGTACGGCACCAGCCTGCGTGGGCAACTGCGGGGGCTCGCCCACGCACACCTGGGCTGGATGTTCACCAGCGACGAGACCCCGGCCGACCGCTACGCGCCCGACCTGCTGGCCGACCCGGCCATGGTCAGGGTGGCGCGCGCCTTCCCGCTGCTGTGCGCGGTGTCGCTGGCGCTGCCGTTCGCCGCCGGCTGGGCCATCAGCGGCAGCCTGTACGGCGGGCTGACCGCATTCCTGTGGGCCGGTCTCGTCCGGGTGGCGCTGCTGCAACACGTCACGTGGAGCGTCAACTCGCTGTGCCACATGCTCGGCAACAGGCCGTTCAGGACGCGCAGGCACGACCGCTCGACCAACCTGTGGCCGCTGGCGCTGCTGTCGTTCGGCGAGAGCTGGCACAACGGGCACCACAGCGAGCCGAGCTGCGCCAGGCACGGCGTCGAGCGCGGGCAGGTGGACCCGTCGGCCGGGCTGATCCGGGCTCTGGAACGGCTCGGGTGGGCGACCGACGTGCGCTGGCCCGACCACGACCGTCTTGAACGGCGCCGCGCCTGACGTACGCTGGCGGCCATGGAGCTGCGCCAGCTTCGGTACTTCGTCGCCCTGGCCGAGGAGCTGCACTTCGGTCGGGCGGCGGCTCGTGAACACATCGTGCAGTCCGCGCTGAGCCAGCAGATCCAGCGGCTCGAACGTGAGCTCGGGGTGCGGTTGCTCGACCGGAGCACCCATCATGTTCAGCTCACCCCGGCGGGGGCGGCGTTCCTCGTCGAGGCGCGGGCGATACTCAACCAGGTGAGCGTGGCGGCGAAGACCGCGCGGAGCGCGGCGGCGGTGACGCCCACGCTGCGGGTGGGGATCGTGGACGCCGGGTACGACTCGATGCCGCAGATCGTGCGCGAGGTGCAGCAGCGGCATCCTGAGCTGACCATCCACCAGGTGGAGGCCGGGACTCCTGAGCAGTATCGGCAGCTTGCCGACGGGCGGCTGGACGTGGGGGTGGGGCTCGCGGCCCTTCCTCCTGCGGGGGTGACGGCCGAGTTGATCAGGCTGGATCCGCTCGGGGTGCTGGTGCCCGAGGGGCACCGGCTCGCCTCCCTGGTCGGTGGGGTGCCTGTGGTGGCGTTGGCCGAGGAGCTGCTTCTGCTGGGGGAGGAGACGGAGACGCCGGAGTTCAACCAGCTGGTCGGTGAGATGTGCCGGTCTGCTGGGTTTTCTCCCACGGTCTACGAGGGGACGGTGGAGAGCACCCGGGCGGCTGTGGACCTGGTGTTGCAGCAGCGGTGCGTGTTGTGCGTGCCGTCGTCGTTTCGTACCTCTAACCGGCCGGGCGCGGTGTGGCGGCCGTTGGTGCAGCCTGGGGTGTATTGCCCGTGGTCCCTGTTGTGGCGCACCGGGCCCTCATCACCGCACCTGACAGCCATCATCGAGAGCGCCAGAGAACTGGCCCACCGCCTCAACTGGCTACAACCCACCCTCCAACCCACCTCCACAGAAACCCCCTGACAAAGGACTCCCCGGCGGCTGCCCCCTGTAGCCCAACAGCATCCCCATCACCCCCTGGGAGGGACCGCCCCCTCGGAGGGGGCATGCCTAGGGGGCCACCCGCCCTTTGGGGGTCACCCCCAAAGGGCGGGTCACCCCGTGCGGGGTTGTCCCTTTGGGTTTGTTTGTTGGGTGGGGTTACATGCCGGTCGTGCCGTCGATGGATTCGCGGATGATGTCGGCGTGGCCGTTGTGCCGGGCCGTCTCCTCGATCAGGTGCACCAGGATCGCGCGAAGGTTCGCACGCTCACCCCAAGGCGTCGTGCAAGCGTCGTCCAGATCCGCCTTCGCCACGATCTCCCGAGCCCGCTCACAGGCAGTCAGATACGTCGAGACAACCGAGTCCGTAGTGTCCTCCGGCGTGATCTCGAAGGAGTTGTCCGGGTCATACACATCAGGCTCGTCCAACCCCGCGAAGTCGATCACGAACCACCCGTGCTCGACCAGCGCCAGATGCTTGACCAGCCCCAGCAGACTGAGCCCGGAAGCCGTCCCCTGAAGACGTAGCTGCGCGTCGTCCAGCCCGTCGAGCTTCATCAGCAACGTGGCCCGATGGAAGTCGAGCTGCTGGGTCAGCGCCTCCCGCTCCCCAGCCATGAGATCCGGCTTCACTCTGACAACAGGCGACGTGAACGGCATCTCGGCACATTACCAATACCGCCCGCATACCCGCCCGATGCGCCCCCGCCCCCAAGCTCGCCCCCATGAACCCCATGCCAAAACGCCTGCTCCCGCTGTACGTCGCGGCCGGGCTGCAGGGCTTCAACCTGTGGGCCCCGGTGGAGAAGCTCTTCATGAACGAGATCGGCTTCGACACCGCGAGCATGGGCATGATGGCCGCCGCCTACTCGGCGCTCGTGCCGATCATCGAGATCCCCTCCGGCCTCCTCGCCGACCGGTGGAGCAGGCGCGGCGTCCTCATCGTCGCCGCCGGCGCGCTCATGACGAGCTCCCTGGTCGGCGGCCTCAGCACCAACGTGATCACCTACGTGATCTCCGCGCTCGCCCTGGGCGCCTACTTCGCGATGCACTCAGGCACCCTCGACGCCGTCCTCTACGACACCCTCCTGGAGGAGAGCGGTGGCAGCGCCTCCTTCGAGAAGCTCCTCGGCAGGGCGCGCCTGGTCGAGAGCGCCGCGCTGGTCACCAGCTCGATCGCGGGCGGCTGGATCGCCTCGCTCCTCTCCACCAGGATCACCTACTTCCTCACGGTGCCGGTCGCCGCGCTGTCCGTCGTCGCGTTGCTGAGGTTCGACGAGCCCAAGCTCCACCGGCGTACCACGTCGATGCGCAGCCAGGTCGCCCTCACCTACCGCGTCCTGCTCCAGCGCGGCCACCTGCTGCCCGTGGTCACGCTGGCGATCATGTCGGGGCTGCTGCTGCAGTCGGTCTTCGAGTTCGGCCCGCTGTGGCTGCTCGCGCTGTCGGCACCGACGGTGCTGTACGGGCCGTTCTGGGCGGGGCTGATGTCGACGGGCGGGCTCGGCGCGCTCATTGCTCCGTGGGTACGGCTGGACCGGCCCGTCACGCTCGCCGCGGTGGTCGTCACGATGCTCGGCTCGGCGCTGACGCTGGCGCTGAGCCGTACCCTCGCCGTGGTGACCGCGGCGCAGATCGTGCTCGCGCTGCTCATCGTGGCGATCGGGCTGCACGTGACGCGGCTGATGCACGACGCCGTGCCGTCGGAGGTGCGCACGGGGGTGGCTTCGGGGGTCGGGGCGCTGGGTGGGGCGGTGTTCTTCCCGTTCGCGCTGCTGTTCGGCTTCGTCGGCGACGCGTACGGCATAGCGGCTGGGGGGTGGATGCTGACCGGCGTGACGGCGCTCACGTGCGTGGTGCTGGTCCGGGTTCGCTAGCCGATGGCTCGGGCGACGCGGCGTGCCTTGGCCGCGTAGGGGCTGGGCAGGCGTCCCATCCGGTGGTGGACGCGGGTGAGCAGGCGCAGGGTGTGGAGCTGGGCGATCAGCAGACCGCCCTGACGCTGGATGCGCAGGGCTTTCCTGGCCTCGTCGAGCGCCTGCGCCAGGTCCCCGAGCCCGAGATGGGCGAGGGCGTAGCGCGCGTCGGCCTCGGCCCAGCGGCCGCGCGCCAGGTCGAGCGCGTGCACGGCGTGCTCGTAGGCCTGCTGGTGATCGCCGAGCGCGTGGTGCGCCTGGGACAGCAGGCTGAGGGCCCCGGAATGGCCGACGACCTGGGTGGATTGGCCAATGATGTTCAGGACCGCGTCGAGCCGACCGATCGCCTGCTCCGGGCGGCCGAGCAGGATGTCCATGCGCGCCATGCCGCACAGGGGCCACTGCTCCAGGCTGCGTTCGCCGCGCTGTCCAGCCAGGTCGAGCGCGGTGGCGAACGCTTCCTCTGCCTCGGTGTAGAGCGTCGCGTCCAGATACACCTCGCCGAGGGAGGTCCAGGCATTCACGCCTTCGTCGAGGATGATGATCTTCCCGAAGAGGTGGATGGCTTCGGTCAGCACGTCGATGGCGGCTCGCAGGCGGCCCTGCTGGTGCATGGCGTTGCCCAGGTTCTCGAGCGCGCCCGGCACCGCTATGGGGAGGTTGATGATCCGGGCGACGGCGAGCGCGTCCGTGTCGTGGCGAACGGCTTCGGCCAGGTCGCCCTCCTGCCTGGCCAGATTGCCCAGGTTGTTGAGGGTGGCGAACTCGCCGTAGCGGGAGCCGAGTCGCCGCTCGATGGCCAGCGCCTGGTGGAACACCTCCTTTGCCGCCGAGATCTCGCCCAGTATCGACAGCGTCACCCCGTGTCCACGCAGCGCGGACGACTCGCCGCCCGCCCAGCCGCCCTCCCGATAAAGCTCCACCGCCCGCCCCTGCAGCTCCTTCGCCGCCCGGTAGTCGGCCGCGTAGTAGCCCATGAGGCCCAGGCAGGCGAGCATCGCGGCCTCGCCCGTCAGGTCTCCCGCCCCGCGGGCGGCCGCCAGTGCCGTTTCCGTGAGCGCCACCCACTCGGGCCTGGACCCGGCCCTGATCAGGTGGTTGTGGAACTGCAGCGCGCTGGCCAGATACCACGCCAGCGGGTAGGGGCCGTGGGCGGCGGCGTGGTTGAGCGCGGCCACCACGTTGTCCCACTCGCCGCGCATCCAGGAGCCTGCCTCCACCTCGTCGGCGAACTCCATCCTCATGACCCCCGGCACAGGCGGGAGCTCCGGCAACCGGGGCGGTACTGGACGGTCCAGTACCGTGTCGTGGATCGTCCGCAGGTAGAAGTGAAGGAGCCGTGCCACGGCCGCGTCCTGCGCCTCGGCCGGATCATGGAGTACGGCCAGCCGTGCGGCGTAGTCGCGCACCAGGTCGTGACAGGCGAACCGCCCCTCGGCGACCGGCACCACCAGGTGGAGCCTCGCCAGCGTGTCCAGCTGCCGCTCCGCGTCCGCCGGCCCGACCGCCGCCATCGACGCGGCAGCCGCGACGGACAGGCCCGTGGGGGAGGCCACCAGGCCGAGCAGCCGGAACATGCCCTGCGCCGCGACAGGAAGCGCCGCGTACGACAGGCCCAGCGCCCCGCACACGTTCGCCCGCACGTCGTCGTCGATGCTCAGGCTGGCCACCCGCCCCGCGGCGGCCAGCTCGGTCACGAACCTCGCCAGCGAACGATGCGGCTGGTCGGCCAGCCGCGCGCCGACGACCCGCAGCGCCAGCGGCAGATGGCTGGCCAGCCGGGCCAGCTCGGCCGCCGCAGCGGGATCGGCGGCGATCCTGGCGGGCCCGGCCGTCTGGGCGAGCACCTCGACCGCGTGCCCGGGTGACAGCACGTCGAGGGTCAGGCGGCAGGCGCCGTCCAGCGCCACCAGCCCGCCGAGCCGGTCACGGCTGGTCAGCACCACCATGCACGCCGGGTCGCCGGGCAGCAGCGGGCGCACCTGCTCGACCTCGCCGACGTTGTCCAGGACCAGCAGCGCCCTCTTCCCGACCATCAGCGAGCGATACAGCCCGATCTGCTGGTCCATCTCCACCGGGATCTGGTCGGCAGCCATCCCCAGCGCCGCCAGGAGCTGCGGCAGCGCCTGGGTGGCCGGCATCCGCCCGCGCGGGTCGAAGCCGCGCAGGTCGAGGAAGAACTGCCCGTCGGGGTACGCCTCCGTCCTGCCGCGCGCCCAGTGCACGACCAGCGCCGTCTTGCCCGCGCCCGCCGCCCCGGCCACCAGCAGCAGGCGGCCGGGCCGCGCGCTGAGGGCGTCGAGCTGTTCCAGCTCGGCCTCGCGGCCGACCAGCGGCCCGCTCTCGGCGGGAAGCTGCCTGATCAGCGGGGAGGAGTCCTTGAGTATGCCCTGGTGCAGGCGGCTCAGCTCGGGGGTGGGCTCCAGGCCGAGCTCGGCCACCAGGTGCTCGCGCAGCGCGCGGTAGACGGCCAGCGCCTCCCCTCGGCGTCCCGCGCGGTGCAGGGTCGTCATCAGCAGCGCGTGCAGCGGCTCGCGCGCCGGGTGCTCGGCGGCGAGCCTGGTCAGCTCCTCGACGAGCGCGCCGTGCCTGCCCAGCGCCAGCATCGCCTCGGCGCGGCCCTCCTGCGCCCGCAGCCGCGACGCCTCCAGCCTGGCCGACTCGACCTCGGCGAACCGGCTGGTCACCCCGCCCAGGGCGGGGCCGCGCCACAGGGCGAGGGCCTCCTCGTAGCGGGCGAGCGCGAGGTCGTGGCTGCCCTCGGCGGCGAGCTTGGCCGCCTCCTCGGACAGGCGGCCGAAGACCGCGAGGTCCAGGTCGTCGTCGCCGATCTGGAGCAGGTAGCCGGGCGCCTTCGTGACGAGGGTGTCGGCGCCGAGCAGCTTGCGCAGCGCGGACACCACGATCCTGACCTGGGAGTCCACCGTGACCGGCAGGGGGTCGTCCCACACCAGGTCGATGAGGTGGCCGGTGGAGACCACCTTGCCGCGGTTGAGCATGAGGACGGCGAGGAAGGCGCGCTGCCTGCCGGTGAGCGCGACGCCGGCCTCGACTGGTCCGAGAACCCGAAATTTCACCTGGTCTACGGACATGTCCCTCAAGCTAGTCCATCGCCGGGATACGAACCGCATACTCGGCCGATGCGGGCCCCCGGCCAGGGTGTCGCTCATGACGCAACTGAGGGGCAAGACAGCGCTGGTGACCGGGGCCTCCCGCGGCATCGGCAAGGCCATCGCCACCCGGCTGGCCGCCGACGGCGTGCTGGTCGCGGTGCACTACGCCACCAACGACCAGGCCGCCAAGCAGACCGTGGCCGAGATCGAGGAGGCGGGCGGGCACGCCTTCCCGATCCGCGCCGAGCTCGGCGGTGACGGCGACGTCGACGCCCTGCTCGCCGTACTCAAGGAAGGTCTGGGCGGGCTGCCGCTGGACATCCTGGTCAACAACGCCGCGATCGGCGTCTCCGCGTCGTTCGCCGACACCACGCCCGAGGAGTTCGACCGGCTGTTCGCGGTCAACGTCAAGGCGCCGTTCTTCCTCGTCCAGCGCGCCCTCGGCCTGCTGAGCGACGGCGGGCGCGTCATCAACATCTCCTCGGCCGTCACCCGCATCGCCCTGCCCGAGCTCGCCTACGCCATGACCAAGGGCGCGATCAACGCCCTCGGCCACACGCTGGCCCAGGAGCTCGGCACCCGGGGGATCACGGTCAACACCGTGGTCGCCGGGCCGACCGCCACCGAGGCGATGAGCTGGATGAAGTCCAGCCCCGAGGTCGAGGCCAGGGTCGCGGCGGGCAACGCGCTCAACCGGGTGGGCGAGCCGTCCGACATCGCGGACGCCGTCGCCTTTCTCGCTTCATACGACGCTCGCTGGATCACCGGGCACCTGCTCGACGTGACCGGCGGCTGCTTTCTGGGACCGAGGTTCTGATCATGACATACCTCCATATCGCGCTCACGCTCCTGATCGGCGGGGGCACCACCCTGGCCGCCACGCCTCCCCCCGACCCCGTGCGGGCGCTGGAGCACGACGCGCACGCGTTGCGCGACCTGGCCCCGATCGGCCGCATGGTCGGCGACGCCACCGTGGTGGCCGTCGGCGAGGCCACGCACAGCTCGGCCGAGTTCATCACCACCAAGCAGCGCCTCTTCGGCCACCTCGCGGCGAACAAGGGCTTCACGACGTACGCCCAGGAGATGAGCTGGAGCACCGGGGTCCTGCTCAACGACTACGTCCTGAACGGCACGGGCGACCCGCGCACGATCATGGCCAACGAGCTGCAGGCCTTCCACCGGTGGATCAACGTGCGGGAGTTCCTCGACGTGGTCGAGTCGATCCGCAGGCACAACCAGCGCAGCGCCACCAAGCTGCAGATCATGGGCGACGACCTCGCCTTCCCCGGCGCCGTCCTCTTCGACCGGGTGACCGCCTACGTCAAGGAGAACCACCCGGCGCGGTCGGCGGAACTGGCCGCGTTGTACGCGGGGCAGCGGCCCACGACCGCCTCGCTCGGCGAGTACATGGCCACCTACATGGCCAAGCCGCTGGCCGAACGCCAGGACATGGACAAGCGCGCGCAGCAGGCCGTGGATCTTCTCGAACGGCTCTCGCCGGGCGAGGGTCACGACTGGGCGGTCCAGCACGCCAGGGCGATCGCCCAGAGCGCCCACGAGTACGGCTTCGACCTGGCCGACCCCGTGGAACTGCTCAAGGCCGTGGCGTACCGCGAGCAGGTCATGGCCGACAACGTGGCGTGGTGGAACGAGAAGACGGGGGCGAAGATCCTCCTGTCGGTGCTGAACGAGCACGCCGCCTACGTCAGCCCGGAGCCCGACCTGATCACCAAGACGCAGGGCGCGTTCCTGCGCGACCGGCTCGGCGCCCGCTTCCTCAGCGTCGGGTTCACCTTCTCCCGTGGCTCCTTCTACTCGGGTTCCGCCGGCGCCACCCAGAAGTTCACCGTGGGCGCAGCACCGAAGGGCAACAACGAGTACACCCTCGACCAGGTGCGCTACCGCGACTTCTCCCTGGACCTGCGCGCCACCACCGGGAACGCCCGCGCCTGGCTGAACGTCGCCCGCCCCACCCGCGGCATCGGCCAGGAGTACCCGGCGCCGGACCAGCTCATCGCCCTCGGCAAGTCCTACGACGTCCTCATCCACCTCAACCGTGTCACCGCCACACACCTTTTGCGGAGGTAGTCCATGTCGTCCACCAGCACCGCAGGCGTGCTCCTCATCACCGTCCCCGCCGTCGCCTTCGGCGGGATGACCCTGCTCACCTTCCTCATGCGCGGCGTCCCCGGCTACCTCGACAACCCGGTCCGCCGGGGCCTGTGGCGGGCCGGCCACGCGCACGCCGGAGTGCTCGTCCTGTTCAGCCTGGTCGCCCTGATCTACCTCGACCAGGCCGACCTGTCCGAGGGCACCAGGACTCTCGCGCGCCTGCTCATCGTGGCCGCGCCCATCCTGATGCCGCTGGGCTTCTTCCTCTCCGTCGTACGGCCCAGCGACACGAAGCCCAGCAAGCTGATCTGGCTGACGTACCTCGGCGGCGCCTGCCTCGTCGTGGGCACGCTCGTCCTCGGCATCGGGCTGCTGTGATGGGGCGCGAAGGCAACGCCCTGCTCAGGGGCGCCGACCCGGCGCAGGTCGCGGACGAGCTCGACCGCCTCTTCTGCTACCACATGCTCGCCTCGAACTGGGCCCTCGGCGTACGCAACAGATTGGAAGGCCAGCCGCTCTACCTCCTGAACGACGAGCTGGAGCAGGTCCACGAGCGCAACCTCACCTCGGCGCTGGCGCTGGCCTACCGGGTGGCCGAGCTCGGCGGCGCGGTCACGGTCGATCCCGCGGCGATGCTGCGGCAGGCGTCGCTGGAGACCGTCGAGCTGCCGGACTGCGCGGACCTGGGGTCGATCCTGGGCATGGCGCTGGCCAGGACCAGGACGGCGATCCGCACCTACGGCCAGGTCCTGGACCGTACGGCGGGCGACGAGCTGAGCCGGGTGCTGCTGCTCGAACTCCTGCGCCACGAGGTGGCCAGGGAGAGCGACCTCGAAGCCGCCGGGGCCCGCTAACCCCAGCTCTCCCGCTGCCGCTCCAGCCCGTCGAGGATGAGGTCGAGCCCGGTGTCGAACTCCTCGGCGTACGCGTAACCGGATTTCAGGGCGCGGTCGGCGATCATCTCGGTGAGGTGCGGGAACTCGTCGTGGGGCAGCTGCTCCATGATCGAGCCCCCCACCTCCTCGAGGTCGGACGGAGAGGTGAACGGCAGGCTGAGCTCCTGCAGCGTGAAGCCGTAGACGTAGCTGTCCAGCACCGAGAACGCGTGCGCCGCACCGGCGATCGAGAAGCCGCCCTCGCGGAGGCAGCCGATGGCGGCGTTGTGGTGGCGCAGGGTCGCCAGGCCCGGGTTCGCCCGCGAGTCCATCAGCCGGATCGCCCACGGGTGGCGGGTGAGCGCGGCGCGCATCGACACGGCCCTTCCGCGCATCGCCTCCCGCCAGCCTTCGCCCTCGGGCGGGAGTTCGATCTCGCTGAAGACCAGGTCGACCATGCCGTCGAGGATCATGTCCTTGTTGCGGAAGTGGTGGTAGAGCGACATCCCCTCGACGCCGAGCCGCTTGGCGAGGGTGCGCAGGCTGGGCACCTCGGCCTCGTCCGCCATCTCGACAGCGGTGCGAAGCACCAGCTCCTTGCTCAGCCCCACGAGCTGCTCCTTCTGGATCGACGTCTTGACCAACCTTACACTGCAAGGCTATACCTTGCACTGTAAGGCTGACGTCATGGGAGGGCTCATGGAAGCAATCGGTCGGATGTGCGTCATCGGCGCGTCAGGGAAGCTGGGCCGCTACATGGTGCGGCACGCGCTGGAGCGCGGGTACGAGGTCGTGGGCGTCTGCCGGGAGCAGAGCGTGCCCAAGCTCGCGGAGTTCGAGGGGCGGATCACGGTGGTGCCCGGGGCGACCGACGACCGGGCGGTCGTCGCGCGGGCGGTGCGCGACTGCGACGCCGTACTCACCGTGCTGGTGCCGTGGGGGGTGAAGCACTACGCGTCAGGTACGGCTCAGGCCGTACTGGACCATGCGCGTCCCGGGGCGCGGCTGGTGTTCTCCTGCGGGTGGCACATCAGCCGGGACGGCAGGGACGTGTATCCGCGGTCGTTCAGGGTGTACGCGGCCGTGTTCGGACGGCTGGCCAAGCTCGCCCGGGTCGTGGACGTGGACGACCAGGTGGAGGCGTGCCGGAGGGTCTTCGCCAGCGACGCCCGGTGGACGGTCGTGCGGGGGAGCGACCTGGAGGAGGGGGAGAGTCAGGGGTTGCCGGTGTGGAGCAGGCACGTGGGGGACCCGGTGCTGGCGAGCAACATCACGCGGCGGGTGGACTACGCCCGGTTCATGGTCGAGGCAGTGGAGGACGACACGCTTATCCACGAGGCCCCCGCCATAGTCGGCCGCCTTACCCCTTCGGCCCTGGCCCACAGCTCATGAGGACCGCCGGGTTCCTGTACCTGATCGTCGCCGTCCTGACCAGCCTCGCCGGGTTGGTGAACACCAGCATCGTCGTCCCGGGCAACGCGACCGCGACAGCCACCAACATCAAGGCCTCGATGGGTCTGTACCGCCTGGGCTTCCTCAGCGAACTGCTGGGCGCCACTGCCTTCCTCCTGACCGCTGTGGCCCTGTACCGCCTCCTGGCGCACGTCAACCGGTTGGTGGCAGGCACGATGGTGATCTTCGTAGCCGTGAGCGTGGCGATGCAGAGCCTGAACCTCCTCAACCAGCAGACGGCCCTGACCCTCGCGAGCAGCTCCGACGAGCTGACCCTCCTCTTCACCGAGATGCAGCACAACGGCTATCTGATCGCCCAGACATATTTCGGCCTGTGGCTGCTCCCGCTGGCCTACCTAGTCACCAAGTCCGGATTTTTCCCCAAATTCATGGGCGTCCTCTTGGCGATCGGCTGCTGCGGCCACCTCACAGACGTCTTCACCCGCTTCCTCGCCCCTGACCTCGGCGCAGCCATCTCCCCCTTCGCCATGACCCCAGCGGCCGTCGCAGAGATCACCTTCATCGCCTGGCTGCTGCTGAAGCCTCGAAAATACCTAAGCGTGACAGATTCCCCCTCGCTCACCGGTTCCTAGCGTGGTCGTCATCTACGGAGGTGGACCATGCCGCATTTCACGGCTTCAGACGACACTCGCCTCTTCTACCAGGACTGGGGGACCGGAAGGCCGATCGTGCTGCTCACCATGTGGGCCCTCGGGACCGAGATGTGGGAGTACCAGGTGCCCGCACTGGTGGATGCCGGGTTCCGCTGCGTCCTGCCAGATCGGCGCGGTCAGGGCCGCTCGGACGTGCCCGGCCGCGGGTACGACTACGACACCCTCGCCGACGACGTGGCGGCGCTGCTGGATCATCTCGACCTGACCGACGTGACGCTGGTCGGCCCGTCCATGGGCGGCGGCGAGGTGATCCGCTGCCTGACCCGGCACGGTAGCGGCCGGATCGGCAGGATCGCGATCGTCAGCGCCACCCTGCCCTACTTGTGGGGTGGAGAGGACAACCCGGAGGGCGCACCGCCGGAGGTGCTGGCCGCCAACTTCACCGTGCTCCGAGCCGACAAGCCGAAGTTCATGGGCGACTTCGGCCAGGCCTTCTTCCAGCCCCACCTGGGCAACCCGGTCTCCTCGGAGCAGGTGCGCTGGCTCGTGGACTACGGCTCGCAGACGCCGACCATGGTGGCGATCAAGCTCTGGGAGTCGGTCTTCTCCACCGATTTCCGCGACGAGCTGACCAAGGTCGACGTACCGACGCTGGTCGTGCACGGCGCCGCCGACGTCAACGCACCCATCGACGTGACCGGCCGCAGGACCGCGGCGCTGATCCCCGGCTGCCAGTACACGGAGTACCCGACAGGCGCCCACGGCATGTTCGTCACCCACGCCCAGCAGCTCACCAAGGACCTGCTGGACTTCGCGGGTGCACCCGCATGACCGCCTACGCCATAGCCGGACCCAGGTCCAGGTCGGTGAGCTCGCCGCGGGAGGCCACGCCCAGCTTGGGATAGGCCTTGTACAGGTGGTAGCCGACGGTCCGGTGGCTGAGGAAGAGCTGGGCCGCGATGTCCCTGTTGGACAGGCCGCGGGCGGCCAGCCGTACGATCTGCGACTCCTGCGGCGTGAGATCCGCCGCGGCTCCGCGCACCGGCTCGGGGGCGGTGTCCTGGGCGCCGCTCGCGGTGAGCTCTCCGCGAGCCCGCAGCGCCCACGGGCGCATGCCGAGCCGGTCGAAGATGTCGAGCGCGTCTTTCAGCTGGGCGCGGGCCTCGGCCTTCCTGCGGGCCCTGCGCAGCCACTCGCCGTACAGGAGCGCGGTCCTGGCGTACTCCGTCGGGCGGCCATCGCGGTCGTGCGTCTTGAGCGCGTCCGTGTACAGCTGTTCCGCATGGTTGTCGCAGGTGAGCAGCGCCTGGCAACGCAGCACGAGAGCGTCCGCCCAGGGTTGCCGCACCGAGACCGCCCACTGCTCGAACCGGCCCAGGGGTTCGCGGGCGCGCGCCGGCTCTCCCACCCGCACGGCCGCCTCGACCAGGTCGGGGATCGACCGCGTGGCGCAGATGTGGTGGCGGATGGGCTCGCTGGTGAGCCGTTCGAAGCGGGAGAGCGCGGCCTCGGCACGGCCCAGACCGAGGTCCAGCAGGCCGAGCGACCAGTTCGCCCAGGGCGCGCCCGGCGCGATCGACCCTGCGCTCGCCCCGTCCATGGCCACCTCGGCGTACTCGCGGCAGGCCTCTTCCTCGCCCGCGAGGGCACGCAGGTAGGCCAGCTCGCTGCTGAGCTGTCCGATCCAATGCCGCTGGCCGGTGTCGCGGGCCAGTCCGAGCGCCTCGCTCGCGGTGGAGAGCGCGTCCCGATGGCGGCCAGTGAAGATCTCGCTCTCGACCGTGAGGAACAGCGACGGCAGCAGCCGCCCCAGACTGCCCGCGGCCCGATGCTCGGCGGCGAGCCCGGCCGCCAGCTCGTAGGCGTAGACGTCCTGGCCTCGGGCCAGTGCGGCTCCACACAGGATCTGCAACGCCAGTTTGGGTGCGCGTCCGCGTTGCCGTACCTCCTCAAGGATGTCTCGAAGGACCGGTGGCGCCCCGCCCGCGCCCCGGTCCAGCAGACGGAGCAGGTACGAGATCACCGGCGCCAGCGGGTCTTGCTCGGGCAGCCGGAGCGCTGCCAGGCGCTCCAGGGTGTCGGTCAGCTCCCCCTCGCCGAGATACCAGGCGGTGTGGACCGCGGTGACCAGCATCGCGGCGGACCTGGCCGGATCCACGTCGCCGATCAGCGCGGCACCGTCAACCAGCATCCGGTGGGCGGAGGAGAAAGGGCCCTGGTAGAAGCTGGCGAGCCCCCGCACGTGCGCGAGTCGCGCGCGGATCGCCGGGCATTCGGTACGGCGGGCCGCCTGTGATGCAAGGTCACCGGCCCTGCGGAGCTCCCCGGCCTCCAGCGCGGTCTCGGCGGCGAGCATCTCCCTGCGCGCACGACCCTCCGGGTCGGCGGTGAGACGAGCCGCCCGCTCGTACGCCGTCGCAGCAGCCAGGTGGCCGCTGCGCTCACAGGCCCGCGCGGCAGACCGCTCCAGCGCCGCCGCCGTCTTCTCGTCGGGCCCCGTGGCCACGGCCGCGAGATGCCAGGCCCGCCGATCGGCATGCTCGGGTGCGTTCAGCGCGTCGGCCAGCGCACGATGTACGGCCAGCCGCCTGCCCAGCGGGGCCTGCTGGTAGACGGCGGCCCGGATGAGCGGATGGCGGAAGGCGATGCCGCCCTCCAGCGGCCCGCAGCGCCTGACGAGATCGGCCGCCTCGGCGGGCGCCAGGTCGTCCACGCCGGCACCCACGGCCTCGGCGGCGCGCAGCACGACGTCGAGCTCCCCGGTCTCGTCTGCCGCGGCGACCAGGAGCAGGCTCCGCGTCGCCGCGGGCATCCGGCTGAGCTGGCCGTGAAAGGCAGATTGGAGACGTTCCGTCAGGGGGAGCGCGCCGGGGCCGTGACCGTCGTGCTGCTCCTCGGCTAGGGCGATGGGCAGCTCCAGCAGGGCGAGCGGGTTGCCGCGGGCCTCGGTCAGCAGCCGGTGGCGCATGGCCGGCGTCGGCCGCTGGCGATCCAGCAGCGCGGCGGCGTCCTCGGGCGCCAGCCCGGCCACCGGCAGCTCAGTCAGCCCCGTGCTGGGAAAGGCATCACCTGTACGCGCTGCGAAGATCATGGCCACGCCCTCGGCGAGGAGCCGGCGGGCCGCGAACAGCAACGCGTCCCGCGACGCCCGATCGAGCCAGTGCGCGTCGTCCACCAGGCACAGCAGGCCCATGTCACCGGCGTGCTCGGCGAGCAGCGACAGCACTGCCAACCCCACCAGCATCGGATCGGGCGGCGCACTCGAACCCAGCCCCAGCGCGGCCTCCAGGGCGTTCCGCTGGCGCTCGGGCAGCGCACCCACCGACGGCAGCGCCGGACGCAGCAGCAGCTGAAGCCCGGCGAACGGGAGCTCCGCCTCGACCTCGACCCCGGTCCCGCGCACCACCCGCAGGTCTCCGGCGGTCATTACGGCATGCTCCAGCAGCGCGGTCTTCCCGATCCCCGGCTCGCCACGCAGCACCAGAGAACCGCTGTCCCCTTCACGGGCTCCCGCAAGGAGGGCCGCGATGGCCGCCATCTCCGGTCCTCTGCCCACCAGGTCAGCCACCAGCACTCACCAGCACGAATAGCCCCATAGGCCGCAAACTATAACGAAATAGTCACCCTGCTGATCCAGATTCCTCTGTAACACGCACGGATGGCTCCAGCCCCTCGAACGGGTCGTGTAGGGAATCGTCGATCACGGCGTCCCATTCGGCGCGCACTTCATCCCAGTCGATGGCTGGGACAGTGGCGAAGATGGCCTGAGCATCTGCAGTCTTGGGGAAGGTGATGCTCCGGTCAGCACTGATGCCCCACTCGGCCGCCAACTCCTCACGAGAGAACGTTTGCACCGTGCCCGGGCAGGCGTTGTTGTCCATGATGGCTCGCATGGCCTGCTGGCGGCCTATCTCCCGGCGCAACCGTCGGACCTCGGCTTTGAGGGCCTCGTGTTCGTCGAGAGAAATGGTGATGACCTCGTCGTGGTGTTGCCCCGTCACGCCGTCACGCTACCCGTTCCCTGCGGCCTTCCTGGAGTGCATGAACACGGTTCTGGTGCCGGAAGGTCGCTGTGTCGCCATCGATTTTCCACGTGGGCGCATCGGTCAACGGGCCGGACCAGTCCTTGCGTTCGCCCATCACTTCTCCAACGGCACGATCTTGACCAGTACGCCGTTCTCGTAGATCTATTGCTCCGTGCCGCGACGTTGAGGCCGCATGGGGGTGAGGGGGCGTAGTTCCAGCAGGATGTACTGGACCGTGGTGACTTTCGTGTCTCGGGGGGCCATGGTTCAACGGTGCCAGCGGGCCTGCTGGACCTCCAGATGCTTGCCAATGTGTGCCAGTGATCACTTCCCGCGACGCCAAGGACAGCAGGTCAAAGCACGCGTATGGTCGGAGAGTGACCCTCCAGACACGGCACCAAGAGGCCCGTCTCATTCTGGGCACACGACTTCACCAGATCCGCGCGGCAGCATTCCCCACAGGTCGAGCGCTGGCTCAAACGGTCGGATGGCATGAGTCCAAGGTCAGCCGCTATGAGTCTGGCGACAGGATGCCCAACGAGGTCGAGATCAAGCAATGGACGGAAGCATGCGGGGTTCCCGAGCGGGCATCGGAGCTGATTCGTCTGGCTGAGGGTATCGAAGCCGTGTTCGCCGAGTACTGCCACGAGCCCACATCGGACATTTGCACACGGCAACGCAGCTTCCATCCGATGTACCGGGCAACCACACAGTTCCGGATCCTGCAGCAAACGTTCTTCCCGAGCCTCTTGCAGACGGAGCGCTACGCCAGGGCCTACCTGACAACGCTCAATGTGCGATCCGGCGCCGTGCATCTGGAAGATGCCATCAAGGCCCGTATGGAGCTTCAGCAGTACCTACAGGACCCAGAGAAGCGTTTCGTGTTCATCCTGGGTGAGGCTGCCATTCGCAACCGTGTAGGGCCTCCGCTGGTGATGGCAGACCAGCTCTTCCACGTCTCGGAGATCATGCGGCAATCCAATCTGGTCGTCGGCCTCCTGCCATTTGACGTCGAGCTGCCGTTCTACCCCTGGGAATCGTTCTGGCTCTATGACGAGGTCGAGATGCGAGCCGATGGGATCACCAAGCAGATTCTCGTGCAGGAGCCGAAGGAGCTAGCCGTGTACGCCAGAGTGTTCGGGCTCCTGGCCGAGAAGGCTGTCTACGGGGACCAGGCCCACGACATGATCCAAAAGGCCAGAGAGCACGTGGTGCAGAGCGTCTGACCCCCAGCCACCTGCCCCGCACCAAGGTCGGCTTACCGACCGGAGCGGGTCGCCCATACGCGGTCCCCACACGCAGTGCGGGGGTGTCCTGCGGGATGTCCCCTCCTTCGAGAGGCGGCCATGCAGTCACCGACCTACCTGCACGACCTTCTGGTCTCGACCCTCTCCACCGAGGGGCTCGATGCCGCACGGTGGTCTCCTTCGACCCACTCTCACCCGAGAGCTCGATGCGGTCCGGCGACGACCCGCACGCACTCGATCACCTGATGGACGGACCGTGCTTCGTGATCAGCGATGACAGCGTCCTCGACAATCCCGTGGAGGACCCAGAGAGCATCAGCTCGGCCTTGGCACTGATCGAGCCTTCCCGAGGAGGCCCTTCGCCACCTGCGGCTCTTGTCCTTCTGGGAACGAGGGTTGATCACATAGCGCGAGGTGTACGTTGTCCGCGTCCAGTGGCTTTGACGGTTGTCCCAGCTTAGCTGGAGATCGAAGCCACTAGCTCAGGTGGGAACCCGTCCTGCCGCAATCGCAGGACCCTGGCCACGTGGGGAGCGCGAGGGTTCTCCCTCGCCGGGGTGTGGGGCGAAGCCCCACTGTCACAGCCCGAAGCTCTTTGGCGCGAAGCGCCCCCATCGAAGGACCTCGCCGTTGTGGGGGTGTGGGGGGCGCTGAGCCCCCCACTGGTCACAGTCTGGAGGTCAAAAGCGCGAAGCGCCCCCTTGCGGAAGCCCCTAGCACTCGATGACGTTGACGGCGAGGCCGCCGCGGGAGGTCTCCTTGTACTTGTCCAGCATGTCCCGCCCCGTGTCGCGCATCGTCTTGATGGCCTTGTCGAGCCATACGGTCCACACTGCGATCTCGTGCCTATTGGGGAGGGTCCAAAATCCCGATGTGTGAGACGACGAAAAGCCCCCAACCGTCACGGTTGGGGGCTTTGTCGTATTCGCGCCAAGACGTACACGCATTTCCTTGAGCAGACCAGGTCGGAGACGCTATCGTCGCGCTCCGCCCCCGACTCGACATGAGGTGTGACAATGTACCCGACTCACTACCACGACCCGAGACGGGCATTGTCTGACGCAGTGGTGTTCGAGGTATCGCGTGGGTGGCGGGTTGAGTCCCATACCGACTACATGGCGGTTCTAGTCTCCGAGGGAAGAAGTGTTCAGCCGGTCAACCATGTGCTTCACCTACTCCTCACGCTGGTGACGTGCGGATTTTGGGCGGTGGTTTGGCTGATTATGGCTATCTCGCAGCCGAAACCCGCACTTGGGATGAGGATCGTTCTTACGGTTGATGAGTACGGCAACGTAATCCGTCGCTAGAAAGCCAGGTCTTCCTTCGTACTACGCCGCCTTGTCGTTGTGCAGATACGAGACCACGGCGGTCAGGACCGCCTGGCCGACCGACAGACCCAGTAGCCGCCAGTCGATGTCAGCGCCGATGGAAAGCGAGGTGAACACCCCGCCAACAGCGATCAGGACTGCGGCGATGAGGCCCTGGTATCCGGTGCGCTTGGCACGGTAGGCGGCCACCGCCTTGGGTTTGGACTCTACGACGTCAGCGATTTCGATCTCCTCCAAGAGGTAGTCATCCAGCTCCTCGACCATTTCGAGGGCTGGGGGGTCTTCGGTGGCGGAATGGCTGGCTCTTGCCTGTCTGGCAGACAGCGCACGTAGCTGCGCCGCCAGGTCGTTCACATCCATGCGCTTCTCCTCACAGGCCAAGGGCCTTCTTCGTCTTCGGACCGATCTCGCCGTCAGCTGTAAGCCCGCGACGGGCCTGGAAGTCCATGACCGCGACATGCGTCAGCGGGCCGAAGGAGATGTCTTCGCCGAGGTAGGTGTAGCCGAGCGTCCTCATGTGCTTCTTCAGGGCCAAGACGTCTTGGCCCCTATCGCCCTGCTCCAGCACCCGATCACCGGGCGTGGTCGATGTGCTGTCGTAGAAAGGACGTACGTAGCCGTAGATCCGCGAGCCCATGCGAGACAGGGTCTTCCTGTAGACGCCGTTGCCGTTGCCCTGCACGCCCTTGTCGGTGCGGCCTGAGGTGTTGCCACCAACCGTGGTTATGGTCGCCGCGGTGACCTTCTCCACCAGTTCCACGTGGTAGATGCCGTTGGCGCCGCCCCTGGTGAACAGGACGAGGTCTCCGGCCTTGGGGCTTGAGAACCAGCGGCCACGGGCCTTGGCCCACGCGTACTGGGCCTTGGTGCCCGCTGTGTGCGGGTAGTCGATGTTGGGGCGCATCCCGGCCCGCTTGCACCAGATCGAGGTGGCGGCGGCACACCATGGATAGCCGTAGCCACCAGAGGGGTAGCCGGGAATCTTGCCGAACTTCTTCGTGATCGGAACGAGGTTGGAGCCGTCAGGCTTCTCTCGCATGCCCAGATCCCTGCGGGCCTGGGCGATCACCTTGGCAGGGGTGGTCACATGCTGCTCCAAACAGAAAAGCCCCGCTGTACGGCAGGGCTTGAGGGGACTTCTTTCTTCTTGATCAGCCGGGTCGGAAGATCTGCACGAGCTGGATCACCAGCGCGCAGACCGCACTTAGCAGTGACGCCGAGATGGCGTACTTCCACTTCTCCAGGTCGCGGATGCGGCCCTCGTGGTCGGTGTTGGCCTCCTGGGACCGTTCGAGCCGGTAGACCAGCTCGTTGACCGCGTACTTCAGCTCGGTGAGCTGGTCGTAGATGTCGCGGGAAGTGATGAGGACTCCACCGCTCTGTGGATCGTCATTCGTCACAGAGTGAATCCGTTCAGGGGGATGGTCAGGACCGACTGAAGGGTGGCGTTGAGCTTGACGCCGGTCGGGCACTTCCAGAGGGTCAGTTCCTTGAAGGAATCCATGCGAACCCAGACGTCCGGGAGGGCTGTGGTGCTGACCACGGCGGAGACGAACGCGCGGGCGTAGGTGTCCTTGGCGATCGTCAGGCCGGTCGGGAGGTTGTGGTTGAACGACAAGATGGCCAGCTTCGAGCCAGCGGAGGCTTGGGCGGCGAGGTCAGCGCCCTTCTTCGTCACCGTCAGGTGGACATACAGGATGGGGCCGAAGACGTAGGCGAACGTTCCTGTGGTGTCCCACGAACCTGTGTCCTGTGGAGCGTCCAGCGTCACCGGTCGAACGGCCAGCTTGGACTTGATCGCCGTATCGAAGGTGGTCAGCGTGGTCAGTTGGCCGTCATGCCCAGAAACCCTGGTGTCCAGGGAGGCCGCCGACGTCTCCACGGCACCAAGGCGCGTGGCGATCTGCGCAGGGATGTCGTTGGTGAACACCTCGCGGGCTGATACCCACTGACCGCCCTTTCCGATGACCAGGCGGGAGCCGGTCGCGTCCACGCCCAGCGCACCTTCGGCAGGTACGGGCTCGAAGCCCGGCTGCTCGAAGGTCATCGGCCTGATCCGCTGGCTGAGGAACCAGCGCCGGTCCTTGATAGTGGTGACTCCGACGTCCTTCTCGACGGCCACCTCGAAGAGGGGAATCTCCGTCCTGGCGTCGTTGAGATTGACCTTCCACGACCCAGACGCCTGGTTGATGGCGTTCTTGATCTGGACGAAGCGGAACGCGCTGGTGGTCTCGTCAACCTTCAAAGCCACCAGATCACGCCGGATGAGCTTGCCGGTGCCGTCGTCGGCGAAGTCGGCTCCGGTGATGTCGATATCGAACGCCTTGGGCGATGCCAGGTCGAAGTAGTAGCCATCGATCGAGGCCACGCCCGGCTGGACCTCGACCTGCGTCGCCGTGAGCTTGACCGCGAACAGGTCGCGATTGCCGGCTGACGGGACGCCGCCCAGTTCCGGCTTGCCTACGACGCCGTTGGACTGCCAGGTCTTGGCCATCGACTTCCAGTTTCCCTGGGTGACGACTTGTCCAGGTCCACCAGGGAACGGCCAGCCGTGTTCGCTGGGATTGGGGGAGTTGAAGGAGGCCATGCGCAATCCTTTCCAGCTAAATCTAGCGCCCGATGTAATTCACAGAGAGGCCATCCGACCAGGCAGTGGCTTCGCCATTCAGGCTTGCACGAGCGCGATAGACGACATGGCGATATTCGTAGTAGTTGTTCGGGTCTACAGGGTGCTCCGTAATTCTGGAACTCCACATGCCGTCGCTTCCCACGGTGGTCGGCGGCGGCACTTGAGGTGGGCTGGGTGCGGCTGTCTTATCCGTCGCGCTGAACTCGATGATGGAACCAGGGGTTCCGGTTCCAGCTAGAGTTACCCAGGTGTCGTAACTCTGATTGGTCAGCGGGGCGAGAATGTACGGCCTGTCGAGCTGAGGCTTTGGAATTGGTGCGGACCCCATGTTGAAGTACTGGAGTGACTCATTCGAAGACCTGAATTCACGGAACCGTCGCGTTCGGAGATCCCACTTCGATCCCACGGGAAAGGTGGCGGAGTTCGTCTGGATGGAGGATGACCAGGAGCCGTCCTGGCTGGGTAGAACGAATCCCTTCTCTGTCCCCGTGAGCTTCCACGGCGGGACGGGTTGCCCAGACTCGGGCCGCTTACGGATCTCCAGGAGCACCCATTCAGAGCCATCGGTCGCCATCGGCGTGCTGCCGGGGGCGCTGCGGACGAACACCGTCTCGCCAGGCGAGAAGTACGGCGCGCTCGCGATCGGGTCCTCGGCGGGAGGTGGCGGCTGGTTGGAGCGGACCGTTACCGAAAGGTGCGGGTACCGCGATCCGGTAAATCCGCCACCTGGGGTGCTTCGGTAGTGGGTTCCGTCAATGTGGTGCTCAACGCCGTCTGCAGGAAGCTTGAAGGTAAGTACGCGCTCCTCTTTGGCATTCAGAGTCTCGAACAAGACGGTGCCCAAGCCGGGAACGGAGATTCCGGCAGCGAGCGGCTCCTGATGGATTCCCGTATGAGACGCTTTGATCTTGACGTGGGTTTCCTTGGTGACAGGGTGCGTCGCAGACCCTAGATACCTGAGGAGAAGCGCCCCGGTGCAGGAGGTTCGAGGTAGCTGAAGCTCAGCGGTTGAGACAGCGCCCTGAGTTCCGTCATCGACTGCGACCAGGCGGTGGTCCATCCCATCATTCGGGACTTGGACGGTGATATTCGAGCTGCCGTTGGTTCCCAGGTTGAGAGTCCACGCCGAATAAAACCCATCAACGAGAATCGTCACGTTCCCGCTTCCGGATACCTTGACGTTGAAGGAGCCCACAGAAGCAGGCGAGGCGGGAAGGCCCCCAGTCGTATCAACAACACAACTGGGGGCAGCGTCGTTCAGGGAGAGCGAGGTTGCCAAGCGCTAGGCCGCCTTTCTGAGAACCATGGGAGCCTTCGGGATCGTCTCTACGGGCTGAGTGGCGTCCTCGCGGGAGCGCAATGCGCCCAACGACAGCCACAGGTCACGGACTGACCGGTACAGGTACGGCGTCTCTGACGCCTGGCTGCCCAACGTCACCTGAACCCGAGGGCCATCGCTGGCCGACGCCGACAGCCGGATCTCGCTCACGCGCTCACTGCGATCTGAGCCGTCCAGATGGGCGGTCACCCGGTCGCCGAGCGTGTAGTCGAAGTGGTAGCGAAGGCGCGGCGTCTCGATTGGCTGAATGCTGATTGCGGCCTTGGCCCCGGAGGTGAGGCTGAACGACTCCGCCTCATCGGCAAGCGCCCGGTAGTGCGCAGACCAGGATGGCGGGTCCAACTGCCAGCCGGTCTGGCGGGCCGGGTCCTGTGCCCACTGCCAGGGGATGTCACGCCGATCCTTGAAGCGTTCGGCAGTCATTCCCCATTCGACTTCGGCCGCCGAAATGCCCTGCTGTGCCCAGCGCAGAGTGCCCGCGGATTCTGCCGGAGTCTTGGCGGGGTCTCCCCACCAGTACGGGTCGTTGGAGCGGTTGGAGTAGTAGCCGAACCAGCGTTCCGGGCCCTGCTTTTCGACCATGTTCACGGTGTAGCCGGTGATGTTTCCCAGCTCATCGAAGGTGGGTCGGTCTTCGGCCTCGAACCATGTCCGGTTTTGCGTCCCGATGACAAGCCGGGTCGCCTCGGGCGCGGTCAGCGAGTAGGAGAAGCCCTTCAGGTTGCCCATGTCCACGGAGAAGCGCACCGTTTGGGACAGGTCCCGCGCTCGCGAGAAGGTGACGACGAGCCCCGGCCCCGAAGGGCTTGCTTCCCCGTTGGATGCTCCGACGGAGGCTGGGTCGGGGTGCCACATGCACCGAACCGACAGGTTGTAGACGCTGGCCAGAAGGGAGGCCAGCTCATCCACCCGAGCGAACTTCAGCCGGACCGATTTGGCTGACTCATCGGGCAGGATGTCGTCGGCCGGAGGCGCGAGGTATAGCGGCGGCCCCCTGCGTGCCGTGTGCCCCTGTGTGTTGGCCTTCAGCAGCTTGTACAGCAGTTCGCCGGCGTGCTTCCACTTCAGGTCCGCCATCCACTGCGGGGTCGCCCCCTGGAGGTGGATATCGGCAGCAGGGTTGGTCCACGCGAGGCGCTCGGCAAGGAAGACGTTGTCGCACACGCCGGACAGCTCCAGGGTGCCCGCCCCGGCGTCTTCGGCGTCGTTCCACTTGCGGTGAATCTTCCGGATAGGGCCGGAGAAGCTGGGTGTGTCGCTGCCGTCTCGGAAGACGACAACGCCCCGACCAGGGGTGAGCAACTTGGCCTGCGGGTGCTGGGCAGGGATATCCATGGTCCAGGCGCCCACGATGTTGTGCCGTGCGATTGCCTCGAAATCGCTGTAGGAGTCCAGCTCGCCAACGATGGCCAGCGGGACAGCATGGGGGTCGCGGGGGAAGAGAGATTCGCGCACGAGGACGCGGAAGGCGAAGGACACGATCAGATCCCGAGGTAGCCAGGCAGATAGGACAGGGAGACCACGGGGCGGTTACGGGAGAGCCAGTCCAACTCCTCGGCCGGGGTCATACCGGGGGGCTTGTCGATCGCAAGCTCGACGATGTTCTCGCCGGACTCCAGCGCCCACAGCTCGGAGGTGATGTCCACGGCACCCCACAGGGGAGTGCGCGGCCCGTTACCGTCCTTGCGCTGCTTGTAGATGTCGAGTTCGCCCTTGGCGGTCTCGATGAATATGGCGTCGTCGGTCGTCAGCGTGACGGGCTTGTTGAAGCGGAGCGTTCTGGCCGTCTCCGTCGCCAGGTCGGCCAGGTGGATGCTGAAGGTAGACGCCAGCGGGCCCTCGATCCACCAGCGAGGTTGAGCGGCAACCTCGCCAACGTTGGTGACCACTTGAGAGGTGATCCACTCAGGGTTGGCGGACAGGACGAGGCCATCGCCAGGTGTAACGCCATCGGGGCTGAGGAACTGGCTGCCGGTCTCGGCGATGAACGGGCTGAGCTTGCCGTAGCGGACGAAGCTCGCGGTGGCACGGGCCAAGCCGCGAAAGTACGGGTCAGTCGCGCGAAGGACCAGGCCGTAGGTGGTCCAGTTGACTCCCGCCGAGCTTTCCTCGCCGCCCTCGGCTCCCGAAACGTAGTAGCAGGTGAGCTGCCGAGCGGGTTCGGCCTCCCACGGGCCGCCAGGGGAGTATTGGGTGTATTCGGTGACGATGAGGCTGACGAGCCCTTGGCTGGGGTTGAGGCTGGCGATGAACTTGCGCTTGAGGCGCATCATCTCCGGCCGGGTAGGGGCCACGATCTTCAGGGGTAGGAAGATCTCACGGATGCCCGCTCGCACCGAGCGGACGAACCCACCGGGGATCGCCGGGTACTCGTCGGCGTTGATGGTGAACGAGGGGGCATCCAGACCCTTGGCCTTGGGCTGGAGGAGGACGGCGGTGGCGTCGTTGCCTTCACCGGCCAGGGTGTAGAGCTTGTTGTCCACGCCGCGTAGCTGCACGGCGGTGGGCTTGAACAGCACGAAGAAGCCTCCTGGCAAGGGAAAGGCCCCGGCTTGGTGAGCCGGGGCTTGGTGGAGGGCGGAGGGTTACTCGTACAGCGCGTCGGCGTAGGAGAGCTGCTTGCGAAGCTGCTCCTCGGTGGGGATGTTCGGCGCTGCGGTGATCGTGAAGTTGTAGATCTTCTGCACGGTCGGGGCCTTCGCCGAGCGGTCGTCCTCCGGTGCGCGTATGGCGCGGGCGTAGGAGGACATCTGCTCAGCCATATCGGCCTGGGCCGCCATCGGGGCTGCCATCAGGGCCATGGGTTCGGCCGCGAGCGGACTGACACCCATGGGGGCCATGGATCGGAAGTTGTCTCCGCCGTCGTCGCCCCCGCCGCCGCCGTCTCCGCCTGTCTCGTTCCGCTCGATGTTCACCACGATGTTCGTGGTGAAGGTGCGGTTGAGCTGCTCAAGCTGAGCCAGGATGTCAGCGACACCTGAGGAGACGGCTGACTGGGCTTGGCTCATCTCCGACTTGATGGCGTTGGCGAACCCGCCCAGTTCCCCGGCCTTCTTGCCTGCCGGGGGTAGCTTCTCCAGCTCCTTGATCATGGCGGAGACGTTGGTGGTGACGTCCTCCTTGCCCTTGGTCAGGGCCTCGGTGATCTTCTGATTGGTTGTCGAGAAGTCAGAAGCCGCGGCCATATCGGTGGGCAGCTTCTTGTACTCCGTCACCGTGTTGGTGACGCCCGTCGTGACCGCTGTGGTGATGCTGGTCATCTGGGTCGTCACGGCTGCGGTGACCGTGGCGGAACCGGTGGTCATCGCGGACGCGAGCTGGGTCGGTAGCGCCTGGAAGGCCGTCACCACGGCCGGAACGCCGGAGGTGACCGCCGTGGCGATCGAGGTCATCAGCGTGGTGGTCGCCTTGGAGACGTCCGCGTCGGCGATGCCCTTGACCATCGACTGGCCAAGCGCGGTGAACGCCTGCCCCATCGCAGGAGCGGCCCCCGAGACGATCGTGGTCATCTGGTCGAGCTTGGTCTGAAGCTCCTCCGGGGTCTTGGCGTTACGGATCATCTCCGGCAGCGCTTCAAGGACTTTGGAGAACGACTGCGTGATCTTCTGCCCACCTGCATCCACCTGCGTGGCAGACTCGTTCATCTTGATGCCGAGCAGGCTGGCGATCTGCGACGCCTGAACCTGGTTGTCCATGCTCAGGAGCATGGCCTTGACCTTCTCGACATTGGCCTGGCCGCCCTTGTCGATCTCGGCCAGGACGGCGCGCATGTTCGCGGCCATCTTCTGGGCGAGCGGATCGCCGGACTTCTCGGCCTCCGACAACAGGGATTCCATCGCCTTGCGCCACTCGGCGCTCATCTGCCCGTCGGCGTACGCCAGGTCAGTGAGTAGCTGTTGGAAGGTGGACTGGAACTGCTGGTTGAGCTGGGCTCCACTGGTGTTGCCATCTGTCACCATCTGGTTCCAGCCGCGCTGCCAGGTCAGCGAGATCTGGCCCATGCCCGTCTCGGCTGCGGAGACCGCACTCTGGAGTGAGACGGCGAGCTGGCGCTGGAGGTTGTTGGCCGCCTCTGCGGTGGAATCGGCCTGTGTGACCAGGCCCTTGAGGTGTTCGCTGGAAACCGTGGCGGTGGTCTTGAGAACGCCCGTCAGCTTGTCCCAGTAGTTGCCCGCCTCGTCGATGGCGGCCCCGGTGGTCGCCGCCATGTTGGTGGCCACCTCGGCGGCCTTCTCACCCAGCAGGATGATGGTCTCGGCCAGAGTGGTCAGGCCCGCGATGATGTCGGGGTCCGACAACGTCTCAGCGAACTGGGATACGGCCATGGCCAGGGCTGAGAGGACCTCCGGAGCCATCAGGGCGAAGGCTCGGGCCACCTGCTCCAGCGGGGACGCCATCTGGACGAGCGCGTCGGCCAGGGCTTGCGCCGCAGCGCCGTAGACATCCTTGTTCGCGGAAAAGGCGTCGAACAGCCTCTTAAAGGCCTCTGCGATCGTTGTGAGCACATCTGGCGCAAAAGAGGAGAAAGCGCCTGCCAGATTGGCGATCGAGGGCAGCAGAATCAGCGCCGCATCGGCCACGGCCTGGAAGCCGGCCGCGAACCCGGGGGCCCACGCAGACAGGCTGGTGAAGAAGTCCCCGAACGCCTGGCCCAGTGTGGCGAGCCCCTGCTGGATGCCCTCCCAGAAGCCGGAGGACATGAGGTCCTCCATGGCGTTGGCCATGCCGACCAGCGCGTTGGTGGCGAAATCCGCCATGCCCCGAGCCAGGGGCTCCAGGGCCTGGGCCGACGCCTGGAGCGCCAGGACCCACGCGTCGTAGAAGGGCTGGCCCTCCCGCATCGCGTTTCCGGCACGCGTGGCCAGGTCGGTGAAGGACTCCAGCATCGGCTGGATCGACGATCGGAAGGCTTCGGTGAAAGCCCCGATGACCGCGTCCCACTCCTCCTTGAGCTCCTTGGAGCTCTGCATGAAGGCGTAGACGACCCCTGCGAGGATCACCGGCAGGGCGATCAGGGCTGTAGCCCCGATCAGCACCCCGCCAATGGCGATGGCCGCCGCACCAGCGGCAACCACAACCGCCCCGAGGATGGCGATCACGCCGGAAATGAGGACCGCCAGGCCCGCCCACTGGGCGATCGAGCCTGCGATCGACAGGGCCATGCTGGAAACCGAGCTGAGCCCGGAAGCCGCGCCCGAGCTGGCGGAGGTGATCCCGTTCAGCGCACTAGATCCGGAACTGGCCAGCGTGCTGAAGGAGTTGCTGATCGCGCTGGTTGCGCCACTGATCGCGGAGAACAGGGTGGTCAGCCCGTTGGAGATGTCGTGGATCTTGTCCCGTGCGGTGTCGAAGGAGCTGACGTCGAGGTCGACCTTGATCCGCTTGGTCTCCGTGCGGGTGAGCAGCGCAAGCTTGGCTTCGGCCGCAGCGGCGTCCAGGTCGACCTTGAGGGTGACCTTCGCGGAGTTCCGGCCCGCGAGCCTCTGCTGGGCCCGTGCGATGGCCGACTCGATGGCGCTGGACTCGACGTCCAGGTTGAGCTTGGCCGTACGGTCGCGGGAGACCTTGGCGAGAGCGGCTTCGGCGGCCGACGTGTCGGCCTTGACCTTGATCTCGACCTCATGCTGGCCGGAGGTGATCCGCTTGAGATCGGCCTCGAATTCGGCGAACTTTCCCTTGATCTCGATGTCGATGGACTTGTTCGCGTAACGGGCCAATTCGGATTCGAGTTCCTTGCCGAATCCGCTAGTGTCGGGAACAACCTTTACGCCTACACGCGAGACTTCCTTACGCGCGGGGCTGCCAGCCATGAAACCTCCATTAGGCCCGCTCAATCGGGCGTGATGGAGGCAGGGGAATCGACGACCCAGGCCCTAGGTGCGCAGGCGTTGCGCCCTCACCCCGAAGGCGGGAAAGCAGTGGATTGGTCTTTTTCGACTCGGGGGATTGCTCAACGCCCGGCCTCGGATAGCGCGTCGGAGTCGGGACCTTCTTCGGCTTCTCTGCCTTCGAGACCGCGAAGAAGTAAGTAAGTTGCTGGACGGAGTCGAATAGGTCCGCGAGCATGTACGCATGCCGGTCCCAGCCGAGAAACTCCGAACCGCGCATGGCCAAGCCATAGGCCGACTCCAGGGGGAGGTGCCTGATGAGTTCGAGCGCCACCTTGGGGGAGCGTCGGCCGGACACCACGTCACGTATGTCCAGGCCGTAATACCGCAGCAGGTCTGCGGTGATCTCCCCGCCGTGGCTGTCGAGCAGCTCGATCAGGCTGAGGCTTCCCCCAGCTCGCCGCCCTTCATCCAGGCATCGAAAATCTTGGATCGAATCTGTGGAGGCAGTTCTGCCAGCGAGTCCTTGAACGCCTTCTTGCCGTCAGAGGCGGCAATCATCATGGAGTCCATGGCCTCAAGCCGGGTGAAAGCATCGGACTTGTCGTCCTGAATGACTTCGAGGAGGGTGCGGACGACCTTCAGCTCTTCTTTGCCTAGAAGCATGACTGGCCGGAGCAGAACGGTATCGCCGTTCTTGGCGATGAATTCCAGGCCCTTCGCCCTGAGTTCACGATCTACGTCAGCCTTCAGGTCGTCGAACTTCAGTACAGCCACAGGATTTCCTCTCAAGATGGGAACGTGGGAATGGAAAGCCCCGCCGAACGCGCCATTCCCAAGCACGCTCGGCGGGGTTGATAAAGAGCCCTCAAGAGCTACCAATCTCGGTTTTGAGGGCAAAAAAGGGGGGAGGGCTAGGGGGTCTGCTTGATCGTGAACGGCTTGGCCGCAGACTCACCGAAGTTCGTCTCGACTTTCACATCCACCGCCAGGTCGCCCGTCTCGACCGGCTTGGGCACCGCGACCGTCAGCTCAGTGCCGGTCGGCGTTGTGACCACATCCGTGCCCTCGTAGACGCCGAACCAGACCGTCAGCGGGGCGTTCAGATTGGTGCCGGTGATCTTGATACGGGTAGCCGGAGCCGACGTGGTCTTGTCCAGAGCGGTCACGGTCGGCGGCTTGACGACCACTGCCTTACCCCACATGACGGGCGAGATCTCGCCCAAGCCAGCGACGCCACCCAGGATGGTGGCCTTCACCGGCATCTCCGTCAGGGCGGACGGGTCGAAGGTAACCCCCTCAGCGCCGATCAGGGAGACCCGCTCGTAGTACTCGACCACGTGCCGGTCGCCGTCCACCGCGACGATCAGCATCGCCTTGGTGCTCGCGGCCGGGACGGACGGGATCTGGAAGCTGCCATCGGCCGTGACCGTCCCGCCGCCGTAGTACAGCTTGTAGGTGTCGATCGTGAAGTCGGCCAGGGCCAGCGTCACCGTGTAGACCTTCGGCGGGTTGGTCGTCCGCAGCGAAGGGTTCTGCCAGGTGCCCAGCACCTCCGCGTCATCACCTTCGGTCTCGTGACCGACGCCGTTCTCCAGCGAGGTGTTACCGATCGACGCCCACGGGAAACCAACCGTCTCGCGCAGCGTGCGCAGGTTACGGATGTCCAGGGGGAGCGTCGGCTTCGGAGTGCCCTCTGGCGCGACGAAGATGTATCCCGTGTTCGGGACGAGGACGGGGTCCTTCGTGAGGTAAGTCGGTGGCATGCGAAACTCCTGGGTGGCGTAGGAAGAAGAACGAAGAGGCCCGCGTCAACGCAGCGAGCGCATCGAGATGTTGTAGGTCCCCTGGAACATGAACTCGTCGCCGTGCTTGGACGACAGACCGTCATGCACCAGCCAGGGGGCATTGACCTCGCGGAAGCGGAACAGGTAGGCCGTCTCATCGCGGAAGTTCTCCCGCGCGGCAGCGATCATCGCTTCCCCGGCCCGCCGAGCGAGCCGGGACGCATCCCCTCGGGTGGAGGAGAACGCCTCGATCTCGAAGTAGCACACCTTGTACAGGTGGGGCTGGCTGGACGCACCACCTCCGGTAGCGCGCACGACCAGAAATTCCCGGTCGCTCCAGTCGGTGGGAGCGAGCGTCATCACCCGGTCGGAGTGCTCAGGAAGGTAGTACTGGAGCGCCTTGATGATGAGCTTCTCCGGATCGATGTCGATCACAGCCGCTTCACAGCCTCTTCGATCACATGGCTGCCAGACACCGGCCGATCCGCCCACGTGTTGTGGTGGCCGAAGTTGTAGCCGATCGCGCCCTCATCGGACATCCCGAACCAGGCGTCCTTGCTGCCGAGCGCGGAAGACTCCACGCTCGCGGCCATGGCTCCGGTCTTGGACCTGATCGCGGCACGCAGTAGGCCCGCGCCCTTGTGGGCTACCTTCATGACTTCGTCGTGGACTCCGTCGAGTCCCGCCACGATCTCGGCGATGTCAGGGTCGATCCACAAACTCACGCGGCGTCGCCCTTCAGCTCGATTTGAGCGGTGAAGTAGTGCACACGGAGCGAGGACCACTGCTTGGGGGTCTGCACGAGCGTCCAGTCCTGGCCGTTGATCTCCACGCGAGTCCACCGGCCCAAGTCCAGGGAAGCGATCTCGGGAGTCCAGTTGGCCACGATCGTGGATCGGGCGGTATCAGCCCAGCCTTCGGAGGCGTAGCGCATCGCAGCGGCCCAGCCAGCGCCGGAGAAGCCGGTCGGCAGAACGAACGCGTTGATGGTGACGAACTCCGTGGAGGGCTTGGGGGACCGGCCGCCGTAGCCGTCCTCGACCCAGTCGACCTTGAACACCTTGACCGGCGTGGGTGCCCTATCGAGAATCACGGCGTACCTCCCGCGGTGAGCGGGGGAAGCAGGTGGCTGTAAAGCCTGATCGTGCCGATCCCGCCACCGGCCCTGAACGGGCGAAGCGCTACCCTGGCATCGACCGACAGGGCAACCACCGAGCCGCCATCGGCGTACATGGTGGACAGATCGCCAACCCGGTCGTTGGCAACTCCGGGGTCGGTGTTCATGAAGCGCTGCACCTCAAGGCAGCAGATCGCCTTCACCACCCCAGGCACCTCGCCGGGTGAGGTGTAGGTGCGCCGCAGGTAGGACTCGATCAGCGCCGAGACGTCCGCGATGTAGGCCAGCGCCTTGGCCAGGTCGGCACCCGTGAGGGATCGGCCGGAGCGCGCCTCGATGTCAGGAACATCAACGAGCAGCACGAAACTCCCTTCAACAGGAGAAAGCCCCCGACCCCAACGGGCCGGAGGCTAACTTCGCAGACGGGGGACTAGGGCTTCGGAATGACCGTGACCAGCGCTTCCGGGCGGATCACGCGGGCGCCATACACATGGAGGCCCTTGACCGCGTCGCTGAAGTACTTCTCGGGGCGGTAGCTCTCGGTCTTGACGATCTGGTTGGCGAAGGTGACGGCCATCTGGTGGCCGATGACCATCTCGCGCGTGTACATCACAGTGGTCATGTAGACCGTCATGCCGAGAATGCGGCCGACCTCGCCGTTGGTGATGACGGAGCCAGCGCCGTACTTGTCGGCGGAGATGAACCGCTCATCCAGCAGTAGCTCGCTGTAGATCTTCGGCGAGACCACGATGTAGCGGCCCTGGCTGGGCACGTCGTTGGTGTCCAGGACCAGGTTCGCGGCGACGATGGTCTCGTACGCCTTGCCCGCGCCGCCCACAGCGGCGGGGTCGCGGACGATCTGGGTGACCTTCTTGCCCCGGCTGTCGGCCGTGGCGACCGCCGTGGTGATGACACCGGACACGAACACGTCGGCGGCCTCAGCCAGCTTGCGCGCCGCGCGTTCCTGGCCCTTGGCGACAAGGCCCTTGACCTTGTTCTGCACCTGTGCGATGTCCTCAACTCGGAAGTTGAAGCTGTCCGCCTCAGTGATCTTCAGGTCGGTGTCCTTCAGGGTGAGTTCCTGAGGAGTGCCCAGGCCGGTCTGAAGGTGGTACGGGGTGATGGTCGGGTCCAGGATCTCCATCGGGATCTTGACCGTGTCACCGGCATCACGGATGTCGCCCTCGAAGTCGCGGTTGGCGACCAGGGCGGAAGCAAGGACCAGCGAGCCCTCCAGCTTGATCTGGAGCTTGGCGGAGTAGATCTCCGGGACGAAGCCCGGATTCACGACACCGTGCGCGGTGGCGTTGAAGGCGTTAGCCATGTAGGAGTTCCAATCCGTAAGGAGTCAGGGGGAGAGGGGTGGCCTACGCGAGGCCGTTCTTGAGGTCGTCAAACAGGCCCTTGTCATCGGCCTCGGCGATCTCGGCGGCGCTCATCCGGCTCAGGTCCGCCCGCGTCAGCTGACCGGGCTTACCGGCGCTCGACTGTGGTCCGATGCCGAGTCCCTGCGGGAACCGCGGGCCCTTCGGCGCGGTGAACTGTGCGGAGAGCTGAGAGACGAAGTCGCCGATCGCGTCCACGTTGACCTCGTCGTTCGTCAGAAACTTGGAGACATCGAGCAGGTCGGAGACCACGGACAGGTCGACGCCGGCCTTTGCGGCGGCGGCCTCCAGCTTCAGTTGGGCGCGTTCGGTTGCGATGGAACCCTGCGCGGCCTTACGGCCTCGCTCCTCGGCCTCCACGAGCGCCTTGTCGGCGTCGCTCAGGCTGGCCTTGCGCGCCTCATCGAGTTCGGAAGTGGCCCTCTTCCAGTTGGTCTCGTGCTTGCGCGCGTGGGTCTTCCACTTCTCGGCCTCGACCTTCCAATCCACCTCGGCCTCGTTGGGCGGGGCGGTCGTGGTGGGTTCGACGTTCGGCTCGGTCTGCGGAGTGTCCTGCGGGTCCATCGGCGGGGTGGGTCCTCTCCATGTCGGATTGGGGGCATGAAAAAGGCCCCAGCCATGTCGGCTAGGGCCCGTCGGAAGAAGTAAGAAGGTCAGGCGGCCTTCGAGCGCTGGCGCTCGACAGCGGCAACTTTGTCGGTGGGGGTCTTCGGCTTGGCCTCACCGCGTGCGGGGGCCTGGCCCGGCCTGCCGTGCTTGACTGGTGCGCCGGTCACGGGATCGAGGAGGTCGGAGCCGTACTTGTCGTTCAGCTCCTTCTGCCTCTTCATCTCCTCCTCGCGCATGGCGGCGAACCGCTCGATCTGCGTGGGGGTGTAGCCGTACTCCTCGTGGAGCTGCTTCTCCGGAACGCCGAGTTCCTTCATCTTCAGAAGGGAGTCGGCAAGAGCGGCCTTGGAGCGGTACTCGGGGTCTTCCCAGATGACCTCTGCGGCGTACGCCTTCGCCTTGGACATGTCGCCCTTGACGTGGAACGCGATCCGCAGAGCCTCTTCCCAGGACTCTCCGAAGTGCAGCATCCGCTCGCGGGCCTTGGCCACAAGCCCGGCTTCGGCAGCGGTGATGCTCTCTCCAGAGGGGGCCTGCCCGCCGTTGAGGAGGAAGTAGTGAAATGGCACCCTCGACTGGCTGGCCATGTGCTGGACCAGCATGTCGATCAACGTCACGTAGTTGCTGAGGTCGGCGGCCTGGAACTGACCGAACTTGGCATCGGGGTTGTCCAGCGTCAGGATGCGGTCGATGTACGCCTTGAGCGCCTCCTGGCGCGCGGCGGCCACCTGGTCATCGGTGGCGTCATCGGGCAGCGGCTCGACGCCGGTGATCACCCGTTGCGGGAAGGCCGCGAACTCTGAGGCCACCAATGCGTCGGCGGCGACCTTGTTGATCGCGTCCTGAACGGGGATGATCCCGGCCAGCTCAGAGAACGGGGTTGGCTTCAGCCGGGTGCGGTTCATCAAAGGCACGACCGGCACCCGGCCCAGGGGATTGGTGATCTCCTCTGGGTCGGCCCACTTCTGACCGTCCATCAGCCGGGTAGTCCTGAAGATGGTCTTGGGAGTCCACAGGGTGATGTACTCCGCGCCCCAGTCGTCGTTGTACTTCTTCAGCGCGGCTTCGAGCAGCCGCCGCGAGCCGGGCTTGTACTGGACGACGACCTCGTCAGCCGACTCGGGCGTCATCGTCGGCTCATCGTCCTCATCGCCCCACACCGTGATGGCTGAGGTGCCCTGCACCAGAGCGTCGATGTGAGCAGCGTTGCTCTCGGCGTCCATGAAGGAGCGCTGCCAGATCTCGGTAGCTTCCTTGTCGGCCGCCTCCTCAGGCCCCATCCGGAAGCCCTGCACTCGCAGGCGCTCGCTGATGGAGTCCACGATCAGCGGGCAGAAGTTGTCCCGCCACCCGAGGAACATGTCGCCGAAGATCTCGCGGAACTTGGACTGGGCGTAGTTCAGCGCCTTGTTCTCGGAGTCGTAGTACTGCACGTACCGGGCGCTCGCAGAGCGTTGGGAATTCAGCTTGCCTTCGAGGTAGACGACCCACTCAAGTGGTGTCTCGGGACGGCCCCCAATGCGGCCAGGCGTCAAGGGCCCTCCTTTCTAGTAGCTGCGTAGGCGAGCCATGCGACGCACCCTCATGCGTCCGTCAGCGATGGCCTCAGCGCGGGCCTCGTAAGCGAGGACGGCCGCGATGGCGATGTCGATCTTTTTCCGGGAGCGCTTGGACTCCTTGCGGATCAGCAGCCCTTGGGGGACCTCGTAGGTCACCGCGTTGCCGATGTGGCGGGCCATGTCCGCGCCACCGTCGTGGCGGATGCCCTCGCCCAGGTGCGCGGCGGTGTGGAACCGCTCGATGGCCTCGGCCATCTGCTTGGCCCGCTGGGGCGAGAACTCAAAGACGATGTCGCGCCCGAGCTTGTCCTTCTCGGTAAAGTCCAGCGCCCAAGTGGCGACCACGTTCTGCCAGTACGACGGATCGCAGTAGGCCCACTCGATCCGGTAGGTATCGCGGGCCTCACGCATCTTGCGATCCACCAGAAGCGTGTCCACCTGCCAGTCGGCTGCGAACTTGGAGTGCTTCGGGTCAGGCTGCTCGTCCAGGTGGATCAAGAACAGCTTGCCGTCGCGCAAACGGCAGCCGACGATCGCGGTGGAGTCGCTGTAGAGCGAGCCATCGAAGCCCACGGCGATCTGATCGCCCGGCTTGATCGGGTCGTCGGAGTCGGCCAGGCCATCCCAGATGGCCTTCGGCATCCACGCGTCAGCCGACTCCTGGATCTTGTTCAGGTAGAAGCGGTACGCCTGGGCCCGCGTCGTACGCGGGTCCTGGATAGCGTCGATCAGACCTTGAATGTCCACCCAGTGCGAGTCGCCATACGCCTGCTTCAGGCCAAGCTCGACAGCCTCGATATCCTTCAGGTCGATCTCGTCGGAGTCGGCCTCAACGCAGTCGTAGAGCTGCCTGCCATCGGGCTTCTTCAGATACGCCTCGTAGGCGCGCTGCGCGACGGAGTCCTCGTTCGGGTTGAACGCGTTGGTCGACTCCACCAAGCGTGAGCCCGCGCCAGCCGTCTTACGGACGTTACGGTCGAGCACCTCATAGACGGCGATGCCACCGTTGGAGGAGACCCAGTGATGGGTCTCATCGCCCACGACGAACGTGGGTCGTGCGCCCTCCAGGCCGCGCGACGAGCTGGTAACCGGCTCGATCCGACCCGGACGGCCATCCTTGAACTGGATGCGTTCCTTGCCAAGCTCAAGCCCGTACTCGTACTCGGCGGGAGAACTGGCTAGCATGCCGCGGACCATGTCGCGCGTGTTCTGCGTCTGGTCGATCGACGTTGCAGCGAGCTGGACCAGGGGCAGGGGGACGGGCTTGCCGACCGGCAGGCCGTTCTCGTCAAAGTGGGAGAAGCGGGCGGGCCCGATGAACTCGATGATGGCCAAGGCCGCAAGGACCGGGGTCTTGCCCCACCCCTTCGACCGGCGCAGCGTGGCAGTGTCGTAAAGCCATCGCCCCTTGGAGTCGATGGCGTACAGCCACAACACGAACCGGATCTGCTCGGGAGTGAACTCCCACGGCTCACCAGCGTTCTCGCCGTCAGGCTGGACGATGTACGTGCGAGCCCAGCGGAGGATGCCGTAGCCGAGTGACCGGGAGGGGTGCGGTACGCCCTCTCTGAGGTTTCCCGTTTGCAAGCTGGGTCACCTCCCGCCCCACTCGATGAGCAGCCGGTCCCCCTTCGACAAGTTGCAGGAGGAGCAAGCTGGAACGACGTTGGCGGCGGTATGTGAGCCGCCAACGGCCAATGGGTCTACGTGGTCGATGACCTCAGCAGGGGACGCGCAGTAGGCGCACAACCCGCCATAGATTTTGCTGAGGACCGTCCACTCGGCCTCAGTTAGCGAGCCCTGGTGATAGAAAAGGCGGCGCTTTGTCTGCGCCGCCTGCTTCCGAGCCCTGAACTCCGGGTCGGTTTGGTACCGCTCCCGTTCGCGTTCTCGCGCCCGAGCCTTGAGGGCTTCCCTGTGCCCCGGATCAGCTCCCCTAGCGGCAGCCTGCTCGGCCGCCCGCTTGTTGTAGCAAGTCCTACATCGGCGAGAGCCGTGGTACTTCTCGGGGGTTCCACAGTCGATGCAGACGGTCAGCAACAGGCATCACCTCCCAAGTTCAGGGGCGCTAGTATCTGTTGGCTATGACGGACCTCTGGACAGACGTTGGGACACGCACCGGCAGCCTGCTCCACGTCGGGATTCGTTCGCCAGCAATATTCGGCATGGACGGAATAGATCGCGTCCGACCGGGCTCCACGCCAACCATTGCGGAAATGAATGACCTTTTAGTTGCTGTACAGACGGTGGTGGAAGCCGTGGATGATGCTATGTACCTAAAAGAAGCCGACGACGCACAACTGCGCTTCCTTGACGAGGATCCGATAATCAGCATCAGCGATAACGTTGGCATTAAACGCTTCACCACCGAGCGAAATGCGTTCGTCCAAAAGCTGTCCATGAACTCGCCGTTTGCAATGGAACTACTTATTACCGGCGTCGGGAGTGGGAGCCTTGTAGGAACCGTCATCTACCTGCTCAAGAATCCGGCGAAACTTGGTTCATGGTTTCCGACGCTTCAAACCTCGTGGTATAAGGGGCGAGCGGAGGCGGAGCGGGCCAAGAAGGCATATCAAAAGCTTCGAGCCGCAGGCACGGAAATGCGCCAGATAGAGCGTTAACTAAGTGCCACCTAGGGAACGGTACAGCTCGAAGTCGGCGACGTTCTCGGGCAAGCGATCTGGCTTGTCGTTCTGCTTGGGGTCGGTCTTGTTCATGCGCAGGCGCATCCGGTCAGTGACCGTCGCGCCCAGCAGGGACTCGTTCTGCCTGATCTCGGCCAGCGCGTTGTGGCCGGGGCGGCGGTAGTACGACTCGACAAGAGGCGCCAACATCTGGAGGCGCTGCCAGTCGGTGGCCTTGAAGCTGTCGGCCTGGTCGGAGTCAACCCAGGTGTCCCACCAACGCTGGGTGGCCACGGAGTAGCCGTCGCGCTTGAAGAGCTTCCTCAGCTTGTCGGGGACGTCCTCGTCGCCTTCGAGGTGGGACAGGTCCACGGCGTTGCGCCGGACCGCGTTCTCCTTGGGAGCGGGTCCACGTCCTGCCACCGGCTCACCCCACCCGGTATCGGCCGGCAAGGATGTCGCTCACCGTCCACGAGTCGTCGGTGTGGTCGGGCGTAGGGCTATTGAGCTTGTCGTCTTCGGGCGTCTCCACGGGCTTGGCTGCTCGGGAGCCGCGTCCGCGCGCAGCTTGGGCCATCAGGAACCCCCTGAAGGTAGAAGGAAGAAGTTGTGCGTGTGGAACCCGCCCTCACACACGCAAGCCAGCCCCACCGGCCCGAGGCTCGGTCGTATCGCTGGCAGCCGCAGTTGTTCAGTCCTTTGGGCTACTCCTCGAAGTCGGCGTAGCAGAGGTCCGCCGCTTCGCACCCGTCGCAGTCGGCGTCGGGGTCATTCCAGCGGGCACAGCCCGTGTCGAAGTCTTCGAGTTCGTCGTCGGCCTCGGGGCCTCGTTCGACGAGGGAGGCAAAGTCCTGATCGTCAAAGTCCCCACAAGACCCGCAGCCAGGGCCGCCACGATCGCAGCTCCAACGGGGAGCATCCTCCGGGGGTCGCTCGGGGCCCTGTGCAGTCCTTGTGCCATCGGTCAATGCCTTCGTGCCTTTCCGCGTGCTGACTCTTGCTGGGTCTTGTCGGCGTGGCAGGCATCGCAGATGCACGCCAGGTTGCTCATCTCCCAGGTGCCGCCTTCGGCCACCGCGAGGATGTGGTCAACGATCCGTCCAGGCTTGCCGCATAGGTAGCAGCGCTCTCGGTCGCGTTGGCGAACTCGACGCATCAGCGTCGCGGCATTGGAGGGCCGTGAGCGGTTGCGTGGGCTCTGCTGGGCCCATGGCTTGTGGTGAAGGAGGCAGCGCCCTCTGGCGCTGGCAGCCTTGGAGCATCCTGGCTCAAGGCACTTCTTCGGGGCTCTGATCATTGTCGCCACCCCCTCAGACGTCGTACGGCCTGGAGTCGAAAGAAGGAAGAACCCCTGGAACCTCAAAGGACCGCCCCGGAGGCGGTCCTAAGGAGTTAGTGAGTATCGGAACCCCTTAGGGGGTTCCGATCGAAGGAGGGGGGTTCGTCGGTCGGGGAGTTTCGCTTCGCTCCTCCTCTCCCTCCTCCCATAGAGCTATGGGAGGGACTTTCGTGTGGCTGGTCCAACTCAGCATGTGTGATATGCGTCACATGCTTGGAATCGAACAAGTAATCGAAATGTATTGGGTGTCGAAACCTTGTGTGGTAGCTTCGCAGCATCGAAGGGGTGAGGCTCTTGGGTCCTCGCCCCAACGGGAGCTTCTGGTGCTGGTCAAGGCGAGATTGACAGCCAAAACCAAGAGTGGTAGCTTGAATCTAGACGCACTGCCGAGAGGTTCCGCATCTGCGGGATGGACGGCGGTCACGCGCTTGTTGTATGTCAATCTATGGGCACCGTCGCCAGAAGAACGGTCCGGGGCAGGTAGCTAAGCCGAAAGCGACCCGTCTAGCCCCGTGAGGTGGAGATATAAAGACGGCCGTCATTCGCCGCGCCCCAGTTTGCAGCCAAAGCAAGATCTTGGGCCGCCTCCACTCGTGCATGTTACCTTCTGGTAGTGTTTCGCGATTGGCGGCTGGCCTATGACTTGATCAAAGTTTCGAGTCTTATTGAGCGTATGGACCTCTGTTCGCGTGTTCAGCTAAGACCCAAGTTTCTCTCCTCTTTCTCGGAATCCATAGAGGCGACAAGTTAATGTTTGTCTTGGAAGTACCATCCGCGAGTGTCACTTCCTTGAGCCGTCAGGTAAAAGGAACGGAGATGATCTTGATGATATGCGCCAGTTAGACTTCGGATTGGACTACGAAAATGGCTAACAAGAAGATGGAAGACGACGAACTTCGCCTCATGTTCGAGGCTAAGACGCCGTACCGCGATATCGCCCGCCGCTACAACACCACCGTCGCTGGTGTTCAGTCGGCTGCTGAAAGGCTCGGATTTCAGAGAAAAAACCTTCGGCATGACAAGTTTATTCCGTGGGATGAGATAGCCGTAGAGCACAGGCAGTCGGGACCGATCACTTCCCTGCGCAACCTCTCGAAGGTCTCTCAGGGGCAGGCGATTCCCATCACCAAGCTGAACAGTGCACTTCGGTGGGCAGTCGGGCTTGAGGAGAACAACCTGGATATCGATTACGACCCGGAGCGGGGTTTCTTTGAGAAGCCTGCTGGGGAGCCCTGGCACATCAAGATGGTGCTGGAGGACGTGCGGGAAGTCATCGAGGACTAGAGGCTTCCCTAATTCAGTGATTACCTGATAGGACCCCTTCCCCGCATGCAAAGCCCGGCCTGTGCTGATGGGCCGGGCTTATTCTTACCGCTCAAAACATAGATTGGAATCACTCACATATGTTCGATCCTCGCACCTCTAGGTCTGCACTCAAGTCGCCAACCCTCGTGTATGACAGGCATGGCGTCACTGTCTCCGAGTTCGAGCAAATGAGTGGAGAAGGGTTCTATTACGAGGTGCTCGCTACGGTCGGCGATGCCACGCGCGAGGCCGTCAATAGGGCGCTTCAGAGCATCCCCAGCAAGGCGGTGCCCGTTTTCGCCACCGACGACGAAGAGGACGTCTGTCTAGGCTTCTGGGCCGCAAACTAATACCTCTCCCTAAAACAAAGATTGGAAGCTGATTTCCTGCTAACCCGAACATCCGTTTCCCGCGTCACCGGTATCGCCCGATGCGGCACGGCATATGAACTCGAACGCGTGGAGCGCCTTCCCCAGCTCCAAGCTGGCTGGACCATGCAGGGCATCGCCATCCACGAAGCGTGCGACGCCTGGGAGAAGTCCGGAAGGACCATGCCCACCGTCGAAGCCCAGGAGATCTTCTCCGCTACGTGGCGAGCCGAACTGAGCAAGGCTGACGAGCGTTGGCCCGACCGCGACCAATGGCTCGTGGGAGGTCGTAAGAAGGTTCTCACCGATCTGCGTGACCGGTTCACCGATGGCCTCAGCCAAGTAGCCGACTACATCGACTACAACCTCGCCGACCCCACGCTCATCCCCTACGTGTGGCCAGACGGCACCATCGCCTCCGAGATTGGCTTCGAGGAACCCTTTGGCGGAGCCCTCGTGCGTGGCTACATCGACCTCGTCATGCAAGACCCCGCCACAGGCCGGATCTCCGTCCGTGACATCAAGAGCGGCTCCAAGCCCCCCGCCGTCCCCTTCCAGCTCATCGTCTACGCCCGCGCACTTACGCGCCTGCTCGACGAAGAGGTTGCCTGGGGTCACTTCTTCATGACCAAGCACCGCAAGCCGACGCCCCCCACCAACCTGGCCACGCTCGACGAGGCGTGGATCGAGCGCTGGTTCGAGCGCCAGGTGCTCATCGAGCAGCAGGGCCTCTTCCTGCCCAACCCCGGCGACGCATGCCGGACCTGCTCCGTCAGCCCTCACTGCCCCCTCATGAACCTGTAGGAGGACCCCATACTTCTTCTTTCTCATGCCAGGCGAAAAGCCAAAGCAGCAGGTGCGCCTATCCCGGTCGTATGGACATCCCTGGCCGATGTCACCGCGCACTTCCGCCGTTCCCAGGTCGCGATGGTGGCCGCGGCGCCCGGCGTAGGCAAGAGCGCCTTCACCCTCAACCTGGCCATCCGATCCGGCTGCCACGGCATCTACATGTCCGCCGACTCCGACGAAGTCACCCAAGCCATCCGAGCTGCAGCGATCCTCAGCGGGGATCGCGTTGAGGAGATCGAGGACGCCTACCGCTCAGGCAAGGCCGATAAGTACGAGAAGGCCCTGCGCGACTTCACCCGCGTCTGGTTCGACTTCGACGCCGCGCCTTCCCTCGCCCAGGTCGAGGAGGAGGTCCTTGCCTACGCCTACATGTACGGCACGTGGCCCGAACTGCTTGTCCTGGACAACCTCGCCAACGTCTTCGACGAATCCGGGGGAGAGGGGTTCACCAGCCTGGAAGCCACCATGAGCTTCCTGGTAGACCTCGCCCGCAAGACCGAGGCCGCCGTCGTCGTGCTGCACCACGTGGTCGGCGAGGCTGAGTCGGGTGATCAGGCACTCAAGCTCAAGGACATCCGAGGAAAGATCACCAAGCTCCAAACCCTGGTGCTGGGACTGGCCTACACCGAGACCTTCACCCCGTACGGCCGGGCACTCGGCGTGTATGTGCTGAAGAACCGCTCGGGTCGTGCCTCCGCAGCAGGGGACCTGTCGGTTGAGCTTCAGGCCGACCTGGAGCGCATGCTCATCACCGACCCCGACAAGCCAGGAGGTGAGCTACCTGCCAGCGTCTGGGAAACTCCCCGTGAGGACGAGCGCCGCATCCACGAGGAGATGTGAGCGGTGCGACAAGAATCGCGCCCCACAATTCTTCTCAGGCCCCCGAGGGCGTATCTGTACGGACTGCCAGCGCAAGTCTCGCAGCCAGACCCATCACCGATCCCGTGTCGGCCGCGTCTATGGGCTTGAGCCCGGCGACTACGACACAATGCTCGCCGCCCAGGATGGCGCCTGCGCCATATGCAAGGGCGTGCGACGCCAACGACTGTCGGTGGACCACGACCACTCCGACATGCTCGTTCGCGGTCTGCTGTGCCGCATGTGTAATGGCCGGCTGCTGACCGCTGCCCGCGACCAGCCGGAGATCCTCCGGGCTGCCGCCGACTATCTGGAATTCCCGCCCGCACCCGCCGTCATCGGACGGCGCTATGCATCCCCTGAGGCCGATCGGCCTGGACGATCCAGGAGACGACGATGAAGACGCGCTACTGCCGATCCACCCCACCCACAGACCTTCGTCGACCCGACAAGAAGGTGCCCCTGAGCAACCCGGCCATCGTCGAAGCGCTGGCCCGAGCCGTCTTTTCGCATGCCATCAAAACCAAGAATGGTAGTCGTTGATCCCGATCACCCCGCTCCTGGAGCACTTCGGAGCAAGCGTGCCCCCTGTGGAGGAAGGAGGACGGTGGCGCTCGATGCGCTGCCCCTTTCCATGATGACAACCAGGCATCCGCGAGCGTCCGCTATGAGGCGTTCAACTGCAACGGCTGTGGCATCAAGGGCAACGCCGTCACCCTCGCCCGGCGGGTGGTAGATGAAGGCGGTAGTGCCAAGCAGCTCCTCGCTGAGCTTTATGGCGAAGGCTATGGAGACCTACGTCGACCAGCTCGACGAAGAGGCTTTGGAATATCTGACGGGCCCCAAGCGGCTCCTGACCGAACAGACCATCGCCGAGCACAGGTTCGGCGTCGTCCGTTCTCCTGAGCCCGGCCATGAGGCGGTTCGGGACTACATCGCGATCCCGTACCTCGCCCCTGACGGCACGGTTCTGTCCATCCGCTTCAGGCGGCTGGACGCCCAGGACCTCGACCTGACGGGCAGCGTGGAACTGCCCAAGCGGACCCCCAAGTACCGCTCAATGCCGGGGGACATTCCCCGGCCCTACGGCACCGAGGCCCTCCAACGAGGCACACGCAACATCGTGCTCACCGAGGGGGAGTTTGACCGGGCCGTGTCCAACCAGTGCGACCTGCCCGCCATCGGCATCCCAGGCGCGAACGTCTGGGAGAAGGTGTGGCGACGCCTGCTCGTCCAGTTCGACGGGATCTTCGTTTTGCACGATGACGACGATGCTGGCAGGGAACTGGTGACCAAGATCTCCAACTCTGGGTTGGACGCCGTTCGCCCAATCCCAATGAGCGGGGGAGATGTGACTTCCTTCTACGCAACTCATGGCAGAGATGGACTTCGCGCCAAGCTCGGCGCGTAGATCTCCATCCTTGTCTCACGCCCGTAAAACATAGATTGGAAGTTTGTGACCAGCGAAGACCTAGCTCGCGAGATCATGTCCGCCGTTACCGCTGTCCAGGGCCGAATCCTCAGTGTCGGCCAGCAGCAGTACAGCGAGGGAAGCACCCAGCAGTTCGAGCGCATGAGCCTGAAGGAACTCGTCTCCTACGCCCGCGAAGAGGTGGAGGACGGCATCGCCTACAACGTCATGCTCCGCTACAAGCTCAACCTGCTCGACCAGGCCCTCGACTCCGCCTTCCGGGGCTATGCCGCCCCCACCCCCGCAGCGGGGGAGCCCTTCGCAGGAACCATCTGGGGCAACCAGTGACCTCCATGAATCTAGGCCACATCCTCCAGGCCGTGGACGACATCGAGACCGCCCACATCGCCCTCCTGGCCGACGGCTGGGAGGGCGAGGAGCTGCTCAAGCTCATCCCCATCGCCCCCCTGCAAGCACACCGAAGGAGCAGCCAACCGTGAAGGTCACCGGCGAGTGGGAGCTGAACCCCCACGAGATCGCCGCACTCTTCAAGGCCAAGGGCTGGTGCTACCACACCAGCAAGGGGCTCGCCATCCCCACCGCCGAAGAGATCGAGCACCAACTAGCCCGCCTCATCAGCACAGTGCTCAACTCCCAGGGCGACCAAGCGCAGGCGGGACGCTTCCTGCTCTGGAAGGACCCTGAGCTGCCCGACAGCTACGACCTATGGCTCCATCTGGGCTTCATCTGGGACGACGAAGCCCTCGACGAGGACGAGCGGACCATCATCGACGACATCTTCCGGGAGGACGACGAGTGATCCTCGCTCACCGAGCAAGGCACGCACTACTCAAACGGCACAAGCGCCGCCAGACAAATGGCCTGTGGTGCGAACCGGAATGCACCTTTCACCGGACCGTCACGGCCGAACAGGTCTGGAAGACCCACATCGGAGGCTGGACCTTCCTCTACGTGGACACCGTCGATCGCCTGGCCAAGGAGGGACTTTGGGACTGAAGCGCGTCGTCGTTATCTCCGATACCCAACTGCCGTACGAGGACAAGCGCGCCCTGCGCAACGTCACCGCCTTCATCGGCGACTACCAGCCCGACGCCGTCTACCAGATCGGCGACCTCATGGACTACCCCACCCCGAGCAGGTGGAACCGAGGCACCAAGGGGGAGTACGAACAGCTCGTCGTCCGCCACTCCGACTACGGCAAGAAGAACTTCTTCGAGCCCCTGCGCAAGCTCTACTCAGGCCCGGTCGGAGTCCTGGAAGGAAACCACGACGAGCGCCCCAGGGTGTACCTGGAGCAGCAGGCACCCGCCCTGGCCGAGTTCTCCGACACCTTCCACTTCGCCAAGCTCCTCGACTTCGACGGCTTCGGCGTAGACCTGATCAAGCCGTTCACGAAGGTCGGCCCGGACACCGTCCTGGTCCACGGCCACGAGATCAAGGGCATGTCCCAGATCGCAGGCACCAGCGCCTACAACCACGCCGCCAAGGCCGGAGCCAACATCGTGATGGGGCACACCCGCCGACTCGGCGTGCGCCGCCACACCGCCCAGTACCGGGGCGGCAAGCCCACCCGCAGGTGGGGCTTCGAGACCGGCAACATCATGGACGTCCGCAAGGCCGGATATCTGGGTGCCGGAGGCGTCGCCAACTGGCAGCAGGGCTTCGGCCTGCTCTACGTCGGCCACTACGACGTCAGCCCCGTCGAGATCGACATCTGGCCGGACGGCAGCTTCGTCGTCGAAGGCACGCGCTACGGAGCGCTCAAGCGTGACGGCGGCGGCAAGTTCACTCGCACCGCCTAAAGCCATGCCAGCAAAACATAGATTGGTAACTCGTTGATCGAAGACGACCTCGCGCAACTCCTCCTCGACCAGGCCGCCAGCGTCGGCCGCCGCTTCGCCCGCCAGTACCCAAGCATCGACGCCGACGACATCGCCGCAGAGATCACTCGCTACGCCCTGGACAACTGGGGCAGCTTCGAGCGCGCCATGGCCCGCGCTCGCGAGTACGGCAAGCAGCCCAAGGACACCCTGCGCTTCTTTCTTTCTCAGCGGGCCAGCACATATTGCGGCGCGGAGCACTACGCCTACATCGTCAACACCTCCCACGTGATCTACACCCCCAAGGAAGTGCGCGCCATCCTGCGCGAGACCTACTTCAACCCCGACACCTGGGACACCCCGAGCAAAGACACCCAGCTCGGGCAGGCACTCGAACTCCGCAGTGTGTGGGCCAACCACGCCGACATCAAAGCGGCACTCGCACGCGTCAGCGCCAAGGCCCACGACATCATCCTCGCCGCCTACGGCCCCATCGACCTGGGACTACCCACCCCGGACAAGCGGCGCGTCAGCGACGCCATCGACGTACTGACCCGCGAGCTAAACCGCCACCTCAACACCTTGGGCAACAAGCACCAAGGCCCAGGCTCCCGGCGAGCGATGAGCAACGCCGAAGCCAACTACCTCACCAACAGCCAGGAGCACTGAGCTTGACCAACTTCGGACCCACCGGCCAGACCGTCTACGAGCGCACCTACTCCCGAACCAAGGCAGACGGCACCAAGGAGACCTGGCCGGAGACCGTGGATCGCGTCGTCCACGGCAACCTGGACCTCGTCCGCTGGAGTTCGCCCACCGCCTACTTCCGCGAAAGCGTCGAGCTGTCCACCCTCATGCAGGACTTCGCCGTCCTCCCGGCCGGCCGACACCTATGGGCCAGCGGAGTCCGCGGCAGGCAGTACCTCTTCAACTGCCACACCAGCGGATGGACCGACCGCTTCTCCGAGCACTTCGAGTTCACCTTCCTCCGGCTCATGGAGGGCGGGGGAGTAGGCAGCGACTACTCCACCAGCCATCTCGGCAAGTACCGCATCCTGCGGCCCCTCAACATCCACATCGTGTGCGACCCCGGCCACCCCGACTACCAGGCCATGAAGGACGCAGGGCTCCTCACCTCCACCTACAGCCACGAGTGGGACTGGCCGCGCGTCGTCAACGACAGCCGCGAAGGCTGGGCCAGCGCGCTCGTGGAGCTGCTCGACGCCTACACCAGCCCCCTCACCATCCACCACGACCGCGTCTTCGACGTCTCCAACGTCCGCGCCCAAGGCTCCCGGCTCAAGACCTTCGGAGGCACCGCGTCAGGCCCGGCGCCCTTGGCCAAGATGCTGCTCGACGTGGGCGCGGTGATGAACGGCTCCGAGGACTGGCGCAAGGGCAGCGAGCTGCGCGGCGGCGTCACACCTCTCGAAGCGATGGAGATCGACCATGCCGTGGCCCAATGCGTCGTCGCCGGAGGCAACCGCCGCAGCGCCCGCATGGCGATGCTGCACTGGGATGACCCGTACATCTTCGACTTCCTGCACTGCAAGGAAGACGGGAAGTCGCACTGGTCGACCAACATCAGCGTCATCACCGACAGCGACTTCTACAGGGCGCTCGACGAGGAAGACCCCCGCGCCAAGGACATCCTGGACGGCATCACCGCAGGCATGCTCAAGAACGGCGAGCCGGGCATCTGGAACAGGTCCCTGTCCCAGGTAGGGGAAACCGGCCAGGTGTTCGCCACCAACCCCTGCGGCGAGATCGCCCTGGAGCCGTTTGAGAACTGCAACCTGGGCCACCTCAACCTGGCCGCATTCGTCGACCCCAGCGACCACACCTTCGACTTCGGGAAGGCGAGCAAGGCCGCGCGGCTGATGACCCGTTTCCTCGTTCGGGCCACCTTCGGTGATGTCGAGTCACCCCAGCAGGCCGCGATCCTCGCCAGGAACCGCAGGATCGGCGTCGGCCTGTTCGGCGTCCAGGAGGCCCTGGCCCTCATGGGGCAGCGGTACTCAACCGCTCCCAACAGCTCCTACGTACGATCCATGCTGCGATCCCTCAAGCTGGCCGTACGGCAGGAGGCCCGCGACTACGCCTTCCGCCTCCGCATCCCCGAGCCGGTCAAGGTGACCACCATCGCCCCCACCGGCAGCATCGCCAAACTGCCCGGCACCACCGAGGGCATCCACCCCATCTTCAGCCGCTACTACATCCGCCGCATCCGCTTCTCCACGCTGGACGAAGGCCAGCGAGCACAGGTGGAGGCTTACCGGGTCCAGGGATACAACGTGGTGCCCGACCCGTACGCGGCCAACACCGTCGTCGTCGAGATCCCCTCCAAGGAAGCCGTCGTCGAGCGAGTTGAAAAGGCTGGCTGGCCGGGCAGCGTCGTTGAGTCCGCCGACGAACTGACCCTCAACCAGCTCCTCGCCTTCCAGGAGATGGTCCAGGAGGAGTACGCCGACAACGCGGTGTCCTTCACCGCCAACGTGGACGCTGCCAGGTACAGCGCCCAGTACATCGGCGCGCTGATTCGCGAATACGCCGACACACTCAAGGGGACCACGATCTTCCCCGAGCGAGGCTTCGAGCTGGCCCCGTACGAGCGGATCGACAAGGCCGACTACGAGTCCTGGATCGCCTCGACGGGCTTGGCTCACGTCGAAGACGGCACCGACGAGGACTGCGCCAACGGCGCATGCCCCATCCGCTGACCCTTCTTCTTTCTCCATGCCCTCAAACCAGAGATTGGAAGCTCCGTGAGCGACTACTTCGACGAAGACCCCTGGGCTACCCCCGCCGCAGGCGAGGAGCCCATCGAGTACAGGCAGGCCGATCAGCCTGCCGACGAAGCCCAGACCGCAACCCCCACCTCCAAGGAGACCGCTGTGACCCACACCCCCACCACTGAAGGCAAGCTCGTCACCACCATCAAGTACGGCGCGGGCTACGGGGCCCCCTGGGACGTCCTCCACACCGAGAACCTCGCCGAAGCGGACGCCATCCTGGCCAGCGCCGAGTTCAAGGCGCACGCCGAGCTGGTCGTCAAGGTCGCCAAGGGCGTCCAGGCCCTCTGGGGCCCGGAGGGCAACAGCGGCAACCGCCCTGCCGGTGGTGGTGGGCAGACCCGCCAGCAGCAGAGCCCGCCCCCCGGCGTCGAGACCAAGACCTGCCCGCACGGCGAGATGACCTACCGCACCGGTACCGGCGCGAAGGGTCCGTGGGCAGGCCACTTCTGCCCGCTGGAGAGGGGCAACCCCGACCAGTGCAAGGCCATCTTCATCCGCAACCGCTGACCCATGCCCTGAAAACCAAGATTGGAAGGAGGTCGCCATGAGAACCCACCACATGAAGCTCGCAGGCTGGCCCGTCACCGGCCACGTCGTAGAAACCCAGGAGGACCTGGCGGCCTTCGCCGCTTGGACCAAACAGCACACCCACTTCGGCTTCGACACCGAGAACACCGGACTGGACGTCTACGCCACCGACTTCAGGTGCCGCACCGCCCAGTTCTCAGCCGGAGACACAGCCTGGCTCCTACCAGTCGAGCAACACCCACGCTTCGCCTGGTACACCGCCCGGACGCTGGAACGCGCCCAGCGCCTGTACATCCACAACGCGCCCTACGACCTCCAGGTGGCTGACCGCCACCTGGGGGTTCCCCTCGAAACCCTCTTCCCCAAGACCACCGACACCGGCATCCTGTCCCGGCTGGTCGACTCCAGAAGCCGGAAGGAAGGCGGCACCGGCCACAAGCTCGAAGAACTGGTCGAGCACTACGTAGACCCCGTGGCCGCCAGGGAGATCAAAGGCAGCGTCGCCCAGATCTGCAAAGAACTCAAGATCAAGCGAGACGACTACTTCCGAGACGTCCCTCTCGACGACGACATCTTCCAGATGTACGCCCTGATGGACCCCATCCTCGCCTGGGTCCTCAACAAGACCCTCTGCCCGAAGGTCCCCGCCAGCGCAACCCACCTCATCCCCTACGAGCACAAGGTCGCCGAGATCTGCACGAAGATCTCCCGCCGTGGCTTCCAACTCGACGAGACCTACACCCGCGAACTAGCAACCCGCCTCCGCCAGGAGGAGACCTATTGGCTCATGGAAATCGAGACCGAGATCGACAAACTCGGCTTCCTCGACTCCGAGGAGTTCAACCCCGGCAGCACAGACCAGGTCGCTGAAGCCCTCCTGTACATGGGCCACACAGAGTTCAAGCAGACCAAGACCGGCAAACTCCAGGTGGACGACGACCTCCTTGAACACCTGGCCACCAGCGGCCTGTACTTCGCCCGAACGATCAAGGAGTACAAGAAGGCCGGGAAATGGGCAGGCACCTGGCCCGAATCCTTCCTGACCAACATGGACGCCGAAGGCCGCTGCCACGCCAACATCAACACCCTCCAAGCCCGCACTGGCCGCATGTCGATCACCGGCATCCCCGCCCAGACCCTCCCCTCCGGAGACTGGATGGTGCGCCGATGCTTCCTCGCCGACGAAGGCCACGTCATCGCGAGCATCGACTACCAAGCCCAAGAGCTACGCATGGCCGCAGCCCTGTCCGGCGACGAGCGCATGTTCAACGCGTTCATCAACGGCGAAGACCTCCACCAGATCACCGCAGACGCCGCAGGCGTAGACCGCAAGATCGGCAAGATGGCCAACTTCCTGGTCTGCTACGGAGGGGGCTGGAAAGCCCTCGTCGAACAGGCCAAGGTGTCGGAGTCGATCGCCAAGCGCACCATCGCCGGCTTCAACAAGGCGTACCCCGGCGTCGCCGCGCTGGCCAAGCAGCTCACCAAGGAAGCCGGTCGGCAGGGCTACATCACCACGCTCACCGGCCGCCGCCTATACGTAGATGCCGAGCGCGCATACAGCGCGATCAACTACCGGATTCAGTCCACGGCCCGCGACGTCACCGCGCGTGGCCTCATCAAGTGCGACAAGGCCGGGCTCACCGAATACCTCCGCCTCCCCATCCATGACGAAGTCGTCGCCAGCCTCCCCAAGGCCAACGCCCCCGAGCTGGCACACGAAATCGGCCAATGCCTACGGACCCAGATCCGAGGCGTGGACTTCATCACCGACCCCGAGATCGCAGGCCGCTCCTGGGGGAGCGCCTACGGAGCCGACTACTAGGAGAACCTTGACCCCCGAAGTCCACCTCATCGCCAAGACCACGTTCGACCGCAACACCTTCCAGGGCCTCACCGGCTTCCTGTCCGACATCGGAGCCAAAGACGCCGACGCCCTCGCCGAGGCGGCTGGCCGCAACTGCTACCAGTCGTGGGACAGGCCCAACCCCAAGACCAGCACCAACCAGGGCTACATCACCCAGGCCATCCACGAACACCAGCACTGGAGCATCGCCGAGCATGCCAGCGCAACCTTCCTCATCCGCGGACTGAGTCGGGCCGGGCTTGCCCAGCTCACCCGCCACCGAATGCTCAGTTTCAGTGTCATCAGCCAGCGCTACGTGGACCACACCGGCACCAAGCCCGTCATCCCGCAGGCGATCGAACAAGCAGGGCTCGACTACCTCGTCCAGGAGGCATACGACGACCTTCTCGCGCTGTACGACTACATCGTCATACAGCTGAACCGCCAGGGCTTCACCCGTAAGCAGGCCCGCGAAGCAGCCAGAGCCGTCCCGCCCGAAGCGGCACCCGTCAGGCTCGTCGTCACCGGCAACATGCGCGCCTGGCACGAAGTACTGACCAAGCGCCACCACACCTCCGCCGACCAGGAGGCACAGAACCTCGCCACAGAGCTGCTCGTGCACCTGTGCAAGATCGCACCCAACGCCTTCGCCGACGTTCCTGATGCCGCCTACGGCAATGACCAGAACCGCCGCGCTAAGGAAAACTCGTGACTACTGACTGCATCTAGAAATTGACATTCCGCCTATTGCATCGCTTCTTTTCATCGCTTACCGTCATGTAAACAAGAGTCGACAACCGCGGGTTGGGTATCCGCAATGACTTCGAATTCTTCTGATGGCGCCCCGCCCACTTCAATAAGCATGTAATTTCGCATGCTTTCTTTGCGCATTCCCCGTAGAAATCATCTAGCTCATGACGTCGAGCCGACGTCGTGAAGTCTATAGAGATCCACCTATGGAAGGGAAGGCTAGTGGTTAGAAGAGTCCTGACGATCCTGAGTGCGGCCATTCTGTTCATCACGCCAATGGCATCCTCGGCTCTCGCAGCGAATGACCCTCAGCCCGCACTGTCCTGTATGAGTCATGACTGGTTCCCTCTCGATGGAACCATCGGGGAAGGTCTCGCAGACAGCGGGATTCCTATCCGCACGGGACCGCATGACATCTGTGCACGTCTCCACACGACTAACCAGCCATCTACCTTCACGTACCACTGCTACGTGGAAAACGAGTCCGGCAACACGTGGACGCACGTCTACCATGTCGAATCGCAGACCCTCGGCTGGGTCTATGACGGCTACCTGTACGGTGGGGGAAGTTTCGTCCCCTGCGATGCGCAGCCAGGGCAGCCCAACAAGGTTAAGCCCCCGCTGACCTCCTCAGAGGAAAAGTAGCCAAGTAAGTCACGGGAGTGCGATCGTGAGAAAAACGCTCGTTCTGCCTCTGAAAAAGAGGTGGAGCGAGCGTTTTGAGATCTCTCGAAGGGACGTTATTGATCTGACAAACGAGAGTAGGTCTATCCTTCGAGCTCATTGATTACTTCGTGCAGAGTGTTGCGAAATTCGATTCGGGCCTCAAGTCCGCGGCCTTCCATAGCATCATATACCGCTGAACTGGGAGCAGTTATAACTAGGCGCATCCCAGTGCGTATTGCGCGCTTCGCGGCCGCGATGATTGCCCCAACCCCCTGATCATCGCAGCTTGAAACATTCTCAAGATCGAGGATCGCATAGGATGCATCGTGCCCCTCGGCCGCTAGTAATTCATCGCGTAGACGCGAAGCCGCACCATTGCCTAGCGGCCCAGTCAGGTGGAACACAACGCCACGTGCAAGAGTTGTCACGGAGATACTTAGCTCAGACGCCCTGTCATCCTCCGACATCTTCGCGTCTCCTTGCGACTCGCGACGGAAACTCAGCTGAGGCTTTGATTGTATGTCACATGCCCTGGGCCGTGTAGGCGCACCGGCCAGCCTTTTGCGCATCTGGGCTAGTTAGCTCGTTCGTACGGGATTCTGGCCACCAACATGCGCCTTGACTCGCCCGCGACGGAGGGTCAAGCTCGCAGAGGCGTGTACCAGTTCGTACAGACCCAGACCCCAGGAGCCTCCCATGGCACTACGGTTCTACGGCAAGGACACTCTGAGCCAGAGCGGCAGTTGCGCTTCGGTGCATCTGGACGACAGCGACGGCAGCCTCGTGATCGTCGGCAGCAAAGAAGACGACCCCGAAGTGCTCGACACGATCCGGCAGGTCGCCCACATCGAGGACTACGAGCGCGCTATCCGGGTGCCGAAGACGGTGAAGAAGGCTCTATGGGAGGCGTGTGGTGGCCTTGATCCAGACTTTGATTGAGCTGTTCAGCCAGGCACAGCACTCGGTGACTCACCTGGAGATGCGCGACACCTACGGCAGCAGCGAACCCGACTTCCAGGCGTGGCTCGCGGGAACGACCGTGGACGAGCTGGAGAAGCTCGGAAACATGGACGGCTGGGTCGAACTCATCTCCTCCAACGTCAGCCGGGGCGTTACCTTCCGCCGCGCTCGGGTTATCTCCGAGCCGCACAGCGACTACATCGCCTTCGAGCATGCCGTGACCGGCTACTCCAACATCGCAGGAGGCGAGCTGGTCCGCTGGCTCCCCCGTCCGAAGGCGCGAGACATCGCGCTTCCTGGATGCGACTTCTGGCAGATCGACGACGGCCAGGTCTGCTGGGTGTTCCAGACCGGTGACGGGGACCCCGCGGGCTTCGAGCTTTCCCAGGAACCGGCTGAAGTCGCGCTGTGCGCGGCGGCATTCGAGGCCGTATGGGAACGCGGCATTGACCACTCGGAGTACAAGCCCGCCTAGCAGACCGCTCGATCGCACGTGGCCACATCACCGTCCTCCAGCGCCCAGCAAGCACGCCAGGCAATCGCACACCGGCTGCGCGAGATCCTGCGTGACTCTGGCCTGACCGCTCGGGCGCTGGCACGGGAAGCTGGTTGGGACGAGACCAAATGCTCGCGCCTCACCGGAGGCCGCACGCCGCCTTCCGACGCCGACATCCGCACTTGGTGCACGATCTGCGGAGTCCCCGAGGAAATCCCCAACCTGATCGCCGCCAGCCGCAACGCCGCCGACGCCTACGTCGAATGGCGCCGGGTCCAGCGCAGCCAGAGAAGGCTTCAGGAGCTGGGCCTGGAGCTGTACGAGAACAACACCCTGTACCGCTTCTACAGCTCCAACTTCATGCTCTGGCCCCTCCAGACGCCCGACTACATGCGGGCCGTCATGACCTACTTCAACGAGTTCCACGAGGCCGGAAACACCGACATCGAGGAAGGCGTGAAGATGCGAGTGGCCCGTCGCCAGTACCTGGCTGACGGTCGACGAACCTGCGTCATGGTCATGGAGGAATCGGTGCTGAGGAACCGGATCTTCTCCAACGACATCATGCGCGAGCAGCTCCGCTACATCCTGACCGTCATGCGCCAGCCGAACATCTCGCTCGGGATCATTCCTTGGATGGCCAGCCGGTCACAGCACGCTTCAGAGACCTTCCATATGTACGGCGACGTGAACGTCTCCATCGAGCTGACCACGGCAATCGTCACCATCACCCAGCCGCGCGAGATCGCGCTGTACGTGAAGGCGTTCAACGAGCTGGTCTCGTCTGCCGTGCACGGCAAGGCCGCTCGAACCCTCATCACGAACGCCATCGAAGCCCTGTACTGAGATTGGCGTACAAGTTCGTACAGGTTCGTTGAGCCCCAGGTGAGAGCCGCCCTACGTTCGATTCATGACCTCGGCAACCGCAAGAGTCACAACGGTCCAGTACGTCCACTTAACGCTGCGGAACGGGCAACCCCTGGTGCCCGAGTTCCTTCGGGTTGAGCGGTGGATCTACCGGAACGGACAGTTCGTTGAAGCCATCGCCGTGGAGTGATGAGGCATGACCTGGGACGCTCCCCAACCGTTTGAAATCCAGGGCTGGATCGTGATTGACGGTGCGGGCGGGGGCTTCATCGCCCTCAGGCTGGTCGCACAGGCCGACAAGGTGAACGTGGTGTGCGGCAAGGAGGCGCCCGACGTACGCAAGCGGATTGCGCAGGCAGACGGGGTTACCCCAATCGAGCAGGCAACCAGGCAGCGGCGCAATCGCCGGCCTGGTGCCACCACACGTAGAGCGGGCTGACACATGACGCTTGAAGAGCTTCAGGCGAAGTACCCGGCCTGGGAGTTCCTGCCCAGGCTCGCCATCGGCGTTGCCGCCGTCCGCAAGGACTTCCACCTCACCCAGGCGCAATACGACAAGGGCAGAGTTCTGGGCCTGGTGGGAAGCACCTTGGACAGCCTTGTCCCCGGCCTGGAGCGTCAGAGCAGGCTCACCTGAGGACACGCGACCAGGTGAGGGCCTTCGGAACCCTTCCCCCGAGGACCATTGGTCGCGGATGGCGCGGTCCCCGTCGTCCCTATGGGTAGGTCGGCGGGGGCCTGCGCACATGAAGTGCTCCGAAGAGCCTTTGATGGCCCTTCTTGGTAACCTTCTGCCCGAAGGCCCCAGGGAAGGGCCTTCTTTCTTCTTCCTCACCCCCATCGCTGGAGGAACAGTGGCCAGGCGGACCTTCATCGTGTGCAATTGGGACGATGCAGCCCCGCCGACCCATGGGGAACCCGTTCACCACAACGAGTGGACGGGCCTCGACGGCAAGAAACGCGAGAACGACCTCTGCGAGAAGGACCAGAAGGCGTTCCTGAAGGCTTGGGAGACGATCAACCAGGGTGCTGACCTGCTCAGTGCCCCGACGACCCCCAAGATCGAGCCTGCCAGGCGCCAGCGAGACCGTTCGGGGAGCGGAAAGGCCGCACAGATGCGCGCTTGGGCCGTGAGAGAGGGCATCGAGGTGCCCGAAACGGGCCGGATCAGCTTCACCGTGGAGCAGCAGTGGAAGAAGGCCGGCTCGCCCAACGTCCTGGAGGACGGGGATAACTGAGCCCTCAGATGCTTCGCGTCAATTAGATGAGAATTAAAAGATCTACCTGTCCGTTACCCCTGAATCGGGCGCAAGGGACATTAGGTAACATACTTTCCTGTAAAACAGCTGTGTGAAGGATCTGCTGAAGCTGACCGTGGGGCCCGCTAGGGGCCTCCAGAGCTCAATGCGTGACCCCGTTGAGACGCCCTGCGCACTCGCATACTCTGGGTACGCCCTGCGGGAACAGTTCGAGGACGGCTACGTCTATGTAACTGAGGTCAAGATCGGGGCGGAGATGAAACTGGCCCCGCACCCCGAGCTGATGCTGCGCTGGCTTACGGCCTGCACGATCCTCTATGCGATCACTGACTTCGATGACGAGGTGATCACCATTGCCTACTGGGTGCCGAGCGAACTGCACCACCTGGTAGATGATGTCGCAAACGACGTCTACGCCGTGCTGAGTGGCGAGCGAGAGGCGCCCAGGCCCAGCATGTAGCAACTTCTGCCTTTCTGTGCCCCATCTGGGTGCGGCTCCCAACACCTGACCCGCAGCCGGCGAGCTGCGGGTTTTTGGCTTTCCAGGAGCAGTTTCGGGGTCCAGCCGCGAGGCCCATAGGTCCATCCGCCGGTACCCGGCGGGAGGCCCTGACGTGCCTCCTGAGCTGCGATAGGGCATGCTGCTAGCCCATTTCTCGGATGGGACTGCAGGAGGCTGTCAGGTCCCTCCGGACCCGTTCTCAGACCTGTACTTGATCGGGCGAGGCAGGACCACCGGGCTCACGCGAGCGTGAACGTAGGTACCCCCCCACTCCATGTGAGCAGTGCGAACGGGGGCAGACCACGATTCGATGCCATGTGCAGAAAGAAGGAAGTCGCAGGTCAAGCCCTTCTTACTTCTTTCTCGCATGACCACATACCCTCATCTCACTTGTGAACACAGTTCACGCACACGCTCCGCTCTCACCCTTGCGTCCTGTGCTCGCACGCTCGCAGTCGCGCCACGGCTTGAGTGCCTTGCCTGCCACGCCTTGTGTGCGTGGCCGTGGCGCTGCGCTGTGCCCATGGCTGGCCTTGTGTGCGTGGCGCTGTGAGTCGGGCACAGTGACCCACCAAGCCCGCTCTAGGCGCATGGGGTATGCGCCTTCTGAATGACATTTCCCCTGCTAGCGTCCGACTTCCAATCTCGGTGTTGACGTAGCTACCAATCTCGGGCAGAGTTTGCCCCGTCGCCAGCAACGCTGGCGACACCGGGCAGCGCTAGCCCCGGTCATGCAAGTGACCAGGGCGAATGTGAACCGGATGCCGCAAGAGGTGGGCAGTTGCCAGCAACTGCCAATCTCGGTTACAGTGGCCTGGGCCGCAAGCCGAGCACGACGAACCCGCCAGAGTGTGGGGGAGTGTGAAGCAAGCGGCCAACTCTAGGCCCTGAAAACCGAGAGTTGTAGAAACGGGAATCAGTCACTAGAGTTGCGGCAAGCGAAACGCCGAAAGGCGGGACGCACAAAGACCCTTCACGGTCACTGACGCGACACAGCATCAGGACCCTGTTTCTCCGGGGCAGTCCGGAGAAACCGCCGCCCATTACCGGCTAACGGACCCTACGGGGACCGCACTTGAGAACTTCATAGAGGGCGCGGCGGGGTGATTAATGCCTCCGCGACGCGAGAGACGAGAGTCGCTTCATGGCCCTAGGCGGACGACCCGACCTAGGCAGAGTCCGGCAAGTCGTCCAAAGCGTGCGCAATGTCGTTAGCACTAGAGACGCTAGAAAGTGCAACCCACCCCATGCGAGGGGTGGCCTCTCCGTACCTGATACGGCGGAGAGTACGAAAACGTGGTGCGGGAGTGGTTTCCCGCATCCGAACCATCGCTTCGGCGGTGGGGGTGGAATCGTGAATGGCGCGGTTCCTCTCTCACAACTGGAATGGTGCACATGATCCGCAAGCTTTCCATCGCGGTTGCGTTCATTGCGCTCTACGGAGCGTGGATGACCGGGGGCGCGTTTGCGGAGTCGGCCAAGCCGACGTTGAAGGCGTATGCGGTGCTGTGGCAGGGAGATACGAACGCGTCGTGGAACGACGGGGACGTGGCCTGCGGGTATGACCGCAAGACAGCCGCCAAGTACATGAAGGCCGTCCTTGGGGACGGCAGGGTAGGCAAGCGCCTCCCGTCGTATGACCGGGGTTGTAAGTCCGCCTACGCGGCGTACCTGAAGTACAGCGAGTAAGCCAGTCAGCGTCTAGCCCGACAAAGGGGCTCTCGCCCGGTGCGAATCCGGGAGACGCGCCAAGCGGTTCATGCAGGATGAGCCGCAAGACCCGAGAGGGTGAGCATCATGCTCTCATTCGACCCGTGCGCCTACCCCGTCGACAATGGCAATCTCGTCATGATGAACGGGATTGGTGAAGTCAAGGGCCTGACCATTCACGGACTGGTTGAGAACGAGTTCCACGGATACGCCCTGTTTGCGGGGCCGGAGGGTGAGGTAACTTATGTGGGAACTCGTGAAAATGCCTATGCGGCATTCGATCTGATCACTCTTGCGTGGGTAGACCGCGAGAGTGCACGGGCTTGATGGCCTACTGATCCGAATTCGTCGCTTCGGCGGCGGTCTTGGGGTCACACATAGGTGTGGCCCTTGGATCGTAACGAAGGAGGCCAGTAATGGCGGTGCGGCAGAAGTATCAGAAGGTGACCCGCGATCTGACCTGCGGGTGCAGGGTCGATATCCGTGATGAGCGAGTCACCGGATACGGCTTGCAGTGCGTCTATGCGTCAAAGCTCTTCGACCAGCTCATTCGGGCTCGGGGTGTGAGGAATGGGGAGATGGAAGAGCTTGCGAAGCAGCTCCTCCAGGAGCATGGCATGGGGTTCGTGATCTAGGGTCTTTTTTTGACCCGAAAACATAGATTGGTAGAAACATGGCATGGGTAACTGTCACGATCACGCTCGATGAGAGCACCTATGACGAGCTTGATCGCATCATCATGCAAGAGGCCGAGATCAAGATGTTCGAGTCCGTGGACTACGCCGAGCGCCGGATGCCCGAGAAGGGCGAGCAGGCTGCCAACACGGCGGGACGACTCGCTCGGGCTGCCAACCAGATCAGGGGCGCTGTGTCCCTGGCCAGGGTGTGAGGCCCATGTTCGTCTACGAGGTCGAGCCGTTCGTCTCCGTCAAGGTCCGTTACGACGGCCACCCTGCCGGGATGGCCTACGTGGGGGATGACGGTCATTGGTACGCCCTGGTCGTACGAGCCAGGGGATATGTGCACCTGGACGAGAAGCCACGCACCCACAAGCAGGCCATAACTGCGATCGAGGGCGACGTGTTCGCCTCTCTCGTCGGTGCCCGATAACGCCTGCCGATTGCGGCTCGCGCCCCGCCTTGCCGGGGCTCCTGCCCTGAGTTGCGCAGTCGCACTCACCCTTCCCCCTGCATGAGGAGGTTCACCATGCCCAAGATCTCCCACTCGGGTTTCACCGTGGTCCCGAACTGGTTTGAGCACAACGAAGCATTCACGCTCCTGATGGACGCCGAGATCATCAGCTTCGACCGGCTGATGACGGCCCTGGAGGCGGACACGCTCCTGGAACTTCACGGCCCGTGGCAGGGGTCGGACTACTCCGGAAGTGACGTCACCGAGTCGAACCAGCGGTCGCTGGCTCGGGACTACCTCCAGCTCTTGGAGGACTACACCCACTACTCGTGGCACAGCCCCTACGGGCTGTGCATCGATGCCCGAACGTTCGGCAACGGCGAGAACCGTGAAGCCGCGGTGGATTTGGCCAAGACCCTCGCCGGCCTGAAGTACGAGTACCCGCTGTACGACGAGGAAGACAACAGCGCCCTCATCCAGGAGAGGGCAGTGGCCGGATGGGACTCCTGGATTCGATCCGACATCGAGGCTGAGATCCAGAAGAAGCTCGGGCTGGATGTTGATCTGTCCGAGCACCGGGACGACTTCTGGGACGCCCTCCGCGAGGCCGACATCTGGGTTGAGGCCGAAGGCCATCGGGACGTGACCATGCCCGGCATCTTCGACATGCCGTTCCTGGAAGTCATGGCCCGCAAGGCGGTATCGGCCGGTCACGTGGATGTCGAGTTCTCCGAGCTGGATGTGGAATTCGGCAGGGAGATCTTGGGCGTGTGGATGGCCGCCGACTACCCGGACGAGCCCCGCACGTGGGTCCACCCCGACCAGCTTCCTCTGTTCTAGGCGCACCAGCCCTGGCGCCATCTCGGATGGCGATGGTTCACGACCAGGCCAGAGGCACGCATCCATCCCCAACAGACCAGGAGGTCATGGGATGCACGGCAAGGAATACGAGATCTTCTATCCCGGCCAGATGGCCAAGCTGTGGGACACCGAGCACAGCAAGGACTTCCTTCTGAAGGAGATCCGAGAGCTGGACGGCGACGGCCTGTGGGTGTGCACCTGGGGGCCGGGCGGAGTCGAGGTTGAGGTGACCATCAAGGGCCTCACCTACGGCACGCTCGCCGACTACATCCGCAACAACCGGCCCGAGGACTGACCGTGATCGAAGAGCGCGGTCCCCGTGAGCCCGTCTTCCTGGGTGCTGACCGCGTCGGCTGGGTCCGCTGGTTCATCGACAGCCAAGGCAACGAGATGTGGTGGGCCTACGCCTGGGACGGCCACAAGGTTCTGTGCGCCGACCAGGAGACCCGCGATGACGCGGAGACCGAGGTCGTCGCCTACGCCGAGGAGCACTTCTACAGCTAGGGAGGCCCGTATGGGCGACCTTGTAATCCTCTCGCCAGCAGGCGGGGTCTACACGCTCACCAAGCACGGATGGGCTGACACGCCCGACCGGTGGCGTGAAGCAGTTCATTACGGCAGCACCAAGCTGGCCTTCGATGAGGACGGCAACCGAACCAGCAGGTGGGGAGCCTGATGACTGATCTTCGCGTCACCTACTACGACGGGGAACGACCCGTCGTACGAGACGGCTTCGAGCGCCTGATCAAGGTCGAGCGGGAGATCTCCCACCTCGACCTCCCCGGCAGACAAGTCTTCGCCGCCGAGCTGACGTACGGCGGATTGCGGGGTTTCGGTGTGCTTCACAAGCCGAACGGCTCAACGCCCACGTTGGTCATCCACGCTGAGCGGAGCCACGCCGAACGACACTTCCAGATCACCGGCTGTTCGGTGCTCAACCAGATTGACCTATCGGCGGTGACGCATCGGCTGGTCAATCCGTACGTCGATGTACGAGTGGTTGTGATCGGTCGGGAAGACGGTGACTTCGAGGGCTACGTGACCTTCACTGACCATCACCAGCGCCACAGCTTCGAGGCCGTGGAATCAGCCGTGCACGCCCAAGAGGTCTTCGACCAGAAGGGGCGATACGGGCTCATGGTGACGCGATGGAGGTACGAGGAGTGACGGCCCTCAGTGAAGGGGCCAGATCCGAGATCTTCGACCAGATCAAGGACATGGTCTTCGAGGAGTCTCCCCTTGTCGGCGACGGGGGCCTTCAGATGAAGTGCGCCACCTGCGCCGCCGTTCTCTACGAGATCGAAGACGGCGACTGGCTGGAGTGTCTGGTCAGCAATGCCTTGGACCACGTCTGCCCCGAGTAAGGCAGCCCAGATCTGGTGATCGCAGGCCGGGTTCGATTCCCGGCCTGGGCACGTACCCCAACCTGATACGGAAAGGCCAGCACCATGCTGACGACGCTCAACAGGTCGACCATCTCCATCCACTTCTGGAACCTCGCCGAGTACGTCGGCGGCAACCTCGTAGGGGACTGGACCGACCTTGATGCCTGCGTGAATTACGACGACTTCTGCGCCAAGGTGCGCAAGGCGACCGGCGACGCCGAAGAGCTGATCCTGGGCGATGTCGAGTCGGAGTTCGGGATCACGTTCTGGGAGTACGTGGGCCTCGACACGGTTTGGAAGGTTCACGAGCTGCTCGTCGAGGTCCACGAGAGCGAGCGCCAGGCGTTCGGAGACTTCCTCGCCTACGTCGGGGGAGTGGACCACATCGAGGAGGCTGCCAAGCACTTCCGTGACGTCTACTGCGGAGAGTTCAACTCGATCGAGGACTACGCCTGGCATTTCCTCGAAGAGCAGGACGAGAGCTTCGAGGTCCCGTCCGGGTTCTGCCTGGAGGTGGACGCCGTCGCTTGGGAGAGCGACCACTGGATCTCCTCCAACGGACACGTCTTCAGCTCCTACTGACCACTTAGCCAAGCACCCAAAACAGAGATTGGAAGCGTGTGGATACGTACATCTTCGACTGGTCAGCGCCCTACGACGGCTGCACCCCTTTGGCCGTGGTTGCCGCATCCTACGAGGCCGCCATGCGCAAGGTCGGTGACTACTGCGTAAGCGCCTTCGAGGAGATCAAAAGCCCTGGCAAGGCCGACGATCTCGTCTACCACGTCGGCAGCTTCAAGAGCGACATCTCGAACTTGAGCCAGGACTTCGAGGTGATCGCGTGATCGAGCAGCGCATCAAGATGCGCGTCACAGAGACCGTGACCTACGAGTTCTGCCTTGATCCCGAGGACCTGGACGAGCTCATGCCCGAGGTGCTGGGTGACAGCAACGCGCTCCTCGACTACCTCATCGACAACGAAGACCTCTGGATCGACGAGTGCAACGACAGCAACTTCGACTGCTGTCACGAGCGGGACATCGCCGAAGTCAAGGTCATGCCCCTGTTGCCCGTCGAGCGCTAGTGGCTGGGCTTGAGACCCCCCGCCCAGCGTGGGGATCTCTTGCCGAACCTCTATCAGCTCATCTCAAAAGAGATCACCTGAAACCCCTAAGGAGACATCGGCATGCTCACCAACGAGATGCCCCAAGCGGACGCGGCGATGTTCACCGGCCCACTCGGCGACATCGTCAACGAGCTGGACAACTACACCGAGGGCTCGAAGGTCGGAGTCCTCGTCACCTTGCTGTCCGGCTTCAGCGCCTCAATCGGCAGCATCCCCACCGTAGGGACCGGCAAGGGGGCCATGCCCCTGTCCTTCTGGCCCATCCTGGTCGGCCCGACCGGCGCGGGCCGTAAGGGCACCGCGACCGGCATGGCAATGAAGGTCATTGAGTCTGGTCTGGGCGGCTTCGCTGACGCCTGCGTCGTGTACGGCTGCCCCGCGACCGGCCTGGGGTTCGCGGCCGAGCTGACCGAGAGGTCGATCCGTGGTGTCACCGCTCCGGTGATGTTCATCGAAGAAGAGATGGACACCTTCATCGCCAACGCCCGCCGAGACACAAAGATCGGCACCTACCTGCGTAAGGCATGGGACGGCGCGGGCATCAGCCACAAGACCAGCCAGACGGATCTGGTCATCAAGAAGCCGCACGTGGCCGTGGTTGGACACATCCAACCGCGCAACTGGGGTGCGATCTCCGGCAGTAAGGATGCCACGGGTGGCACGTACAACCGCTTCTTCCCGGTCTGGGTCATCCAGTCGAAGAAGCTGCCTGTCTTCGGTGAGAAGAACGCCGATCAGGCGATCGAGCGCCTTGGCGCGAAGCTCCGACGCATCGTGAACTTCGCGCAGGAGGTCACCGAGATCAAGGTTCCTGACAAGGTGGCCAGGGTCTTCGAGTCCAAGCACCGCGAGATCTGCGATGCCCTCACGACCGGCAACGAGCAGCTAGGCCAATACACCGAGCGAGCGATGGCCTACATGATCCGCCTGGCGGGGCTGTATGCCCTGGCCGAGACGCGGACCGAGGTCACGGTCGCCGACTTCGACGCGGCTCTGGCTCTGATCACCTACATGGTTGAGACGGTCACCTACACCCTGCCCGAGGCCGAAGCGTCCGGGAACGACATCCCGGCCCGCGTCCTGGCCTTCATCCAGGAGGCCGGAGAGGAGGGCGCGACCTCGTCGGAGGTCCAGCGCAGGTTCCAGAGGGTGCGTGCGGCCGAGCTGCGTGCCATCACCGAGGCCAGCCCGTTCGTGGTCGAGACCAAGATGCGCTCCGAGGGAGGACGTCCGGCCACGCTCTACACCTGGGTTGAGCCAGCGGAGTCAGATGAGCCTCGGGTGGAGACCGAGGGTTTGCCGGCCGCCGACGGAGTCCCAGCTCAGCCCCAGCAGCCCAAGCGGCGCAGCCGTACTCGTAAGCCCAAGCAGGAGCCAGAGGCGCTGCCCGCCGAGTTCGTCGAAGCCGCTGATCACGCGGTGGTCGAGCTTGAAGTCCGGGACGGACTGCTCGCGACCGCGTAGAGGACACCCCCAGAAAGAAGAAAGAAGGACGACGCATGGAACGCAACCAGTTGACCGGTGAGGAGATCACCCAAGCCATCCAGATCTGGGACTACGACTCGCGCATCACTGAGATCGAGGTCAAGAACTTCGGCCTGGGCTTCTACGCCAAGACCACCATCCAGGTATCGCCCGAACAGCTCACCGAGCTGATCGACCTCCTGGCGACCCGCTACAACCGGCTCGTCGACGACGGCCAAGCCGATACCGAGAAGTACCGACTGTGAGTTATACGCCCGATGGGCTGGCCTGGAAGCCGAACATCCCCCAGGACCGTAAGGGCGCGAGAGTCCGGTACTTCGAGCAGGCCGACCGCGACATCCGGGGAGCGGGAACGGTGACCTTCATTGTGGCCGGAGGCTCCGGGCGCTGGTTCGTCCAGCGCTCCCACTTCGGGGCGAGCCCCGACCCGCACCGCACCCGCTACTTCCCGAATCGCCGCACGGCTGTGGAGTGCTTCGTGCACCTGGCCTACGAGTAACTCCAGCTAAGCCTTTCCGCCCCGAGCCATCCGGCCGGGGCTTTGCTCTTTCTACGGCACGGAAGGTCATATGAGACCCGAGTACACGATCGCGGAAGCGGTCAGTGAGACCTGGTACGGCTACCACGGCACGGGCGGGATCGAGATCCCGATCGGCGTGGTTGCTTCGCTCCTGGTTACCAGCCCCGTCGTGCTCAAAGAGCTGCCCGACATGAGCGACGAGGAGTTCGTCAAGCTGCTGCGAAGGGTGTGGGGGCACTGGTGGCTTCAGCACCCGCACCTGGCCGACGTCGCTCGCCCCATCACGAGCTGGCTGGACGACCCCAGCCCGGAGGTGATGAAGGCTGCCAAGGCCGTGGCCCGCGCCGCAGTGCGCTCCCGGCTCAAGTCCTTCCAGGGGCTCGACACCGACATTCTGAGCTTCGTCATCACCGAGCTGCGCTCGCGTGGTGCACGCAAGGGACTCGGCGAGTATCACACCCCTCACGATGTGTGCGAGCTCATGGCACAGATGAAGATGAGGGAGCTGCCCGACAAGGGCTCCACGCTGGGCGAGCCCACCGCTGGAAGCGGCGGCATGATCCGGGCCACCGCCCGGCAGATCAAGCGGCTGGGCGGCGATCCGGCTGACTACGTCTGGCACATGGCCGACATCGACGCCATCGCCTGCGCCTGCGCAGCCGTCAACGCCCTGGTCTGGAACCTGGGTTCGGAGGTCTACATCTTCCACGGCGACATCCTGCGGTACGGCGACCACTTCGAGCAGTCGATCGAGCGGCGGCGACAGGCCGTCCGCGCCTGGGGCAAGGCCATCGATGACGCCCTGTCGGCCGCCCGCTATCTCCGTGCCACCCGAGCCTTCGAGGGCCTGGTCAACGCCAGGTACGAGGAGAGCCGCGCACCGTGCTGAGGAAGCTCTCCCAAGCCCTATTCCCAGCCAGTCTGACGACAGCCGGACCCATCAAGAGGAAGAAGGAAGAAGGCCAATGAAGGCGGAAGACCTAAAACCTGGCGACGACATCGTCCTGTGGGCGGGGCCAAGCCTCGGTGAAGTCAGCGCGTTAGTCCGCCGTGTGGAAGTGGCCCCTACGGGCAAGATCCGCGTCCACGTCGATGAGATCGAGTGGGCCGTGCTCTTGGTGGATGCCGGGGTCGAGATCGGCCTAGCAGACGCTGTGCTCTAGCCCCGACCACTCACTTGTGCGCGAAAGGGTCCTGGCCATGCCGGGGCCCTTTCGCGTTGGCAGACATCAGCAGAAAGGTTCGCATGCGTAGTGAGACCCGAGTCTCGCTTGGGCCTCAAGCGGCCAAGCGTCGGAAGCGAGTGGTTGGTGGCGTTCGAGAGTCGAGAGAGCGGGACGAAAGCACATCCCCGAAGATCCAGACCAAGAAGATCCATGGGTGGGCGGAGCTTTACGACGCCGACGTTATCGACATCGCGGTTGATCGTGATGTCTCCGGGAAGACCGTTTCACCTTGGGATCGCCCAGAGCTTGGGAAGTGGCTCGCCCAGCCACACAAGTTCGACATCCTCGTGGTGTCGCGGCTCGACCGCATCTGCCGGAACGCTGAGGACTTCTTCGCCCTGATCAGGTGGTCAGAGGCTCAAAGCATTGCCCTGGTCTTCATCGACGAAGGCTTTGACCTCACTACCCCGGCTGGCGTGGTCGCGGCGAAGATCCTAGCTGTCGTCGCCGAGTGGGAATGGACTCTGACTCGATCCAAGACCCTGGACGGGCAGCGCCAAGCCATTCAGGAAGGCCGATGGAGAGGCAGTATCGCCCCATACGGATACCGTCCGATCAAAGAGGTCCGGAACGGGATCTATGGGACGTACCTGGAAATCGACCCGGAGACCTCGGCAGTCATCCGCGACATCGTGTCCAGAGTCGTCGTGAAGAAGGAAGCCCTTGGGCGCATCGCAGAATCGCTCAACGAGGCAGGCATCCCTTCTCCTGCGGACGCGCATCGTCTCCGCACTATGAAACCGCTGAAGGGCACCAAATGGGCCACCGCCAACCTGATCCAACTCCTCCGCTCCCGAACACTGCTGGGCGAGTATCAGACAGTGGGCAACGGCACGCTCCGAAGCGAACAGACCGGTCTGGTGATTGCCAAGGCCGAGCCGCTCATGACGAGGGCGGAGTGGCTGGAACTTCAAGAGCGCCTTGACCAGGTTTCTCGGAAGAAGCTTCAAAACCGCAGCGGTGTGTCTGAGCTGCATGATGTGGCTTGGTGCGACGTGTGCGGGCTCAAACTGCATCACTTCCAGTCGGGTCCACGCCGCTACTACCGATGCTCCTCCTACGAGAACAAGGAGGGGCGTTGCGCGAACTCGATGGTCAATGCTGAGGTCCTTGAGGAGGAGATTTGGAAGATCTTGCTGGGCCTGTTCGGGGACAGGCCCCGCATGCGTCGGCAGTTGGTCCCCGGTGAAGATCACTCTGAAGAGTTGGCGATCATCGAGGAGGAGATTCTCAATCTTGCTGGGAACCTGGCAAGGGTGAAGCCAGGCTCTCTAGCGGCCCAGATCACCCTTGAGCAGCTTGAGGATCGAGAGGCTCGCAAGGAGGTTCTGGAGGAGATGCCGTCGCGGCCCTCTGAGGTGCGGTTCGTCGCCTCCGACGAGACTCTCAGGTCTGTCTATGAGTCGTGGACGGTGGATGAGCGTGGGCAGTTCCTGCGGGAGCACTCGGTGACCATCAGGGTTACCGTGGTCGAGCGGAAGACGAAGGAGCCAAAGCTGAGGCTCTTCCTGGGGAGTCTTCGGCAGGCGTATGACTTGGCGATAGGGCTCTCGGATGAGATTCGAGACCCGGAGGCTCTAGCGCTAGCGCTGGGCGGTCAAAGCTTGCAGCAAGAGCCCCGGTCTGAAGCGGTTCCGGTATTGGTGCGGATTGGGAAGCTTTCAGCGCCTCCCAAGTAGCATCAGCACTCGACGACGTTCACGCCGATCTCTAGCTCCTCAAAGGCGTCAGACTCGATGACGTTGACGGCGAGGCCGCCACGGGCGGTCTCCTTGTAGCGGCTGGACATGTCCGCACCAGTAGTGCGGACTGTATGAATCGCCTTGTCCAGCGAGACGAAATGCTTGCCGTCCCCCCGCAACGCGATTCTCGCCGCGGTAATGGCCTTGATGGACGCCACCGCGTTCCGTTCGATGCACGGGATCTGGACCAATCCGCCGATCGGGTCGCAGGTCAGGCCCAGGTTGTGTTCGATGCCGATCTCCGCCGCGTTCTCCACCTGCTCCGGGGTGCCGCCCAATACCTCGGTCAGGCCCGCGGCGGCCATCGAGCAGGCTGAGCCCACTTCGCCCTGGCAGCCCACCTCGGCGCCGGAAATGGAGGCGTTTTCCTTGAAGAGGACGCCAATGGCGGCTGCTGTCAGCAGAAAACGGACGATTCCGTCGTCTGTTGGTGCTGGGGTGAAACGTTTGTAATACGTCAGTACGGCGGGCACGATGCCGGCTGCGCCGTTCGTCGGGGCGGTGACGATTCGGCCGCCTGCCGCGTTCTCCTCGTTGACCGCTAGGGCGAACAGTGACACCCAGTCCATCGTCTGCAGCGGGTCCTTCTCCGGCGACTCCACCTGCAGCCTCCGGTGCAACCCGTGGGCCCGCCGCCGGACCTTGAGACCGCCGGGCAGCACGCCCTCCTTGGCGATCCCGCGCTCCACGCAGGACGACATGACGTCCCACAGCTCGCAGATGCCGGAGCGGATCTCCGCCTCGGTGCGGCCGAAGGCCTTCTCGTTCTCCAGCATCAGCCCCGAGATCGACAGCCCGGTGTTGGAGCAGTGCTTGAGCAGCTCCTCGGCGGAGGCGAAGGGGTACGGCAGGACCGTGTCGTCCGGCTTGATGCGGTCGGCGCCCGTGGCGTTCTCGTCGACGACGAAGCCGCCGCCCACCGAGAAGTACACCTTCTCCCGCACGACCGACCCGTCGGCGGCGAAAGCGGTGAAACGCATCCCGTTCGGGTGCTCAGGCAGGGAGATCTTGCGTTCGAAGACGAGGTCCTCGCCGACCACGAAGGGGATCTCGTGCGTGCCGTACAGCTTGATGGTTCCGGAAGCGCGCATCTCGGCGAGCCTGCCGTCGATGCTGTCGACGTCGACCAGCTCGGGCTTCTCGCCGGACAGGCCGAGCAGGACGGCCTTGTCGCTGCCGTGGCCCTTGCCGGTCAGGCCCAGCGAGCCGTACAGGATGGCCTCGACGCGAGCCACCCCGGAAAGGAGGTTGTCGTCGGACAGGCCGCGGGCGAACTTGTGGGCGGCCGCCATCGGGCCGCCGGTGTGCGAGCTCGACGGTCCGATGCCGATCTTGAAGAGATCGAAGACGCTGATCGCCATTGATGTGCGCCCTTCGCGCTATGGGGGAAGCCGGGGCCTTATAACGGCCCCGGCCGTAATTCTACGACTCGCCGGAGGTGAGGGCGTTGTACTCCTCGGCGGACAGCAGGTCCTCGGGGTCGCCCGTCATCCGGACGCGGAACATCCAGCCCTCGCCGTACGGGTCGTTGTTGACCAGGTCAGGCGTGTCCACGACGGTCTGGTTGACCTCGACGATCTCGCCGCCGACCGGGGCGTAGATCTCGCTCACCGACTTGGTCGACTCGACCTCGCCGATCGAGTCGCCCGCCTCGACGGTGGCGCCGACCTCGGGAAGCTGCACGTAGACGACGTCGCCCAGCGCCTCAGCGGCGTAGGCGGTGATGCCCACCGTCACGGTCAGGCCGTCGTCGATGCCGGCGACCCACTCGTGCTCCTTGGTGTAGCTCAGGTCGTCAGGGATGTTGCTCACTTACTTCCTCCTGTAGAAAGGCAGCTCAACCAGGTCCATTGCCTCATGGCTGCCCCGGATGTCCACGGCCAGACCTTCATTTACCCCATTGTCGACATACGCCATCGCGATGGGCTTGCCCAGGCTCTGGGAAGGCGCACCGCTGGTGACCTCGCCGACCACCTGACCATCAGCGACAACCGGGTATCCGTGGCGCGGAACCCTGCGGCCCCGCGCGACGAGACCCACCCGGCGGCGCGTGGGCGGGATGTCCTTGAGAGGCTCAAGGGCCGCCCTGCCCACGAAGTCGCCTGGCTTGTCGAATTTCACCACTCGCCCCAGCCCCGCGTCGAACGGGGTCAGGCTGGTGCTGAGCTCGTTGCCGTACAGCGGCATGCCCGCCTCCAGCCTGAGCGTGTCCCTGGAGGACAGACCTGCCGGAATCAGGCCGAAACCCGAGCCCGCAGCGAGCAGCGCGTTCCACAGCGGAACGGCGTCCTGGTTGGCGACGAACAGCTCGAACCCATCCTCACCGGTGTATCCGGTGCGCGCGATCAGCGCCTCGCGCCCGTCGACCAGGCCCGGCAGCCCGGCGTAGTACTTGAGCCCCGCCAGGTCGGCGTCGGTCAGCGTCTCCAGGATCTCCTGGGCGCGCGGCCCCTGCACGGCGATCAGCGCGTACTGCTCCGAGCGGTCATCGACCACCGCGTCGTACGGCTTCGCCCGCTCGAGCAGCTCGGAAGCGACGAGCTCGTAGTTGGAGGCGTTGGCGACGACCATGAACTCCTCGTCGGCCAGGCGGTAGACGATCAGGTCGTCCAGCACCCCGCCGGCCTCGTTCACGATCATGGTGTAGCGGGCGCGGCCGGGCGCCAGCGCCGACAGGTGGCCGACCAGCGCGTAGTCGAGCGCCTCGCCCGCCTGCGGCCCGGTCACGAAGATCTCGCCCATGTGCGAGAGGTCGAACAGCCCGGCCGCGGTGCGGACGGCGTTGTGCTCGGCTGACTCGCTCCCGTAGCGCAGCGGCATCAGCCAGCCGGCGAAGTCGGTCAGGGTCGCGCCGAGACTCTCGTGTACGTCTCGCAGCGGTGTCGGTCGTGCCATGTGTTCGCACCTCAGAGGCAGGGTCGGATGCCAGGATCCTCCCCCTCTGTCATGATGCCTGAGAGTTTCGCCCGGAGTTTTGGCCGGACTTTCACCTTCGGCGAGACCCTCAAGGCCTGCTTTCCAGAGGTCACCCTGGCCCGTACGGTCCTTTGCCTTGAGAGGTTTGCGGGGAGGGCTTGCTCCTTCAGGGGTCCTGGCCGGATGCCAGGACACTCTCCCGCACGGGTTCATCGGTGTCACGGCAAGCCTAGCCGTCACGGCGGGTCAAGGTGAAGTCGTCGAGTGCGGATCACGCAGATCGATCTCCTCGGTGAGCGTGTGCAGGGTGCCTGCGCCGATCGTGCCCTCGGCGTACAACTGACCCAGCGTCTCCCGCTGGGCCATCGCCAGCTCGCTGCGCAGGTCGCGCAGCTCGCCGCAGTTCGCCTCCAGGGTGAGCACCTGGCGTTGCGCCCAGATCGTGCCGCGGTCCAAACCCAGCCGTCCGGCCACCTGGTCGAGCCGCCTGATCGCGGCGGACACCGCGGACTGCCTGGCCCGTCGCTCCTCCTCGACCGGCCGCTCCTCTGCCGCCGGGCTCAGCGCGAGCAGGGCCAGGCCGCTGCACAGCACGACGGCGGCGGCCACGAACACCAGCGCAGAACGCCCGGTCACCGCCGGGATCGCCAGCGCCAGGGCCAGCGTGACCGCGCCGCGCGAGCCGCCCAGCGTGAACCCGGCCAGCATGTCGCGGCAGATCGCCAGCCCGGCCACCCAGCGCAGCGCCAGCGCGATCACCAGCACGGCCGCCGTGGCCAGGGCGACCGCGCCGAGCGGGAGTCCCGAGGTGGGTGCGAGCAGGTCGCGCAGTTCGAGGCCGAGGAGTACGGCTATCGCGCCGCCGAGCAGGAACACCAGCACCTGCCAGCTGATCCGCTCGGTCGCCCGAGCCGGGGTGTGCAGGTCGCGGCCGCGTGCGCCGACGTAGAACCCGGCGGCCACGGTGGCCAGCGGGGCGGACAGGCCGAGGTGCTCGGCGCTGAAGTGCGCAGCGTACGGCGTGGCCAGGGAGAGGACCAGGAGCGTGCCGGGGTCCTTGGCGAAGCGGCGCATCCGTACGACCAGCCAGCCGAACGCCACGCCGAGCGCGGCCCCTCCTGCGATCGCGCCGGCGAGCTGGGCGGTGGCGTGCCAGACGTCGACGCCCTGCTCCATCTGCTCCAGCGCCACAGCGAACAACACCAGCGCGACGCCCTCGCCGATCAGGCTCTCGCCGCGCAGCAGGGGCCGGTGGCCGAGCCGGACGAGCGCGTGGCCGTCGGTGGGGGCCACGGCTGCGCCGAGCGCCAGGGCGGCGCCCCAGGGAACTTCGGGGAGCAGGAGGCGCGCGACGGCGGCGACGGCTGCCGCGGTGACCAGGGTGAGGCCGATCCCGGCCGCCGTGATGGGACCGAGGACGGCTCGGGCCTCCCTAGGGGCGCTCCTGTGGGCCGCGTGGTGGTAGATGATCGGCGGGATGAGTACGGCGAGCACGAACTGCGGGTCGAGCTCCACCCGCGGGACCCAGGGGAGCGCGCCGATGACGAGGCCCAGCAGGACGAGCGGGACGGTGGGCGGGAGGCGGAGACGGCGGGTCAGCAGGCGGGCTGCCACGATGCAGACGGCGACGAGTGCGGCGATGAGAACGGGGTCGGACGACACGCGGGTGAGCACCTCCTTGTTGGCTTCCGGGGAGCCTAAAGGGGATTCATCCGCCTATTTCGGGCATTGCCTCGCAGAGAGGGCACTGTTTGCCGAGAAGTTCGCCCGTCCCGCGTGTCCCTTCCTTGCCCTTTATCGCGATTTATCCGGGAGTTGGCGGCGGACCAGCTCGGTGATCCAGATCGGGGCGTACGGGGACGTGCAGCCCGGGGGCGTCGGATAGTCCTTGAGGACCTCCAGCCGCTCGCCGATGTCCATCGCCCGGCTGCGCTGCGCGGGGTGGTCGATGCCGATCTGGGCCAGGCAGTGGTTCATCGCCCACTGCAGGCGGTCAGGGGCGTCCTTCATCCGGGCCTCGATGATGTCGAGCAGCGCCGGGAGGTCCAGGCCCTCGGGCCGCTTAGTGACGCGTTCCGTGGTCAGGGCCCAACCGGCGCTGGCGACCACGGGATCCGGGTCGGCGAACCACGCCAGGCGTAGCTCCTCCACCGCCGGGTGCTTCTTCACCACGTAGTTCACCAGCCAGTCCTGCACCTTGGGGGTGCGGGCCTGGCGCAGCATGGTGTCCAGCTCGTCGCGGTCGAAGGACTTGGGGCGGCAGATGAGAAGGGACAGGAGCCTGGCCGCGCTGTCGCCGGTCGCCCAGAGCTCGCGGGCGAGATCCTGCTGGGTCTTCAGGCGCTTGGCGAGGGCGCGCAAGTTGCCGAGGTTCACGGCGTGGTCGTCGCCATGCCTCTCGTTGATCTCGCGGGACCTCGGGTCCCCGAGCTCGGCCAGCTCGGCCATCACCTCGTCAACGGTCGTCTCGCCCACCCCGGCCTCCTGTCATGTGCGCATAAAAGGGGATTCGCGGGAGGCGGCCACCATGGCGAAGCCGTAGCGCAGCATCTCCTCCTCATACCCTCGCACATCCCCGGAAAGCACCGCTTCCACCAGCAGGCGGGCGTCGCGCAGGGCGGTGTTGGCGCCCTCGCCGCGTCCCGGGGACATGGTGTGGATCGCATCTCCGAGCAGCGTCACACCTGCCACGTCCCACGAGGAAACGGGCCGCGCGCTGCGGAGCCTGATCGGGAACGTCGTCGTCGCATCGGCGATGATCTTCCGTACGGCAGGGTGCCAGTCGTCCGTGAGGGTGCCGGTCAGGGTCCAGGTGAAGTAGTCGCCGGGGCGGCACGTCGCGATCGACACGGCGGAGCCGTCCGGCCCCGTGATCCGGTTGAACGTGTCCACCAGCAGGTCGGGCACGCCGTCCAGCGTCTCGAACGGGGTCACCCCGTAGACGGCGCTCCCGAGGTCGTCCAGGGCGGCGGTGGGCAGGAGTTGGCGGCGTACGACGGAGTCGGTGCCGTCCGCGCCGACCAGCAGGTCCGCGGTGGCCGAGGTCCCGTCGGTGAAATGAGCTGTAGGGCCGTCGAATGAGGCGCATGTCCGGATCTGGAGGTTCAGACCGGTCGCCAGGATCGAGCGCAACACGGTCCTGTTGATGCCGATGTGGCCCTCGACCGGCGGTATGGGCTTGACGAACTTGGGGACCAGCCGGTGGTCCATGAAGGCCATGCGTGTCGCCGGCCGGATCGCGCTGTCCAGGACGCGGGCGTAGAGGTCGCCGGGCAGGCAGGCGCGCAGCGCCCTGGTGCCCTCTTCCTTGAGCGTGAGGCGCCATCCCTGGTCGAGGGGGCGCGGGGAGGTCTCGTACACGGTGGCGTCGATGCCCTTGGCGCGAAGGCCCTGCGCCAGGCAGAGTCCGCCGATGCCACCTCCGATGATCGAAATCCGCATATGCTTGAGATTAGCTGTCATGACAATTATTGTCTAGACATGTTTGGTGAGGCAGCTCCTTCCCTGATCCCGCAGCTCGCCCGGCTGCTGCGTACGGCACTGGAGGCGGAGCTCGACGAGCTCGGGCTCACGACCCAGCAGGGGGCGGTGCTGATGCGGGTCGCGCTGGGGGAGAACACCCAGATCCAGCTCGCCCAGCTCGTCGGCACCGACACGGCGGGCATGTCCAGGCTCGTCGACCGGCTGGTGGCCAAGGGGCTCGTGACGCGGGAGGCGAATCCCGACGACCGCCGCTCCAGCGTCGTCGTGCCGACGGAGGCGGGCAAGGCGCTGCTGCCCTGGGTGATGCCGCTCTACGGCAAGGTCGGGGCCCGCCTGCTCGACGGCTTCACCGAGGAGGAGAAGGACCAGGCGACGGCCCTGCTGCTCAGGATGCGGGAAAACCTAAGGGCGCCCGGTTCCCACTCCACGAAGTGAGAACCGGGCGCCCGCCCCTAGCAGGGTCTCCTTAGATGGGCAGCCACAGCGCGAGCACGTTGGGCGGCTCCCAGCCAGGCTGTGAGGTGTGTCCCTGGCGGCAGCGGTAGCTGACGCCCTGGTAGGTCACCACGGCCCCGGTGGCGTAGGCCGTCCACGGCTTCCAGGTCGTGCCCTGGTCGGACCCGACCGTCAGCGTGAACGTCGTCGCGTGGTCGGCGCTCGTCCCGTCACCGTTGATCGAGATCGGGTACTGACCTGCGGCGACACTGGCCGTCGTCGCGATCGACACCGTCGAGGACTGTCCGGCGGTGATCGTCTGCGGCGAGAAGGTCACGGTCACGCCGGCCGGCTGGCCGGTGGCGCTCAGCGCGACCTGCTGCGCCTGCCCCGAGGTGACCTGGGTGCCGACCGTGGCGCTGGTCGACCCGCCCGCCTGGACCGTAGCGGACGACGGGTTGACCGAGATCGAGTAGTCGTCTGCCACGGTGCCGACCGTCAGCGAGAACGCGGTCTGCTTGTCCACGTCGGCCCCGTCGGCCAGCACGTTGATCGTGTGGTTGCCGTTCGGCGTGGCCGAGGTGGTGCTGAGGGTCAGCGTGGAGGTCTGCCCGGACTGGATGGTGGGCGGGCTGAAGGTCGCGGTCACGCCGGCCGGGAGGGTCCCGGTGGTCCTGAGCGAGACCGACTGCGCGTTACCGCTGGTGACCGTGGTCCTGACCGTCGAGGTGGCGGACCCGCCGGGCTGTACGGTGCCCGTCGCCGGGTCCAGCGCGACGGTGAAGTCGTTGCCCGTCGACTGGCAGGTCGGCTCGTTGGCCTGCGCCGGGACGCTGACGCCGTTCCACGCGTTCTTGACCACGTTGAACTCGACGCAGGAGCCGGGGAACAGCTGCTTGGCCGCCTGGAGGGTGGTCAGCCGCGCCTTGCCGTGCGTCCAGGGGATCGTCTTCATGTTCAGCGCCGTCTGGAAGACCTGTCCGGCCTTCTGGATGCCGATGCCGGTGATCGCCGCGCCGTTGTCGCAGCGGGTGCTGGCCGGCTTGCCCGACGGGTTGGTGCCCTCGGCGACCAGGTAGAACCAGTGGTTCTGCGGTCCGGCCCCGGCGTGCACCTCGGGGAAGCTGCCGGTGTAGCAGTTGGGGTGGCCGAGCGCCGACGGGTTGTACATGTTGCGGATCGGGCCCTGGCCGACCAGGTTGACCTCTTCACCGACGAGATAGTCGGGCGGGTCGAGGTTGGCCGGCTCGTTGGCGTAGGCCTCGGTCAGCGCGCCGAAGATGTCACCGGTGGACTCGTTGAGCCCGCCGGTCTCGTTGCCGCTGCCCGAGCCGCCGCTGCCCGAGGTCTGGAAGATGGCGTGGCCGAACTCGTGGCCGACGACGTCCATCGGGGTGGCCTGCTGGTTGTTGGCCTGGTTGTGGCCGAAGCTGGTGTAGCTGCCGTTCCAGTAGGCGTTGACGTCGGCCAGGCCGACGCGGATGGGGAAGCCGCTGCCTGAACCGTTGATGCCGTTGCGGTTCAGCCACTCGCGCAGCATGTTCCATTCCTTCTGCACGGCGAACAGCGCGTCGACGCAGGCGGTCTCCAGGTTGGTGCCGGAGCCGTTGCCCCAGTTGTCGTCCGGTCCCGTGTAGACCTGGCCGTCCTGGCCGCCACACTGGATGCCGGGCCGCGTGGAGTCGCGCATCGAGTACGACGGCGTGGTGTCGATGGTCACCGGGTTGCCGTTGTAGAAGCTGTTGCCCGTGCCCTCGCGGACCTCGTCGGCGGTGTCGATGACCTTGGCGGTCTTGGCGTCGACGAACACGTGCAGGACGCTCGGCCCGTGGGCGGACGCGCCGGTGACGAGCACCTCCCAGGCCAGGCGGGGCTTGGCGGTGGCCGCGTGCACGACGAGGGTGGGCGCGGCTGCGGTGTCGACCCTGGCGAGCTGCGCCTTGGCGACGGCGGTGGCCGCGGCGGAGGACACGGTGGCCTTGGTGTCGACCTGGAGCTTGGCCTGCTGGCCCGTGGTGATGTTCTGCACGACCGAGCCGGACTCGTCGGTGGCGACGACGACGTCACCACCGTAGACGGGCAGCCCCGCGTGGGTGCGTGCGTAGGTGAGGAACTGCAGCCCGCGCGGGCCGCCGACGGAGTTGGTGAGCGTGTACTGGTCCTGGTCGGCGGTGAGCAGACTCTGGGAGTTCGCGGCCAGGGCGCCGACCGCTGCGGAGACGGCGTTCCGGTGTTCCTGCGGGGTGGGCGGGTCGGTCTGTGCTACGGCGCTGGTGGCGCCTGTGGTGGTGAGGACTAACGCCAGGAGGGCGGCAGCCCCCAACTTGAGTCTGGGGTTCACTCTTGTGGCTCCTCTGGGGGGTGTTTTGACCCCAGTGCACACCGTTAGTGAAGGCCCAAGTAACCCAACAATTTCCTATAACGTCACGCTATGGGCCCGTGCCGCTTCAACCAGGTGCGGTAGTGCGGGGCGCGCATGGCCTCGGCCCAGTACGTCTTCGTCAGCGTACGCACCAGATCGTCGGCATGCTTGGCGATGGGACCCTGCTCCGTCCAGCCGACCAGGTGCCTGAAACGCAGCGGCGCGTCCATGATCGGGCGGATCGCGATGCCCTCCCTGGCCGGGCTGGTGGCCTGGAACAACCCCACGCACCTGCCCTCGGAGATCAGGTCGAGGGCCACGCTGAGGTCCACGCCGTAGGCGACGTTCGGCACGAAGCCGTGGTCGGCGCAGGTCGTCCAGAAGTGCGCGCGCGGCCCGGACTCCAGCAGCGCGGGCTGCGCCCAGTCCTCACCGGCCAGGTCGCGCAGGTCGACCTCCTCGCAGGCGGTGAGCGGATGGGAGGTGGACATCCCCACGAAGACCGGCTCGATCGCGACGGGCTGGTAGACGGTGCCGTGCGGCGGGGTCAGCTCGTGGCCCGGGTAGTCGTCGAGCGTCGCCAGCTCGATGCGCCCCGACTCCAGCAGGCCGGGCAGCACCTCGGTGGTCTCCTCGGTGCGCAGGGTGATCTCGGCGTCCGGCAGCAGCGTGCTGAGGCTCTTGGCCAGGTAGGTGGCCAGGCGGGTCATCGCGCAACCCACCCGGATGGGCGCGCCGGGGTCGCTGGTGTAACGCTTGGCGGCACGTTCCAGCTCGTCGAAGGCGGGCAGCACCGACCGGGATCGGGACAGCAGCCAGACGCCGAGCGGGGTCGGGCTGGTGCCCTCGGGCCCGCGTTCGAACAGCGCGCCGCCGAACAGCCGCTCGATGCGGCGTAACTGGGCGGCCAGCGCCGGTTGGGACATCTTCAGCGTCGCAGCCGCCCTGGAGATGCTGCCGGTCTCAGCGATCGCGCACAGCACCCTCAGGTGACGGACTTCGAGCTCCACACTCCCCAGAGTAAAAGTAAAGAAGCTTTCCAGTAAGGCCCAAATCGGCAGGCGGCGACAAGTGCCTCGAAGAGGTGACTGTCGTCGGCGGCTTCCGGGTGCCACTGTACGGCGAGCGCGAAGGGATGCCCGTCGAGCTCCACCGCCTCGATCGTGCCGTCGTCGGCCAGCGCGCTGACGGTGAGACCGTTCGCCAGGCGGTCGATGGCCTGGTGGTGGTAGTGCGGGACCTCCTCGACCTCCTGGAGGATCGTGCTCAGCCGGGTGCCCGGCTGGACCTTCACGGGGAGGTGGCCGAACTGGCCGGGGGCGGGGGAGTGGCCCTGGTGGCCGACGACGTCGGGCAGGTGTTGGTGGAGCGTGCCGCCGAGGTGGACGTTGAGCACCTGGAGCCCCCGGCAGATGCCGAGATAAGGGACCTGCTGCTCCAGGGCCGCTGTCATGAGCGAAAACTCCGCGTTGTCCCGAAATTTCCGGATGTAGCCGGTCTTTTCGTGGGCGGCTTCGCCGTACCGGTCCGGGTTGATGTCGCCGCCGCCGGCCAGGATCAGGCCGTCGAGCCTGGACACCAGGGGGCCAGGGTCGCCGGCGGGCGGGATGATCACCGGCTGGCCGCCCGCCTTGACGACCTGTTCCACGTACATGTGCGGCAGGAGGGCCGCCGTCATCTCCCACACGGTGAACCGGGCGGGCTCGACGTAACAGGTGATCCCGATGACGGGCCTCCGCATGACCTCTCCTTGCAACACCGAGTCCCTCACCTGCGTGAGGACCTTTGAAAGAACTTCTAACGGGGAGAGCAACCTCTAACGAAGAACGCAACCCCTAACGACGAGCACTACCCCTAGCGGGAGGAGCAACCCTTCGCGGGAGGAGCAACCCTTCGCGGGAGAAGTAACCCCTTGCGGGGGTGATCCCCCGTGAGGGGGACCCCTGCGGGACGTCTCCCCGTGAGGGGGACCCCCGCGGGACGCCTCCCGTGAGGGGCACCCCGGCGGGGACGCCTCCCGTGAGGGGCGACCCACGGGGGCATCTCCCGTGAGGGGCGACCCCGGGGCATCTCCCGTGAGGGGCGTCTCTTGCGAGCCCGCCCGCGTGAGGGGGCGCCCCCTGGGGATGTCGCTCCGCGTGGAGCGGCCCTCCCAAAGATGGCCCTTCCCTCGGGAGCGGCCGGAATCCCCAGTGGGGAGATCCTCTTCCCTCGCGAGGGAAGAGGCCATTCCGTGAGGTGCCCTTACAGCGGGGTGACGTAGGCGCCGGAGATGCCGCCGTCGACCAGGAACTCGGATCCGGTGATGAACGACGCGTCGTCACTGGCCAGGAACGCGACCGCGGCGGCGATCTCGGTCGCCTCGGCGAACCGCCCGACCGGGATGTGCACCAGGCGGCGCTGCGCGCGCTCGGGGTCCTTGGCGAAGAGCTCCTGCAACAGCGGGGTGTTCACCGGTCCCGGGCACAGGGCGTTGACGCGGATGCCCTCGCGGGCGAACTGCACGCCGAGCTCGCGCGACATCGCCAGCACGCCGCCCTTGGAGGCGGTGTAGGAGATCTGCGACGTCGCCGACCCCATCACCGCGACGAACGACGCGGTGTTGATGATCGACCCCTTGCCCTGGCGCTGCATGTACGGGATGGCGTACTTGCAGCACAGGTAGACGCTGGTGAGGTTGACCTCCTGGACCCGGCGCCAGGCGTCGATCCCGGTCTCCAGGATCGAGTCGTCGTCCGGCGGCGAGATGCCCGCGTTGTTGAAGGCGATGTCGACGCTGCCGTAGGTGTCGAACGCCGTCTGGTACATGCGGATGACGTCGGCCTCGCTGGTGACGTCCGCCTTGACGAACAGCCCGCCGACCTCGTCCGCCGCCTTCTTGCCACTGGCCTCGTCGAGGTCGACGCAGACGACCTTCGCGCCCTCTTCGGCGAACCTGCGCGCGGTGGCCAGCCCGATCCCGCTACCCGCACCCGTGACGACGGCTACGCGGTCCTGCAAACGCTGCATATTTCTCACTCCTTGCCACAACCCATCCACCCTCGATCTTCCGCAGCCTCACGGGAGAGTCCCCACGCGGGGGCTGGGGAGGATCGTGGTGGTGGGTTGACGGGCTGGTTGGGTCACTCCGACGAGATGAAGATGTTCTTGGTTTCGGTGAAGGCGTGGAGCGCGTCGGGGCCGAGCTCCCTGCCCAGGCCCGACTGCTTGAAGCCGCCGAACGGGGTCCAGTAACGCACCGAGGAGTGCGAGTTCACCGAGAGGTTGCCCGCCTCTACCGCGCGCGCCACCCGCAGCGCCCGGCCGACGTCGCGGGTCCAGATGGAGCCGCTCAGCCCGTAAGGGGTGTCGTTGGCGATCCGTACGGCTTCCGCCTCGCCGTCGAACGGCACCACCGACACCACGGGACCGAAGATCTCCTCGGTGAACGCCCGGTCGGTCTCCTGCGACGTGAGGACGGTCGGAGGGAACCAGTAACCGGGGCCGGACGGGCACGAGCCCTGCAAGTACGGCGTCCCGGACACGAAGCCCCGCACCCGGTCCAGGTGCTCGGCGCTGATCAGCGGCCCCATCTCGGTGCTCTCGTCGCGCGGGTCGCCGACCTTCACGCCCTGTACGGCTACCGCGAGCCGTTCCATGAACGCGTCGTACACCGACCGCTCGACCAGGATGCGCGAACGGGCGCAGCAGTCCTGCCCCGAGTTGTCGAACACCGCGTAGGGCGCGGTCGCCGCCGCCCTGTCCAGGTCGGAGTCGGCGAAGACGATGTTCGCCGACTTGCCGCCCAGCTCCAGCGTGAGCCGCTTGACCTGGTGCCCCGCCTTCGCCGCTATCTCCTTGCCCACCTCGGTCGACCCGGTGAACACGATCTTGGCGACGGACGGGTGCTCGACGAGCCTGGCGCCCGCCACCTCCCCTGCCCCAGGCAGAACCTGGAGCACCCCCTCGGGGAGGCCCGCCTCCAGCGCCAGCTCGGCCAGGCGCAGGGCGGTCAGCGGGGTCCACTCGGCCGGCTTCACGATCACCGTGTTGCCCGCCGCGAGCGCGGGTGCCACGCCCCACGTCATGATGACCATGGGGAAGTTCCACGGCACGATGACGCCGACGACGCCCAGGGGCTCCTGGATCGTGACGTCGAGGCCGCCGGGCACCGGGATCTGCCTGCCGTGGTTGCGCTCGGGCGCTCCCGCGTAGAAGTGCAGCACGTCGCGGACGTTGCCCGCCTCCCAGCGCGCGTTGCCCACGGTGTGCCCGGCGTTGGCGATCTCCAGCTGGGCGAGCTCCTCGCCGTGCTGATCCACCTTTTCGGCAAATTTCCGGATCAGGCGGGCGCGGTCGCCGGGGGAGACGTCGCGCCACGCAGGGAACGCGCGCCTGGCACGCTCCACAGCGCGGTCGACCTCCGCCGCGTCCGCGAGCTCGACCTCGGCGATCACGGCCTCGGTGGCCGGATTGACTATTTTCACCACTACATCCGTTCGAAGCTTCTGAAGAGTTCCCAGTCGGTGACCGCCGCGTCGAAGGCGGTCAGCTCGACGCGCGCGTTGTTGGCGTAGTGCGCCACCACCTCGTCGCCGAACGTCTCTCGTGCCAGCTTCGACCCCTCGAAGAGGGCGAGCGCGTCGCGCAGCGTGTGCGGGACGGTCTCTGCCTCCGAGGTGTAGGCGTTGCCGCCGAACGCCTCTTCGAGGGGGAGCTCGTTGTCGATCCCGTGCAGTCCTGCGGCGATCAGCGCGGCCACCGCGAGGTACGGATTGACGTCGCCGCCCGGCACCCGGTTCTCGATGCGCAGGCCGTGCCCGTGGCCCACCAGGCGCAGCGAGCAGGTGCGGTTGTCCACACCCCATTTAATTGCGGTCGGTGCGAAACTACCGGGTACGTAGCGCTTGTAGGAATTGATGTTCGGCGCGTAGAAAAGGGTGAGTTCCCGCAGGCAGGAGAGCTGCCCGGCGATGAAGTGCTCGCCGAGTTTCGACAGTCCGTACGGGCCGTCCCCGGCCATAATGGGGGAGTTGTCCACAGACCTCAGAGATATGTGGATATGACAGGAATTGCCTTCGCGCTGGTTCGGCTTGGCCATGAAAGTGATCGACTTGCCCTCCTGGGCGGCGATCTCCTTCGCGCCGTTCTTGTAGATCGAGTGGTTGTCGCACGTCTTCAGCGCCTCGTCGTAGCGGAACGCGATCTCGTGCTGGCCCAGGTTGCACTCGCCCTTGGCGGACTCGACGTACATGCCGGCGCCGTCCATCTCGCGCCGGATCCGGCGCAGCAGCGGCTCGACGCGGGCCGTACCCAGGAGGGAGTAGTCGACGTTGTACTGGTTCGCCGGGGTCAGGTCGCGGTAGGCCTGGTTCCAGGCGTCCTCGTAGCTGGTGTCGTAGACGACGAACTCCAGCTCGGTGCCGACGAAGGCGGCCAGGCCGCGCTCCTCCAGGCGGGCGATCTGCCTGCGCAGGATCTGCCGCGGCGAGGCCACCACGTCCTCGCCGTCGGCCCAGACCAGGTCGGCCATCAGCATCGCCGTACCCTCCTGCCAGGGCACACGGCGCAGCGTGGAAAGATCAGGTTTCATCATGAAGTCGCCATAGCCACGGGACCACGACGACATCGCGTAACCCTCGACCGTGTTCATGTCGACGTCCACGGCCAGCAGATAGTTGCAGCCCTCCGAGCCGTGCGCGACGACCTCTTCCAGGAAGTAGCGTGCGGACAGCCGTTTGCCCTGCAGCCTGCCCTGCATGTCGGCCAGGGCCAGGAGCACCGTGTCGATCCGCCCGGCCGCGACCTCGGTGCGCAACTCCTCGACGGAGAGAAATCCTGGGTCCACCTGAAGCCTCCGGCCTGGCGTTTATTGGGCTAGTGTCAGACCATTGATGTGCATGGCGGGATCGGTTGTCAAGACCCTGAGGACGACGTGGGCGCGAACCCGACGCAGCGAACGGAGTGGAGGCGTGAGGAACGAGCGACTCCGCGCAGTGAGTGAGGAGTGGTGAGCGGCCCCATGGGCACGGACGAGTCGGCGCGATTGATGACGGTGCTGCGCCCTGTGCGGGCGGGGAACGCTTTCGAGGAGACCGTGGAGCGGCTCCTTCAGGCGATCAAGCTCGGCGTGGTCGCGCCGGGCGAGAAGCTGCCGCCGGAGCGTGAGCTCGCCGTCCAGCTCGGCATCAGCCGCGTCACCCTGCGCGAGGCGATCAGGGCGCTGCAGGAGGCCGGTTACCTCGACGTCAGAAGAGGCCGGTACGGCGGAGCCTTCGTCACCTACGTCCCGCCACGCCCCGAGACGGGCGACCTGCGCCGGGTGGTGACCGACATGGGCAGCGACGACCTGTCCGACGCGCTGACCTTCCGCATGGCGGTCGAGTGCGGCGCCGCCCAGGTGCTGGCCACGATGGCCCTGGGCGAGGAGCAGCGCGAGGCGCTGCGCAGGCGGCTGCGCGACCTCGACGGCTCGTGCCCCGAGGACTACCGCCGCCTCGACACCGCCTTCCACCTGTCGATCGCCGAGCTCACCGGCTCGCCGCTGCTCGCCGCCACCTGCGCCGACGCCCGGCTGCGCGTCACCGACCTGCTCAACGCGATCCCCATGCTCCAGGTGAACCTCGACCACGCGGCCATGCAGCACGAGGCCATCGTCGCCGCCATCCTGGACGGCGACCCTGACGGCGCCCGCCGGGCTGTCGCCGAGCACCTGGAGGGTACGGCCGCGCTGCTCAGGGGCTTCCTGGCATAGCGATCTCGGGCAGCCCCCACGTCAGGCGGAACGCGCTGATGGTGAGCCAGCTCGCCCTGGAGTTCACCGCGAACAGCTGCTTGGCCCTGGCGAGGTCGTCGAAGCCCGCCGTACCCGCCTTGAGCCTTTCCTCGGTGAGCGTGCTGGAGAAGACCTCCAGCAGCGTGAGCGAGAAGTACAGGTGGCAGAGCGTCTCCAGGCACAGGCTGTCGAACTCCGCCGAGCCCGAGGGCGCCGGCGGGGCGAGGAGCGCGGTCCTGATCCCGGCCGCCAGCGACTCCTCCGGCGTACCGGCCAGGCGGTCGAGGCGGTGGATCAGGTCGCCCGCGTGCGGTTCCGGCTGGGAGCGCTGCACGATGACCGTGCGCAGCGCGTCCGCCTTGTCTCTGACGTCCTCGGCGACGAGCGCCCTGGCCAGGCTGGGCAGGTCGGCGCCCTGGCGGTGGGCGATCGACCTGGTGACCCTGATGAGGTCCCTGGGCAGGCCGCCGGCCAGGCAGTAGATGAGGCTGCAGTGCTCGGTGCCGAGCCCGAGCACGCGGCTGCGCAGGATGCCGAAGGAGTCGGCGCGCGACAGGTAGTTGACCCGGACGATCGTGTCGAAGGCGCTGTCGAACTCGTCGCGCACCGGCAGGCCGCGGCGCTGGAAGGAGGCGAGTGCGTCCTCGGAGACGGCGACCACGAACAGGCAGCCCTCGACCGAGGGGGAGAACAGCGCCTTGATCTCGTTGATGAACTCGCTGGCCTTGCCCGGGGTGGAGATCTTGTCGAGCTCGTCGATGAGGATCGCCACGGGCGGGCTGTCCATGGACTCCATGCGGGAGAGCACCCGCACCGCCGTACCGAGAAATTTCCTGAAGTCGTGGATGACGTCGGGGTAGGTCATCGCCTGCTCGGCCCACTGCGTGGTCTCGGTACGGCTCAGCTCGGGGCCGCCGGGCAGAGCCAGCTTGCCCGACCAGCCCTCGGTGAAGTGCTGCTGGAACCGGATCCTGCGCAGCCGCTGCTCGGCGAGGGCGCGCAGCCCCTGGAGGCCGTCCACCTGGGCCGCTTCGACGACCGGCCGCTGTATCGGCGCCGGGCGCCTGCGCAGGCGGAAGGTCGCCAGCCCGGCCGCGACCACCGCGGCCAGCAGGACCACCACGGGATACCCGGCGGGCGGCAGCCAGGCCGGGAGGTCCTGCTTGTTCATCGCGGTGACGCCCAGCACCCACGTCACGTAGAGCAGGACGGCCGTCGCCAGCGCGACGCTGCCGCGCATCAGCCAGGCCCAGGCGCGCGACGGCGGGGGCGGGGCGGACGAGAGGCGGTGCGCGCCGCGGCGCTCGGCGAAGGACATGATCTCCTCGCAGAGGCGGGCGTAGAGGTGCAGGGCGAACTCGCGCGCCTCGTAGCGGACGGGGACGCTCTCCAGGACCACGATCTGGTCCCTGGGGGCTTCGGCGAGGGCGCCGATCTGGTAGGCCTCCATGAGGGTGGACTTGCCTACGCCGCGCGGGCCCGCTACGCCGAGCGCGCCGCCGGTCATGAGGCGGACGGAGTCGCGGATGCCGGTGAAGTGGTCGGTGGCGATGAGGAAGTCACCGGCTCTGAGCTGGCCGAGTCCCGGGGCGATGGGGATGGCGAGCGGCTGGTTGAAGGGCGGTTCGAGGGTCTCGCCTATGCGCCGCCTGACGTGCGGGCCTATGGCGGTTTGCAGGATCGCTTCCTTCCAGCTCTCCAGCATCGCCGCCGCCTCGGTCCGCGCCTGGCGGACACGGCTCAGCTCCTGCTCGGTGCTGCGTGGGGGCTGCGGCTCGGCGGGCACATCGGGCGGCTGCCGCCGCTTCCAGCGGGCGTATCCGAGCAGGGGGAGGGCGACGACGACCAGCAGCCCGGCCACGGGGAGGCCGAGACGGAGATCCGGGATCACCAGGGCCGTTCCCACGGTGAGCGCCGCCCAGAGGGAGACCAGCCCGAACTCCTCGAGATCGCCGTTGTCGGCGAACGGCGTCATCAACCAGACCGTCGCCGCCAGGATGACCAGCCCGACGGAGAGCCAGCCGACCCACGCCCAGAAGGTCGTCGGCGAATACCGCCACATCAGCACGCCATAGCCGGTGATCACCGCGATGAGGACGACGAGCAGCACCATGAGACCGTCGAGCGTGTCGTGCAGCACGTCGTTGACGATCCAGACGCCGGCCAGCACGAGCAACGCGGCCACGCAGTATCCGACCACGGTCCACAGGACGCTCATGCCGGACAGCCAGTCCCACAGGAAGACCATCCCGAGCGCGAGGGCGGCGGGCAGGGCTCCGGTCAGCGCTCTCGCGAGGTAGGAGCCGTAGGGAGACAGCTCCGCCTCGTACCCCGAGCCGTCGTCGTACGCCACGGACATGGCGGGCTGGAGGGCTCTGGCCTCGCGCAACCGTGCGATCTGCGTCGACGTCGCGCGCAGCCACGCGTCGGCGTGGGTGTCGACCTCCGCACGCACCGTGTCGCGCAGCCACGCCGTCATCCGCGGCTGGACCTGCGACAGCTCCGCCCAAGCCGTGTCGAAAAGCCCAGGTAGCAGGCCGCGGAGCTCGGCGGTCAACGGGTCGTCCTGCGGCGTGCTCATATCCGCTCTGTCGCCCTGACGGCTGCTTTCGTTTCAGGTTCTGGCATCCTGGAAGGGAGCGTGACTGGCGGCCAGAGGATGGAATCGACCATCGGGGAGCTTGCCGTGCGAGCCGACCGCCTGGGCTCCGCGGTGAGGTAGTCGCATGCCCGCCAGACTCCTGCCCGGTGGCCCCGTCGCCGAGCGCATCCTCGCCGAGGTCTCCACCCGCGTCGCCGTACTCAAGGACAAGGGCGTCAGCCCGTCGCTGGCCACGATCCTGGTCGGCGACGACGACGCCAGCGCCGGATATATCAGGATCAAGCAGCGGCAGGCCGCCGAGCTGGGCTTCGTCTCCCCGCACGCCCACCTGCCCGCCGACGCCACCCAGGACGACCTGCACCAGGCCATCGCCGCCTTCAACGACGACCCGGCCGTGCACGGGCTGCTCGTGCAGTACCCGGTGCCCGGCCACCTCGACTACGACGCCGCCCTGCAGGCCGTCGACCCCGACAAGGACGTCGACGGCATGCACCCGCTCAACATGGGCCGCCTCGCCCTCGGCATGCCCGGCCCGCTGCCGTGCACCCCGGCCGGCATCGAGGCGCTGCTGGCCCATTACGAGATCCCGGTGTCCGGTCGCGAGGTGGTCATCCTGGGCCGCGGGGCGACTTTGGGACGTCCGCTGGCCATGATGCTGAGCCAGAAGCGACCCACCGCTAACGCGGCCGTGACCGTCGTGCACACCGGCGTCCCCGACTGGGCCCGTTATACGCAACGCGCCGACATCCTCATCGCGGCGGCTGGAGTTCCAGGAATCATCCAGCCAGAGCATGTCAAGCCGGGCGCGGTCGTCATCGGCGGCGGCGTGCGCTACGAGGGACGAAAGCTTCTCCCGGACGTCGACGAGTCCGTCGAGCAGGTCGCCGGGGCGATCACGCCGCGCGTCGGCGGGGTCGGGCCGACTACGGTCGCGATGCTGTTCCGGAACGCCGTTATTGCCGCCGAAAATAGCTGATAGTCACCAGTTGGGCGCTGTGTGTTCCCAAGAGCCCCCGTAGGCCTGCATTCTTGTAGGGCCTACGGGACAAGGGGGACAGGTTGCCGGACATCAGCATCTTGATCGCCGAGGATATGCATCTCATCAGGGGTGCGCTCAACGCTCTGCTGTCCCGCGAGGACGACATGCGCGTGGTGGAGGAGGTGGCCAACGGCGACGATCTCGTCGAAGCCGCCTTACGTCACCGCCCGGACGTCGCCCTCGTCGACATCGGACTGCCGGGCACAGACGGGCTCACCGCCACAGCCGACCTGCACAGGGAGCTACCCTCCTGCCGCACGGTCATCCTCACCGGAATGGCCACCCCGACGGCGCTGCGCCGCGCTCTGGCGGCCAACGCCAGCGGATTCATCGTCAAGGACATCAGCCCTGCCGAGCTCGTCGACGGCATCAGGCGGGTGAGCTCCGGCGAGCGCGTCATCGACCAGGAGCTGGCGGTCGCCGCGCTCAAAGCGCCGGAGAACCCGCTGACGCCGCGCGAGCTGGACGTGCTCGGCGTGGTCGCAGAGGGGGCGACCGTTGAGGATGTCGCTGAGCGGCTCTGCCTTTCCGGTGGAACGGTCCGCAACTACATGGCGCGGATCCTCACCAAGGTCGGCGCCAGAACCCGCATCGAGGCGATCGAGATCGCCAGGGAGGCGGGGTGGCTCTGGCCGGCGGCGCTCGACCGGTGGCGCTCAAGAAAGCCGTAGGCCGGTGTGGGCGGCGAGGAAGGCCAGAAGATCGGCCGCCAGCCTGACGCCGCTGCTCACCGACCGCTCGCCGTGCCCGACGTGCTCCTCGCGGCGGAGGACCACGGGGCCGGGTCCCGAGGTGGCCCACTGCAGCGCCGCGCACATCTTGCGCGCGTGCATCGGGTCCACCCGGGTGTCGCCGTCGAAGACGGTCAGCAGCGTGGCCGGGTAGCGCGCGCCCGCACGCACCCGGTGGTACGGCGAGTAGGCCATGAGCCGCCGCAGGTCCACCGGGTCGGCAGCGGTGCCGTATTCGGCGCGCCACGACGCGCCCATCCCCGACAGCTCGTACCTGGCCATGTCCGTCAGCGGCGCCGAGCAGACCGCGGCCGCGAACAGCGAGGGCCGCTGCGTGATCGCGGCGGCCACGAGCAGGCCGCCGTTCGACTCGCCGCACGCCCCGAGCTGCTCGGACGTCGTCCAGCCCCGCTCGATCAGCGTCTCGGCGGCTGCCAGGAAGTCGTCGAAGCTGTTCTGCTTGAGCTCGCGGCGTCCCGCCTGGTGCCAGCTCTCGCCGCGCTCGCCGCCGCCGCGCACCCCGGCCAGCGCGAACACGCCGCCCGCCGCCAGCCAGGGCAGGATGTAGGTCGAGTACGCCGGGGCGAGCGACTTCCCGAAACCGCCGTAGCCGTACAGGATCGCAGGCCGCGGGCCGGTGTCGCCGGAGCGGGACAGGACGACCATCGGGACGGACGTGCCGTCCGCCGACGCGTACTCCATCCTGGTCGTCACGATGTCCGGTGGTTTGACCGCGCCGGGCGGCTCCTCCCACACGGTGAGCGAGCCGTCGGCCGCGTCGAACCGCAACACCGTCGAGGGCGTCACGTGGTCGGTGTAGGTGAACCACGCCTCGTGCCCGCCCTCCGGCCTGGTGCCGAGGTTCCCGATCGAGCCGAGACCCGGCAGATCCACCTCGCGCAGCCGTACGCCGGTGGCCAGGTCGTGCAGCGCGAGCTCGGCCACCGCGTCGCGCAGCCGCGACACCAGCAGCAGCGGCCGCTCCAGCGCCGGGCCGTCGAGCACCGCGTAACCCGACAGCACCGCCTCCGGGTCCTCGGGCACGAGCTCGTGCCAGTCGCCGGGGGTGGCCGGGTCGGCCACGCACAGCCGCACGCACGGCGCCTCCAGGTCGGTGACCACGTAGAGCCGCCCGTCCCTGCCGACGCAGGGCGCCGTCCTGGCCGGCGTCCCGCTCTCGAGTACGGCACGCAGCCGGGGCCGCTCAGGCCCGGACTCGTCGAGGTCGGCCAGCCACACGTCGTTGCGCGTGGCGTAGGCGGCGGAGACCACCAGCCAGCGGCCGTCCGCGCTGGAGGCCAGCCCGTAGGAGGCGTCGCCCGCCATGATCGAGAGGTCCTCGGCCACCGGCGTGCCCACCCGGTGCAGCCACACCTCACGCGAGCGCACGTAGTAGAACGCGCCACCGCCGGGCAGCCACACCACCGGCGAGTAGCGGCACCCCTCGATCGGCCCCTCGACCAGCCCGCCCGAGCCGGTGTCCACGACGTACATCACCGAGCGCTCGCTGCCGCCGCGCGAGAGCTGGACGGCCATCAGCCGGCCCTCCAGGTCGGGCTGCCAGTCGTCGAGCACGGTCGCCCCCGTCGGGTCGAGCAGGTTGGGGTCGAGCAGTGGCGCGTTGTCGCGGTGCAGCACCGCGTGGTTCTCCCTGGTCCCGCGGCGCACGTGGAAGGAGTGCGAGCCCCGCCACACCGGCGCGCCGACCATCCCGGCTGACGACAGCTCGCGCACGCGGGCCAGCGCCGCCTCCCTGCCGGGCAGGGTCTCCGCGTAGGTGTCCCACAGCTCGTCCTGGGCGTCCGACCAGACGTGCGTGGCCGGGGCGTGGGCGTCCTCCAGCCACTGGTACGGGTCGTCGCCGTTGTGCCGGTCGGCCGGTGGGTAGATCACGGGACAGGCTCCCTTGTCTCCGCGGGACTCCACCGGCCGACCAGGTCTGCGTAGAGCGCCGAACGTTCCAGCAGCTCGTCGTGGGTGCCGAAGGTGACGCCCGTGCCGTCCATGACCAGCACCCGCTGGGCGCGCAGCGCGGAGCTGAGCCGGTGCGCGATCACCACGAGCGTGCCGCCGCGCCGGGCGAAGGCCGCCTCGGCGCGGGCCTCGGCCGCCGGGTCCAGGTGGCAGGTCGCCTCGTCGAGGATCACCAGCCTGGCCGGGGACAGGTAGGCGCGCACCAGGGTGAGCAGCTGGCGCTCCGACGGCGACAGCTCGGCCGGGTCGACCTCGGCGCCCAGCCGCTCCACCAGCGCCTCGGCGCCCACGGCGCGCACCGCGGCGGCCACGTCGCCGTCGCCCAGGTAGGTGAGGTTCTCCATCAGCGTGCCCTTGAAGACGTACGCCTCCTGCGGCACCAGCGTGCGCTCGCGCGGGTCGGCCAGGTCTGCGCGCACCCCGCCGACCAGCACCCAGCCGCGCTGCGGGGTCAGCACCCCGGCGATCAGCGAGGCCAGCGTCGACTTGCCGATGCCGCTCGGCCCCACGACCGCCAGGTGCTCGCCGTCGCGCACGTCGAGGTCGAGGGCGTCGATCACCGGTTCCGCCCGCTCGCCGTACGCGAAACGCAGCCCGCGCAGCCGCACCCCGCCGCCACGCCCACGCTCCCGTACGGCACGCGGCCCGGGAAGCGGCGACGACTCAAGCACCCGGCCCAGCGAGACGCCCAGCCGTACCCCGCTCACCCCGAGGCTCTCGAACAGGTTGTTCAGCGCCGGGACCAGCGACTGGGACACGTACGCGAGCGCGCCCAGGATCACCCCGGCCGTCGCGCCGCCCTCCACCAGCCATGGCGTCGCGACCAGCACCAGGATCACCGGCAGCCAGCCGCCCACGCCGAGCGCCAGCGTCCTGACCCCGGTCATCCTGGCCAGGCGCGTCCCCGCGTCGGCCTGGCCGTCGACGCGCTCGGCGATCCCGGCCCCGACGCGCTCCTCCGCCCCGGCCGCGGTGATGTCGCGCAGCCCGGCGGTCATCGCGGTGACCGCCTGGGTGGTGCGCTCGTCGGCCAGCAGGTAGTCGCGCTGGCGGCGGGCCAGCGCGGGCAGCGAGGCGGCGAACAGGCCGAGCCCGATCAGCAGCGGCGGCACCACGAGCACGAGCAGCTGGGGGATCAGCGTCGCCAGCCCGAGCACGACGCTCACCATGGCGAACAGGAACGTCCTGACCACCGTGATCACCGTGGCCAGGGCGTCTCGGGCTAGCTCGACCTGGAGGTTCGACCGGGTCACCGCCGTTGTGTCCGCTCTGCCGTACAGGGCGCCGGTGACCACCCGGGTCAGCAGCTCCTCCCTGAACGGTTCCACGATCGCGGCCACCGTCATGACCGTCTGCCTGGCGCCCCACGCCCCGACCAGCCACGCGGCGCCGAGCACCCCGAGCCAGACCATCCCGGCGCGGGGGTCGTGCGCGGCGAAGCCGTCGTCGACGGCGCGGGCGATGGCGTGGCCGAGCAGGAAGCCGGGCAGCGACTCGGCCAGCGACCAGACGGCCAGCGTGGACAGCAGGTGCGGGCGGCGGGCGATCGACTCCCACACGAACTCCACCCAGCGCTCCCTGCGCCTGGGGGGTCGCTGGATCGGCATCGGCATCGGCTTCTGGGGTGGCTTCTGGAAGGTACGGCGGCGCATATGGGCCCTGCGCGAACGTTTCTTCATGGGGTCTCCGCCTGGAACACCGCGCGGTAGTCGGGGTCCGTCCACAGCACGCCGTGCGTGTCGTGGCCGCGCACCCGGCCGTCCTGCAGCCAGACCACCCGGTCGGCTGCGGCGGCCGTGGCCACGCGGTGGGTGACGACGATCCTGGTACGGCCGGCCAGCTCGCCGGTCAGGGCGGCGCTCACCTCGCGCTCGGTCACGGTGTCGAGGCTGGAGGTGGCGTCGTCGAGGATCAGCACCCGCTCGCCGTGCGCGAACGCCCTGGCGAGGCCCAGGCGCTGGCGCTCGCCGCCGGACATCGGCGCGTCGTCGAGGGGGGTGTCGTAGCCCTGCGGTAACCGCCTGACGAACGTGTCCACACACGCGGCCTTGGCCGCCGCCTCGACCCACTGCTTGGGGCCCGAGGGCTTCACCGCGTGCCGCCCGCCCTTTTCCTCCTGTGCGGTACGGCCCGCCCCACGATCCCCAGCACGCCGGGCCCCGCCCACGCGGGCTGCGGGGGTCAGCGGTGGGAGGGTCTCGAGGGCTTCCGGTCTCCTGGGGTCCTTTGGGTCCTTCGGAGTCTTCGGGGTTTTCTGGCGGTGAGGGGTCTTCGGGGTTGGGGGTGGGGTGGGGAGGCCGAGGGTGAGGGTGTCGGTGATGGTGTGGCCGAGCAGGGCCGGCCGTTCGAAGGCGTACGCCACGGCGGTGCGCAGGGCGTCGCGGTGCAGCACCCTCAGCGGCGTGCCGTCCAGGCGCACCTCGCCCTCGTCCGGGTCCGCCAACCGGCCGAGCACCGCCGCCAGCCGCGACTTGCCCGCTCCCGAGCGGCCCACCACCGCGACGCACGCGCCGCCCGGCACCGAGAGGTCGATGCCGTCGAGGCCGGGGGCGCGTACCCCGCGCAGGTCCAGGCGCCCAGGGCCCGGGGGCAGGGGCTGCGTGCCGTACCTGAGGACGGGTTCCGTGGCCAGTTCCACCACGCGGGCGGCGGCGGCGCGGGCGCGGGCGAGACCGGCGACCTGGCCGATCGCGGCGCCCAGCCCGGCGCCGAGCACGACATAGCGGGCGGCGGCGTACAGCTCGCCCACGGTGAGTTCGCCCGAGGCGAGCCGCAGCCCACCGGCGCACAACACCGCGATCTCCAGGACCGGCACCACGAGCCCGGCGCGCACACCCGCGTCGGCGTTGGCGCGCCAGAGGCCGAAGGCGTGCACGCGCAGCCGGGGGAGCACTCCGAGCACCCGGTCGGCCTCGCGGTCGGCGGTTCCCGCCGCGGCGATGGTGCGGGCTCCGGACAGGGCGTCGAGGAGCCTGCTCACCAGGTCCGCCTGCGCCTCCTGGTAGCCGCTCGCGATCGCGGTCGAGGTCCTGAGGAAGGCGCGCAGCAGGAGCGCGATCACCACGAGGCCCGCGACCAGCGTCAGCGCCAGCCACGGGTCGATGAGGACGAGCATCACGAGCGCACCGGCCGATGGGAGCACCATGCTCACCCCGGTGACGATCGCGTCGGGGGCGCGGCCCGCCTCGTCGGCGTTGAGTCCTATGCGGGTGGTCAGGTCGCCCTCGGTGAAGCGGCGCGTCATGCGGGGGCCGATGCCGAGGACGTGGTGGATCGCGCGCCGCCGTACCCAGGCGGTGGCTCGCGCGCCGCCCGCGCCCGAGGCCCAGGCCGCCAGGCCATCGCAGACGACGAGCGTTGCCGCTGTGGCGGCGGTGAGGATGATCCAGGTGGTCTGGGTGGGTGGTCCGGCGATGAGGCTGTCCACGGCCCGCCCCACGAGGGCCGGGAGCGCCAGCACCGCCGCCGAGGCGGCCACGGAGGCGATGGCGAGTACGGCGGGCCAGGCGCCTGCCTGGCGCAACGTGCGCACCACCAACCGATCAGCCGCTCGCACGGCTCCCCCTTTCCGACCCGGCTAGCTCAGCGATCAACCACCCGTCCGACAACCCACCACCCGCCCTGTTGGAGCGAGCCAACCCTTCGGCGAGAGCAACCCCTTAACAGGGGGACAGCCTCTTACAGAGGGAACAACCCCCAAGGGGAGTCACCCCCAAAGGGGCTCCCTTTGTGGGTGGTTCGCCTGCGGTGATGCCGCGCGCATCTTCCGCCAGGGCAGAGGTGGCGGGTGTCGTCCGGGTGTGCCGGCCGTACGGATCGCCGGGACGAACCCCGCAAGGCCGACCGGGGGTGCTGTGCGAAGGCCCGGGACCCATCACCTGTGGGTCCCGGGCTTCAGGCACCCGCTAGTGGCAGAGCAGCAGGCTCAGGTTGCTGGGGTGGTGGGACTCGCAGCCGAGCACCGTCAGGGTGCTGCCGCCACCGCCGCCGCCACCGCCGCCGGGAGCTTCCAGGGTCTGCAGGTCGAGAAGTACCATGTCGTCTTACCTTCCACTGGTGGCTTTTCGGGACGTTGCGTTGACTGCGCCTAGTGGCACAGGAGCAAGCTCAGGTTGCTGGGGTGGTGGGACTCGCAGCCGAGCACCGTCAGGGTGCTGCCGCCTCCGCCGCCCCCTCCGCCGCCGGGGGCTTCCAGGGTCTGCAGGTCGAGAAGTACCATGTCGTTACACCTCCTTTCGTGGCTGGTGGGCGCGAAGCCGTCCGGCGGTTCCTTGCCTTGGACCGCCGCCGGGCGGCTCGATGAAGGGCAGGGTCGCCGTGTGCTCGCCGCGGGCCCGTGCCAGCGCGAACATCACCCCTGCTGTTCCTGTTGCCAGGTCCATGGAAAGTCTCAGTAGCTGGTTGCCGGGGAAGGCCAGGCCTCCCGCGTACGGCAGCGCGTGCCAGTCGAGCCCGCGCGCCAGCCGGTCCAGGTCGTCCCGCCCGCCGCCCAGCGCCGCCAGCGCGGCGATCATGCCGGCGCGGCCGGTGAACAGTCCGGACTGGACGAAATACTCGCCGTCGGTGACCCGCCTGGCGTCGGCGAGCGCGGTCGAGAACTCCGCGTCCGCCCGGTGCTCCAGATATCTCGCGAGCACGAGCGCGATGCCGACGGACCCCTCGTCCAGGTAGGGCAGCGTGCGCCAGCCCTGGTTGACCTGGAGCGAGCCGTCCGAGGCCAGGACGCATCGGCGCAGGTCCTGGCGGAGCGCGTCGGCCGCCCTGTCGAGCAGCCCGCTGTCGCCGGTGCGCTCGTAGGCGTGGAGGAAGAGCAGGGCGACCCCGGCGGAGCCGTACATGAGCCCGGCCCTGGGGTGGTCGCCGCCGCTGATCTCGGGCACGTCGCCGGGGCCGCCGAGGCGGTCGGCGCAGACGTCCACGATGCGGGCGGCCGCGTCGGCGAGCCCGTTCTCTCCGGTACGGCCGGCCAGGTGCAACAGGTTGAGCCCCACCCCGGCCAGGCCGGAGAACAGGCCGAGCTCCAGCAGTTCCCACTGCTCCCACAGGCTCGCCTCGACCAGGTCGAGCGCGTCCTGCCGGTGGCCGAGCAGGTCGAGCACGTAGGCGACGCCGTGCGCGCCGTCGTAGAAGCCGATGCCTGGTCCTACGTCGGTGAGGTGCTTGCGCAGCCAGTCCTCGTGGTCGGGACGGCGTGGCGCGCCGGAGGCTTCGAGCGCGAAGAGCACGCCGGCCGCGCCGTACGCGAGATTGAGGCTGCCGCCGGGCTGGAACTGGGCCGGGTCGCCGGGGTAGAGCCGGTCGTCGCGGTCGGGCGTCGCGCTCGCCGCGAGAGAGCGGACCATCGCCGCGCGGACGGACGGCCAGTGGCCGGTCGTCGAGTGCTGTCCGGCGATGGTCCGCACCGCCCCACGCAGGTAGCCCTCGGGGAGGGGGAAGACGTCGCTGACCATCTCGGCCAGGTGGAACACCTTGGCCTTGTCGAGCGGCAGCATGATGGTGGCCTGCGGGGCGAAGAGGTTGAGCCGCAGGCAGGCCTGGGCGTACCTGTCGACGTCGATGCCGCGCCAGTCGCGCGGCGCCGCGTAGGCGGGGTTTCCCAGCATGAGCGCCGCGTCGTCGGCCACCAGCGTGGAGACCTCGAAGTCGATGAGGACCACGCGACCCTCGGCGGTGACCAGGATGTTGTTGGGGTGCAGGTCGCCGAAGACGACTCCGCGTCCGTGCAGGGCCTCGACGGCCGCGTCGACACGCTCCACCATGTCCAGCGCCCACGCGGTGTAGGCGGTGAGGTCCTCCCCGGTGGTCAGCGGGTAGGTCTGGACGATCTTGCGTTGTAACGGGTTGCCGTCGACGAACTCCATGGCCAGGAAGTGGTGGTCGCCGAGCGTGAAGGAGTCGCGTAAGGCGGGCACGGCGTCGAGGCCGGCGAGCCGTTCGAGGATGGTGCGCTCGTGCGCGAGCCGGGTGACGGCGTCGCGCTCGGCGGCGTCGAGCCCGGCGTGCGGGCGAGCCTCCTTGAGCACGACGCTCTCGCCGTTCCGGGTGTCCGTGGCGAGGTAGACGCCGCCGCCGTTGGAGAAGGCCAGCACGCTCTCGATGCGGTAGGGCAGGTCGAGGGTGGTGACGGCGTTACGCGCGTCGAGGTGCGGCTGCAGGAACGCCGGTAGCTCCACCCAGGACGGCAGCGCGAATCCGGTGCCGCGCACGTCGGGGACGAGCTTTCCCTCGCCGTCCTCGATGGCCAGGACGAGCCTGCCGTTCTCGCCCAGCGTCCGCCGTGCGGCGAACCCGCCGTAGCGGACGTACAGGGGGCCCTCGCCATAGCGCAGGTCGCTCAGGATGTACGGCCCGCTCACCCCGGCGAGTAACGCGTCGAGCTCCTTGAGAACGGTCTCGAACTGGGCTGTGTCCGACGGGTAGACGGTGACGAGCTTCCCGCTGGAGGCGCGGTCCGCCGACTTGGAGTTGAGCATCGTCATCACCGGGCGGCTGCGCAGGAACTTGAACGGCACAGCGTGGGTTACGCAGTATTCCCAGACCACGTCCAGGGCGCGCTCGGCGTCGTCGAGGCCGGCGGACACGTGGATCTTCCAGCCCTGCGACGGCGTCTGATGGCCGTCGGGGGCGTAGTGCATCCACGTGTCGGTCGGCTGGTGCGCCCATCCCTCGGGGACAGAACGGGAGCAGATCGGAAAGTCTGCACGTTCCATCTGTTCCTGCGAAAAAGCGTCATAAAACATGGGGTTGGCAAGGCAGTGGAGTTCGTACTGTTCAAACACCTTGCCTCCTCTATTGCTCGCTTAGAGGCAAGAATTGCGGATAACCCCCGGGGTTCCTAGTGACAAAATGCATCGGTCGGGTATGAGTAATGCACTATTGACAGGCCCGCCTACCAGGAGGTATCTGGGCAGTCAGGCGGAAATGTCCGTCTTTCTGGAGGTCGGTGGTGACTCGCCCGCCGAGCTCGCCGGCGCGGCTGTCGAGATTGCCCAACCCCTGGCCGGAGCGCGATCGTACGGTGTCGGCCCCGTCGTTCTCGATGGTGAGGCAGACCCATCCGTGGTCCTTGAAAACCCTGATGGAGCAGTGGGTGGCGCGGCTGTGGCGCAACACGTTCGTCACCCCTTCGCGCACCACCGTTCCCAGGAGCGAGCTGTGCTCCCGCGACAGTTCCTCCTCCGGGAGTTGGACGTCGCAGGGGGCGCCGAAGTCACCCAGCACCTCACCGGCCCTGCTCGCCTCCTCCCGGAGTGAGATGCCGCGGTAGGTGGACGTGAGGTCGCGCAGTTCACCGGCTGCGGACCTGACGGCGTGCACCATGTCGGCGAGGTCGGGCGTGAGGTCGGCGCCGGCTCGCTGGAGTACCAGCTCGCCTTTCATGCTGGCCAGCATGAGCCAGTGGCCGACGAGGTCGTGGGCGTCGCGGGCGAAGCGGTCGCGTGCTCTGGCGACCGCGTCGTCTTGATGGAGTTGGAGGCGGCGCAGGCGTAGGCCGAGTACGGCCGACAGGCTCAGGGACGCCGCCACAATGCCCAGAGCGAGGATGGAGGGAAAGTCGTACTGCATTATCCCACCATTGCGCGAATATCCCTTATTGGGTAGTGAATTCCGGGAAAAGGCTATCCCACTGGAAAGCGATTCGGATTCCGTCCGGCCACGTGAGAACGATATGGTCGCTCACATTCACCTCAGGCGGCTCGCCGTAAATTGCGCCCCGCGTGGCCAGAACTGCGGCAGATATGGCCCATCCTGTCGGGGTTGTCCCGGTAAGTGTGGGTACCAAAGCGGGAGCTCCAAATGCGCTGCCGTCCTCGACCAGCTCGACTTTCTCCTCGGCGAAGCCGTACAGCGGCAGGAGGACGGACGTCAGCTCCTCGCCGGTGATGGCCCACCCGCTCTGCCGTACGGCGGAGCCCGGCGGCACGCGGTGGGCGCGGACCTCGACCGCGCCCCTGACCACGCTCACGCTGTCGACGCCGGCCGAGGAGGAGGACGCCGCCCAGACGAGCTCGCCGGCGCGCCCTGCTCCGCGCGGGGTGATGGTGCCGCGCGGGGTGACCGTACCGTCTTCCCGCACGAGGCCGAAGTGGTTGTCCGCGACGGCGGTCGTCGGCGCGGTGTGGGTGGAGTAGGCGTAGCGGTCGTAGAGCGGGTCGCCCACGTGGTGCTGGCTGCCGTGGTTGACGACCCTGGCGATGCCGCCGGCGTTCTGGGCGATGAGCCCGGCGCCGGGGACGGGCAGCACGCCCTCGGGCGCCGCCTCCTCGACGTCGGTCCACAGCGGGTGGTCGGCGGGTGCGAGCAGCCCCACGAAGGCCTTGGCTGCCCAGTACGGCGAGCCGGAGCCCGAGTAGTCCTGCAGCGACGGCTCGTGCGGGCCGTACCAGCCGAGCGTCAGCAGGCCCTCGGGCGACAGCGCGCCGTGTTCGAGGAAGTGCTTGACCGCCCCGGAGGCCAGGCGGCGGGTCGCGCCGGGGGAGAGCGGGGTGTCGCCGGTGACGGCGCCCAGCATGAGGCTGGCGACGGAGGCGAAGCGGTAGGTGACCGAGCGGCCCATGTAGAGGGTCTCGCCGTGGGCGCCGAACATGAGGGAGAAGCTGCCCAGGAACTCGCGCAGCCTGGCCCGGTGCTCCGGCATCGCGGTGCCGGACAGCAGGCCGTACAGGACCGGGTAGAGGTGCATCGCCCAGCCGTTGTAGTGGTCGAAGGAGCGGCGCGCGCCGTCGGTGTACCAGCCGTCGCCGACGTACCACGGCTCGATCTTGGCCAGCCCGCGCTCGATCGCCTCGCGGGCGGCCTTCTGGTGTCGCCCGACGCTCGCCAGGAAGCCGCCGACGGTCACCGGGAAGAGCCACCAGTTGTTGTCGACGGGCTCGCGGTCGAACGCCGTGGCCAGGTAGGCGGCCAGCCGCTCCTGCTCGCCGTCGGAGAGCGTGTCCCACAGGTGCTCGCGGGTCAGCCACAGGCCGAGCGCCAGCGACGCCGCCTCGACCATGGGCTGGTGCTTCTCGACCACAGACGGCCAGACGTCAGGCCCGGTGACGAACCCCTGCCTGTACGGCTGCAGCAGTGCGGAAGGGCCGCCACCCGCCACCCGGAACGCGGCGATCAGGAACGTGCGCGCGAAACCCTCCATACCGTCGCACTCGGTCCAGCTCGCCCGCCCGGGAAGACGGATTTCCGCGCCGTCGGCCGAACGATAGGGTTCCACCGCGGCCAGCAGGCCGTCGGCCACCGCCGCCCAGTGCCTGCGGGTCCAGCCGGTGAGGGGGCTGAGCGTGCGGTCCTCTTCTGGCAGGGGGAACATCGCGACTCCGAGCGTTTGGAAAGGGCTTTCCGAACGCTAGGGCCGCGAGCCTTGCCCGTCAAGCAGGGTTGATCGAATGAAAGTAAACGTTCATAAACGAAAGCGCGTCCGTTAGGATCGGTCCGGTCCACCGATCGAAGGAGCCCCGTGTTCGTCGAGCAGCGCCATGAACTCATCCTCCGCGAGGTTCGCGAGCGCGGATCCGTCCGGCTGGCCGAGCTGGTCGACCGGCTCGGCGTCTCCATGGTCACCCTGCGCAGGGACGTGGAAACGCTGGCGGGACAGGGTCTGGTGCACCGGGTGCACGGCGGGATCACGCTGCCCGCCGCCGCTGAGACGCCCCGTCCGGCGAGCGATCGATCGCTGACGATCGGCATGCTGGTGCCCTCGGCGACCTACTACTACCCCAGCGTCATCCGGGGCGCCCGTGAGCAGGCGGAACGGCTCGGCGCCCGGCTGGTGCTCGGCGTCTCCCGCTATGACGACCTGGAGGACCGCAAGCAGGCCCAGCAGCTCGTGGACGGCGGGGTCGAGGGGTTGCTGCTCACGCCGAGCAGGCAGCCCGACGCCTCGCACGCCGAGTGGCTGGCCGGGCTCGGAGTGCCTGCCGTACTCGTCGAACGCCGGGCTGAGCTGGGCGGATCCGCCTCGCTCCTCGACGCGGCCGCCTCGCACCACGCGCACGGCGCGTTCCTCGGCACCCGGCACCTGGCCGAGCTCGGGCACCGCAGGGTGGCGATGGTGACGCGGCGCAGCCCCACCGCGCCCAGGGTGCGGCACGGGTTCCTGTCCGCGGTCGCCGACCTGGGGCTGGAGGTGCCCGGCGAGTTCGGCGTGGACCAGGAAGGGCCGTCCGGCCAGCAGGTTTCCGACGTCGTCGAGGCGATCGGGGCCGGCCGGGTGACCGGGCTGCTGGTGCACAACGACGAGGACGCGTTGCTGCTGGTGCAGCACCTGCGGATCGCCGGGGTGCGGATCCCGGACGACGTGTCGATCGTCGCCTACGACGACGAGGTGGCCGCGCTCAGCGACCCGCCGCTGACCGCCGTCGCGCCGCCCAAGGCCGCGGTGGGCCGGAGCGCGGTTGACCTGCTGGTTCGCCGGATCGAGCAGGGGTCGAGCAGTCCTGTCAGGCACGTAGCCTTGCTGCCTGAACTCAGGGTTCGCGAGTCGACCGCGCCGCTGCGCTGATTGTTTCGCGTTCATTTCGTTACTGATCGAAACCTAGACAGAGCTTCGCTTTTGAGCGAATGATGCTCTAGCGATCGGAAACGATGAGGAGCAATCATGGAACGAAAGCGCGCCGCCGCCGGCATGGCCGGGCTGCTGGCCGGTATGACCCTGCTCGCGGCCTGTGGTGGGGCTCCTTCCGCTGAGAGCGGCCAGCCGGCACAGGTGACGTTCTGGGGCTGGGCCAAGGGGACGCAGCAGGTCGTCGACGCCTTCAACAAGACGCACAAGGACGTGCAGATCAAGTTCGAGGAAGTCCCGTCGGGCAACGCGGGCGGCTACGCCAAGTTCGCCAACGCCGTGAAGGCGGGCAACGCCCCCGACGTGATGTCCATCGAGTACCCGCAGCTGCCCGACTTCGTCAACCAGGGCGCGCTCCAGGACATCTCCGCCGACACCGCCGACGTCAAGGGCAAGTACCCGGCCAACGTCTTCAGCCTCGTCGAGCTCGGCGGCAAGACCTGGTCGCTGCCGATGGACGCCGCCCCGCAGGTCTTCTTCTACCGCAAGGACCTGTTCGAGAAGAACAAGATCGAGGTCCCCAAGACGTGGGACGACTTCAAGGCCGCTGCCGAGAAGGTCAAGAAGGCCTCGTCCAAGGCGCGCATCGCCACCTTCTTCCCCGACGACCCCAGCGTGCTGACCGCGCTGTCGTGGCAGGCGGGCGCCAAGTGGTTCGGCACCTCGGGTGACGCCTGGAGCGTCAACATCAACGACGCCGCCACCAAGAAGGTCGCCGACTACTGGCAGGGCCTGGTCAAGGACGACCTGGTCAAGGTCCAGCCGTCGTTCAGCGACCAGTGGAACGCCTCCTTCGAGGACGACTCGCTGTGGGGCTACGTCGGCGCCAACTGGGGCGCGGGCGTCATGAAGGGCAACCACGCGGGCCAGGCGGGCAAGTGGGCCATCGCGCCCGTCCCCAACTGGGGCACCCCGGCCAGCGGCATGCTCGGCGGCACCACGTTCGGCGTCTCCAAGAACTCCAAGAACGCCAAGGCGGCCGTCGAGGTCATCAAGTGGCTCACCGGCTCGCCCGAGGCCTGGACGGCGCGCCTGTCGTCGGGCACCTCCAGCGGCTTCCCCGCGATCGCCGACCTGGTCCCGGTGGCTTCCAAGAGCTTCGACGCCGCGTTCTACGGCGGGCAGGACATCTACGCGCTGTTCTCCGAGTCCTACGGCACCATCCAGCCGGGCTGGGCGTGGGGGCCGAGCATGGTGGCGACGCTGACCTCGTTCAAGGACGCGCTGGGCAAGGTGGCCACGGGCGGGACGACGATCCCCGACGTGCTGGACACCGTGCAGACGGCGACGGTGGCCGAGATCAAGAGCCGCGGCCTCAACGTCGCTCAGCAGTAGAGGCTTGGGGAGAGGTATGCGAGAGACCTGGCGGAGAAGAGGGGCCATCGCCCTGTTTGTCGGGCCCTTCTTCGTGCTGTTCGCGGCGGTGATCATCGCGCCTCTGGCGTACGCGGTCTACCTGAGCCTGTTCAGCGAGCAGTCCTCCGGCCTCGGGTTCGGCGGCGCGGAGACGGTCTTCGTCGGGCTCGGCAACTACCTGGCGACGCTGAAGGACCGGGCGTTCACCGACGGCTTCCTGGTCATCCTGGGCTACTGCGTCTTCTACATCCCGCTGATGATCGGCGGGGCGCTCACCCTGGCGCTCCTGCTCGACTCCGGCATGGCCAGGGCGAAGAAGTTCTTCCAGCTCGCCCTGTTCATGCCGCACGTCATCCCGGGGGTGATCGCCGGGCTCATCTGGCTCTACCTCTACCTGCCCGGCATCAGCCCCATCGTGGACCTGCTCGGCGGCGTGAACCTCCTCGGCGGTGACCACGCTCTCGGCGCGGTGGTCAACATCGCGCTGTGGGAGTGGATCGGATACAACATGATCATCTACTTCGCCGCCCTGCAGGCCATCCCGGCCGAGGTGCTGGAGGCGGCCAGGATGGACGGCGCCGGCCCGATCAGGACGGCGCTGTCGGTCAAGGTGCCGCTGATCCGCGGCGCGGTGGTCACCACCGTCCTGTTCACGATCATCGGCTCGCTGCAGCTGTTCACCGAGCCGATCGTGCTCGACAACGCCAGCGACGGCATCGTCAGCACCTGGACGCCGAACATGTACGCCTACAACGAGGCGTTCGGCAACAACGACTACGGCCAGGCCGGCGCTGCCTCGATCATGCTCGCGCTGCTCGCGGCCCTCATGTCCTTCTTCGTCACCCGGTGGAGCAGCAAACGATGAGATGGATGTCCCGCGCGACGGTCAACGTCCTGCTGATCGTCGCCACCCTCTACACCCTCATGCCGCTGACCTGGCTGGTGTTCGCCGCCACCAAGTCGCAGTCCGACCTCTACTCCACGCCCGGCTTCGCGTTCGGCGACTTCAACCTGTTCGCCAACATCGCCAACGTCAGCGCGGAGAACGGCGGGATCTTCTTCCGCTGGTACCTCAACAGCATCCTGTACGCGGGCGTCGGAGCCGCGGCAAGCGCCTTCATCACCGTCATGTGCGGCTACGCCTTCGACAAGTACCACTGGTGGGGCAAGGAGAAGCTGTTCGGCGTCGTCCTGCTCGGCGTGCTCGTGCCGACGACGGCGACCGCGCTGCCGCTCTACCTGCTGGCCTCCAAGGTCGGCCTGGTCAACACGTTCTGGGCGGTCTTCATCCCGGTGCTGGTGCACCCGTTCGGCGTCTACCTGGCCAGGGTGCTGTCCTCGGGCTACGTGCCCGGCGAGGTGCTCGAGGCGGCCAGGTCGGACGGCGCGGGCGAGATCCGCACCTTCCTGCGGGTGGCGCTGCCGATGTTGCTGCCCGCGTTCGTGACCATCTTCCTGTTCCAGTTCACCGCGATCTGGAACAACTTCTTCCTGCCCCTGGTGATGCTCAACGACCAGCAGCTGTACCCGCTCAGCCTGGGCCTGTTCACCTGGGAGAAGCAGGGCAACGCCTTTCCCGAGTTCCACAGCCTGGTGATCACCGGATCGCTGCTGTCCGTGGTGCCGCTGCTGGTGGTCTTCATGTCGCTGCAGCGCTTCTGGAAGGCCGGGATGACGGCGGGCAGCGTCAAGTGATTTCGGGGGAAGCTGTGTACAGACCCAAGACCGTCATTGCCATGTCACGGAGCGTGGCCGTTCGACTGCTCAGCGAGCCCGTCCGTGCGCGGCTGGCGGCGATCGCGGACGTCGACCTCGACCTGGTCGTGGACGACTTCGCCACGGCCGACCTGCGGGAGACCGAGGTCCTCTACACCTCGTGGGGGTGCCCGCCGATCACCGCCGAGGTGCTGGCCGGGGCGCCCAGGCTGCGTGCCGTCGTGCACGCGGCGGGCTCGGTCAAGCACCACGTGACCGACGCGGCCTGGCAGCGCGGCCTGGCCGTCTCGACGGCCGCCGCGGCCAACGCGGAGCCGGTGGCCGAGTTCACGCTGGCGGCGATCCTGTTCGCCAACAAGCGCGTGCTGGAGATCGCCCGCTCCTACTCCTCGGACCGCCGTGCCTTCGACTGGGACGCCCGGTTCCCGGGGTTCGGCAACTACCGGCGGGTGGTCGGCGTCGTCGGCGCTTCCAGGATCGGCCGGCGGGTGATCGAGCTGCTGCGCCCCTTCGACCTGGAGGTCCTGGTCAGTGATCCGTACCTGCAAGAAGACCTGGGGGTGGACAGGGTCGAGCTCGACGAGCTCGTCCGCAGGAGCGACGTGGTCAGCCTGCACGCGCCCGCCCTGCCGGAGACCAGGCACCTCATCGACGCCGCGCGCCTGGCGCTCATGCGCGACGGCGCCACGCTGATCAACACCGCCCGCGCCGCGCTGGTCGACCAGGACGCGCTCACCGCCGAGCTGGTCGCAGGACGGCTGCACGCCGTGCTCGACCACACCGAGCCCGAGATCCTGCCGCCCGATTCACCCCTGTACGGCCTGCCCAACGTCCTGGTGACGCCGCACATCGCCGGTTCGCTCGGCGGCGAGCTGGCCAGGATGGCCGACTGCGCGCTGGACGAGCTGGCTCGTTACGCGCGCGGCCTGCCGTTCGTTTTCGAGGTCTCTCCGGCCACGCTGTCCCGCTCCGCCTGACCCCCCTCCGGGAGAGGAAACATGCGCTTAGCCCCGCTCTTCGCCCTCGTCGTCATGCTCTTCGGGTTCGCCACGCCCGCTTCGGCGGCCGCGGCGCGCAACTTCTTCGTCGACTGCCAGGCCGCCTCCGGTGGCTCTGGCCGTAATGCCGCCCAGCCGCTCAACACCCTCGCCGACGTCAACGCCATCGCGCTGCGGGCCAAGGACATGATCAAGTTCCGGGCAGGGACGGTCTGCGTCGGCCGCCTCGAACCCGTCGGATCGGGTACGGCGGAGCATCCCGTCACCTACACCTCCTACGGCGACGGGCCCAAGCCGATCATCCAGGGCGACGGCGGCGAGTGGGCCGTGCACCTGGTCGACAACAGCTACCTGACGCTGGAGAAGCTGCACGTCACCAACCCGGCGGCCACCACGGCGCGGCGCACCGGCGTGCAGTACAACTCGACGACCTCCGCGGCCAAGGCGGGGATCGTCCTGCGGGACCTGGAGATCTCCGACGTCGCCGGGTGGGGGAACAAGACGGGGGCCAACTCGTCGTGGTTCGCCTATTCTGCGGGGATCAGCATCCAGGCGACGCCGGACAACGGGCCTGGGCCGATCGACGGCATCACGATCACCGGGAACTACATCCACGACACCGGTGGCGGCGGGATCAAGATCAGCCGCAAGGGCAACGACTACCACCGCAACGTGTACATCGCGCGTAACACCATCAGGGCAGTGGGTGGGGACGGCATCGTGGTGCACGCCTCTGACCGACCGCTGGTGGAGCACAATCTGTTCGACGAGGGCGGGGCCGGCAAGTACCCCTACGTCGACGGAAATTTCGCGGGGATGTGGCCTATCAACTCCATTGACCCGATTTTTCAGTACAACGAGGTCACTCGGCAGCGGCCGACCATCTTCGACTCCACCGCCTGGGACTGCGACGGCGGGATCAAGGGGAGTTGCGTCTACCAGTACAACTACTCGCACGACAATGCGGGCGGGTTTTATCTGGGGTGCCAGAGTTGCACCGAGTTCCCCAACTACAAGGCGACGGCGATCCTGCGGTACAACATCGCGCAGGACGACTGCCGCATCGTGGGCAACGCCTCTGGTGACAACAAGAGTCCGTTGCGGCTGTACAACAACACGTTCTTCTGCCCTTCGCAGAAGCTGGACGTCGCGGTGCCGACCGGGGACTCCAAGATCGTGAACAACATCTTCTACGCGCCTTCCGGAGCCTTGCCTTCGTCTCCTGGTATCTCGGTGGCCTCGAACGTGTACTTCGGTGGTGTCACCCCGTCGTCCGCTGACGCGTCGGCCGTGGTGACGGATCCGGGGCTGGCCGCGCCGGGCACGGCGACCGGTGCTGGTGACGTGGACGGGTACAAGCTGCTGGCCGGGTCTCCTGCGCTCGGCACCGGCACCTTCCTCGACGATCTGGGTGGTCAGGACTACTGGGGCAACCCGGTGAGCACTGTTTCTCGTGGGGCCTACTCGGGGGCTCCGGTGGCTCCCGTCGTCTTCCCGTCGGTTTCGGCGGCGTACAACAACGTCGGCGTCTCGTCCGACCTCAACCCGAACACCGGGGGGTTCTCCACCTCCGGGCGGTCCTACTCGGGGCAGGGGCTGGAGCAGGCGGGTCTGGTGCCTGGGGGGCGTGTTTCCGTCCTTGGGGCCGACTTCGTGTGGCACCCCGGGGCGTACGGCACGCCGGACAACGTCAAGGCCGCTGGTCAGACCGTTCGGGTGGTGGGGCGGGGGAGCAAGCTGGTGTTCCTCGGCGCCGGTGGCCTGAAGGCTCGATCAGCCGACTTCACCGTCACGTATGCGGATGGCAGTAGTGCTGTGCAGACGGTGCTTTTCGGCGACCAGTGGGATGCTTCCGCGCCTGCCGGTGGGGTGGTGGTGGCTCGGGCGAGCTACCACAACAGGACCCAGACCAGCTACAAGAACCCGGCGACCGGGCAGACGACCGAGTCGGGGGTGTCGGTGTTCGGGTACGCGGTGCCGTTGGACCCGGGGAAGGAGGTCGCCTCGGTGACCTTCCCGGCGGGCAGCCCATTGGCGGACGCGGGCTTCCACGTCTTCGACCTCCAGATCGCAGGCTGACCCATGAGGGGCTCCCGGCGCCACACCACACATCCCCAACCCCCAACCCCCCGCCGGGCAGCCCCACCCCCATCCGCCCGCTGGGCACCCCCACCCACCCACCGGGCGGCCCCGCCCTCACCCCCAGCCCTGCCCAGACACCCAGCCCCAACCAACCACCGGGCAGCCCCACTCACGCCGCCAACATCACGTCCATCCACGCCCCCGACCCATCCCGCCTCCTCTCCTAGGGGCTTCTCCGCGATCCGTCGTCGGTGGCGAGCGTGGTGGGGCGTGGGGCTTGTCGCCGTGGGCGTGTTGGCGCTCGGGGGGTGCGGGCAGGCAACGGGTGCTCCCAGCAGCTCCCCGCCCGCTGGGCTCTCCGTGTCCGCGCCCGTCGCGCAGGTCCTGGGGATCACGCCTGACCAGACCGTGACCACCCTCCACGGCGAGCCGATCGTCGGCGCCGCCGTGCTGCGTGCCGCGGAAACCCTCCGCGGCGAGGTCATCTCCACGTACGGCACGCAGCTCGGGCCCGGCTTCTGGGATCGGCCACGCGACGGCACCAACCCCCGGCAAGCGCTGAGAGAAAAGGCCGTGGGCGCCGCCGTACTGGAGATGGCGCGACGGATGTGGGCCAGAGAGGCCGGACTCATCACCGACGTCACAGAACAGGCCTTCCAGCAAGAGCTCTCCACCCAGAACGCCCGCCGCTCGCAGGCCGCAGCCGCAGGCAGACCCCTCCCAGGCGTGCCCTCCTACGACCAGTACACCTACGCGCAGGTGCGCGGCGCAGAGCTGGACTCCGCGCTCAGCAAGCTCTACGCCTCCAAGCTCGACCTCTCGGAACGCCGGTTGCGCGAGCAGTACAAGCTCATGGCAGGACAGGACGCCCCGCCGTACGACCAGGCCCGCGACAACGTCCGCCAAGCACTGATCATCCAGGAGTACCAGAAGGCATTGCGCGCCCGAGCCTCCTAGGAATCTTTGCCGCGGATTCATCCCCCTCGCCAACCCCGGACAGCTCACCGCGGTGACCCGACCGGCGACCGGGGACGGGATGAATCCGCAGCCGAACGTGACGCTTGGCCGGCCGTTCACCCCGCGTCTGGCGCGGCGGTGCGCAAAAGGCTCGTAGCATCAGGTTCTACGTCATGGGGAACTGGTTGCAGGATCGCATCGTCGATACGGGACGGCTTCCGCTGTTCTGCTTCTTCGTCGCGCTCATCGTCGCCTTCGTGTGCACCCGCATCAACGTCCGCCTGATCCGCGCCAAGATCGGCTGGTTCCGCAACGTCAACGTGGGCGAGATGCACATCCACCACGTGGTCTTCGGCGTCGTCCTGATGCTGGTCAGCGGCGTGGCGGGGCTCGTCGTGTCCGCGGGGTCGCAGGTCTGGTACGCCGTCGCCGCGTCGGTGTTCGGGATCGGGTCAGCGCTGGTGCTGGACGAGTTCGCGCTGATCCTCCACCTGCACGACGTGTATTGGGAGGAGGAGGGCCGGGCCTCGGTCGACGCGGTGTTCATCGCGGTCGGCGTGACGGGCCTGCTCCTCATCGGCCTGCGCCCGCTGTCCATCGACATCGCCGGATTCGTCGCCCCCTGGGGCATATTGGTGACAAATCTGGCCTTGGCTGTCGTGACCCTCCTCAAGGGCAAGATCTGGACCGGCCTGGTGGGCCTTTTCGTCCCGCCCCTCCTGCTGGTCGGCGCCGTACGGCTGGCTCGGCCCGGATCGCCCTGGTCCCACTGGTTCTTCGCCGGGCGCTCACCTCGGAAGCTCGCCCGCGCCATCCACCGCGAGGAACGGTGGCGGCGTCCGGTGATCCGGGTCAAGATCGCGTTCCAGGAGTTCGTCTCGGGGCGTCACGACCTGCCTTCTACGCGTAAGCGGCGCGGGCATACTTAGGAGATGTCCTTCCAAGATCGGGTGCTGCGGGCGGTGTTGCCGGTCTGCTCGCCGTACGGACTGGTCATTGCCGGCGACGCGGCCTTGCGCGCCCACGGCTACCCCCCGCCCCGCCACACCTCGGCCAGAACCACCGCCCCCACCCAGGACGGCACCTGGAGAGACGGCGCCTGGCGAGCCGACGGCTCACGCGAAGCCCCGTGGCTCTACGGCGACGATTCACGGGGCACTCCGTGGCTCGATGAGGCACGCAGGGGCGACGGTGCACGGGACGCTCCGTGGTTTGGCGAGGCGCGCAGGGGCGACGGTCCGTCCTTTGGCGAGGCGCGCAGGGGCGCGGGTCCGCAAGACGCTCAGTGGCTCGGCGGGACGCGCAGAGGCGACGGTCCGCAAGACGCCTCGTCGTTCGATGAGGCGCGCAGAGGTGGCGGCACACGGGACGCTCCGTCGTTCGGCGAGGGGCGCATCGGTGACGGCTCGGGGAGCGTTCCGCCGGGCGGGTGGCTCGACAGGGCGTTGGGAGACAGCGGGCTCCCGACCGGTCGGTGGCGGGGCGGTGCTCCGTGGTTCGACGGGGCACTGAGAGGGGGCGGGCCGCGGCCGGATGAGACGCGGCGAGACGGCGACCCGAGGGACGCGCCCTGGCCGGACGGCACCCAGAGGGGTGGTCCCCCGGGGGACTCCGCCGGCTCCCAGCGCGGTGGTTCGCGAGAGCGCGCGAGGTCAGACACGGGGCGGAAGGGCGGCTCCTCGCGGAACCTCGACGCCTGGGACGCTGCCTGGAGGGAAGTCGTCTCCAGAGGCGCGGCCGATGGCGGCGGTCCGTGGAGCGGCGACGGTTCGTTGGGTTCGCTGGGGAGTCTGGTGGGGCGGGGCGAGGATGTCACGCTGGCCACCGCGGGTGAGCTGCCTCCGCCCGGGGTGCTCGTCGCGGCTCTTGACGCGGCCGACCTGGACACCGTGGTCGTCGAGTCGACCCCGCGGCGGGCGCGGTTCCTGGTGGGGGAGCCGGTGACGTGGCAGCGGTGCGAGCTGTCCATCCTTCGCGAATCCCTGCGCCGACCGGCCGTGGCTTGTGGTGATCTGCTGGTCGTGGGGCTGGACGACGCGGTGGGGCTGAAGATGCGGTCACTCCACGACCGCGGGCTGGCCGAGGACGTGATGGGCGTGGCGTCGGTGGCGCACCTGTACTCGTATCGGGAGCTGGAGACCCTGGGACAGGGGCATCACGAGGGGTTCTCCGTACATGAGCTGTTGACGCGGTTGGAGTTCGTGGACTCCATGGACGTGGGGGTGGAGGTGCGCCGGTTCGCGGGGGCGTGGGTGGAGGACATCAAACTCCGCCGAGCCGAGGAGGGCGACGTCGACTACGACGACCCGGACCTCCCTCACATCGACTGACCCTTCACCCGCCCGCCTTCACCCGCGCGCCTTGCCCCGCGCGCCTTGCCCCGCGCGCCTTGCCCCGCGCGCCTTGCCCCGCGCGCCTTGCCCCGCGCGCCTTCACCCACCCGCCTTCACCGACCCCCGCCCGCTCCTTGTCCCACGTTCGCCCGCCCACAACCGCTACCCGCCCCCTGCCCGCCTGCCACCTGCGCCACGTCGGCGCGCGCCACGCCCGCGCCCACTCGTCACCCGCGCCAAGCCGCCGCCCGCAACAGGCTCCACGTCCGCCCGCCCCACCTGACAGCGCCCCCACCTACCTTCGCTCCGCTCTACTTCTCTGGGCCGCTCTGCGTGCATCGCCCCAGGCCGGGTTGCTTTGCGCTGGAAGCGACCTGGCCTGCCCTCGGGCTGGCGTGCGCTGTTTGCGGCCCCCAATGGAAGGCTGTTAGAGGACGCCGGAGGCTGAGCGGAGGGCCAGGCCCGCGCCCAGGAGGACGACCATGACGGCCGTCCCGGTGGGCGCGAATGCTGACAGGCGTGCGGCCAACCGACTCCCCGTCGACGCCCGCCGTTCCAAACGATCGACGAACTTCACCAGCAGCAGGCCGGTGGCGGTGAGGGTGGCGGCCATGCCGAGCCCGTACGCGGTGACGAGTGCGATGCCGAACCACGTACGGCCCAGCGCGATGGCGCCCAGCAGGACGATGAGCGCCGACGGACTCGGCACCAACCCTCCCGCAACCCCCAACCCCACCAACGCCCGCCGAGACGACCTCTTGCCACCCCGCTCCACCGCATCACAGGGGATCTCTTGGGCCGAGCGTCCGTCCTCACTGAGGAGTACGGCGACGCCACCTTGCTGCTCATCTTCGTGAAGGTGGTCATGCCCCTGCGCGTGCGCGTGCTCGCGCTTGGGGTCGTGCTCGTGCGTGTGGGTGAGGTCATGGGCGCGGTGGTCCTCGCGCCCCGGCTCGATGTCGTCAGTGTGCCCCTGCCCATGTCCGTGGCCGTGGCCGTGGCCGTGACCATGCCCATGCCCATGCCCATGCCCATGCCCGTGGCCGTGGCCGTGGCCGTGACCATGGAGCGAGGTTCGGCCGTTGGTGAGGAGGAGGTGGAGGCCTATTGCGGCGATGAGCAGCCCGCTGGCCACCCCCAGCCACCCCAGCACAGACTCGCCCGCCACCGCCGAGAACGCCGACAACACCACCCCGACCACGATCACCCCCGCCGTGTGGGTCGCCGTGACGGTGGCGCCCACCACCACCGCGTCCCGGGGACGGCCCCGGCGGCCGGCCAGGTAGGCGGCCATGATGGTCTTCCCATGCCCGGGGATCAGCGCGTGACCGGCGCCCAACACAGCGGCCAACGCCAGCGCGAGCAGCCCGAGCGGCACGGTCAGTGAATTCGCCCCCACCAGCCCGGTGAACGTCCTGTCCACGAACGCCAGCGCCTCGCCGATCGGCCCACCCACCGGCGCGGTGTTCGGTGCGGGCGCCATGGCCGGGCCGTCCAGGCGGATCGTGGCGGTGCGCTGGTCGAGCGGGTTGGCCAGCAGGTCGTCCGGGTAGGTGCGCAGCTCATGGCTGACGCTCTCGGCGGGTACGGTGGCCCGCAGGCCCTTGCCCGACGCCGTGGTCTCGCGCCAGCCGATGCGCTCCTGCTCGAACCCGTCCACGAACTCCACGACCTTCGACGGGCGCGCGGTGGCGACGAGCTCGCAGGTCAACCGGCTGGTCTCTAGCCCGCCCTGGCCTGGGGCGTACACGAACTGCGCCGACCTGACCCGCCACGCCACGGCCGCACCGTCGACGGTGAGGCGCTGGGCTGAGGCGAGGGTGGCGCACTGCTGTCCGGCTGGCCGTACGGAGGGCCTGGCCTGGAGGGTCGGCAGCTCGGCCGCATCCACCACCGCCGTGCTCTCCACCCGGTCGGGGAACACACGCAGGCCGTTGTAGTGGTTCACGGTGAAGTTCCCCAGCGGATGCATAGCCCGCCCAGCCACCCCACCCGTCGTAAGAGCAGCGAGGCGAGTGATGGTGAGGTCAGAGGTGGTGCGTGCCGCGTCGAGGCGGAGTGACGAGGTCCTCGTGCCCTGCCCCATGACGTGGGTTGTGGCTAGGGGAGCGGCGGCCAGTGCGGGCGTGAGCGAGGCGACGGTCGTGGAGGCGGCCAGGGTGGATGTGGCCTGGGCGGACGGGGTGAGGCGGGCGGTCGTGGAGGTGGAGGTGGCGAAGGGGGAGGTGGTGAGGGGGGAGGTGGGCTTCGGGAGGGTGCTGGCTTGGGCTATGGCGGGGAGGGTTACCAGCAGGATGGTCGTGGCGAGTGACAGCACCAGGCCCGTCATGACGGACACCAGGACGAGTCTGATCAGTCTCATGAGAACCTCGCGAGGGCGGGGAGGGTCGGGTCGAAGCGGGGGTTGTACCGGCTCACCAGCGACGCCGCCGTCCCGCGGACGCCGAGGGCACGTTCGATCTCCGCCCGGTGGTGGTACAGCAAGGCGTTGCGCCACCCCGTCGAGGTGGCCTTCCTGGCGTACGGCAGCGCCTCTGCGTCGCGCCCCGAGCGGTGCAGGGCCCAGGCGAGGGCGTCGGCGGCGACGGCGTTCGGGTGCTTGGCGTATTCGGCTCTGGCATGCCGTACGGCTGCCGCCGCTGTCCCGTGGTCGGCCTCGAACTCGGCCCAGGTGAGGTCGTCCTGCACTCCGGCGGCTTTGAGGAGCTGCTGCTCCGCGCGGAGGAGGGTCCAGTCGGGGGTGAGGCCTGCCTTGATGCGGACTTCGCCGTACTCGACCAGGTATTGGGGAAGGGGCAGTCGTTCGACGACTGTTTGATAGCGGCTGACAGATTCTGATATCTGTCCGGACAAGGCCAGTACTCGGGCTTGGCCTGCTATCGCGGGGGTGAACGCGGGGGAGGCTTCCAGGGCCTTGGCGTACCAGGTGGTGGCTTGGGTGAGGTCGCCCGACCTCAGGGAGAGTTCGCCCAGGTAGTAGCGGCAGTAGGCGAGGTCGGACGGGGTGAAGGCGTCGTTCAGGGCGTAGGTGAGGAGTTTGCGGGCTTCTGGGAGGTCGCCGCGGAGTTCTGCGGCGTAGGACGCCCTGGTGAACGCCGGTACGCCGGGGCGGAGGGACATCAGGCGGTCGATGGTGCGGGTGGCGGCTGGGAGGTCGCCCAGCTGGGTCTGCGCGTCGGCCAGCACTCCGTAGGCGGTGGGGCCGTAGGGGTTGGCGTTGATGGCTTTTTTGGCGGTTTTGACGGCGTTGGTGAAGTCGTGGCGGGCGGCGGCCAGGGCGGCTGTGCCGGTGAGTACGGCGTCGTCCTCCGGGGCCAGGTGGGTGGCGGTCTTCAGGGCCTGTTCCGCCTTGGTGTAGTAGGTCGGGTCGCCGGTGGTTCTGGCCTGGTCGACGTACTGGAGGGTCAGCTGGGCCCAGGAGCGGTGGTCGCGGGGGAGGCGCTTCAGCCTGGTTTGCAGGGTTTCTGCCTGGGGCTGGGTGGGGTGGTCGGTGGGGGTTGTGGCGGGGGGCGCGGAGATCGCCACAGCGGTGAAGATCGCGGCGGCTGCGGCGACCACACCGCCGCTGATGAGGAGCGCTCGCATGCCGGTCTCCTGTCCGTTGGTCGGGTCTGGTGGGTGGCGCTCTTGGTGGGGAGTCATGCGGGGCGGTGCGCGGGCTCGGAGGGTCTAGGGCCAAAGCGCTTGAGCCTGTAGAGCAAGGGGCGGGTGGAACACAGCGGGTGGTGGGGCGGAGAGGCTGCGGGTGAGAGGTCGTGGAGAGCGGCGGGGGAGGGACGGCGTGGGTGGGGTGAGTGACGGCACTGGAAGGGGGTGTGGGGGCGGGGGCTCAAAGGGAGGGCGAGGGGGTGTGGGGCGGGCCTGGCAGGGAGGGCGAGGGGTGTGGGGGCGGGCCTGGGAGGGAGGGCGAGGGGGTGAGGAGGCGGGCTGGAAAAGGTGAGAGGCGGGGCCTGGAAGGGCGGGGCTCGATGGGGTGAGAGGCGGGGCTGGAATGGCTGTGGGTGGGGCGCCGGTCGCGGGTGGGTGGCCGGGCGCCCCACCTGGCGGACCGGGAGAGGGGTCCGCCGAGGGGTGAGCGGCCGCCTGGGAGAACGGGCGGGCGGCCGCTCATTACGAGGTCAGCGCAGGTTCGCCTGGTTCACCGACACGTTGGTGGGAAGCGGGATGTACGGGAACGACTTGAGGAACGGCTTGTCGTTCGCGTCCACCTTGTCCCCGGCCGCCAGCGCCGGCACGATCTTGCCGGTCAACGCCGCCCCCGCCAGAGCCTGGAGCTCGATGTCGACCACGTCGTCCGCCAGTCGCCGCCCGTTCGGGAAGCCCTGCAGGTCGCCGCCGATCACGCCGAGCCGGTTCGGGTCCTTGGACGGCGGGATCGCCATGTTGAGCCGCAGCATCTCGGACGGACGCAGCTTGCCGGCGTCCTTGTTGAGGATCTGCGAGTTCAGGTCGGCCTTGATGGGTCCGTTGGCCTTGGCGATGCCCTTCAGGAAGATCTCGACCAGGTCGTCGCGCGGAGTGGCCGGCGCCTTGAGGCCGTAGATCTTCTCCAGCAGGCGAGGCACCTCGGGCGAGGTGACGCGCTGGACGACGGCGGGGATGTCGGCGTCCTTCGCCGGCGGCAGCGAGTTGAAGGCGTCCTTCAGCCCGGCCGGCAGCACGACCTCGTTGACCAGCGGGTTCCCCAGGCGCGAGACCTGGACGTAGCCGTTCGGTCCGCCCTTGTCCGTGGTGGACCACACGCCGACGACCGGGTTGCGCTTGACGTCGCCCTTGAGCGCGAGGTCGCTGGACGGCACCTGCACGCTGAGGGTGTGCACGTTGTAGCCCTTGGTGGTGTCCTGCCCGACCTCGGACAGGTCGCCGCCGTACAGCAGGTCGAAGACGTGCAGGTCGAGGAAGAACGCCTCGTCCGACTGCCCCGCGTACGCCTGCCCGCCACCGGGCAGCTTGGCCAGCGACTGGCTGCGCAGCGTGCCGTAGTCGGGCATCGAGGCGGGCCCGACGTTGGACGGGGCGACGATGCCGTTGGAGACCAGCGTCTTGCTGCCGCCCGGGGTGATGCGCTTGAGCGTGTAGCGCTGCTTGAACAGCAGGTTCGGGTCGTCGAGCGAGGTGACGGGGCCGTCGTTGTAGAGGAACGTTCCATTGCCGCGACGGTCCTCGTTGCGGAACGTCCACTGGTAGGTGATGTCGGGCTTGGCGTCACCGTCGTTGTCGATCTTGATGTTGTAGCGGGAGTTCGTGTCGAACGTGTAGAAGTTCGGGCCGCCCTGGGAGTCCTCGAAGGGGATCCAGTTGGACAGCAGGGTGACGGTGTCCGCCTTGTCGGGGCTGACGAACGCGTAGACGTCGGTGTTGTCGTTGCGCGGGTCACCCGCGATCATCGGGGCCTCGCGGTGCGAGGAGGCCGTGCCGGTGTCGGTACGCAGAAGTGCGAACGAGGAGGCGGTCAACGCCGCCGCTACGCCCAGTCCGACAAGAGCGCGCCGGTTGATCCGGAGCTCCATGTTCGGTCCTTTCACAGCTGAAGTGTTCGGTCCTCGGGACGCGGGCCGTAGGCAGAGCCAACGGAGCCCGCTGAGGAGGTTCCGGCCGGGTTCCTCGTCGCCCTATTCGCAGCCGCGTGCCGAGCGGATTGCCGCGTCAACGAAAGTTGACATACTTTGGTCGTCAACTTAGATTGACCGGGTGCAGATCGCGCACGCCGTTCGTTGGCGATGAAGGATGGTCGTGGAGAGGGGACACCACAGTGGAGCCTGAGCAAAGAAGAGGCCTCGACAGGGGTGAGAGGGCGCCGTTCCGCGCCTTACTCACCTACGTGAGGCCGCATCGGGGGGTTCTGGCGCTCGGCGGCCTGCTGGGCCTGATCGGCTCGGCGGCCGGGCTCGCGATGCCCCTGCTGGCGAAATACGTCGTCGACGCGTTCGGCGAGAACCGGTCCCTGGCCGGCCCGCTGATCGGCCTCACCGTCGCGGTGCTGGTCGGCGCCGTGGTCTCGGCGGGCGGCACCTATCTCATGGAGCGCACGGGCGAGAACATCGTCCTGGGCGCCCGCAGGCAACTGGTCGGCCGCCTGCTCAGGCTCAAGGTCGCCGACGTCGACCGGCTCAAGCCCGGCGACCTGCTCTCCCGCGTGACCGGCGACACCACGCTGCTGCGCTCGGTGCTGACCAACGGCATCGTCAACTCGATCGGCGCGATCTTCATGCTGGTCGGCGCGATCGTCATGATGGCGTTCATGGACGGCGTGCTCCTGCTGGTCACCCTGCTCGTGGTGGTCGTGATCGGCGGCCTGGTCGCCTCGATCATGCCGAAGATCCAGCGCGCGCAGCTCCAGGCGCAGACCGCGGTCGGCGAGATGGGTTCGGTGCTCGACCGGGCGCTGCAGTCCTACCGCACGGTCAAGGCGAGCGGCGCCGAGGAGCGCGAGGTGCGGGTGGTCGGCGAGGCGGCGGAGCGCGCCCGCGACCGCGGCCTGCAGGTGGCCGGGTGGACGTCGCTGGCCGGGGTCGCCACCTGGATGGCGGTCCAGATCGCCTTCCTGTGCGTGCTGGCCGTCGGCGGCGCCCGCGTCGCCTCAGGCTCGCTGGCCATCTCGGGGCTGATCGCCTTCCTGCTCTACCTGTTCTACCTGGTGGCCCCGATCGGCCAGCTGGTCGAGGGCGCGGTCCAGCTGCAGAACGGCCTGGCGGCGCTCAAGCGCATCAAGGAGATCGAGGAACTGCCCGCCGAGCCGATCGCCGTGGCGGCGCCGATGGCCGAGGCGCCGGTCGGAGTGCGGTTCGAGGACGTCGTGTTCCGCTACGGAGACGACCGGCCGATCGTGCACGACGGGGTCAGCTTCGAGGTGCCGCCCGGCGGGCTCACCGCGCTCGTCGGCCCGTCCGGCGCGGGCAAGTCGACGGTGTTCGCCCTGCTGGAGCGGTTCTACGAGCACCAGGACGGCGCCATCACGGTCGGCGGCCGCGACATCCGCGACTGGCCGCTGGGCGAGCTTCGCGCCGCGCTCGGCTACGTCGAGCAGGACGCCCCGGTGCTGGCGGGAACGCTCAGGGAGAACCTGCTGTTCGCCGCCCCGCACGCCACGGAGGAGGAGATGCACCAGGCGCTGCGCCGTACCAGGCTGGACGATCTGGTCGCGCGCCTGCCTGAAGGGCTGGAGACGGCGGTCGGTCACCGCGGGGTGCTGCTGTCCGGCGGGGAGCGCCAGCGGGTGGCGATCGCCAGGGCGCTGCTGCGCAAGCCCCGGCTGCTGCTGCTCGACGAGGCGACCTCGCAGCTCGACGCGGTCAACGAGCTGCGGCTGCGCGAGGTGATCGCCGAGGCGGCGCAGGAGACGACCGTGCTGGTGATCGCGCACCGGCTGTCCACGGTGACCAACGCCGACCGGATCGTGGTGATGGAGGCGGGCGGCGTGCGCGCGGTCGGCACCCATGCCGAACTCGTCGGCGCCGACGACCTCTACCGCGAGCTGGCGGCCACCCAGTTCCTGACCACCTGAGAGCGTTGTACTCTTCGAGAGATATCGCTGAATAGGTTCATTCAGGAGGGTTCGTATGAGCAGGATCGTGCGCGCGCCGCGTGGAAGCACGCTCACCGCGAAGGGCTGGTCACAGGAAGCCGCGCTCCGCATGATCCAGAACAACCTGGATCCCGAGGTGGCCGAGCACCCCGAGCAGCTCGTCGTCTACGGCGGCTCCGGCAAGGCGGCCCGTGACTGGCGCTCCTTCGACGCGATCACCAGGACCCTCACCACGCTCGACAACGACGAGACGCTCCTCGTGCAGTCCGGCCGCCCGGTGGGCGTGTTCCGTACGCACGAGTGGGCGCCCCGCGTCCTCATCGCCAACTCCAACCTGGTGCCCGACTGGGCGAACTGGGAGGAGTTCCGCCGCCTGGAGGCAGCGGGCCTGACCATGTACGGCCAGATGACCGCCGGCTCGTGGATCTACATCGGCACCCAGGGCATCCTCCAGGGCACCTACGAGACCTTCGCGGCCGTCGCTGCCAAGAAGTTCGGCGGCACCCTGGCCGGGACGATCACGCTGACCGCCGGGCTGGGCGGCATGGGCGGCGCCCAGCCGCTGGCCGTCACCATGAACGGCGGCGTCGCGATCTGCATCGACTGCGACCCGCGCAGCATCGACCGGCGCATCGAGCACCGCTACCTCGACGTCAAGGCCAACAGCCTCGAAGAGGCGCTCCGCATGGCCTACGAGGCCCGCGACGCGCGCAGGCCGCTGTCCATCGGCGTGGTCGCCAACGCCGCTGAAGCCCTGCCCGAGCTGCTGGCACAGGGCGCGGAGATCGACATCGTCACCGACCAGACCTCGGCGCACGACCCGCTGATGTACCTGCCGATCGGCGTCGCCTTCGAGGACATGGGCGCCCAGCGCGACAAGGACCCGGGCGGGTTCACCGAAAGCGCGAGGACGTCGATGGCCAAGCACGTCGAGGCCATGGTCGGCTTCAAGGACGCGGGCGCCGAGGTCTTCGACTACGGCAACTCCATCCGCGGCGAGGCGCAGCTGGCCGGTTACGACCGCGCCTTCGACTTCCCCGGCTTCGTGCCCGCCTACATCAGGCCGCTGTTCTGCGAGGGCAAGGGCCCGTTCCGCTGGGCGGCGCTGTCCGGCAGCCCGGAGGACATCCACAAGACCGACAAGGCGGTCCTGGAGCTGTTCCCCGACAACGAGCCGCTGCACCGCTGGATCAGGGCCGCGCAGGAGAAGGTGCACTTCCAGGGACTGCCCGCGCGGATCTGCTGGCTCGGGTACGGCGAGCGCAACCTCGCCGGCGAGCGCTTCAACGACATGGTCGCCTCGGGTGAGCTCGAGGCGCCGATCGTCATCGGGCGCGACCACCTCGACAGCGGCAGCGTCGCCTCGCCGTACCGCGAGACGGAGGCCATGGCCGACGGGTCGGACGCCATCGCCGACTGGCCGCTGCTCAACGCCATGCTCAACACCGCCTCCGGCGCCGCCTGGGTGTCGATCCACCACGGCGGCGGCGTCGGCATCGGCCGCTCGATCCACTCCGGCCAGGTCACCGTCGCCGACGGCACCGCGCTGGCCAGGGAGAAGGTCAACCGGGTGCTCACCAACGACCCGGGCACCGGCGTCATGCGCCACGTGGACGCCGGATACGACGAGGCGGTCGCCGTGGCGGACGAGCGCGGAGTTCGTATCCCCATGCGGGAATCCTGAGCGATCCCCGGTGTTGGAGAGAGTGTGATCGACGGACTGCTCGAAGGGCGCAGGCTCTCCCCGGTCCAGCGGCGGATCGCGCACTACCTGTCGGAGCACCTGTCCGAGGCGATCTTCCTGTCCAGCGTGGAGCTGGCCGAACGGGCCGGCGTCAGCCAGCCCTCGGTGACCCGCTTCGCCATGGTGCTGGGCTTCACCGGCTATCCGGAGCTGCGGCAGGCGCTGCGGCCGCTCGTCCTGGGCGGCCCGGCGCAGGCCAACGTGATCGAAGGGGCGATCGACAGCGAGATCCGCAATCTCACCGTGGTCCGCGACCGCCTCGCCGCGCTCCCGCTGAAGGAGCTGGGCGAGGCGCTTGCGGCCACCGAGCCGCTGCCCGTGTTGGGGCTGCGGGTCTCGTGCGGGCTGGCCACGACGTTCGCCTACTACGCCAGGCGGATCCATCCCGACGTCCGGCTGCTGACCCACGGCGGGTCGGAGCTGGTCGACGGGTTGCACGCGGCGCGCAGGGCGGGCGCTGAGTGGGTGCTGGCCGTGGTGCTGCCGCGCTATCCGGCGGAAGCCGTACAGGCCCTGGAATATGCCGACAAGCTGGGGCTGCGGACGGCGGTGATCACCGACCGGCCGGGCCTGCCCGCTGAGGTGACGCTGGACGCGCCCGTCGGTGACCGGCTGGTCTTCGACTCGCACGCCGCGCCGCTGGCGCTGGCCATGGCCTTGGTGGAGGCCATGGCCGACGCCGCTCCGCTGCGCACCCAGGCCAGGCTGGAGGAGTACGAGCGGATGACCGACGAGACCGGGACGTTCCTACCCGGCTAGCTTGCGCATCGACCGCATGGACCAGGTCACGGTCAGTACGGCCAGCACGACGAACACCGCGAACGCCACCGGGATCGCCGAGTTCGACAGGTCGCCGGCGAACAGCGCCCGGCCCGCCTCGACCGCGTGGTAGAGCGGGTTGACCGGCGCGATCGCCTTCATCCAGTCCGGCGCGAACGCGATCGGGATGAGCATCCCGGACAGCAGCATGACGGGCAGCAGGAACAGGTTGATCGTCTGCGAGATGGCGTTCTCGTCACGCAGCGACAGTGCCAGCGCCTGCGACAGGCTGGAGGCGAACAGTCCGGTCGCCGCCATGAGCACGAGCATCAGGAGCAGCGCGCCGATGCCGATGCTGAGCCCCATCAGGGTGGCCACGACCATGACCGCGACCGCCTGCGCGACCAGCACCAGCACGTCCTTCAGCACCCTGCCCAGCACGATCGACGGCCGCCAGACCGGGCCGACCGCCAGCCGCTCCAGCACGCCGGAACGCAGGTCGGCGATCGTCCCGAAACCGGTGAACATCGAGCCGAACAGGGCGATCATCATCATCGCCGCGGGGGTGAAGGAGCGCAGCGCCTCCTCCGTCGTGCCGCCGGGGAACAGCGACTTCTGCAGCGGCGCGAACATCAGCAGGTAGAGCACCGGCTGCATGATGCCGAACAGCGGCCAGATCGGGTTGCGGAAGGCCTTCTTGGTCTCGTATCCGAGGAACAACATCGTGTCGCGGATCATGCGTCTGCTCCGGTGTCTCGCAGCGAACGGCCGGTGTGGGCGAGGAAGACGTCGTCGAGCGTGGCGCGCTCCAGCGAGATGGAGGTCAGCCCGATGCCTTCGAGCGCGTTGAGCAGGCCGGGCAGCGCGTGCTCGCCGTCGTCGACGTAGACGCGCAGCACGTCGCCGTCCACCCGCACGTCCTTGGACAGTGGGCGCAGCGCCTCCTCGGCCTGGACCGGCGCGGACGTGCGCAGGGTGACCACGTCGCCGGAGACCTCGCGCTTGAGCTCGGCCGGGGTGCCCTGCGCGACCACGAGCCCGTGGTCGACGATGGCCAGCCGGTCGCAGAGGACGTCGGCCTCCTCCAGGTAGTGCGTGGTCAGCAGCACGCTGGTGCCCTGGTCGCGCAGGCCCTTGATGCGCTCCCACAGGTTGGCGCGGTTCTGCGGGTCGAGCCCGGTGGTGGGCTCGTCCAGGAAGATCAGCGGCGGGCTGTGCACCAGCCCGAGCGCGATGGCCACGCGCCGCTTCTGGCCGCCCGAGAGCGTACGGCCGGGCCGGTCCGCCAGGTCGGCGATCTCCATCTCGTCCAGGATCTTCTGCGTACGGCCGGCCGGGTCGAGAACGCTGTTCAGCCGCGCCGCCAGCAGGATCTGCGTGCGCGGCGTGACCTGCTCGTCCACGCCGCCCTCCTGGCTGACGTACCCCAGGTTGCGCCGGACGCCGGCGGGATCCTTCAACAGGTCGTGCCCCGCGATGGTGGCGGAGCCGGAGTCAGGGGTGATCAGCGTGGCGAGCATCCGGATCGTGGTGGTCTTGCCGGCGCCGTTGGGGCCGAGGACGCCGAAGATCTCGCCCTTCTCCACCTCCAGGTCGACGCCCCTGACGGCCTCGACGGTCTGCTTCTTCCTTCCCTTGGTGATGAATGTCTTGCGCAGGTCCTGCGCAGAGATGATCATTGGGGGGCTCTCCTTGCGTTAGGGGAGTTCGTCGTCCTCGACCTTCGTCAACGCCTCTTCGCACCAGGACAGCTGGGCCTGGAGCATGCCGATGTTGAGCTTGAGGTTCTCGTCGATGTGCCGGGGCGCGCCGTAACGCTGCTTGCCGCCGAGCGCCCGTTCTGTCATGGCTATCGACATCTTGAGCTGGTCGATCCTGCCACGCAGCGCGCCGAGAAGCGAAGGTTTATCCAGCCGGTCCATGAACGTCATCGCGACCTGGAAGGGGTCGACGATGGGCTTCATCTCGTACCAGTAGGTCATGAGCAGGCGGTAGAACTCGAACCGCCCGTCCTCGGTGAGCTGGTAGACCGTCTTGCCCGCTTTGCCGCTCTCGACGATGTCGAGCAGGCCCTCGTCGGCCATCTTCGACAGGCCGTGGTAGATCGAGCCGTAGGCGACGTTCGCCCAGAAGTCGGCGCCCATGAGCTCCAGCTGGCGGCGTACCTGGTAGCCGTGGAGCGGGCCGTCGAGGAGGGTGCCGAGGATCAGCACGCGTGTCGAGGACATGTACTCAAGTTTGTATGCAAATTTGAGTACGCGTCAAGCCTGGATAGTGTTGGTTCATGACTGAACGACCGATCGCGCTGGTCACGGGGGCTTCTCGGGGCGTCGGCGCGGCCACGGCGCGGGCGCTCGCGCTGACCTATCACGTGGTCCTGGGCGGGCGTGACGCGGCGGCCCTTGAGGAGGTGGCCGCGTCGCTGCCGTCGGCCGAGGTGTGGGCCGCCGAGCTGACCGGGGGTTTCGAGGCGCCCGCGCTTGAGCGGCTGGACGTGCTCGTCCACAGCGCGGGGGTGGTGACGTTGGGAACGGTCGCCGAGACGCCTGCCGCGGTGTGGCGCGACACCTTCGAGGTCAACGTGGTCGCTGCCGTCGAGCTGACCCGCCGGCTGCTGCCCGCGCTGCGTGCGGCGCGGGGGCATGTCGTGTGCGTGAACTCGGGGGCGGGGTTGCAGGCTAACCCGTCATGGGGGTCCTATGCGGCCAGCAAGTTCGCGTTGCGCGCCTTCGCCGACGCGTTGCGCCAGGAGGAACCCGCGCTCCGGGTGACGACGGTCTACCCGGGGCGGATCGCGACCGACATGCAACGAGGCGTCCGCGACCAGGAGGGCGGGGCCTTCGAGAGCGAGAAGTACCTGGAGGCGGAGACGGTGGCGCGCGCCGTGCTCGCCGCGATCAACGCGGGACCCGACGCGCACCTCACCGACCTCACCCTCCGCCCCCGAGGCTTCAGAGCGTAGGGGGAAGGATCCTCATCGGGGTCAGGGGCTCCATGTCGTGGCGTAGGCGGAGGGCGGTGAGTGCCTCGGGGTCCGGCGCGCCGCCGCGGGAGAGCAACTCGCCCACCTCCTCCAGGTAATTCTCGTGGCCGGGTGGGGACACCTGGAAGAGCATGCGGGCAGGGGTCGAGCCCGGGTTGGAGAAGGCGTGCGGGCAGCCCGCCGGCACGAACATCGTGCTCCCCGGCCCGCCGCGCACCACCTTCTCGCCCGACGCCGACTGCCACGCCTGCCAGTCGCCCGCCGTACGGACCGTGGGTTCGAAGGCGAGCAGGTCGAGCTCGCCCTCCAGCACGTAGAACAGCTCCTCGGCCTCCCCGTGCCGGTGCGCCCCCACGTCGAACCCGGGCGCCACGACGACCTCGAAGAACGACCACACCGTCGACACCCCCTCGCCGACCTTCAGCGTCATCCCGCCCGCCTGGAGCTGCCTGCCCGCACCCGGCGGGATGATCAGTCCATCCGTCATGACTGCTCGCTTTCTCGCAGATTCCTGACCGCCATCAGATGCGTGACGACCGGCCGTGGTTCGGTGAGCAGCGCGACCGCCTGGCCTTCGGCCTTCCTGTCGTCGGCGGTGACGCGCTGGTGCTGGTGTTCGTGCTCGGCCCAGGTGGCGCAGGTGTAGGCCTCGACCACCCGCCCTGGATCGTCGACGTCTTCGTACAGACGCCACGTCATCGCGCCGTTGCGCCGCCGTTCCCGCTCGATGTCGCGCATCACGGCGGCCAGCCGCGGCACGTCCTCCGGCTTGACCCGCCACTCGACGGTGATCAGCACCGGCCCGGACGAGCGGTCGAAGGTGAGCATCGGCTCCAGCGGCGTCGGGTAGGTGTCCGGCCGGATGTCGACCTCGGCCCGCCCGGCCAGCCGCATCGGGGCGGCGGCCAGCGCGATCAGCAGCGTGACTCCGGCAGCGGCGAGCAGCGCCGTCTGGACGCTCCACGCCCCGGCGACGGCGCCCCAGGTGAACGCGCCACCGGCCATCGACCCCTGCATGACCAGCCAGAAGACCGACAGCCCGCGCCCGCGCACCCAGTTGGGCAGGACGGCCTGCACGGTCGCGGTGATCGTGGTCAGTACGGAGATCAGCCCGGCCCCCGCCACCACCAGCGCGAGCAGGACGACCGCCGGATGCGTGGCCAGCGCGATGGCGACGAACGCCACCACGTACCCCAGCGCCCCCACCGCGGCCACGGCGTCTGGCCCGAGGCGCGCCCTGAGCCTGGGCAGCGCGGCCGCCATGAGCACCGCGCCCAGTCCCAGCGCCCCGAACAGCAGACCGAACGCCGCCGCGCCGAGCCCCAGCCGCCCCCTGGCCACCAGCGGCAGCAGCGCGGGCAGGCAGCTGCTGCAGAACGCGAACAGCGCGAGCCTCGCGTAGAGGACGAGCAGCGAGGGCGAGTTGCGCACGTACCGCAGCCCGGTCCGCATGGCCCCGAAGAGGTGTTCCGGCGGCAGCCCGCCGCCCCGCTCCGCGGGCCGCCACGACCGCACGGCGACGATCACCGCCACGAAGCTGGCCGCGTTGAGCAGGAACACCCAGCCCGGGTCGGCCGCCACGATGATGAGTCCGCCGAGCGCGGGCCCGATCGCCTGGGAGAGGTTGATCGACAGCGACCCCAGCGCCGAGGCCGGTGCGAGCTCGGGACGCGGCACGACCTCGGGCGTGATCGAGATCCACGCGGGCTGGCTGAGCGCGGCCACCACGCCGATCGCGGCGGTGAAGGCCAGCAGCCGCGTGGGCGTGACCACCCCGGTCAGCGTGGCGACGCCGAGCGCGCTGGCGACCAGGGCGCCGAGCGCCTGGGTGGTCATCAGCAGCCGCCGCCGGTCCAGGACGTCGGCCAGCGCCCCGGCGAACAGGGCGAGCGCGAAGGTGGGCAGCGCCACCGCCGTCTGCAGCAGGGCGACCATCGAGGGTTCGCTGGTGAGACTCGTCATCACCCAGGCGGCCGCTGCCACCTGCATGAAGGTGCCGACATTCGAAATGAGCCCGCCCAGCCACAACGTCCTGAACACGCGGTGGCGCAGCGGAGACCACGCATCCATGTCGCCGATGATCCCGTGTCCGTTATCATCCAGCCAGATCTACTTTGGTCCTGGTATCACCATTACCACCCGGGGGTCACGCGCACATATGTCCTCCCGCCGCGGTGAGTTAGCCGCCTTCCTGAAGGCCCAGCGGTCCCGGCTGAAGCCGGAGGACGTGGGACTCACCCCGCCGCCCGGCCCGCGCCGTACGCCGGGGTTGCGGCGTGAGGAGGTGGCGCACGTCTCCGGGGTGGGCCTGACCTGGTACACGTGGCTTGAGCAGGGCAGGGACATCCCGGCCTCGGCGCGGGTGATCGACGCGCTGGCTAAGGGGATGCTGCTCACCCCCGACCAGTACCGGCACCTGCGCGTGCTGGCCGACCTGCCGCCGATCGCGCCTGAACCGCCGACGCCCGAGGCGATGCCCAGGCTGCAGCGGCTGGTCGACTCCGCCTCGCCCGCCCCGGCCGCCGTCTACGACGTGCATTTCGACTACCTGGCATGGAACACCGCCTACGCCCGCATCAGGCATGACCCGGCGTCGGCCGCGGAGAACCGGCGCAACCTGCTCTGGATGTTGTTCACGCACGACGAGGTCAAAGCGCGGATGCCGCGCTGGGAACAGGCCGCCCGCTCGGTGCTCGGCCAGTTCTGCGCCGCCGCGGGGGAGCGGGCCGACGACCCGCGCTTCGGCGAGCTGGTCGAGGCGCTGAGCGCGGCCAGCGAGGAGTTCCGCGAGTGGTACGCGGACTATCCGGTGCGCGGGTTCGTGCCGACGACGATCCCGATCGACCACCCGGAGGCCGGGATGATCGCGCTGGAGCTGTTCCAGCTCCGCCCGCTGGAGCACCCCGATCTCATCCTCACGATGCAGGTTCCCGTCACGGCCGACGACCGCGCCCGGGTGGGCTCGCTTCTCGGATGAATGAAGTTATTCAATAAGGTGTGGGGATGATTGAGGAACTTGCGCACATCGGTCGGGATCCTGCCACCAACGGTTATGTCAGGGACGCGTGGTCGGTCGCCGACATGGAGTTGCGCGAGTGGTTCCGCGGCGAGGCCGCCAGGCGCGGGCTGGACCTGCGCGAGGACCGTAACGGCAACATGTGGGCCTGGTGGGGCGACCCGTCGAGCGAACCGGGCGTGGTCACCGGCAGCCACCTCGACTCCGTACGGCAGGGCGGCGCGTTCGACGGCCCGCTGGGCGTCGTGTCCGCCTTCCAGGCGTTCGACATCCTGAAAAATCGGGGTCTGTTGCCGAGGAGGCCCCTCGGCATCGCGTGCTTCACCGACGAGGAGGGCGCCAGGTTCGGCGTCCCCTGCATGGGCTCGCGCCTGGCCACCGGCGTCCTGCACCCGGACCGGGCGCTGGCCCTCACCGACGACGAGGGCGAGACGCTGGCCGACGTCCTGACCAAGGCCGGGCGCGAGCCGCACGACCTCGGGCGCGACGACGAGACGCTCGCCCAGGTGGCGACGTTCGTGGAGCTGCACGTCGAGCAGGGGCAGGGGCTCGTGCACGAGGGTGCTGCCGTGGGGGTCGCCAGCGCGATCTGGCCGCACGGGCGGTGGCGGTTCGACTTCCGCGGCCAGGCCAACCACGCGGGCACCACCCGGCTGGAGGACCGCGACGACCCGATGCTGGCCTACGCCCGCAAGGTGCTCGACGCGCGAGAAGCGGCCGTGAAGCATCAGGTGGTGGCGACCTTCGGCAAGGTCCGCGTCTCGCCCAACAACGCCAATGCCATCCCCGGCCTGGTCGCCGCGTGGCTGGACGCGCGCGGGCCGGGCGAGGCACAGGTCAGGGCGCTGGTCGAGGAGCTGTCCGCAGGGCACGAGGTCAGCGAGGAGTCATGGACGCCGATCGTGGAGTTCGGCGCAGCCCTGCGCGACAGGGTTGCCAAGGCCGCGGGCCGGAACGTCCCTGTCCTGCCGACCGGGGCGGGGCACGACGCGGGGATCCTCGCGTCCGCCGGGGTGCCGAGCGCGATGCTCTTCGTCCGTAATCCCACGGGTATCTCGCACTCTCCCGAGGAGCACGCCGAGCGGGAAGACTGCGAAGCAGGGGTCGTCGCCCTCGCGAACGTCCTGGAGGAGCTGTGCCGGTAGAGCGGTATTGGTGCGAGTACGCCTGGCTGCCCGAGGGCGTCACGGAAAGCGTCGTCATCGAGGTCGACGGGCAGCGGATCACCGGCGTCGGCCACGGCGGGCCGGACGGGGCGGAAAGGCTGGCAGGGCTCACCCTGCCCGGCCTGGCCAACGCCCACTCCCACGCCTTCCACCGGGCGCTGCGCGGCGCCACCCAGACCGGCAAGGGCGACTTCTGGACCTGGCGCGACCAGATGTACGGCGTGGCCGCCACGCTCGACCCGGACTCCTACCTCGCCCTGGCCAGAGCCGCCTACGCCGAGATGGCCATGGCGGGCGTCACCTGCGTGGGCGAGTTCCACTACCTGCACCACGCGCCGGGCGGCGTGCCGTACGAGGACGCCAACGCGATGGGGCACGCGCTCATCCAGGCCGCCCGCGAGGCGGGCCTGCGGATCGCGCTGCTCGACACCTGCTACCTGACCGGCGGCGTCGGTACGGCGCTGGCCGGGGCGCAGGTCAGGTTCGGCGACGGCGACGCGGAGCGCTGGGCGGCCCGCGCCGAGGCGCTGGCAGCCGCCTACGAGGGCCAGGCGGACGTGGAGATCGGCGCGGCCATCCACTCGGTGCGCGCCGTGCCCGCCGAGCAGATGGGCACGGTCGCCGAGTTCTCCCACCGGCACGCGGCCCCGCTGCACGCGCACGTCTCCGAGCAGCGCGCCGAGAACGCCGCCTGCGTCGAGATGTACGCGGCCACGCCGGTCCAGGTGCTGCACGAGCGGGGCGCGCTCGGCCCGCGCTCCACGGCGGTGCACGCCACCCACCTCACCGAGGTGGACATCGAGCTGCTCGGCCAGTCGCGCACGCACATCTGCATGTGCCCCACCACGGAACGCGACCTCGCCGACGGCATCGGCCCGGCCCGCGCTCTGTTCGACCGCGGCTCGCCCGTCACGCTCGGCTCCGACAGCCACGCGGTGATCGACCTGTTCGAGGAGGCCCGCGCGGTCGAGCTGAACGAGCGCCTGGCCAGCGAGCGCCGCGGCCACTGGCGCGCAGCCGAGCTGCTCACCGCGGCGACCGCCGCAGGCCACGCCTCGCTCGGCTTCCCCGACGCCGGGCTGCTGGTCCCCGGCGCGTGGGCCGACCTGGTCTCCGTCCGGCTCGACTCGGTCCGTACGGCGGGCGCCACCAGGCACAGCGCCGCCGAGACCGTCGTCTTCGCCGCCACCGCCGCCGACGTGCACAGCGTCGTGTCCGGCGGCCGCCGCGTCGTCAAGGACGGCGCGCACGCGCTCGGCGACGTCGGCGCGCTGCTCCGATCCTCGATCTCCCTTGCGCAAGGATGAACCCCATGACTGCCACCCTCTTCGACCACATCGGCCTGCTGTACACCGGTGACCCCGCCCAGGAGGAGGTCGAGAACGCCGCGATGGTCGTCGTCGACGGCCAGGTCCTCTGGACGGGGCCGTCGTCCCGGGCCCCGGACGCGGACGAGCGGGTGGACCTCGACGGGCGGTGCGTGATCCCCGGGTTCGTGGACAGCCACGCGCATCTGATCTTCGCCGGTGACCGTACGGCGGAGTTCAACGCCCGCATGTCCGGCCGGCCGTACACCGCGGGAGGGATCAGGACGACGGTGGAGGCGACGCGGTCGGCGAGCGACGCCGAGCTGGCCACGCACGCGGCGGAGCTGGTCAGCGAGATGCTCGCGCAGGGCACGACGACCGTGGAGATCAAGGGCGGCTACGGGCTGAGCGTGGCCGACGAGCGGCGCTCGCTGGAGATCGCCACCGGGTTCACCGACGAGACGACGTTCCTCGGCGCGCACGTGGTCCCGGCCGGTATCCCGGCCGACGACTACGTGGCGACGGTGACGGGGGAGATGCTGGAGGCGTGCGTGCCGTACGCCAAGTGGGTGGACGTCTTCTGCGAGCGCGGCGCCTTCGACGGCGACCAGACCAAGGAGATCCTGCTCGCCGGGATCAAGGCGGGGCTGATGCCGCGGGTGCACGCCAACCAGCTCACCGAGGGGCCGGGCGTGCGGATCGCGGTGGAGCTGGACGCGGCCTCGGCCGACCACTGCACGCACCTGACAGACGCGGACGTCGAAGCGCTGGCCGGGTCGAACACGGTGGCCACGCTGCTGCCCGGCGCCGAGTTCTCGACCCGCTCGCCGTACCCGGACGCGCGCAGGCTGATCGACGCGGGCGCGACGGTCGCGATCGCGACCGACTGCAACCCCGGCTCGTCGTTCACCTCGTCGATGCCGTTCTGCGTCGCGCTCGCCGTGCGCGAGATGAAGATGACGCCGCGCGAGGCCGTCAGAGCCGCGACGTACGGCGGAGCCAGGGCGCTGCGCCGCGACGACATCGGGGTGCTGCGCGCGGGGTCGCGCGCCGACCTCGTCGTCCTCGACGCTCCCTCCTACGTGCACCTCGCCTACCGCCCCGGAGTGCCCCTGGTGCAGCAGGTTTGGCGCGACGGACTCAGGGTCGTCTAAGGGTTTCTCATCCCTCAGGAGGACATCCAGAACCGTCCCGCGGTCGTAGTGCTTTAGGGAATCTTTGCCTCGGACCGAACGTTGGCGGGGTATAGACGGCTGCGGGAACGAGGTGCCTGGGGATGGCAAGGCCTACGGGGAATCGCACGCAGGAGGTCGGAGATCGCGACCTGCTTGGGACGTATCTGGCTGAGATCGGCCGGGTGCCGCTTTTGACCGCCGAGGAGGAGGTCGAGCTGGCCAAGCGCATCGAGGCGGGGCTGTTCGCCGAGCAGTTGCTGGACCGCGGGGGCACGGAGCCGAAGTTCGGCGACGCGGCCGACGAGGAGCTGGGCACGCTGGCCGTGTCCGGGCAGCGGGCGAAGGACGAGTTCATCCAGGCGAACCTGCGCCTGGTGGTCGCGGTGGCGCGCAAGTACTCGGGGCGCGGGATGCCGCTGATCGACCTGGTCCAGGAGGGGAACCTGGGGCTGGTGCGCGCGGTGGAGAAGTTCGACTACCGGCGTGGCTACAAGTTCTCGACGTATGCGACGTGGTGGATCAGGCAGTCGGTGGGGCGCGCGATCCACGAGCAGGCGCGGCCGGTGCGGCTGCCCACGCACGCGGGCGAGCAGATGACGCGACTGATGCGGGTGCGGCGCGACATGCTGGCCGAGTTCGACGTGGAGCCGACGGACGAGGACCTCGCGGCGGTGCTGGAACTGCCGATCGAGCGGGTGCGCGAGCTGCGCAGGTGGGCTTCCGACCCGGTGTCGTTGCAGCTCGGCGTGGGGGACGAGGACGAGACCGAGCTGGGTGACATGATCGCCGACGAGACGTGGGCGGACCCGGAGCAGCAGGCGATCGACATCCTGGAGAAGGAGCGCCTCGACCAGTGGCTCACCGGGCTCGAAGGCGACACGCGGGACATGCTGCGGTGGCGTTACGGGCTGGTGGACGGGCGGGAGCACACGCTGACCGAGGTCGGCGAGCGTTACGGCATCGGTCGCGACCGGGCGCGCAGGATCGAACGCGACGCTCTGGCCCGTCTCAGGAAGATGGCCACGACAGCGGCCTGAAGACCCCTTTTTGTACGGCTGACGCCAAGGGACGGCCACCCGCCGACGTGGGTGGCCGTCCCTTTTCCATGGCACTCGGGAGGGGACGGCGGGCCGCCGTCACTGCGGTGTGTCACGCGCCGAGGAGGCGGTTGAGGAATTCCTCGATCGCCGCCTCCGCCTCCGTGGTCCTTCCGGTGCGGGCGGTCAGGAGGGCGATCTCGTTGATCGCCGCCAGCAGGATGTGGGCCTGGATGTCCACCTGCTCCTCGGGAAACGCGTCCACCGCCTTCAGCGCCGCCTTCAGCATGCCGAACGCGTGCCGTTCCTCCATGGCCCGCCACCGCTCCCACCCCAGCACCGCGGGCGCGTCGATGAGGACGATGCGCCTGATCACCGGGTCACCGGTCATCCGCACCCAGGCCAGCGCCCCCACCCGCAGCGCCTCCACCGGGTCGCCCAGCCCGCTTACCGCGTCCATGATGCGCCGCCCCACCTGCCTCTCGACGCCCTCCAGCACCGCTTCGAACAACGCGTCCTTGCCCGCGTAGTGGTGGTAGAGCGCCCCCCTGCTGAGCCCGGACTCCTGCAGCACCGCCTCGATCGAGGTGCCTTCGTAGCCCTGGGACGCGAACAGCCGGGTGGCGATCGCCAGGACCCGTTCCCGGGTGGCCGCGCCGCGCTCTGCCTTGAGGTTCATGAGACCACTCTAGACATACCGACTGGCGGTCGGTCATTATGTAGACCGACAGTCGGTTTGTAATCGTGAGGAGAGCTCATGCACGCGACAGACGTAGGTCAAGGCCCGGTCACCCTGTTCCTCCACGGCGTGGGAACCAGCTCCTACCTGTGGCGCAACGTCATCGCCGAGCTGCGGGGCGAGCGCAGGTGCGTCGCCGTCGACCTGCCTGGACACGGCGCCAGCGAACCCCAGGACGACATGTCCCTGCCGGCGCTGGCCGACGCCCTCGAAGAGTTCTGCGCAGGGCTCGACACCAAGGTCGACCTGGTCGCCAACGACAGCGGCGGCGCGATCGCGCAGCTCTTCGCCGTCAAGTACCCCGGCAGGCTGCGCACCCTGACGCTCACCAACTGCGACGTGCACGAGAACACCCCGCCGGAGGCGTTCCGCGGCACCGTGGAGCTCGCCCAGCAGGGCCAGCTCGTCCCGCTCACCAGGTCCCTGCTCGACCAGCCCGAGGTGCTCGCCCAGACCGCCTTCGGCCCCGGCTACGAGAACCTCAACCCGCAGGAGCTCGTCGACCACTACCTGCGGCCGATCTTCAAGTCGGAGGAGAGCGCGCTGGCCTTCGAGCGTATGGTGGCGGGCATCAACGCCAAGGACATGCTCGACATCGAGGAGCGGCTGACCGTGCTCGCCGTACCGACGCTGGTGGTGTGGGGGACCGACGACGTGTTCTTCCCCCTGGAGTGGGCGCGGTGGCTGCGCGACACCATCCCCGGGGTCAAGGAGGTCGTCGAGATCGAGGGCGGCAGGCTCTTCTTCCCCGACGAGCGCGCCGCCGAGCTCGTGCCGCACCTGAGAAGGCACTTCGCCAGCTATGCGTAGGTCAGCCGCCGCGACGGGTTCGTCGATCTTCTTCGCCCTCGCGCCAGGCACGGTCGCCGGGCTCGTGCCCTGGTGGATCAGCCGATGGCGGTTCGAGCCGATGTGGCTGCCCTTACGCGTGGTGGGCGGGCTGGTGGTGGCCGCCGGGACCGTGCTGCTGGTCCAGGCGTTCGCCAGGTTCGTCATGGAGGGGCTGGGCACGCCCGCGCCGGTGGCGCCCACCGAGAACCTGGTCGTCGGCGGGCTCTACCGCTGGGTGCGCAACCCCATGTACGTGGCCGTCGTGGCGGTGATCCTCGGCCAGGCGCTCCTGTTCGGCCAGCTCGGGCTGCTGTGGTGGGGCCTGGTCGCGTGGGCGGTCATGGCCGGGTTCGTCAAGGTCTACGAGGAGCCGGTGCTTCTCAGGCGGTACGGCCAGGCCTACGAGGACTACCGCCGGGCCGTTCCCGCCTGGTTGCCACGGCCACCCTCGGCAGGTTCGTGATCAGCACGTCGACGCGGGGATCGTCGAGGAACCCGGCCATCAGGGCGGGATCGTCGACGGTCCACAGCATCACGCCGATCCCGTGTCGCGCACAGGCGTCCAGGGCGTCCGCGTCGGCCAGGGTGTGCCGCAGCGCGACCCAGTCGGCCCCGCAGGCGAGGATCCTCTCGATCGAGAACTCCTCGCCCAGCGAGAGCCCGGTGAGTGTCTCGGGGAACCCGGCCTTGACCTCGGGGATCGCGGCGTCGGTCAGCCCGGTCGCCACGAACCCGTCCATCCCGTAGCTGTCGATCGCCATCTCGACGATCTCCAGCTCGTAACCGGTCTCCTTCAGGTCCAGGTGCCCCTTGAGCTTGCCGCCGAGGAAGGCCATCAGCTCAGGGATGCGCGGCGCCTCGAACCCGAGCCTGGAACAGAGCTCCTTGTACGACAGCCCGCCGATCGGGTCGTGGTGGGCGACGTAGACGCCGTCGCTGGTCCGCCTGATGTCGAACTCGGCGTACTCGGCGCCGCTGTTCACGGCGGCCTCGTAGGAGTCCCAGGTGCAGGGGTGGCCCGCGTGGGCGGAGATCGCGGCGCTCACACCATCTCCCAGACCGCTCTGGCGAGCGCCGCTGGCCCGACGACCAGCCCGTCGGGCGGGATGTCGCCGTCCGTCCACGGCGTGCCGTCCTTGGCGAGCACCACCGCGCCGGACTCGCGGGCGATCAGCGCCCCGGCGAGCACGTCCCAGGTGTTGTAGGCGTGCGACACCATGGCCACGCACCGGGCCGCCGCGACGCTGGCCAGCGCCAGCGCGGTCGAGCCCATGATCCGGGTGACGCACTGGGCCTCGGCCAGCGAGGCCATCAGCTCCGGCATGCCCGGCCAGACCTCGGTCCCCTTGAGCTCGGTCAGCACCACCCCGCCGGTCAGGTCGTCGGCGTCGGAGCAGCGGACCACGCGGCCGTCCAGCCGCGCCCCGCCGCCGCGCACGGCGCTGAAGACCTCGCCGCGCCACGGGTCGGCCACCACGCCCACGACGGCGCCCTGCCGGTCGGCGACCGCCAGGCTGAACGAGGACCAGCCGAGGCCGTGCACGAAGTTGGTGGTGCCGTCGACGGGGTCGACGTACCAGGTCACCTCGCCGTCCCCGGTGGCGCCGAACTCCTCGCCGACCACCCGGTGGCCGGGGAACGCCTCCTGGACGCTGCGCCGTACGAGCTGCTCGATCTCGCGGTCGGCGTCGGTGACCCAGTCGGCCCTGTCCTTCTTGGTCTCGCCGGCCGCGTAACCCTGCCGCATGCGGGCGCAGGCCTGCTCGGCCAGGTCGAGGGCGAGCGTCTCCCACCTCATGAGGCCTCCCAGACCGCGGCGCGGGCGATCTCGACCCGCACCGCCGTACCCTCGACCAGCTCGGCCCCGGTGGAGACGAACGCGCGCAGGCGCTCCTCGCCCAGGCTGAGCACCAGCTCGGTGTAGTGGCCGCGGTGGATCACCCGCGTCACCGTCGCCGGGCCGTCCGCGTCCGCCGAGACCTTCACGTCCTCGGGCCGCACGCCGATCTCCTGCTCGCCGTCCTCGGCCTCGCCGTGGAACGCCACCTTGACCTCGCCGACGGCGAGCTGGTCCCCGTGTACGGTCGCCGTCAGCAGGTTCATCGTGCCCACGAAGTCGGCGACGAACTTGGTGCGCGGGGCCCGGTAGACCACGGCGGGCGGGTCGTACTGGTCGATCCTGCCGCCCGTCATCACCGCCACCCGGTCGGAGATCGACAGCGCCTCGTCCTGGTCGTGGGTGACCAGCACCGTGGTGATGCCGACGCGCTGCTGGATCTCCCTGATGTCGTCGCGCACCCGCTCGCGCAGCTTCGCGTCCAGGTTGGACAGCGGCTCGTCGAGCAGCAGCACCTTGGGCTCCAGCACCAGCGCCCTGGCCAGGGCGACACGTTGCTGCTCGCCGCCCGAGATGCGGCCGGGGTAGCTGTCGATGTGGTGCGAGAGGTTGACCGTGTTCAGCACCTCCTCCACCTTCGCCCTGATCTCCGCCTTGGGCAGCTTGCGCAACCGCAGGCCGAACGCGATGTTCTTGAACACCGTCATGTGCGGCCACAGCGCGTAGTTCTGGAACACCATCGCCGTGGGCCTGCGCTCCGGCGAGATCCCGGTGACGTCCTGGCCGTCGATCAGGAGCCGCCCGGAGTCCGGCTTCAGGAAGCCACCGATCATGCGCAGCGTCGTCGTCTTGCCGCACCCCGACGGGCCGAGCAGCGAGACGAGCTGCCCGGTCTCGACCACGAGGTCCATGTCGTCGACGATGGTCCTGCCGCCGAGCACCTTGCTCACCGACTCGATGTGCAGACTCATCTCAGTTGGAAACCCTCCGCTAGCCTGCCGCCCATGACGTGCTTGCGCACCAGCAGCATGAGCACGACCGACGGTACGGACAACATGATCGAGAACACCGCCGCCGCCTGCTCCGGATAGTTGAGCACCAGCGTGTACATCTCCGTCGGCATCGTGATGTAGGTCGGCGTCCCGACCAGGAACGTGCCCTGCGCCTCGTCGAACGAGGCCAGGAACGCCATGATCATCGCCACCAGGATCCCGGGGGCGGCGATCGGGAACGTCACGCTGAAGAACGTGCGGATCGGGCCGGCGCCCGCGTCCCGCGCCGCCTCCTCCAAGCTCCGCGGCACCGCGGCGAACGCGGCGGCCGGGATCCAGGTCATGACGACGAGCGTGCCGAGCACATGCACGACGACCACGCCGGTGAACGTCCCCATGATCTTCAGGCTGTAGAACAGCCCGGCGATCGTGACGAACAGCCCCATCTTGGGGAAGGCGTTGGTCGCGAACAACGAGAGCAGCATGATCCGGCGACCGGGGAAGTCGTAGCGCGCGAACGCGTAGGCGGCCGGCAGGCAGATGACCGACGAGATCAGCACGGTCACCGGCGCGAAGACGAAGCTCAGCCTGATCGACCCGCCGAGCTGCGCGTCGTCGAGCACGGTACGCCACCAGTGCAGCGTCCACTCCTGCGGCAGCAGCCGCGGATACTCCCACGACTGGGCGAAGGCGCGCAGCGACAACCACACCAGCGGCCCGAGCACGAACCCCATGAGCGCCAGCACGAGCAGGCTCGACCCGACCCGCCTCATCGCGCCGACCTGGCGTTGGCGCGGACGTAGAAGTACCCGATCCCGGCCGCGAGCACGAACACCACGACCGCCATCACGACGGCCTGCTGCGCCTGGTTGAACGACTGGTAATACTGCGTCATCGTCACGCCCAGCATGTTCGGCGCGTTCGGCCCGATCAGGTACGGCACGGTGAAGCTGCCCAGCACCCCGATGCCGGTGAACGTGGCCACGATGATCGTCGGCAGGGCGGCCATCGGGATCATGATGCTCCGTACGGCCCGCGCCATCGACGCTCCCGAGTCGCGGGCCGCGTCGATGAGCGTGTCGGGCACCGAGGCCAGTCCCGACGAGATGAGCAGCACCCCGAACGGCAGGTGCGTCCACACCTGCCCGACGACCACGCCGCTCAGCTTGTACGCCAGGACCGGCGAGTCCTCCCAGCCGAGCAGGTGGAAGACCGTCCTGGTGAAGCCGTCGGTGGAGTAGAACGTCAGGATCGCGTACGAGGCGATCACGACGGGGATGAACATCGGCACGATCGACAGGACCGTGACCAGCTTGGCCGCGATCCCGTCGGAGAAGCGCGCGTAGAGGGCGATGCCCCAGCTCAGCACCAGCACCACGGCGACCGACACCACGGTGATCCCGACGGTCACCGCCAGGTCGGTGCGGAACGACGGGTCGCCGAGCACGTCCTCGTAGGCGCCCAGGCTGCCCCCGAGGTGCTGCTTCTGGGCCAGCGAGGCCACGACGGAGTTGATGCTTCCGTCGTAGCCGAAGGAGTAGGCGACCGCGGCGATCACCGGCAGGCCGATGAAGAAGGCGATCACCAGGATCGGGGGGAGCGCCAGGAGGAAGCCGCGAACCCTCATGGAACCGTCTTCTGCCACGCCTGCTTGGCGTCGGCGTCGGTCTGCGTCTCGAACCCGGCTCTCAGGTTGGTGGTGTCGAGGCCCTTGAACTTGTCCTGGAGGTCGGCGGGCAGCTTGTCGGCCCCGATCGCCGGGTAGCCGGACATCTTCCGCACGATCTCGGCCTGGGTCTCGGGCTTCAGCAGGTGGTCGAGGAACTTGGCCGCCTGGTCCTTGTGCTTGCTGTTGACCGCGACGCCCACGTAGGTCGGGCTGCCGCTGAACGGCGGGTCGGTGATCTGGGCCAGCTTGACGCTCTCCCCGATCAGGCCGCTCTGCTTGGCCGCGAGCACCTGGTCGGACCAGACCGGCGCCATCGCGATCTGCCCCTTGCCCAGGAGATTGAGCACTTCCTGGTTACCGTTGGGGTAGACGTTCTGGTAGATCATCGGGGTCAGGCTCTTGAGCTCGGCCAGGCCCTTGTCCCACTGCGTCTGGATCGACTTGTCGTACGCCTGGGAGGACTTCTGGGCGGCGGCCGGGTCCATGTGCATGGTCAGGACCGTGTTCAGGAAGGCGTCGCCCGACCCGCCGGTGTTGGGCGAGTTGTAGGTGAACTTGCCGGGGTTGGCCTTGATCCAGGCCAGCAGCTCGGCCATGGTCTTGGGCGGCGTGGCGACCTTGGTGCTGTCGTAGGCCAGCACGACCGACGATCCCCGGTACGGCATGGCCCGATGGTCGACCGGCACCAGGAGCTGCTCGTTGACCCCGGCCAGGTTCGGGATCTTGGACTTGTCCAGGGTGTCGGCGAGCTGGCCCCTGGCGGCGTTCTTCACGATGCCGGAGTCGACGACGTCGAACGGGGCGTCGGAGTTGGTCTTCACCGACGCGCCGAGGCGGTTGAGCATGGCCGAGTCGTTCTGGCCGTGCTCGGAGAAGACCAGGTTCACCTTGATGTCGGCGTTGGCCTTCTCGAAGCTGGGGATCAGGGTCTTCTGGTAGAGGTCGCGAACGTTCACATCGCCCGACACGTAGACGGTCAGGGTGTTTCCGCCGCCCGCCGCGGTGCCGCCATTGCCGCCGCAGGCGGTGAGCACGGCGAGTGCGAGTGCGACTAACGGGATGGTCTTCTTGGTCATCGGTGCTCCCCTTGCGACGTGCCAACAGCAGGGTGGCGATCAAGACTTGCTCCGAATGTACAGACATACGGGCATATACACCACAGGTTGACTCGTTTGGACGCCGCGATTTAGGAGGACCGTAACCTCCGTTACTGCACGGGTGTGATCTGGAAAAGGGATGCCTTCCACGCGCCGTCCCTGCGGACGAACGACGTCGTCGCGAGCACGCGCATCGTGCCGCCCCTGGGGGAGTCGATCTCGACCGTGCTGGTGTGCAGGACGGCGTCGTCGGTCAGCCGCAGCACGTGGTGGCCGGACTGCTCGGTGCGGGTGTAGGGGTTCTCGTTGGCCTCGAACATGCGCAGGATCGCCGCCCGGTCGGTCATGACGCCCCAGGGGGAGACGCTGATCACTTCCTCGGTGAGGAGGCGGTCGTAGAAGGCGGCGTCGCCGTTCCTGTTGGCGGCCCAGGCCTGCTCGGTCAGCTCGATGATCTCGTCCATGATTTCTCCTGTTCGTCTGACACCGGTTTAACCGGTGTCAGGTTACCCTAGGCGTATGTTGACGACCGGCGCAATCGCGCTGACCCCGACGTTCCGGTTCGACGCCGGGGCGTTCTCGCTGGAGTTCCTGCTCAGCGGGGCGGTGGATCCGTGGGAGCAATTGCACCAGCCGGCCGACCTGGCGGCGTGGATCGGCCGGTCGAGCCTCGGGGTGACGGAGCCCGTCGCGGTCGAGGAGGGTGACCTCGAGGCGGCCAAACGGCTGCGCTCCGCCGTACAGACGCTCGCCGAGGCTGCGGTCGCTGGCGAAGCCCTCCCCGGGGCGGCGGTGGAGGTGCTCAACGCCTTCGCGGCTGCGCCGACGGTGGTGCCGGTGCTGGGGGCGGAGCTGCGGCGGGGGTGGGCGTCGCCGGTGACGGCCACGCAGTATCTGTCCGCGGTGGCGCGGGACGGGATCGACCTGTTCGGCGGGTCGCGGCTGGACCGGGTGCGGATGTGCGCCGGTGACCGGTGCGCGCTGATCTTCTACGACACGTCCAGGCCGGGGGCGCGCAGGTGGTGCTCGATGGACCGGTGCGGGAACAGGAGCAAGCTCAAGACCCGGCGCGGCCGGGCTACGATCACCCCGTGAGGCAAGTGGGGACGATCGACGCGCTCTATCGGTATCCGGTCAAATCTCTCCTGGGGGAGGAGCTCGCGGTCGCGGACGTGGGCGAGCGCGGGGTGGCGGGCGACCGGGCCAGGGCCGTGATCGACGTGGCGACGGGCAAGGTCGCCAGCGCGAAGAACCCTCGGCTGTGGGCGGGGTTGCTGACGCTCGACGGTACGGCGCCGCCGGACGACGCTGCCCTGTCGCGGATGTTCGGGCGGGAGGTACGGCTGGCCGACGTGCCGCCGGAGGGGGCGGAGCTGGAGCGGTCGGTGCCTGAGGAGGTGCTGGAGAAGGGGATCGCGGCGGAGGTCGGGATGACGATCAGCCGGATCGGGGCCGCGGCGCCTGGGACGTTCTTCGACTTCGCGCCGCTGCACGTGATCACGACGTCCACCGTGGAGAGTGTGGGTGTGGAGGTCGTGCGTTACCGCCCGAACCTGGTGATCCGCACCCCTGAAGAGGGCTTCGTGGAGAACGCCTGGGTGGGCGGGACGTTGCACATCGGGGAAGACCTGGTCATCGAGGTCATCGTGCCCAGCCCACGGTGCTCGGTCCCGACCCTGGCCCACGGCGACCTCCCCCGTGACACCGACGCGTTGCGCATGGTCGCCAAACACAACCTCGTGCAGGTTCTCGACCTCGGCAAGCGCGCTTGCGCCGGTGTCTACGCGCGGGTACAGAACCCCGGAACCATCCGCCCAGGCGACCCCGTGCTCCTCTAGCCCTTGGTCAGTGAGGTCAGCTTGGTGTCCAGGTCGTCGAGGATCTTCCCGGCGGCCGTGACGCCGATGCCGGTCATCCAGACCTCGTCGTCCACGTTGTGGGCGTTGCCTGACTTCACCGCGCCGAGGTTCTTCCACAGCGGGCCGCCGGTGATCGTCGCCTGGGACTCCGCCGCCGCCGCGCCGTACGCCGAGTAGAACAAGGCGTCGCCGTCCGCCTGGGCGATGTTCTCCTGGGACAGCTTCCCGAACCGCTTGTCCTCCTGCGCCGCCAGCATCTGCACCTCCGGCCGCCCGATCCCCGCGTCCCCGACCACGATGCCGCTGAACGACTGCGGGCCGTACATCCGGATCTCCGTCGGCATGAAGCGCACGATGCTCACCTTCAGCTTCCCGAACTTCGCCCCGAACGACGACGCCCGGGTGGTGTAGGCGGAGAGCAGGGAGGCCGCCTGGTCCTTCTTGCCCAGCGCCTCGGCGTCCAGCAGGAAGTTCTCCTTCCACGTGACCCCGACCTTCTCCGTGAACACCGTCGGCGCGATCCGGGAGAGCTTGTCGTAGAAGGCGGCCTGGCGGAACTTGGAGCCGAGGATCAGGTCGGGCTTCAGCGCCATGATCGCCTCGAGGTTGAGCGACTGGAGGGTGCCGACCGGCTTGGTGGCCGACAGCGACGAGCCCAGGTACGCGGGCCACTTCTGGTTCTCGCCCGCCTGCGCCGCGCCCACCGGGGCCAGCCCCAGCGACACCATCGTGTCCAGCTTGTCGGTGTCGAGGACGACCACCCGCTTGGGCGCCTCGGGCACCTTGGTCTCGCCCATGGCGTGCTTGACGGTCCGCGTCGGCCCGTCTGCGGCTGGAGTGCCGGAAGAACCGCACGCGGTGAGGGCGAACAACAGGAGAAAGGCGAGAGCCGGGCGCATCCAGGATCCTTCGTCGAATAGGTAAGGCAAACCTAACTATAGGCCCCATATGAGCCAAAGGTCCGAAGTGAGCTGGCCGAAACAAGCACGAAACACCCACCCGGCGAGATTCACGAATGTGAAACACACCCGGTCGAGCGCTGAAACGGCAGAAGAACACGCTTCCAACCAGCGTCAGTGCGCAGCCCGGTCAACGGAGTCCTGGAGGCGATCACTGCCACACGTACCAACGGGCCACACGCCACTAAAAGGAGGGTCGCTTCGATGATCGACAGCGGCACTACCGCCTGGATGCTCGTATGCACCGCCCTGGTGCTGCTGATGACTCCGGGCCTCGCGTTCTTCTACGGGGGCATGACCAGGGCCAAGAGCGTCCTGAACATGATGATGATGTCGTTCGTCAGCATCATCGTCGTGACCGTCGCCTGGGTGTTCTACGGCTACTCCCTCGCGTTCGACACCGCCGGCGACGGCACCGGCATCGTCAACAAGATCGTCGGCGGGCTCGACTACGTGGGCCTCAGCGGCGTCGTCAACGCCGTCTACGAGAACCTCATCGTCGAGGGCAACGGCGTCGACAAGGTCGCCGCGTCGGCCGACAACTTCCCCCTCATGGTCTTCTCCGCCTTCCAGCTGACCTTCGCCGTCATCACCGTCGCGCTGATCAGCGGCGCGATCGCCGACCGCGCCAAGTTCGGCGCCTGGGTGCTGTTCTCCCTCGTCTGGGCCACCGTGGTCTACTTCCCCGTGGCGCACTGGGTGTGGGGCGGCGGCTGGCTGGGCCAGCTCGGCATCGAGGACTTCGCCGGAGGCACGGTCGTCCACATCAACGCGGGAGCCGCGGCCCTGGCCCTGGCGCTCGTGCTGGGCAAGCGCAAGGGCTGGCGCAAGGAGCCCATGCGCCCGCACAACCTGACGCTCGTCCTGCTCGGCACCGGCCTGCTGTGGTTCGGCTGGTTCGGCTTCAACGCGGGCTCCGAGCTCGCCGCCGACCAGACGGCGGGCCTGGCGTTCATGAACACCCAGATCGCCACCGCCGTCGCGGCCGGCGCCTGGATGCTGGTGGAGAAGCTGCGCGACGGCCACGCCACCACGCTCGGCGTCGCTTCCGGCGCGGTCGCCGGCCTGGTCGCCATCACCCCCGCCTGCGGCTTCGTCGACCCCTGGGCGGCCGTGGTCATCGGCCTGCTGGCCGGTGTCGGCTGCGCGTACGCCGTGGGCATCAAGTACAGGCTCGGCTTCGACGACTCCCTCGACGTGGTCGGCGTGCACCTGGTCGGCGGCGTCATCGGCGCCGTCTCCCTGGGCTTCGTCGCCGCCTACCCGTTCCTGCCCGGCCAGAACAAGGGCATCCTGCTCGAGGGCGGCCAGCTCTCCCAGCTCGGGCTGCAGGTGCTCGGCCCGATCGCGGTGGGCGGATACTCCTTCGTGATGTCGTGGATCATCGGGAAGATCATCGACAAGACGATGGGCTTCAGGATCGCCGAAGAGGCCGAGGTCACCGGCATCGACATCACCGCACACGCAGAGACCGGCTACGACCTCGGCAGCGTCCACGCCTCAGGCATGGTCTCTCCCAACGGTCCGGTGGCCGCGGCCAAGAAGGTGGACGCATGAGACTCATCACAGCGGTCATCAAGCCCTTCAAGCTCGACGACGTGAAGGCCGCGCTGGAGCAGTTCGGCATCAAGGGCATGACAGTGAGCGAGGCCAGCGGGTACGGCAGGCAGCGCGGCCACACCGAGGTGTACCGCGGCGCCGAGTACCAGGTGGACCTCGTCCCCAAGGTCAGGCTGGAGGTGCTGACCGAGGAGGACGACGCGGAGGACGTGATCGACGTCATCGTGAAGGCCGCCCAGACCGGCAAGATCGGCGACGGCAAGGTCTGGTCCGTCCCCGTCGACACCGTGATCCGGGTACGCACCGGAGAGCGCGGTCCAGAAGCCCTGTGAGGTCTGAGGTGCGCTCGTACTCCGCGGTTCGCAAGGAACGGACCGCGGAGAACGACCGATGGTTGAAAGACCTCCTGCGTACGGCGAGCGCGGGAGGAGAAGGTGTGGCCCTCGTCGCGGTCGGCAGCCTCGGCCGCGGCGAGCTGGCCCCGGGCAGCGATCTGGACCTCGTCCTGCTGCACGAGGGCCGCGAGGACATCGCCAGGGTGGCCGACCGCATCTGGTATCCGATCTGGGATTCCGGCGTCGGGCTCGACCACTCCGTGCGCACGGTTGACGAGGCTGTCAAGGTCGCCCGCGAGGACCTCAAGGCGGTGCTCGGTCTCATCCAGGCCAGGCACGTGGCGGGCGATCCCGAGCTGACCAAGCGCGCCAGGGAGGCGGTGCTGGCCGAGTGGCGCGCCGATTCCCGGCGCCGCCTGGTCGAGCTCCGCGAGGCGGCGGACGCCCGGCTGGAGACCAGCGGGGAGCTCGCCTTCCTCCTCGAACCCGACCTCAAGGACGGCCGCGGCGGCCTGCGTGACGTGCAGGCCATGCAGGCGGTGGCCGCCGCGTGGGTGGCCTCGGCGCCGGGCCCGCGGGTCCGCGAGGCCTACGAGCTCATCCTCGACGTACGGCACGCACTGCACGTGGTGACGGCGCGCGGCACCGACCGGCTGGTGCTGCAGGAGCAGGACGCGGTGGCGGGGCTGCTCGGCCTGCTCGACGCGGACGCGCTCATGCGCCTCCTGGCCGAGGCGGGCCGGACGATCTCGCACGCGTTCGACGCCACCTGGCGCACGGTTGACAGGCTCCTGTCAGGCCCGGTGCCGCGCGGGCGGCGCCCGCTGGCCGACGGCGTCGTCGAGCACGGCGGCGAGGTGGTGCTGGCCCGCGGGGTGAACCCGCGCAACGATCCGGTGCTCGTCCTGCGCGCCGCCGCTGCCGCCGCAGAGGCCGGGCTGCCGCTGGCGCCCGCGACGGTGTCGGTGCTGGCCGCGCAGTCGCCGCCGATGCCGGTCCCGTGGCCGGACGACGCCCGCGACGCGCTGGTGGCGCTGCTGGGCGCCGGGCGCGCCGCCGTGCCCGTGTGGGAGGAGCTCGACCAGGCGGGACTGCTCGTCAAGCTCATCCCCGACTGGGAGCGGGTGCGGCACCGGCCGCAACGCAACCCCATCCACCGCTTCACCGTCGACCGGCACCTCATCGAGACCGCGGCGAACGCGGCCGCATACACCCGGGAGGTATCGAGGCCGGATCTGCTGCTCATCGCCGCGCTCTTCCACGACGTGGGCAAGGGCTGGCCCGGCGACCACTCGGCGACCGGCGAGGTCGTCGTGCGCGACATCGGCGCGCGCATCGGGCTGTCGCCGCCCGACGTCGAGGTGCTGGCCACCGCGGTGCGCCACCACCTGCTGCTGCCCGAGACCGCCACCAGGCGCGACCTGGACGACCCGGTCACGATCGAGAAGGTGGCCGGCGCTGTCGGCTCGCGCCAGGTGCTCGAACTGCTGGCAGCGCTAGCCTCGGCCGACGGCAACGCCACCGGTCCTGCCGCGTGGAACGCCTGGAAGGCCGGGCTCGTCGCCGACCTCGTGCGCCGCGTCCGCTCGGTGCTGTCCGGCGCTCCGCCGCCGCACGCGCCGAGCCTGTCGCCCGCGCACACGGCGCTGGCCAGGCACGGGGGCGGGGCTGTACGCGTCAACGGGGCCAGCGTGACCGTCGTCGCGCCCGACCGGCCCGGACTGCTGTGGAGCGCGGCAGGGGTGCTGTCGGCGCACCGCCTCGTCGTCCGCTCCGCCTCGTCGGCAGCCGCCGGGGCGACCGCGGTGATCGAGTTCTCCGTCGTCCCCGAGTACGGCACGCCGCCCGATCCGGCGACCCTGGAGGCGGATCTGCGCCTCGTCCTGGCCGGAAGGCTCGACATCGAGCAGCGGCTTGCCCGCCGTACGCGGTCGATGCGGGCGTCGAAGGTGCCGGTCGCGCCGCCCCGGGTGACGCTGGTCGACGACGCATCGGCGACGGCCACGGTGATCGAAGTACGCGCGCACGACCGCCCGGGGCTATTGTGGCGAATTGGTAGAGCATTTGGTGAATGTGGGCTTGACGTGAGAGCCGCTCGCGTAGAGACTCTCGGCGCGGAGGCGGTCGACGTCTTCTATGTGGTAGACCGCGCCGGACGCCCCCTCAGCGACGGCGCGCAGCGAGCCCAAGTTCGCGATCAAGTGCTTGCAGCGCTGCGATAACCAACTGCGGTCACATTTGTAACGATTGCGCCCGTTTTGCCTGGTACGCGAGTTGCTGCGGATACCTTGTGGACGTCTTACGACCCGTTTCATACGGGATGAATGAGGGGTTACGAGCAGCGGTGACTACGGGGAATTCCGACGGCGGCCGAGCCGCAAGGCGGGACCGCGGGAAGCGGTCGCTGCCAAGATTCGGCTTGCGTAATTGGCGCGTCAGATGGCGCCTCACGGCGCTGATTCTCGTGCCCACGGTGGCGGGCGTCGGCCTCGCCGGTGCGCGCGTCGTCGCCTCGGTCGACAGCGTCGGCGCCTACGACCGCTCCGCCGTCGCCACAGAGCAGGCGGCGCACATCAGGAGCCTGCTGCAGGCGTTGGGTCTGGAGCGTGACACGACCGGCTGGTACGACCTGCTCAGCGGCAAGTCGAAGGCCAAGCTGAAGAAGAACGTCGACCAGAGCAAGAGCGCCGTCGACGTGCTGATGAAGACGGTCAAGAGCGACATGACCACGATGGACGAGTCGTACGGCCAGCGCGTCGTCGACCAGGTCAAGCTCGCCGCCAGCTCCATGCCGCACCTCGCCGACTACCGCGGCGAGCGGGGCAACCCCGACAAGTACGACCCGCTCATCGAGTCGTTGCTGCGCCTGCACGAGGAGCTCAGCCTCATCAACCAGGACCCGCAGATCCTGGGCGAGATGCGCGGGCTCAGCCGCCTGGCCAAGGCCAAGGAGGAGGTCTCCAAGCAGCGCGTCCAGCTGCTGCAGGCCGCCTACGAGGACGACGTCAACGCCCAGCAGGTCGCCGACTTCATCGCCTCCCGCGCCAGGCAGCAGGACGAGCAGGACGCCTTCGGCGCCGAGGCCGGCGGCGTGTTCGCCGGGAAGCTGCACACGACCCTGTACGTCACCGAGTACTACCGCGCCGCGCTCACCAAGGAGCGCGCGGTCGTCCTCGCCGGCGACAAGAAGCAGGGCGCGGGCCTGTCGTTCCGCCAGAACCTGCTGCCGGACAACACCCAGTGGTTCAACGACAACTCCAAGGCCGTCGACCTCATGCGCAAGGTCGAGGACGAGGTGTCGGCCGCGGTCCTCAAGAGGACCGGCGACCTGCGCGACGCCGAGGTGCGGGCCGCGATCGTCGCGGGTGTCACCATCCTCGCGCTGCTCCTGCTGGTGTTGCTCTTCACCGTGGCCGTCGCCCGCTCGATGGTCACCCCGCTGCGCCGCTTGCGCACCGAGGCGCTCGACATCGCCGGTTCCCGCCTGCCCGACGTGGTGCGCAAGCTGCGCGTCTCAGGCGACGCGACGGCGCCCGACATCCAGCCGATCGCGGTCCAGGGCAAGGACGAGATCGGTGAAGTGGCGCAGGCCTTCGACGAGGTCCACCGCCAGGCCGTACGGCTCGCCGGTGAGGAAGCCGAGCTCCGCAGCAACATCAGCTCGATGTTCGTCAACCTCTCCCGCCGCACCCAGACCCTGGTCGAGCGGCAGATCTCGCTGATCGACGGTCTGGAGAAGGGCGAGCAGGACGGCGGACGGCTGTCCGACCTGTTCAAGCTCGACCACCTGGCCACCCGCATGCGGCGCAACTCCGAGAACCTCCTGGTCCTCGCCGGGCACGAGCCCACCCGCCGCCGCAGCCAGCCCGCCAAGCTCGTCGACGTCGTGCGCGCCGCGCTGTCGGAGGTCGAGGAGTACGAGCGGGTGCAGGTCAAGGTGCACCGCGCCACCTCCGTGGTCGGCAGCGCGGCCAACGACCTCGTCCACCTGGTCGCCGAGCTGGTCGAGAACGCCATCCAGTTCTCGCCCAAGAACAGCCAGGTCACCGTCTCCAGCAGCGTCATCGAAGGTGGCGGGGCTCTGCTGTCCGTCAGCGACTCCGGCATCTCGATGACCGAGGAGGAGCTCGGCGAGGCCAACAGGCGCCTGGCTGAGCCGCCCGTCGTCGACGTGTCGGTCTCCCGCCGCATGGGCCTGTTCGTGGTCGGCCGCCTGGCGCTGCGCCACGGCATCCGCGTGCAACTCCGCCGCGGCGACGGCGCTGGCCTGATCGCCATGGTCCTGCTGCCCCCGGCGCTGCTGCCGGACGGCACGCAGCCGCAGCCCGTCGCCCAGCGTCCCGCCTTCGGTGGCGGTACGGCTCCCGCCTTCGGCGCACCGGCGCAGAACGGGCAGTTCAGCTCGTTCGGCAGCTTCGACACCTACGACTCCGCCGGGTTCGGCGCCGACTCCGGGCCGGTCAGGCAGGGGCTCGGCGCGTTCAGCGCGGACACCGGCGGCGGCTACACCTCGGAGCCGGTCGGGCCGACGGACACCGGGTCCTACCCGTCGTTCCCGTCGCTCGACCCGCAGGCGAGGCCCCAGCAGGCGAGACCCCAGCAGGCCGGGCCGCAGCAGTCCATGCCCGGCCAGGACTGGCCGTCGCAGGACCGCCAGGCGCAGGACTGGCCGTCGCAGGAGCGGAAGCCGCTGCCCAGGCGCGAGACGTTCGCAGCGCCCACACCGGCGCCCCCGGCGGCTCCGCCGTACAACACGGGCTCGTTCGACTCCTTCGGCAGCGGCCAGTTCCGCCGCCCGCCCATCACCGAGCAGCCGCCGCCGTCGGTGAACGTCTCGCCGATGGAACCGGAGCAGGAGGAGTTCCTCCCGATCTTCGCCTCGGTGGAGTCGGCGTGGTTCCGCCGGCCGCAGGAGGCCAAGCTCGCCGCCGAGCCGCCGCCCGCGGCTACGGGCGAGGAGCCGCCCAAGTACGTCATGCCCGAGGCGCAGGCCGTACCCTCAGGGGAGGACATCTGGGGCACGGCGGCCGATGCGGGCTGGCGTGCAGCGGATGCCGCGAAGGACCCCAGCCTGGGTGGAATCACCTCGGCGGGGCTGCCCAAGCGCACCCCCAAGGCGAACCTGGTGCCTGGGACGGCCACCCAGCCGGCCCAGCAGGCGGCAACGCCGCCACCCCCGGCACCGCCCCTTTCGGCGGAACGGGTACGCAACCGGCTGGCCAGTTACCAGCAAGGCGTGCGCCGCGGACGTGCGGAAGTACGTGAACAGGAGGACAAAGCGTGAGTGAGCGCAGCGAGCGAGCCAATGGGCGCGCCGACATAGTCGTCACGCGACCGACGGAGGAGGCAGCGTGACGACCATGAGCCATGAGGCCCATAGGTTTGACTGGTTGATCACTGACTTCGTCAGGAACACCCCCGGTGTGGCCCATGCGGTATGCGTCTCGGCCGACGGCCTCTGCCTGGCCAGTTCCGAGGGCTTCCCGCCGGACCGTGCCGACCAGCTCGCCGCCGTGTCCGCCGGACTGCTCTCGCTGACCGTGGGCGCGTCCCGCGTGTTCGAGGGCGGCGCTGTGACGCAGACCGTCGTCGAGATGCAGCGCGGCCTGCTCCTGGTCATGGCGATCAGCGACGGCTCGGTGCTCACCGTGCTCGCCGCGCCCGACTGCGACATGGGGCTCGTGGCCTACCAGATGACGCTGCTCGTCGACCGGGCAGGTCAGGCACTCACTCCTGCGCTCCGCGCCGAACTTCAGGCTGCCAGGACCCGGTGATGCTAGCGATGGGCGTTGACCGTGTACGGCGGTGAAGGGGACGACGAGCCCCTGTTCCGCCCGTACGCTGTCACAGGTGGCCGATCGGAACCGCGCTACCACCTGGCGCTGGAGACGCTGGTCTCCTCGATGTCGATCCCTGACGACGAGCTGGCCCTGCTCACCCCCGAGCAGGAAGCCATCATGCAGCTCTGCCGTACCTTCCGGTCGGTTGCCGAGATCTCGGCCCTTCTGCGGGTCCCGCTGGGCGTGGCGCGCGTGCTCGTAGCGGACATGTCCGACGAAGGACTTGTCCGCCTGCACCAGCCGCAGCTCAAGCAGGGACAGCCAGACCTCAACATGCTCGAAAGGGTGCTCAGTGGACTTCGCAGGCTCTAGCCCCGGCTTGACGTCGACGAAGATCGTCGTCGCGGGTGGCTTCGGCGTCGGCAAGACGACGTTCGTGGGTGCCGTGTCCGAGATCCTCCCGCTCACCACGGAAGCCGTCATGACCGATGCCTCGGCCGGCATCGACGACCTCGGCCTCACGCCGAACAAGCAGACGACGACCGTGGCCATGGACTTCGGCCGGCTCTCGCTCGACCGTGACCTGATCCTCTACCTGTTCGGCACGCCCGGACAGCACCGGTTCTGGTTCATGTGGGACGACCTCGTGCGCGGCGCCATCGGCGCCGTCGTGCTGCTCGACACGCGCCGCCTGGCCGACAGCTTCCCGGCGATCGACTACTTCGAAGAGGCCAAGCTGCCCTTCGTCGTGGGCGTCAACGGGTGGGACGGCCAGTTCCCGCACTCGGAGGACGAGGTGCGGGAGGCGCTGGCGCTCCCCGCGCACGTGCCGATCGTGCGGACCGACGCGCGCAACAGGGACTCGGTCAAGGCGACGCTGATCGCGCTGGTGGAGCACGTCGTCCGCATCCGCGCCACCTACGGGGCGCCGGCCTAGCCGGCGGTGACCACGATCTTGCCGATCTGCGTGCCCGACGCCATGTGGTGGTGGGCGCGCACGATCTCCTCCAGGGGAAACACCCGGTCCACCACGGGCCGGAACGCTCCGGCGCGCAGGCCAGAGGCCACGTAGGCCGCTGCCCTGCGCAGCCGCTCCGGGTCCCTGGTGGTCTCCAGCACGGTGTAGGTGCGCAGGTTCAGGGCGGGCATGCCCAGGTCGAACCCCGGATACGGGGTCGGCTGCCCGCTCAGCGCGCCGTACAGGAACAGGGTGCCGCCGGGGGCCACGGCCCGCGCCAGCCCGGTCACCCCAGGCCCGGCGACCGCGTCGAAGACGTGCTCGACGCCCCGGCCGCCGGTCAGGTCGAGCAGCCTGGACGGCACGTCCTCCTCGTCGGAGACGATCACCTCGGCCGCGCCCTCCTTGAGGAGCTGCTCCTTCTTCGCCGCCGTGCGGGTGATCGCGATCGGCGTGGCGCCGGCGCGCGCGACCGTGTGGATCCCGGCCAGGCCGACGCTGCTGGACGCGGCGGTCAGCGCCACCGTGTCGCCCGCGCGCATCCCGCCCACCTCCACCAGCGCGCCGTACGCGGTCAGGTAGGGCATCCACACCGCGGCGCCGGACACCGCGTCCACCCCGTCCGGCCGGTGCAGCACGGCGGCCGCGGGGACGATCGCCCGCTCCGCGTAGACGCCGTAGTCGTTCTGCGAGAAGGCGGGCACGGTGCTCACCGCCTGGCCCGGCGCGAACCCGGTCACGCCCGGACCGACGGCCTCGACCACCCCTGAGGCCTCGGTGCCCAGCTTGGCGGGGAAACTCCTGACCTCCTCGATGTAGGTGCCGCTGCGGAAGAGCGCCTCGGCCCGGTTGACCCCGATCGCCTCCACCCGGATGCGCAGCTCGCCTGGTCCCGGCTCGCCGACCTCCAGGTCCTCCAGAACCATCACCTCAGGGCCGCCGAGCTCGTGGAACCGCACAGTCTTCGTCATGTGGTCCACTGTGGCGAAGAAGTACGATGGCTGTCAAACTTCGATGAGTGTCGTACTCTTGGTCCATGGGACGCACGCCGGCTCACCCGGACCACTTCGACCTCCAGCGTGTCCTGGAGGCCCTCGTCGACCCCGTACGGCGGAGCATCGTCAACCAGCTCGACGCCTCGGGCCAGGACATCGCCTGCGGCGGCTTCGACCTCCCGGTCAGCAAGTCCACCGCCACCCACCACTTCAACGTGCTGCGCGAGGCGGGCCTCATCAGGCAGCACTACGTGGGCACCTCGCGGATGAACTCCCTGCGCAGGGCCGAGATGGACGAGGCCTTCCCCGGCCTACTGGACGCGCTGACCCGAGCGGCCGACCGCGCACAGGTGGTAGTCGCCCTCGATGCGTGACTCGTCGGTCGTCGCGTCGGGACGCCACTCGCGGGTGTTGACGATCCCCGGCTCCTCCAGCTCGAACCCGTCGAGGAACCGCTCGAACACCGCCCTGCGGCGCGGGATGAACGGTGAGGTGGCGCGCTGGTACACGGCGCTGACCGCGTCCGCCTTCTCCGGCATCGTGTCCGGCGCCACGTGGGTCACCACGAGGTAGCTGCCGGGCGCCAGGAGGTCGCGGTAGCGGCCGATGAGGCCCGCAGGGTCCTCCAGGTCGGTGATGAAGTGCAGCAGCGACACGACCAGCAGGGCCACCGGCCTGGTCAGGTCGAGCACCTCGGCCGCCTGCGCGACGACCTTCTCCGGTTCGCGCAGGTCGCCCTCCAGGACGGTGACGTCGGGGGAGTGGCCGAGCAGCGCGCGGGAGTGGGTCAGCACGACGGTGTCGTTGTCGACGTAGACGACCTTCGAGCCCTCGATGACCTCGTGCACGTGACCCGCGGTCGGCAGGCCGGAGCCGATGTCGAGGAACTGGTCCACGCCGAGGGTCCTGAGGTGGCGCACGGCGCGCTGCAGGAAGGCCCTGCTGTTCCTGGCGTCGCCCCGGACCTCGGGGATGAGGGACAGGACGCGTTCCGCCGCCTGCCTGTCCACCTCGAAATTGTCCTTGCCGCCCAGGTAATAGTCGTACATTCGCGCCACATTGGGCACAGAGGCGCTGATACCCGGAGGCACTCGCTCGGAGGTCATGGGGCAAACCTAGACGATCTATAGCTTGTGTTGCGATGATCGCAGGCATGTTAGGTCTCCACGCGGCACCCGGCATCAGCAAGACCAACCTCTGGGCCTGTATGGGGCTCGGGTTCCTGGGTACCGCGGTGATCACCTTTCTTCCCGCCGGCCAGCCGTACATCCTGAGCGAGGTCCTCGGGCTGTCCTCGGACGAGCTCGGCAGGACCACGGGCACCCTGCAGATCGCCGCCGAGGTCGCGCTGATCCTCAGCCTCCTGTGGTACGGCGCGCTCGCCGACCGCATCGGCAGGCGGCCCATCGCGGTCGCCGGGCTGGTGCTCTGCGCGGTGGGCGCCGCGCTCTATCCGTTCGCCGGCAACACGGTCGTCCTCATCGCGCTGCGCGTGGTGTTCGCGCTCGGCATCGCGGCGCTGCACGTCACGATGTCCGCCATCACCGCCGACTACGTGCGCGACCCGGCCCGCGGCAAGGCGTACGGCTGGCTGGGCCTGTTCAGCGGCGTCGGCGCGATGATCGCCGTGCTGGTGCTCGTCAGGCTGCCCAACATGCTGGAGAAGGGCGGCATGGACCCGACGGCCGCCGCCCGCGCCGGGTTCCTCGTCGTGGCCGCCCTGGTGCTGCTCGGCGCGCTGGCGCTGCGGTTCACGCTGTCGCCGAGCTGGGGGGTCGACGAGACGCCGCGCACCCCGCTGCCGCAGCTGATCGCCGAGGGGGTGCGGCTGGCCCGCGACCCGGGCGTGGCGCTGTCCTACGCCGCGTCCTTCGTGGCCAGGGCCGACCTGGCGCTCGTGGCGAGCTTCCTGTCGCTGTGGATCGTCGACTACGCCAAGGCGGTGCGCGGGATGTCCGCCACCGAGGCGCTGGCCAAGAGCGGGGCCATCGTCGGCATCGCCTACACCGTGATCGTGGTCGGCGCGCCGCTGTTCGGCTGGCTCGGCGACCGGATGCGGCGGGAGAACGTCGTCATCCTGGCCCAGGCGGTCGCGGCGGCGGCCTACCTGTCGACGTTGCTGGTCAGCGACCCGCTCGGGCCGGGCATGATGCTGGTCGCCGCGTTCATCGGGCTCGGCGAGATCGGCGTCATCACGACGGCTGGACCGCTGCTCGCCCAGCAGGTGCCGGCGCGGTACCGGGGCTCGTCGTTCGGCGTGCAGCTCCTGTGCGGGGCGGTCGGGATCTTCATCGTCTCCGGGGTGGGTGGCTGGCTCTACGACCTGTGGCGACCGGCCGCGCCGTTCGCCCTTTCCGGTGCGTGCGGGGTGCTGGTGGTGCTCTTCGGGCTGGCCGTACGGCGGCGCGTCACCCCGCACGAGGAGGCGGAAAGACAGGTCCGATGACCGCCAGTCCACCTCCCTGACCTGCGACTACGTTCATGGTTATGGATCTGAACCTGAACGGAAAAGTAGCTGTCGTCACCGGTGCCTCCAAGGGCATCGGCCTCTCGATCACCCGCACCCTGCTGGCCGAGGGCGCTCATGTGGTGGCCGTCTCGCGCAAGTTCGCCCCCGGTCTTGAAGGCGCCGTGCACGTGGCCGTCGACCTGATGGACCCGGAGGCTCCCGGCCAGGCGATTGAGCGCGCTGTGGCCGAGTTCGGGGGGCTGGACGTGCTGGTCAACAACGCCGGTGGCCCGCCGCCCGGCGTCTCGCTGCCGCGCTCGTCGTTCATGGACGCCACCGACGAGGAGTGGCGGCTGATGTACGAGTTCAACCTGTTCTCCGCCGTGCGCGCCATCAGGGCCGCGATCCCGCACATGCTGGCTCGCGGGGCCGGTTCGATCGTCAACGTGTCGTCGGGCAACGCGCGCCAGCCGACGCCGATGACCGCCGACTACGGGACGGCGAAGGCGGCGATGAACAACCTGACCAAGGTGCTGTCGGCCGAGTACGGGCCGCAGGGCATCAGGGTCAACACCGTCTCGCCCGGCGTGGTCCGTACGGCGTGGTGGCTGGACGAGGGCGGCGTGGCTGACCAGTTCGCCGCTCAGGCGGGCGTGGCCCGCGACGTCGTCATGGACGAGATGGTGCCGCAGATGCTCAACCTGAGCATCCCGCGGTTCGTCGAGCCGCAGGAGATCGCCGACATGGTCGCGCTGCTCGCCTCGCCGCGCTCGGGCAGCACCACGGGCGCGGAGTTCGTGGTCGACTCCGGCCAGCTCAAGGAGCTGTGAGCCGTCCGGCGACGAGCATCTCGATGCCGTCGAGGACGCGCTGCAGCCCGAACTCGAAGGCGTGCTCGGGAGCGTAGGCGGCGCCGTGCTCCTGGCCCGCGGTCTGGCCGACGCGGGCCGCCACGGGGAAGCGCTCTGGGTCGGCGATGAGGCCGAGGAAGGGCGCGTGCGCCGCCCACCACTGCTCGTCGCTCAGCCCGGTCGCGCTCTCCGCCTGCCGGGACTCCACGGCGCCGCGCGCGGTGCCGTGGACGAACCCGGTGATCAGCGTCAGCACCGAGTCCATCTCGACGTCGGTCAGGCCGATGCCGTCGATGGCGCGCAGCTCGCGCTCGTACTTGGCGATCGCGTTGGGGCCGAGCACCGGGCGGCTGGTGGCGACCTGGAGCAGCCACGGGTGGCGCAGGTAGAGGGCCCAGTTGTCGCGGGCGATCTCGGCCAGCGCGGCCCGCCAGCCCTCGCCCGCCTCCTCGCCCTGCCCGGTCTCGCCGTACACGGTGTCGAGCATGACGTCGAGCAGCTCCGGCTTGCCCGGGACGTAGGTGTAGAGCGACATCGTGCCCACGCCGAGCCGCTCGGCGACGCGGCGCATCGACAGCGCGGCCAGGCCCTCGGTGTCGGCGACCTCGATGGCCGCGCCCACGATGCGCTTGACGCTGAGGTCGGGCTTGCCCTTGCGGCTGGGCTTCTCGCTGGTCCGCCAGAGCAGCGCGAGGCTCCGCGCGGGATCGCCCTTGCCGGTGTACTCGATGGTCACCTTCCGTACGGTACACCGTACGGTTGGCAGATCGAACCGTATGCTGTACGGTACACCGTATGATTCATGCCGAGAACCTCCACAAGGCGTACGGAGTACACGGCTTCGAGCTGGACGTCGCCAAGGGCACGGTGTGCGGCCTGCTCGGGCAGAACGGCGCAGGCAAGACGACCGCGGTCCGCATCCTCACCACGCTCCTGCGCCCGGACAGCGGCCGCGCGCAGGTGGCCGGATACGACGTGGTCACCCAGGCCGGGCAGGTACGGCAGAGCATCGGCCTGGTCGGCCAGCACGCCGCGGTCGACGAGATCATCAGCGGCAGGCAGAACCTCGAACTGTTCGGCCGCCTCTACCACCTGCCGGCGCGCCAGGCTCGCGCCAGGGCGGCCGAGCTGCTGGAGCGGTTCGGCCTGGAGGACACCGGGGGCAAGCCGGTCAAGGACTACTCGGGCGGCATGCGGCGCAGGCTCGACCTCGCCGCGAGCCTGATCCTCTCCCCGCCCGTGCTGTTCCTCGACGAGCCGACCACCGGGCTCGACCCGCGCGGCAGGAGCGACGTGTGGAAGGCGGTCCGCTCCCTCGTGGCGGGCGGCACCACGGTGCTGCTGACCACGCAGTATCTGGAGGAGGCCGACCAGCTCGCCGACCGGATCTCGGTGATCGACGCCGGGCGGGTGGTCGCCGAGGGCACCCCCGGGGAGCTCAAGTCGCGTTTCGGCGGCGACCGGCTCGACGTCGTCGTCCACGACCAGGACCGGGTGGCCGAGGCGGCGTCGATCATCGGCGCGCCCTCCGTCGACCAGGACAGCAGGCGGATCAGCGCCCCGGTCGGCGACCGGGTGGCGGCCCTGACCGGGGCCGTCTCCGCGCTGGCCGCCGCCGGGATCGACGTGGAGGACATCGGGCTGCGCAGGCCCACCCTCGACGAGGTCTTCCTGCGCCTCACCGAGAAGGAGGCCGCATGAGCGTGCACGCGTTGACCGACGGATGGACCGTGGCGCGGCGGGACCTGCTGCACTGGGTGGCGCAACCGGCCACCGTGGTGTTCGGCCTGGTCTTCCCCGTCATGATCACGCTGGCGTTCGGCTACCTGTTCGGCGGCGCGGTCGCCGTGCCGCCCGGTGCGGGCTACTTCGACTTCCTCATGCCGGGCATGTTCGGCATGACGATGCTCTTCGGGCTCGGCGCGACCATGGTGGCCGTCAGCACCGACGCGTCCAAGGGGGTCACCGACCGGTTCCGCTCGATGCCGATGGCTCAGTCCGGGGTGCTGATCGGGCGCAGCATCGCCGACATGCTGTTCTCGGCCGTGCTGCTCGCGGTGATGCTGGGGTGCGGGCTCGCGGTCGGTTGGCGACCGACCGGCGGGGTCGGCGGGGCGCTCGGCGCTGTGGGAGTGCTGCTCCTGCTGCGCTTCGCCCTGCTCTGGGCGGGGATCTACCTCGGGCTGGCGGTCAAGGACCCGGGCGCGGTCGTGGCGGTGCAGACGCTGGAGTTCCCCGTCGGGTTCCTGTCCAACGCCTTCGTGGCGCCGGACACGATGCCGGGGTGGCTGGGCGCGATCGCCGAGTGGAACCCGCTGTCGTCCACGGTCGCCGCTGCCAGGGAGCTGTTCGGCAACCCCGGCTGGGGCGGCGACTCGTGGGTGGCCCAGCACGCCGTCCTGATGGCGGTGGTCTGGCCGGTGGCGCTCACCGCGGTCTTCTTCACCCTGTCGGTGCGCGCCTATCAGCGCTTGGACCGGTAGAACTCCACGGGGTCGGCGGGGAGCGACGTGCCGAGGATGAGGTCGGCCGCCTTCTCCGCGAGCATCATGACCGGCGCGTAGATGTTGCCGTTGGTGACGTACGGCATGGCCGAGGCGTCCACCACGCGCAGCCCCTCCACCCCGTGCACCCGCATCGTCTCCGGGTCGAGCACCGCCATCTCGTCCACGCCCATCCGGCACGTGCAGGACGGGTGCAACGCCGTCTCGCCGTCCTTGCGCACCCAGTCGAGGATCTCCTCGTCGGTCTCGACCGACGGGCCAGGGGAGATCTCGCCGCCGTCGAGCCCCTCCCACGCGGGCTGCGCGAGGATGGCGCGTGCGTGCCTGATCGCCTCGACCCACTCGCGCCTGTCCTGGTCGGTGGACAGGTAGTTGAAGGTCAGCGCGGGCTTCTCGCGGGGGTCGGCCGACTTGATCTTCACGGAGCCGCGGGCGTCGGAGTACATGGGCCCGATGTGGACCTGGTAGCCGTGTCCGCCCGCCGGAGCCGAGCCGTCGTAGCGCACGGCGATCGGCAGGAAGTGGAACATCAGGTTCGGGTAGGTCACGTCGTCGTTGGAGCGGATGAACCCGCCCGCCTCGAAGTGGTTGGTCGCCCCCGGCCCCTTGCGGAGGAACAGCCAGTTGGCCCCGATGAAGGGCCTGCGCCACATCTGCAGGGACGGCTGCTGCGAGACCGGCTTCAGGCAGGCGTGCTGCACGTAGACCTCGAGGTGGTCCTGGAGGTTCTCGCCGACGCCTGGCAGCTCGTGCACGACCTCGATGCCCAGCGGCTCCAGGTGTTCTCTCGAGCCGATGCCGGACAGCTGCAGGATCTGCGGCGAGTTGATCGCGCCGCCGCAGAGGATGATCTCCCGGGCGTCGATGCGCTCGCCGTCGCAGATCACGCCGACGGCCTTCTTGCCGTCGAAGACGACCTTCTCCACGAAGGCTCTGGTGCGCACGGTGAGGTTCTTGCGGTGCCGTACCGGGTGGAGGTATGCCCTGGCGGCGCTGAGCCTGCGCCCTCGGTGCAGGTTGCGGTCGAAGGCCGCGAAACCCTCCTGGCGGAAGCCGTTCACGTCGTCGGTCAGCGGGTGGCCCGCCTCCTGCACGGCCTTGAAGAACGCGTCGAACAGCGGGCCCTTGGACGGCCCGCGCTCCAGCTTGAGCGGCCCGTCAGAACCACGGAACTCCGAGTCCGGATCGGCCAGGCAGTTCTCCATGCGCTTGAAGTACGGCAGGCAGTGCGCGTAGTCCCACTGCTTCATCCCGGGGTCGGCCGCCCAGCGCTCGTAGTCGAGCGGGTTGCCGCGCTGGAAGATCATGCCGTTGATGCTGCTGGAGCCGCCGAGCACCTTGCCGCGGGCGTGATAGATCTTCCGCCCGTTCATGTGCGGCTCGGGCTCCGACTCGTACTTCCAGTCGTAGAACTTGCTGCCGATGGGGAACATCAGCGCGGCGGGCATGTGGATGAACACGTCCCACAGGTAGTCGGGCCGTCCGGCCTCGAGTACCAGCACCGACGTCGAAGGGTCGGCGCTCAGCCGGTTGGCCAGCGCGCAACCGGCCGAGCCCCCACCCACGATCACAAAATCCCAAGTGCTCAACGCGGGATCCAGTCCTTCCACACGATCTTGTTCTCGTCGATCCACTTCTTGGCCGCCTCGTCGGCGGTCATCTTGCCGTTGACGATGTCGGCCGCCACGGCGTTCTGCTGGTCGTTGGTCCAGTTGAAGTTACGGATCAGCTCGTAGGCCTTGCCGCCATCCTTGGCGAAGCGCGTGCTGACGATCTTGTCCAGGAGGTACGGCGGGTAGTCGCAGGCGACCTTGGCCGCGTCGTCGTCACAGCCGATGGCGTACGGCGGCAGCGTGATCCTGGTGAGTTCGAGCTTGTTGTAGGCCCAGTGCGGGTCCCAGAAGTAGAACAGCAGCGGCTGCTTCTGTTCCTGCGCCTGGATGGCCGACTTGAGCAGCGCGGCCTCGCTTCCGCCCACGACGACCTTGAAGTCGAGATTGAGGTTCTTGACCAGCGCGACGTCGTTGGTGACGTAACTGGGGTCGCCGTCGAGCAGTTGCCCCTTGTCGCCTGACTCCTTGGTTCTGAACAAGTGTGCGTATTTGTTCAGATTGCGCCAGTTGGTGATCCCCGGATACTTCTGCGTCATCCATTTGGGGACGTACCAGCCAATGATCCCCTTGCTGCCGAGGAGACCGGCCGACAGGGCGACCTTCTTCTTCTCGATGAATTCCTTTTTCTCGGCAGGATGGCCCCAGTTCTCCAGGATGACGTCGACCTTGCCGGTCTCGAAGTCCGGCCAGGACTTGTCCTCCGTGGTCTTACGCCGTTCCACCTTGTAGCCGAGCTCGTGCTCCAGCAGGTACGTCACGACGGCGGCTGCCGCCTCGTAGCCGGTCCAGCCGTGCACGTCGATCTTGACGACGTACGAGGGGGTGGCGCTCGTGGTCGGCTCGCCCGAGGAGCAGGCGGTCAGGAGCAGCGCGGTGGCCAGGAGCCCGGCGATCTTGGTTTTCATGTCGTGTGTCCTCCGAGACCGTGGCCCCCTTCAGCGAGGGCCACGGTCATGGGGTTACTTGGGCATCCAGGCCTGCCACTTGGCGGTGTTGGCCTCGACCCACTTCTTGGCGGCGTCCTCGGCGGACATGCCGTTGTTCGTGATGTCGTCGGAGACGGCGTTCTGGTCCTCGTTGGTCCACTTGAAGTTCTTGACCAGCTCGTAGGCCTTGCCGCCGGTGTCGGCGAACTTCTTGGACACGATCTTGTCGAGGTCCATGTCCGGGTAGTCGCAGTTGACCTTCTTGGGGTCGGCGTCGCAGCCCTCGGTCCACTTGGGCAGGTTGATGCGGGTCAGCTCGACCTTGTTGTGCAGCCAGTGCGGGTCCCAGAAGTAGAACAGCAGCGGCTTCTTCTGCGCCTGCGCCTGCGTGGCCGACTTGATCAGCGCGGCCTCGCTGCCGCCGGTGACGACCTTGTAGTTGAGCCCGAGGTTCTTGACCAGCGCCACGTCGTTGGTGACGTAGGACGGGTCGCCGTCGAGCAGCTGGCCCTTGTCGCCGGACTCGGAGGTCTTGAACAGGTCGGCGTACTTGTTGAGGTTCTTGGAGTCGACGATGTCCGGGTACTTCTCGGACATCCACTTGGGCACGTACCAGCCGATGACGCCCATGTTGCCGGTCGAGCCGGCCTCGACGGCGACGCCCTTCTCCTCGATGAACTTCTTCTTGAGGTCCGGGTGGCCCCAGTTCTCGATGATGACGTCGACGGTGCCGTTCTCGAAGCCCTCCCAGGAGAGCTGCTCCTTGATCTCCGGCAGCTCGACGGTGTAGCCGAGCTCCTTCTTCAGGAGGTAGGCCACGACGTTGGCGCTGGCGGCATAGCCGACCCAGGGGTTGATCGCGATCTTGACGGTCCCGCCCGCGGCGGCGGAACCTGACGAGCTCGGCTGCGGAGCAGCAGCTGACGCTGTGGGGTCCTCCACCTTGGCGCCACCGCACCCGGCGGCCAATCCAAGAGCGAGAAGGCCTGCAAGCAGGCGAATCTTCATACTGATCCTCTTTTGTGGGGGGAAGGGCGCACAGGGCGGCCTTGCGTGATTCTGTCGAGCATGATCCCGAGCAGGACGATCGCCACACCCGCGGCGAAGCCCATGCCGAAGTCGGGCCGCTGGGAGAAGCCGACCACGACGTCGTATCCGAGGGCCCCGCCGCCGACCAGCGCGCCGAGCACCACCATGGCCAGCGTCATCACGATGCCCTGGTTGGCGGCCAGCAGGATGGCCTTGCGCGCCATCGGCAGCTGCACCTTCCACAGGAGCTGCCCGCGCGTGGACCCGGCGGACTCGGCCGCCTCGACCACGGTGGCGGGCACGCCCCGGATGCCGTCCTCGACCAGGCGCACCACCGGCGGCACCGCGTAGATCACGGTGGCGAAGATGGCGGTGAACCTGGTCGCGCCGAACAGCGCGAGCGCGGGCAGCAGGTAGACGAAGGCGGGCAGCGTCTGCGCCGCGTCGAGCAGCGGGCGCTGGATCGCCGAGTAGCGCGGGGACCTGGCCGCCGCGATGCCCATGAGCAGCCCGACGGCGAGCGTGGCGGCGACGGCGACGATGACCATGGTCAGCGTCTCCATGCTGTGCTCCCACAGGCCGAGCGCGGCGATCGCGGCCAGGCAGCCGAGGGCGGTGGCGGCCCGCCGTACGCCGCTCCACCACCAGGCCAGGGCCACGACCGCGGCGGCGATCAGCCACCAGGGGGCCGAGGTGAGCAGGTTCTGCAGCGGGTTGAGCAGCCAGGCGCTGGTCTCGTTCTTGATCGCCTCGGTGGCGCCGTACCAGTTGGTCTCCGCCCACCCGACGGCGTCGTTGACCGGCTTGGCGAAGCTGACCTTCCACGGGAAGTCGGCGGGGAGCACGAACGTGAGGACGACCCCCGCGGCGGCGATCACCACGGCGGGGATCAGGCGAAGGCGGGTCAGCCTGGCGCGGGCCGCGGCGGTCGTCATCCGGTCCAGGACCACCGCCATGACCACGATGGCCAGGCCGGCGGGGAGCATGATGCCGACGTTCTCCTGCGACAGGCCGCGGATGATGTCGGAACCCAGCCCGGGGGCGGCGATGAGGTTGGCGATGACCACCATCGACAGCGCCATCATGATCGTCTGGTTGACGCCCAGCAGCATCGTCGACCTGGCCAGTGGCAGGTAGACCTTGAAGAGCGTCTGCCAGCGGGTCGCGCCGATCGAGGTGGAGGCCTCGACGGTGGTGGGCGACACCTGCTCGATGGCCAGCGCGGTGATGCGGATCGCGGGCGGGATCGAGTAGATCATCGTCGCCGCCGCACCGGCGGGCGCGCCGATCTGGAAGAACATCACCATCGGCGCGAGGTAGGCGAACGTCGGCATGATCTGCATGAAGTCGAGCACCGGCGTGATCGCCCTGCGCAGCCGCGGCGAGCGCCCGGCCCAGACGCCCAGCGGCAGCCCGATCAGCAGCGACAGCAGGACGGCCGCGCCGACCAGGGCGAGCGTGTCCACGCTCATCTTCCACAACCCCAGCACGCCGAACGAGCCGAACCCGGCCACGGCCAGCAGCCCGATGCGCCACCCTCCGGCCAGCCAGCCGAGCCCGCCCATCACGCCGATCAGGCCTGGCCAGCCCAGGCTCTGCAGCACGGCCTGGAAGACGTCGAAGACGGCGGCGATGAACAGCCGGATGTAGTTGATGAAGTAGAGGAAGAGCGGGCTGGAGTTCTTGTTGGTGTCCACCCACTCGCGCACGTCGGTCAGCGCGGAGAACTGCGCAGAGTCGTCGTCGTGCGGCAGCGTCCCGGTGCCGCGGAAGACCAGGTACCCGGCGACGAAGGCAACGGCGATGCCCGCCGGTGCTGCCCAGCGCGGCAGGCGGAATGCTGGGGCGGTCACCGGCGCGGCTGTCGTGGTCATGCCGCCATCGCCGAGAGGATGTCGACCCTGTCCACGACGCCCACGAGCTTGCCGTCAGCCACGACCCTGATCGGCCTGGCCGAGGTGGTGGCGGCCGGGACCGCGTCCTTGATGATGGTGTCCGCCGGCAGTTCCGGCCCGTCGAGGTGCTCGCCCTCCTCGGGCTCGCGGCAGATCCAGCGCAGGGATAAGACGTGGCTCTTGGGCACGTCGCGGACGAAGTCGGCCACGTAGTCGTCGGCCGGGGCGCCCACGAGCTCCTCCGGGGTGCCGAGCTGCACGATGGCGCCGTCGCGCATGATGGCGATGCGCTCGCCCACCCTGAGCGCCTCGGACAGGTCGTGGGTGATGAAGACCATGGTCTTTCCCACCTCCCTGTGCAGCCTGCAGATCTCGGCCTGCATGTCGCGGCGGATCAGCGGGTCGAGGGCGCTGAACGGCTCGTCGAAGAGCATCACGCCGGGGTCGACGGCCAGGGCGCGGGCCAGGCCGACGCGCTGCTGCATGCCGCCGGACAGCTGGTCGGGGTAGGAGTCGCCGTGTCCTTCGAGGCCGACCAGGGAGAGGATCTCGCGCGCCTTGGCGTGCCTGCGTCCCTTGGCCATGCCCTGGATCTCCAGGCCGTAGGCGACGTTGTCGATGACGCGGCGGTGCGGCAGCAGGCCGAAGTGCTGGAAGACCATGCTGACCTCGTTGCGGCGCAGGGCGCGCAGGCGAGCGGGGGAGGCCTTGATGACGTCCTCGTCGCCGATCCTGATCTCGCCGCCCGAGGGTTCGATGAGCCGGGTGAGGCAGCGCACGAGGGTGGACTTGCCGCTGCCGGACAGTCCCATGACGACGAAGACCTCGCCGGGACGCACCTCGAAGCTGACGTCTCTGACCGCTCCGGTGCATCCGGTCTTCTGCCTGAGCTCTTCCGGGGGGAGGAAGCGGTCGTCGCAGCCCATCACCCGGTCCGCGGTGGGGCCGAAGATCTTCCACAGCCCGCTGACCTGGATGGCCGCACTGTCGTGAGCCAGAATCTGCTCGGCTGCTGCCACTGTCTTCCTCCAAGCAGTTGGTGCGGTCCGAGGGTGTCGAAGGTAGGCGTGACGGGGCTCAACATATGGCCTGAATAGTGCGAATCACAATGTCGTGACCTTCCGGAGACCTGTCCGCTTCTCGCGTGTTATGGCATTGGAACGCACCAAAGGCCCTAAAAGGGACATGAAACCGTTTCTCATCTGATTTCCGGCGGATTTGGAGCCCCAGCTTCTCTGTGCTTGAGTCACACGAGCCTACTTTTGTCGCGTTATGTTCGATTGGCCGTTCAGGTAGTGATGTGTTCCAATTACCGGCACTTGCTGGATTTTCCCAGGGGTCTCATATGCGCCGTTGTCGGGCGAGAGGTTGCGTTCGGTGAGCACAGACGAGAGCAGATGGCGTCTGCGTAACTGGCGTGTCCGCGCGCGTCTTGTTGCTCTCATCCTCGTTCCCACCGCCGCCGCCGTTCTTCTGGGCGGCGTGCAGGTCTTCACCTCCACCAGCGCCGCGGCCGACTACGGCAGGACCAACCAGCTCGCCAGGCTCTCCAGCGAGGTCGGCGCGCTGACCCACGAGCTGTCCGGCGAGCGGGCGCGCACCTCCTCCTACATCGCCCGCGGCCGGCCGGAGAGCGCGCTGCCCGCCGTACAGAAGCAGATGGAAGCCGTGGACGGCGCGGTCGCCCGGGTACGGCAGAGCGCCAAGGTGCTCGGCGACGACGTCGAGGGCCGCACCGCCGACGAGATCGAAGCCATGATCAACCGGCTCGACGACCTCGACGACCTGCGCGAGCAGGCGCTCAAGTCGGACCTGCTGCCCGCCGCCTCCGTCGAGCTCTACACCACGATCATCCGCGACCTGCTGTCGATCCACGACGAGCTGAGCAAGGGCACCGACGACGACGCGCTGTTCCGCCAGTCGCGCGTGCTCGACGCGCTGGCCAGGGCCAAGGAGAGCGTCTCGCGCCAGCAGGCGCTGCTCACCGTCGCCCTCGTCGCGGGCGGCTTCGACCAGGAGCAGCTGAAGCGCTTCCTGGGCGAGGTCTCCAACGAGCAGAACCAGCGCAAGGCCTTCGCCGACGAGGCGACGGCCGACGAGCGCAAGCTGTTCGACGAGACGGTCAACGTGCGCGCCGCCGACCAGGCGCTGTTCCTGCGCGAGATGGTCCTCGACCGGGTCTCCTCAGGAGCGCCGCTGCGCGGGCTCGACCGCACCAGGAACGACGACGCGGGGGAGTGGTTCACCGCCAGCGGCGTCATCGTCGACGCGATGCGCAAGGTCGAGCAGCGCCAGTCGGTCGGCATCGTCACCAGAAGCGAGGAGCTCAGCTCGGCCGAGCGCCAGCGCGCCTACGTGATCGCCGCCGCCGTGCTCGCCCTGCTGGTGGCCGTCCTGCTGATCACCACAGGCGTGGCCAGGTCGCTGGTCCGCCCGCTGCGGAGGCTGCGCAGCGAGGCGCTGGAGGTGGCCGGGCGCAGGCTGCCCGACTTCGTGCAGAAGCTGCGCGAGTCGCGCGACGGCTCCGTCGAGGCGGAGGTGCCGCCCATCGGCATCTCCTCGCGCGACGAGGTCGGCGAGGTGGCGCGCGCCTTCGACGAGGTCCACCGCGAAGCCGTACGGCTGGCCGGTGACGAGGCCAAGCTGCGCTCCAACGTCAACGCCATGTTCGTCAACCTCTCCCGCAGGTCGCAGACGCTCGTCGAGCGGCAGCTCACCCTGATCGAGCGGCTGGAGCGCGGCGAGCGCGACGACGGCAAGCTCGGCGACCTGTTCAAGCTCGACCACCTGGCCACCCGCATGCGGCGCAACAGCGAGAACCTCCTGGTCCTCGCCGGCACCGAGGCGGCGCGCAAGTGGAGCGAGCCGGTCGAGCTCATGGACATCGTCCGCGCCGCGCTCGGCGAGGTGGAGAACTACGACCGGGTCAGCATCCAGATGCAGTCGGAGGTCGCCGTCGCAGGTCAGGCGGTCAGCGACGTGGTCCACCTGCTGGCCGAGCTGGTGGAGAACGCGGTGTCGTTCTCCCGCCACGACACCAAGGTCGTCATCTCCAGCAGCCGCATCGACGGCGGCGGCGTGATGGTCGCGGTCGCCGACCAGGGCATCGCCATGAACCACGAGGAGCTGGCGCAGGCCAACTGGCGCCTGGCCAACCCGCCGGTCGTGGACGTGTCCGTCTCCCGGCGCATGGGCCTGTTCGTGGTCGGCCGCCTGGCGCTGCGGCACAACATCCGGGTCCAGTTACGCAAGGGCGACGTGGGCGGCCTCACCGCGATGGTGCTCGTGCCCGAGCAGCTCCTGGTGCAGATCATGGCCCCCGCTGCCCCGGTGCCGCAGGTGGCCGCCGTCCCCGCCCAGATGTCGTACGGCACGCCGCTGCCCACAGCACCTCCCGCCTACGCCCCGCCCCCCTCGTACGGCACGCCGGCCCCCGCCTCGTACGGCACGCCGGCCCCCACCTCGTACGGCACGCCGGCCCCCACCGAGACGTCGACCTCGTGGTTCGGCCCGCCGTCCGTCGACATTCCCTCGCTGGACCACCCCGACCACACCCGCCCGATGCCGCGTGTGGAACCCCCTCAGGAGGAGTTCCTGCCGATCTTCGAGTCGGTGGAGTCGAGCAGCTGGTTCACCAAGGCCCCGGCGGCGCCGGCGCAGGACCCCTGGCCGTCGGTGGCCGACAACGGCTGGCAGGCGGCAGCGGCCGTCAACGAGCCGGCGCGTGAGGGCCAGACGCTGTCGGGCCTGCCCAAACGCACGCCGAGGGCGAACCTGGTGCCGGGCACGGCGGCGCAGCCGCCCCCGATGCCGCCTGGCCCCCCTGTCTCCCCCGATCACCTGCGCAGCCGCCTCGAGAGCTACCAGCAGGGTGTCAGGAAGGGCCGCGTGGAGCTCGGCCGTGAGGAGGATCCGTCATGAAAGATTTGAGCCAGGCGGCCAGGGATGTGAACTGGCTGGTCAGTGGCTTCGTGGAGGAGGTGCCCGGCGTCGCGCACGCCGTCGTCGTCTCGACCGACGGGCTGCCGATGGCCTTCTCCCGCGGCTTCCCCAAGGACAGGGCCGACCAGCTCGCCGCCATCGCGGCCGGGTTGATCAGCCTGACCCAGGGGGCGGCGCGGGTCTTCGAGGGCGGCACCGTCGTGCAGACCATCGTGGAGATGCAGAGGGGACTGCTGCTGGTCATGTCGATCAGCGACGGGTCCTGCCTCGCCGTACTAGCCGCGCCCGACTGCGACATGGGGTTGGTGGCCTACCAGATGACCGTACTCGTTGAGCGCGCAGGGCAGGTGCTCACACCGGCCGTCCGGGCGGAGTTGTCGTCCGTGCGCCCCTGGTGATGGGAGTAGATCGTGGGATCGTGGCATGAACCGCCGGAGGAGCGTCCCTCGCTCGTGCGGATGTACGCCGTTACGGGCGGCCGCACGACGCCGCGCACCGACCTGGCCATGGAGGCGCTCGTCTCCTCGGCCACGTCGGGGCACGTGGGCATGTCCTACGCCCGCGAACACCGTGCGATCAGTGAGCTGTGCAGGCAGGTGAGGTCGGTGGCCGAGATCTCGGCACTGCTGGCCATCCCGCTGGGAGTGGCCAGGGTGCTGGTGGCCGACATGGAGGCTGAGGGGCTCGTAAGGGTCTACCACCCTCAGCTGAACTCTGGCCAGCCGGACACCAACCTGCTTGAAAGGGTGCTCAGTGGACTTCGCAGGCTCTAGCCCAGGGCTCACCTCCACCAAGATCGTGGTGGCGGGCGGGTTCGGGGTGGGCAAGACGACCTTCGTGGGCGCGGTCTCGGAGATCATGCCGCTGACCACGGAGGCGGTGATGACCGACGCGTCCGCCGGGGTCGACGACCTCACGCTGACGCCGGGCAAGACGACCACCACGGTCGCGATGGACTTCGGCCGCGTGTCGCTGGACCGCGACCTGATCCTCTACCTGTTCGGCACGCCAGGACAGCACCGGTTCTGGTTCATGTGGGACGACCTGGTGCGCGGCGCGATCGGCGCCGTGGTGCTGGTGGACACGCGGCGGCTGGCCGACAGCTTCCCGGCGATCGACTACTTCGAGGAGGCGCGGCTGCCGTTCGTCATCGGGCTCAACGGCTGGAACGGGCACTTCCCGCACATGGAGAACGAGGTGCGTGAGGCACTGACCCTGTCGCCGCACATCCCGATCGTCCGCACGGACGCCCGCTCCAGGGACGCCGTGAAGCTCACCCTGATCACGCTCGTCGAGCACGCGCTCAAGGCACGTACGGCGACCGCCTACTACTGAGCCCCCCACCAGTGGGCGGCCACGAGCTCCGCGACCAGCGTCTCGGTCAGCAGGGCCACGTCCCGCGCGCCGTCGTGCAGGTACCTGATCGCGCCCTTTGCGCCCGCCACCTCGGCGCCCACCGTGAGGACGGTCGAGCCGCGCTGGGTGATCCAGTCCATGGCCTGGGCGTCGTAGGCCGAGCCCGGGAAGAGGATCGCGCGGTAGTCGTAGGTCTTGGTCAGGTAGACGTCCACGTGCGACCAGTCGCCTGACTCGCACGCGTCCGCCTGCCTGCGCGGCCCCTCGCGGAACATCAGCGCCGACTGCTCGGCCGACGACAGCCGCTCCGCCGGTGCGATCGTGTACACGCCGTGCGGGCCGTCCAGCAGGTCGAGCGCCTGGTCGAGCCACTGTCCCCGGCGGTCGAGCAGGTCCTGGGTGGCCTCTGCCGCCTGCCGTACGGGAGGGAGGGGAGCGCCGGTGAGGTGCGCCTCCAGGGCGAGCAGCAGCGCCAGCGTGTGCTGGAAGGTACGGCAGGCCACCCCGCCGCGCTCCTCGCCGGCCATCATCGGCACCACGAGCCGGGCGCCCTCGGCGATCTTCGAGCCGGGCCGGTTGGTGATCGCGACGACGTCGCTGTAGCGGGCGGCGGCGTCGAGGGTCTCCAGGCTGCCGCCGGTCGCGGAGATGGGCACGACCAGGGTGCCCTCGCTCTGGGGGAAGGCTGCGCGGGCCGAGCCGTACTCGGCGTAGGCGTCGAAGCCCCTGGCGCGCAGGCGGAGCGCGGCCACGTTGGCGGCGTAGCGCGAGCTGCCCATGCCGAGGAAGACCACCCGCCTGATGCCGTCGGGGAGCGCCTGGAACGGGTCGGTCTCCAGGTAGGCGGCCAGGTCCTCCAGCGCGGACGGCTTGGCCTCCAGGTCGGCGAGGAACAGGTCGGGGTTCACAGGTAGTCCTTTCTGAGCACGCCCATCGGGGCGTAGCGCCAGCGGGGCAGGTGGCGGGCGGCGTAGATGAGCTCCCTGCACTCCTGCTCGACCTCGAACGGGCGGAGCAGGGCTGGGTCGAGCGGGCCGTAGGCGGCCAGGAGGTTGGCTTTGGCCTCGGCCGCCCAGCGGGCCGCTTCGGCCGGTGGGGTGCCGCGGCGTCTGATCGCCACCTGGGCGACGTGTTCGAGGCTGGTGGTCAGCTGGGCTACGTCTCTGGCGGCTGGCTGGACGAGCTGGCTCCCGGAGACGGTGGGGTTGCCGTCGAAGTCGATGACCGCGTAGCCACCGTCCCACTGGAGGATCTGGCCGACGTGGAAGTCACCGTGGATCCTGATGACATTCCGGGCGCCTGTTGTCAGCGGCAGGAACTCCTGGCGCAAGGTCTCCTCACGAGAGGCCAGCCACTCTCCGTCCTCGCCGTCCGTGAGTTCGAGGGCTTCCCTCAGTGCACCTTCCGCCCTTGTGAAGAGATCGTCCGTAGAGGCACCCGCGACTGGGAAAGTGGACAGTGCGGCGTGTAGGTTGGCGGCCAGGTGGCCGAGGTCCGTCGCGAAGGCGGTCCTGCCCGCCTCTGCCTCGTCGACGCACCACTCCCACCCGTCCCTGGCCCCGGGAAGATACCCCGTCACCAGGGCGAGCAGGAGCTCGGTCCCGTCCGGTGCGGCGCGCGTGAGCGCGGCGTACGGCGGAGCCGTCTCGTGGAAGCCCGCCGAGGTGAGGTGGGCGAAGACCTCGGGCGCCGGCTGGGGCATGGGCGGCGGCGGCGTGAGCCACTTGACCACGACGCGCTCGTCCACGACCACCGAGTGGTTCGTCTGGTCGACGTCGAACGTCCGCTCGCCGTACCCCTCGAAGGTCGGGAGCGGCTGGAAGAGTCGCACGGCGAACGGCGGCGGCACGTCGCCGGAGAGCGCGCCGACCAGCCCGGACGCGAGGCCGCGTTCGGTAAGGGGATTCTCACCCAGAGACAGCAACCGCTGCCAAATTGAATTCGCGTTCAAGAGCCAGATCAAACTTCCAGGTGGGAATGTCCGGAAAAGTCTTGCTCATGTTGATGCATGCTGCAACACTCCTACCTTGGTCTGCCGTGCCCGGATGGCTGCGAAGACCCCCCACATCGGAATTCCAGAAGGAGTAGCGGCCGTGTTCCGTACCCGGTTCACCCGTCGTCTTCCGGCCGCCGTCGCGGTGGCCGGTCTCGCGCTCGCCGCAGCGGCATGCGGTGGTGGCGAGTCGTCGACCGGCGCCGCGCCGGCGCAGACCGCAGCCGCGCAGCTCAACGCCCAGGCCGACCTGTCCAAGCAGAGCGTGAACATCACGGTCTGGGACGGTTACACGCCCAAGGAGCTGGCCGAGAAGGCCAAGGCGGCGCTGAAGATCTCGGACATCAAGATCGGTCTGCACGAGACCAACGAGAAGGCGATCGCCAAGCTGACGGCCTCCGCCGACAGCGGCATCGACGTCGCGTTCGTCTCCGGCCAGTACGCCCAGGCGCTGGCCCAGCAGGGCCTGCTGGAGCCGATCCACCCCGAGCTGATCCCGAACCTGGCCAACCTCTACCCCGAGGCCACCCAGCTGTCCTACGACAAGGGCAACAAGTTCTCCGTCCCCTACACCTGGGGCACGACGGGCATCTGCTACCGCAAGGACCTCCTCAAGACGGCCCCGACGAGCTGGAACGACATCCTCAGCCCGCCGGCCGAGGCCGAGAAGAAGGTCACGATGATGACCACCGAGCGCTGGCTGGCCCTGCCCGCCCTGAAGATGCTCGGCTACTCGGTCAACACCGACAAGGACGAGGAGATCGCCAAGGCCAAGGAGCTGCTGGTCAAGGCCAAGCCGCACCTGCTCGGCTACGACGACACCACGTTCGGCGAGAAGCTGAAGACCGGCGAGGCCGTCATGGTCGAGGCCTGGGACGGCTGGTGCCCCACCTCCGAGAAGAACATCGGCTGGGCCGTGCCGAAGGAGGGCAGCGACCTCTGGGTGGACACCATGGTGATCATGAAGACCTCCAAGAACAAGGAGGCCGCCCACGCCCTGATCAACTACATCCTGAGCCCGGAGATCCACAGCTGGGCGGCGGAGAACATCGGCTACAAGGTGCCGAACAAGGCCGCCATGGACAAGGTGAAGGTGACCGAGGGCTCGCTGCTCGGCATCACCCCGGCCGACCTCCTGCAGGGTGAGTCGATCATCGACCTGGGTGAGGCTTCCAAGAAGTACTCCCGCCTGTCGGCCGAGGTCGCGGCGCAGCAATGACCCAGACGGACCTCCGCCCCGCGCCCACCCGGCGCGGGGCGGGGCGCACCAAGGCCGGCGGGCGCGCACGGGCGCTCGCCGCTTCGGCGTTTCTGGGGCCGGGCCTGGTCTACCTGACCGCCCTCATGCTCGTGCCCCTGGGGATGCTGCTCTTCTACACGGTGCTGCAGCGCGGCCGCTTCGGCGGGATCGTCTACGAGTTCACCACCGAGAACTTCGCCCGCCTCTTCGACCCGCTCTACCTCGACGTCGTCGTCAGCTCGCTGAAGATCGCCACGATCACCACGCTGCTCGCGCTGCTGGTCGGCTACCCGACGGCGTACGTGATCGCGCGGTTGCCGCGCAGGTGGAAGACGGTCGCGCTGATCGCGATCGTGCTGCCGTTCTGGACGAGCTTCATCATCCGCATCTACGCGCTGACGATCCTCATGAGTGGCCCCGGGCTGATCAACTCGCTGTTCGGCACCGAGCTGGAGCTGCTCTACAACCAGGGCGCGATCGTCACCGGCCTGCTCTACTCCTACCTGCCGCTCATGGTGCTGCCCCTCTACAGCGCGATCGACCGCCTCGACCCGCAACTGCACGAGGCCTCGGCCAACCTGGGGGCCTCCGGGTTCACCACGTTCCGCCGCGTCACCTTCCCGCTGACGCTGCCGGGGGTGATGACCGGGTCCCTGTTCGTGTTCGTGCCGAGCTTCGCCAACTTCGTCATCCCCGACCTGCTCGGCGGCGGCCGCAGCATCATGGTCGGCAACCTGATCAACAACGCCTTCCTCAAGGAGCGCGACTTCCCCTTCGGCGCGACGCTGGCGCTCGCGCTGATCCTGGTGCTGCTCGTGCTGCTGGTGGTCCAGTCCCGGGTGGCGCGCCGTGCATAGGTTGCGTCTCATCCCGTTCTGGCTGACCTACGCCTTCCTGTACATCCCGATCGTCGTGCTCGTGGTGATGTCGTTCAACGCGGGCTCCTCGCCGTACGTGTACAAGGGCTTCAGCTTCAAGTGGTACGGCGTGCTGTCGGAGAACGAGCGCATCCGCGAGGGCCTGGTCAACACCGCCATCGTCGCGGCCGGCTCCACGGTGATCGCCACGGTCCTCGGCACGCTGCTGGCCGTCGGGCTGGCCCGCTACACCAGGTCCAAGATCCTCGACGCCATCGCGCTGATGCCGGCGATCCTGCCCGACCTGGTGATCGGCATCGGGCTGCTGATCTTCTACAGCCTGTTCAAGGTCACGCTCGGCACCTGGTCGGTGATGTTGTCGCACGCGGTCTTCTCGATGGCGTTCGTGGCCGCCGTGGTGCGCACCAGGCTCACGCACGCCGACCCCTCGCTGGAGGAGGCGTCGCGCGACCTGGGCGCCGGAGCCGTGCGCACCTTCATGAGGATCACGCTTCCGCAGCTCGCGCCGGGCATCATCGCCGGGGCGCTGCTGGCGTTCACGCTCTCCATCGACGAGTACGTGATCGCCTACTTCACGATCGGCCCGGTCGAGCAGACCTTGCCGGTCGTCATCTACTCCATGCTCCGCGTCGGGGTGAAGCCCGAGGTCAACGCCCTTGCCTCGGTGCTCCTCCTGATCAGCTTCACGGCTGTGATCGTCGGGCAGCGTATAACGAAGATCGGGGAGAGGTAGTTGAACCGGACACCTGGAGAACCCTGTACAGACCTCAAGGTGCAAGGTGAAACGGACTCGACCAATAGGACGGAGAACAGCCGTGCTGGCGATTGAGAAGGTCAGCCGCAGGTTCGGCGACGTCACGGCGCTCGACGAGGTGTCGCTGGAGATCAGGCAGGGCGAGTTCTTCGCCCTCCTGGGCCCCTCCGGCTGCGGCAAGACGACGTTGCTGCGCATCCTGGCCGGGTTCGAGACCCCGGACGGCGGCTCGGTCACGCTCGACGGCGACGACCTGCTGTCCAAGGCGCCCAACCGGCGGCCGATCAACCTGATGTTCCAGTCCTACGCGCTCTTCCCGCACATGTCGGTCGCCAAGAACGTCGCCTACGGCCTGGAGCAGGAGCGGTTGGACCGCGGCGAGATCAAGCGCCGCGTCGGCGAGGTGCTGGAGACCGTGGGCCTGTCGGCGCACGGCTCGCGCAAGCCCACCCAGCTGTCCGGCGGCCAGCGCCAGCGCGTGGCCCTGGCCCGCGCGATCGTCAAGCGCCCCCGCCTGCTGCTCCTCGACGAGCCGCTGTCCGCGCTCGACAAGAAGGTCCGCGCGGGCATGCAGCTGGAGCTCAAGCGGCTGCAGCACGAGGTCGGCATCACCTTCGTCGTGGTCACCCACGACCAGGAGGAGGCCATGTCGCTGGCCGACCGCATCGCGGTGTTCGACAGCGGCCGGGTCTGCCAGGTGGACGCGCCGATCGCCCTCTACGAGCGGCCGCGCACCCCGTTCGTCGCCGACTTCGTCGGCGCCAACAACCTGTTCGAGGGTACGGCGAGCGGCTCGGGATCGCTGAAGTCCGAGCTGTTCGGCATGCTCCCCGCCACGGGCGACGTGCGGGAGGGCACCTCTGCCCTGCTGGCCGTACGCCCAGAGAAGGTCAGGCTGGCGGCGGACGGCGAGCGCGGGCTCAAGGGCACCGTGGTCGACGTCAGCTTCTACGGCGGCATCTCGCACATCTCGGTCGAGGTGCCCAGGCAGCCCAAGCCGGTCCTGGTGGCCGTCCAGGGCGCCAGCAGGGTCGAGCCTGGGGAGAAGGTCGTCCTCAGCTGGGACACGCAGGACGCGGTCCTCGTCGCGAGGGATCAGTGAAGGTCGCAGCCCGTCACGGTGCGGGCGTAGGAGAGGATCAGCTCGGCCGCCTCGGCCGGGCCGATCACCGGGTGCCTGGCGGTGATGCGGTAGCCGTACGCGTCCTCCAGGGCCACCAGGTTGCGCGAGATCGACAGGGAGTCCGCTGCCAGGGTGAACACCCCGAGCGCCGCGCCGGTGTCCAGGATCGACTGGTACATCGACACCTGGCGGTCGTAGAGCGTGGTGAGCAGCAGGCCGTACATCCTGTTGCGCCCCGCGGCCCCGCCCAGCTCGTTGAGCAGCCGCACCTCGGGGTCGGCCGGCCCGGTGGGCAGGCCGGAGCGGATGGTCCTGACCAGCTTCTCCGCCGGGTCGCCGATGGCGCCGATCTGGCGCATGCGCTGCTCGTAGAAGCGCTCCATCCCGGCCTGCTGCGCCTCGACCAGGAGCTCGCTGATGTCGGGGTAGTGGTAGAGCACCGCGCCGGAGGTCAGGCCCGCCTCCTCGGCCACGTGCGTGAGCTGGACGCCGTCGATGCCGTGCCGGATGATCGCCCGGCGCGCTGCCTCGATCAGGTCGATACGCCGATCGATCCGGCTCTTTCGCTGTGTCACCTTCACCCCCCGTCAATTGGCCGTTGACCATAGTGCCCTGAAGTTGACCATTGCGCTAGATGAGTATTTGAATCGCCATTCAGACTGAACGTCCCCCCGGAGTAAAGATGTCACTCACCATCCTGTTCATGCCGGAAAGCGCCTACGGGCCGACGAACAACAGCATCGGCATCGGCGACGTGCTGCGCCGCCGCGGCCACCGCGTCGTCTTCGCTGCTGAAGCGTCGTGGAAGGGCAAGCTCGAGGCGCTCGGCTTCGAGGAGGACCTCGTCGACCTCGCGCCGCCCGCCGAGGGCGCGGACGAGGAGCAGGACCCGGGCCAGTTCTGGAAGGACTTCATCCGCGAGACCGCTCCGGAGTACCGCAAGACCACGCTGGAGCAGCTCGCGACCGTCACCAAGCCGATCTGGGACTCCCTGATCGACGGCGTGAAGTACTGCGAGCCGCAGCTCAAGGCGATCATCGAGCGGGTGAAGCCGGACGTCATCGTCGAGGACAACGTCATCACCTTCCCCGCGCTGCTCACCAGCGGCGCCAAGTTCGTCCGCATCGTCTCCTGCAACCCGCTGGAGGTGCGCGGCGACGACATCGCGCCGGTCTTCTCGGGTCTGCCCGCCGACCACCGCGGCGAGTGGGACGCCTTCCGCGCCGAGTACGACCGCACCCACCGCGAGGTCTGGACCGCCTTCAACGAGTGGTGCGTCGAGCAGGGCACCGAGCCGCTGCCCGACCTCGACTTCATCCACGAGGGCGACCTGAACCTCTACGTCTACCCCGAGATCCTCGACTACACCGAGGCCCGCCCGCTTGGCCCGTCGTGGAGCCGTCTCGACTCCTCGGTGCGCGAGACCGACGACGCCTTCGAGCTGCCCTTCGAGCGCAAGGAGGGCGCCGGGCTGGTGTACTTCTCGCTCGGCTCGCTCGGCTCCTCCGACGTGGAGCTCATGCAGCGCGTCATCGACGTGCTGGGCACGACGGAGCACCAGTTCATCGTCTCCAAGGGTCCGCTGCACGCCGAGATCAAGCTGGCGGAGAACATGTGGGGCGCGGAGTTCCTGCCGCAGACGAAGATCATCCCACTGGTCGACCTGGTGATCACGCACGGCGGCAACAACACCACCACCGAGGCGCTGCACTTCGGCAAGCCGATGATCCTGCTGCCGCTCTTCTGGGACCAGTACGACAACGCCCAGCGCGTCGACGAGCTCGGCTACGGCGTGCGCCTGTCGACCTACACCTTCACCGACGACGAGCTGAAGGGCGCGGTCGAGCGCCTGCTCGGCGACACCGAGCTGCGCGCGCGCCTGGACGCCGCCGGCGCCGAGATCCGCGAGCGGGACGGCCTGCGCAGGGCGGCCGACCTCATCGAGCAGCTCTAGCACTTCCCGTGGGGGGAACCACATCATGCGTCAACTGATCAACCCGGCGACCGGCCAGGCCTTCGCCGAGCTCGCCGACACGCCCGTCGAGGGTGTGGCGGCAGCCGTACGCCGAGCCCGTCAGGCCTTCCAGGAGTGGTCGCAGACCACCCCGGCCGAGCGGGCCAGGGTGCTGCTGCGCCTGGCCGACCTCGTGGAGGCCGACGCCGAGGAGCTGACCCGGCTGGAGGTCGAGGAGACGGGCAAGCCCGCCGCCGTCTTCAGGGACGGCGAGCTGCCCTTCGCCGCGGACAACATCCGCTTCTTCGCCGGAGCCGCCCGCTCGACGGACGGCTCCGGCGCCGGGGTGTTCAGCGCCGGTTACACCTCGGTGCTGCTGCGCAGGCCCGTCGGGGTGGTCGGGTCGATCGCGCCGTGGAACTTCCCCTTCGTCATGGCCGTCTGGAAGCTGGGACCGGCGATCGCGGCGGGCAACGCCGTGGTCATCAAGCCGGCCCCGCAGACGCCGCGCACCACGCTCCGGCTGGCCGAGCTGATCGCCAAGGCGGGCGCCCCCGAGGGCCTCGTCCAGGTGGTGCTCGGCGACGCCGAGGTCGGCGAGGCCCTGGTCACCGACCCGGGCGTGGACATGGTCAGCGTCACCGGCTCGACCGCGACAGGCCGCGCGGTGATGAGCGGGGCGGCGCAGTCGCTCAAGCGGGTGCACCTGGAGCTGGGCGGCAAGGCGCCGGCGCTGCTGTTCGCCGACGCCGACCTGGCCGAGGCGGCGCGCGGCATCACGATGGGCGCGACGTACAACACCGGCCAGGACTGCACGGCGGCCACCCGCGTCTACGTGGACCGCTCGATTTACACTGACGCACTTGACGCCTTTCGCGCTAGTCTGTCAGGAATCAAGGTCGGCGACCCGTGGGACCCCACCACGGACATCGGGCCGCTGATCTCGGCCGCGCACCGGGACCGGGTGCACGGCTTCGTGACGCGCGCCGGCGCTGAAGTGATCTTCGGTGGCGCGCCGATCGACGGGCCTGGCTTCTATTACCAGCCCACGCTGATCGCCGGTGCACGCCAGGAGAGCGAGATCGTCCAGGGAGAACTTTTCGGACCGGTGCTCGTCGTCCTCCCGTTCGACGGGGAGGACGAGGCGGTGCGGCTCGCCAACGACACTCCGTACGGCCTGGCCTCCTCGGTCTGGTCGCGCGACGTCGCTCGGGCCATGCGCGTCTCGCACCGCCTCGATGTGGGTGTGACCTGGGTCAACGACCATCTGCCCATCGCCAGCGAGGCGCCGCACGGCGGCGTCAAGGGCAGCGGATTCGGCAAGGACATGAGTCAGGAGGCGGTCCAGGAGTACTCGGTGACCCGCCATCTCATGATCAAACATGCCGTGTCGGAGGAGCGTGACTCCTTCCGTCCAGCCTGAAATGAGCACGGCGAAATGCGACCAAATGACACGTTAAGTCGCATTTGATGGGGAATGTTCGGTTGGCCGATCTGGTACGGGTTGTGTTCCAATTACCCACGCCCGCGGAACCCCATGCGCCACATGCGTGTCAGATTTTCGAGTTCTTCGGAGCACGTTGGCGAGAGGTTGCGTAAGCAAGTGAGGACAGAGAACCCCAGGCATGCCCAGCGTTCGGAGGGGCCAGGGGAGTACACAGGTGGACGGTTCCAGCTGGGGAACTGGCGCGTGCGCTCGCGCCTGGTGGCGCTCATCCTCATCCCGACGATCGTCGGCGTGTTACTCGCCGGCATCCAGCTGGCCGACGCCGTCGGGACGAGCGCGGAGTACCGCCGCCTGACCCAGGTGGCCGAGCTGGTCCAGCGACTCGGCGGGCTCTCGCACGAGCTCGGCAAGGAACGGTCCCTCACCGCGTGGTACATCGCCGACCACCGGCGCGCCGGGCGGCTCACGCAGCTGAAGCAGCAGCGCGAGGTCGTCAACGGCGACAAGGCGAAGGTCCTCGACCTCGCCTCCAAGATCGACGTCGCCTACGGCCCCCGCGTGCAGCACGAGGTCGAGCAGATGACCCGGTGGCTGAAGGGCCTCGACGGGCTGCGCGGCTCGATCACCGGCCCGAGCGTGCCCGCCCGAGCCGCCGTGCGCACCTACTCCAGCCTCATCGACGTCCTGGAAGGCCTCCAGGACGAGCTGGGCACCGTCGGTGACGACGACCAGCTCCTCGGTGACGCCGCCGCCTTCGCCGCCCTCCACAGGGCCAAGGAGGAGGTTTCCCGGCAGCAGGTCATCCTCGTCGTCGCCCTCGTCGAGCGCCGCCTCGACTACGACGACCTGTCCGACTTCCTGGGCTCGTGGAACCGCCAGCAGACCGAGCTGGCCACCTTCGACCAGGAGGCCTCGGCCAAGGAGGCCGCGCAGTACGCCAAGACGGTACGCGGCCAGTCCGTCGACCGCGCCGACGCCATGCGCCAGCGCGCCCTGGCCCAGCTGCGCCAGTACCAGGTCATCAAGGACCTGGACAACACCACCAAGCGCGACCTGACGCTCTGGTTCGACTCCACCACCAGGACCGTCGACGCCATGCGCGAGGTCGAGGAGGGCCTGGCCACCTCGATCGTGGCCAAGTCCCGCGAGTTGAGCGACACCGAGGAGCGCAGCGCCTACATCTCCGGCGGCGTCATCCTCGCCCTGCTGCTCCTCGTGCTGATCATCACCACCCGCGTGGCCGGTTCGCTGGTCCGCCCCCTGCGCAGGCTGCGCGCCGAGGCCCTGGAGGTCGCCGGCGCCCGGCTGCCCGAGACCGTCCGCCTGCTGCGGGAGTCCGGCGACGCGGCGTCCGTGCCGCCCGTGCCGTCCATCGGCGTCAACACCAGGGACGAGATCGGGGAAGTCGCCCGCGCCTTCGACGAGGTCCACCGCGAAGCCGTACGGCTGGCCGGTGACGAGGCCAAGCTGCGTGCCAACGTCAACGCCATGTTCGTCAACCTCTCGCGCAGGTCGCAGACGCTCGTCGAGCGCCAGCTCCAGCTCATCGAGGGTCTGGAGCAGGGCGAGGAGGACGAGAGCCGGCTCAGCAACCTGTTCCGCCTCGACCACCTGGCCACCCGCATGCGGCGCAACTCCGAGAACCTCCTGGTCCTCGCCGGTCAGGAGGCGGCGCGCAAGTGGAGCGAGCCGGTGCCGCTGGTCGACATCGCCCGCGCCTCGCTGTCGGAGGTCGAGAACTACGAGCGGGTCAACATCCAGATCCCCTCGACCGTCTCGGTCGTCGGCCCGGCCGTCACCGACGCCGTCCACCTGCTGGCCGAGCTCATCGAGAACGCCATCTCCTTCTCGCCGCGCGAGAGCAAGGTCGTCGTGACCAGCACCGCGGCCGAGGGCGGCGTGCTGGTGACGATCAGCGACCTGGGCATCGGCATGCAGGGCGAGGAGCTGGAGCAGGCCAACTGGCGCCTGGCCAACCCGCCCGTCGTGGACGTCTCCGTGTCCCGCCGCATGGGCCTGTTCGTGGTCGGCCGCCTGGCGCTGCGCCACGGCATCAGGGTGCAGCTGCGCATGCGGGAGACCGGCGGGCTCAGCGCGCTGGTGCTGCTGCCGCCGTCGCTCGTCGCGCCGGTGTCCGCCCCTGCTCCCGACCGGCACAACCCGTTCGAGAGCTTCTCCTCCTCCTTCGACGCGCCCGCCATGGCCGCGCCGTACGGCACGGACACCCAGGACGTGCGCGGGTTCGACGGGCCGCCGGTGAACACGCCGTGGCCCGGCTCCCTGCCGCCGCCCGGCAGCCAGGGGAGCTGGCCGTCCTTCGGCGAGCAGCCGGTGTACGGCGAGCAGCCCGCCTCCTACAACGACCCGCTCCCGTACCGGAGCGAGCCGACCTACACCGAGCAGCCGACGTACAACTCGTTCGCGTCGTTCGGCGACGTGGCGGTGCCGCCGCCGGTCGTGGACGAGTCGAGCTGGGAGAGCAGCTGGTCGTCCCAGCCTGCGGCTCCCTCGACGCCGTCGAGCACCTTCGACGCGTTCGCCAGCACCGACTACAGCGCGCACGAGCTGACCGGCCCGCTGCCCGCCGTCGTGGACTCGCCGTTCGAGGAGGCCAAGGAGGAGTATCTGCCGATCTTCTCCGCGGTCGGCTCCGACTGGTTCCGCAGGCCGGACCCCGACCCGCTGAAGTCGCAGCCGCCCACCCCGCCGCCCGCCGCCGCTCCCGCGCCCGCTCCTTCGCCCGCGCCCGCCGCTTCGGCCGAGCCCGTCGCCTCGACGGAGCGCATGCCGCTGCCGCAGCGCAGGCCCGCCGCGTCCATGCAGGAGCCTGAGGCTCCCAAGACGGACCTGTGGGCCTCGCCGGCCGACGCGGGCTGGCAGGCGGCCTCGGCCGCCGCCGACCCGGTCATGGGCGGCGTGACGTCCTCCGGGCTGCCCAGGCGGGTGCCCAAGGCCAACCTGGTGCCGGGCACCGCTGGCGACCTCAGCGCGGCCTCGCCGCCGCCGCCCGCCCCTCCGGTCTCACCCGACCGGCTCAGGAGCAGGCTCACGAGCTTCCAGCAGGGAGTACGGCAGGGCCGTGCGTTCACCCGCGGAGATGAAGAACCTATGGAGGAGCAATGAGAGAACTGAGCCAGGGCGCGCGTGGCATCAGCTGGCTGATCACTGACTTCGTCAACAACGTCCCCGGTGTCGCGCACACGGTGGTGGTCTCGTCGGACGGTCTGCCCCTGGCCTTCTCGGAAGGTTTCCCCAAGGATAGAGCCGACCAGCTGGCGGCTGTCGCCTCGGGAGTGATCAGCCTGACGCAGGGCGCCGCGCGGGTCTTCGAGGGCGGTCAGGTTTCGCAGACCGTCATCGAGATGCAGCGGGGGCTCTTGATGATCATGTCGATCAGCGACGGGTCCTGCCTGGCCGTGCTCGCCGCTCCTGACTGCGACATGGGCCTGGTGGCCTACCAGATGACGCTGCTCGTGGAGCGTGCGGGGCAGGTGCTCACGCCTGCCGTACGCGCTGAACTGCAGGCGGCTCGCCCCCGCTAGTGGGGTGACGACGGGAGACGATGGTGTCAGGTCAGGGTTGGGCTGGTGATAACACTCCGCCGCACCCGGCGGCTGCGCGGGGGCAGAAGCCGAGCTCTCTGGTGCGGCCATACGCCGTGACCGGAGGGCGGACGGCGCCCCGGATGAAGTTCGCGATGGAGGCCCTTGTGTCGTCCATCACATCGGAACATGAAGATTTATCCCTACTTAGTCCGGAGTATCAGGCGATCATTAGGCTGACCAGGAACGTCCGGTCGGTCGCGGAGATCTCCGCCCTGTTACGCCAGCCGCTCGGAGTCGTTCGCGTGCTGATCGCTGACATGGCGTCCGAGGGCCTGATCCGCGTGCACCAGCCTCAGCTGGACGAGGGCAAGCCGGACCTCAACTTGCTCGAAAGGGTGCTCAGTGGACTTCGCAGGCTCTAGTGGCGGCGGGCTCACCTCGACGAAGATCGTCGTCGCGGGCGGGTTCGGCGTCGGCAAGACGACGTTCGTGGGTGCGGTGTCGGAGATCCTCCCCCTGACGACGGAGGCGGTGATGACGGACGCCTCGGCGGGCGTCGACGACCTCTCCCTCACGCCGAACAAGACCACGACCACGGTCGCGATGGACTTCGGCCGCGTGTCGCTGGACCGCGACCTGATCCTCTACCTGTTCGGCACGCCGGGTCAGCACCGCTTCTGGTTCATGTGGGACGACCTGGTGCGCGGCGCGATCGGCGCTGTCGTGCTGGTGGACACGCGCCGCCTGGCCGACAGCTTCCCGGCGATCGACTACTTCGAAGAGGCCAAGCTGCCCTTCGTCGTGGGCGTCAACGGGTGGGACGGCGACTTCGCGCACGGCGAGGAGGACGTCAGGGAGGCGCTCACCCTCAACCCGGGCATCCCGATCGTCCGCCTGGACGCGCGGTCGCGCGAGTCGGTGAAGAGCACGCTGATCCGCCTGGTGGAACATGCCCTCACGTCTTCGGTTTCCCACGCCTGACGGGGATATGAGCCACTATTGTCGGTAATGATCTAACGGCGCGCTCTGGGGGTTCTGTGTCCCGGTCCCACGACGACGACTGGCCTCCGCGAGGGCTCGACCTCACCAAGGCCAGTTCGGCACGGGTCTACGACTACCTGCTCGGCGGGAAGGACAACTTCGCGATCGACCGCGAGGCCGGCGAGCGGATCAAGGCCAGGATGCCCGGCGCCCACCTCGGCGTCCAGGCGCAGCGCGCCGTGCTCGGCAGGGTGGTCAGGTTCCTGGTGCGCGAGGTCGGGCTCAGGCAGCTCGTCGACATCGGCACCGGCCTGCCCACCGCGGACAACGTGCACCAGGTGGCCAGGTCGGTCGCCCAGGGTGTGCGCGTGGCCTACGTCGACAACGACCCGATCGTGCTCAGCCACGCCAGAGCGCTGCTCGCCACCGACGACGACACCCTGGTCGTCGAGGGCGACCTGAACGAGCCCGCCGCCCTGCTGACCTCACTGGACGGCCACATCGACCTGAGCGAGCCGGTCGGCCTCATCCTGTGCGGGATCCTGCACCACATCCAGGACGACCCCTGGAGCCCCACGGCCAAGCTCGTGTCCGCGCTGGCGCCCGGCAGCTACGTCTTCGTCCACCACCTGTTCGACCGCGGCGACGAGCAGAGCGCCGCGCTGCAGGCGCTGGAGCGCAGCCGCTACCGCACCTACGAGGAGATCTCCCGCTTCTTCACCGGGCTCGACCTGGTCGAACCCGGACTCGTCCCGGTGCCCGAATGGCGACCGGACCCGGAACTGGCCGTGCTCGACGACCACCCCGTGCTCCAGCTCGCGCTGGCCGGGGTGGCGCGCAAGCCCTGAACCCCGAGGTGACCCATGGGGCTACGTGAAGACATGCCCGTCCTCGCCCGCGCGGAGGGCCAGTGGGAGGGGGTCTACCTCCACACCGACGCCGACGGCAACGTGATCGACAGGCACCGGTCGCACCTGACCTGCACGATCGTGGACGGCACGACCTACCACCAGGTCAACCGCTACACCTGGGACGACGGGCGCGAGGAGCTCATCGAGTTCCCCGGCACGTATCTGGGGGGCGGGCGGTGCGGGTTCGACACCGAGCGGATCAGGGGCGAGTTCTGGGAGCCGGACGCGTCGACGATCTACCTGAGCTGGACCTACAAGGCCGACGACCAGGATCTGCGGTTGTTCGAGCTGATCGTGCTGAGTGACGACGGGGAGCACAAGAGCCGGACGTGGCAGTGGATCAAGGACGGCGTCTGCGTCAAGCGCACCCTCATCAACGAGAAGCGCGTCGCCTGATGACGACACCTCCATCGCCGCGTGCCACGGCCTTTCTCCGCGACCCCCTCACGGGTGCTCAGGGCCGCCCTCTCTCGCCTCTCTCCCGAGAAGAACTCGCCACGGTGGCGGGTGAGCTGCGTGCCATGCCGCGCGCACCGCTGGCCGCTCTTTCGCGCTTCGGGGCCGCTGTCGCTTCCTCGGAGGACCTGCTGGAGGCGCTGGTCGCCGATACGGGCAGGGTCGGCGAGTCCGTGCTCGAACGTCAGATCGTCGCCGCCATGATCGACCGCTGGGTACGGCAGGCGCCCGCCCTGCTGGCCCCGCCCCCCGACGAGCCCGCCTCCATGCCCGGCATCGTGATCGGCGGCGAGGCCGTGCCGTACGGGCTGGTCGGGGTGATCAGCCCGTGGAACTTCCCCCTGCTGCTCGGCCTCATCGACGCCGTCCCCGCCCTCGCCGCCGGTTGCGCGGTGATCGTGAAGCCCAGCGAGGTCACCCCCCGCTTCATCGAGCCCCTCATGCGCCTCATCCCCGACGACCTGCCCCTGCGCGTGGTCGAGGGCGACGGCCGGACGGGCGCGGACCTCGTCGGGCTGGTCGACGCGCTCGTCTTCACCGGGAGCGTTCCCACAGGACGGAAGGTAGCGGAAGCGGCCGCCAGGGCGTTCATCCCCGCCTTCCTGGAGCTCGGCGGCAAGGACCCGGCGATCGTGCTGGACGGCAGCGACCTCGCCAGGGCCGCTTCCGCGATCCTGTGGGGCGGCACGGCCAACGCGGGCCAGTCGTGCCAGTCGATCGAGCGCGTCTACGTCGAACAGGACGCCTACCAGGACTTCCTGGGCATCCTGGTCGACAAGGCGGCCGGGGTGGGCCTCACCTGCGAGGGCGGCCCGATCGGCCCGATCATCGACGCGGCCCAGGCCGACGTCATCGCCAGGCACCTGGCCGACGCGGTGGCCCGCGGCGCGGTCGTGCACACCGGCGGCAAGATCGAGGAGCACGGCGGCGGCCTCTGGTGCCGCCCCACGGTCCTGTCCGGCGTCGACCACTCGATGCTGGTGATGACCGAGGAGACGTTCGGCCCGATCCTGCCCGTCATGGCGGTCTCCGGCGCGGACGAGGCGGTCACGCTGGCGAACGACTCGCCGTACGGGCTCTCCGCCGCCGTCTTCGCCGCCTCGGAGCAGGACGCCAGGGCGGTCGCCGTACGGCTGGAGGCAGGGGCGGTCAGCGTCAACGACGCCTCGCTCACCGCGCTGGTGCACGAGGGGGAGAAGAACTCCTTCAAGCAGTCCGGACTCGGCGGCTCGCGGATGGGCAAGGCGTCGATCGCCCGCTTCGTCCGGCGCCGGACACACCTGATCAGCCGCTCGACCGCTGCGGACCCCTGGTGGACAGCATGACCGAACGAAGTGAGGGCATCAAAAAGCACAGCGCCTTGGGTCATGAGACCGACGAAGGAGGGCTCATGACCGCATATCGCGCGCTGGCGCTGCAGGTTCCGACCGTCGCGATCAACGGCGCGGCCGACCCGCGCGCCGAGATCCGCGCCGCCATCGAGCGGGTCAACGCCCGCGTCGGCGGCGCGAAGGCGTGGATCGGCGCCGACCTGAGGCTCGTGGTGCTGCCCGAGTACGTGCTGACCGGGTTCCCGCTCGGCGAGAGCGTGGCCGAGTGGCGCGACAAGGCGACGCTGGACGACCTGTGCTACCAGGCGCTGGCCAAGGTCGCCACCGGGCACGGCGTGTACCTGTGCGTCAACGCCTACGAGCGCGACGAGCACTTCCCCGACCTCTTCTTCCAGGGTTCGCTGATCTTCGACCCGTCGGGTGAGATCGTGCTGCGCTACCGGCGGCTGCACTCGATGTTCTCGCCCACGCCGTACGACGTGTGGGAGCGCTACGTCGACGTCTACGGCATGGACGCGGTCCTGCCCGTGGCGGCCACCGAGCTGGGCAACCTCGCGGTGATCGCCTCGGAGGAGATCCTCTACCCGGAGCTGGCCAGGGCGCTCGCGCTGCGCGGCGCCGAGGTCTTCTGCCACCCCACGTCGGAGATCGCCTCACCCGACCTGACGCAGAAGGCGATCGGACGGCGGGCGCGGGCCATCGAGAACCTCGCCTACGTGGTGTCCGCGAACTCGGGCGGCCTGTCCGGCATCGCCATCCCCGGCGACTCGACGAACGGCGGCTCCGAGCTGATCGACTACGAGGGGCGGCGGCTCGCCGCCGCCGGTCCAGGCGACTCGCTGGTGGCCTCGGCCGAGCTCGACCTGACCGCGTTGCGCCGCTACAGGACCCGCCCCGGCATGCCCAACCTGCTGTCCCGCGTCAAGCCCGGCCTGTGGGCCGAGGAGTACGCCCGCCACGACGTGGAACGTCCCAACGGGCTGGACGGCGCGGCCCCGGGCCGCGCGTTCTTCGTCCAGCGCCAAAGGGACGCCATCAAGCGGCTGTACGGTGCCACCTGAGCGTGCGTCGCTCCACGGCGAGGAAGACGGCGTTGAGCAGGACGCCGAGCAGGCCCAGCAGGACGATGCCCGCCCACATGGCCGGGATGTCGAACGAGCCCTCCGCCTCGCGCATGCGGTGGCCGATGCCCTCGCTGCTCGCGTACAGCTCCGAGATCACCATCATGATCAGCGCCAGCGAGACGCTGAGCCGGAGCCCGGCGAAGATCTTGGGAGCGGCGGCCGGCAGGATGATGCGGGTCAGCCGCTGGGCAGCGCCGAGCTGGAAGACGCGCCCGGTCTCCAGGTACTGGACGTCCACGTAGCGGGCGCCGTCGATGGCGTTGATCAGCACCGGCCACACCACGCCGTACACGATCGCGGCGAGCTGCATGGGCGTGCCCACCTGGAAGAACAGCAGGAAGACCGGCAGCAGAGCGGCGGGCGGCACCGACCTGCCGAAGTGCACCAGCGGGTCCACCAGCGCCGACAGCGTGGCCGAGCGGCCGAGCGCGACGCCCAGCGCGATCCCGGCCGAGACGGCCACCGCCCATCCCGCGCCGAGCCTGGCCAGGCTCGGGATCAGGTCGCGCAGCGCCTCGTCGGTGAGGAACACCTGCGAGAGCGGACCGGCGAACCACATCTCGTGCATCCGGCCCACGATGACCGACGGCGGCGGGAAGTACACGGCCCGCGCCGAGGTGGAGGCGATCTGCCAGCCCGCGATCGCCAGCAGCGGGACGAAGATCCACACCAGCCACTGCACAACCCGGGTCATTCGGCGTTCCTCACGTGGTGCCAGCGGAACAGCCGGCGCTCCGCCGCGGTGAACAGCATGTTGGCCACCACGCCGATGACCCCGGCCCACAACGTGCCCGCCAGGACGAGCTCGCGCCGGTTGGCGCTGCCCGCCTCGACCAGGAACGTGCCCAGCCCGCCCGACCCGCCCGCGATCAGCTCGACGCTGACCGCGACGATGAGCGTGACGGACACCGCGATGCGCACCCCGGTCACGATGAAGGGCGCCGTGCTCGGCAGCGACACCCGCATGAGCACCGCGAACGGCCCGAAGCCGAAGGCCCGCATCGAGTCCTTGGCGAGCGGATCGACGTCGCCCAGGCCGTACATCGTGTTGATGAGCAGCGGCCACGAGCACGTGTAGACGATCAGCGCGGTCTTGGCGTCCTGGCTGTCGGTCCACAGGAACATCGCCAGCGGGATGAGCGACAGCGAGGGGATCGGGCGCAGGAACTCCACCAGCGGCCGCACCGACCGCTCGATCGCCGGCACCGTGCCCAGCAGGAGCCCCGCGGGCACGGCGACGGCGATGGCGATGAGCAGCCCGGTCAGGCAGGCGGTCAGCGTCGCCCCGACGTTGGCCAGGAACGGCCCGTCGACGGCGAGCCCGGCGGCTGCCACGAGCACCTCTGAGGCCCGGGGGAAGTCGCCCAGGCGTCCGGCCAGCTCGGCCAGGATCAGGAAGGCGACCACCCCGGACGCGCCGAGGAGGAGCCTCCTGGTCATTCGATCTTGGCGGGGATCAGCTGCGTGACGTCCGGCTTGGTCTTGAGGTATCCGTACCCGGCCAGGAGGTCGGCGAGCTTCTGGAAGGCGGCGGTGTCGACGTCCATGGAGAACACGCCGAGCTTCATCTTGGCGGCCACGTCAGCGGGGATCTTGGTGTACGTCGGGATCACCGCGTTGATGGCGTTGCGGTCGGAGCTGGCGATCTGCTGCGCCTTGGCCAGCGCCCGGTGGAAGGCGGCCGCCGTCTTCGGGTTCTTGGCCAGCCAGTCCTCGGACACGCCCCAGGCGTCGATCGGGATGCCCGCCGTCGGCCCGCTGGTCGTGTCGATCACCTCGACGGCGCCCTGCGCCTTGGCCGCTGACAGGAACGGCTCGACCAGCCAGGCGGCGTCGACCTTCTTCGACGACAGCGCGGTGAGCTGGTCGGCGAAGGGGATGGCGACGTACTTGGCGTCGTCGGGGGTGAGCCCGGCCTCCTGGAGGTGGGCGTTGGTGACGGTCTGGCCGAGCGCCTTGAGCACGTTGACCGCGATCGTCTTGCCCTTGAGGTCGGCGGGCGTCTTGATGGGGGAGTCCTTGGGCACCACGACGCTGGCGATGCCCGGCGCGCCCGTCTGGACGTGCTGGAACAACTTGAGCTTGACGGTCCCCTGGTCCTGGATGGACAGCAGCGAGACGTAGCTGGTGACGAAGGCGTCCATGCTGCCGTTGAGGATCTTCGGCATCACGGCCTGCGGAGCCTGGATGATCTCCGTCTTGACCGTCAGGCCCTCCTCCTTGAAGAAGCCCTTCTGCTCCGCGATGAACAGGGAGGCGGCGGACGGCACGGGCACGACGCCCACCGTCAGCGTGGTCTTCTCCAGGCCTTTGTCATTGCCGGTCGCCGTGGACCCGCCCGAGCCGCACGCGGTCAGCGCGAGGGCCAGAACTAAGAGGGCGGCGGGCAGCTTCATACGTTGGTCCTTTCGACACCGCGGACGAGGCGACCGACCTCGGCGCGCAGATGGACGAAGTCGGGGTGCTCGCGCGTGCTGATCTGGTCGCGGGGACCTGGGAGATCGACCTTGAGGTCGCCGACGACGTGGGCGGGGGCTTTCGAGAGCACGACGACGCGGTCGCCCACGTACACGCTCTCGTCGATGTCGTGCGTGATCAGGACGATGGTCATCCTGTGGTGGCCGCGCACCTGGAGCACGAGGTCCTCGAGGTCCTCGCGGGTCTGGGCGTCGACCGAGCCGAAGGGCTCGTCCATGAGCATGAGGGAGGGGCGGTAGGCGAGCGCGCGGGCGATGGCCACCCGCTGCTGCATGCCGCCGGACAGCTGGAAGGGGTACTTCTTGCCGGCGCCGGTCAGTCCCACGGACTCCAGGGCCTCGGCGGCGGCCGCCTTGCGCTGGGCCTTGTCCATGCTCTTACGGCGCAGCGGCAGGGCCACGTTGTCCTCGACCGACATCCAGGGGAACAGCGAGCGGCTGTAGTCCTGGAACACGACCGCCAGGTTGTCAGGGGTCCTGTCGACGGCGACGCCGTCGATGCGCACCTGCCCGCCGGTGGGCCTGATGAGCCCGGCGATGGAGCGCAGGAGGGTGGACTTGCCGGCGCCCGACGGGCCGACGATGCACAGGAGCTCACCGTCCGCGACGCTCAGGTCGAGTCCGTCGATGGCGTGGTGGGCCGTGGGCCCGGTGCCATAGGTGTGCGTCAGGTTCGTGATCTCAAGCAAGTCGGGGGTCCTAGCTTCGAGCAGCCTCACGTTCTGGTGGACTCTATCGGGTTTTGTCCCGCCGCCCTGTCATGATTTGACACGTTATGATCACTTCGCATCCCCTTCGGGGAAGGAGTTCTCATGCGTGCTCTCATCGTCGGCGGCGGGATCGGCGGGCTCACCGCGGCGCTCAGCCTGCACGCCGCCGGCCTCGACGGTCAGATCGTCGAGGCGGCCTCCAGCCTCCGACCGCTCGGGGTCGGAATCAACCTGCAACCCCATGCGGTACGCGAGCTTACCGAGCTCGGACTGGGTGACGAGCTCGCCGCGACGGGCATCCCGACCAGCTTCATGACGTTCACCGACCGGTTCGGCGGCGTGATCATCGCGCTGCCCAGGGGGCGGTCGGCCGGGTACCTGTGGCCGCAGTACTCCATCCATCGGGGCGAACTCCAGGCGCTGCTCCTGGAGGCGGTCCTCGACAGGATGGGAGCTCCTTCCGTCAGGACCGGTGTCACCTTCCAGGGCTTCATCCAGGACGCCGAAGGCGTGACAGTCGAGCTCTGCTCCGGCGGCGAGATGACACACGAGCGGTTCGACGTCCTCATCGGGGCCGACGGGATCCACTCCGCGGTGCGCGCCCGCCTCCACCCCGCACGCAACGATCTTCAGGGGTGCGGCATCCACATGTGGCGCGGCGCGGTGGAGGGCGAGCCGTTCATGGACGACGGCACCGTGCTCGTCGCCGGGTCCAACGCCACCGCCAAGTTCGTCGCCTACCCGATCTCGGCGCGGGCGCGGGCGCGCGGCAAGGCGCTGATCAACTGGGTGGCCGAGGTCAAGGTGGGGGAGCCGGGCCCGGTGCGCGACGCGGACTGGGACAGGCAGGGCAGGCTCGGCGACGTCATCGGGCACTTCGCCGGGTGGAAGCACGCGCTCCTCGACATCCCGGCCGTGATCGAGGGCACCGAGCGCATCCTGTCCTACCCGATGGTGGACAAGGACCCGCTGGACTCCTGGGGCGAGGGGCGGGTGACGCTGCTCGGGGACGCGGCGCACCCGGTCTACCCGATCGGGTCCAACGGCGGGTCGCAGGCCGTGCTCGACGCCAGAGTGCTGGCCAGGTGCCTGGCCACGGCGGACACCCCTTCTGACGGGCTCGCGCGGTACGAGGCGGAGCGCAGGGAGGTGACCAACGCGCTCGTGCTGGGTCACCGTACGCTGCCGATGGAGGCGACGATCAGGCTCGTCACCGAGCGCGCGCCCGGCGGGTTCGACGACATCGCGCGCGTGCTGACGCCGCAGGAACTGGCGGACATGGCCGAGGCCCAGCGGCGGATCACCGACATCGACGTCGACGAGCTCAACCACCGGGCCTCGTGGTCGGTCTAAGCGGGGAGTGCCTCCACGAGGCTCGCCCCGGCGGTCAGGGGGATGACCTGGTTGAGCGTGAAGCCCGCCTTCTCCAGGAGCGCCGCGTACTCGGCCCTGGTCCGCTCGGCGCCGCCGTCGAAGATGGCCAGCATGCGCATGTCGACGTCCTTGCCGATGTGCGGCACGTCCTCGTCCGGGAGGACCATCTCCAGGATGAGCAGCCTGCCGTCCTCGCTGATCGCCTCGCGGATGTTGCGCAGGATGCGGACGCTGTCGTTGTCGTCCCAGTTGTGCAGGATGCTGGCCAGCAGGTAGGCGTCGGCGTTCTGCGGGATCTCGCCGAAGAAGTCGCCGGCCACCACCTCGCACCGCTCGGCCAGCCCCTGCGCGGCGAAGTACTCGACGGCGCCGCCGACCACGTGCTCCATGTCGAACAGGACGCCGCGGGTGCCCGGGTGGGCGCGCAGCACCTCGGCCAGGATGTGCCCCTTGCCGCCGGCGACGTCGACCATGGTGGCGACCTGCGAGAAGTCGTAGCGCTCCGCCACCGCTGAGGCGAACGGCGTCGCCCTGGCCGTCATGTAGTCGTCGAAGGTCCTGCTGGAGTCCGGGTTGGCCGCCAGGTACTCGTACAGGTGCCCGTGCTTCTCCACGAACGCGGAACGGCCCTGCCTGACCGTCTCCGGCAGGTTGCCCATGGCATACCAGAACCCGCCTTCGGCGATCATCCGTACGGCGGAGCGGACCGAGTCCGGCACGTCCGAGCGCATCGTCCTGCCGTGCTCGGTCAGCTCGAAGGAGTCCGCGCCGACCGACCGCACGATGCCCATGCTCGCCAGCTCGCGCATCACCCGGCGCAGCGACGGCGCGTGCGCGCCGCACCGGACCGCCAGCTCCTCAGCGCCCAGCGGCCCGTCGGCCAGCTCGTCGGCGCACCCCAGCTCCGCCATCGTGGACAGCGCGGCGAAGCGGGAGATCCCGCAGATGGCATCCCAGACGGGGCCGGTCGGGTGGGACATCGATCCTCCAGATGGAACTCAGAGTGCGCGCGTCGCGTGCCTGTGCCACACCAGCAGCCGGTTCTCCGCGAGCACGAAAAGGACATTGATCAGGTAGCCGAGGACGCCGAGCAGCACGATGGCCCCCCAGACGACCGGGGTCTCGAACCCGCGCTGCGCCTGCAGCAGCTGGTAGCCGATGCCGTCCGTGCCGCCGAAGACCTCGGAGATGACCATGAGGATCAGCGCCAGCGACAGCGACAGGCGCAGCCCGGCGAAGACCTTCGGCGCTGCGGCCGGGATCATGATCCGGCGGAACCGCTGGCCCCTCGTCAGGCCGAAGACGGTGGCCGTCTCGATGTGGATCGGCTCGACGGCTCTGGCGCCCTCGATGGAGTTCAGCAGCACCGGCCACACCACGCCGAACACGATGGTGGCGAGCTGCGTGGTCAGCGGGTCCCTGAACACCAGCGCGAACAGCGGCACCAGCAGCGGGGGAGGCACCGCCCTGCCGAGCTGGATGAGCGGGTCCACGTAGTCGACGGCCGACTTCGACCTGCCGATCGCCACGCCGGCCAGCACGCCGAAGACCGCGGCCAGCGCCCAGCCCGCGAACAGCCGGCCGAGGCTCGGCAGGATGTTGTCGAGCGCGGCGTCGGTGAGGAACAGGTGGCTCACCGGGCCGGAGAACCACAGCTTGTACATGGCGGCGACGATCAGCGACGGGGCGGGGAAGTCGATGTCGTCCATCAGCCGCGTGACGATCTCCCAGACCGCCACCGTGACCGGGATGAGCCAGAGCCTGCCGATCGTCCTCATGGGGCCACTCCCGCCTTGGACGTGTGCCAGCCGAACATGCGCCGTTCAAGGCTCACCATGGCGAGGTTGACCAGCAGGCCGAGGACTCCCGCCCACAGGGTGGCCGCCAGGACGAGGTCGGACCTGTTGCCGCTGGAGGCTTTGATGACGTACACGCCGATCCCGCCGGTGCCGCCCGCGACGAGCTCGGCGCTGACGGCCAGGATCAGCGCGATGCCCGCGGCGATCCGGACCCCGGCGGCGATGAACGGCGCTGCGCTGGGCAGGCTGACCCGGCGCAGTACGGCGAGCTGGCCGAAGCCGAAGCTGCGCAGCGAGTCCTTGGCGAGCGGGTCGACGTCCTGCATGCCGTACAACGTGTTGATCAGCACCGGCCACATGCACGCGTACAGGATGACCGCGACCTTCATCGTCGAGTCGTCGGGGATCAGCAGGATGGCCAGCGGGATGATCGCCACGGAGGGGATGGGGCGCAGGAACTCCAGCAGCGGCCTGACCGCGCGCTCCACGGCTGGGATCGCTCCCAGCAGCACGCCGAACGGCACGGCCACGACGACGGCCACGATCAGCCCCACGAGCCAGTTGCCCATGGTCACCAGGACGCCGCCCAGGAACTCGGCGTCGGCGAACAGCTTCAGCGCCTCCCACAGGACCGTGGAGGGAGCGGGGAACATCGCGTCGGCGGGAAAGGCGAAACGGACGACGAGCTCGCCGACGACAAGCAGCCCCGCGACGCCGAGGGCGCCGCGGAGCAGTCGTGCAGCGATCATCCGGTCGAGCCCACCAGGAGGTCCTTCACGTTCAGCGGGTTCTCGATGTACTTGTACGCGAGCATGAGGTCGGCCACGCGCTGGAGGCGGCTCTCGTTCATCGTCGTCGGGTAGGAGCCGAGCGTGATGACGGACGCGGTCTTGGCGTCGATCTTCGTGTAGGTCGGCAGGACGGCCTCGACCTCCTTGCGGTCCTTGGCGGCCAGGGCCTGCGCCTTGGCCATGGCCCGCTGGAAGGCGGCGAGGGTCTTGGGGTTCTTCTTCGCCCAGTCGTCGGTGGCCATCCAGGCCGCGATCGCCATGTTCTCCGTCTCACCGGACATGGTGTCGGCGATCTTGCGGAAGCCGGCGCCGCTCTGCGTGGCGGTGATGAACGGCTCGGGCATCCAGCCGGCGTCCGCCTGGCCGCCGGTGAGCGCCGCAGCCATGTCGGGGAAGGGCTTCTCGACGAACTTCACGTCGGCGGCGGTCAGGCCGGCGACCTTGAGCGTGGCCTCGATGGTCAGCGTGCCGATGTTCCTGAAGGTGTTGACCAGGATGGTCTTGCCCTTGAGGTCGGCGACCGTCTGGATCGGCGAGTCCTTGGTGACCATGATGTTGAAGCTGTTCGGCGTGGCCTGGTAGAGGTCGCCGATCACCTTGACCTTCTCGCCCTTGCTCGCGGCCAGGAACGTCGAAACGTAGTTCGTCTGCGAGATGTCGAGCGCTCCGCTCTTGATCTGCGGAAGTGCCGCGGCGCCACCCTGGATGATCACCGGCTCGACGGTGAGGCCCTCTTCCTTGAAGAAGCCCTTCGCGCTGGCGATGTAGAGCGGAGCCGGGTCGGGGATGGGGAGAGCGCCCACCTTGATGGTGGTCTTCTCGAGCCCGCCGCTGGAGGAGCCGGTGGAGCCGGTGCCGCCACAGGCGCTGAGCACGAGCGCGGCCAGAAGGCCGACGGCAATGGCTCCGCCACGGAACGTGGATGTCATGTGATCTCCGGGGGAAGAAGAAAGCGGAGGGGGGCGTCGACGGCCAGGGCCGGAGGCGACGGGCGTGAAGCGTACCGGAATGAATTCATCTTGGCTGTAGATATAGGGCATATATCGCAAAAGTCGGCAGTATGTCCGAATTTAGGACCCGAGGGGGGTTTGGGCGGTTTCACGGCAAGATTGAAGATTTGATTGATTCTGGAGCGTTCCACGAGTTGCTGACTCGGCTGGTCACGCGGGAAGCTTTATGCTCCAATTGTCCCGGTACTCGCCTCGTGACTCACGGTGCGGGTCTTTACATTTTCCTCGACAAGGCGTCCCCTGAGAGGTTTGCGACCAGTGAGGACAGCATCGACCGAGAATGGTCGCGGTTTATCGCCAGAACAGTCAGGCGCCCCTGAAGTCCCCGCTTCTGGATCCCGCGGTAAGTGGCGGTTGCGTAACTGGCGCGTGCGCTCGAGGCTCCTGGCCCTGATCCTCATCCCGACCCTTGTCGCCGTCATTCTCGGTGGCCTGCGCGTCACCACCTCGATCAGCAGCGCGGGCGAATACCAGCGGGTCAGCGACGTCGCCGTCCTGATCACGAACCTGGGCGCGCTCGGCCACGTCCTCGGCGCGGAACGCGACATGTCCACCAAGTTCGTCGCCTCCGGGCGCAACGAGGGCGACCTCGGCGAGCTCGAGCGCCAGCAGAGCCTCGTCGACAACGCGGCGGCCAAGGTGATCGCCCAGGCCCAGCAGATCGAGGGCGACCTGTCCGAACTCGGACAGCGCAAGCTCCAGCGGCTCCAGGACCGCCTGCGCGGACTGAAGGACCTGCGCCTGACCGTCACCAAGTCGCTCCAGCCCGCCCTGCCCACGCTGGAGAAATACTCCGAGGTCATGAGCGACCTGCTCACGATCTACGACGAGGCCGCCCAGGGCACCGGCGACGAAGAGCTGATCTCCACGGCCGCCGCCGTCGGCGCGCTGGCCCGCATGCAGAACGAGATCTCCAAGCAGCGCGGCCTGCTGGCCATCGGCCTGGTGCGCGGCCGCTTCGAGAGCTCGGAGTTCGAGGCCTTCCAGTCGGCCAAGTCACGCAAGGGCAGCGAGCGCGACTCCTTCCGCATCGTCGCCACCCCCGAACAGCGCCAGCTGTTCGACGACACCGTGTCCGGCCTGCAGATCGGCCGCAGCGAGCTCTACGTCGCCCGCGCCATCCTGCTGACCAACGAGGGCGTCTCCCTGCGCAGGCTCGAACCGCAGGAAACCGACGACATGGAACGCTGGATGAAGTCCAGCACCGAGACCACCGACCGGGTCAACGAGGTCGAGAAGAAGCTCGCCGAGTCGATCACGCTGCGCACCACCGAGGTCCAGGGCGCCGAGCAGCGCGCGGCCCTCATCAGCGCCGCGCTCGTCCTCGTTCTCCTCGTCCTCATCATGATCGTCACCACGATCATGGCGCGCTCGCTCGTCCGCCCCCTGCGCCAGCTGCGCAGCGGCGCCCTCGACGTGGCGGGCAACGCGCTGCCCTCCCTCGTCCGCAGGCTCCGCGAGTCCGGCGACACCGAGACCGTCAGGGTCGAGCCCATCGGCGTCGACTCCGAGGACGAGGTCGGGGAAGTCGCCCGCGCCTTCGACGAGGTCCACCGCGAAGCCGTACGGCTGGCCGGTGAGGAGTCCAGGCTCCGCTCCAACGTCAACGCCATGTTCGTCAACCTCTCGCGCAGGTCCCAGACGCTCGTCGAGCGGCAGATCACCCTCATCGACGGCCTGGAGCAGGGCGAGCAGGACGAGGCGCGACTGGCCAACCTGTTCAAGCTCGACCACCTGGCCACCCGCATGCGGCGTAACAGCGAGAACCTTCTGGTCCTCGCCGGACAGGACCCGCCGCGCCGCTGGAGCCAGCCGGTCAAGCTCGTCGACGTCGCCCGCGCCTCGCTGTCCGAGGTCGAGAACTACGAGCGCGTCTCCCTCCAGGTGCCCGACAACGTCGCCGTGGCGGGACAGGCCGTCAACGACGTCATCCACCTGCTGGCCGAGCTCGTGGAGAACGCCCTGTCGTTCTCCCCGCGCGAGACCAGGGTCACCGTGTCCGGCAGCAGGATCGACGGCGGCGGCGTCATGCTGTCGATCACCGACTCCGGCATCGGCATGACGCAGGAGGAACTCGTCCAGGCCAACGAGCGGCTCACCGACGCGCCGACCGTGGACGTTTCCGTGTCGCGGCGCATGGGCCTGTTCGTGGTCGCCCGCCTCGCCCACCGGCACGGCATCAGGGTGCAGTTGCGTCCGCACGGCTCCGGCGGGCTCACCGCCATGGTCCTGGTCCCCGAGGCGCTCCTGGGCGCGCAGCCCGCCGCCTTCGCCGGTACTCCGGCCGTGCCCGACCCCTTCACCGCGCAGCCGTTCTCCGGGCCGCAGGCTCCCTTCGCCGGTCCCCAGGCTCCTTTCGCCGGTTCGCACCCCTCCTTCGACGGGCCCCCGTCGGCTCCTGCCTGGCAGAGTGCCCCCGTGGGGGCGCAGTTCCCGCCGGACACGCCGGGTGGTTCGTGGCCGTCCATGCCGGTCTGGCCGTCCGAGCCCGCCTGGCCGTCCGACCCGCAACGCGCGGTGGCCTCGGGCGCGTTCGACACGGCGGACACCTGGATGCCGTCCAGGACCCCGTCGCGCCCCGCCCCGGAAGAGGCGTCCACCTGGACCTTCGGCGACCGCAAGCCGCCCTCCTACGACTTCCCCGAGACGGAGTCGACGGCGACCGGGCCCATCCCGGTGGTCGGCGCGCCGTCCTCGGGCGATGAGTTCCTGCCGATCTTCGCCTCGGTGGAGTCGGCCTGGTTCGAGCACTCCGAGGGCAGCTCCCTGTCCTGGGGGACGACGAAGGCCGACGCCGGATGGACGGCGGCCGAAGCCGCGCGCGAGCCGGTCAGGGACGGGGCCACGCAGGCCGGCCTGCCCAAGCGGGTGCCCAAGGCCAACCTCGTGCCCGGCTCGGCTGACACCGTCACCGCGCCCAAGGGCGTCGAGCCGATGCCGCAGATCTCGCCCGACCGGGTACGCAGCAGGCTGTCGAGCTTCCAGCAGGGCTTCAGGGCCGCGCGCGAGGATCTGACAGAGGGCAAGGCGTATCCCTCGGGCCCGAGGAACGTTGATAGCAGGGAGGAGGGCGAATGAACGATCTGAGCCACGCGGCCCGCGGGGTCGACTGGCTGATCACCGACTTCGTGAGCACCGTTCCCGGTGTCGCGCACGCGGTGGTCGTCTCGTCGGACGGCTTACCATTGGCGGCCTCTTCCGGGTTCCCAGCCGACCGTGCCGACCAGCTCGCCGCCATCGCATCGGGGCTCATCAGCCTGACCCAGGGCGCCGCCAGGGTGTTCGAGGGCGGGGTCGTGAACCAGACGATCGTCGAGATGCAGCGCGGGCTGATGCTGATCATGTCGATCAGCGACGGCTCGTGCCTGGCGGTGCTCGCCGCCCCCGAGTGCGACATGGGGCTGGTCGCCTACCAGATGACGCTCATGGTCGACCGCGCTGGACAGGTCCTCACTCCGGCCGTGCGCGCGGAACTACGCGCGACCCAGACCAGGTGATTCCGTGACCGAGCGCAGCGAGGGAACCAGTAGACACAGCTTCTCCGTCGCAAGGCCGACGAAGGAGGCCTTGTGACGGACCCCAGATGGAACAACGGTGGCGGCTGGCAGCCTCAGCAGCCGCAACCCTCGGACCCGGCCTCTCCGGTCCGTCCCTACGCCGTGACCGGCGGGCGGACGGCGCCGCGGATCAAGCTGGCCATGGAGGCCCTCGTGTCGTCGGCCACGGCCGAGCAGCGGGAGTTCTCCCACATGACGCCCGAGTACCAGGCGATCAGCCACCTGTGCAGGCAGGTCAGGTCGGTCGCCGAGGTCTCCGCGCTGCTGCGCATCCCGCTCGGCGTGATCAGGGTGCTGATCGCCGACATGGCGGCGGAAGGTCTGGTCCGCGTGCACCAGCCGGCGCTGGAAGCGGGAAGGCCAGACGTCAACCTGCTCGAAAGGGTGCTTAGTGGACTACGCAGGCTCTAGCCCCGGCTTGACGTCGACGAAAATCGTCGTCGCCGGTGGATTCGGCGTGGGCAAGACGACCTTCGTCGGAGCGGTTTCCGAGATCATGCCGCTGACCACGGAGGCCGTCATGACCGACGCGTCCGTGGGCATCGACGACCTCGGGATGACGCCGCTCAAGTCCACCACCACCGTGGCGATGGACTTCGGCCGCGTGTCGCTGGACCGCGACCTGATCCTCTACCTGTTCGGCACGCCGGGTCAGCATCGCTTCTGGTTCATGTGGGACGACCTGGTGCGCGGTGCGATCGGCGCCGTGGTGCTGGTGGACACGCGCCGCCTGGCCGACAGCTTCCCGGCGATCGACTACTTCGAAGAGGCGCAGCTGCCGTTCGTCGTGGGCGTCAACGGGTGGGACGGTCAATACCCCCACAGCGAGGGCGAGGTGCGCGACGCGCTGACCCTCGCACCGCACATTCCGATCGTCCGGCTGGACGCCCGCTCCAAGGATTCGGTGAAGAGCACGCTGATCAACCTGGTCGAGCATGCTCTCACCGTCCGCATGGCCGTGCCCGGCTGGAGCAGCGGATAGGCTGGAGAACCACGTATATCCGCTTCGAGGACTGGTCTGCCACGTGTTCGAGACGCTTTCCGACCGCCTGACATCGGTCTTCTCCTCCCTCCGATCCAAGGGTCGGCTGTCCGACGCCGACATCGACGCCACCTGCCGCGAGATCCGCATCGCGCTGCTGGAGGCCGACGTCGCGCTTCCTGTGGTCAAGGCGTTCGTCGCCCAGGTCAAGGAGCGGGCGCGCGGCGCCGAGGTCTCCCAGGCGCTCAACCCGGCCCAGCAGGTCGTCAAGATCGTCAATGACGAGCTGATCACGATCCTGGGCGGGGAGACCCGCAGGCTCCGCTACGCCAAGACGCCACCCAGCGTGATCATGCTGGCCGGTCTTCAGGGTGCCGGTAAGACGACCCTGGCGGGCAAGCTGGCCAAGTGGCTGCGCGACCAGGGCCACGTGCCGCTGCTGGTGGCCGCCGACCTGCAGAGGCCGAACGCCGTGCAGCAGCTGGAGGTCATGGCCCAGCGCGCAGGTGTCGCCTCGTTCGCCCCTTATGCGGGCAACGGCGTCGGTGACCCCGTCGACGCGGCCCGGCAGTCGATCGAGCACGCCAAGCGCCAGCAGCACGACATCGTCATCATCGACACCGCCGGCCGCCTGGGCATCGACCAGGAGCTGATGAAGCAGGCCGCCGACATCCGCGACGCGGTCTCGCCCGACGAGGTCCTGTTCGTGGTCGACGCCATGATCGGTCAGGACGCCGTGACCACGGCCCAGGCCTTCATGGAGGGCGTCGGCTTCGACGGCGTGGTGCTCACCAAGCTCGACGGCGACGCCCGCGGCGGCGCCGCCCTGTCGGTGCGGCACATCACCGGCCGGCCGATCATGTTCGCGTCGACGGGTGAGAAGCTCGAGGACTTCGACGCGTTCCACCCCGACCGCATGGCCTCCCGCATCCTCGACATGGGTGACATCCTCACCCTGATCGAGCAGGCGCAGAAGACGTTCGACGAGGACCAGGCCGCCAAGATGGCGGGCAAGCTGACCTCGGGCGAGAACTTCACGCTCGACGACTTCCTCGAGCAGATGATGATGGTCCAGAAGATGGGGCCCATCAAGAACCTGCTCGGCATGATGCCCGGCATGGGGCAGATGCGCGACCAGCTCAACTCCATCGACGACCGCGACCTCGACCGCATCGCGGCGATCATCCGCTCGATGACGCCGGGCGAGCGGCAGGACCCGAAGATGATCAACGGCTCGCGCCGGGCGAGGATCGCGCGCGGGTCCGGGGTCGAGGTGTCGGCGGTCAACAACCTGGTCATCCGGTTCTTCGAGGCGCAGAAGATGATGAAGCGGGTTGCCGGGGGGATGGGGATTCCCGGGATGCCCGGCGGGCGTGGCAAGTCGGCCAAGGCCGCTGCCGCCGCGAAGAAGGGCAAGAAGGGGCGCAGGGTCAGCGGTGACCCGCGTAAGGCGGCTCTGGGCAAGGCGGCCGCTGAGGAGGAGGCTGCACAGCCCAAGAAGGGCGGGCTGCTCGGCAACCTCGGCGGCGGGGCTCCCAAGCTGCCGCCGGGCATGCAGCTTCCCCCGGGGTTCGACCCGTCGAAGCTGAACTTGCCGCCGGAGAAGTAGCGCTTTTTGGGGACGGCCGCGCGCTCAGGTGCGCGGCCGTTCTTTCGCGTTGTACGGCTTTCGCTCCTCGTGTCGTGTGGCTTTCGCCGGGAGGGGCGTCCTGGGCGCCGTTGCGGCGGCCGACCATGTCCGCTCGGTGAGCGTCACCCTCCCAGAGGGCTCAGCCACGTGCGGCGGGTGGCGCATCTCCCGGCTCCGCCGTACCCCTCAGAAAAAGTGAGTCGGTGGCATGAGCAGCCCCCCGGATCTGGCACAATGACATGTTGGAACACCGTGACCAGGTGGGTGCCCTCTCACTCCCACAGGTCGCGCCTGTCCCTGGAACGTCCATCGCATCGTGCCCCACTCGGTGGGATGCCGTTCACCCACGCTCTAATGCAGGAGAGACCACACCCGTGGCAGTCAAGATCAAGCTCAAGCGGCTCGGCATGATCCGCAACCCGCAGTACCGCATCGTCATCGCCGACAGCCGCACCAAGCGTGACGGCCGGGCGATCGAAGAGATCGGCCTGTACCACCCGAAGGAGAACCCTTCGCGCATCGAGGTCAACGCCGAGCGTGCGGCCTACTGGCTCGGTGTCGGCGCGCAGCCGACCGAGCCGGTTCTCAAGCTGCTCAAGCTGACCGGTGACTGGCAGAAGTTCAAGGGCGAGCCCGCCCCCGCACCTCTGCAGGTCGCCGAGCCCAAGGCGGACCGGCACGCGATCTACGAGGCCGCTGCCAAGGAGGCCCTGTCCGGTGGCGACACCGGCGCGTCCGCCACCACGGCTCGCAAGCCCAAGAAGGCCGCCAAGGTCGAGGAGACCACCGAGGCCGCTCCGGCGGCTGAGGCTCCCGCCGAGGCGCCCGCCGTCGTCGAGACCCCGGCTGAGGCTTCGGCCGAGACCAAGACGGAAGGCGAGGCCTGAGGTGCTCGAGGAGGCACTCGAACACCTCGTTAAGGGCATCGTCGAGCATCCTGACGATGTCCGGGTCCGTGCCCGCCGCATTCGCAGCGGGCGCGTGCTCGAGGTTCGGGTCCACCCCGAGGACCTCGGCAAGGTCATCGGCCGTGGCGGCCGAACGGCCAAGGCGTTGCGCACTGTCGTGAACGCTCTGGCCGACGGAAAGTACGTCCGGGTCGACCTGCTCGACCTGGACGAAGCGGTCCGTTAGCCGCCCCGTTCTCAGCGCCCCCACCGGTCTCGTGCCGGTGGGGGCGTTCTTGTCCATAGGAAAGGTGTAGTCGTGGAGCTAGTCGTCGGCCGGATCGGACGCCCGCACGGGGTGCGCGGAGACGTCACCGTCGAGGTGCGCACCGACGACCCCGACCTGCGCTTCGCGCCCGGCACCTCGATCGCCACCTCCACCGGAGGGTCGCTGGAGATCGAGAGCAAGCGCTGGCACCAGGGCACCCTGCTGCTGCGCTTCGTGGGCGTCACCTCGCGCGAGGACGCCGAGGAGCTGCGCAACACCATGATGGTGATCGACTCCTCCGCCGTGGAGCCGCTCGACGACCCGGACGAGTTCCACGACCACCAGCTCATCGGGCTCCAGGTCTTCACCGTCGGCGGCGACTTCGTGGGCGAGGTCACCGACGTCCTCCACCACGGCCAGGACCTGCTCGTGGTGGGTTCCGACGTCTACATCCCGTTCGTGAAGGCGCTCGTGCCCGAGGTCGACCTCGACGGCGGGCGCCTGGTGGTCGATCCGCCGGAGGGCCTGCTCTGATGCGCATCGACATCATCTCGATCTTCCCTGAGTACTTCGCGCCGCTCGACGTCTCGCTGATCGGCAAGGCGCGCGAGCGCGGCACCCTCGACGTGCGGCTGCACCAGCTCCGCGACTGGGCGAACGACGTGCACAGGACCGTGGACGACACCCCTTACGGGGGCGGCCCCGGCATGGTGATGAAGCCAGAGCCGTGGGGGGCCGCGATCGATTCCTTGCTCGCGGACGGGTCGCCGCGGATGGTCGTGCCGACGCCCAGCGGGCGGCCGTTCACGCAGGAGCTGGCCCAGGAGCTGGCGGCGGAGGAGTGGCTGCTTTTCTGCTGCGGGCGTTACGAGGGCATCGACTCGCGCGTCATGGCGGAGTACGGCTCGCGCCTGCGGGTCGACGAGGTCAGCATCGGCGACTACGTGCTGGCCGGGGGAGAGGTCGCGGTGCTGGTCATGGCCGAGGCGATCGGGCGGCTGCTGCCCGGGGTGCTGGGCAACGCGTGCTCGGTGGTCGACGACTCCTTCGCTCCCGGCGCGATGCAGAATCTGCTCGAAGGGCCGGTTTTCACCAAGCCGCCGGTGTGGCGGTCGCACGAGGTGCCCCCAGTCCTCATGTCCGGAAATCATGGGAAAGTGGCGCGGTGGCGCAGGGATGAGGCGCTTCGCCGTACCCTGTCGGTGCGCCCCGAGCTGCTGGCCTCGCTCGATCCGGCGACGCTGGACAAGCACGATCGGCGGCTGCTGGATGAGCTGTCGTTTCGCGTCGGCTCGGAAGATGTGGCAAACTGAATCGACCCATCGCTAAGAGTGGTGGGTTTCGCATGCTCCGGGGCTGCCGGAGCAAGAGACAGCAAGCGTGTCCCCTGCGTTGCCGTGCGCGGCCGGGTGGGACCTCCGCGGGCTTCACAAACTTTGAGGAATTGCCGTTATGCACACGAAGATCCAGGAGCTCGAGAAGGCGACCCTGCGCAGCGACGTCCCGGACTTCCGTCCCGGTGACACGCTCGAGGTCCACGTCCGAGTCGTTGAAGGCAACCGGTCGCGTATCCAGGTCTTCAAGGGCTTCGTGCTCCGCCGCCAGGGCAGTGGCGCCCGCGAGACCTTCACGGTCCGCAAGGTCAGCTACAGCGTCGGCGTCGAGCGCACCTTCCCGGTGCACAGCCCGGTCATCGAGAAGATCGTCCTCGTGACCCGCGGCGACGTGCGCCGTGCGAAGCTCTACTACATGCGTGACCTGCGCGGCAAGGCTGCCCGCATCCGCGAGAAGCGCGACGCCAAGTAGTCGTCAGCGAAGGCCCGCACTCCGGTGCGGGCCTTCGTGCTTTGCGGGGCCATTTCCTTTATGTGGAGCAACCCGTGGGCGGGTGTACCGTCGGTCGAGGCTTGTAGAGCTCATGCATCATCTAGGCTCTTCAGCGATGACTAGCGAGAGCCAGGAGAACGGCGCCATGCGCCGCCCTGTCGAGGACGAGGTGGACGTGGTCGCGGAAGACACCCAGAAGCCAGCAAAGGGCGACAAACCAGAGAAGAAGGGCTCTTTCTGGAAAGAGCTTCCCGTTCTGGTCGTCGTGGCGCTGGTCCTGGCACTGATCATTAAGACCTTCGTGATCCAGGCCTTCTACATCCCGTCGGAGTCGATGGAGAACACCCTCCTCAAGAACGACCGGGTGCTGGTCAACAAGCTCGTCTACCACACGCGCGACATCGAGCGCGGCGACGTCGTGGTCTTCTCCGGCGTCGACTCCTGGGACGGCGAGATCGAGTACGAAGAGCCCGCCAACCCGATCGCGGCCTTCTTCCGCTGGGTGGGCACGGCGTTCGGCGTCGTCCCCGGCGAGAAGGACTACATCAAGCGCGTCATCGGCATCGGCGGCGACAAGGTCAAGTGCTGCGACCCCAAGGGGCGCATCACCGTCAACGGCGTCGCGCTGAACGAGGAGAGCTACCTCTACCCGGGCAACGTGCCGTCCCAGAGCTACTTCGAGACCACCGTCCCGCCGGGCAGGCTGTGGGTGATGGGCGACCACCGTTCGGTGTCGCTCGACTCCCGCTCGCACACCGGTGACCCGGGCGGCGGCTCGATCCCCGAGGGCCAGGTCATCGGCCGGGCCTTCGTGATCGTCTGGCCGTTCTCGCGCGCCGGATCGCTGGACATCCCCGAGACGTTCTCCCAGCCCGGGCTCGCGGCGCTCGGCGACGCAACGCCGCTGCTGCTCGGACTCGCTGGAGCCGTACCACTCGTCTTCGTTCGTCGTCGCTGGCTGGCTCGGAGGCGTTGATGGCCGTGAAGGACGAGACTTCCTCTTCCTCTTCTTCTTCGAAGAAGCCCAAGAAGAAGGGCGGGATCCGCGAAACCCTCATGCTGTTAGTGCTGGGGGTGGGCATCGCGATGCTGCTGCAGGCGTTCGTGGTGGGGTCGTTCTACATCCCTTCTGAGTCGATGGAGAACACGCTGCTGGTGAACGACCGGGTGTTCGTGAACAAGCTCCACGGGAAGATCCAGCGTGGGGACGTGGTGGTGTTCAAGGGCTGGGACGGTCAGGACACCATCAAGCGGGTGATCGGCATCGGTGGGGACAAGGTCGCCTGCGCGGGATCCGAGAAGCCGGTGACGGTCAACGGGGTGGCGCTGGACGAGAAGCCTTACTTGTATCCGGACGACTTTCCTTCGGGGGAGAAGTTCTCGGTGACGGTACCGGCGGGCAAGTTGTGGCTGATGGGGGACCACCGGTCGTACTCTGCGGACGCGCGATCCCACATGCAGGAGCCCGGTAAGGGCTTCATCGCGGAGAGCGACGTGATCGGTACGGCGATGCTGCTGTACTGGCCCTTCAACCGCCTAACCGTCTTCCCCCGCCCAGACACCTTCAACAAACTCCAGTAGCCCCAGCGTTAGCCCACACGCCTCACCCCGGCCCATCGCCGGGGCCAGGCCCCCAAGCCCCCGCCCATGGGCCATCGCGGGGGCCCACGCCTCTGAGCCCCACGCCACCGCCCTCGGGCCTTGGCCGGGCCCACTCCTTCTCAAGGCCCACTCCCGGCCAGGCCCACAGCCCACGACGAGGGGCCGTCGCCCGACTCGAGCGCCGGGCCCACTCCTCAAGGCCCACACCTGGCCAGCCAGCCATACGGCCCACCCCGCCAGGCCGCCGCCAGGCCCCAGCCCTGGCCCCACACCGCCGGACACGCGCCCGAACCCCCGCCTCGGGCACACCCGGGGTCGGGGAGCACATGCCCCCGCCAAGCCCACGTCCCCGGGCCAGCGCCGGGTCCCACGCCCCCGAGGGCGGGCACGCCTCCGGGATTCTTCGAACACCCCGCACCACCCCACTAGGCCCATCCCCCTCGCGCGCCGCCTCTGGGGGCCTAGGCGCCACAGCGTGGGCACAACCGCCTCCCAGCGCCCGCCGACCGGGGTGGGTGGGGGCAATCCGTAGGGTTCCTGGCATCTCCGGTGAAGAGGGAATCGAGAAGTGAATCGATAACATTCGCCGAACGGCGTACGCTGCCTCTGTCATGACAGTTGCGTTCCGCCCCCGACCCAGCGTTGTCCGACGGGACTCCGGCCTGTACGCCTACGAACGGGCGCTGGCACGCCGCGGCCTCACCCCGATCGCCGGGGTCGACGAGGCCGGAAGAGGCGCGTGCGCCGGCCCCCTGGTGGTAGCCGCAGTCGTCTTACGCCGCGAGATCGACGGCCTGGCCGACTCCAAGCTCCTCACCCCCGCCACCCGTGAGAAGCTGTACGACCAGATCGCCAAAGCCGCCCACACAGCGGTCGTCGTCATCCCACCCGACGAGATCGACGCACGCGGCCTGCACAGATGCAACATCGAAGGAATGCGCAGAGCCGTCGCGCGGTTGTCGTTTGTCCCTGAATACATACTCACCGATGGCTTCCCCGTGCCGGGGCTGCCCGCGCCGTCGCTGGCCGTGTGGAAGGGTGACCAGGTGGCCGCGTGCGTCGCTGCGGCCTCCATTGTTGCCAAGGTGACCCGAGATCGGATGATGACTTCGCTGGACGAGAAATTTCCCGCGTACGGCTTCGCCGTACACAAGGGTTATACGACCGCCGGACACCGCCTGGCGCTGGAGAAGCACGGTCCGTGCGAGCACCATCGCTTCTCGTTCGTCACGGTGGCACGGCACGAGTGGGCCAGGGAGATGGGCGACAATGAGATGGGGGCCGGTGTTGCCTGATCTGGCAGGCCGGAGAACGGGTGCGACAGGAGGAGCGCGATGAGCGCAGAGGATCTCGAAAAGTACGAAACCGAGATGGAGCTGCAGCTTTACCGCGAATACCGGGACGTCGTCGGCCTGTTCACCTACGTCGTCGAGACGGAACGGCGCTTTTACCTGACCAACTCGGTGGACCTGGATGTGCGTACGGCTGAGAACGGCGATGTCTTTTTCGATGTGAAGATGCAGGATGCCTGGGTCTGGGACATGTACAGACCGGCGCGTTTCGTAAAGAATGTGCGAGTTGTGACGTTCAAGGACGTGAACGTGGAGGAGCTGGCCAAGGCCGACCTCGAGATGCCGAAGGAGGGCTTCTCCAACTAGTGACGATCACGGAGCTGGTCGAGCAGCACCTGGCCATCGCACAGGCCGACACGTGCAACGCCTTCGCCGCGCTGTCCGCGTCGCAGGCGCTTGCCGACGCCGCGGTGCTCGACCGGCTTCCGCCCGGCGAGCGCGGGCCGCTGCACGGCCTGCCCGTCACGATCAAAGACCTTTTCAACGTGTACGGCCTGCCGACCGTCGCGGGCACCCGCGCCAGCCTGCCCGCGTTGTGGCCACCGGAGGCCGCCGCCGTGACCAGGCTCAGAGCGGCCGGTGCCGTGGTCATCGGCAAGACGAACATGCACGAGATCGCCCTGGGCATCACCGGCGAGAACCCGTGGACGGGCGACGTCCGCAATCCCATTGATCCGGCGAGAATGTCCGGCGGGAGCTCCAGCGGTTCGGCGGCGGCGGTGCGCATGGGCGCGGGCGTGGTGTCGCTGGGCACCGATACCGCCGGATCCATCCGGCTTCCAGCAAGTTTCTGCGGCGTCGTAGGCTTCCGCCCGACACACGGCCGGGTCCCGCTGACCGGCGCCCTGGCACTGTCCCCAAGCCTGGACACAGCCGGCCCCCTGGCCAGAACGGTCGAGGACGCCCGCCGAGTTGCCGAGGTCCTCCTCGGCACCCCCTTGCGCGTGGCGGCGCCCTCGAACCCCCTTTTCGGCACCGCTCTGCCGTACCTGGAAGGCCGCCTCTCTCAGGGGGTACGGCAGGCGTTCCTGGCACTCTTGGCCGGGTTGCGGGTGAAAGAGGTGGCGTTCCCCGTTCTGGAGGATGCGTCGCGCCTGCAGATCGAGGTGGGCTGGCCCGAATCCGCCCAGATCCACGAAACCTCCCTGAACGCCCTGCTTCGTGGAGAGCCTTCTGTCCCTCCACACGCCTCGCTCAGCGTCGGCTCCCTGGCCACCTCCCACCCTTCGCCTGGTTCCACCGCGCCCACCCTGCCAGGGACCTCAGCCCTCTCCCGTCCCTCGCCTGTTTCTGAGACGCTCGCTTTTCCAAGGACCCCAGCCCCATCTGGACCTTCGCCTGCATCCGGGACCCCAGCCCCGTCCCAAGGGCATATGCCCTCACCCGAGACAACGGGCGGCTTTTCCCCCGTGATCCTCGAAGCCCTCCTCCGCGGCCGCGACGTCTCGCCCGAAGTACGGCAAAGCGCCGCCGAACAACGCAGACAACTAACCGCCACCCTCAACGAAGCCCTACGAGAGGTGGACGCGCTGATCATGCCCGCCGCCCCCGTAGTAGCGCCCCCTCGCGGAACCACCCACATCGACCTGGAATCCGGCCCAGCGCTGCTCCGCCCCAGCCTGCTCACCCTGCTGGTCCCCTTCAGCATGGCCGGTCTCCCCGTGGCCAGCGTGCCGTTCTGCGAGATCGACGGCCTCCCGGTGAACGTCCAGATCATCACCAGACGCGGCGAAGACGCCCTGTGCCTGGCCCTGGCCGAATGGTTCGAATCCCACGTGTCACCCGCCCGCCACTGACACCTTTTCCACAGCCCCACCGCCCCACCGCACGCCCATCCACAGAACCGCGCTCGGCCACGATCCCCCCACCCCGCCTCCGCGACCCTCTCAGGCATGCCCACGAAGAACGAGCTAGGCAGACACGGCGAACAGCTGGCCGTCGACTATCTGCGCACCCAAGGCATGCACATCGTCGCCCGCAACTGGCGATGCAAATACGGCGAGATCGACGTACTGGCAGAAGACGGCCCCTCCCTCGTCGTGGTGGAGGTGAAGACCCGATCGAGCCGCTCCCACGGCTCAGCCCTGGAGTCCGTACGGCCAGCCAAAGTGGCGCGGTTGCGCATGCTCGCCGCCAAATGGCTGGCCGACCAGCCACGCAGCTTCCCCACGATCAGGATCGACGTGGTCGCGCTCGAACGCTTCGGAGCAACCTTCAGCCTCGAGCACGTCAAGGGCGTGATCTAGGTGGCCGTGGCCCGCACGAGAAGCGTGACCCTGATCGGCGTCGCAGGCAGAACCGTCGAGGTCGAGGCCGACGTCGGCAGCGGCCTGGCCGGAATCCACCTCATCGGCCTCCCCGACACCGCACTGAGCGAGGCGCGCGACCGCGTCAGATCCGCGATGGTCAACAGCCACTACCCGTGGCCCGACGCCCGCATCACGGTCAGCCTGTTCCCCGCCACGCTCCCCAAACGCGGCAGCCAGTTCGACCTGGCCATAGCCGTGGCGATCCTGGGCGCCGCGGGCGTGGTGTCCGCCGAGCGCGTAGCCGAGCCGTACTTCCTGGGCGAGCTGGGCCTGGACGGCCAGCTCAGACCGGTCCGCGGTGTGCTGCCCTCAGTCCTGGCCGCAGCCAAGGAACGCGAAGCCACGGTAGTCGTCCCAGCGGCGAACGCAGCAGAGGCCGCACTCGTCCCTGACGTACGCGTAGTCCCCGTCAAAGACCTGCGCCAGCTGGTCGAGTGGCTCCGCCGAGGCGACGACCCCCCAGAGCTCCCAGAACTCGACGAACCCACCCCAGTGCCCACGGACGCCAGCGCCATGGGAGACCTGTCCGACGTGGTGGGCCAGCCCGTGGGACGGCGTGCGCTGGAGGTGTGCGCCGCCGGAGGCCACAACCTCTGGATGCTGGGCCCACCGGGCACCGGCAAGACCCTCCTCGCCGAGCGCCTGCCAACCCTCCTACCGGACCTGGAGCTCGAACACGCCCTGGAGGTGACGGCGATCCACTCCGTAGCAGGCGTGCTCCCCACCAACAGCCCCATGATGACCAGGCCACCATTTGTAGCCCCACACCACACCGCCACCACCCCCGCCATCGTCGGCGGAGGCAGCGCCGTCGTCCGCCCAGGCGCCGTAAGCCTGGCCCACCGCGGCGCCCTCTTCCTGGACGAAGCACCGGAGTTCCCCCGCCACGTCCTCGACTCACTACGCCAACCCTTGGAGTCCGGCTACGTAACAGTCGCCCGATCCTCAGGCACGGTGACCTTCCCGGCCCGCTTCATGCTGATCCTCGCCGCCAACCCCTGCCCCTGCGCCCAACCCCCGGGCCAGACGGACAGCTGCCAATGCTCAACCACCATCAAACGCCGCTACCTGGGCAGACTCTCCGGCCCGCTGCTCGACCGCATCGACATCAAAGTCACCGTAGCCAAGTCGAACAGACGCGAACTCCTAGCCGACCGCCAGCTCGTGGAGAGCAGCAAGGTAGTGGCTGAACGCGTGCTGGAGGCCCGAGAACGAGCAGCCAAACGCCTGGCCGGAACCCCCTGGCACACCAACGCCGAGATCCCCGGCAGCGCCCTGCACGCCGACTTCCGCCCCTCAGAAGCCGCGATGCGCCCCATAACCTCCTGCCTCGACTCCGGCTCCCTCAGCGCCAGAGGCCTGGACCGCGTAGTCCGAGTCGCCTGGACGCTGGCCGACCTGGCCAACAAAGACCACCCCGACCAAGACGAAACCTCCGGCGCCCTAGCCATGTGGCTAGGCGTAGGCATCTAACCCACCCACCCCAACAAACCCCCAGCACCTCCCTCGCGACCGCCCCGCGCGACCACCCGTGACGACCGCACCCCACGACTGCCCCGCGCGACCACCCGTGACGACCGCACCCCACGACCGCACCCCACGACCGCACCCCACGACCGCACCCCACGACCACCCGTGACGACCGCCCCTTACGACCGCCCCTAATGACCACCCCTCGCCCTTGGTACCCGCCGCCTCCGTCCACCACATCCGATCTGCATCACAGCCACCTCGTCCTATCTCGGGCCCCACTGCCGCTCCCGCGCGCCCGTGCCACGCTCACCGCCGCCACCCGCGACCCGCGACCCGCGACCCGCGACCCGCGACCCGCGACCCGCGACCCGCGACCCGCCACCGCCACCGCCCCGGCACCGCCCCGGCACCGCCCCGGCACCTCCCCGGCACCTCCGGGCCAGCTCTCGCCCGCCCGCCCCAGCCCATCCACAAGCCCACCAGCACCGGGATCCCACCCCCGGAGAACAGGCACATGAACCCCCACGAGCACCCCCTCACAAGCCCGGCAGCTCCACCACCACCAACAGGCGCCGACCCCAACGACGCCCAAGCCAACGAGCCGGTGGCCAACAACACCGAGCCCAACCACGCCGAGCCCAGCAGCACCGAGCCCATCACTGGGCCGCCCAGCGAGTCAGACCCCACCGACGCCGAGCTACTCGCACGAGCCGCACTCATGCGCGCCGCCGACGTAGGCGACAAACTGATGGGCAAACTCGTACGCCTATCCGGCGCCCAAGCCGCGCTGGCCGCCATCCGCAGCGGCACCCTCCCACCCGACTACCCAACCGGCAACCCCACAACAGACCTGTCCAAAAGGCTTCCAGCCTGGCAAGCCCGCCTAGAGCACGCCGACCCCACCAACGACCTGGCCACAGGCGAAAAGACAGGCGCCCGCCTGATAATCCCCGGCATGCCCGAATGGCCCACCCAACTCAACGACCTCGGCAACGGCAGCCCACTGGGCCTATGGCTCCACGGCAGCGCCGACCTCCGCTACTCCTGCCTCCGCTCAGTAGCCGTAGTAGGCGCAAGAGCAGCCACCGCATACGGCGTACACGTCGCAGCCGAGTTCGGCATCGGCCTGAGCGAAGCAGGCTGGAGCGTCATCTCAGGCGGCGCATACGGCATAGACGGAGCAGCCCACAGAGGCGCCCTAGCAGGCGGCTCACCCACCGTCGTCGTCCTGGCCTGCGGTACCGACGTCTGCTACCCCTCAGGCCACCACAGCCTGTTCGAAGCAGTACGCGACCAGGGCGTCATAGTCAGCGAATGTCCACCGGGAGTCCACCCCACCAGAGCTCGCTTCCTGATCAGAAACCGCCTGATAGCCGCCCTCTCCAGAGGCACGGTAGTCATAGAAGCCGCCCAACGAAGCGGCGCACTGAACACGGCATCCCACGCGATATCCCTGGACCGCCACCTGGCCGCCGTCCCAGGCGCGATCACCTCAGAGCAGTCCGCCGGATGCCACCGCCTCCTCCGCGAACGCACCGCCGTATGCGTCACCTCCCCAGAGGAAATGATCGAACTGGTAGGCGTCATCGGCGCCGACCTAGCCCCACAGACCCGCGGCCCAGCCATCCCAAGGGACGCACTGAACGAGCCAACCAGAAGAGTCCTGGATGCCGTCCCCTCAAGAGGCACAGCAGGCCCAGCAACGATTGCAGTGGCCGCAGGAGTAGACCTCCCCACCGCCCTCAGCTGTCTGGGCGGCCTGGCCGCAGCAGGCTATATCGACCGCACCCCAACCGGCTGGCGCCTCCGCCGCCCAACCCCACCCCCAGCTCACCCGTCCCTAGCCAACCCACCCGCCCTAGCCAACCCCCAACCCCCAGACACGAACCCCGGCCGCCAGGCACGAACTCCGACCCGGGACTCCAAGAGCCCGAACCCTGAACCCCCGCCCCAGCCCACTAGCCCCAGCCCACTAGCCCCAGCCCACTAGCCCCAGCCCACTAGCCCCAGCCCACCAGCCCCAGCCCGTCCGGCGTATCTCGCTCTGAACGTCGTACGGTGCCTGAGCCTCGCGCTGCCGCTGTTCGCACGAACGTTTTCGCGACTACGTGTGGACGGGGCGAGGGTTGCCAGCAGACGCGCCTCGGAAGAGGGATAGTGGAACTGTGACGGATCATGAAATGCATCCACAGCCGCCACTGGTCGGCGAGCTCGGGATCGACGACGTCATGAGCGAGTTCGAGAGGTACCTGCGGCTCGAACGCGACCTCTCGCCTCACACGGTGCGTGCCTACCTCTCGGACATCACCACGCTCCTCACCCACCTGGAATCTGCCCAGGGGCTGGAGGATGCGCCAGCGCATGGTGGCCTGGAGCTGCCCGCTTCGTTGGGTGCTGATCCTTCAGGTGCCCCCACCGATGCCGCGTTGTCGCGTACGTCTCCGTCTGTGTCGATGTCTGAGGCGTCGCCCACGTCAGCCGCCGCGCAGTCACCCACGCAGGCACCCACGTCAACGAGCGCGCAGTCACCCGTTCAGGCACCCACGTCAACGAGCGCGCAGGCACCCACATCAGCCACCGCGCAGGCACCCATGTCAACCACCGCGCAGTCAGCCGTCCAGCCAGTTGCGCCGTCATCTGTGCGGTCTTCTGGCGGGTCGTCGTTGCCTGAGTCGGCACTTGCCTCGTCAACAGGGGGTCTTGGGCCTGCGTTGTTGGGGGCGGTTGATATTGCGGTGCTTCGGGAGTGGCTGGCTGAGCAGTATGCGGCGGGGTTGTCGCGGGCCACGTTGGCTCGCCGTACGGCATGTGCGCGTACCTTCACCGCCTTCTGCCATCGCCGGGGCTGGATGGGGCATGATCCGGGGTTGCTCTTGGGTAGTGCGAAGGCGGGGCGGTCGCTGCCGGCCGTACTTGATCAGGAGCAGGCGCATGCTGCGCTGGAGGTCTCGGGGGATGGGGAGCCCAAGGAGCTGCGTGATCAGGCGATCATGGAATTGCTCTATGCGACGGGTATCCGGGTGAGTGAGCTATGCGCGTTGGACTCCGATGATGTTGATCGGGACCGGCGGGTGGTTCGGGTGGTGGGGAAAGGGCGCAAGGAGCGTTCTGTGCCGTTTGGGGTGCCTGCTTTGCGGGCGATCGATCTGTGGTGTGTGCACGGACGGCCGTTGTGGATTCGGGAAGGTACTGGGTCCGCGCTCTTTCTTGGGGCGCGTGGGGGGCGGATTGATGCGGGGACCGTACGACGGGTGGTGCATGCTCGCCTGCGTGCGGTCGACGGGGCTCCTGATCTGGGGCCGCATGGGCTTCGGCATACTGCAGCGACGCATTTGCTGGAGGGTGGGGCTGATCTTCGGAGTGTTCAGGAGATGCTCGGGCACGCTTCGTTGAACACGACGCAGATCTATACACATGTCTCTATTGAGCGGCTGCGGGCTGCTTATCGGCAGGCGCATCCGCGAGCCTGAGCCTTGGGGTGAGTCCACCGGGTTCTCTATTGCGTTGGGGCTCAGGGCGGCTGGTGGTTATGGCCGGGCTGGTCCCTTGGCCTTCTGGCCTGTTTTCGCCTGTGGTTGCGGTGATGGAGGGCGGTGGAGAGGAGTACGCCTCCGAGGATGGTTGCCGCCGCGCCTATGTTGGCTGGGGATGGGTTCGGTGAAGTGTCACGGGCTGTGGGGGTCAACGGCGGTGTGGCCGTTGATGGGGAATCGTCAGCCGCAACTTGGGTGGTGCGGGGTGGGGTTGCGCTTTGGGGGGTGTGGAGAGCGGCAGGTGGGTTGCTGACGGGGAGAGCGAGTGGCCTTGCTGCGGTGGTTCGTGAGGTGGGGGTGGTCGGTTGTGGGGTGGTCCAGTACGGGAGTAGGCGGACCTGGCCCCAGCCGAGTAGGAGGAGTGGGTCCAGGTAGCGGGACGCGCGGAGGAGGCCCCAGTGGAGGCACTGCTGGGCGCAATGGCCGGGGACGTCTTCGATGATGCCGATGCGGGCTCCGGCGCTGATCTGGTCGCCTCGCCGTACTGATGCTTGGACGGGCAGGTAGGTGGTCTTCAGGCCTGCTGTGTGGAGGATGGTGATTACGCCTCTGCCTGCTAGCGGGCCTGCGTAGGTGATCGTTCCTGGTCCTGCGGCGTATACGGGGGTGCCGGGGGTGGCGGCCAGGTCGACGCCCCTGTGGCCGGACAGCCATGGGGCCGGTGGTGGGGCGAAGCGGCGGAGGATCGTCGGGGTGCCGCTGAGGGGCCACTGCCAGGGTGATGGGGCGGCTGCCGCTGGTGATGGGGTGAGTGTGATCAGTGCCAGGGCGAGCAGTGTCACGAACAGTAGGCGGTTGGTGGGTGTCCGCCTGGCGAAGGCGCGTAGTGGCTGGGGCCTAAGGCTTGGGGTGTGGGTGCTTTGGGGTGCTGTGAGAAGGGCTGGCTGGGGGGCTGCGGGAGATGGGGTGGTTGCCAGGGTGAACGGCGTGGCGGTTGCGGGTGCGTGCGTGTGAGGCATGCGGACAGCTTGGTCGGGGGATGGGTCGGGTGACCGGGGCGAACGGGGTTCTGGGGATAAAGAAGGGGCGTCGCGCGGCCTGTGGATAACGGGTTCGGCGAACGCGATTCCGTGTGCCATCCTGGCTGCCCGCTGTCGAACTTCGACTGAGAGGCAGGCCGATGGAGCTTCGTGGAACGCGGCTGATTCTGCGTGACGCTGGCCCCGAGGACGAGGGGCGGTTGCGGGAGATTCTGGCGACGCCGCAGGTCAAACGGTGGTGGGGGCCTATCGACGACCTCGGTGACATGTTGGCGATCACTGTCGATGGTGAGGTGGTCGGGGCCATTCAGTACGACGAGGTGGATGACCCGATGTATCGGAGTGCGGGTATCGACATCTTTCTGGATCCGGCCTGGCATGGGCGGGGGTTTGGGCAGGAGGCGGTGCGTACGTTGGCTCGGTGGTTGATCGATGAGCGGGGTCATCACCGGCTCACCATCGATCCGGCGGCGACGAACGAAACGGCTATCAGGGCGTACGAGAAGGTCGGGTTCCGTCGTGTGGGGATCATGCGGGCTTACGAGCGCGATCCGGCGACGGGGGAGTTTCACGATGGGCTGTTGCTGGATCTGCTGGCGGAGGAGTTGAACTGACCCGTGGGTGGAGCTGATTGGCCGACCTTGATGTGCGGTCCTGGTCGGTGGGCGACCCTGGTGCGGGGTGCGGGGTGCGGGGTGCGGGGTGCGGGGTGCGGGGTGCGGGGTGCGGGGTGCGGGGCTGAGTGGGTGGGTCGCCTCTGCTTGCTTGAGCCTTGCCAGTCATCGCGTGGTGGAGAGCCACGGGGCGGGACGGTCTAGGTGGCAATAGGGCGCTGGCTTGTTCGGTGCTAAACGGGTTTAGGGCGTAAGAGTGCTGGGCTGTTCAGTGCGACATGGGCTTAGGGCGTAAGAGTGCTGGGCTGTTCAGTGCGACACGGCCTCAGGGTGTGAGAGTGCTCGGCTGTTCGGTGTGGGGCGGGAGTGCTGGGGTTTCGGTGTGGGGCGGCCTGAGGGTGTGAGAGTGCCGGTGGTTCGGTGCGGGGCGTTTTAGGGCTTAGGGGCTAAGAGACGTAGGGGTGCGGGGGTTCGGGGCTGTTAGCGGGTGGTGCGGATGCGGAGGTAGTGGGCCTCGGTGGCTGCCTGGGATGTCGGGCTTGTCTGGTGGGGCTGCTGGGTAAGGGGGCGCCGGCGGGGGCGGAGTGGGGAGGTCCAGACCCAGACGCTGCTCAGGGCGATGCCCACCGCGCAGATCAGGATGACGGAACGCAGGCCCACCTGCTCGGCCAGCAGGCCGCCGAACACGCCGCCCAGTGCCATGACGCCCTGCACCGCGAAGGTCATCGTGGCGTTGACGCGGCCGCGGACCTCGGCGGGGGCCTCGCGCATGATGATCGCGCCGAGGCAGGTGGCGAAGGAGACGACGATGGCGCCGGTGGCCGCGCTGGAGATGGCGAGGACGGTGATCTTGAAAGCGAGCGATCCGTCCAGCAGACCAACGAGAACGATGTCCATGGGGAAGAACAGAACGGTGGCCAGCAGGATGCGGTTCTCACCGAAACGCTTGGCCAGGCGGGTGGTGGCCCAGGCGCCGAGCAGGCCGCCGACGCCGGAGACGGCAATGAGGGCGCCGAGCAGGCCCTGCGGGATCTGCAACGTGTTGACCATGTAGAGCATGTGGACGGCGATGTACGCGGTGGCGAAGAAGTTGATCGTGGTGCCGGCGGCGAGCAGTGAGCGGATCACCGGGTGAGTGGTGGAGAAACGCAACCCCTCGACGATGTCGCGCCACATGCCCTTGGAGACCGCTGGGGTGTGGTCTTCGTGGGTTCTGATCGAGCGGAGCATCAGGGCGGAGGCCAGGAAGGAGAACGCTTCGACCAGTACGGCCATAGGAGCGGTGAGGAGTTGCACCAGGAGTCCGGCCAGGCTGGGGCCGGCGACGGAGGCGGCCGAGTAGGACGCCTGGAAACCCGCCATCGCCGCGGTGCGCTGCGTGGGGTCGACGACGGCTGCGAGGTGCTGGAAGTTGGCGGATTTGAAGAGTACGGAGGCTGAACCGATGATCAGGGCCACCGCGATGAGCCACGGCACGGTCAGCACGCCGAGGAACCAGCCGACGGGAACGCTGACCGCGGCCAGCGCCGAGACCAGCTCGCAGGCGACCATGACCGGGCGGTGCCTCTTGAGCCGGTCGGCGATGGCGCCCGCCTGCAGGCCCAGGAGCAGGGCCGGTACGGCTGCCGCCGAGGTGAGCAGGCCCATCTCGGTGGGGGAGGCGGCCAGCATGGTGACGGCGGTGAGCGGTACGGCGAGCCTGGAGACCTCGGAACCCGTGATCGAGGTCGTGCGAGCCGACCAGAGGAGGCGATAGTCACGCTGCTTGCGAAGGGGGATGGCCTGAAGCATCGAGGTCTCCGATTCATGAAGGGTTTGCTTCACAACTATGAAAGTAATGCTTCAGAGTTATGAAGGCAACCCTTCAGATCGGATATCTTGTTGGCATGAGCAACGTGCGCGAACCGCTGAGCGACCCGAAGGCGATGAGGGCGCTGGCCCACCCGGCCAGGCTGGCGATGATCAACCGGCTCTCGGTCGAGGGCTCCGCCACGGCTACGCAGCTCGCCGAGGCGGTGGGGGTGACGCCGAGCGCGGCCAGTTATCACCTGCGGATGCTGGCCAAGTACGGGTTCGTGGAGGACGCGCCGTCCAGCGGGGACGGCAGGGAGCGGGTCTGGCGCGCGGTCAAGGGCGGGATCACGGTGAGCACCGAGGTCGGGGAGCCGTTGGAGGTGCGGGCGGCCAAGGACCTGCTGATCGACGCGGTGTGGAAGGACGCGGCCGAGGAGGCGCGGCGGGCTCGGTTCGCGCAGGAGCAGGAGCCTGAGGACTGGCGGACGGCTACCAAGATGAGCCGGACGATGTTGTTGCTCACGGGGGAGGAGATGCGGGTGCTGGGGGAGGAGATCGAGAAGCTGACCGCGCGGTATCGGGCTACGGACCGGGACAAAAGCCAGCTGCCTGAGGGGGCTCGGGTGGCGGAGGCGCAGGTGTACCTCTTTCCGCGCGCCGAACGGCCCGCGCCGGGCATCCCCACAGAGGACCACGACGCGTAGCCCGCTTCGGGGTGTACGGAGCGCCGGGGCGGTTTGGTCGCCGGATGTGGGGTGAGCGTGACGGGTTTAGGGCACCCGGGGTGTCGCGTTCGAGGGCGTGCGTGGGGGGAGTGTTTGCGAAGGGTGGGGGTCGAGGGCCGCCTCCGTAGGGGCGCGGAGGGGGAGAGCGGGTGCTCAGGGCGGGGCGTCGAGAGGGCGCGGTTGCGTTGGCTTCCGATCGGGTTGCCTGTCGGTGTGGGGTGTGGGGTGTGGGGTGTGGGGTGTGGGGTGTGGGGTGTGGGGTGTGGGGTGTGGGGTGTGGGGTGTGGGGTGTGCGGGACGGGTTTGGGGGCGCCTGGGGGTTGCGCGAGGGGCGGCGTCGGCGGCCGTCAGGGGGAACGGTGGGTTGGGGTGTCTGGGCATCCACGAGGGTTGCGTGGGGCGGGTGTCCCGGGCGGCTGGGAAGAGTCGCGTGTCGGCTCGTCTCCGGCCCTCGGGCGTCCGGCTCTTGGCCTTCTTTCGTCCGGCCGTCGCGCCATCGCCCCCGAGCACGGTCCTGTCGATCGTTCGTTCGTTGGGTGGCTGGTCTCATAGCTGTTTGGGGGGGAGGGGCGGGGTGGGGGTGTGGGCTGGGCTTACGGGGGTCGGTCAGGAGGTACACTTTTCGATGGCCTGTCTGTCAGAAATAGCCGAACCGGGTGCCGCAGGGTTCCCGGAGAGGTCAGCTACAGCAGCAGGCCGACTTCGCATGCCCCGCCACGAGCCGCTCCTTCGGTCCGGGTGAGAACCCGGCTGGCGCGGAATCTGGGGCATCAGGGCGACGGTCACAAGGCCGCCGCGACCAACCGAGAAACGCGCCCGCGCCACTGGTGCGAGGCGCCACAACCTGGAGGACCAGCTCATGGCCCCCGTCGTCACCATGCGACAGCTGCTTGAGAGCGGCGTTCACTTCGGTCACCAGACCAGGCGCTGGAACCCGAAGATGAAGCGCTTCATCATGACCGAGCGCAACGGCATCTACATCATCGACCTGCAGAAGTCGCTGGCGTTCATCGACCGCGCCTACGACTTCATCAAGGAGACCGTCGCCCACGGCGGCACGATCCTGTTCATCGGCACGAAGAAGCAGGCCCAGGAGGCCATCGCCGAGCAGGCCGCCCGCGTCGGCATGCCGTACGTCAACCAGCGCTGGCTGGGTGGCATGCTCACCAACTTCTCCACCGTGCACAAGCGTCTGCAGCGTCTGAAGGAGCTCGAGGAGCTCGACTTCGACAACGTCGCCGGCTCGGGGCTCACCAAGAAGGAGCTCCTCATGCGCCGCCGCGAGAAGGACAAGCTCCTGCGTACCCTCGGTGGCATCCGGGACATGTCGCGCGTTCCCAGTGCGGTGTGGATCGTCGACACCAAGAAGGAGCACATCGGGATCAGCGAGGCTCGCAAGCTGAACATCCCGGTCGTCGCGATCCTCGACACCAACTGCGACCCGGACGAGGTCGACTACCCGATCCCGGGCAACGACGACGCCATCCGCGCCGTCGGTCTGCTGACCCGCGTGGTCGCCGACGCCGTCGCCGCCGGTCTCATGGCCCGCTCCGGCGCCGCTCGCGGTGACGAGAAGCCCGCCGCCGCCGAGCCGCTGGCCGAGTGGGAGCGCGAGCTCATCGAGGGCGCCGAGTCGGCCGTGGCCGTCGAGGACGCCGCTGTCGCCGCTGAGGCTGTGGCCGAGGACGAGGCTGAGGTCGTCGCCGAGGCTGAGGCCGCGCCGGCCGAGGTCGAGGCCGGTGTCGAGGACGAGACGATCGAGCCCGTCGAGGCTGTCGAGACCGTCGAGGCCGAGGCCAAGGACGACGAGCAGGCCTGAGGCTTTTCCGGTACGGCTGGCGACAGCCGTACCGGACCTCTCGCTTCCACGGTGAGAGCGGGACACAACAGCACAGCGTGCGGCGGATCGGGCTCCAGGGCCGTGGGTTTCTGCGGAGCCCCTGGAACCCGGCTGACCTCAGGGTCGGGAGCCGAGGTCCGATGAGGGCTGAGGGTCTTAAGGGCTGGGGTCCGATGAGGGCTGAGGGTCGTGAGATCCGAAGGTCTGTCGGTGGCTGAGGTTCTTGAGAATCGAGGTCCGTAAGGGCCAGAGCCCAGGTGAGTCGCCGCTGTTCCCGTCCCGCCCGCAAGCTCCATACGGCTCGGCCGTACAGAACACAGGCATCCACGACGAACTCCTACAAGGAAAAGACAATGGCTTCCGTGAACATGGCCGACGTCAAGCGGCTTCGCGAGCTGACCGCCGCCGGCATGATGGACTGCAAGAAGGCGCTCGAGGAGTCCGAGGGCGACTTCGACCGCGCCGTCGAGATCCTGCGCCTCAAGGGTGCCAAGGACGTCGGCAAGCGTGAGGCCCGCACCGCCTCCAACGGCCTCGTCGCGCTCAAGCAGGACGGCGACGACAAGGCCGCGCTGCTCGAGCTCAACTGCGAGACCGACTTCGTCGCCAAGGCCGAGCGCTTCCAGGAGCTCGCGGCCGAGGTCGTGGCGCACATCCTGGCCACCAGGCCGGCCGACGTCGACGCCCTGCTGGCGTCGGAGCTCGACGGCAAGTCCGTCAAGGAGCACCTCGACGAGGCCAACGTCGCGCTCGGCGAGAAGATCGAGATCCGCCGCTTCGCGGTCCTCGAGGGCGGCTACGTCGGCGCCTACATGCACAAGACCGACCCGCAGCTCCCGCCGGCCGTCGGCGTGCTCGTCCAGCTGGACAAGCCGAACGCCGAGGTCGCCAAGGACATCGCGCAGCACGCCGCCGCGATGGCGCCGAAGTTCCTCAACGCCGAGGCCGTCCCGGCCGAGGTCGTGGAGAAGGAGCGCGCGCTCTTCGAGGAGATGACCCGCGAAGAGGGCAAGCCCGAGGCCGCGATCGCCAAGATCGTCGAGGGTCGCGTCAACGGCTGGTACAAGGACTTCACGCTGCTGCAGCAGGCCTTCGTCAAGGACAACAAGAAGACCATCGCGAAGTACGCCGACGAGAACGGTGTCACTGTCGAGGCCTTCGTCCGTTTCAAGGTCGGCCAGGCTTAGTCTCGGTATCAGAGACCCGATGGGCTTCGAGGGCCGAAAGGTCCTTGGACCCGGAAGGGCTCGAGGGACCACCACGGCCCCGGAAGGGCACAGGCTCCCTGGGGCCGGAAGGTTCCGGGAGGGCTGAGGTCTTCCAGGACCTGAAGGTTCCGGGAAGGCTGAGGTCTTCCAGGACCTGAAGGTTCGGGGGAGGCTGAGGGCCCCGGGGCTGGAAGGTCCCGGAGGGCCGAAAGTGTCGCTCCGGGCCGATAAGGTCCCGGAGGGCCCGAGGGTCTCGGAAACCGAGCCGCACCAGACATCACACACCGAGGAGGCCGCCGTCGTGCAGGAGAACCAGGAACCAGCTGCGTCGGCGGCTTCGTCGTACAAGAGGGTGATGCTCAAGCTGTCCGGCGAGGCTTTCGCCGGTGGCGAACCGCTGGGCATCGACCCCACCGTGGTCGGCCACCTGGCCGACTCGATCGCCGAGGCCGTGCGCGAAGGCGTGCAGGTCTCGGTCGTGGTCGGCGGTGGGAACATGTTCCGCGGCGCGGCGCTGTCCGAGCGCGGCATGGACCGCGCCAGAGCCGACTACATGGGCATGCTGGGCACGGTCATCAACTGCCTGGCGCTCCAGGACTTCCTTGAGAAGCGCGGCATCGAGACCCGCGTGCAGACGGCGATCACCATGCAGCAGGTGGCCGAGCCGTTCCTGCCTCGCCGTGCCATCAGGCACCTCGAGAAGGGACGGGTCGTCATCTTCGGCGCCGGGCTCGGCTCGCCGTTCTTCTCGACGGACACCTGCGCAGCCCAGCGCGCGCTGGAGATCGGCGCCGAGGCGCTGCTCAAGGGCACCCAGGTGGACGGCGTCTATGACGCCGATCCCCGCAAGAACCCCGACGCGGTCCGATTCGACCACCTCGACTACAGCGAGGTGCTGGTCCGCGACCTTGCGGTCATGGACGCAACCGCGATCAGCTTGTGCAAGGACAACGACCTGCCCATCGTGGTATTCGACCTCATGGGCGAGGGCAACATCCTGCGCGCCGTACGCGGTGAGAAGATCGGCACGCTGGTGAGTCCGGCAGGCAAGTAAGACTGGTCGCGAACCCGAGCCGGGTGAGTCGCCAAGAAGGCAGGGAGCTGCTGTGATCGACGAAACTCTCCTCGAAGCCGAGGAAAAGATGGACAAGGCCCTCGGGGTGGCAAAGGAGGACTTCTCTGCCATCCGGACGGGCCGGGTCACTCCTTCCATGTTCAACAAGATCAACGCCGAGTACTACGGGACGCCGACCCCGATCCAGCAGTTGGCCTCCTTCACGGTGCCCGAGGCGCGGATGGTGCTCATCCAGCCGTTCGACCGCGGCTCCGTGGTCGCGATCATCAAGGCGGTCAGGGAGTCCGACCTCGGCGTCAACCCCACCGACGACGGCGCCGTGATCCGCGTGGTGTTCCCCGAGCTGTCGGAGGAGCGCCGCAAGGAGTACATCAAGGTGGCGCGGACCAAGGCCGAGCACGCCAAGGTCTCGATCCGCAACATCCGCCGCTCCGCCAAGGAGACCCTTGACAAGATGATCAAGGATGGCGACGCGGGCGAGGACGAGATCCGCCGCGCTGAGAAGGAGCTCGACGACGTGACGCAGAAGCACGTCGCCAAAGTCGACGAGCTGCTCAAGCACAAGGAAGCCGAGCTGCTCGACATCTGATCGGCACACCCGCACGGCCCTCGCGTGACGCGGGGGCCGTGGGCATATGGAGAGTCAGTGGAAGAACGTACGGCCGGCAGTCGTACCGGTAGAAACCTGCCGGCCGCCATCGGCGTGGGCGTCGGCCTCGGCGCGCTGGTCATCGTGTCGCTGTTCACCGTCAAGGAGTTGTTCCTCCTGGTGGTGGTGGCCGCGGTGGGGATCGGCGTGGTGGAGCTGATCCAGGCTTTCGGCACGCGTGGCATCAAGGTGCCCACGGTGCCGCTGGTGGCTGCGACGGCGGCCATGCAGGCTGCGGCGTATTGGGGCGGGCCTACGTGGTTGCTGGCCACGTTTGTGGGGTTCGTGTTCGTTCTGCTGATCTGGCGGATGTTCTCGGCTAGTACGGATGGGTTCGTGCGGGACACCACTGCTTCGGTGTTCACGCTGGTATATCCGCCGTTGCTGGCGGGGTTCGTGGCGTTGCTGCTGGCGCCGGGGGATGGCCGGGATCGGGTGCTGATCTTCATCGCGGTCACGGTGGCCAGCGATATCGGCGGGTACATCTTCGGGGTGCTGTTCGGGAAGCACAAGATGTCGATCATCAGTCCCAAGAAGACCTGGGAGGGGTTTGCCGGGTCTGTCCTTGCCTGTGTGGGGGTGGGGGCTTGGTTGGTGGTCTGGCTGATGGATGGGGAGATCTGGCAGGGGGCGCTGATCGGGGTGCTGGTCGCGGCGCTGGCCACTGTCGGGGATCTGATCGAGTCGATGATCAAGCGGGATCTTGGGATCAAGGACCTGGGGTCGATCTTGCCGGGGCATGGGGGGTTGATGGATCGGCTGGACTCGCTGGTCACTACGTTGATTCCGGTTTGGGTGCTTCTTACAGTGTTCTTCTGACGGATACCGCTTGGCTGCGGTGTGCGGCTCCTGCGAGGGTTGAGGTCCTTTAGAGGCAAACCCGGGGTAGGCGGGCCGGGGAGGTGTGAGAGCCCAAGGTCCGTATGGGCCCAAGGTCCTTAGAGGCAACCCGCGTCTGGGCGTGCGGGTCCCGTGGGGCTGGGGTCCTTCAAGAGAGGCAAACCCTGGGGGTACGGCGGGGCCGGGGGATGGGCCGCTCGCCGACCGGGGCTGGGGTCTCTCCAGGGGTACGGGTATCGGGCGTGTGGGTTTGGCGCCGTAACGGACCCGCGTTGGGCGGCTAGATGGTGTTGTTCGCGGACAGGGCTTCGGTGGTTACGGGGACCAGCCAGAGCCACCGCACCGCCTCCCCGCCGAAGACGAAGCCGGACATGTCAGGCATCTCGGGGGCATCGGCGAGCATGAGGACGCCTGAGTACTGCGCCCCCAACGGGAAGGTCGCGGGCTCGTGGTACCACTTCGCGGTATGACCGTGGCCGAGCCACGTGACCGAATGCCACGGATACTGCGCCAGCCACACCAGCAGCAGCGCCGCCTCCCGAGGGTCGTCGTGCGTCGCCACGGCCAGCTCGATCCGCGCATACGCGTCAGGACGGTCGATCCACTGCTCGACCGTCGGCATGCGCTGGCAGCTCATCCCCACCGTCGAGAGCACGGTGAAGCCGCGCGAGCCGTGCGGTGGCCGCTCCGTGATCCCCACCGTGGGCAGCCGCTCGCCGCTCGCGTCCCAATAGCGCCCCGCCGGTCCGACGGCGCGGTCCAGGTGCCCCATGACGAACTGCTGGAACGACGCCCACGAGCCCTCGCTGTGCCGCCACTGCCAGTACGACCTGGCGTTGCCCACCCGAGGCTGCAACCCCTCCAGCGCCTCCTCCAGCGACCACGCGAACGGCGTCTCGCCGAGCGCGTCGCGCGCGTAGCCGGGCATGCCGCGGCTCATGTCCGCCCAGCCCGGAATGACCGCGAGCAGCTCGTCGTTCTCATAGAGGGTGACGCCGTCGCCCTCCTCGAACCACAACGCCGTCAGGTCGCCCAGCGGGCGCCTGCCCGACGGGTGGCGCGTGTTGGCGCGCGGCATCAGCGGGGGCAACCCCTGGTTGATCCTGGTGAGGTCGACGGCCTCCGCTGCCTCGCGGTGGTTGGCCAGCCAAACGGCTCCATGCACCCTGCCGTCGGGGGAGCACAGGTAAGCTACCGAGGAGAGCTCGTCGCGTTCGACCACCAGAGTGCGGCTGCCATAGGGGTTACCGGCGGTGAGGACGACCTCCGCATGTCCCTCTCCCCGGAATATCGCCATACATCTGGACTTTAGATCACCGGGGACCACAGTCCAGAAGTCTCGGACGATTGCGCTCCGTGACGCATTTGTCCGACCGTAGGAGAGAGTGCATGACCGCCGAGAAGACCGAGCGCCCGCTGCTGCAGTTCGCCGCACCTCGGCGCGCCAAGCCGGCCCGCCACCTGGCAGACCTGACGATGGCCGAGCGCCGCGCCGCGGTCGCCGAGCTGGGGGAGAAGCCGTTCAGGGCCGACCAGCTCTCGCGCCACTACTTCTCCCACCTGACCGCCGACGTGTCGGAGATGACCGACCTGCCGGCCGCGGCCCGCGAGCAGCTCGGCGTGCTGTTCCCGCCGCTGCTGACCCCGGTCAAGGAGCTGACGACCGACGAGGGCACCACGCGCAAGACGTTGTGGCGGCTGTTCGACGGCGCGCTGGTCGAGTCGGTGCTCATGCGCTACCCCGACCGGGTCACGATGTGCGTGTCGTCCCAGGCCGGATGCGGCATGAACTGCCCCTTCTGCGCCACCGGCCAGGCCGGGCTGACCCGCAACATGTCGACCGCCGAGATCGTCGAGCAGGTCGTCTCGGGCGCTCGCGCGCTGGCCGCCGGTGAGGTGCCCGGCGGGCCCGCGCGGGTGAGCAACATCGTGTTCATGGGCATGGGCGAGCCGCTGGCCAACTACAAGGCCGTGATCGGCGCGGTGCGCCGCATGGTCGAGCCCGCGCCCGACGGGCTGGGCATCTCGGCGCGTGGCGTCACGGTCTCCACGGTCGGGCTGGTCCCGGCGATCGAGAAGCTCTCCAACGAGGGGCTGCCGGTGACGCTGGCCATCTCGCTGCACTGCCCGGACGACGAGCTGCGCGACAGCCTCGTGCCGATCAACACGCGGTGGAAGGTCAAGGAGGTGCTCGACGCGGCCTGGGCCTACGCGGCCAAGACCAAGCGCCGGGTGTCGATCGAGTACGCCCTGATCAAGGACATCAACGACCAGGAGTGGCGCGCTGACCTGCTCGGCAAGCTCCTGAAGAACAAGCTGGTGCACGTCAACCTGATCCCGCTCAACCCGACGCCCGGCTCGAAGTGGACGGCCTCGCGGCCGGAGGACGAGCGCGCGTTCGTGCGGCGCCTGCAGTACCACGGCGTCGCGGTGACCGTAAGAGACACGCGCGGGCGCGAGATCGACGGCGCCTGCGGCCAGCTCGCCGCAGCGGAGTAGTCCCTAGGGGCGGGTACGGCGGAGCCAGCCATATGCGGCCAGCCCCAGGAGCGCCCACCCCAGGGAGATCGCGCCGAGCGCGGGTAGCTGGTCCACCAGCGTGCCCGCGCCCGCCGCCCTCATCCACAGCGTCACGGGCACCGTGAGCCAGTAGAGCGGCCCGATGCTCAGCAGCAGCATCGCCAGGAACCCCACCAGCAACGCCATGATCGACAACGCCGGTGAGCGCAGGATCGGGCGGCTGGTGAGCGCCCCCAGCGCGGTTCCGGTGAGGAGCGCCAGGAAGTGCAGGGCGCCGGCCGTACCCAGAACCCCGGAAGAGGGGGACGCGGACAGCCCCAGCAGCAGGCCCCACCCGAACGTCAGCCCGGCGAACACGAGGTTGACCGCGAGCACCGCGGCCAGCCCGGCGGTGACCTCGCGGAAGGGCCCGCCCACCGCGGTGGCCGAGATGATCCGCTGGTCGTCGGGTTCGGTGTCCAGGAGGCTGCGCGCCGACCAGGCGAGCACCGGGATGATCAGCACCGCCGCGTCCGTCAGCGCGGCCAGCTCCCCGCCGACAGGCGCCCTGTTGGAGTAGACCATCCCGATGACGATGAGGAGCAGCAGGAACGCCTGGTAGACGCGGTGGGAGCGAATATAGGCAGATATCCGGAACCGGGTGAGGGCGATCATGCGACCTCCTCCGCGGCGTACCCCGACGCCTCCATGCTCGCCAGGAACCCGGCCAGCTCGTCGTACGGCAGGCTGACCCGCACCACAGCCCGGCGAGAGGCCACGGTCGACTCCTTGACCCGCCCGTCGATCACCGACCACTGCCGGATCGGCGACAGGTCGCGCAACCCGCCCTGATGGTCGCTGACCACCACGATCGTGCCCTGGGAAGCCAGCTCGCCGAGGATCGACGGCAACACCGAACGCGTGTCCGCGTCGAGCCCCGCGAAGGGCTCGTCGAGGATCAGCAGCCCGGGGTCCGCCATCAGCGCCTGCGTCAGGCCGACCTTGTGCGCGCTGCCCTTCGACAGCTCGCGCAGCCGTAACCCCAGCAGATGCTCGGCGCCGAGCCGCTCGATCCAGGGCTTCCAGGAGGCGCCGCCGCGCACCCGCGCCATGTGCCGCAGGTATGCGGCCACGGTGAACGGCTGGGCGATGGGCAGCCGGTCGGGCGCGAAGCCCACCACGGGAGGGCGGCCGGTGATGGTGCCCGAGACGGGTCTGGTCACGCCGGCGAGCAGGCGCAGCAGGGTGGACTTGCCGGCCCCGTTGACCCCCGCGACCTCCACCATGTCACCACGGTCGAGCGTGACCGTGACCTCGCGGAGGACGGAAGGTTGACGCCTTCGGTATGCGAAAGAGACGTTGGACAGCCGCATAGTCCTGTAACCGTATAGGGGCCACTCGCATAGCCGGTGTAAAGAGCCCCACAATGGACGCGGATACCGGGCATCACAGGAGGATCGAGCTTGAATCGCTTTCCACGCGTCATGGGTATGCGGTCAGGCTACGACCCGGTCGAGGTTGACGAGCTCATCGCCCGCATCGAGGCCACGCTGGGCCGTGGACCGCAGGACGCGCAGCAGGTCACAGCGGATGAGGTACGGCGCGCGACGTTCCGCCCGAAGCGCGGCGGCTACAACGAGACGGCCGTCGACTTCGCGTTGGAGGCGTTCGTGGTGGCGCTGGAGACGCGGATGAAGAGCACCGTGCGCATGGCGATGGTCGAGCCGACCGACGACCTGCTGCGCGAGGAGTGGTTCGAGGCGCAGGCGGCCAGGGTGGAGCGGGTGGCGTTCCGTCCTGGCCGGATGGGGTCCGGTTACAACGAGGACGCCGTCGACGCCTTCCTCGACCGGATCGTGGCGACGTTACGCGGCACGACGCAGAACCCGCTGACGGCGCAGGCGGTGCGCGACTCGGCGTTCCCCACGGTGATGTTCAAGCCCGGGTACCTGATCGCCGACGTCGACGCGTTCCTGGAGAGCATCGCCGAGGTGCTGGAGCAGCGCGTCACGTCTTAGCGGGCTCCTGCCGGATGAGCGCGACGATCACGGAGGCGACGGGGGCGGCCAGGAAGGCGCCGGTGATCCCGGCGACCACGCTGCCGACGGCGATGGCGAGCAGGATCACCGCGCCGGGCAGGTCGAGCGCCCTGCCGTAGATCTGCGGGGCGAGCACGTGCCCTTCGAGCTGCTGCACGAGCACGGTGACCGCGATGACGATGAGCGCGACCAGCCAGCCCTTCGCCACGAACGCGACCACGGCGGCCAGCAGCCCGGCCATGAACGCCCCGACGACCGGCAGGAACGCGCCCACGAACGTCAGCACGGCCAGCGGCAGCGCGATGGGCACGCCGAGGATCCACAGCGCCAGCCCGATGAAGAACCCGTCCACGACGCCGACGATGGCCACGCCGCGGATGTAGCGGCCGACGACGTCGAAGATGACGGCTCCGCCGGAGCGCAGGCGCGGCCGTACGCCGACGGGGGCCAGGTCGGTGAGCCACTCGTAGAGCCGGTCGCCGCCGTGCACGAAGTACAGCGACAGGATGATGGCGAGCACGGCGCCGACGAGGATCTCGCCGATCGTGCGGGCCCCGGCGAGCGCGCCGGTGGCGATCTGCTGGCCCTGCTTGCTGATGTAGTCGCGGGCCTGGGTGAGCCACTTGTTGAGCTGGGTGTCGTCGATGCCGAGCCGTCCGGCGAGGGAGTGCAGGTCGTTGAAGGCGGTGCCGACGCTGGTGTGGAGCTGGGCGAGGCCGCTGACGGTGGGCGGGACGAGCAGGGCGAAGAACGCGACGCCGAGGATGAGGCCGCCGACGCAGACGAGCGTGGTGGACAGGCCGCGGTTCATGCCACGGGCACGCAACCAGCGCGCGGGCGGCAGCAGCAGCGTGGTGATGAAGATCCCGAGGATCACCGAGATCGCGACGGTCCGCACCACGTAGACGCAATAGAGGATCACCGCCGCCAGAGCGATGATCCCGAGTATCCGCCATGCTCGTGTCATGCCAGACGATCTTCCCCCTGACCAGGCATAACAACCCTTAGGGGTACGGCGGAGCCAGCGGACAGCCACCCGCCGACCCGCGCCGGCGTCCGTGCGTCACGGCAAACAGCCGGACGCACGACCCGCCGTTACGTCGCCAGGAGACCGGCGGCCCGGTCGACAGCTCCGACGACGTCGTCGTCAGCCGGGTAGAGCAGCGAGCGCCCCACGACCAGCCCCCGCACGCCAGGGGAGGCCAGCGCCCGCCCCCACACGTCGAAAGCCGCATCCAGGTCGAAAGGGTCGCCGCCGAGCAGGAGCACGGGCAGAGTAGTGGCTTCCAAAACACTAGACATGTCAGGCAACGCGGGGATCTTCAGCCACGTGTAGGCCGAGGTGACGCCCAGCGCCTGGGCGACGCTGATCGCGCGGATGACCGCCTCGGGAGACAGGTCGTTCCGGCCGTCCGAATGCCAGAACGGCTCCACCATGGCCACCAGCCGGTGCCGCGCCAGGTCGGACACCGCGCTCGCGCACGCCTCAAGCGTCGCGATCGTCGCCGGATCGCTCAACGAGATGCGGCAGAGCATCTTGCCGCCGTCCAAGCCCATCGCCGCGATCGACGCCGCGTCGAAGCCGGTGAACCGGTCGTCCAGCTCGAAGACCGAGCCGGGCAACCCGCCCCTGTTCATCGACCCGAACGCGAGCTTGCCGTCCAGCGCCCCGAGCAGCAGCAGGTCCTCCAGCACGTCCGGCGCGGCCAGGATCCCGCCCACCCCGGGCCGCGACAGCGCGGCCTGCAGCCGGTCGAGCAGTTCCGGCCTGCTCGCCATGGCCAGCGGCCGGTCGCGGACGGCGAGCGCACCCCGCGCCGGGTGGTCGGCGGCGATGATCAGCAGGCGCTCGTCGTCGCCCGGAAGGTCCCTGCGCTCCCGGCGCAGCGCGGCCCGCGCGATCTCCGAGGGCCTGGTGGTGCGGATCCGGGTGAGCTCTGCGTACCGACTCATGAAGCTCACTATGGCATATTGTCATGACATACGGATGTCCGATATGGTGCCAATTGTGTCAGGACAATAACAAGGCACTTTTCTTCAGCGTGAAGCTATAGCGTGGCAAAAGATGCCCTGGTAAACGTCTACAGGTCTCCCTTTCAGGACAATCCGGAGGGTTTGCATGGGTTTGCGGAAGAGGTCGATGGGTGCGGTCGCCGCGCTCGCGGTGTCCGGGCTGGCGCTTGCCGCATGCGGCTCCGGCGGATCGGGCGGTTCCGGCGGCGACACGATCGAGCTGACCATCACCCAGAACGCCATCGCGGGCGGCAAGAACGCGGCCGCCGCCGATCACATCACCAAGTGGGTCATCCCGGAGTTCGAGAAGACCCACAAGAACGTCAAGGTCAAGTTCGTCCCCAGCGGCGTCGACGACGAGCAGTACAAGACGAAGCTCTCCCTCGACCTCAAGTCGGGCAAGGGCGCCGACGTCATCGACATCGACAGCATCTGGGCCGGCGAGTTCGCCGAGGCCGGATACGTCAAGCCGCTCGACGAGATCGCGCCGGACTCCGCCAAGTGGGACGGCTGGGCGCAGATCCCCGAGGCCGTCCAGGGCATGGCCACCTTCAACGGCAAGAAGTACGCGCTGCCCATCGGCACCGACGGCCGCGTCCTGTACTTCAACAAGACCCTGTTCGAGAAGGCGGGCCTGCCCGCCGACTGGCAGCCGAAGAACTGGCAGGAGATCCTCGACGCGGCTACCAAGCTCAAGGGCTCAGGCGTCCCCACGCCCATCCAGATCAACGCGGGCACCGCGATGGGCGAGGCCACGACCATGCAGGGCGTACTGCCGCTGCTGGCCGGGGCGGGCGGCGAGGTCTTCAAGGACGGCAAGTGGGCGGGCGCGACCCAGCCGCTCAAGGACGCCCTCGGCCTCTACCAGAAGATCTATTCACAGAAACTCGGCGACCCCCTGCTGCAGCAGGAGGCCAAGGGCCGCGACAAGTCGTTCGCCGAGTTCGCGGCAGGCAAGATCGGCATCCTGCTCGAAGGCGACTACTTCTGGCGCGGCGTCGTCGACCCGGTCGCCGGGGTGGCCAAGATGGCCGACCGCGACAAGGTCGTCGGCTACGCCCAGATCCCGGCCATCGACGCCGGTAAGGGCCTGCGCGGCCAGGACTTCGTCAGCATGTCCGGCGGCGCGCTGCGCACGGTCAACCCCAACAGCAAGCACCCGAAGGAGGCCTTCGAACTGGCCGCCTTCACCCTGTCCCCGGCGGCGCTGAAGCAGGAGACGCAGGGGCACGTGCGCATCACCGCGCGCACCGACGTCAACAAGGAGATCCTCGCCGGCGACCCGCTGCTGATGTTCATCTCCGAGAAGGTGCTGCCCACCACGGCCTACCGGCCGCCGGTGGCGGTCTACCCGCAGGTCTCCGCCGCTCTGCAGGAGGCGACCGCGGACGTGGTCAGCGGCAAGGCGCCCGACCAGGCGGCTGCCGACTACGCCAAGAAGCTCGAAGGACTTGTCGGTGGCGCTGGCAACATCAGCTCGTAAGGTCACCGAGGACCCGGCAGGGCTGGGGAACGCCAGGGCCACCGCGTTCATCGCTCCGGCGATGGTGCTCATCGCGGTGTTCCTGGTCTTCCCCGCCCTCTGGGTGATCGTGCTCGGCCTGACCGACTACCGGCTGACCGGCCCGCAGGCGATCAACCCGCAGCTGGTCGGCCTCGACAACTTCGCCAAGGCGATCTCCAGCGGCGAGTTCTGGAACTCGACCTGGCTGACCGTGCAGTTCGTGCTCGGCTCGGCCGTCATCGGCCAGGCGGTGTTCGGCTTCACCATCGCCTGGATGCTCCGCGACCGGAGCGGGCCGGTCAAGCGGCTGGTCGAGGGCCTGGTCATCCTGGCCTGGATCCTGCCCAGCGCGGTCGTGTCGTTCCTGTGGGTGGCGCTGCTCGACCGCGACGGCGGCACGCTGAACGCCCTGCTCGGCATCCCGGGCTTCGCCTGGCTGCTCGACCACCCGATGCTCTCGATCATCGTGTTCAACACCTGGCGCGGCACCGCGTTCTCGATGATGTTGTACGGCGCGGCCCTCGGGAACGTGCCACCCAGCCACCTGGAGAGCGCCCGCATGGCCGGGGCCTCGGGCTGGCAGCAGCTCCGCGACGTGGTGTTCCCGCACATCAGGGGGCACATCCTGACCAACCTGCTGCTGATCAGCCTGTGGACGTTCAACGACTTCACCCCGTTCATGCTCACCGCCGGTGGACCGGACGGGAAGACCGAGGTGCTGGCCGTGCACGTGTACAAGGAGGCGCTGCTCGGCGGGAACCTCGGTTACGGCGCGGCGATCTCCACGGTCATCCTGCTGATCAACCTCGTGGTCGCGGTGTTCTACCTGCGGATGCTGAGGGAGAAGAAGAAGTGACTCCCAGATTTGTGGCGGGCAGGATCGGGTTCTACACGCTGGTCGCGGTGATCCTGGCCTTCTTCACCGTGCCGATGCTCTGGCTGGTCGTGGCGCCGTTCACCGCGAACCCGACCTACGAGGTGTCGCTCAAGGACTTCACGCTGGCCAACTTCCAGTCGATCCTGGATCATCCGTACGCGCTGGGGTCGCTCGTCAACTCGGTGCTGCTGGCCGTCGGCACGGCGGTGCTGGTGGTGGCGTTCGCCGCGCTCTCGGCGTACGCGCTGAGCCGGGTCAAGATCCCCGGCCGCGACGGGCTGCTCTACGCGTTGCTGCTGCTGTCCTCGATCATCACCGGCACGGCCGCGATGGTGCCGCTGTTCCAGCTCGCCGTCGAGCTCAACCTCATCGACTCGCAGCTCGGCCTGATCCTCATCATGACCGGCGGCCTGCTGCCCGCGGCGATCTTCATGCTCAAGGACTTCATGGACTCGACCCCGAAGTCCTACGAGGAGTCGGCCAGGGTCTTCGGCGCCAAACCCCTGCAGATCGTCCTGCACGTGGTCGTCCCCCTGGTACGGCCCGGCCTGGCGACGATCGCGGTGTGGGCCATCGCCAACGTGTGGGGCAACTTCCTGATGCCCTACCTGCTGCTGAGCGACGTCGAGAAGCAACCCGCGGCGGTGATCATGTACACGCTCTACACCGAGGGCGGCCAGGCCAACCTGCCGCTGCTGTCGGTGTTCGGGCTGCTCTACTCCATTCCCGTGGTGCTCATGTACCTGTTCGTCAGCAAGAAGTACGGCTTCCGCTTCCACGGAGGGATCAAGCGGTGATCGAGCTCAAGGAACTGACCAAGGTCTATCCGAACGGGGTCAGAGCGCTCGACGCCCTCGATCTGGAGATCGCCGACGGGGAGTTCTTCGCCCTGCTCGGCCCCTCGGGATGCGGTAAGACCACGCTGCTGCGTACCATCGCCGGGCTGGAGACGGCCACCGGCGGCTCGGTCGTCATCGGCGGCAAGGACGTCACCACCCTGCAGCCGGGCGCGCGCGACCTGGCGATGGTGTTCCAGGACTACGCGCTCTTCCCGCACATGGACGTCTCGGACAACGTCGCCTACCCGCTGCGCATCAAGAAGATGCCCAAGGCGGAACGGCACGCCAAGGCGCGCGAGGTCGGCGAGCGGCTGGGGCTGGAGCAGCTCATGGACCGCAGGCCCGGCCAGCTCTCCGGCGGCCAGCAGCAACGCGTCGCGCTGGCCCGCGTCATGGCGACGCAGGCGCAGGCGTTCCTGTTCGACGAGCCGCTGTCCAACCTGGACGCGCGGCTGCGGCTGGAGGCGCGCACGTTCCTGAAGAAGTTGCAGCGCGAGCTCGGCGTCACCACCGTCTTCGTCACCCACGACCAGGCCGAGGCGCTGGCGATGGCCGACCGGATGGCGGTCATGGAGGCCGGGCACATCAGGCAGATCGGCACGCCGGCCGAGGTGTTCCAGCGGCCCGCCAACACCTTCGTCGCCTCGTTCATCGGCTCCACGCCGATGAACCTGCTCGACGGCGTCGTGCGGGGAGACATGCTGGAGGTGGCCGGGTGCAAGGTCCCGTCGCCGGTCGGCGGGCTCACCGACGGAGAGAAGATCGTGTACGGTGTGCGTCCCGAGTACATGACGTACTCCGACGAAGCGGCCGAGGGGTCGTTCGGCGGCAAGGTGTCGATCGTGGAGAACCTCGGGGCCTCCTACCTGGTCACGCTCGACCTGGGCGTGCAGGTGATCGTGCCCGAGGGACGCGAGCCGGAGATCGGCGACGACGGGTACGCGACGCCCAGGCAGGACAGGGCGCTCGTCTACCGGGACGGGGAGCTGGTGTGATCAGGGGTCGCTGGACGCTGGACGACCGGCTGGAGCGGATCCTGCGCGAGGTGCCGTTCGAGGTGCCCGCCGGGACGCGGTCGCTGACCGTCAAGCTCTCGTACGACAGGTCCAAGGGGGTGCTCGACCTCGGGTCCGCCTCGCCGTACGGCTTCCGCGGCTGGTCGGGCGGGGCGCGGGACGAGTACACGATCACCCCTGACTGGGCGACGCCCGGGTACCTGCCGGGGGAGGTCGAGGCGGGGACCTGGCAGGTGTGGCTCAGGCTGCACCGGGTGCCGCTCGACGGGCTCGACTACGAGCTGGAGATCACGACCTCGGCCGACGTGCCCGCACAACCTCCCGTACAGGCTATAGAGGCCGTGGAAAAGCCGCCGAAGAGGGAGATTCCCGAGATCGGCGGCGCGCGGTGGTACGCGGGGGACTTCCACTCGCACACCGTGCACAGCGACGGGGCGCTGACCATCCCCGAGCTGGGCGCGCTGGCCAGGAGCCGCGGGCTGGACTTCCTGGCGGTGACCGACCACAACACGGTCAGCCACCACCCGCACCTGGCCGCGGTCGAGGGCATCACGCTCCTGCCCGGCCAGGAAGTGACCACGGACCGCGGGCACGCCAACGTCTTCGGCGACGTCGGCTGGGTGGACTTCAGGCAGCCGGTCGACTCCTGGGTGGAGCACGCGGCCGGGCTCATCTCGATCAACCACCCGCTGGGCGGCGACTGCGCGTGGCTGCAGCCGGTCAAGGAGCGGCCGCGCATCGCGGAGATCTGGCACTCGGGGTGGTGGGACCGGCGCTGGGGCGCGCCGCTGTCCTGGGCCGAGGCGTGGCGGGACGACGTGATCGTCATCGGCGGCAGCGACTTCCACCGGCACGGCTCGGACGGGCTGCCCGGCGCGCCCACGACGTGGGTGCTGGCCGAGGACCCGTCGCTGGTCTTCGAAGGGGTGCGGGCGGGACGTACCGCGGTCTCCGCGGGGCCCGACGAGCCGTTGCTGCTCAGGCTGGGTGACGAGTTGCTGGCGCTGGACGCCGACGGGCTGGTGCTGGTGCGCCCCGACGGCAGGCGGCAGGTCGTGCGCGGCGAGCGCGTGCTCGTGCCCGCCGGCGAGGGGCCGCACAGGCTGGAGACGGACGAGAACGAGGTGATGGCGCTGTGCGGGTAGCGAACGCGCCGGTGAGTTTCGGCATCTTCGAGGCGAGTCCCGGCGTTCCGCTGAATGCTGGGGAGATGGTCGCCGCGCTGGCCGGATACGACGGCATCGACCTGGGCCCGATCGGCTATCTCGACATGGCTCGCCTGAACGGCCTGCTGCTGGCCGGGGGCTGGGTCGACGTCCCGGATGGTTCGCCGGTCGGCGAGGCCTTCGCCGACCTCGACGCCACGCTCGACGTCTTCGACCGCGCCCCGGCCGCTCCCGCGCGCCTCAAGCCGGTTCCCACCCTTGGGCCGCCCGGCATCCCCGCACGCTCGGCCCGACCCGGCGGCCTCGTCCCGGGCCTGCACGCCCGGCCGGGGTCCGGAGGCTGGCCGGAGTTCGCCGCGAACGTGCAGGCGGCGGCCGATCGCTGCCGGGAGCGCGGGTACGAGGCCGCGTTGCACCACCACCTGGGCCACGCCGTGGAGACCGTCGAGGAGATCGAGCGGCTGCTCGACGACACCGACGTCAAGCTCTGCCTGGACACCGGCCACCTGCTGCTGGCCGGAGGCGACCCGGTCAAGGCGCTCAAGGACTGGGCCCCGCGCATCGGCCAGGTCCACATCAAGGACGGATCGCTCAAGACGCTGCACGACGGCGGCGACCTGCGCACGTTGATGGGCCGCGGCGTCTTCCCCGCGCTCGGCGACGGCGACGTCGACCTGCCCGGCGTCGTCCAGGCGCTGCACGACATCGGCTACGACGGCTGGGTCGTCGTCGAGCAGGACACCTTGCCCGGCCACCGGCCCACCGCGGACATCGTCGCCGATCAGATAGCCAACCTACGGAAGCTGAAGGAGCTGGGGCTGTGAAGGTCGCGTTGCTCGGGTGCGGGGCCGTGACGCAGGCGGTCTATGTGCCGCTGCTGTCCAGGCGCCGCGAGCTGTTCGAGGTCATCGCGGTGTGCGACCTGTCCAAGACGCTCGCCGACGCGGTCGGCGACCGGCTCGGGGCGGCCAGGCGCTTCACCGACCTCACCGAGATGCTGGCGGAGGGCGGGTTCGACGCCCTGCTCGTGCTCGCGTCCGGCTCGCACGGCGCAGCCGTACGGCAGGCGCTCGAAGCCGGATATGCCGTGCTCTGCGAGAAGCCGCTCGCGCTGACGCAGGCCGAGGTGGCCGCGCTGCCCGAGGGCAGGCTGATGGTCGGCTACATGAAGCAGTACGACCCGGCCGTGCTCAGGGCGGAGGAGCTGCTGCACGACGTGACCATCAGGTCGATCGAGGTCACCGTGCTGCACCCGAGCGGGGAGTCGCAGCTCGCCTTCGCCAACCTCGCCCAGGCGCGCGACGTGGACCTGGCGCCGCTGCGGGCGGCGGAGAACGCGATCGTGGACCGGGCGATCGGCGCCGGGGCGAGCCCCGAGCTGCGGTCCGTCTACAGCGTGGCGCTCGGCTCGATCTGCCACGACCTGTCGCTGCTGCGCCGCTTCACCGGCTCGCCCTCGGTCGTGGACCACGTGGAGACGTGGGGCGGGCTGCCCGGATCCATCGAGATCTCGGGACCGCTGCCCGCGCGCGGGCGGTACTCGATCAGGTGGCACTACCTGGAGGACTACCCCGCCTACCGCGAGACCGTGGCCATCCACCACGACCGCGGCACGCTGGAGCTGGCCTTCCCCGCGCCCTACCTGATGAACGCGCCGACCGTGCTGACCGTGGTGTCGGGGGCCGAGTCGCGCGCGGAGTACCGGGACGTGACCGAGGCCTTCGAGACGCAGTTGCTCGCCTTCCACGCCTTCGTGACCGAGGGCAAGGCGCCGCTCACCGAGCGGGAGGGCGCGCTGGAGGACATCGTCACCGCCCAGCGCGTCGCCGCGCGCTACGCCGTACAGCACGGTCTTGACCTTGGGGGAGAAGCCGGTGAGCTCTGAGATCGTCGTCGTTCCGCACACGCACTGGGACCGGGAGTGGTACGAGCCGTTCCAGCGGTTCAGGCTGCGGCTCGTCGCGTTGCTGGACGAGGTGCTCGACCGGATGGAGCGGGAGCCGCACTACCACTTCACCCTCGACGGGCAGCTCGCCTGCGTGGACGACTACCTGGAGGTGCGGCCGGAGAACCGCGACCGCATCGCCGCCCTGGTGAAGGAGGGGCGGCTGGCGATCGGGCCGTGGCAGATCCTGCTGGACGAGTTCCTGTGCTCCGGCGAGAACATCGTGCGCAACCTGGAGCTCGGCATGTCGCGCGCCGACAAGCTCGGTGGCGCGATGCCGGTCGGCTACCTGCCCGACATGTTCGGGCACACCGCGCAGATGCCGCAGATCCTCAAACGGGCTGGGGTGCTGCACGCATGTGTGTACCGGGGCGTTCCGTCAACGGTGGTGACCGACGCGTTCGCGTGGGTGGCGCCCGACGGCACCGCCATCAGGACGCAGTACCTGCCTGAAGGCGGCTACGGCAACGGCGCCCACCTGTTCGAGTCGCCGGACCAGCTCGCCGAGCGGGCCGAGGTCTTCGTGGCCAAGATGCGCAGGTGGCGCGGGCCCGAGGGGGCGCTGCTGGCGATGTACGGCACCGACCACTCCGCGCCCGTCGCCGGGTTGCCGGGGATGGTGGCCGAGCTCGGCGCCCGCATGGACACCTTGTCCGGATATCTGGCGGCATTCTCCACCGAAACCGAGGGGTTGCCGCAGGTCGAGGGTGAGCTGCGCTCGCACGCGCGCGCCAACATCCTGCCCGGGGTCATCTCCGTCCGCGCCCACGTCAAGCAGGCGATGGGCCGCGCCGAACGCATGGTCGAGCGCTACGCGGAACCGCTGGCCGCGCTGTGGGGCGGCGAGTGGCCGGGGCGCTTCCTCGACATGGCCTGGTGGCGGCTGATCGACGCCAGCGGGCACGACTCGGTCACCGGATGCGGCGTCGACGAGACCGCGCAGCAGGTCGCCGCGCGCATAGCCGAGGCCGAGCACCTGGGCCAGGCCGTACGCGACATGGTCACCTCCTCGCTCGCCGCCCGGGTCCCGTCGGGCGGCGTGCTCGTGGTCAACCCGAGCCCGTTCGCCAGGCGCGGCGTCGTCACCCTCGACCTCGCGGGCATCGACCCCGTCGTGGACGCCACGGGTGCGCGGGTGCCGGTGCAGACGCTGGAGTACGCGCCCGAGCTGCTGCTCGACGCGGAGATGGACCCGGCGGTGGCGCTGTCGTTCGTGCACGGCACCGAGCTGTACGGCCAGCACATCAGCGGCTGGTCGGTGGACGAGGGCGTGCTCACGTTCACCGTGGCGCGCGAGCCGTCCGTCGCGTTCGACAAGGCGGAGATTCCCCTGGCGGGCGTGACGCACGTCCGCATCCTCGCCGAACCTCGCCGTACGGTCGCCGCCCTCGTGGACGTCCCGGCCCTCGGCCACACGAGCGTCCGGCCCATCCCCGGCGGGACGTCCGGCGCGTCGGACCTCGGGGTCAGGGCCGAGGGGCGGGTGCTCGACAACGGGCTGCTCCGGGTCGAGGTGGCCGACGACGGCACGCTCACCCTGCGTTCCCAGGACGGCGTGACGGTCACTGGCGCCGGGCGGATCGTCGACGGCGGCGACGTGGGCGACACCTACAACTACGCCCCTCCGGCCGACGACCGGCTGGTGGACACGCCCGTCGAGACCGTGGTCACGCCCGTGTGGTCGGGCATGCTGGTCGCCGCGCTCGACGTGCGCAGGACGTACCGCTGGCCGTACACCGAGACGGAGCTCTTCACCGGGCCCGCGCACGCGCGGGTCACCCAGCCGGTCGCCGAGAACCCCGGGCGCGGGCAGGACGCCGTGGACGTCGTCGTCGACACCCGGGTGGAGCTGCGGGCCGGTGAGCCGTTCGTGCGGCTGCACGTGGAGTTCGACAACCGCTGCTCCGACCACCGGGTGCGGCTGCACGTCCCGGCCGACGCCGCAGAGTCGCACGCCGAAGGGCAGTTCGCGGTCGTCACCCGGGGGCTCACGTCGGAGGGCGGGTGCGGCGAGACGCCGCTGCCCACCTTCCCCGCGTCGTCGTGGGTGGCCGCCGGTGGTGTGGCGGCGCTGGTGGAGCACGTCACGGAGTACGAGCTGACCGGGGGAGAGCTGGCGCTGACGCTGCTCCGGTCGGTCGGGTACCTGTCGCGCAACGGCAACGGGCTGCGGCCCGAGCCTGCCGGGCCGCAGATCCCCACTCCGGCGGCGCAGTCGCACGGGCTGCGGTCGGTACGGCTCGCGCTGATGCCTTATGCGGGAGAGCGTGAAGGGGTGCAGGAGGCGGCGGAGATCTTCCGCCACGACCTGCTGGCGGTGGCGGGCACGGGATCCGGCGACCTGCCCGCCCCGGCCAGAGGGCTGTCGGTGAGCGGCGCCACGATGACCTCGCTCAGGCGCAGGGAGGACTGGCTGGAGCTGCGCATGGTCGCACACGGCGACACGGAGGCCGTGGTCGAGGGGACGTTCGCCGAGGCCAGGCGCGCGGACCTACGTGGACGCCCTGACGAGAGTCTGGAGACCGCCGGCGGCGTGCTGCGCCTTCCGATGCGGGCCTGGGAGATCGTCACCGTCCAGCTGCGTTGATCGGTCATGGCGGAAAAGGTCATGTTCGTGTCCTTGCCGCCATGACACACCCCCCGCGACCATGGGTGACGTGCACGTGGTCTTCGTCGTCTACCCGGGTTTCCAGATCCTCGACCTGACCGGCCCGCACGAGGTGTTCCAGCAGGCCGGGCCGTACAAGGTGACGGTGGTGTCCGCCGCGCGGGGGCCGGTGGTCGCGGACGGCGGGCTCGCCGTCACGCCCGACAGCACGATCGACACGTACGGCGGGCCGATCGACACGCTCGTCGTCGCAGGCGGCAGCGGCAAGTTCGCCGCCTGCGACGACGACCGGCTGATCGCCTGGCTGCAGGGTGCGGCGGCGAGGTCCAGGCGGGTCGCGTCGGTGTGCACGGGCGCGTTCCTGCTGGCGAAGGCGGGCCTGCTCGACGGCCACCGCGCCTGCACCCACTGGGGGAGCTGCGACGAGCTGGCCGTACGGCACCCCGAGGTCGAGGTCGACCCGGCGCCCATCTTCGTCAGGTCAGGAAATATCTGGACCTCGGCTGGGGTGACCGCCGGGATGGACCTCGCGCTCGCCATGGTCGAGGACGACCTGGGCGCGGAAGCCGCCAGGACCATCGCCAGGCGGCTGGTCATGTTCGTCCAGCGGCCCGGCGGCCAGGCCCAGTTCTCCGTACAGCTCGCCACCCAGCTCCCGGCCCGCGAGCCGCTGCGTGAGGTGCAGGCGTGGATCGACGAGCACCCGGCGGGCGACCTCAGCGTCCCCGCGCTCGCCACCCGCGCGGGCATGAGCGAGCGGCACTTCACCCGCGTCTTCACCGCGCAGGTCGGCCGGTCGCCCGGCTCCTACGTGGAGGCAGCGCGGCTGCAGGCGGCGCGGCGGATGCTGGAGACCACGGACGCGACGCTCGAATCGGTCGCACGGACCTGCGGGTTCGGCACGGTGAAGACGCTGCACCGCTCCTTCAAGAGGATCCTCAGCGTCACGCCTGGCCAGTACCGCAGCCATTTCGGATGAGGGGACGTTTGTGATGAGGATCGGGATCCTGCTGTTCGAGGACGTTGAGGAACTGGACGCGGTCGGGCCGTGGGAGGTGCTGGCCATGTGGGCCAAGCAGTATCCCCAGGAGGCGTCCGTGGTCGCGTTCGCCCGCGAGTCCGGCGTGGTGCGCGGGGCCAAGGGCATGGGCCTGGTGGCCGACCGGGGCTGGGCCGACGTGGGGCGGCTCGACGTGCTGCTGCACCCGGGCGGGATGGGGACCAGGCCGCTGGTGAAGGACGAGGAGCACCTGGCCTGGGTGCGCGAACAGCGTGCTCAGGTGCCGCTGATGACCAGCGTGTGCACGGGCTCCCTCGTCTACGCCGCAGCCGGACTGCTCGAAGGGCGTCCGGCGACCACGCACTGGGGCAGCCTGGAAGCGCTGAAGGAGCTCGACCCGACCATCGAGGTGAGGGGCCAGGACCGGTTCGTCGACGACGGCGACGTGGTCACCTCGTCAGGCGTGTCGGCGGGCATCGACATGGCCCTGCACCTGGTCGCGAGGCTGAGCAGCGTGGAACGGGCGCGCGAGGTGAGGCACTACATCCAGTACGACCCGGAGCCCCCGGTCTAGCGGGTGCCCCAGGAGTAGGTCTGCTTCCTGAGCTTCAGGTACACGAACGACTCGGTGGCGCGCACGGCGGGAATGGCCCGGATCTTGCTGAGGATCTCCAGCAGGTGCGGGTCACCCTCGCACACCACCTCCACGATCACGTCGAACGAGCCCGCCGTGAGCACGACGTAGTCGATCTCCTCGATCGCGGCCAGCTCGTCGGCGATCGACTCCAGGTCGCCCTCGCAGTTGATGCCGATCATGGCCTGGCGCGGGAAGCCCAGCGTGAGCGGGTCGGTGACGGCGACGATCTGCATCACGCCCGCATCCTGCAGCCGCTGCACGCGCTGGCGCACGGCCGCCTCGGACAGTCCCACGGCTTTGCCGATCGCCGCGTACGGCATGCGGCCGTCCGCCTGCAACTGCTCGATGATCTGCTTGGAGAGGTCGTCGAGCGCGACCGGGCCAAGTCCGGCGGCGGGCGCGCGGCGGGCTTTGGGCGGGGTCGTCATTGGGGGAGCTCCTCACATGCCGTTGGTGCGACATGTTGTCAGTTCTAGCGCCTCTGTCAAGCGAATTCGTAGCAATTCGGTATCCTTTGCTACGGAATCCCTTGTCTAGATGCGCATGCTCTGTCAGAGTCGCGGCATCTCAGCCACCTTCACATGGAGGTCATACCTTGACCCGTCTACAGAACTTCATCAACGGTGAGTTCGTGGACGCCAAGAGCGGCCGTTTCTCCGACGTCATCGACCCCTGCACGGGCGAGGCCTACCTTCAGGCCCCGATCTCCGGCCAGGAGGATGTCGACGCAGCCTACGCCGCCGCGGCTGCCGCGTTCGAAACGTGGGGTGTGACCACCCCGGGAGAGCGGGCCAACCTGCTGCTGAAGGTCGCCGACGCGATCGAGGCCAGGGCCGACGAGATCAACGAGGCCGAGTGCCTCAACACCGGCAAGCCGCGCGCCCGCATGGCCGAGGACGAGACCCCGGTCGCCGCCGACCACTTCCGCTTCTTCGCCGGCGCGGCCCGCACGCTCGAAGGCCCCACGGCAGGCGAGTTCCTCGCCGAGCACACCAGCGTCATCAGGCACGAGCCCATCGGCGTCATCGGCCAGGTCACGCCCTGGAACTACCCGATGATGATGGCGGTCTGGAAGATCGCCCCCGCGCTGGCGGCGGGCAACACGGTCGTGCTCAAGCCGAGCGACACCACCCCGGTCTCCACCGTCAAGCTCGCCGAGATCATCGGCTCGGTGCTCCCGCCCGGCGTCTTCAACGTCGTCACCGGCGACCGCGAGACCGGCGCCCTGGTGGTCAGCCACAAGACCGCCTCGATGGTGGCCATAACCGGCTCGGTCGGCGCGGGCATGGCCGTCGCGAAGTCGGCGGCCGACGACCTCAAGCGCGTGCACCTGGAGCTGGGCGGCAAGGCCCCGGTCGTGGTCTTCGACGACGTCAAGGACCTCAAGGCGGCCGCCGAGTCGATCGCCACCGCCGGTCTCTACAACGCCGGTCAGGACTGCACCGCCGCCTGCCGCGTCCTGGTCCATGAGAGCGTTCACGACGAGTTCGTGGCCGCTCTGACGGAAGCCGCGACGAACACCGTCACGGGCGACCTGTCCAACGAGGACGCGCTCTACGGGCCGCTGAACAACGAGACGCAGCTCGCCAGGGTCGAGGCCTTCTTCCAGAACGTCCCCGCGCACGCCAAGGTGCTCACCGGCGGTCACCGGGTCGGCGACAAGGGCTACTTCTTCGCTCCCACCATCGTCGACGGCCTGCAGCAGGACGACGACATGGTGCAGAACGAGGTCTTCGGCCCGGTCATCACCGTCCAGACGTTCAGCGACGAGGCCGACGCGCTGGCCAAGGCGAACGGCGTGCAGTACGGGCTGTCCGGCTCCGTCTGGACCTCCGACCACGGTCGCGCGATGCGGATGTCGAACCGGCTCGACTTCGGCGTGGTGTGGGTGAACACCCACATCCCGTTCGTCAGCGAGATGCCGCACGGCGGGTTCAAGCACTCCGGTTACGGCAAGGACCTGTCGGTCTTCGGCCTGCACGACTACACCCGTGTCAAGCACGTCATGCACTACATCGGAGAGTAGCTTGGACGCGATCCAGCTTGACGGCGTCGTCAAGGAATACGTTTCGCACGGCGAGGTCGTCCAAGCTGTGAAGGGCGTCACGCTGGACATCGCCGAGGGGGAGTTCTTCTCCCTCCTCGGCCCCTCCGGGTGCGGCAAGACCACGACCATGCGCATGATCGCCGGCTTCGAGGAGCCGACGCGCGGCGCCGTCCGCCTCTACGGCAAGGACGTCACCGACGTGCCGCCGAACAAGCGCGACGTGAACATGGTCTTCCAGTCCTACGCGCTGTTCCCGCACATGAGCGTCTGGGACAACGTGGCGTTCGGGCTGAAGCAGAAGAAGGTCCCCACCGCGGAGATCCGGCAGCGGGTGACCGAGATGCTGGAGATCGTCGCGCTCACCGGCAGGGAGAAGCGGCGGCCGCGCGAGATGTCCGGCGGGCAGCAGCAGCGTGTGGCCCTGGCCAGGGCGCTGGTCAACCACCCGCGCGCGCTCCTGCTCGACGAGCCGCTCGGCGCGCTCGACCTCAAGCTGCGCCAGGCGATGCAGCTGGAGCTCAAGCGCATCCAGCGCGAGGTCGGCATCACGTTCGTCTACGTGACGCACGACCAGAGCGAGGCGCTGACGATGAGCGACCGCATCGCGGTCATGAACGACGGCCTGGTCGACCAGCTCGCCACGCCGCGCGAGATCTACGAGCAGCCGGCCTCCACCTTCGTCGCCGGGTTCATCGGCACCTCCAACCTGATCGCGGGCACGGCCACCGAGGGCGTGCTCAAGATCAGCGGTGGGCGGGTGCTGGTGCCCGGTCACGACGGCGAGGTGACGGTGACCGTACGGCCGGAAAAGATCGCGATCTGGACGGAGGAGCAGCCGGGAGACCTCAGCTCGGTCCGTGGCACGGTGACTGAAGTGGTCTACCTGGGCACATATAACAATTACACCGTTTGTCTCGCTGACGGGGCCGAGATCACGGTGTTCCAGCAGAATGCGGTCGACGCGACGACCACGGCGGAGCGGGGCGACTCCGTGTGGCTGTCATGGCGGCCGCAGCACTCATATGTGATTGGACGTTGATGGACCCGCTGCTGCTCCGGGGCATGACTCAGCCCCGCACCCGTCGTGACGTGTTCCGGATCGCCGGATTCTCCGCCGCTGGGCTCGCCCTGGCCGCGTGCGGGGTCCAGGGCAAGAAGGCCGCCCCGCCCAAGGCCGACGCGGTCAAGGAATTCTGGGCCAAGCAGAAGAAGAACGGCCAGGTCGTCTTCGCCAACTGGCCCGAGTACATGCCGCCGGAACAGGGACCGCTGAAGGCGTTCCAGAAGGACACCGGCATCTCCTACGAGTACAAGGAAGTCATCCAGGAGAACGCCTCGTTCTTCGGCAAGTCGGAGCCGCAGCTGCGGGCCGGCCAGCCGCTGGGCTACGACATCGTCGTCATGACGAACGGCGTCCAGCTCCAGCACATGATCGAGCTGGGCTACTGCGTGCCGCTGGACCACTCCCAGCTGCCCAACTTCAACGCCAACGCCGGCGAGAAGTACAAGCAGCGCGCCTACGACCCGGGCAACACCTACACCGTCCCCTACACGTCGGGCATCACCGGCATCGCGTACAACACCAAGTACGTGAAGGACGACATCAAGAGCATCAACGCCCTCTTCGATCCCAAGTACAAGGGCAGGGTCGGCATGATGGCCGACGCCCAGGAGATCGGGAACTTCGGCATGTACGCCACGGGCGCCAACCCGGAGCAGTCGACCGAGGCCGACTGGAAGAAGGCGGGCGAGAAGCTCAAGCAGCAGCGCGACGCCGGCATCGTGCGCAAGTACTACGACCAGGACTACATCGACGCCGTCTCCAAGGGCGACGTGTGGCTGACGATGGCCTGGTCGGGCGACGTCTTCCAGCGCCAGCTCGCCGGTGAGCCGGTCAAGTTCGTGGTGCCCGAGGAGGGCGGCACGATCTGGACCGACAACATGCTCATCCCCAAGGGCGCGGCCAACCCGGTCGACGCGCTGATGCTGATGGACTACCTCTACCAGCCGGCGACCGCCGCGGAGCTGGAGGAGTACATCCAGTACGTCACCCCGGTGAACGGCGTGAACGAGATCCTCAAGGAGAAGATCGCCACGGCAAAGGGTGAGGAGAAGACCACCCTGGAGGCGCTCGTGGCCAGCTCGGCGATCTTCCCGAGCGACGCCGACTACGCCAAGCTGCGCAGCTACACCAAGCTGACCACGGCGCAGGAGCAGGTCTTCAACCGCATCTTCCAGAACATCACCCAGGCGTAGCGGCATGAAACGCCTCACCCCCTACCTGCTCGCACTGCCGAGCTGGCTCTGGCTGGCGATCTTCATGGTGGTGCCGATGGTGGCGATGGCCTCGGTGTCGACGCAGACGGGCAACAGCATCGACGGCTACGTCCAGAGCTTCGCCTTCTCCAACTACACCGACGCCGTCGGCAGGTACAGCACCCAGTTCATGCGCTCCCTGCTGTACGGCGGGCTGGCCACGGTCGCCATGATGATCATCGGCTACCCGGTCGCCTACTGGATCGCCTTCAAGGGCGGGGCGCGCAAGTCGATGTACCTGTTCCTCCTGCTGCTGCCGTTCTTCGTGTCGTTCGTGCTGCGGACGATCTCGTGGGGCTTCCTGCTGGCGGACGACGGCATCGTGCTGGGCACGCTGAAGGGGTGGGGCGTCCTGCCCGCCGACTTCCACATCCTGGCCACCACGTTCGCCGTGGTGGCCGGTCTGACCTACAACTTCCTGCCGTTCATGATCCTGCCGATCTACGTGGCGTTGGAGCGGGTGGACCCGCGGGTCATCGAGGCCGCCTACGACCTGTACGCCTCGCGCTGGGCGGCCTTCCGCAGCGTGGTCCTGCCGCTGTCGCTGCCCGGGGTGTTCGCCGGGGTGCTCATGACGTTCGTGCCCGCGACCGCTGACCCGGTCAACGCGCAGATCCTGGGCGGCACGGCCAACACGATGATCGGCAACGTCATCCAGACGCAGTATCTGACGAACCTCGACTACCCGACGGCCTCGTCCCTGTCGTTCACGCTGATGGCCGTCCTGCTCGTGGGCATCTTCGTGTACGCCAAGGCCCTGGGTACGGAGAACGTGCTGGAGGCGGCTGCCCGATGAGAACCAAGTTCGGCGACAAGCTCCTGCACGGCTACACCTGGCTGATCATCGTCTGGTTGTCCTCGCCGATCGCCGTGATGATCCTGTTCGGCTTCAACGACAAGAAGAGCAAGTCGAACACGAGCTGGCAGGGCTTCACCTTCAAGTGGTACGGCAAGCTGTTCGAGATCGACGGCCTCACCACGGCGCTGCTCAACTCGCTGGGCATCGCGGTGATCGCCACGCTGGTCACGGTGGTCATCGGGACCATGCTCGGCCTGGCCGTCGGCCGCTACCGCTTCCGCGGGCAGGGCCTGACCAACTTCCTGATCTTCGCCGCGATCTCCACGCCCGAGCTGGTCATGGGCGCGTCGCTGCTGTCGCTGTTCGTCTCGGCGAACATGCAGACCGGTGCGACGACCATCATCATCGCGCACGTGCTGTTCTCGCTGTCGTTCGTGGTGGTGACCGTTCGGGCCAGGGTGGTGACGCTCGACCCGTCGCTGGAGGAGGCGGCCAGGGACCTCGGCGCCGGGCCCTGGGCGACGTTCCGGCAGGTGACGCTGCCGTCGATCATGCCGGGCGTGCTGGCGGGCGCGATGTTGTCGTTCGCGCTGTCCATCGACGACTACGTGGTCACCAGTTTCGTCAACGGCGGCACGATGACCTTCCCCCTGTGGATCGTGGCTTCGGTCAAGACGGGTATCCCGCCACAGGTGAACGTGATGGGCACCCTTATCTTTGGAATCGGCGTCCTCATCGCGATCGCGAACGCGGTCGCCGGGCGCAGGCGCGCCTAAGCTTTCTCGGCAGGGCTGTTCCGGCAAGACTTTCTCGGCAAGGTTTTCTCGGCAAGGAATAGGGAGGCGAGATCGGATCCAGGCGGGGGGAACCCGCGCTTGATCACTGACTGATCGGGCAATCAACGAACTGCATATGACATCACGTAGGGATGTGGGATTTGTGGATCCGCTGAAGGCGCTTGCTGATGCGGAGCGCAAGCCGTACTGGCTGGACAGTCCAGCCAGACCCGAGCCGCAGCCGCGGCTCGCTGGAGACACCCGCGCCGACCTCGTCGTCGTGGGTGGAGGCTTCTCGGGGCTGTGGACGGCCCTGATGGCGAAGGAACGGGACCCCTCGCAGGACGTCGTCCTGCTGGAGGCCCGCAGGATCGGGTGGGCGGCCTCGGGGCGCAACGGCGGTTTCGCCATGGCGACCCTCACCCACGGTCTGCCCAACGGGCTCGACCGCTGGCCGGAGGACATCGAGCGCCTCGAACACCTGGGTGTGCAGAATCTCGACGAGATCCAGCAGACCCTGGAGAAGTACGACATCGACTGCTCGCTGGAGCGCACGGGTGAGCTGCACGTGGCCACCGAGCCGTGGCAGCTCGACGAGCTGCACGGGCACCTCGACCTGATCCAGGACTACGGGCTCGACTACGTGCCCATGGACCAGGACCAGGTGCGGGCGGAGGTCAACTCGCCCACCTACCTCGGCGGGCTGTGGGAGCGCAGCGGCTGCGCGATGCTCGACCCGGCGCGGCTGGCCTGGGGGTTGCGCGACGCCTGCCTCAAGCTGGGCGTGCGCATCTACGAACGGACACCGGTGCGCTCGATCGACGACAACGGGGTCACGATCGACCTGCGCACACCGTACGGCACGGCCAACGCACCCAGGGTCGCGCTCGGCACCGGCGTCTTCCCGCCGCTGCTGCGACGGCTCAAGCACTTCCTGGTGCCGGTCTACGACTACGCGCTGATGACCGAGCCCATGTCGGACGCGCAGCTGGCCTCGGTCGGGTGGAAGAACCGTCAGGGTGTCGGGGACTCGGCCAACCAGTTCCACTACTACCGGCTGACCGATGACAACCGCATCCTGTGGGGCGGATATGACGCCGTCTACTACAACGGGGGGCATGTCAGGCCGGAGTACGAGCAGCGGGACGAGACGTTCGTCAAGCTGGCGAGTCACTTCTATACAACCTTTCCGCAGCTGTCCGACCTGGGGTTCACGCACAGGTGGGGCGGGGTGATCGACACCTGCAGCCGGTTCTCCGCCTTCTTCGGGCAGGCGCACGGGGGGCGGCTGGCCTATGCGGTGGGGTACACGGGCATGGGGGTGGGGGCCACGCGGTTCGGCGCCAACGTCATGCTGGACCTGCTGTCCGGGGAGCGGACGGAGCGGACCGAGCTGCGGATGGTGAGGGAGAAGCCGGTGCCGTTCCCGCCTGAGCCGGTGCGGTCCGGGGTGATCCAGTTCACGCGGTGGTCGATCGCGCAGGCGGACCTGCACCAGGGGCGGCGCAACCTGTGGTTGCGCACCCTGGACAAGTTCGGGCTGGGCTTCGACTCCTGACCCACCCTGGGTGAGGGGGTTGAGAAGACCCCCTCACCCTTTCGGATCCTCGCCCTTTGCGGGTTTCCGTCCCTTCGGGGTTTCGGGCCCGCTGGGGCGGTGGTCCCTGGAGGGGCCGCGGCCCCTCGGAGGGAGCAGATGACCCCCGAAAGGTCACCGCCCCGGGAGGTCTGTGATCCCCGAAAGGGGCGGTGGACTCAAGGGGTCATGATCTCCGAAGGGTCCATGGCGTCTGAGGTCAGCAGCTGCTCTTCGGGGTGGGTGGGAGCGGGGCGTGTTCAGGGGCGGTGAGTGGGTCCGGTGTGGGGGTCGGGCTGATCGTCGGGGTCAGGGTCGGCGTCGGGGTTGGTTTGGGCGTCGTGCCGTACAGCTTGAGCTTGGTCTTCTGGATGTGGCCGGGGCTGAGGCGCAGGCCCTTGACGGTGCTGGTCCGCCCCTGGACGTCGGTGACCCTGACGTCGAAGCGGTCATCGGCGCCTGAAGTGGTCACCCAGTAGTTGTCATAGCCGCGCCGCAACCCGTGCCAGTCCTTGCCGTCGCGCAGTTCAACCGACCGCAGCGGGTTGCCGTGGTCGATCACCTGCACGGCCGCCCAGCCCGTGGTGGAGCCCGCCTTGACCCGGAAGGCCAGCGGCCTGACCGGCTTCGGGTCGCGTATCTGGCGATACGTCACCTCCGCCAACCCCTTCCCGATGTCCCCGATCCGCGCGAACGCCGCCCGGTTGAGGTCGAGTTGCCCCTCACGGCACCCGGGGCAGCGGTCGACCACCTGCACCCTCGCCGTCCCCCGCGGCCCCTTGACCTCGAGGTACGACCCGCAGGCCAGCGACCCCGCGTACTCCCGCGTCGACACCGACGCGAAAAGCTCGCCCCGCGTGGCCCCCGTCAGCGAGCAGTTGCCGTCGACGTGCCCGCCGTACACCAGCGCGCTGCCCGTCTGCTCGGGTTCGGGTTCGGCGGCGCACGCCTGCGACGCCCTGACCAGGTTGATGCTCCACAGCGCCACGGCCAGCCCGGTGAGCACACCCACGCTGATGAGTCCGCGCCTGCGCCAGTTCGTTTCCCTCGTGTGTTCCCCCACGATGGATACATAGCGACATCGGCCGATTACGTTACGTCGAATCAGCAGATGAACGCGACCTTGCTGTCCGGGCCGTGCGCGCTGGGGTCGGGACCGACCCACCGTTCGTCGGCGGGAAGGCGCGCCGGCTGGTAGCGCGAGTCGGACGACAGCCTGGTCTCCGGGTTGGCCAGGGGGACGCGGGCCGTACAGACTTGAGCGCATGAGAGTCGAGTTCCCGTCCGACGGCGTCACCCTGGTCGGTGACCTGCGCCTGCCCGAGGGCGACGGGCCCGCGCCCGCGCTGGTCTTCACCGGGCCGTTCACCGGCGTGCGCGACCAGGTCACCGGTCTCTACGCGGAGCGGCTGGCCGCCGAGGGATATGCCACGCTGGCCTTCGACCACCGCAACTGGGGCGAGTCGGGCGGCGAGCCGCGACGCCACGAGGACCCGCAGGGCAAGCTGCACGACCTGCGCTCGGCCGTGTCGTTCCTGCGCGGCAGGCCCGAGGTGGACGGCGAGCGGATCGGCGCGGTCGGCATCTGCCTGGGCGGCGGCTACGCGCTGAAGTTCGCGGCCTTCGAGCCGAGGGTGAAGGTGTTCGCGGGCATCGCGGGCGCCTACAACAACCCCTACTCGATGCGGTCGGGCATGGACTACCCGGCGGTGCTCGCCGGTTTCGCCGAGATCCAGGAGCGCGAGGACCTGGGCGGGGCGGTGGAATACCTGCCCGTCGTGGCCGAGGAGGGGGAGGCGGCGATGCCGGGCGACGAGCCGTTCGCCTACTACGGCACCGAGCGGTCGGCCTCGCCGCACTGGAGCAACGAGGTCACCAGGGCCAGCATCCGCGAGCTGATCACGGTCGACAACATGATGGGCGCCGACTTCCTGTCGCCCAAGCCCGCGCTGATCGTGCACGGCGTGATCGACCGCTTCTGCTCGCCCGAGGGAGCCGAGGAGGCGTTCAAGCGGCTCGACGAGCCCAAGCGGCTGGTCTGGCTCGACGCCAAGCAACACGTCGACCTCTACGACGTGGAGCCGTACGTCTCCCAGGCCGTGTCGGCCACGGTCGGCTTCCTGCGCGAATACCTCTGACCAAGATGCGGGCAAGATCGGCGCGCTGACCTGCGGTGATCCCGTCCAGCGAGATCCACTGGAGGTATGCGTCGTGGATGGTGGGCCGCTGTGGCCCTGATGGCGGCCGGGTGCGCCGCCCAGCAGCCGGAGATCGTGCTCCCGGTGAAGGCCGCGGCCCTCACCCCACCCTGTCTCGTGAAATATCGGGACAAGGTGGCTAGTGCGGGTGCGCTGGGGAAGCTGGAGCGCGACATCGGCCGCTACATCGCCAGGCAGAGCGGCCGCATCGTCTACAGCGCCCAGGACCTCGTGACCGGGATCAGGCTGGGCCACCGCGAGCACGAGAACGGCATGATCACCGCCAGCGGCGCGAAGGTCGACATCCTCACCGCGCTGCTGCAGCGCCGCAGCGGGCTGTCCGGCGGCGAGAGCGACCTGGCCAGCCGCATGATCAGGCACAGCGACAACTCGGCGGCCGACGCGCTGTGGTGGCGGGTCGGCGCCGGCTCGGGCATGGGCCGCTTCTACCGCAGCGCCGGGCTGCGCGAGACGGTTCCCGGGCCGAGCAAATACTGGGGCGGCACCAACACCAGCCCCGCCGACCGGATCAGGCTGCTCAAGGTGCTGGTCAGGGGCGGTGGTTCCGGGCTGCGCACGGCCGAGCGGCGGCTGGTGCTCGACCTCATGGGCCGGGTGGAGCCCGACCAGCGGTGGGGTGTCAGCGCGGCGGCCAGGCCGGGCGACCGGGTGGCGCTGAAGAACGGCTGGACGCCGCGGCCGTTCATCCACAACACCTGGGCGGTCACCAGCTACGGCCGCATCACGGGACCTGACCGCGACCTGCTCATGTCGGTGCAGACGGACCTCCAGGCTGGCGAGGGCAGCGGGATCGCCGCCATCGAGGGCCTGGCCAGGCTCATCGGACAGCGCCTCGACGCGCTCCGCCCGATGAGGACCAGGCCGTGCGCCGGGCTGCGCGGGGCCCAGCTCTAGGACATGACGGCAGCGCTCACCGCGGTGGCCGCCAGCAGTGCGGCGGCCGTCCAGAAGGCCGCGGTGAGCGACCCGGCGAGGTAGACCCCGCCGAGTACGGCGACGCCGAGCGTGCCGCCCACCTGCTGCACCGCGTTGAGCAGCCCGGCGGCCGCCCCGGTGTCCTGCGGCTTGACCTCGCCCAGCGCGGCGGTGAAGAACGGCGCGGTGAACAGCCCGACGCCGACGCCCGCCACGAGCAGCGTCCACGGGGCGAGGAGCAGGCAGGCCAGTCCGGCGAACATGACGCGGGAGCCGTATCTGGGCACCAGATAGGCCCCGGCCACCCATGAGGACACGGCCAGCCCCAGCGACCAGGGCAGCAGCGTGAGCCCGGCGGCGAGCACGTCCTTGCCGAGCGCGAGCTGCTGGTGCAGCACGACGGTGAACATCAGCCCGGTCGTGACGGCGAAGAACAACGTCGAGGTGACCAGCGCGGCGGGGAATGCCGACCCGGTGAACAGTCCCGGCGTCCGCCGCCGCTGGTGCAGGCAGAACCAGGCGAGTACGGCGACGCCGACCGCGACCAGCCACTTCGGCGCCGGCTGGATGAGCGGATACACCACGAGTCCGATGCCGATCATGCCCAGCGCGGTGCCCGCCAGGTCGAGGCCCGGCCGTTCCGGCGCCCGGTCCTCCGGCAGGTGCCGGGCGGCGACGAGCACGGCCACCCCGAGCGGCAGGTTGATCAGGAACGCCGCGCGCCAGCTCACGGTGTGCGTGAGCAGCCCGCCGAGCACGGGACCGGACACCGCGGCCAGGCCCATGACCGGCCCGATGCTGCCGAGCGCCCTGGACAGCTGCCTGCCGTCGAACATGGCCTTGATCAGCCCGAACGTCTGCGGGATGACCAGCGCGGCCGCCCCGCCCTGCAGCGCGCGCAACCCGATCAGCGCCCCGGCCGAGGGGGCGAGGGCGCAGCCGAGCGAGGCGAGCAGGAACACCGACACGCCGATCAGGAACACCCGCCTGCGCCCGGCCAGGTCGCCCAGGCGCCCGCCGGTGATCAGCAGGAGGGCGAAGGCCATGGTGTAGGCGGCGCTGAACCACTGGATGTCGGTGAGCGAGCCGCCCAGCTCCCGGTGGATCACCGGTCCTGCGACCTGGACGACGGTGGTGTCGAGGAGGTTCATCGCTTCGGCGACGAGCAGCGCCGCGAGCCCTTTGGTCTTCATGCCCCACACCTTGGGGCGACGCCCGCCAATGCCTCCACTCTCGACGGCCTAGGCGCGGATATATGCCAAAAAGAGTGGATATTCTGCGGGATATGTACATGCTCGATGATCTCGACCGCGCGTTGGTGCACGCGCTGCAGATCGACGCGCGGGCCCCGTTCACGACCGTGGCAGCCGTGCTGGGCACCTCGCCGCAGACCGTGTTGCGGCGCTACCGCCGCCTGCACGCCTCGGCGGGGCTGCGCGTGGTCGGGCTGGCCGACGCCGCGCTCACCAGCCGCCAGCTCTGGCTCGTGCGCATCACCGCGGCGGCGGCCACGGCGCAGGACATCGCCCACACGCTCGCCAGGCGGCAGGACACCTCATGGGTGCGGCTCACTTCGGGCGGCACCGAGATCGCCGCGATCATCCAGACCGCACCCGGAGACGCGCACGCCCTGCTCCTTCGCGACATCCCGCGCACGTCGAGCATCACCGCCGTCTCCGCCCACTACCTGCTGCACCTGTACCTGGGCGGTCCCATCGCCTGGCGCGGCCGGGTCGACGTCCTGACCCCGGAGCAGCAGGAAGCGCTGCGGGTCCCGGCAGAGGGCGCGGGCGCGACGCTCGGGGCGGCGGACCACGCGTTGCTGGCCGTACTCAGGAAGGACGGCCGGGCCAGCTACACCGAGCTCGCCGCGGCCACCGGGTGGTCGGCGTCCACGGTCGCGCGGCGGCTCACCGAGCTGCGCGCCGCCGGGACGCTCTTCTTCGACGTCGACATCGACCCGGCGCTCTTCGGGATCACCGTGTCGGCCATGTTGTGGATGTCGGTCGCCCCAGCGCGCCTGGACGAGGTGGCGGTGGAGCTGGCGACGCACGACGAGCTCGCCGTGGTGGCCTCGACGACCGGGTCGTCGAACCTGTTCGCGCACGTGCTCTGCCGCGACGCCGAGGCGCTGCACCACTACCTCACCCGCCGCCTCGCCTTCGACGCGATCACCCGCATCGAGACCGCACCCGTGCTCCGTACGCTCAAGGCGGCGGCCAGCCTCAGAGACGGCCGTTCGCCCTGAGGATCTCGACGGCCCTGACGGTGGTGGCGCCGCGCCAGTCGAGCGCGCCCGCCGGGGAGATCACCGCGTAGTCGACCACCCAGCCGCCGTCCTCCTGCTGGAGCGCGGCGAGGCGGTCGAGGTCCGCCTCGACGACCTCGGGGGTGAACAGGGCGCGGGCCGGAGTGCCAGGGTAGGGGGCGAAGTCGAGCGGGTGCAGCGACTCCGCCTCCGTGCCGCCCTGCACCCGCACCCGTCCGTCGGCAGGGATGTGCTTGGCCAGCCGGTCCAGGCGCTCGGTGTCGCCCAGCTCGTCGAGCAGGCGCACGGCGAACAGCAGGATGTAGGCGTGCGGCGCCTCGTTCAGCGCGTCGACGGCGTCCAGGCAGTAGCGGGTGGCGCGGGCCAGCCAGGGGTGGTCGGCGAGGCCGGGCACCCGGTACGCCCAGGCGGCCGAGATGGCGGTGATCTGCAACGAGGACTCGCCCGCGTCCGGCCCCCTCCACCACGGCGCGGTCCCGGCCGCGGTGGAGACGGGCAGCGCGAACGGCAGGCCGCCGTCGGGCAGCGACACCGAGTCGAGCCAGTCGCACAGCTCGACCGCCTCCCGCGCGGGCGGCAGCTCGGCGAACACCTCGAAGGCGTGCAGCGCGGCGCCCGGCTGGCTCTCCGGCGCGCGCAGGTCGGGCTCCAGCCCCCAGCCGTAACCGCCGTCCGGGTTGCGGTAGCCGTTCAGGGCCGCGAGCACCCCCGCGGCGTCGATCTCGCCCATGAGGAGCTGGAACCGGCGGCGGTCGAGCAGCCGCGCGTGCCCGGCCATGAAGTCAGCAGCGTTCATGTCTCCATCCTGCGACGACTCCCGGCCGGGGTCTTGCAGGAATCGGTCACACGCTGACGGCGAGCTTGCCGAGCGTGCCCGCGGCGAAGTCGGCGATCGCCCGGCCGGACTCGGCCAGCGGGTACACCCGGGCCACCGGTACCCGCAGCGTCCCGCCGGTCACGTGGGCCGCGAGCTTCGACAGCGTCGCCTCGGACGGGTCCGCCATGATCGCGGTCGCCTTGACGCCCGGGGTCTCCGGCGTGAAGTGGATGGTCGTGGCGAACCTGCCGCCCTCGACCAGCAGCCCGGCCACCTCCGCGCCGTCGCCGGCCAGGTGCAGCGCCGCGTGCACCCCGTTCGGGGCGAGCGCGCGGACCTGCGCGGCCAGGTCGGCGTGGTCGACCGCGTGCGCCGCGCCCAGGCCGAGCACGAACGCGGCCTCCTCGCCCGGCCTGGCGGTGGCGATGACCGTCGCCCCGCGCGCCGCAGCGAGCTGGATCGCGTACGCTCCCACGCCGCCGGTCGCGCCGGACACGAGCACGGTCTCGCCCTCTTCGAGCGAGACGGCGTCGACCGCGTTGAGCGCAGCCGTGCCCGCCAGGCCCAGCGCGCCCGCCCTGGAGTGGTCCAGGCCCTCGGGGAGCCTGGCGATGCCGTACCCCTCGGGAACCACCACGTACTCGGCGAAACCGCCCTGGCCGAGGGTGGGGCGCATGACGACGCCGAACACCTCGTCGCCGGGGGCGAAGGCGGTCACGCCAGGGCCGGTGGCGGCGACCGTACCGGCGAAGTCCTTGCCGACCACGACGGGGAACTCGTACTCGTAGATCCCCTTGAGGTAGCCGCCGATCACGCCGAGGTCGAACCCGTTGACCGAGGACGAGACCACCTTGACCAGCACCTCGCCGGGTCCCGCCTGGGGGACCGGCAGGTCGGTGAGCGTGGGTTCCCCGCCGAAGTCGTCAAAAGCAACAGCACGCATTTTTTCTCCTAACCACACGATTTGTGCGTGCCTCGAGTGTGGGTCACAATGCGGAGATGAGGGAAGAAGGCACTTCGCCCCGCGTACCGCACACCGATGTTCGTTGCCAGTTGCGCGACGTGCTCGACCGGGTGGGGGACAAGTGGAGCGTGCTGGTCATGTCGCTGCTCGGCGGCCGGTCCATGCGCTACTCGGAGCTGCAGCACAGCATCGAGGGGATCTCGCAGCGGATGCTCACGCTGACCCTGCGCAGCCTCGAACGTGACGGGCTGGTGGTCCGTACGGTCACCCCCACCTCGCCGCCCCGGGTCGACTACGCGCTGACGCCGGTGGGCGAGACGCTGTCGGTCGAGGTCAGCTCGCTGATCGGGTGGGCGGAGGAGCACCGGGAGTACGTCGCCACCTCGCGGGTCAGCTACGACCGAGCAACGTCCTGAGGGTCGCCGGGTCGGCGGTGTAGCCGTCGGGGCGGACCAGGGTCGTGGGGCCGGGCACCCGCTTGACGGTCAGCCTGTCGTCGGTGATCTCCGGGGTGCCCTCCGTCAGCAGGACGAAGTGGCCCCCGCGCAGCGCCTCGTAGAGCCTGGTGCCGTCGGGCAGGTCCACGTCGGCCGCGCGCGGGTGGCCGGGGTAGGTGAAGCCGACGCCGCTCATCCTGCCGAGCATCTGCTTCTGAACCGCGGGGATCCGCGACACCAGGCCACCGACCAGGCCGCGCACCCAGCGCAGGACCGGCGACTGGATCATGGCGAGCCTGATGATCGTGCCGCTCAGCCGCACCACCTCCTTGCCGATGGGGTGGCGCTCGGCCTGGTAGGTGTCCAGCAGCTCGTCGGGCGCGCCGCGCAGCACCGAGACGAGCTTCCAGCTCAGGTTGGCCGCGTCCTGGAGACCGGTGTTCATGCCCATGCCGCCCGCGGGGGAGTGGCAGTGCGCCGCGTCCCCGGCCAGGAAGACGCGGCCGATCCGGTACTCGGGCACCTGGCGCTCGTCGCTGTGGAAGCGCGACATCCAGCGCGCGTCGTGCATGCCGAAGTCGCTGCCCAGGGCGCGCCTGGTCACCTCGCGGATCTCGTCGAGCTCGATGGGGGCGTCGTCGGGCACGTCACGGGTGCGGTCCCAGCAGAAGATGCGCCACCACCCGTCGCCGAACGGCGCCAGGAAGGCGAACTCGCTGCCGTGCCCGTTCACCGTCAGGGTGTCCGGCGGGGTCTCGGACAGCTGCACGTCGGCCAGCATGATCGACTTGAGGACCGAGCGTCCCGGGTACGGCGAGCCGAGCGCCTTGCGCACCGCGCTCTTGATCCCGTCGGCGCCGACGACGTAGGCGGCCCTCCTGCTGGGCGCGTCCTTGAGCTCGACCGTGACGCCTTCCGCGTCCTGGGTCAGCCCGGTGACCTCGGCGCCGTAGACGAAGGTCACGCCCGCCTTGACCGCGCGCTCCAGCAGCACCCGCTCCACGTTGTACTGCGCGGTGATCAGCAGGTAGGGGAACCGGCTCTTCAGCTTGCCGAAGTCGACGTGCACCTTGTCGAACAGCCGGGCGTTCTGGACGTGCGCCACGCTGGTCGTCTCGAGCTCGTCGGCCAGCCCGCGGGCGTCGAGCACCTCCAGGGTCCTGGCGTGGACGCCGAACGCGCGCGACATGTTCGACACGTCGCCGTCGCGCCGCTCCAGCACCGTCACCTTGACGCCCGCCTCTGCCAGGTCGCCCGCGAGCAGCAGTCCGGTGGGACCGGCGCCCACCACGATGACCTCATCCATGTCCGCTCCTGATGTCAACGGTTGTTGGCATAAGTAAAACCCGCGGCGAATTGGAAGTCAACACCTGTTGGCCTACACTTGTTGACATGGAGTCTGCAGACAAGCCGCGCCGCTCCGACGCCACCAGGGCGGCGATCCTCACCGCCGCCCGCGAGCGCTTCGCCGCCGACGGATACGAGCGAGCGACCATCCGCGCCATCGCCGCGGACGCGAGCATCGACCCGGCCATGGTGATGCGCTATTTCGGCAACAAGGAGAAGCTTTTCGCCGCGGCGGCCGAGTTCAACCTGCGCCTGCCCGACCTGTCCGACGTGCCGGCCGAGCAGATCGGCGTGGTGCTGGCGACGCACTTCGTGGAGCGGTGGGAGGGTGACGACACGTTGCGCGCGCTGCTGCGGGCGGCCGTCACCCACCCGGTGGCCGCCGAGCGGATGCGGCAGCTGTTCGCCGAGCAACTCGGCCCGGTCGCCGCGCGCCTGGCTCCCACCGACGCCGCCGCCCGCGCGGGGCTGGTCGCCACCCAGACGCTGGGGCTCGCGCTGACCCGCTATGTGCTGGAGTTGCCGCCGGTGGTGGCGATGGACCGGGGAGCGATCATCAAGTGGCTCGCCCCCACCCTCCAGCGCTACCTCACCGCCCCGTCGCCCTGACCCGCTAGGGGAGCGATCGCGGCAGCCCGAACCAGGGCAGGACGCTGTTGTCGAACCTGGTCATGGCGCACACCCGGTCACCCGCGAGCCCGAGCACGATGAGACCCGTCCCGTGCCGCACGCCGGACGTGCTCCGCAGGTAGGCGCCGAACGCCGGCTGCCCGTTCGCCCGCGCCGGCACGAGGTCGAACCTCCGCCCAGCGCCGAAGATGCCCGCCACGAAGCTCCCCACGACCTCCAGCCCCTGGTACTCGAGCGGCATCGGCGGCATCGACATGAACACGTCGTCCGTCAGCAGCGCCACCAGCGCGTCGAGATCCGCCGACTCGTACGCGCTGACGAACCGCGCCACGATCGCCTCCTCCACCGGCGACCCGGCGGGCGGCGGCGGCTCGCGGTCCCGCGGCAACCGCCGCTGAAGGCTCGCCCGCGCCCGCTTGAGCGCGCTGTTGACCGACTCCACCGTCGTGTCCAGGGTCTCGGCCACCTCGCTCGCCGGGAACCCGAGCACGTCGCGCAGCACGAGGACGGCGACCTGGCGCGGCGGCAGGACCTGCAGCGCGGTCACGAACGCCAGCGAGATCGACTCCGCCCGCTCGTAGCGGGCCTCCGGCCCGTCGGGGAAGGGCTCCAGCCAGACGACCTCGCTGAGCCCGGTCGGCTCCGGTGGCTCCATGCCCGGGATGTTCCACTCCCTCGGCGGGCGCCGTCCGGCCGCGCGGCGCGCGTTGAGGCACCGGGTGGTGGCGATCCGGTAGAGCCAGGTGCGCAGCGAGGCGCGCCCCTCGAACCCGCCGAGCCCCTGCCAGGCGGTCAGAAGCGTGTCCTGGAGGGCGTCCTCGGCGTCCTGGTAGGAGCCGAGCATCCGGTAGCAGTGCACGTGCAGCTCCCTGCGGTACGGCTCGGCCAGCTCACGGAACGCCTCGCCGTCCCCCGAGCGCGCTCGCGAGATCAGATGTGATTCCACCCCTCTATAGACACCCTTCTCGCGGCCGAATGGGCGGTCCGCGTGCGCCCGATTTTCCCGGAGCACGGTGTCTCTTCCGTCGACACACACCATCGAAGGGAACAGAGATGTTGCTGCAGGACAAGGTAGTGGTGATCTACGGCGCGGCCGGAGCGATCGGCGCCGCGACGGCACGCGCCTTCGCCAAGGAGGGGGCCAGGCTCTTCCTGACCGGCCGCCTCCTGTCGCCGGTCGAGGTGGTCGCCAAGGAGATCTCCGCCGAGGCGGCCGAGGTCGACGCGCTCGACGCCGACGCCGTCGAGGCGCATCTGCGGTCCGTGATCGACCAGGCGGGACGGATCGACGTCTCGTTCAACGCGGTCGGCGTCCCGGACGCGCAGGTCGTCGGGGTGCCGCTGGCCGAGATGGACGCCGCGCGGTTCGCCCTGCCGATCACCGCCTACACCACGTCGTACTTCCTGACCGCTCGCGCGGCGGCCCGGCGCATGATCCCGAACAGGTCGGGCGTCATCATGACCGTCAGCGCGCTCCCCTCCCGGTACGGCACGCGGCTCAACGGCGGCTACGGCGCCTCGCAGGCCGCCAAGGAGGCGCTCACCCGCGACCTGTCGGCCGAGCTGTCGCCCCAGGGTCTCCGCGTGGTCGGGCTGCGGCCGCACGGGCTGCCGGAGACCGGCACGATGCGGGAGGCCTTCGACGCCAAGCCGACCGGGCTGAGCTGGGAGCAGTTCCAGGAGTACCTCGCCGGGATGACGCACACACGGCGGGTGATGACGCTGGACGAGGTGGCGAACGCGGCGGTCTTCGCGGCCTCCGACCGGGCGAGCGGCCTGACCGGCACCACGCTCAACCTCACGATGGGCACCCTGGACGACTGACGCCCTTTATCGTGGATTCCATGAATAGTCATCGCCCGTACTCTTGCATTCGCGATCTTCTTTGCGGATGATGCTGGGTGGCGGCGGCCTAGATAAGTTACATACCGGTGATAGTGCGCCTGCCGCCTCTGACGAAGAGGACTCCGCATGCGTAGATCGATCCTCCCGATGGCCGCCGTCCTGGCGCTCGCCGTACTGACAGCACCCGCACCGGCCGCTGCCGATCCCGGCCCCAGGCCGGGCGCGTACCGGCTGGACTGCCAGGGCGGGACCTGCACCGTCTTGGCGACGGGCAAGCGGCGCCCGCACCACGTGGAGGAGTTCGTCACCACCGTCAGGACCGGTGACCAGGTGTGGGCGCGGGACACCGTCTACAGCCGGGACGGGAGCGCCCGCAGCCGCCCCTTCCCCCGGCCGGCCGGGGACGTGACGGTGGACGTCGCCGTCACGTCCCTGCCGGAGAAGCTCGCAGGCACGCCGCTGCGCCTGATGGCCTGGAACCTGTTCGTCGGCGGCACGATCAACCGCCAGGAGACGACCGGCGAGAACCTCAGGCAGATGATCGACTACCTCAACGAGGTCAACCCGGACGTGCTGTTCGTGGTCGAGGGGTACGGTTCCGGGCAGAAGATCCTTGAAGGCCTGAACGCCGGGCGGGCCGAGGGTGACCGGTTCTCCGGCGTGCAGCTCACCCAGCCGGAGGACTACAGCGTCAACGGCGACAACCTGTGGCTCTACACCAAGCTCGAGATCCAGAAGGTCTACCCGCGCTACGCCGACGCGGACATCTCCTCCTTCAACCTCGGCGGCGCCCGGCTCGGCCTGCCGAACGGCCAGCACGTCAACGCGTTCAGCATGTGGACCTGGCACGACGGCTACGCCTTCGGCGACACCCACGACGCGGCCGTGCAGAACACCCACAGGCTGCCCAGGACGAAGACGATCGAGCAGATCCTCGACGGCGACAACCTGCGGCGGTACGGCATGGGCAAGGCGATCCTGGAGAAGGCGCTGCCGTCCTTCATCGGCGACGACGACGCCCCGGTGCTCATGGGCGGCGACCTCAACGCCCAGTCGCACCTGGACTGGAGCGAGCAGTTCGCGAACGCTCCCGGGCACGGCGGGGTCGTGCTGCCGTGGCCGTACACGAAGCTGTACACCGACGCGGGCTTCCTCGACACCTTCCGCTACGCCAACCCCGACGCCGGCCTCTACCCCGGGCGCACGTGGAGCCCGCTGAGCGGCTTCGGCGCCGTGCCGGCGCGCATCGACTACGTCTTCGCCAAGGGCAAGGACGTGCGCGTGCTCGGCTCCCGTGCGGACGTCCGCCGCCTGCCCCGCCACCAGGGGAGCCCGCTGGACCAGACGTACCCGTTCTACTCCGACCACGGCGCGGTGATCACCGACGTGGTGATCCGCGGGAAGGGCACGGGCCCGGACCGCACGCCCGTGACCGAGGAGCCGGGGCTGGGCCGCGAGATCTGGCCCGCACCCCCGCCCGGCAGGAGGATCCCGCCGTCGGAGCTGACCGCGACGGCGAGCACGTTCAAGCCCGGCATCGGCGACCCGCGCCGGGCCGTCGACGGGAACCTGACGACCGACTACCACTCGTACTACCCGGAGGTCGTGCCGCAGCCGCACTACATCACCGTGGACACGGGCCGGATCAGGAACCTGTCCGCGGTGCGCTTCCAGCCGAAGCTGCGGGTCGGGATGAACGGCACGATCCTGAAGGGCGTGGTGCAGGTGAGCGACGACGGCACGACCTTCAGGGACGTCACCCAGGTCCAGTGGCCGAGGATGACGGCACCGAACGACGTCGACCTGAAGGGCGTGTCGGCCAGGTACGTACGCCTGCGCGCGGACTACGGCATGGGCGGAGCCTCAGCCCTCGCCGAGATCATCCCCTACGAGAGCGACCGCTGAGGTCACGGTCCCGGACGTGCCGTCGAGGGTGATGGTGTGGCCGGTTTCGATGCGGTCCGTCGCACCGGCGACGCCCACCACGGCGGGGATGCCGTACTCGCGGGCCACTACCGCGCCGTGCGAGTTGGCGCCGCCCATCTCCATCACCAGGCCACCGGCCGTCAGGAACAGCGGGGTCCAGCCCGGGTCGGTCGACGGGCAGACGAGGATCTCGCCGGGTTCCAGGTGGGCGCCCATCGGGTCCATGACCACGCGGGCCACGCCGGTGACGACGCCGGGGGAGGCCGGGGTGCCGGTCAGGGCGCCGTCCGCGGGGGCCGAGGCGGTGGCCACCGCCTCGGGTTCCGTGCCGTCGGAGAGCAGGATCCTCGGGAGGTGCCTCCTGCGGCGCTCCTGGGCCTGGGTGTCCTTGCGTGACTGGACCAGGGAGCGGTAGTCCGCCGGGGTCCTGGCCTCCTGCAGCGTCAGGTAGAAGATGTCGGCCGGCGCGTCCAGCTCGCCCTCCGCCGTGAGGGTGGCGCCGATGTCCAGGAGCTGGGCGCGCAGGGCGGCCAGGACCCTGATGATGGTGTACTTCGGGAGCTCGCGGACTCCGGCCAGCTCCCTGGTGCGGCCCAGCAGGAAGCGGACCAGCCGGCCACGCGCTCCACCGGTGCGCCGTGCGAGCGTCGCGATGGCCGCCTCGGCCTCGGTGGCGCCCCGGGTGAAGAGAGCCGACGGAGCCAGGGACGCGTCCTCCAGGCGCAGGTAGTTGGCGATCATGCCGATGACGTGCGTGGGGTCCTCCGACCAGCGCGGCACGCCGATGTCGATCTCCGCGACCGCCCTGTCGCCGTAGGTCCGCAGGAAGTCGGACAGGATGGGCAGGGGTTCCCTGGCCAGCTCGGCGGGCGGGGTCGACAGGAAGCGGGCCGTCAGCGCCGGGTCCTGGCGGATCTCCTCCGCCAGGTGCCACAGGGCGAGGTCCATCTCCGTGGTCACGTTGTACGGCAGGCCGCGCAACACCGCCTGCAGCTCGTCCCCGCCCGCCGTACCCCGGAGCAGGCGCGCCGCCAGCCCGAAGGACACCAGTCCGGCGGCCAGCGCGGGCGCCATCCGCGGGATGATCGACGGCATCGTCGGCCCGTACAACATCCGCGCCACGTGGTCCACCCGCTCGCGCACCGAGGCGGAGGCGGGCGGCGGCGTCAGCCGTTCCTTCATGAACGGCCAGGCGGACGACGCGCGCCGCCGGGCGCCCGCAGGATCGACGAGCGCCCTGAGGACACGCGGCGGGATGCGGTAGCGGAACGCGATGCGGGCCACCCGCCGCAGGAACGGCCGCATGGACGGCTGCGTGACGCTGAAGCGCGGGTCGTCGAACAGACCGCGCATCACCTCGGCCGACCTGGCCTCCATGAGGTCGAACACCCGCGGCACGATCGCCCGCCCCGCCTTGCTGCGGATGACGGGCGTGAGGTCGGCGAAGACACGGCCCGCTGCCTCGGTGAAGACCGGCGCCCCGCCCAGCGGCGAGGCCACCGGCGACCCGAACATGCCGGAAATGCCGGAGGAGAGCGCGCGGAAAGCGGAGATGCCCATCGGGGTGAGCGGCGGGTAGACGCCCTGGGCCAGGGAGAAGTTGAAGAAGACCCGCATCCCCGAGGGCCCCTCCGGAATGGGGAAGAGCGTGGTGATCGGCCTGGCCTGGGTGAGCCACAGCTTGCCGTCGGCGTCGATGGCCCACTCGGTGTCCTGCGGCGCGCCGTACACGCCCTCGACCTCTGCCCCGAGCGCCGCCAGCGCCCGCAGCTGCTCGTCGGTGACGCACGCGTCGTCGGACGCGGAGGCGACGTGCTCGACCCCGCCGCCCGGCAGCGAGCGGACCGAGGTCAGCTTGTCGCCCAGCCGCCGCTCCAGCACCCGCCCGGTGTCGAGGTCGACGACGAAGTGGTCGGGGTTGACCGACCCGGACACGACCGCCTCGCCGAGCCCGGGGGCCGCGTCGATCACCGCCTGCCGCCGCGTCCCCGTGACCGGGTTGGCGGTGAACATGACCCCGGCGACGTGCGCGTCCACCATGGACTGGATGACGACGGCGAGCCGCACCGAGCCGTGGTCGATGCCGTTGGCCTCGCGGTAGCTGATCGCCCTGTCGGTCCACAGCGACGCCCAGCACCTGCGCACCGCGGCGAGCACGGCGTCCGCGCCGATGACGTTGAGGAAGGTGTCCTGCTGGCCGGCGAAGCTGGCGTAGGGCAGGTCCTCGGCCGTGGCCGACGATCGCACGGCGACCGGGCCGGTGGCTGTGGCGCGAATCACCTCGGCGAGATCGTCGGGCACCGGCGCCTCAAGCACCTGCTTGCGCATCGTGGAAGGGTCGCCGGAGAGCCCGGAGGCCACCCGCCGGTAGGCCTCGGTGGTGAGGCACAGGCCGGGCGGAACGGGCAGACCCGCCCTGGTCATGACGCCGAGATTGGCGGCCTTGCCGCCGACGATCGGGAGCATCGAGCCGTCGATCTCCGAGAATTCCAGGATCAGGTCCATGTCCCACACGCTAAATCTCAACAGCGTTGAAGTCAACAACGGGTGAATTATGCGCTGACATACAATGGACAAAACAGCTAGACCGCTCGGCGGCCGCATGTCGGTATCACCCCGGTCCTACCGGAGGTGTCCGATGAAGTCCTACCTGAGCGTGCTCTCCACTCCTGGCGCGTGGCGCTTCCTGCTGCCCGCCCTCCTGGCCCGCCTGCCGTACGCGATGTTGCAGCTCGGCATTCTGCTGCTGGTCCAGTGGTCCACCGGCTCGTACGGCGCGGCCGGCATCGCCTCGGCCGCCGCCGCGATCTCCCAGGCCGTCATCGGCCCGCAGACCGGACGCCTGGCCGACCGCTACGGCCAGGCCAGGGTGCTGCTGCCGCAGATCGGCGTGCACGCGTTCGCCCTCGGCACGCTCCTGCTGCTGGCCTCCTCGCACGCCTCCATCCCGCTGCTCGTCGCCACGGCCGCGCTGGCCGGCGCGTCTGTGCCGCAGGTCGGCGCGATGGTCAGGGCCCGCTGGGCCTACTCGCTGGGCAGCTCCCAGAAGCTCGGCACCGCCTTCGCCGCCGAGTCGATCACCGACGAGCTGACCTTCACCATGGCCCCGGTGCTGCTCGTGGCGCTGTCGACCGGCTTCTCGCCGGTGGTCGCGCTGCTCGTGGCGCTGGCCCTGATCGTGACCGGCACGGTGGTGTTCGCCACCGTCCGTACGGCGGCGCCCGAGCCGATGCCGGTCAAGGTGCGTTCCGGCGGCGGCGTGCTCGGCCTGCGCGGCGTGGCCCTGCTGGCCGCCGCGTTCCTGGCGATGGGCTCGGTCTTCGGCAGCCTGCAGGTCGGCATCACCTCGTACACGACGCTGCTCGGCGTACCGGCGGCGGCCGGGGCCGTCTACGCCTCCTTCTCCGGCGCCAGCGTGGTCGGCGGCCTGCTCTACGGCGCGGTCCGCTGGCGGATCTCCGCGCCCGTCCGTCTCGCCGCCGGGCTCGGCCTCCTGGCGCTGGCGACCGGCGCGCTGCTGTTCGCCGGTTCCCTGCCCCTGCTGTACGGCGCTGCCGGGCTCGCCGGGTTCGTCATCGCCCCCGTGGTGATCACCGGCTACACGATCATCGAGCGGCTGACCCCCGCCGAGGTGCGCACGGAGGCGTTCACCCTGCTGACCGGCGCCATCGGCCTCGGCATCGCCACGGGCGCCTCGCTCGCCGGCCAGCTCGTCGACAACTTCGGCCCCGGCCTGGCCTTCTTCGTCGCCCCGTCGATGACGGCCGCGGCCGCCGTGCTGGTGCTGGCCAGGATGAAGCGGCTGCGCCCGGCGCCCGAGCCCGTGGTCACCGTACGAGAGCCTCTTCCTCGATGACCTTGGGCACCCCGCGCAGCCAGAACAGGGCGAGCGCGGCCACGACGAGGAGGGTGCCGGCCGTCGTGAGCGCGGTGACGTGCACGCCCTCGACGAAGGCCGACCGCGCCTGGCGGATCACCTCGGGCGAGGTGGTGCCCTGCAGCGTCTCCGCCAGGGTCTCGCCAGGACGGTTCATGGCCCGGCCGTAGACGGTGTTCAGCACCGTGCCCAGGATCGCGATGCCGAGCGACCCGCCCAGCTCGAACGCGGTCTCCGAGACCGCGGCAGCCGCTCCCGCCCGCTCCTTGGGCGCGGTGGCCAGCACGTTGTCGTTGTTCACGGTGAAGGTGAGCCCGATGCCCGCGCCCCCGACCAGCATCGCCAGGAACAGCGGCAGGTAGGCCGTCTCCGTGCCCAGGAAGTAGTAGGAGCCGAAGGCGACGGACGTCAGCACCAGCCCGAACGCCACGACGCCGTTCCTCCCCAGCGCCGGGATCAACCTGGCGGCCAGCACGCCGCCCAGGGCGCCGGACAGGCCGCCGGGCAGCCCGGCCAGGCCCGCCTGCAGCGGCGACCAGCCGAGGACGAGCTGGAAGTACCAGGCGAACATCAGGCTCATCGCCATCATCACGAACATCGCCAGGAGGTTCGTCAGGATCGAGGCGCTGAACGCCCTGCGGCGGAAGAGCCGCACGTCGATCAGCGGCTCGTCGAGCCTGGTCTGCCGCCAGGCGAACAGCGCCAGCGCCGCCACCCCGAGCACGCCTGGCGCGACCGACGCCTCCTTCACCGCGTAGATGACCGCGATGACGCCGACCATGGACAGCGCCACGCTCGCCAGGTCGATGCGCCGGGCGGCGACGCCGCGCGACTCGGGCAGCACGACGGCCCCCGCGACGACCACCACCGCCATGATCGGCAGGTTGATGAGGAACACCGAGCCCCACCAGAAGTGGTCGAGCATCAGCCCGCCCACGACCGGCCCGACGGCGAAGCCCGCCGCGCTCATCCCGCTCCAGAGCCCGACGGCCGCCGTGCGCTCGGCCGGGTCGGTGAAGACGTTCCTCACGATCGACAGTGTGGACGGCATGATCGTCGCGCCGGCCACGCCGAGCAGCGCCCTGGCCGCGATGAGCAGCTCGGGGTTCGGCGCGTAGGCGGTGAGCGCCGAGGCGGCGCTGAAGGCCACGGCGCCGATCAGCAGCAGCTTCTTGCGTCCGATGCGGTCACCGAGGTTGCCCATGGTGATGAGCAGCCCGGCCAGGGCGAAGCCGTACACGTCGCCGATCCACAGCAGTTGGGTGGCCGAGGCGTCCAGGTCGGCCACCAGCTTGGGCAGCGCCAGGTGCAGCACGGTCAGGTCGAGCGACAGCAGGAGCGTGGCGGCGCACGCGACGGCCAGGCTGGCCCATTTCCTCTTCATGCCCGCAGCGTGGCCGCACCCGCTGACCGCTCACGCACCAGCGGCTGACAGCCGGTCCAGGGCGAGCCTGATGCGGATCCTGGTGTCCTCCGCGCTGTACCAGTCCTCGGGGCACTCGGCCAGCGCCTGCTCCAGCAGGAGCCGCGCGCGCCCGGTCTCGCCGCGCCGCCAGGCGAGCTCGCCCAGCCCCAGGTGCGCCCTGGCCGCCGCGTCGTCGGCCGCGGTGCGCCTGGCCAGCTCGGCGGCGCGCTCGTACTCGGCCTCGGCGAGCGCCAGGTCGCCGAGCGCGACCAGGGACTCGGCACGCCGGCCCAGGTAGTCGGCCACGTCGGCCACCGCGCCGAGCTGGCCGGCCAGCGCGAGCGCCTCGTCGAACAGCTCCAGCGCCCTGGCGTGGTCGCCCTCGGTATTGGCGAGGTCGGCCATCCCGGCGATCACGACGGCGCTGCCCCAGCGCTCCCCGAGCTCGCGGAACGCGGCGATGGACCTCTCGAACTCGGCCGCCGCCCTGTCCACCTGCCCGCGTATCTGCCAGGTGAAGGCGCCACCCGCGTGGGTGAGCGCGCGGATCCACGGCGTCAGCGCCTCCTCCTGCTGCGGCAGCAGGTCGTTGAGTATGTCGAAGTCGGACGGCGGGCCGGTGAACATCGGCAACATCAGGGTGAGGAACTCCAGCCGGTAGGGGAACCGGTCGTACGGCAGCGGCGCGTTCAGCGCCTCCACGTGGGCGCTCAGCTCGGGGGAGACCGCCCCTGCCGAGGCGGCGAGCAGCACGCACATGGCGTACTCCTCGTCCATCCCCTCGACGGGACCGGGCCCGACGACGCCGAGCAGGTCGCCCGCCAGCTCGGAGCTGACCAGCCGTTGCCCGCGCATCCACCAGTAACACGCGAGCGCCGACAGCAGCCGCAGGCCGAACGCGGCCCGGCCGCCGTCGATCGCCCAGCGCAGCGCGGCGTGCAGGTCCTCGCGCTCGCCGTCGAGCCGCTCCAGCCAGACCAGCTGGTCGGCGGTGCGCAGGTGGGGGTCGGCGGTGGTCGCCAGGTCGAGGTAGTAGGCGGCGTGCGCCTCGCGGAGGTCGCCGTCCGCGTGCTCGGCGCAGAACGCCTTGATGGTGTCGAGCATGCGGTAGCGGCCGCGGTCGACGAAGACGAGCGACTTGTCCACGAGGGAGGCGAGCACGTCCTCGTCGAACCCGCAGACGCGCTCGACGCCCTCCAGCGTGGCGCCGTCGGCGAACACGGTGAGCCGCGCCGCCAGGACCCGCTCGTCCTCCTCCAGCAGGTCCCAGCTCCAGGCGACGACCGCGCGCAGGGTCTGGTGCCTGGGCAGAGCCGTACGGCTGCCGCGGGTCAGCAGCTTGAACCGGTCGCCGAGCCGGGCGGCGACCTCTTCCACGGTCAGGGTGCGCAGCCGGGCCGCGGCCAGCTCGATCGCCAGCGGCAGCCCGTCGAGCGCCCGGCAGATGGACACCACGTGGGCGGCGTTGCCCTCGTCGACCGCGAAACCCGGGTGGACGGCCGACGCGCGGTCGTTCAGCAGCCGGACGGCCGGGTTGGCCAGGGCCTCGGCCACGGTGGCGTCGTGCCTGGGCAGCGCCAGCGGGGCGACGGGGGCGAGCGTCTCGCCGGTGATGCCCAGCGCCTCGCGGCTGGTGGCCAGGACGCGCAGGTCGGGGCAGGCGGCCAGGAGGCGGTCGGCGACCTCGGCCGCCTCGGCGACGAGGTGCTCGCAGTTGTCGAGGACGAGCAGCAGCTCGCGCCCGGCCAGGACGCCGGTCAGCCGGGTCAGGGGGTCGGCGGCGGGGCGGTCGGCCGCGGGGATCAGGGCCGCCTCGCGCACCCCGAGGGCGTCGAGCACCGCTCTGGCGACGCCGCCGGTGGCGGGGGCCAGGGGGACGAAGCACACGTCTCCTGCCGAGCGCTCGGCGGCCTCGCTGGCCAGCCGCGTCTTTCCCGCGCCGCCGGGGCCGATGAGGGTGACGAGTCTGGCGGCCTTGAGGAGGGTGGTGAGGTGGTCGAGGTCGGCGGTTCTGCCGACGAAGCTGGTGAGCGGAGCCCGGATCCCCAACCTGGCACCCGGCGCCGCGGGTGTGTCATGCGCGGTCGGCGGGCCTGGCACGTTCAGGATTGGGTCGGCGCGGAGGACGGCTGTGTGGGTCTCCACGAGTTCGCGGCCTGGGAGGATGCCGAGTTCGTCGTCGAGGGCGCGTCTGGCGTCCTCGTAGACGGCGAGCGCGTCCGCCTGGCGGCCGCCGACGTACAGGGCGCGCATGAGCTGGGCGCGCAGCCGTTCGCGCAGGGGGTGCGCGGCGGTGAGGGTGCGCAGCTCGGCGACCAGCTCGCGATGATGGCCGAGCCCGAGATTCGCCTGGATGCGGTCCTCGACAGCGGTCAACCGCAGCTCCTCCAGCCGAGAGGCCGCCGCCCGCGCGAAAGGCGCGTCGACAAGGGCAGACCCATGGTCCTTCCATTCGGCCAGCGCCTGCCGCAGGACGGAAGCGGCGGCCGCGTGGTCGCCGGAGGTCAGGGCCTGGGAGCCCTCGGTGGCCAGGCGTTCGAAGCGGTGCGCGTCCACCGCGTCCGCCGGTACGGCCAGCCGATAGCCCGCCGGGTGGAACTCCACCACCTCCCTGCCCAGCGACCGACGCAGCCGCGAGACCTGTGACTGCAGCGCGTTGGCCACCCCGTCCGGCGGATCGTCCCCATAAAGCCCGTCGACCAGCCGTTCGGCCCCGACGACCCGCCCCGCGTCCAGCGCGAGGAGGACGAGCAGCGCGCGCACGCGCGGCCCGCCGAGCGCGACGGGCCGCCCGTCGCCGTCGTACACCCGGGCGGATCCCAGGATCTCCACGCGCATGATGCGATTATCAAGCCTCCGGCAGCAACCGCACGATGTCGGCATATGACGGCACACCCACCGCGGCCTTCCCCTGTACGGCCAGCGCGGCCGACAGCGCCGCCTGCACCGAGGCCCGGTACAGCAACGACCCCGTGCTGACCCGCGCCACCCCCACGGAGGCCAGTTCGTCGAGCGACGGCCCGGAAGGCTGGTAGAGCACGTTGACCGGCAACGCCGTAGCCGAGACGATCTTGGCGATCTCCGCGAGGTCCGACACGCCCGGCACGAAGATCCCGTCCGCGTCCGCATAGGCGTCGAGGCGCGAGAACGTGTCCCCGGTGCCGAGCCAGTGCGTGTCGGTGCGGGCGTTGACGAACACGCCGTGCCCGAGGGCGGCCGCCAGGATCTCCCGCTGCAGCCCGACGTCGCGCAGCGTCCCGTCGGGCCTGCCGTCCTCCAGGTTGACCCCCGCCACGCCCATCGCGGCCAGCTCCTGGACCAGCTCACCAACCTCGGCTGCAGAGTCGCTGAAGCCGCCCTCGATGTCCACGGTCACGTGGACGCCCAGCGTGCACAGGGTGCGCGCCAGCGCGAGGGTCTCCGCCTTGGTCGCGCCCGCGGCGTCCGGCTTGCCGTACACGGCGGCGACGCCCAGGCTCGTGGTGCCGACGGCGGGGAAGCCGTGCGCGGCCAGGATCGCGGCCGAGCCGTAGTCCCAGGCGTTGGGCAGCAGGAGCGGGTCGCCCGGCCGGTGCAGGTCATGAAAAGTCATGCGGAAAGCCCTTCGAGGACGCCGGCGGCGATCGCGAACGCGTGCGCCGATGCGGGACACGGTCGGACACCGTACCCGAAGGTCAGATGGGGCGAAGGACCACGGCCGGCGTCGAAAGCCAGCGGGTCGGAAAAGACGGATGGGTCGCGGTTGACCGCGACCAGGTCGACCTCCACCGGGGAGCCTTCCACCACGCGCCGGGTGACCAGCAGCGGCGGATCATGGCGCAACGTCTCGTGCAGCACACCCTCGACGGGCCCCTCGTGCTTCAGGGCGTTGGCGATCAGGCCCTCGGTGGCCGCGTGCCCCTGGAGCAGCAGGGTGATCTGCGGGATCGTGGCCGCCTTCAGCAGCAAGGCCACGGCGGCGTCGCCGTCGGGGCTCTCCTCGCCGGACAGGTAGCCCTTGGCCGCCTCGGCGACCTGCGGGGTGAGATCGTCGAGCCCGAGCGCCTCGCACAACACCGCCGTCGGCACGCCTGCCCACACACCACCACGCACCCGCGCCCGAGCGGCCGCGCGCAGCGAGGAAGGGTCAAGGTCAGACAGGAGCCGCTCCAGCTCGGCGCGGCGCTCCGCGTGGACCTGGCCGGTGCTGAACCGCGAAACCTGGGCGCGCAGCCAGGCGAGCGTGCCCTCGGCAGCGTCCTGACGCACCGGAGGCGGCGCGGAACGGCTGTCGGAGAGCACCGCCCTGGCTTCGGCATGACGAGTGATCTGCATGGTGCCCACGTTAGGTGCGATTCATTTCGACGAAGGACGAAGGGTTCACGCGGCCAGCCGCTCCCGGGACTCCTCGGACGGCGAGGGGACGGCACGCAGGACGGGCACGGCCTCGCGGGAGGCGGCGACCGCCATGACGGCCACCAGGACGATCTCGGCGACCACCAGGCCGCGCTCCAGCAGCCCGTAGTAGGCGACCCCGCCGATCAGCCCCGAGGTGATCGAGGCGGGGTGCGCGGCGAGGTAGAGGCCCAGGGTGAGGGCGGAGGTGAGGCTCAGCGACCGGACCAGGTGCCAGCGCGGCGCCGCCGTACGGCCTCTGGCCAGCACCCAGCCGGCCACCGGCAGCGCGGTGAACACCACGGCGGACCCCCAGCGGTGGATCTCCCCGGCCAGCGACCCGACGCCGGTGCCCGGGTCGGTCGGGAAGACCGCGCTCAGCATCAGCCCGGCCGCCGCGAACACGAGCAGGACCCTGGTGGCCGCCGACCGCGACGGCTCGCGCACGGCCAGGCCGTACGCCAGGAAGACGCAGCCCGCGCCGAGCGCCAGCATGCCCAGCATGACCGGCGCAAGCCCGCCTGAGACCAGCGCGTAGTCGCTGATCAGCGTCTGCGCCGGGAGCGCCACGTGCACGTAGCCCAGCGACACGATCGCCACTACCGTGCTGACCACCACGGGCCACTTCATGCGGTCACCTCATCGTAGATCGCCTCGAACCGGGCCAGGGACGTCTGGTGGTCGTGGGTCAGCGCCAGCTCGCGGCTGGCCCTGCCCATCCGCTCGCGCAGCTCGTCCGAGGTGAGCAGCGCGGTCAGGTGCTTGGCCAGGGACACCACGTCGCCGGGCTCGTAGAGGAAGCCGTTGCCCTCCACGAGGTGCGGCAGCGCCATCGCGTTGGCCGCGACCACGGGCAGCCCGCTGGCCATGGCCTCCAGGGTGGCGATGCTCTGCAGCTCGGCGATGCCCGGCATGGCGAACACGTCGGCGGCGGCGAACGCCTGCGGCATCGCCTCGTCGGGCACGAACCCGAGGAAGAACGTACGGTCGCCGACGCCGATGCGCCTGGCCAGCTTCTCCAGGTGCGGGCGCTGGTTGCCCTTGCCGACGAACGCGATCTGCGCGTCGGTCTCGTTGAGCACCATCGGCAGCGCCCGCACGATCTCGTCGATGCGCTTCTCCTCGTCCAGCCGCCCGACGAACAGGATCGTCTCGCGGTCGGGCAGGTCGAACGCCTTGCGCGCCCACGCCTTGGGCTCGGCGTGCGGATGGAACCTGGTCAGGTCGATGCCGCAGGAGACCGCCTCGACCTCGCGGGCGAAGCCCTGGTCGGCCAGCAGCCCGGCGGCCAGCGGCGTCGGCGTGGTGATGTGGTCGGCGCGGTTGAAGATCCGGTTGAAGTCGCGCCACGCCATGCGCCCGGCCTTCTCGCGGAGCTTGGCCGGGATGTGCGCGAACTGGAAGAGGTTATCCGGCATGAAGTGGTTGGTCGCCACGACCGGCACCCCGCGGCGGCGGGCGGCGGCGATCGCGGCCCGCCCGACCACGAAGTGGCCCTGCGTGTGCAGCACGTCGGGCTCGATCGCCTCGACGAGCCGGTCCAGCCTGGTCGGTACGGTCACCCGCATCGTGGGGTGCACCAGCAGCGGGGCCGAGCGCAGCCGGTGCACGACGACCCCGTCGATGACCGAGGCGCTGGCCGGGCCGTCCTCCGACTGGCAGACCACGTGGACCTCGTTGCCGCGCTCGGCCAGCCCGGTGGCCAGGCGGTGGGTGAAGTAGGCCGCGCCGTTCACGTCGGGAGGGTAGGTGTCGGTCGAGATGAGCACCCGGCGCGCCCTGGTGGGGGCGGGGGCGAGCTCGGTGACGTTCATCAGGGGCATGGGCATGGCCATCAGGTGGTCCTCTTCTCCAGGGGGGTGGTTCTGGCGAGTGCGACGGTGCCTGCCGCGGTGAGCGCGGCGGCGAAGATCGGGGCGAGGCCGGTGGGGAGCGGCTCGCCGAGGAGCAATGCGCCGAAGGCGACGGCGGTCAGGGGGTCGGCGATCTGCAGCGCGGCGAACGAGACGCCGAAGTGGCCGACGGCGTAGGCGCGCTGCAGCAACATCAGGGCGAGCAGTGCCGGCAGGGGGAGGGCCAGCACGTACCACCAGTTCCAGGTGCCGTCGACGAGCACCCGCATCAGCGTGGCCGTCGCGCCGTAGAGCACCCCGGCGCTGGTGGCGAGCAGGGCGGCCTTCCCGGCGGCCGAGGCCACCTTGGAGCCCGCCCAGAGCAGGACGGCGGCGATCCCGGAGACGGCCAGCAGCGTGGCCGCGCCCGCCGGGGTCAGGACGGTGGGGCCGTCGTGGGCGGGGACGAGCAGGACCAGGCCGATGAGCCCGATCGCGACGAGGCCCGCCGCCGCCAGTTCCCTGCGGGTGGGCTTGCGCTTGTGCAGGGCGCCGGCGATGGGCAGGGCGAACAGCAGGGACGCGACGCCCATCGGCTGGACGACCGTGAGCGGGCCGAGTCCGAGGGCGACGATGTGGAGTCCGGCGCCGCCCACGATGGACAGGCCGCCGAGCAGCCAGCGGGGCTTCCTCAGCAGGTCGCGCAGGTGCGGCTTGGCCGTCCCCATCGCTTCGAACTGCTGCAGTGCGGCGCCGAGTGCGAAGAACAGCGAGCCGACGAGGGCAATCACCGCTGCCAGCACAGTCATGCGCACTCCTTTCACCTTGATGAAGCCAGGGGGATGTGTCCGCTAGCCCAAACCGGGGCGAAGCGGGGTCGAACAATCAGGAGTCTCGATGAGCGCCCTGTGCCGCTCCGACGAGCTCCCTGTGATTTCTCTGAGAGCGCTTCCTGAAGAAGCGCACGGCTTCGACGACCGCGGTGATGGACAGCGCGATGCCGAGGCCGAGCAGCAGACCCTTGATCGGGTCGTTCTCGAAGGCCATGCCGCCGAAGAAGCCGATCAGGCCGGAGTAGACCGCCCAGGAGGAGGCGGCGATCGCGTCGAAGAAGGTGAACTTGCGCAGCGGGAACCGTACGGCGCCCATCGTGATCGTGGTGGCGGTGCGGCCTCCCGGGATGTAGCGGGCGACGACCAACACCTGGCCGCCGCGCTCATCCAGGGCCTTGCGCGCCCAGACGAAGGCCTTCTTGTTCCTGAGCCGCCCCGCGCCCTTGTACCCGATGGCGTAGGAGATGTGATCCCCCACGAAGGCGCCAAGTCCGGCCACAAGGATGACCAGCGCCAGGTTGGTCTGGCCGCTCGCGGCGAACACCGCGGCGGTGATCACTGACGTCTCGGCCGGCACGATGGGGAAGAACCCGTCGAGCACGGCGAGGCCGAACAGCGCCACGTACAACCAGGGCGAGGACATGACCTGGTTGACCAGGTCGAGAATGGCGTGAGACATGGACGTGCACTCCGATCGTTTGGGGGAGCTCACCCAGCTTGTCGGCGGGGTGTGTCCGGAACCATCGGGAATGCCCCCGGTCCTGGCCGGGGCTGACCCCCGGAAGGCTCAGGGTTCGACTCCTCCGACCGTAGGAAGCGGGCCATGGACGGCACATCCGACGAACGCCACGCCCACCCCCCGACTTTCGTCAGGTCCGGCTCATCCTTGAGATGGAACCCTGAGACCCGTCTAGGGGTTACTTTCGGCAGTGTGGCCGGTCCCAGCTGGGCCGATACCGTCGTGGCGTGAACCAACTGCACCGCCGAAACCGCCGCGAGGTCCTCAGGGACCTGGGCATGTGGGCCCTGTTCTCCGTGCTGGTCGTGGCCTCCGGCCCCGACCCGACCGAGGGGGCCGGGCCCTTCCTCGCCGTGTCCGTCGTCGGTGTCCTGCTCGTCGGGCTGGCCGTCCTGTTCGGCAGGCCGTGGCCGCTGGCCGCCGTGGTGCTGCTGCTGCCGGTCGGCCCCTGGGACTTCACCGAAGGCTGGGCGACGATCGACCTCGCCTGGATGGGGCTGCCCACCGGGGTGAAGATCCTCCCGTTCGGCGGCGGAGGGGCGGCGGTGGTGACCTACGCCTACCTGACGGGCCGCCGCACGGTCAGGGTCTGGCCCGCGCTTGCGGTCCTCTGCGCGGTGGCGGTGACCGGGTCGGCGGTCGTGCTCGTCCAGGGCGGCGGCGTGGCCCGGTGGATCACGATGGGCAGCGCTCTGGCCGGCCTCTACGCCGTGCCGTACCTGATGGGCCTGATCCGGCGGCGCATCGTGCTGCAGCGGGAACGCGCCAGGCAGGCGGCGGAGGCGCAGGCGAGGCTGCGCGAGCGGACCAGGATCGCGCACGACATGCACGACTCGCTGGGCCACGACCTGGCGCTGATCGCGGTCAGGGCGGCGGGCCTGGAGGTCTCGCCGGGGCTGGCGCCCGCGCAGGCGAAGGCGGCGGGCGAGCTGCGCGTCGCTGCGGCCGACGCGACGGAACGGCTGCGCCGGATCGTCGGCCTGCTGCGCGAGGACGCGGCAGCCGCGCCCCTGGTCCCGGTCGGCGAGGGCGTCGCCGACCTGGTCGACCGGGCCAGGGCCTCGGGCATGACGATCACGCTGGAGTTGTCCGGCGAGCCGGAGATCGCCCACCGGGTGGTCCAGGAGGGGCTGACCAACGCGGCCAAGCACGCCCCCGGCGCCCCGGTGGCGGTGACCGTCACGCCCGACCTGGTCCGCGTGCGCAACGGGCGGCCGCTCGCGCGCCCGTCGGTGAAGCCGGGCGGCCTGGGCCTGACGGGCCTGCGCGAGCGGGTACGGCTGGCCGGATGGACCCTGGCGTCAGGCCCATCAGGCGACGGCTACGAGCTCACTGCGGCCAGGGATGGGAGTACACCACCCGCTGCCCAGGAGCCTCGTTGAGCATCCAGAGCCGGTTGGCCGACGGCACGTAGGCGAGGTTCTCCAAGTTGACGGCCCCGCGCGTCCAGAGCTTGGTGTCCTCCCCGGTCGAGGTCGTGTAGAGGCAGCTCGGGATGTTGTACATGCCCCCCACCCACTCCGGGCACGGCCCGGCCAGCACGTAGCGCCCGTCGTGCGAGGCGCCGCCCTGCAGCCCGGGAATCGTCGTGGTCAGCCTGGCCGAGGCGGTCGCCACGCCGCCGGGTGCGACCAGCAGCCCGGTGGCCTGGTCGATCGGCCAGCGCACGATGTCGCCCTTCGAGTTCGGCGCGGTGGTGAACTCGGCCGGCCCGCTGGACAGGCCCGCCTCGAAGGTCACCAGCTCGTTCGCGCCGACGTCCAGGGAGGCGGCGGTGATGCACGGGACCGGCTTGTCCGGCTGGTAGGTGCCGCAGCCCTGGGTGGGGAAGTGGTAGGTGGCCACGCGCGGCAGCGCCCAGAGGTGGTAGCTGGCGTTGGCGACGCCGCCCGACATGCCCACGCTTCCGCCCGAGCCGTTCATCTTCCAGATGTGGCGCAGGTCGAAGACGTCGAAGCCCTCGTAGCCGTTGGTGCCGGTCGCCGCGGGTTCGAACGTCCTGAGGAACAGGTAGGTGCCCGACAGCACGATCGCGTCCGCGTGCCCGGCGACCGGCGCGAACACCGAGGAGGTGCCGGTCGGCCTGACCAGCAGCGCGTGCCGGTAGGCCAGCGTGCCGGTATCGGTGAAGGTGAGCCTGGTCAGCTTCTGCGCGGGGAAGTCGGGGTGGGAGGAGTTGTACCAGCTCGTGAGCAGGAGCGAGCCGCCGTTCGACGCGATGCCCTGCGGGACGTAGGTCATCGAGGAGTCGTCGCCGTAGCGGTCGTCCCAGCAGAAGCCCGTCGCGGGGAACCTGGCGTAGGTGGGGTGGCACAGCGGCTTGGCCGTGCTGTTCGCGCTGGCCAGCACCGACGAGACCGGCTGCGGGGCGAGCTGCGGGTAGGACTGCTCCGCCTGACGCACCCTGGCGAGGTCGGCGCCGTCGTAGGTCATGGTCAGCGGGGTGCCGGGCGCTGCCACCAGCGGGCCGGTGACCACGGTGTCGGGCGCGGTGAGGTTCTTCAGGCCGAACCTGGTGAGGACGCTGCCCGCGCCGTCCTCGTAGGCGACGCCGAACGTCCCGTCGGCGGGGGAGACCCCGATCGACGCCGCGCGGCCGAACGGCGTGGCCGGGAACCGCCGCTGGGCGGAGGCGTCGGAGTTGTAGCCCGCCACGGAGGAGCCGCCGCCCTGCGTCCAGGACACGGCGAACCCGCCGGTGTCGTCCATGCCGATCGCCGGGGCGGTGCCGGGCGCGAGGGTCTTCTGCGCGACGCGCTGCGACAGGTCGGCCCTGAAGCCGCGCACCTTCACCTCCCACGGGCCGGCCGCGTTGCCGCTCCAGGCGACCACGAAGTCGCCGCCCGGCATCGAGGAAACGGCGGGCGACTGGTGGGTCAGCGTCCTGTCGCCGTTGGCCGGGGCAGAGGCGCGGGTGACCGCACCGGTGGAGGAGAGCTTGGCGTAGTAGACGTCGGTGTTCTGCTCCCAGACGACCACCGAGCCCGCGCTGTCCACGGAGACGGCCGGGTTGGTGGCGCCGTTGCCCGCGTTCACCTGGATCGGGCCGAAGGTGCGTGAAGTGACGGAGGAGTAGCCCGCGGCCCTGACCGTGGTGGTCGCGGCGTCGGGGTGGTCCTCCCAGGTCACGACGAACGCGCCGGTGCTCCGTACGGACACCTTGGGTCTGGTCTGGTCGCCGCGCCACTCCGACGGGCCGTTGGCCGTGGTGATCGCCGACATGGTGCCGTCGGCCTTGACCACGCGCACGTCGATGTCGCGCACGCCGTCGCCCTCGCTGTCCTCGGCCCACACGACGACCGCGTCGCCGTTGTCCGCGACGCCCACGGACGGCTGGACGTGGGAGAACCCGGCGCTGCCTCCGGCGGAGACCCTGACGTCGCGCTGGAGGACGCCCTGGTTGAACTGGCGCAGGTGGACCTCGGAGCCCGACTCGTAGGCGACGGCGCTCCATCCGGTACGGCTCGCGCCCATCGACGGGTGCGCCTCGCCGGCCGAGGCCGCGGGTAAGGCGACGAGGAAGGGCAGCAGGAGCAGAAGGGGGGTGTGCATGCTCGCGACTCCAGGGGGGTTAGTGAGTGCGTTGCGGCGCCACGGGTGGCGCGATCTCGCCTTCCGGTGAGAAGAACTGCTGGTCCAGGTGGTCGATGGCCAGGCACGCCGCGCCGAGCACGACGCCTTCCTCGCCGAGGGTGGAGGTCCTGATCTCCGGCGGGCGCAGGCAGTGCGGCTCCAGCGCCCGACGCAACGGGTCGAGCAGGACGTCGCCGGAGCGGGACAGCCCGCCGCCGAGCACGACCAGCTCGGGATCGAGGGTGAGCACCATGGCAGCCGTGCCCAGCGCCAGGTCGGCGGCGTAGGCGTCTATGGCGGCCAGCGCGTCGCGGTCGCCCTTGCGCGCCGCGGCGAACACGAGCGCGGCCGCCTCCTCCTCCGGCACGCCCCTGGCCACGGCGCACTGCTCCAGGTGGCCGCGCATGGTGCGCCACCTGGTGATGTCCATCAGCCCGACCTCGCCGGTCGCGCCGCTGAACCCGTGGTGGAGCACGCCGTTGATGATGAGCGCCGCTCCAGGGCGGCGGCCGACGTGCAGGTACACCACGTCGCGCACCCCGGCCGCGACGCCCAGCCGCTGCTCGGCCAGCGCGGCCAGCTTGCTGTCGTTCTCGACCAGCACGGGGCAGGAGAAGATCTCGTGCAGGTGGCCGACCAGGTCCACGCCCGCCCAGTCGGGCACGGCCTCGACGCGGGCGATCCGGCCGGACCGGTCGACGACGCCGACGCTTCCGGCCGCGAGCGCCCAGATGTCGGACGCCGGGAGCCCGGCGGCGAGCAGCGCGGCGCCGATGGCCCTGGTCATGGCGTCCAGCCGGTCGGCGACCGAGGTGTTGCGGTCCACCGCGATGCGTCCGCTCGCCATGACCCGGCCGTCGAGGTCGGTGATCGCGGCCATCACCTTGTGCACCCCTATGTCGAGGCCCAGCACGTGTCCCGCGTCGGCGCGGAAGCGGTAGCGGCGGGCCGGGCGGCCCATCGTGCCTGGGGCCGGCCGTACCTCCGCGATCCAGCCCCGGCTCTGCAGGTCGGTGACGACGTCGCCGATGGAGCCGCGCGACAGCCCGGTGCGGGTGGCCAGCTCGGTCAGGGTGAGCGGCTGGGGCGCCTCCCGCAGCGCCCGGATGCTGCTGAGCGAGTTCAGCTGGCGTAGCCGCTGAAGATCTCCGCCGCTGACCTGCACGCGCTCAACCCCTCTTATTGATGGAGACCACAGTATGTATCACCTGGCCTCGGAGAAAACAGCCCTTGACCCTGCGACCTTCTGGGTGAATATTAATGGACTCCAACATAAGTGGGAGTTGAGGAATGTCTGTCTCCATCGCCGTCGCGGGGGCGGGACTGCGTGGCCAGATCTACGCGAGGAACGCCGTCGAAGGCGGACGCGCGCGGATCGTGGCTGTCGCCGAGCCTGATCCGGCGAGAAGGGCGGCCTTCGCCGCCGAGTTCGGGGTACCCGACGAGGGCCTGTTCGCGGACTGGGCCGAGATGGCGGCTAGGCCGAGGCTGGCCGACGCCGTGGTGATCTCCACCCAGGACCGCCTGCACGTCGAGCCGGCCGTCGCCTTCGCCGACCTGGGCTACGCCATCCTGCTGGAGAAGCCGATGGCGCCGACCGAGGCGGAGTCGCGCACGATCGTCGAGGCGGTCAAGCGCAACGGGGTCATCTTCGGCGTCGGCCACGTGCTGCGCTACACCCCGTACACCAGGCTGCTGAAGTCGGTGATCGCCAGCGGCAGGCTCGGCGCCGTCGCCAGCGTCCAGCACCTGGAGCCGGTCGGCTGGTGGCACATGGCGCACTCCTTCGTGCGGGGCCTCTGGCGCAGGGAGGACGAGTCGGGGCCGATGCTCCTGACCAAGGCCTGCCACGACATCGACTGGCTGCTGCACGTCATCGGCCTGCCGCCGCGCAACGTCGCCTCGTTCGGCAGCCTGGTGCACTTCACCCACGAGAACCGGCCGGAGGGCGCCGGCACCCGCTGCGTGTCCTGCGCCGTCGAGCCCGACTGCCCCTACTCGGCCAAGAGCTTCTACCTGGGCTGCCTGGGCAACAAGAACCGCGAGTTCTGGCCGCTCAGCGCCGTCACCAGCGACAAGACGGCCGAGGGCGTGACGGCCGCGCTCACCGACGGACCCTACGGCAAGTGCGTGTACGCCACCGACAACGACGTGGTCGACCAGCAGGTCGTGATCCTCGAGTTCGAGGGCGGCGTCACCGCGTCGTTCACCATGACCGCGTTCACCCCGCTGGAGCACCGCAAGACCCGCGTCTTCGGCTCGCACGGCTTCGTCGAGGGCGACGGAGAGAAGCTCAGGATCGTCGACTTCAGGACCGGCGAGCAGGAGGTCCTCGACTCCAAGAACCGCGCGGGCGCCTCGGCAGGCGACGGGCACGGCGGCGGCGACGGCGGACTGACCAGGGCGTTCATCGAGGCGGTCGAGACGGGCGAGCAGAAGGCGCTCGGCGGCGACGCCCGCGACGCCCTCGCCGGTCACCTGGTGGTCTGGGCGGCCGAGCGCGCCCGCACCACCAGGAGCGTGGTGTCCCTGTGATCCCCGCACCGGCTCGGGTCGGCGAAGGGTCCGGCGCCTTCACGATCACCCAGGACACGGCTCTCGTCGCCGACCCGCCGTTCTCGGCCACCCTCAGGTGGCTGCGCGACGTGCTGGGCCGCGCGACGGGCTACGCATTGGACGGCGCCCCCGCCGCCGGTCACCCGCGCATCGAGTTACGCAGCCGCGACGGCCTCGGCCCCGAGGAGTACCTGCTCCAGGTCGCCGAGGACGGCGTGCTCATCGAGGCGTCGGAGGGGGCGGGCGCCTTCTACGGCGCGCAGACCCTGCGCCAGCTCCTCGACCCGGCCGCCTTCCGCGCGGCCCCCGTGCGTCAGGGCGAGTGGACCGTCCCCGCCGTCACCGTGGCCGACCGCCCCGCGTACGGCTGGCGCGGCCTCCTCATCGACGTGGCCAGGCACTTCCTGCCCAAGAACGACCTGCTGCGCTACGTCGACCTGATGGCCGTGCACAAGCTCAACGTGCTGCACCTGCACCTCACCGACGACCAGGGCTGGCGGGTGGAGATCAAGCGCTACCCCAGGCTCACCGAGGTCGGCGCCTGGCGCAGGGAGTCGCCGGTGGGCGCTGTCGTGCACGGCGTGTCCGACGGGCGGCCGCACGGCGGCTACTACACCCAGGACGACCTCAGGGAGATCGTCGCCTACGCCGCCGCCCGCCACATCACCGTCGTGCCCGAGATCGACCTGCCCGGCCACACCCAGGCGGCCATCGCCGCCTACCCCTCGCTCGGCAATCTCGACGAGCCGCTGGAGGTCGGCACCACCTGGGGCATCGGCTCCAACGTGCTCAACGTGGCCGACGAGACCATCACGTTCTTCAAGAACGTGCTCGACGAGGTGCTCGACATCTTCCCCGGCGAGTACGTGTGCGTCGGCGGCGACGAGTGCCCCAAAACCCAGTGGAACGACAGCGTCCAGGCCAAGGAGCGGATGCGCGAGCTGGGCCTGGAGTCGGCCGAGGAGCTGCAGACCTGGTTCGTCAGGCAGTTCACCGACCACCTGCTCGCCAGGGGGCGCAGGCCGTACGCGTGGGACGAGCTGCTGGAGGGCGGCGTGCCGCCCGGGACGACGGTGTCGGCGTGGCGCGGGGAGCTGTGCGCGACGCTGGCGGTCAAGGCGGGGCACGACGTGGTCGTCTCCCCGTTCGACCGCCTCTACCTTGACTTCCGCCAGGCGGACGGGCACGAAGAGCCCGTGCCGATCGGGAGCGTGACGACGCTGCGCGACGTGCACGCCTTCGATCCCGTCCCCGCGGGGCTGGACGAGGACGAGCGGCGGCGGGTCCTCGGAGCCGGGGCCGCACTGTGGACCGAGCACATCGACTCGCCCAGATTGCTGGACTACATGGCCTTCCCGCGGCTGAGCGCGTTCGCCGAGGCCGTGTGGAGCGGAGCGCGGGACTTCGGGGAGTTCGCCGACCGGCTCGCCGTACACGAGCGGCGGTTGGCGGCGCTGGGGGTGGAGTTCAGGCCCGCGAGCGGGCCGCACCCCTGGCAGAAGCGCCCGGACGCGCCGGGCAACCCCAGGACCAGCGCGGAGATCGGGCGCAAGCTCGCCGGCTGGACCGCCAACCTGTCAAGGAGAACATGATGCGTGGATCCATCGCTCTGGCCTTAGGCGCTCTCGTCCTGGTCGCCGGGTGTTCCAACGGTTCTGCCCAGCCCGCCTCCGTGGCGCTCGACCTGAACAAGCCCGTCACGCTCACCTGGTGGACGGGCCAGGCCACCGAGGGTCAGGCGCTGCTGGAGAAGCTGGCGGCCGAGTTCCAGGCCAAGCACCCCAACGTGACGATCAAGGCCTCCTCCGGCGCGCCCAACACCGACAAGCTGCTGGAGAAGATCAGCGCGGGCTTCGCCAGCGGCGACTACCCCGACATCTCCTACGCCTTCGGCGCCTGGGCCAGCAGGATCGCCGCCAGCGGCAAGGCCGTCGACATCGCGGCGAAGGTCGACTGGAAGGACTTCCCCGAGGCGGCGCGCAAGACGGTGACCGTCAAGGACAAGGTCATCGGGATGCCCGCGCTGATCGACGACATCGGGATCATGTACAACAAGAAGCTCTTCGACGCGGCGAAGGTGGCCTACCCCACCAACGACTGGACGTGGGAGCAGTTCGCCGAGGCCGCGAAGAAGCTCACCGACCCGGCCAAGAAGAGGTACGGCCTGGCCTGGAGCGTCGACGGCACTGAGGGGACGGTCTACCCGTTCTGGCCAATGATGTGGCAGTTCGGCGGCCAGATCGTCGACGAGGGCGGCACCAAGGCCACCTTCGACTCCGACGGCGCCGTTCAGGCGGCGACGCTGCTGCAGAAGATGGCCAGGACCGACAGGAGCGTCTACCTCGACCAGAGCGGCACCAAGATCCAGGGGCTGTTCAACGCGGGCAACGTCGGGATGTTCCTGACCGGCCCGTGGTCGAGCAACCCCAGCAAGAAGGGCGGCGTCGACTTCGGCGTCTCCTTCCTGCCCGGCCAGAACGGTGACCACCAGACGATCGCCGGTCCCGACTTCTGGGCGCTGCTCGACCACCAGGACGCCACCCGCTCGCACTGGGCCTACGAGTTCGTCGCGTTCGTGACCGAGGCGGAGCAGGACTCCCGGTGGAGCGCCGTGGCCGGATCCCTGCCGCTGCGCGCCTCCGAAGGGGAGACGCCGGAGTTCAGGAAGCGGCTGGCCGACGACCCGACGCTGCAGGTCTTCTTCGACAACCTGAAGAACAGCAAGAACCTGCGCCCGGCCATCGAGAGCTATCCCGAGCTGGCCCAGGAGGCGGCGGCCGGGCTGGTCAAGGTCCTGGTCGAGGGCGCCGACCCCAAGCAGGCACTGACCGAGGCGGCGCAGAAGGCCACCTCCTCGATGGACGGCTGACCTTCATGGCCAAGAAGGGACTCGTCGGCTGGGGATTCGTGCTGCCTGGCCTCCTCGTGGTGGCCGCCATGCACCTGTTCCCTGCCGGGTGGGCCTTCCTGATCTCGCGGCAGAAGACCGACAACATCGCTCCGGCGACGGACGTGGGCTGGCGCAACTACGAGCGCATGGTCGCCGACCCGTCCGTCTGGGCGGCGGTCAGGCACACGCTCTTCTACACCGTGCTCTACGTGCCCGGCTCGATCGTCGTCGGGCTGCTGCTCGCCGTGGCGCTGAACAGGAAGATCCGCTTCATCGGCTTCTACAGGACGTGCATCTTCATCCCGTTCGTCGCCTCGAACGCGGCCCAGGGCATCCTGGCCAACTACGTGTTCGACCCGACGTTCGGCATGGCCAACAACGTCCTGAGGGTGGCCGGGCTGCCGCAGCAGCAGTTCCTGGAGAGCCCCTCGCAGGCCATGATCGTGCTCGCCGTGGTGGGTCTGTGGAGCTCCGCCGCCTTCAACGTCGTGATTTATCTGGCGGCGCTGCAGGACGTGCCCCGCTCGCTCACCGAGGCCGCCATGATCGACGGCGCCTCGCGGTGGCGCGCCTTCCGCTCGGTGGTCGTGCCGCACCTCGCGCCGGTGACGGTGTTCGTCGGCGTGTGGCAGACCATCCAGGCGCTGCAGCTCTTCGACCTGGTCTTCGTCACGACCAAGGGCCAGCCGGCCGACTCCACCACCACGATCGTCTACTACATCTACCGCGTCGCCTTCGAACGGCTGCGCTTCGGGTACGGCTCCGCCCTCGCCTACGGCCTGTTCATCGGCACCTTCGTCATCACGCTGGCGATCCTCGTCTACTCGCGCCGGCGTAAGGAGGCGTTCTGATGCGCTTGCCGTTCAGCCCCTGGCACTTCCTGCTCATGCCCACCGCGCTGCTGTTCGTGCTGCCGCTGGTGTGGATGGTGCTCACCTCGCTGATGGCGCCGGGGCAGATCCAGCAGTACCCGCCGCCCTTCCTGCCCGACGGGATCCACCTCGACGGCTACCAGCGGCTGTTCGCCGAGATGCCGGTGCTCACCTGGATCCAGAACTCGCTGATCGTGGTCGTCACCGCGATGGCCAGCCAGCTCGTCCTGTGCTCGCTGGCCGGGTACGGCTTCGCCCGGCTGAAGTTCAGGGGCAGCGGCGTCTCGTTCCTGGTGCTGCTCGGCACCATCATGATCCCGACGCAGCTCCTGCTGATCCCGGCGTTCGTCATGTTCTCCAAGATCGGCATCGCCAACACCCTGGGCGCGGCCATCGCGCCCTGGCTCTGCTCGGTCTTCGGCATCTTCCTGATGCGGCAGTTCTTCCTCACGCTCCCCGGCGAGCTGGAGGAGGCCGCGATGATCGACGGCTGTGGCCGCCTGCGGGCCTTCGTGCGGATCATCCTGCCGCTGGCCAGGCCCGCCCTCGCCACGCTCGCCGTCTTCTCGCTGCTCGGCACCTGGAACGACCTCGTCTGGCCGCTCATCGGGATCAACGACCCGTCCTGGTACACGCTGCAGCTCGGCATCGCCCAGTTCTCCGGCACGCACAGGACCGACTGGTCGCTGCTGATGGCGGGCAACGTCGTGGCCACCCTGCCGATGGCGCTCGGCTTCCTGTTCGCCCAGCGCTACTTCGTCGCCACCATGTCCTTCTCCGCGATCAAGGGCTGACGCATGACCACCTACCGCACCGCCGTACCGGCAGACGAGCCGGGGATCTTCGCGATCTGGTCGGCCTCGCTGACCGCCTCCCTCGACTGGCTGCGCACCGACTGGGAGGGCATCGCCGACCGGCATCAGCGCACCTTCGTGGCCATTGACGGTGACGGGGTGGCGGCCGTCGTGGTCTACGCGCCGCGCCTGCTGCGCGACGCCGGCGGTGAGCCGGTGCGGGTGGGCGGCGTCGCGGCCGTCGCCACCAGGCCGGACGCCCGGCGGCGCGGGCACGCCCGCGAGCTGCTCGTGCTGGCGGCCGACGCGATGCTGGCCGACGGGTGCGCGTGGTCGCTGCTGTTCACCGGCACGCCCGAGGTCTACAGCTCGCTCGGCTGGCGGCCGTTCCCGCTCTACCACCGCACGGCTCGCGCGGTCATGGGCAAGGAGGTCCCAGGGGTACGGCTGGGCTCCCTGGACGAGCTCCCGCCGCTCCACGAAGCGTTCAACGCCCGCCGCCCGCTGAGCGCGGTGCGGTCGGCCACCGACTGGGCTCACGGCGTACGGCAGCGCCTGGGCCGGGTGTTCGCCTACGAGGACACCGGTTACGCGGCCGTGGTCAGGGGGCCACAGGGGCTGCGGATCACCGAGCTGGCCGTCACCGAGCCCAAGGCGGCCGAGGTGCTGATCAGCCATGCGGTCGCGTGGGCGGGGGACGACCGCGTGCTGTTCGAGGTGCCCTGCGACCCACTGGTCGAGCCCGCGCTGGCCAGGGCCTTCACCGACTTCAGGACGCGCGAGGTGCTGGCCATGGCGCGCCCGCTGCTAAGCGATCCCACCGGACTTTCCGAACAGCCCGGAGCGGTCTTCTGGCCCGCTGACGGGTTCTGAGCCCCTTCTATATGTCTGGAGACCCCCCTTGCGACCCCTCCTAGCAGGATTCCTCGTGTTCGCCCTCGCGGCCTGTGGTTCCACCACCCCCGAGAAGGCCGGCAACGTCACGATCAGCTATGCGATCTGGGACAAGAACGACCAGCCGACCAGCCAGAAGGTGATCGACGCCTTCCAGAAGGCCAACCCCGGCATCACGGTCAAGCTGGAGATCACCCCCTGGGACCAGTACTGGACCAAGCTCCAGACCGCCGCCTCCGGCGGCGCCGCCCCGGACGTGTTCTGGATGAACAGCCTCAACGTGCGCCTGTACGCCAAGGGCGGCATCATCAAGCCGCTCGACGAGAGCGCGGCGCAGGGACTGTCGCCCGCCGTCGCCGACGGCTACCGCTACGACGGCAAGCTGTACGGCCTGCCGTTCAACGTCAGCATCCCGGCGCTCTGGTACGACAGGACGATGTTCGACGCGGCCGGCGTGAAATACCCGACGGCCGACTGGACCTGGGACGACGTCAAGGCGGCCGCCAAGAAGCTGACGAACCCGGCGAAGAAGGAGTTCGGCATCCTGGCCCCGATGTGGGACCAGGGCGGCTTCTACAACACGATGATCCAGGCGGGCGGGCACGTGATCTCCGCCGACGGCAAGAAGTCGGGCTTCGCCGAGCCGGGGTCGATCCAGGGGCTGCAGTTCTGGACCGACCTGATCAAGGAGGGCTCCGCCCCGCCCGCGCAGGTCTACGCCGACACCGACCCGCTGCAGCTCTTCCAGTCCGGCAAGTACGCCATGCAGTACGGCGGCGCCTGGTTCGCCTCGACCTACAAGAGCAACCCCGAGGTGAAGGCGCGCATCGACGCCGCGCCCCTGCCCAAGGGGCCGTCGCAGGAGGGCGTCATCCTGCTCGGCCTGGCCAACGCCGTCTCCGCGAAGGGCGAGCACCAGGAGGAGAGCGCCAAGTTCGCCGCCTTCGTCGCCTCGGCGGAGGCGCAGAAGATCATCAGTGACGGCGGCGGCAGCTCGCTGTCCCTGCGCGACGGCACCCAGGACGGCTGGTTCGCCTCCTTCCCCGAGTGGCACCTGAAGGAGGTGTTCGACGCCTCGCTGCCGTACGGCGTGCCGTACCCCGTGTCGCTGGACACGGCCAAGTGGCAGGACGTCCAGAACAAGCTGCTCACCGACGCCTGGTCGGGCAAGCGGCCGGTCGCGGACGCGGCCAAGGACATCGCCGCGCAGATGGACGAGATCCTTGCCAAGGAGTGAGACGTGGTGGGGCTACGCGCTCATCGCCCCGATGGCGCTAGGCCTCGGCGTCTTCTACCTGTGGCCGATCGGGCAGACCGTCTACCTGAGCCTCACAGAGTCCGGCGTGTTCGGCGGCAGCACCTGGGTGGGGCCGGCCAACTTCGCCGATCTGCTGGGTGACGAGGAGATGCTCGGCGCCCTCGGCAACACGCTGCTGTACTCGGTGCTCGTGCTGGCCGGGGTGCCGCTGGCCATCGTGATCGCGTCGCTCCTGAACGTGCGGGGGCTGCGCGGGCTCGGGTTCTACCGCACGATCTACTTCCTGCCCGTCGTGGTCATGCCCGCGGCGGTGGGGCTGACCTGGCGCTACCTGTTCAACGGCGACTTCGGGTTGATCAACTACCTGCTGGGCCTGGTCGGCGTCGACGGGCCCTATTGGGTGGGCGATCCGGACGCGGCGATCTACGCGATCGCCATCGTGGGGGTCTGGAGCTCGCTCGGGTACAACGCGGTGCTGTTCCTGGCCGGGCTGCAGGGCATCCCGCGCCACTACTACGAGGCCGCCTCGATCGACGGGGCGAGCAGGTTCAGGCAGTTCTTCAGCATCACGCTGCCGCTGCTCACCCCGACCACCTTCTTCGTCATGGTCATCACGGTGATCAACGCGTTGCAGGTGTTCGACCTGGTGTTCCTCATGATCGCGCAGAAGAGCCCGGCGCTGGCCGGGAGCCGGACGATCGTCTACCTGTTCTACGAGAAGGGCTTCGTCCAGCAGGAGCGCGGCTACGCGGCGGCCATCGCGGTGGTGCTGCTGGCGCTGATCCTCGTGCTCACCGCGATCCAGTTCCGGCTGCAGAAGAGGTGGGTGCACTATGAATAGGACCTGGCCCGCGCACGTGGTGCTGCTGCTCGGGGCCGTGGTCATGTTCGCGCCGTTCGCGTGGCAGATCATCGTGTCGTTGCAGACGCTGGCCGAGTCGTTGCGCGTGCCGCCGACGTTCACGCCGTCGTGGCAGTGGTCGAACTTTCCCGAGGTGTTCCGTACGGTGCCCCTCGGGCGGCAGTTCCTCAACACGGTCGTGGTCACGGTGGCGGTGACGGCGGGGCAGTTGCTGCTGTGCTCGCTGGCTGCCTTCGCCTTTGCCCGGCTGTCCTTTCCGGGGCGGGGGGCGATCTTCCTGCTCTTCCTGGCGGTGCTCATGGTGCCGGGGGAGCTGTTCCTGCTGCCGCGCTACGAGATCATGCAGGGGTTGGGGTGGCTCAACACCCTGCAGGCGTTGATCGCTCCCGGGATCTTCGGGGCTTTCGGCACCTTCCTGCTCAGGCAGTTCTTCCTGACGCTGCCTAAGGAGCTGGACGAGGCGGCGCGGCTGGACGGCGCCAATCCGCTGCAGATCTACTGGTGGATCATGCTTCCCCTGGTCAGGCCGGGGTTGCTGGCCCTTGGTCTGCTGACCGTCATGTGGTCGTGGAGCAGCCTCCTGTGGCCGCTGGTCGTCAACACCGATCCGGAGATGATGACCCTCTCCGCCGGGCTCGCGTCCCTTCGCGGGCAGTTTCAGACCAATTATCCGATTCTTTTCGCCGGCGCCGTGGTGGCGTCGCTTCCGGTGATCATCCTGTTCGTCGTCATGCAAAGACAACTGATCGCCGGAATCGCCTTCACCGGCTCGAAAGGTTAGTTCTCAACCCCCTCAACCCCCTCAGCCCCCTGGGCCTCCGTCTGGGGGAGGGGTTTTCGTTGCAGGTTTCTAACTACACAAGGAGTTCGTGTGCGTTCCTACCGCAGCAGGATCGCCATCGCTCTGGGTGTCGGGTTGGCCGCTGTGGCCGCCCTGCCCGGAGTGGCCCAAGCGCGTCCGCGTCCCGTGGATGTGCAGTTACTGTCCCTCACCGACTTCCACGGCTACATCACCCCCCAGACCAGCGTCGGCGACAGCCAGCTCAAGGACGGCGCGGGCAACGTCTACACCGTGGGCGGCGCGGCCTACGTCGCCACCCACCTGAACAACCTGCGCGCGGGGCACCGCAACACGGTCACCTTCACCGCGGGCGACAACTTCAGCGGCTGGCCGACCGAGGTCTCCTACCACGCCGACGAGCCCACGATCGAGTTCCTCAACAAGATCGGCACCGACTTCATCGCCACCGGCAACCACGAGTTCGACCGGTCGCTGGAGTTCGTGCGCGACCACATGGGCAAGGGCGAGTGCTTCGGCGTCGTCGGCACCGACAGCTGCTTCACCGACTCGGACAGCCTGCCGTTCCATGGCGCCGACTTCCCCATCTCCACCGCGAACATCACCCAGAAGGGTTCGACCGACCCGGTTCTCCAGCCGTACGTGATCAAGCGGTTCCGCGGCATCCCGGTCGGCTTCATCAACCTGACCACCCCCACCACGGTCGACGGCTCCACCTCCTACCAGCCGTCGCTCGACAACCTGCCGCTGGTGGAGACCGCCAACCGCTACGTCGACGTCCTCAAGCGCCGCGGCGTGAAGGCCATCGTCGTCAACGTGCACGAGGGCGGCACGACCGACCGCGACGTCTTCGACAGGTGCGACAACCCGCGCGGCCCGATCATCGACTTCGCCAAGGCCGTCTCGCCGGAGATCGACGCCATCGTCACCGGCCACTGGCACGCGTCGTTCAACTGCTCGATCCCCGACCCGGCGGGCAACCCGCGTCCCGTCGTCGAGGCCGGGTACCACGGCAAGCTGATCAACGAGATCAACCTGCAGCTCGACCCGCGCACCCGGGACGTGATCAGGTCCGCGACCACCTCGGTCAACCACCCTGTGACCAGGGACGTCACCCCCGACCCCGCGATGGTCAAGATGGTCGACTACTGGAACGCCAAGAAGGACGAGACCTACGCCAGGCCGGTCGGCGCCATCACCGGCGACCTGACCAGGACCCGTGACGCGGACGGCGAGAGCACGCTGGGAAACGCGGTGGCGGACGTCGAGTACTTCGACTCGCAGCGCACCCCCGGGGGTGGGGCCGACCTGGCGATGGTGGCGGTGGCGCCGGTGAAGGGCTCCAACTCGCTGCGGGGGGACCTGAGGTACGCCAAGGGCACGAACCCGGCCGACTCCGACGGCGCGGTGCTGTTCGGGGAGGCTTGGGCGACGTGGGGGTACGCGAACCCGGTGCTGACGGTGTCGGTGACGGGGGCGCAGGTGGAGCAGGCGTTGGAGCAGCAGTGGCAGACGCAGGCCAACGGGACCGTGAAGTTCGCCCCGTTGGCGGTGTCCAGGAACGTCCGCTTCTCCTACGACCTGTCCAAGCCCGTGGGTGACCGCGTGGCTCCCGGCGACGTCGTGATCAACGGGCAGCCTTTGGATCCGGCGAAGAAGTACCGCCTGGCGGGCCTGGCTTACACGCTGCTCGGCGCGGACGGGTACACGGCGTTCGCCGGATACGCCGACGTGGTGCGTGGCGCCCGCGACTACGAGGCCTTCCGCGACTACCTGCGCCAGGGCCCCCTGACCCCACCCACCCTCGACCGCGCACTCGCCATCACCCACTAACCCCAGGACCTCAAGGGCGCTCCCGGGCCCCGCTCCCAGCGACCCGACTCTCGGGAGGACCACCCTCCGGGAGGGCCACCACCTCAGGGGGGCTGCCCTTCGGGAGGGCCTGGGCCCACTCCCGGGAGGGCCACCCCTCCGGGAGGGCCACCCCCTCCGGAGGGTCCGCCCCCACAGGAGGGGTTCACACCCTGCGGGAGGGTCACCCCCTCGGGGAGGGGCCACCCCCGAGGGCTGCCCCTCCGGGGGGTGCTCCCTCGGGAGGGCCCGCTCCTCGGGCCTCCGCTCCTCGGGCCTCCGCTCCTCGGGCCCCCGCCCCTCGGGCCCCCGCACCGGGGGTCGTCCTTTGGGGCGGTCACCCCCTCAAGGCCAGCTTCTTTGCGAGGCCCGCTCTCGGGAGGACCACCCCTGTGGGTCGTCTCTGGATTCACCTCTGGGCCCTCTCCTTCGCAGTGGGGGAGGGCCTTGGGGTTGACGTGCTGACTTCGTTTATCGTAGCTTCGCGTTCATGGAACTCGTGGGCGCGTGGCGGCTCGTCAGCTGGGAGATCGGCTATCCGGACGGGAGGGTGGCGCACCCCTACGGTCCTGACGCGGTAGGGCTGCTGTGCTACACCCCCGACGGGCACATGAGCGCTTCGATCGCGCGAGCCGTACGGCCAAGCCTGTCGTCGGCCAACCCCCGGCGGGCCGAGACGAGTGAGCGGGCCGAGGCGTTCGACTCGTTCTTCGCCTACGCCGGGCGCTACGAGGTCGTGGGCGCCGACGTGCATCATCACGTCGAGATCGGGCTCAACCCCGCCTTCCCCGGCACGACCCAGATCAGGCAAGCCACGCTCGACGGCGACACGCTCGTGCTCGCCGCCGAGGAGGATGGCCGCAGGCACGCGCTCACCTGGCAGCGCGCATGATCAGGGTCGAGCGCGCCGCCGAGGCTCGCCGTACCAGAGAGAGCTGGTCCGCCTTCGAGCTCTCGCATGCGCAGGAAGAGTTGCCGACCGCCGTTGAGCTGCCGGAGCATCCCGGGCTGTGGCAGGTCGCGGGTGGGGAAATATCGCCGTATCTGGGGGAGGGGCTGGAGGTCGCCTATCCGCATGCCACCCCGGATGAGCTGTACGCCGCCGCCGCGCGGGCCTGGCCGGCGTGGCGGGAGGCGGATCCGGAGGTTCGGGTACGGCTGTGCCTGGAGGTCTGCGATCTCATCCATGCGCGAGCCGCGCGGTTCGTCCCCGCGACGATGCACACGGCCGGACAGAGCGCAGGAATGGCCGCCGCGGGAAGCGGCACCAACGCGCTCGACCGCGGCCTCGAAGCCGTCGCCGCAGCCTGGGAGGCCATGCGCCGCGTCACGCCGAGCGCGACCTGGACCGGGCGGTTCGGCAAGCACGACGTGTCGCTGGCCAAGCGCTACAGGATCGTGCCACGCGGCGTCGCCGTCGTCGTCACCTGCGCCAGCTTCCCCGCCTGGAACGCCTACCCGGCCATCCTGGCCAACCTCGCCACCGGCAACCCGGTGATCGTCAAGCCGCATCCCACGGCCGTGCTGCCGATGGCGATGGCCGTCGCTGCCTGCCGCGAGGTGCTCTCGGCGGCCGGGTTCGACCCCGGGCTGGTGACTCTCGCGGTCGACTCGGCGGAGCGGCCGATCGCCAAGGAGCTGATCAAGCATCCGGCGTGCCGGATCGTCGACTTCACCGGGAGTGCGGCGTTCGGGTCGTGGGTGGAGGCCAACGCGTTTCCCGCCGTGGCTTACACCGAGACGTCCGGGCTGAACTCGGTGGTGATCGACACCTTTGACGAGCAGGTGTTGCGGGCGTTGGCCGGGTCGTTGTGCCTGTTCTCCGCGCAGATGTGTACGAGCCCGCAGAACCTGTTCGTGCCCCGGCGGGTGTTCGCGGACTTCGCCGACGGGCTGGCGGGCGCGGTGCGGCAGATCTCGACGGTCCCTCGGCGGGCGGCGGCGATGCTGGCCGCGATCCAGTCGGACTCCACGCTCTCGCTGGTGTCCCGGATGCGGTCGGCCGGGTCGGTGGTGCTGGATGCCTTGCCGTACGAGCATCCTGAGTTCCCTGGGGCGCGGACGTGCGGGCCGTTGCTGGTGGCGACTGAGGATCGGGCTGTCTACGGTGAGGAACGGTTCGGGCCGATCGCGTTTCTGGTGCCGGTGGACGATCGGGACGAGGGGCTGGCTCGGGCGGCGTCGGACGCTTCCACACATGGGGCGATCACGGCGTTCTGTTATTCGACCGATGAGGGGTTCGTCGCGCGGGCTGAGGACGCTTTCGCGTGGGCGGGGGCTGCGCTCACTTCCAACGTCACGGGGCCTATGCCGCTCAACTTCTCGGCCGCTTACAGCGATTACCACGTGAGTGGGCTCAACCCGGCGGGGAACGCGTCGCTGACCGACGACTCCTTCGTGGCGGGCCGCTTCCGCATCACCCAATCCCGCCGCCCCGCCTGACCTCGTCGTCCGCTTCCCCGCGCCCACCCAGGGACCCTCGCCGCTTCTTCTCGCAGGGCTCTGTGAGGTGAGGTCCCGCACACCTCACAGGGAGGCGGGGCCTGATCGGGCTGACCCGCGGGGTCAGTGGGGCGGTGAGTGGACCCGCGGAGGCCGTGGAGGGGAGGTCGTGGGGTGGAGCCTGAGAGATGGGGGTTCGCCTGCGTGGATTCCGCTGTGTTGTTCCCCCGTGTGGGGGAGGGGGTTCCCCTTGGGGTGGGAGGGGCGTTGGGGGGTTCCGGAGCAGGGTGGATGGTATGGAACCGCACCAGGCCGGAATCGGGCGCGTCACCGCCGCGATCATCGCCATCGCCGCCATGCTGCCCTACCTCACCCTCAAGATCGTGTGGCTGTCCGGCAACCCCATAGGCATCACCGACCCGGCGATGATGAACGACCCCACCATGACCGCGCTCAACGGCGCCACCTTCGGCATGGCCGCCGTAGGTGCGGTCCTGGCGCTGGCGTTCACGATGCCCTGGGGGATGCGCCTGCCCGCCTGGCTGGTCCTCCTGCCGATCTGGGTCGGCACGGGACTGCTCAGCCTGATCGTCCTGAGCGTGCCCGTCTCGCTGATCATCGAGGGTGCGCAGGTCTTCCCGGACGGCGGGCCGATCGAGCAGTGGGTCTACCTGACCGTCTACGCGGGCTTCATCGGCCAGGGCGTCGGGCTGACCGCCGCCTTCGCCCTCTACGCGCGCGACCGCTGGCCGCACCTGTTCGCCAAGGACCTGTACGGCACGGCGTTCCGTCCCTTCCATACGATGATCGCCTGGGGAGTGGCGGTGTTCGCCGTGCCGATCGGCGCGACCTACCTGTACTGGGCCTTCGGTGGTACGGCAGGCCTGGCGCGCGAGCTCGTCGAGGCGACCAACATCTCGGGCAGCATCCAGATGGGTGTGAAGGGCGTGCTGGCGTGGGCGGCCGCGGCGGGGTTCGCGCTGATGGTCCGCGGCCGGGCGCGCGAGGCGATGGTGGCGGCCTGGCTGGGTGGCGGCACACTGTTCGCCTGGGGCTTCTACAGCACGGTGATCACGGTGCTGAAGCCGCCGCTTACGGCCGGGGTGACGTTCTCGACGGCCGTGCCCGACCTGCTGGAGGTCCTGTCGATGCTGACCGGCCTGGCGGTCGCCCTGGCTGGAGCCTTCCTCCTGGTCGAGCGGTCAGGCAGCCGGAGCGTGGTGGAGCGGTCAGGCGGCTGGGGCGTGGTGCAGCCTGCGCAGGACCCGCTTGAAGGCGAACAGCGAGAACACGATCGCCAGCCCGCTGATCGCAGCCACCATTGAGGTACGCAGCAGCATGAACGTCCCCAGCGACTCGTGCAGCGCCAGCCAGATGCTCACCGTCGAGTTCGCCAGCAGCACGAACGCCCACAGCAACGTGATGCGGACGAAGAACCGCCGCACCCGCTCGTGCTTGAGCACCGCGCTCGGCAGGTGGATGTAGTCGAGCGTCAGCTTCTGCACCAGCGGCCGGTTCAGCCGCACGGAGGCGAGGAAGACCATGCTGAGGAAGATCGTGCCGATCTCCGGCTGGATGAAGTACCAGACCCAGCTGCCCGTCCAGAAGCCCACCGCGGTCCTGGCGGTGATCGCGAGCAGCGCCACGAACATCGTGGCCGGCACCTTCACCCTCCTGACCAGCCGCTGCCCCACGCCGATGTAGACGTAGGCGGCCGCGGCGATCAGCGCCCACTTGTAGCCGAGCACGGCCATGGAGACGTAGAAAACGGCGAGCGGAGCGACGACGCCTTCGAGCAGGCGAGGTACCGCCTGTTTCGCGAGAGCGGTCAGGCGTGGCAGGACAACAGGGGGATGGTTCAAAACCGCTCCGCAGCTAAGCCGACTACCGGCAAGTACCCGAGCTTCGCATAGTCAGGCATTTCCGGATCAACCCGTCGGGTGACGACATCCTTACCTTGGCGCGCGTGGGGGGCGTGCCGGTGGCTTACCGTACCTGACGCTTCTGAATGCCACTGCCGCTTTCTACACGTTCACTATTGATCATAAATACGAAGAACTGCCACGATTCTCCACGTGCATCCCTATAAGTCGATCGCGCTCGGGCTCCTGATCGCCGCGATCGACCTGAGACTCAACGGGTTCGACCTGATCGTCGACGCGATCGGGTGGTTCATCGTCCTTCAGGCGCTGGACCAGCTCACCCGCCAGGTGCACCCCGCCTTCCTGCCCGCGCGGACCGCCGCCCTCGTGGCCGGGCTCGTCTCGCTGACCGACCTCGTGGGGCTGGGCCTGCCAGCGCCGATCAGCTTCCTGCTGGGCCTGGCCGACGTCGCCGCCGTGTGGTTCGTCGCGACCGCGGTGATGGCGGTGGCCTCGGCGAACGGCGACGAGAGGACGGACTCGCTGTTCAACGTGCTGCGCTGGGCGACCGTGGCGACGACGGCGCTGGCCCTGGCGGGCGTGTTCGTGGGCGGGTGGGTGCTGGTCCTCTTCGGGCTGGCCGTACGGATCTGGCTGATCGTGGAGCTCGCCCGCGCTCCGGAACCCGCGCTAACCCAGTGACGTGGTGGCTAGCTTGGCGCCGAAGCCCAGGAACAGGGCGCCGACGCCGCTGGTGAGGGTGGCCGACAGCTTGCGGCGCGAGCGGAACTGCGCCGCCAGGAACGTCCCGCTGAAGATCAGCGCCGACAGGTAGAGAACGCTGAACACCTGGATGATCGCGCCGAGGATGACGAACGACAGGGCGGGCGCGCCGTACGACGAGTCCACGAACTGGATGAAGAACGACACGAAGAACAGGATCGCCTTGGGGTTCAGCAGGCTGATCGTCAGTGCCTTGCGGAACGGCCGCGGCTCGGCGGGAGCGGGCGCGTCGACCGGCGCGTCGGAGACGGCGGGAGCGCGCCACGCGCGGACGGCGCCGCGCAGCATCTGGAAGCCGATCCACGCCAGGTAGCCCGCCCCGGCGTACTTGACGATCGTGAACAGCAGCGCGTTCGAGCGCAGCAGCGACGCCGCCCCAGCGGACGCGAGCACCATGAGCACCGTGTCACCGACGAAGACACCGGCGGCAGCGCGGTAGCCCTCGCGGACCCCGCGCTGGGCGGCGTAGGACAGGACGTAGAGGGAGTTGGGGCCGGGGAGCAGGACGATGAAGAACGCGCCAGCCACGAACGTCCAGATGTCGGTGATGCCGAAGAACATGGAGCTCAGGATATATACCAAATGCCCCCATATGCCTGCTGATATCCCAGCGTGCGGTAGGTGGCGTCCACCAGCGCCTGCCCGCGCGGGTTGATCCCGAGACCGGCGCCCTGCTTGTTCATCGTGTAGCCGAACGCCAGCCGCGCCGCCGGGTCGCAGAACCCCACGGACCCGCCCATCCCCGCGTGCCCGAACGCCGTCTCCGTCAGGTGCGCCCCCTCGCGGTCGGCCTCGGGCAGGTGGTTGTTGTCGACCGCCTTCATGAATCCCAGCGCGAACCTGCTGGGTACGGCCAGCACCGCGTCCGTCGCCGCCGACTGGGTGAGCGACATGATGGCCAGCTGCTGCGGGCTGACCAGCCCGTCGCCGCCCAGCGACAGCGGCCGGTACATCCCGGCAAGTCCGCGCGCGTTGGTGATCCCGCCGACCGCGCCGTACTCGGCCGCGTGCGCGTCGCGGGTGTCGGACTCGCCGGGGTTCATGTAGCCGCCGGTGTTGCCGATGAGCAGCGCCGCCATCGACGCCGGGTCGGAGAAGGCGTTGACGTAGAAGGACGGCATCGCGGGCGGCGGATCGGCCTGGATGGTCGGCGCGACCCGGCGTTCCTGCTCCTCGGGCAGGCCCAGCCAGAACTCCAGGCCGAGCGGCTCGGCGATCTCCTCGCGGAAGAACGTGCCGAGCGAGCGCCCGCTGACCCGGCGGACCACCTCGCCGACCAGGTAGCCGAAGGTGAGCCCGTGGTAGCCGTGCATCGTGCCGGGCGTCCAGAACGGCTCCTCGCCGGCCAGCGCGTCGGCCATGAGCTTCCAGTCATAGAACGCGCCCGGCGGGAGGGGCGTGCGGAGCGCGGGCAGCCCGGCCTGGTGCGTCAGGAGGTGGCGCACCAGCGTGCCCTCCTTGCCCCGCGTGCCGTACTCGGGCCAGTAGCGGGTCACGGGGGCGTTGAGGTCGAGCTCGCCGCGCTGGGCGAGCAGGTGGGCGCACAGCGCGGTCGCGCCCTTGGTGCACGACCAGACGTGCCCGATCGTGTCGTTCAGCCACGGGACGCCGGGTGCCGCCTCGCCGCCCCAGAGGTCGACGACGACCTCGCCGTCGACGATGACGCAGACCGAGGCGCCCACCTCGCCGCGCTCGCCGAGATTCCTGTCGAACTCCTCCGAGACCTGGGCGAACCGCTGGTCGCAGGTGCCTTGTGCCGTCATTTCCTGAATTCACCACGAATCGGGCCGCATGTCATCCCTTTACGGCTCCGCCGAGGTTGAAGGATCCGGCAAGGTACTTGTTCACGGCCACGTAGAGGATCACCGCCGGGGCCGTGTAGATGACCGAGAACGCCGCCAGCTCGCCATAAGCGACCTGGCCGTACTGCGAGAAGAAGGTGTAGATCGTCACCGCGGCCGGCGCCTTCTCCGGCGTGTCCAGCAGCACGAACGGGGCGAAGAAGTTGCCCCACTGCCCCACGAACACGAAGATCCCGACCACCGCGATGCCCGGCGCCATCAACGGACCGACCACCCGGGTGAGCGACTGCACCCAGCCGGCCCCGTCCACCCACGCCGCCTCCTCCAGCGACACGGGCACGCCGTCCATGAAGTTCTTCATCAGCCAGATCGCGAACGGCAGCGAGCTCGCCGCGAGGAAGAGGATCATCGCGGGCACCGAGCCGTAGAGGTTGAACCGGAAGAACATCGAGTAGACCGGCACGATGATCGCCGTCAGCGGCAGGCCGGTGGAGAACAGCAGGGTGAGCATGAAGTTGCGCTTGTACCTGAGCTGGTAGCGCGACAGCGGGTAGGCGGCGAGCGCGGCCACCACCAGCGTCAGCACCGCCGTACCCGCCGAGATGACGATCGAGTTGATCACCGGCAGGATCGTCGTCTCCCAGGTCAGCACCGCCGAGAAGTTCTTCAGCGAGAACTGCCACGTGACCTGGGCGTCGAGGTTCGCCCCCGGCTGCACCCACAGGAACGGCCCGAGGAACGCCAGCGTGATCACCAGCAGCGACAGCCGCGAGGCCAGGCGGCCCATCAGTCCTCCACTTTGATCAGTCGCAGGTAGATCAGCGAGAACAGCGCGCCGATGACCAGCATCACCAGGGCCGCTCGCCGTCGAGATCATCGACGAGGTCGCCGACCGGCTCGCCGACGCGGCGGTGTCGATCGTCAACATGCTCGACATCGACCTGCTCGTGCTCGGCGGCCCCGAGTTGCGCGAGGTGGGGGAGCGCTACCGCGAGGCGATCGACCGCGCGGTCGGCACCCGCGCTCTGGCCCGCCGCCTGCACGCCGTACGCGTCGAGACCTCGCCGATCGCCGCTGACGCGGCGGCGATCGGCGCCGCCTCCCTGGTCTTCCACGCCACCTACGCGCCCCGGCTAGACGCCCTGGTGGGTGAAGGCGGCCCAGATGGCCGGGTCGGTGAAGTCGAGCGATGAGGCCGCCTCTGCGAGCTCGGCGGCGAGCCCCTCGGGCAGCGTCCGCCCCTCGTCGAGCATCCACGCGCGGGTCTCGTGCAGCGCCTGCCCGGCCGACCCCGTGGCCAGCAGCCGCTCGTGGAAGACGACCATCATGATCGCGGTGCGCGGGTCGTCGCCCACCATCCAGCGCGACCCGATCACGCTCGCGGCCCCGGCCGCCAGCAGCGCCGTGGCCAGCGTGAGCGCCTCGTCGTGGTCGCCGCGCGCCAGGTCGCTGGAGCACGACGACAGCACCACCACACCGGCTCCGCACGAGTGGCGCAGGATCGTCTCCACCGGCAGCCGCTCGCCGCCCGCCATCAGCAGGTACGAGTCCCCGGACGTGCCCATGGACGACGCGTGCCCGCCGAAGTGCACCACCGAGGCGGTCGGCAGCAACGCCAGCAGAGCCTCGCCCGTGGCGGGCGCGTCAGTCCTCCCCAGCCGCCTGGCCTGCGGGTAGTGCAGCCGGAACACCTCGTCGCACTCCCACCTGGCCCACCGCAGCACCTCGCCGCCGGGATCCGAGACGATCACGGGTTCGGCCGCGGGCGGCAGCACGGCCCGCTCCGCCAGCGCCTGCCGCCCCGAGGCCGCCACCGAGAACCGGGCCCGCTCGCACGCGTATCCCCGGGCACCTCGCGCCGCGTGCCACGGCACCACCCCGAGCACGCCCCACGGCACCAGCACCACGTGTCGCCCCTCACCCAGGTGCCCGAGCAGAGGATCCACCACCGCCTCAGCGGCCACCTCGCACAGCCGCTCCAGGACCTTCGGCCACGCCTGCGACGCCTGCGGGAGGGTGGCGAAGATCCCGATCCGCTCCATCGCGCCGCCGTCGAGCCCCGGCAGGTCGATCACGCTGATCTCCGCGTCGACCACGACCGCCCGCCCGGGCCGCCCGTCCACCGGCGGCAGCAGGTACACAAGCACCCCGTCGAGCCCGGCGAGCTCGCGCGCCGAGGGCGGATCGAGCAGCCGCGCATCCCCCGAGAGCCGGTCGAGCACCTTGGTACGCAGGTCGCTGGGCACGTCCAGGGTGCCGAACGTGGACAGCGGGCCGCTCTCGGCCCGCCGTACCGCCTCCTCCCACTGGGCGGCCAGCTCGTCCTCGCCCCGCTCGCGCAGCAGCCCGCCAGCGGACGAAGCGGCGGTGCCCGCCGCGAGCACCAGCCCGCGCCCCAGCTCGAGGGCGTGGACGGCCAGCCCGGCGAACCCGTCGTCCAGCGCCCACGACGCCACCGTGAGCGCGAACACGCTGGTCTGCTTCGACATCGCCAGCGCCCGCTCCGTCCCGGTCTGCGCGAGGACCTGCCGGTAACGCTCGCGCAGCCCCTGGAGCCCGGTGTCCAGGGCGCGCCTGGCGTCCATGACGTCGTCCCTGAGCCGGTAGGCGTGCGCCAGCTCCATCGGCGCCTGCGCCATCAGCGGGTGCCGCGCGCCGACCTCGTCCAGCAGCTGCTCCAGCGCCGCGATGCCCTCATGCAGCCCGTCGCCGCCGAGCCTGTGCCGCTCCACGAGCGCGTTCGCCAGGAGCAGCCGCAGCCCCTGCGTCACGAACGGGTGCTTGGAGCCCGCGATGGCCTCCTTGAGCTGGTTCGTGCCGGTGTCGAGCATCGCCAGGTCGCGTTCCCGCACGCCGCGGTCGATGCGGGCGCGTGCGGACTGCAGCAGGACCATGACCCCGTACGGATCCTCCGCGCCGACCCCGTCGGCGAGGTCGATCGGCTGCTGCGGGCGCGGCCCGCCCCTGAAGAGGGCGAGCGCGTTCCTGGACTGCGCGGCGAGCGCGGTCGCCACCTTGTACCCGGGATGCCCAGGGCCGAGCCGGGCGGCGATCTCCTCCAGCTCGGCGATCGCGCCCTCGATCGCCTCGGGCGACTCCCTGTGCATGCCCTGGGCGAGCACGACACCCAGATTGAGCAGCCTGACCATCGCAGGGTCGACGCCCGGCAGGCCCTCCTTCACCCCGGACAGGTACGAGGCCGCCGCGTCGACGTCGGCCAGCGAGCCGGTCCTGGTGAAGCGGGTGGCGAGCAGGAAGGCGACCATGGTCGGCACCAGCTCGCGCCAGAACGGCTCCTCGGCGGGCAGGCCCTGCAGCGAGGCCATCGCCTCGGCGAACGCGTCGTCGTCGAGGGCGCGCAGCGCGAGCCCGAACGTGCGCAGCACCCGGACGTCGGTGTGGTCCTCGCCCAGCTCGCGCTCCGCCTCGGCGGTGAGCGCGAGCACCCGGTCCACGTCCACGCCGCCCGGCTCGCGCTCCACCCCGGCCATGAGCGCCTTGGCCAGGTCGAGCGCCGCCGAGCGCGGTGACGCGACCCTTGCCAGGAGCGCACTCAAAGCGGGGATCGCCGGGTCACCCGGTGGCAGAGCGGCCAGGTCGGCGCGCAATCCCTCGGCCACCCGGTCCCTGTCGGCGTCCGACGCGAACCCGCCGGTGAGCACCGTACGCAGATCGCGCGCCCGCTCCAGCAGCACGCCCGCGTGCTCCGACAGCTCCAGGTGATGGATCGCCGCGTCCAGGCCGGGCAGGTCGTCGGCCCGCTCCATGAGCATCGCGCCGATCCCCAGATGGCACAGCCCGGCGAACCTCGGGTCGAGCTCGCCTGTGGCCACCGCGCCCATCATCAGCCCGAGCGCCGTCTCCCTGTCCTCTGCGCCGCCGTCCGCGACGAACCTGCGCAGGTGCAGCGTGCCGAGCCCGGCGGTGAGCGTGGCGTCGCCCTCCTTGCCGATCAGCCGCAGCGCCGTCCGCAGCACCTCGATCGCCTCCTCGCACACCTCCGGATCCTCGTCCGCGAGTGAGAACAGCGTGTGCCCCAGCCGGGCCGAGACCTCCGCCCTGGTGGGCAGGTCGTCCTCGGGCAGCAGCGCCCACAACTCGCGCAGCCGTACGGCGGAGCCGCGCAGGTCGCCCTTGGCGGCGTGGGCGGCGGCCAGCGACGACAGGGCCTCGTGGTGCTGCTCGGGGTCGGCGGTCAGCGCGGGCAGGCTGCGCTCGATCAGCTCGATTCCGCTGTCGAGGAGGGACCGCTCGCCGGTACGCCCGCCACGGGCCAGCCTGATCTGCCCCAGCGTGTAGCCGACCAGGTCGGGCCAGGCGTCGACGAGGCCGCCGAGCAGCGTGTCCGCCTCGCGCTCGTCCTGCTCGGCTGTGTCAGGCCACCGTACGGCGCGCCTGGCCAGGGCCAGCCCGAGCAGCGCACGCAGCTCCGACCTGTGCTCAGGGACGTCACACGCCCCGATGGCCGTACGCCAGCGGGCGATCATGGCCTCCAGGTCGTCGCGGCTCCCGCCGAACGGCAGCGGCCCCTGGAACCGCTGCGACCGCAGCTCGGCCAGGGCGGCGTGGTCGGCCCAGCCGAGCTCGCCCTCCTCGACCTCCGACAGCAGCAGGATCGCCGCGTCCCGGTCGGCGGCAGCGCCGGTCAGGGCGTGGCGCAGCCGGTAGGCGGTGCCGGCCAGCGAGAGCGTGCCCGTGACCCGCCAGTGGCCCAGCAGCCACAGCGCGTGCCCGACCGCCTCCTCGACCTGCGCGAGATCGCCACCGGCCGACCGCAGCAACGCCCAGCCGAGCTCGGCGCGCCAGCCGATCTCGTCACCGGCGCTCGTGAAGGACCCGGCGCGTGCGCGTAACTCGTCGATCTCGCCCATCAGCCGGCGTCGTAGAGCTCGCGGGCCACGCCGATCTCGTCCAGGTGCTCGTGCGCCCAGACGACCAGCGAGGAGACGATGTCGCGCAGCGTCTCGCCGAGCGGGGTCAGGTCGTAGTCGACGTGCGGCGGCACCACCGGGTGCACGGTCCTGCGCACCAGCCCGTCGCGCTCCAGCCCGCGCAGCGTCACCGTCAGCATGCGCTGGCTGATGCCGGGGATGGCACGCAGCAGCTCGGAGAAGCGCATCGTGCCCGCGCTCAGGTGGTGCAGCACCACGACGGACCACTTGTCGCCGACCCGGTCGAGCACCTCGCGGGCCCGGCAGTTGGCCTCGGTGTCGGTCACGAACAGCACGGTTCTCTCCAAGTCACTAAGGCAGGAAAAAGTGCGTTCTGTCGACACTAACTGTTCGTGTGGTTAGTTACCAGAAATAACCATCACGGGAGGACGAATGTCGAGGGACCACGCGCTGGTGCGCGAGCTGATCACCGTGCACGACGGGCTGAGACGCGAGCTGAAGGAGTTGCGCAACGCCGGTGAGGTCACCCGCGACCTGCGGGTGCGGTGCATGTACTACTGCCACCACGTCGAGACGCACCACACGGTCGAGTCGCTCTACCTGTTCACCGCGCTGCGCGAGCGCTTTCCCGACTCGTCCCCGGTGATCGACCGCCTCGAGGACGAGCACAGGAAGGTGGCCGGGATCCTGCGCGCGATCGAGGGGGCGGCCGACTTCCGCGAGGACCTGGAACGGCTGGCCGACGAGCTGCTCGCGCACCTGGACTGGGAGGAGGAGCAGCTGGAGCCGCTCCTGTCGAAGCTCGACAGGTGGCCGCTGTGATCGGCCTCTACGTCGACCCTGCCGACCACGTGTCCGCGCTGGCCACCGCCAGGTTCGCCGACGAGGCCGGGTTCGCCTTCGCCGCCACCCAGGACCACCCCTACGTGCCGGACCACCTGGAGATCTGGACGCTGCTGACCGCGGTCGCCACCGCGACGACCAGGCTCAAGGTGCTGACGAACGTGGCCAACCTGGCGCTGCGCCCGCCCGCGATGCTGGCCAAGGCGGCCGCCACGCTCGACGTGATCAGCGGCGGGCGCGTGCTGCTGGGCGTCGGCGCGGGCAGCCCGGCGGGAGACGCCCCCTCGTACGGCGCCGCCGTACCGAGCCTGGGGGCGATGGAGGAGGCGCTGCAGGTCCTCAGGCTGATGCGCGAGCCGGGACCGGTGAGCTTCGAGGGGCGCCACCACACGCTGCGCGACGCGCGGCCGGGGCCGGTGCGTGACGTGCCGATCTGGGTGGGCGCGCACAAGCCGCGCACGCTGGGGCTCGTCGGCAGGTACGGGGACGGCTGGATCGCTCCTGCCAGCATCTACGTGCCGCCGGCCGAGGTCGTGGGACGGCAGCACATCATCGACGAGGCGGCGCTGGCGGCCGGCCGGGATCCCGGGGCGATCCACCGCTCCTACAACGTGGTCGGCGTGATCACTCCTGGCGGGCGCGGGATCGAGCAGGACTACGTGCCGGTGCAGGGGCCGCCGGAGTTCTGGGTGGACGTGATCGGCCGCTACACCTCCGACCTGGGCTTCGACTCGGTCGTCTTCGCCCCGTTCGGCGCCGACGTCGTGCGGCAGGCCGAGCTGTTCGCCGAGAAAGTTCTGCCCAGCTATTTACCCTGAATTCCTACTGGATTACCATGAAAATGGCTGGTTGGCAGCGGGCGGATCGCACGGCAGGGGTGGCCGGGCGATCCGCTCCCGCTACGTATAAGCCCCAATTGTTGCAATCTCCCCAGGTCGTGAACATGAATGCGTGGGGGCCCACGCGCTCGATCATCACCTGGGGAGAATCATGAAATCCTTCGTCAAACTGGCACTGGGGCTGATCTCAGTCCTCGCGCTGGCCCTTCTGGGGGTGCCTGCGGGGGCGGCCAGCGCCACCGCCGCCGATCCGTGGGGAACGTACAAATCGGTGACCATCAGCGGCGGCCACGCCGAGCTCAAGGGCACCTACACCCTGACCGGCGACAACCTGTCGGTCCCGATCACCATCTCCGACAAGACGGCCGACACCACCCGCTGCGGCCTGGCGGTGTTCCGCTACTCCCTGTCCGGCGGGGCGACCCAGACGGCCAACTTCCCGTTCTGCGCGCCGACCGCCGCCGACGCGGACAACTCCACGACGGGCACGCTCAACGACGCCGACTTCCTCGACGTGCGCGTGTGCATGAGCAAGTCCGCCACGAACACCACGCCGATCGCGGGCTCCTGCAGCGCGTGGAAGGACATCTACGAGAAGGCCGACACCGTCTTCGAGGACGACTGGGGCAACTTCTACTCCGGCGCCTACAAGACCGTGAAGAACTACGCCAAGGGCCATGTCGAGGTCGACAAGGGCGACCTCTCCCTCGACGGCAGGCTGTACGACAAGGTGAAGAAGTACTGCGCGATCGCGGTCGTGAAGGTCACCACCAACAGCCCTGACGAGCAGGAGTTCACCCACTGCGGCACGGGCTACGGCAAGATCGAGATCGACGACTCGGGCGTGAAGGCCGTCGACATCAAGGTCTGCGTCTACGACGAGGCCAACGACAGAACCTTCAAGTGCGGCAAGTGGAAGTCGATCTACGTCGACTGATCGACCTGCGAGGACGCGTGGCCGGAGGGGCGGGGTGGGCCCTCCGGCCATTCGCGTGCGCAGATTGGGCCTTGACATCCGATGTCTGAGGGCCTACTGGTTAGTTAAGTTTCCTAACGAGTAGGAGCTCACCCCCCATGCATCGCTCCCTCCGAGTGGCCGCGCTCGCGGCGCTCGTCCTGGCCGCCTTACCAACCCTGTCCGCCCAGGCGGCGGCCACCAGGTACGAGTCAGAGTCGGCCGCCATCTCCCAGGGCGTGGTCGAGTCGAACCACACCGGCTACAGCGGCACCGGCTTCGTCAACTACGACAACGTGACCGGCAGCTCGGTGACCACCACCGTCAACGCCGCCAGCGCGGGCACCGCGACGATCACCCTGCGCTACGCCAACGGCACGACCACCAACCGGCCGATGTCCATCGCCGTCAACGGCGGCGCCGCCGTCACCAAGGACTTCCCGAGCACCGGCACCTGGGACACGTGGGCGTCCGCCACGATCACCGCGCCGGTCAACGCCGGAACGAACACCGTCAAGGCCACCTCCACCACCGTCAACGGCGGCCCCAACCTCGACTACATCGACGTCGACGTGGCCGCGCCGTCCAACGAGTACCAGGCGGAGAACGCCACGATCTCGCAGGGCATCGTGGACACCAAGCACGCCGGATACACCGGGACCGGGTTCGTCGACTACACCAACGTCACCGGGTCCTACGTCGAGTTCAACGTGAACGCGGCGGCAGCGGGCACCGCGACCCTGTCCTTCCGCTTCGCCAACGGCACGACGACCAACCGCCCGATGTCCATCAGCGTGAACGGCGCGGCCGGGATCGCCAAGGACTTCCAGGGCACCGGCGCCTGGACCACCTGGCAGGAAGCCACCGTCAGCGCCGCGCTGAACGCCGGGGCCAACACGGTCAGAGCCACGGCGACCACCGCCAACGGCGGGCCCAACCTCGACCGGCTCACCGTCAGCGTCTCCGGTCCGCCGGACACGCAGGCGCCGACCGTTCCGGCCAACCCGCGCAGCACCGCGACCACGTCCAGCTCGATCAGCCTCGCCTGGGACGCCTCCACGGACAACAGCGGGACGATCAAGGACTACCAGGTGCGCGAGGGCGAGACCGTCGTGGCCACCGTACCCTCGACCACCGCCACGATCAGCGGCCTGGCCGCCTCCTCCACCCACACCTACACCGTCACGGCCAGGGACCCCTCCAACAACGAGTCGGCGCGCAGCGCCACCGTGACGGCCACCACCCAGACGGGCGGCGGCGGCGGGACCCCGGTCGAGGCGAACGGCCAGCTCACCGTCTGCGGCGTGCACCTGTGCAACGAGCACGGCAAGGCCATCCAGCTGCGCGGCATGAGCACGCACGGGCTGCAGTGGGAGTGGTCCTGCTACAACGCCGCCTCGCTGGACGCGCTGGCCGTCGACTGGAAGGCCGACATCCTGCGCATCTCGATGTACATCCAGGAGGACGGCTACGACACCAACCCGCGGCTGTTCACCGACCGGGTGCACCAGCTGATCGAGATGGCCTCGGCGCGCGGCATGTACGCCATCGTCGACTGGCACATGCTGAACCCGGGCGACCCGTTCGCCATGAACAACCTGGCCAAGGCCAAGACGTTCTTCACCGAGATCGCGCAGCGGCACAACAACAAGAAGAACCTGCTGTACGAGATCATGAACGAGCCGAGCGGGGTCTCGTGGTCGCGCATCAGGGACTACGCGCACCAGATCATCCCGGTGATCCGCGCCAACGACCCGGAGAGCCCGATCCTGGTCGGGACGCGCGGGTGGTCCTCGCTGGGTGTCTCCGAGGACTCCAACGAGACCGAGGTCATCAACAACCCGGTCAACGCGACGAACATCCTCTACACGTTCCACTTCTACGCGGCCTCGCACGGCTCGGAGTACCTGAACACGCTCAGCCGGGCCGCCGACCGCATCCCGATGTTCGTGACCGAGTTCGGGACGCAGAACTACGAGGGCGAGGGGTCGAACAACTTCACGATGTCGCAGCAGTACCTCGACCTGATGGCGGCCAAGAAGATCAGCTGGACGAACTGGAACTACTCCAACGACAACAGGACCGGCGCCGTCTTCACCACGGGCACCTGCCCGAACGGCCCGTTCACCGGCACGACCCGGCTGAAGGAGGCGGGCAAGTGGATCCGCGACCGGGTCCGCACGCCTGACGACTTCTGACCCCGAGGAAACCCGAGGGTCGCGGCGCCCCCACCGCCGCGACCCTCCCCCCGCCCAAGCGCCCCTTGGTGGTGCCTCGCAGGAATCCCGGAAGTCCTCCGCGGGGCAGGTGATCACCCGGGCCTTGGAGCTCCTAACAGGAGGAATCTCACCTCGAGAGCGCCCAGAAAGCCCAGAGAGGGGAGACCCTCCCGCTGTACCTCTCTCTCCTTTGAGGGAGTTGGGTGTTCTCAGGCCGTTCACGGGTGGCAGCCGGGGCGGGGAGGGCTGTTCGGTCGGTGGGTGGGGCAGGATGGGTGGGTGCGGGTTGGTGTGCTGGGGGCTCTGGTCGTCACGGGCGACGAGGGCCCGATCGAGGTCGGTGGCACCCGCGTGCGCGCCCTCCTCGCCCTCCTGGCCCTGGAGAACGGCGCGCCCGTCTCCCAGGACCGCCTCATCGACGCCCTCTGGGCGGAAGCCCCACCGGCCAACGCCACCAACGCCCTCCAAACCCTCGTCAAACGGCTGAGAGCGGCCATCGGCTCAGGCGCGGTGACCAGCGCCCAGGGCGGCTACGCGCTCCAGGCGGACGTCGACGCGGCGGAGTTCGCCAGGAGGGTCGCCGAGCACGACTACGACGAGGCGCTCGCCCTCTGGCGCGGCCCCGCTCTCACCGGCCTCACCGGATTCGGGCAACTCGCCAACATCGCCACCCGCCTCGAAGACGACCGCCTGTCCGCGATCGAGGCCCAGGCCACCGTACGGCTGGCCGGCGGCGTGGCCCCCGACCAGGTCGCCACCCTGCTCGCCGAGGTCAAAGAGCACCCGATGCGCGAGAAGCTGGCCGCCCTGGCCATGCGCGCCCTGGCCGCCACCGGCAGGCAGGCCGAAGCCCTCACCCTGTTCGAGCGCACCCGCCACACCCTGGCGGAGGAGCTCGGCGTCGACCCGGGCCCCGACCTCCGCGCCGCCCACCTGGCCGTCCTGTCCGGCGTCCAGGCCGCCCAACCCCAGAAGTCCCAGCTCCGCGCCCCGCTCACCTCGTTCATCGGCAGGGAGGACGAGCTCGACCAGCTCACCACCCTGCTCCGCACCGCCAGGATGGTCACCATCGTCGGTCCCGGCGGCGCGGGCAAGACGCGGCTCGCCACCGAGGCCGCCCTGCGCGCGGACACGGCCGCGTGGATGGTCGAGCTGGCCAGCGTGGCCGACCCGTCCGACGTCCCCGGCGCGCTGGTCGACACGCTGGGCCTGCGCGACGAGGTCCAGGACCCGGCCGAGTGGCTGGGCGGCAGGCAGGCGCTGCTCGTCCTCGACAACTGCGAGCACGTGATCGGCGCCGCGGCCGTGCTGGCCGAGCGGCTCCTCACCTCCTGCCTCGGCCTGCGCATCCTGGCCACCAGCCGCGAACCTCTGGGCGTTCCAGGCGAACGGCTGGCGCCGATCCCGCCGCTCGAACCGCCACCGGTGGGGGTCGGGCCCGAGCGGGTCGCTGCTTCGCCCGCCGTACAGCTGCTGGTCGACCGGGCTTCCGCCGTACGCCCCGGGTTCGTCCTCGACGAGGGCAACGCGGGCCAGGTGGGGGAGCTGACCCGCAGCCTGGACGGCATGCCGCTGGCGATCGAGCTGGCCGCCGCCAGGCTGCGGAGCATGACCCCCGAACAGCTCGTCCAGCGGCTCGGCGACCGGTTCAGGCTGCTGACCGGCGGCAGCCGTACGGCGCTGCCCAGGCAGCAGACGTTGCGCGCGGTCGTCGAGTGGAGCTGGGACCTTCTCACCGAGGAGGAGCTCACGCTGGCCCGCAGGCTGGCCGTCTTCGCGGGCGGCGCGGCGCTGGAGAGCGTGGAGGCGGTGTGCGGGGCCGCAGCGCTCGACGCGCTGGGCGCCCTGGTGGACAAGTCTCTGGTCCAGGCCGACGGGCGCTACTCGATGCTGGAGACGATCCGCGCCTACGCCATGGAACGGCTGCTGGCGGCTGACGAGGTCGAGGCCTACCGAAGGCGGCATGCCGTACATTTCCTCGACCTCGCCGAGCGGGCCGTGCCTGCGTTGCGCACGGGCGAGCAGGTGAAGTGGATCGAGCGGTTCGTGGCGGAACGCGGCAACTTCGCCGCCGCGATGCGCTGGGCGGTCGACGTGAGCGACGTGGAGATCGCGCTGCGCCTGTGCGGGGCGCTGAACTGGTACTGGTGGATGTGCGGCTACCACGCCGAGGCGGAGGACTGGTCCAGGCAGGTGCTCGCGCTGGCCGGGGACACCCCGCCGGAAGGCCTGGTCAGGGCCTACGCGGCGTGCAGGTTCGCCCAGGGCATGGCCGACGTGGGCCGGGTGATGAACGAGCCGGAGACGATGCGGGCGCTGATGACCGAAATGGACGTGCTGCTCGTCGACGCGGAGCGCGAGGGTCCCACCCACCCGATGCTGCTCGTCGCCAGGGCCGTGCTGGCCGCGATGACCCAGCAGGACGACTTCCTCGCCGAGCTGCTCGAACGTTACGTCGCCTCGGACGACCCGTGGCTGGTGAGTTCGGCGCTGATGTTGCGCGGGAGCTGGCTGTCCAGGCAGGGCAGGTCAGAGGGGGACCTGGAGCGCGCCGTCGACGGGTTCAGGCGGCTCGGCGACCGCTGGGGCCTGACCGAGGCCGTGCTGAACCTCGCCTCCGTGCGTGCCGCCAAGGGCGTGCACTCGCCCGAGCTGCTGGCCGAGGCGGCCGAGCTCACCGCCCCCTGGGTCGCGCCCGAGGAGTCGATCTCCACACTCGTGCACATGGCGTCGCTGCGCGCCCAGGGCGGCGACCTGGACGGGGCCACGGCCGACCTGGCAGAGGCCAGGTCGCGGGTGACCGGGGAGACCAACGCCCACACGCTCATCCAGCTGCGCACCGGCGAGGCCGACCTGGCCAGGCGGTGCGGCGACCTGCCAGGCGCGCTCGCCGGGTTCGCCGAGGCGGTCGAGCAGCTCACCGCGGCCAAGGGGATGATCCCGCAGCTCATCGCCATGGCCCGCACGTCGTACGGCAGGGCGTTGATCGCCGCGGGGGAGCGGGAGGCAGCGCGGGAGCAGCTGCTGGCCGCCATGGACACCTTCGACGCCGCCCCCGACCTGCCCGTCCTGGCCACCGTCGTGTCCGGCTTCGCCATCGAGGCGCAGACGGCGGGACACGCGGAACGCGCCGCCGAGCTGTTCGGCGGCGCGAGCGCGATCTACGCGACGGACGGTTCGTTCGACCCGGACACGGCGGAGGCGACGGCCGCCTGCCGCGCCGAGCTCGGCGCGGCGCGGTTCGCCGCGGCCTTCGCGCGCGGGGCGGCGCTCTCCAGGCAGGAGGTCTACGCGCTGGCCCGCTCGACGACGGGCAACACCAGGTAGGAGGGGGCGTGCACGGTGACCGTCGCCTTCTCCACGGCCGGGTGCCGCGCGTACTTCGGGAAGTTCGTCGCCGCGACATCCAGCCTGATCCGGTGACCGGCGCGGAAGACGTTGGAGATCGCACCGAGCCTGACCCGCACCTCGCCGTCCCGGTCGAACCTGGCCACCGCGTCGGTGATCAGCTCGGCCCTGCCGTCCGGATACACGTCGACGAGCTTGGCGGTCAGGTCCGAGGGTCCGGTGCTCGACACGGTCGCCACCAGCTCCACCTCGCCCGTCACCTCCAGCGGGCGCTCCAGCGGCTCGCCCACGTACCGCAGCACGTCGTGACGCCCGTCCAGCGGCCGCTGGTCGAGCGGCCCGAACGCGTCGAACATCATCACCGCGCCGCCCAGCGTCGGCACCGGGTCGTAGGGGTCGCTGGTGAACTCCCTGGAACCGGCGGCCGGGGCCGCGCCGAGCGAGCCGTCCTCACCCAGGTGGTACGGCACGCGCCTGGCGTCGAGCAGCGGCCAGTCCCGCTCGGTGCGCCACTCGTCCGTGCCCATGACGAAGATCCGCACCCTGGCGTCGTCGCGCAGCGGTTCGCCGCGCAGCCAGTGATCGAACCAGTCCAGGTGGATCCCCGTCCAGTCGATCGCCGCCTGGCTGGCCCGGTCGCCGTAGTCGCGGTCGAAGATCGCCCGGTCCTGGGTGAAGTGCGTCCACGGGCCGACGATCAGCCGTGAGTCGCCGCGCAGCCGCTCGTAGTGCCCGATGGACGCGTCGCGGAAGTAGTCGTGCCAGCCGGTGCTGACCAGCGCGGGCACCTCGATCCTGGAGTGGTCGATCACCGGCTCCCGCCAGAGCTCGGCCGCCGGGTCCGTGGTCTCCATCCAGGCGCGGTAGAAGGGGACCAGGTCGTCGAGCAGCGGCTGGTCGCCCGGCGGCAGCCGTTCCATCATGGCGCCGAGCTCGGTCGGCGGGAGGCCGCCGAAGACGATGGCGCAGACGGTGAGGACCACGTTGAGGTTGGGCACGCCGCCGGAGTAGACGGTCTCGTAGAGCCCGGCCGGGGTCACCGAGGGGGCGATGGCGCGCAGGCCCTCGGGCCGCTCGCGGGCGGCGAGGAGCTGGGTGTAGCCGAGGTAGGAGTCGCCGAACATGCCGACATTTCCATCCGACCAGGGCTGGGTGGCCGCCCAGCGCACCGCGTCATAGCCGTCCTCCGCCTCGCCGGTGAAGAAGCGGAACTCGCCGCCGGACTCACCGGTGCCGCGCACGTCCTGGACGACCACGGCATACCCGGCCTCGACCAGGCGGTCCAGGTCGAGCCTGAGCGCCGGTCCAGGCACCTGCCTCCTGTCATACGGCGTGCGGGCCAGCAGGACGGGATGCCTGCCGCCGCCGGAGGGGAGATACACCGTCGAGGCCAGCTCGACTCCATCGCGGGTGAACATCAGCGAACCCTTCTGTTGTAGGCGCGCAGCGCCAGCGGAACGAAGACGGCGAACAGGGCGGCGGCCCCGCCCAGGGAGATCCAGACATCGGCGGCGTGCAGGTTGCCCACCATGAACCCGCGCAGCGCCCCGGCCAGGTGGGAGACCGGGTTGACTCCCATCCACCACTGCAGCCAGCCGGGCATGTTCGTGGACGGGATGAAGGCGCTGCTGCCGAGCGTGAGGGGGAGCAGGACGGCGGTGGACATGCCCTGCATCGCGGTGACGTTCTTGGCCACCAGCCCGATCCAGGCCGACGCCCAGCTCAGCGCGGCGGTGAAGAGCAGTACGACGGCGAGCCCGGCCAGCGCGCTCAGCGGGTCGGTCTGCACACGGAAGCCCACGCCGTACCCGACGAGCACCGACATGGCCATCGTGATCAGCATGGTGAACAGGTCGGCGAGGATCCGCCCGACCAGCGGCGCCGACCTGGCGATCGGCATCGTCCTGAACCGGTCGAACACCCCGTTGCCGATGTCGGTGGCCAGGTTGAGCCCGGTGCCGATGGTCGCCATCAGCGACACCTGCACCAGCACACCGGGCAGCATGTAGAGGACGGCCTCGTCCCTGTTGCCCGAGGCCGCGCCGCCGAACAGGTAGACGAAGACCACGATCATGAAGACGGGCTGGATCAGCATCCCGACGAGCTGGCCCGGGCTGTTCTTGAGCGGCACGAGGCTGCGCCAGGCGAGGGTGAGTCCTTGGGAGACGGCTGTGGTCATCTGGCTGCTCCGGTGAGTGCGAGGAAGACGTCGTCGAGGCTGGGCAGGCGCAGGGCGTGCTCGCTGAGCACGATCCCGGCGTCGTCGAGCCTGCGCAGGATGCGCGGTGGTTCTTCGAGGTCGTGGATGGGCAGGCTGAGCACGCCCCGCTCGTCGGCCGGCGCGCCGACGAGCACGGCGGCCTTGTCCAGGTCGCGCGGGTCGAGCGGCCTGACGTCCAGCCGGTGGCCGCCCGCCCTGGCCTTCAGCTCCTCGGGGCGGCCCGAGGCGGCGACCCTGCCGCGGTCGATGAGCAGCAGGTCGTCGGCGAGCTGGTCGGCCTCCTCCAGATATTGCGTGGTCAGGAGTACGGTCACCCCGTCGGCGACCAGCTCCCTGACGACCTCCCACAGCTCGTTGCGCGCGTGCGGGTCGAGGCCGGTGGTCGGCTCGTCGAGGAAGAGGATGCGCGGGCTGCTGACCAGGCTGACGGCCAGGTCGAGGCGTCGGCGCATGCCGCCCGAGTAGCCCTCGGCCGTCCTGTCCGCCGCGTCGGTCAGGCCGAAGCGCTCCAGCAGCCCTTTCGCGCGGCCACGCGCTGTCTCCCTGGACAGGCCGAGCAGGCGGCCCATCATGACGAGGTTCTGCCTGCCGGTCAGCTTCTCGTCGACCGAGGCGTACTGCCCGGTCAGCCCGATGAGCTCCCGGACCTTCTTCGCCTGGGTCACCACGTCGTGGCCGCCGACCCTGGCGGTGCCCGCGTCGGGGGCGATCAGGGTGGCCAGGATCCGTACGGCGGTGGTCTTGCCCGCGCCGTTCGGACCCAGCACGCCGAGGACCGCGCCCTCCCTGGCGCGCAGGTCGACGCCGTCGAGCGCGACCTTCTCACCGTATTTCTTGACGAGCCCTTCGGCTTCGATCGCGTAGGTCATGCCCCTACGGTCGCGGGGGGCGCTGTCAGCGTTCTGGCATTCTCCTGGCAGCCAATGGCAGCACCCGGTACGGCACGACAGTGGAGAGCGTGATGACCGTGCTGCTCCGCCGTACCCCGTCTATGGACAGCATCAGGTCGATGACGCGCTGGATGTCCTCGTGGTCGCGCCCGGCTATACGGCACCAGACGTCGCCAGGGCCGGTGACGATGTAGGCCTCCAGCAGCTCGGGGATGGCGTCCAGGGCTTTGGAGACGTCCTCGCGGGAGGTCTGCTCGACCTCCAGCGTGGTGAAGGCCTGCACGGGGTGGCCGAGGGCGCGGGCGGACAGGTTGGGGCCGAAGTCGGTGATCACGCCGTCGGCCGTGAGCCGGTCGAGCCTGGCCTGTACGGTGCCCCGCGCGACGCCCAGGAGCCGCGCGATCTCCAGCAGCCCGGTGCGCGGCCGCTCCCCGACGAGGCGCAGGATGTCCCGATCGAGATCGTCCAGGCCGGTGCGTTTGGCTGGCATATTCGACTCTCTTCGCCCGGTTTATCTGTCTGTTTGGCAGCATAGAAGGCGTGGTGTTGTCACTCCAGGCAGGCGTGTCGAGACTTATCGGCCTATGGAGCACAAATATCCTTTCGTCCCTTACCGTCCTGTGCGTTACTCGCCCGAGGAGATGCTGCGGCGGGGCCGTGAGTTCTTCGAGCTGGTCGACAGCCGGCGCAGCGTGCGGTTCTTCTCCGAAGAACCCGTGCCGCGCGAGTGCATCGACCTGGCGGTGATGGCGGCCAACACCGCACCCTCCGGCGCGCACCAGCAGCCGTGGAAGTTCGTCGTGATCGGCGACGCGGACACCAAGGCGCGCATCCGCGACGCGGCCGAGGTGGAGGAGCGGCAGAACTACGAGGGCGGACGGCTGACGCCCGAGTGGCGCGAGGCGCTGGCGCCGCTGGAGACCACCTCGGACAAGGGGTACCTGGAGGTCGCCCCCTGGCTGGTGGTGTGCTTCGCGGAGAAGTACGGCGTGCGGCCCGACGGCACCCGGGTCAAGCACTACTACGTCAACGAGAGCGTCGGCATCGCCTGCGGCCTGTTCATCACCGCCCTGCACAGCATGGGACTGTCGACGCTGACGCACACGCCCAACCCCATGGCGTTCCTCAGCGACATCTGCGCGCGGCCCGGCAACGAGCGGCCGTACATCCTCTTCCCCGTCGGCTACGCGGCAGGTGACGCCGAGGTGCCCGACATCGTGCGCAAGCCGTTGGATCTTGCCCGGATAAATTGGGCCTTCTCCAGCTGAGCGAAAGTCTTCACTCTCGGTGCAGGCGCGTGTCAAGCACTGAGGAGGCACCTCGTGAGACGCCGATTAACCATTCTGCTGGCCGTCCTGGGACTGTTCTGCCTGACCGGCATCCAGGGGGCGGGAGCCGGCGCGGAACCGCCGGCCAACAAGCAGTACCGCGTCCAAGGACCGGCCAACGCCCAGCAGCGCACCGCGGTATCCCGCACCGGCGCCGCGATCGAGGAGGTGGCGGCGGACTCCGTCACGATCACCGCCACGGCCGCCGAGGTCCAGGCGATCAAGAAGCTCGGCTACCAGGTCACGGAATTGCCGCGCCCGTTATCCCCGTCCGGCGGCGTCACTGCCTTTGACTTCCCGCCGTCGGACTCCGGCTACCACAACTACGCCGAGATGAACGCCGACCTCAACGCGCTCGCCGCGGCGAAGCCGGCCCTCGTCCAGAAGTTCGTGTACGGCAAGTCGTACGAGAACAGGGACCTGGTCGGCATCAAGATCAGCGACAACGTCGGGACCGACGAGTCGGAGCCGGAGATCCTCTTCACCGCGCACCAGCACGCCCGCGAGCACCTCACGGTCGAGATGGCGCTCTACATCGCGCACCTGCTCGCCGACAACTACGGCACGGACAGCAGGATCACCGGCCTGGTGAACACCAGGGAGATCTGGATCCTGCCCGACCTCAACCCGGACGGCGGCGAGTACGACATCGCCACCGGCAGCTACCGCTCCTGGCGCAAGAACCGGCAGCCCAACGCCGGCTCCTCGTCGGTCGGCACCGACGAGAACCGCAACTGGAACTACAACTGGGGATGCTGTGGCGGCTCCTCCGGTTCCACCTCCAGCGAGACCTACCGCGGCGCGTCCGCTGAGTCGGCGCCCGAGGTCAAGGCGACCGCGGACTGGGTACGCAGCAGGGTCGTCGGCGGCGTGCAGCAGCTCAAGGCGCACATCGACTGGCACACCTACAGCGAGCTCGTGTTGTGGCCGTACGGGTTCACGTTCAACGACACCGCGCCGGGCCTGACCCAGGACGACAGGGACGCGCACGCGACCCTCGGCCAGAACATGGCCTCGACCAACAGCTACACCCCTGAACAGGCCAGCGACCTCTACATCACCGACGGGACGATCGACGACTGGATGTGGGGGGTCTACAAGATCTTCAGCTTCACGTTCGAGATGTACCCGACGTCGGCGAGCCCCGGCTTCTACCCGCCGGACGAGGCCATCGTGCCGCAGACCACGCGTAACAGGGAGGCTGTGCTGCGGTTCCTGGAGTACGGGGACTGTGTTTACCGGATCATCGGTAAGGAGCAGCAGTACTGCGGGACGGGTGGCGGGACGACGGTGTACTCCGACACCTTCGAGACCGGTACTGGGTGGACGACGTTGTCGGACACCGCTACCACCGGTCTGTGGGAGCGCGGCGACCCCGAGGCGACGACGTCCAGCGGCGCGAAGCAACTGGGGACGACGGTGAGCGGCGTGAACGACCTGGTGACGGGTCGTCTGGCCGGCGCTTCGGCCGGTGAGAACGACATAGACGGCGGCCAGACGTCCATCCAGTCGCCCGCCATCACGTTGCCCGCCTCGGGAACCCTGACGTTGTCGTTCTCGTGGTATCTGGCTCATGGCTCCAACGCGTCTACTGCTGACTACCTGCGGGTGAAGGTGGTGGGTAGTAGCACGAGCCAGGTGTTCCAGCAGCTTGGTGCGGCTTCGAACCGCAACGGCTCCTGGGCTACGGCGACGGCCAACATCTCGTCCTTCGCGGGGCAGACGGTCCGCATCGTCATCGAGGCAGCGGACGCGTCAACGGCCTCGCTGGTGGAGGCCGGCGTAGACGACGTCAAGATCCTCCAACAGTAGAACCCACCAGGGGACGGCCACCGCAACCCGGCGGCCGTCCCCTTCCATCCCACCCTCATCGCCCTCCACCACCCACCTCCCCTTCCCTCCAGCACCCACTCGCCCGCCTGCCCGCCCTCCGCCCGCCCACCCACCTGCCCTTGGTCCCGCACGGGCTGGCCACCTCTGGCAGTGCCCCTCCGTGAGTGGTTGCTGCCAAGCCGGACAACGGCGCTCTCGACGTCGTTGGCGTCGGGGCTGGTCCCCCGAGACGACCCGCCGCCCGCAGATACCAGACAGCGTGTGGCAGGGCGAGGGGACGTAATCGCGCTCATCCCGGCCGTGGCGCAAGTCCCGCTCGGCACCCGCTCCGAGGCGAGGTCGCTCTCGCCACACCACACGCCGCTCAGAACCAGCTGGCTGCCGCTCCCGCTCTTGCTGGGTTTCGGGGACTGCGCCTGCACCCCCGCGGGCGCTGGCTCACGCAGGCGCAGGGGTTCGCATCACCCAACACAACCACCACGCAGGCCAGGCGGCGGGGGTTAGCGGCGGGGGCGGCGGGTGTCGACGTTGCTGGTCAGGGTCTTCAGGATGCCCGGAAGCTCGGCCACCGTCTCGCTGGGAAGGCCTGCCACCGTCTCCTCGGCCAGCGCGCACCACAGGTCCTTCACCTGCTCAGCCAGCACCTCCCCACTGGACGTCAGCTCCACCATGCTCGCGCGCTTGTCCCCCGGAGCAGGCCTCCGCTGGATGTGCCCGCTGGCCTCCAGCTTGCGGGTCATCAAAGTGACGCTCGGCGGCTCACACCCCAGCGCCTCACTCAACTGCGCCTGGATCATCGGCCCCGTCCGAGCCAGTTCGAGCAACAACGCCTCCTGCCCCGGATGCAACCCGAGCGGGGTCAATAGCGCCGCCGCCCTGGCCCGGTGGCGCAGGCTCAACAGCCGGATGGCCTGGTTGACGGCGTCGGCTTGCTCGAAGTCCACGGACCCCTCCTTGACAGATTAGTTACGCACATAACATTATGCGCATAACTAATCTTACAACACAGGAGCCGGATATGACCGTGAAGGTCGCCGTCATCTACTACAGCGCCACAGGCAGCGTGCACGCCCTCGCCCAGGCCCTCGCCGACGGCGCGAAGGAGACCGGAGCAGACGTACGGCTGCGCCGCGTCGCCGAGTTGGCGCCCGACAGCGCGATCCACGAGTGGCACGAGCACATCCCCGAAGCCACCGTCGAGGACCTCGCGTGGGCCGACGCCTTCGCCTTCGGCACGCCGACGCGGTTCGGCACCCCCGCCGCCCCGCTCAAGCAGTTCATCGACCAGACCGCCGCGCTGTGGAAGGAAGGCGGGCTCGCCGACAAGCCGGTGACCGCGTTCACTTCTGCGTACAACAGGCATGGCGGCAGCGAGGCCACCCTCCTCTCCTTGGGAAACGTGTTCTACCACTGGGGTGCGCTGATCGTCCCGCCCGGCTACACCGACCCGGCGGTCTACGCCGCCGGCGGTAATCCGTACGGCACGTCGTTCGTGGCCAGCGGAACGGACGGCGGCCCCGACGCGGCGGCGCTCGACGCGGCCAGGTACCAGGGCCGCCGCCTGGCCCAGGTCACCATCCGGCTGAACGACCGGGTCGCGCAGCTCGCATGAAGACCGAAACCAGACCAAGCTTCATGATCCTGGCGCTGGCGTGCGCCTGCCAGTTCATGGTGATCCTCGACGCGTCCATCGTGAACGTCGCCCTGCCCACCGTCCAGCGCGACCTCGGCTTCACCACCACCGGCCTGGCCTGGGTGGTGAACGGCTACCTGCTCACCTTCGCCGGGTTCATGCTGCTCGGCGGACGCGCGGCCGACCTGTTCGGCCATCGCCGGATGCTGACCGCAGGACTGTTCCTCTTCTCCGCGTCGAGCCTGGTCGGCGGCCTGGCGACCGCGCCGGAGATCCTCGTCGCCGCCCGCCTCGTCCAGGGAGCCGGGGCCGCCATGCTGGCCCCGGCGACGCTGGCCGTGATCAACACCAGCTTCCCCGAGGGCGCCGCGCGGGCGCGGGCGTTCGGCGCGTGGTCCGCCTCAGGCGGCGTCGGCGGGATGGCGGGCGCGCTCGCGGGCGGCGCCATCACCACCGGCCTGTCGTGGCGCTGGGTGTTCCTCATCAACGTGCCGATCGGCGCGGTGCTGATCGCCGTGGCCATGACCTCGTTGTACGGCACGCGGGCCGTACGCCGGGAGTCCCTCGACCTCGCCGGAGCCGTCACCGGGACGGCCGGGCTGGCCGCCCTGATCTACGGGGTCATGCAGGGCGCGCTCTGGTCGGTGGGAGCGGGTCTCGTGCTGCTGGCCGCGTTCGTCGTGGTGGAGGCGCGGTTCGCCAGGCAGCCGATGATGCCGCTGCGGCTGTTCAGGATCCGCGGGGTCGCCGTCGGCGGCGGGCTGCTCCTGCTGTTCGGCGGGATCGCCATCGCGATGTGGTACTTCTCCTCGATGTTCCTGCAGAACACGCTCGGCTTCAGCGCGCTCCAGGCGGGACTTGGGCAGACCCCGGCCGCGGTGACCTTCATGGTGGTCGCGCGACTGGTGCCGCGGGTGAGCGCGCGGTCCCTCCTGCTGGCCGGATCGGCCTGCTTCCTGGCCGGATTCGGCTGGCTGGCCCAGGCCGACGCGACCAGCGGCTACCTCGCCGGCGTGCTCGGCCCGACCCTGCTCATCGCGGTCGGCATCGGGCTGACCTTCCCCACCCTCATGGCGGCCGCGACCGCCGACGTTCCCGAGGGTGACGCGGGAACCGTCGGCGGCCTGGCCCAGACGGCCAGCCAGGTGGGCGGGTCGGTGGGCCTGGCGGTGCTCGCGACGTTCGCCGACTACGACCACGTCTTCCTGGTGGCCGCAGGGCTCGGCGTGGCCATCGCGGCGGTCAGCCTGCTGCTGCCTAGGACAGGTCCGTCCTAGAACCCGCGGGCTCCATGTCGACCAGCTTGTCCGCGATCCCCTGGCGCTTGAACGCCTTCACCAGGGACTTCATGTCCTCGGAGTAGATGTTCCAGCTGTCGGTGTGCACCGCGACCACCTTGCGCGGGTCGAGGTCCTTCGCCACCTTCGCGGCGTTCTCCGAGGTGAGGGTCAGCGGGGCGTTGTCGAGGATCGCGGGCGTGCGTGCGGCCCCGGCGAACAGGATGGCCGTGTCGATGCGCCCGATCTCCTTCTCGACCCGGTGGCCGAGCTTCCTGGCGACCTTGACCGACGCGTTGTCGCCGGAGATGTAGGTCGTGGGAACGCCCTTGCCGCTGAGCACGAAGCCGGTGACCTCGCCGTCGGCGCCGCGGTCCACCCCGTCCGGCCCGTGCAGCGCGGGCACGGCGGTGACCTTGACGGTGCCGCGCGGGGTCTTGAGGTCCTTGGAGTCCCAGCTCTTCATGCCGGTGACGTGGTCGCCCAGCCGCTTGTGCGCGCCCGGCGTGGAGAGCACGACGGGCACGCGCTTGAGCAGCTCGCGGCCGCTGTCGTCCAGGTTGTCGTCGTGCTGGTCGTGGGAGAGCAGCACGACGTCGATCTCGCCGATCTGGTCGACGCCGAGCGCGGGCGCCTGGATCTTCTCCAGTCCGCTCGGGTACTTCTTCGGCTGGTCGAACGTCGGGTCGATCAGGATGCGCAACCCGGCGACCTCGAGGATCGTGGTCGGCCCGCCGACGTGCGTGACGGCGAAGGCGGGCTTGGCCTCGGCGGAGGCCGGGCCGATGTTAGCGCCCAGAAGGGTCGCACCGGTGACGGTGGCCGAGGCGGCGCGGAGGAAAGTCGAACGCTTCATGGTGTAACCAGCTCTTTCTCTAGAGGCGATGTGTTCAACGCTAACACATCTTGATAGCGATGCTAACAACAGTGTTAGCGTTGCTACCATGGGACCCATGTCGACCGCACGAGAGCGCATCCTGGAAGCCACGGCCGAGCTGCTCGCCGGCAAGGACGCGCTGGCGATCTCGACCCGGGCCATCTGTGACCGGGCCAACGTCGGCATGCCCGAGATCTACCGGCAGTTCGGCGACAAGCAGGGGCTGCTCGCGGCGGTGGCCGACGTCGGCTTCCAGCGGTTCCTGGACAACAAGCGGCGCAACCCGCTCACCGCCGATCCGGTCGCCGACCTGCGCACGGCCTGGGACAGCCACGTCGCCTTCGCGCTGCGCAACCCGCACCTCTACCGGCTGATGTTCACCCCGACGGGCGACACCAAGCCGCAGGCGATCAAGGAGGCGCAGGCCATGCTGCTGGCGGCCGTGGAGCGCTGCCGCGAGGTGGGACGGCTGCGCACGACGCCGGAGCTGGCCGCCCAGTCGATCCTGTCCGCGAACGTGGGCGTGTGCGTGATGGCGCTGTCCTTCCCCGAGCTGTACGGCGGGCGGGACATCTCGGGGTCGGTGCGCGACGCCGTGATCGGCAAGGTCACCGGGGACGAGCGGGAGGACACCAGGATCGGCGCGGCGACCGTCCTCGCCCGATCCCTGCTGGACACCCTCACCGGCACGGCCTGAGCCGTACGGCAAGCGTGATTGAGGCCCGGAAACGGGTTGGCGGCCAGGTGGGTTTTGGGTCTTGTAAGGGGTGAGTGTCAAGGCTACGATCGCGGCAACTCTTAGGAAACTTTCCTAAAAGAAATCATGAACCAGGACAGCCATGGCACGCGAGCCGCCATAGACCCCCCTTGCAAGCTGCGGAAACACCAGTACCTCCGCCGCCCCGGCCAGCCGGGACGCCGACCACCCCCCAGAGTTCCCCACCCACGGGAGCGATCATGCGGCGTAGCATTCCCTTTGTCGTTCTGACAGTTCTGGCAAGCCTTTTCCTCACCACCGCCCCCACCAACGCCTCCAGTGCCTCGACCACCGTCATGGCCGCTTATCCCGCCTGGGCGCCCTGGACGGCCTACACGGCGGGCACGCGTGTCACCTACAACGGTGTCGACTACGAGTGCTGGCAACCCCACACCTCCCAACCGGGCTGGGAACCCCCGAACGTGCCCGCCCTGTGGAAGAACCTGGGCAGTTCGCCGGGCGACACCGTCAAGCCGACGGTCCCGGGTAACCTCCGCTCGACCGCGCAGGCCAACACGACGATCGATCTGGCGTGGAACGCCTCGACGGACAACAGCGGGACGATCAAGGAGTACCGGGTCTACGAGGGCACCACGGTCGTTAAGACCGTCACGGGTACCTCGACGCAGATCACGGGTCTGTCGCCGAACACGTCGCACACCTATACGGTCACCGCGGTCGATCCGTCGAACAACGAGTCGGACAAGAGCGCTTCGGTCACCGCGACGACGACCAACACCGGCGGCGACACCGTCAAACCCACCGTCCCCGGTAACCTCCGCTCGACCGCGCAGGCCAACACGACGATCGATCTGGCGTGGAACGCCTCGACGGACAACAGCGGGACGATCAAGGAGTACCGGGTCTACGAGGGCG
>NZ_JBITGU010000002.1:18242-20811 GCF_044457355.1 Nonomuraea sp. NPDC050556 | reverse complement strand
CGCTCGACCGCGCAGGCCAACACGACGATCGATCTGGCGTGGAACGCCTCGACGGACAACAGCGGGACGATCAAGGAGTACCGGGTCTACGAGGGCGCGACGGTCGTGAAGACGGCCACGGGTACCTCGACGCAGATCACGGGTCTGTCGCCGAACACGTCGCACACGTACACGGTCACCGCGGTCGATCCGTCGAACAACGAGTCGGACAAGAGCGCTTCGGTCACCGCGACGACGACCAACACCGGCGGCGACACCGTCAAACCCACGGTCCCGGGCAACCTCCGCTCGACCGCGCAGGCCAACACGACGATCGATCTGGCGTGGAACGCCTCGACGGACAACAGCGGGACGATCAAGGAGTACCGGGTCTACGAGGGCACGACGGTCGTGAAGACGGCCACGGGCACCACCGCCACGGTCGCCGGGCTCTCCCCGAGCACCAGCCACACCTACACGGTCACCGCGGTCGACCCGTCCAACAACGAGTCGGACAAGAGCGCCGCCGTCACCGCGACCACCAAGCCCAGCACGCCGGGCGGCACCTACAACAAGGTCGCCTACTTCGTGCAGTGGGGCATCTACGGCCGCGCGTACACCATGAAGAACCTCGACGCGCAGGCCAGCAAGCTGACCCACATCAACTACGCCTTCTCCAACATCCACCCCACCCAGCACACCTGCATGAACGGCGTGGACAAGGCGACCACCCCCAACCCGCAGGACCCCAACCAGGGCGACGGCGCGGGCGACGCCTGGGCCGACTACGTCAAGGGCTTCGGCGCGGGCGAGTCGGTGGACGGCGTCGGCGACACCTGGGACCAGCCCCTGGCCGGCAGCTACAACCAGCTCAAGAAGCTGAAGGCCAAGCACCCCAACCTCAAGGCGCTCATCTCGATCGGCGGCTGGACGTACTCCAAGTACTTCTCCGACGCCGCCTCGACCGACGCCAAGCGCAAGGCCTTCGTCAAGTCCTGCATCGACATGTACATCCGCGGCAACCTCCCCGTCTACCAGGGGCGCGGCGGCACGGGAGTCGCGGCGGGCGTGTTCGACGGCATCGACGTCGACTGGGAGTGGCCGGGCGCCGAGGGTCACGCGGGCAACCACGTGAGCCCCAACGACAAGGCCAACCTGGTCCTGCTGCTGCAGGAGTTCAGGACCCAGCTCGACGCGGTACGGCCGGGCCTGCTGCTCACGGCGTTCACCCCCGCCGACCCGGTCAAGATCGACTCCGGCTGGGACCTGTCGAAGATCTTCCAGTCGATGAACTTCGCCAACGTCCAGGGCTACGACTTCCACGGAGCGGGCAGCGACAACTCCTGGGAGCCCAACCGCACCGGCCACCAGGGCAACCTGTACCTCGACGCGGACAGCCCGTACAACCCGGACTTCAGCGTCGACAAGGCCGTCCAGAAATACCTGGACGCCGGGGTCGACCCGCGCAAGCTGACCATCGGTCTGGCCTACTACGGCAGAGGCTGGCAGGCGGTCGCCGACGGCGGCAAGTTCGGCGAGTGGCAGTCGGCCAACGGCGCGGCGCCGGGCGACTTCCCCGAGGAAGCGGGAACGCGTGGCTACAAGAACCTCGCGTCAAGGGTGCCCGGCTGCACGGTCAGGCATGACGAGGTCGCGATAGCCACCTACTGCTTCACCGGCGGCGGCGGCCAGTGGTGGACGTTCGACGACCCGTGGTCGATCGGCAAGAAGACCGACTACATCAAGGCCAAGAACCTGCTCGGCGCCATGGTCTGGGAGATGTCCGGAGACGACGGCAGCCTCACCACCGCCATGGACAACGGCCTGCGCTGACCCCTCCCAACGGCCCCTCGCCTCGCCTCTTCTCGAGGGGCCGTGCCGTACGGCTCGCTGAGCCCTTCACCCCCCGCGCGGGCCGTACGGCACCCATTCGTGAAAGGGATCCGACGTGAAACTTCGTGCAATAGCACTGGCTTTCGCCCTGGTCGCGGCGCCCGTGAGCGTCGCGGTCGGCGTGCAGACGGTGGCCGTGGCGGCCGCGGCGTGGGCGCCGTGGACCGCGTACGCCACAGGCGCCGTGGTGACCTACAACGGCACCGACTACACCGCCATCCAGGGACACACCTCCCAGCCCGGCTGGGAACCACCCAACGTGCCCGCGCTGTGGAAGGCGGGTTCCACCCCGCAGCCCGGCGTCCCCGGCCAGCCGGGCACCGTCACCACGAGCTCGACGGACACCGCCATCTCGCTGAGCTGGTCCGCCTCCAGCGGTACGGTCACCGGTTACCGCGTGTATGAGGGTTCGACGCTGAAGACGACGGTCACCGGCACGTCCGCGACCGTGAGCGGTCTGGGTACGTGCCAGACCCACACGTACACCGTCAAGGCGTACAACTCGACAGGGGAGTCGGTCGGCAGGGACGCGACCGCGACGACCACCGGCTGCAACAGCGGCGTCCCCGGCCAGCCCGGCGCGATCACGACGAGCTCGACGAACACCGCCATCTCGCTGAGCTGGTCCGCCTCCAGCGGTACGGTCACCGGTTACCGCGTGTATGAGGGTTCGACGCTGAAGACGACGGTCACCGGC
>NZ_JBITGU010000002.1:0-18143 GCF_044457355.1 Nonomuraea sp. NPDC050556 | reverse complement strand
CACGTCCGCGACCGTCAGCGGGCTCGGCACCTGTCAGACGCACACCTACACCGTCAAGGCGTACAACGCGAACGGTGAGTCGGCGGGCAGGGACGCGATGGCCACCACCACCGGGTGCACCAGCACCGGGCGCATGCCCGGCGCACCGTACCTCTACATGGGCTGGGGCAACCCGCCGTCGCCGACGACCGTCATGTCGGCCACCGGCGTCAAGTCCTTCACCATGGCGTTCATCCTGTCCAGCGGCGGGTGCGTCCCGGCGTGGGACGGGCAGCGGCCGCTGACCGGCGGCGCGGACGCGCAGGCGATCTCGGCGATCAAGGGCGCCGGGGGGAGCGTGCAGATCTCGTTCGGCGGGTGGCAGGGCAACAAGCTGGGCCCGAACTGCTCGACGCCCGCCGCGTTCGCGGGAGCCGTACAGCAGGTCATCAACGCGGTCGGTCCCGCTGTGGTGGACTTCGACATCGAGAACACCGACGAGTTCGAGAGCGAGGTCGTGCAGGACCGCATCCTGAACGGCCTGCAGATCGTGCGGAACAGCAACCCGAACGTCAAGATCGTCGTCACCTTCGGCACGTCGACCACCGGGCCCACGTACTGGGGGACCCGTCTGATCAACCGCGCCAAGGAGCTGGGGACGCCGATCGACAACTTCACGATCATGCCGTTCGACTTCGGCGGCGGGGCGAACATGTACCAGAGCACCGTCAACGCCTCTGAGGGGCTGAAGAACACCCTCAAGACCGCGTACGGCTGGACGGACGCTCAGGCGTACGCGCACATGGGCATTTCGGGCATGAACGGCCTGTCGGACCAGCAGGAGCAGACCAGCCCGGCGACGTGGACGCAGATCCGCGACTACGCGCTGTCCAAGGGGCTGACCAGGCTCGCCTTCTGGTCCGTCAACCGCGACCGGCCGTGCCCGGGTGGGGGAGTCCGCGAGGACTGCTCCGGCATCGCCCAGGCCGACTGGGAGTTCACCAAGATCACCGCAGGCTTCTGACCCCCTCCGCCCCCTCCTCCGGAAGCCCACACCAAGGGCCTCCGGAGGAGGGGGCAAGGGGTCAGATCCCGGTTACGCCCTCGGGCAGCCGGACCCGCTTCAGCACCTTGCCGGTCTCGTCCTGAACCTCGATGTCGTGGTGGTCCTCGGCCCAGTCATCCCCAACGAACAGCACCACAACCTCCAAGATCGACAACAGGGATACGGAAGCCCGCAGAGACCCAGTCGGCTACCTAATGGACCAGTGCTCACTCACCAGCGGCTACCAGGCACCGAGTCTGCCCGAACAACCGACCCGGTAGCTCCCATTAGGTGAGGGGTTTGAGCTCCTCCTTCACCAGGCGGACGATGAGGTCGTCCAGGGCGAGCACCGCGTAGTCCGACACGTGGTGCTCTGTGCTCCTCCCGTCCGGCCCGTAGGTGAGGAAGGTGAAGCGGCCCATCGTCTGCTGCGCGAGCTGCCGGAACACGTACTCACCCGTGGCGTCCAACCCGGACGACGCGACAGGCATGATCTTGATCGCCCGCCGGGCGGCCTCACGGGTGGAAACCACATAATCCACCCCGTCCTGATAATCCAGGTGCGGCGGCGCGTCGCCGATGAGGAACAGCAGCTTCACCGCCTCGGCCCGCCAAGACGCCCCGAGCGCCGCGTGGAGCCCAGCGTTGACGTCCTCCGGAGTGTCACTCCCGGCGTCAGCCGTCACCTCACTCAAGGACGACCGGAAGGACTCGACGGACGCCGTGAAGTCCGTGGTCCGCACCACGTACTCGTCCCCGCGATCCCGATAGAGGGTCATCCCCAGCTCCAGCTCCCCGAGCGCCCCGATCCGCGACGCCACGTCCCCCACCGTCGCCTTCAACCGCTCGATCTCATCCCCCATCGACCCCGTCGTGTCGATGAGGAACAGCACCTGCAACCGAGGCCGCCCAGCGGGCCGCGACACCGGCAGCGTGGTGCTCCCCGTGGAAGCGGCCCTCACGACCGCGTCGCCGTACTCGACCGTGACCTCGCCAGGCCCGTACACCAGCGCCCGCCCGTCAGCGTAGGTGCGCGCCTCAAACGCCCCCTGCCGCACCACCGCCCCGGGCAGCGGCCGCCCAGCGGAGTCCACCACCGTCACCACCCGCCGCGAGGAGACGTCGACCGGATGCGCCACGCCGGTGACCTCGCGCAGATAGGAGAGGTACTCACGGAACCGTGCGTTGTCGTCGACGCTCCCCGCGGAGAGCCCCGACGTCCGAGGCTGGCCGCCACGGGAGGCGGCCGGATACGGGTCGCTGTCGACGATCCGGCCGCCGCCGCACCCGGTCAGCAGCAGGACGGACACCACAAGAGGGAGGAGACGTCGCATACCCCTAGCGACGGCTCGCCAGAACTCGAGGTTCGGCCCGTAGCCGAAGCGTGATCGTAACCTTGAGTAGTGAAACGCATACTTTCCGTGGCAATCATCCTGATCGTGGCAGGTTGCAGCACCGAGCAACCCGACCCGCTGGAACCCCAGCAATGGGCCGTCCCCGCCATGAAACTGCCCCAGGCGTGGCAGACCGCCAAGGGCGACAACGTCGTCATCGCGATCATCGACACCGGCGTCGACACCAACCACCCCGACCTCAAGGACAAGATCGTCAAGGGGTACGACTTCGTCGCGGGCGACGACGACCCCATGGACCAGAACGGCCACGGCACCCACGTCGCCGGCATCGCGGCCGCCGTCACCGACAACGGCGTCGGCATCGCGGGCGCCGCCCCCAACGCCATGATCATGCCGGTCCGCGTCCTCGGCACCGTCGGCTCTGGCGACCAGGCGACGATCGTCAAGGGCATCAAGTGGGCGGCAGACAACGGCGCCAAAGTGATCAACATGAGCCTCGGCGAGACCGGCCTCATGTCGCGCCTGCTCAAGGGCGGCGTCCTGAACCCGGCCATCCAGTACGCCCACGACAAGGGCGCTGTCGTCGTCGCGGCGGCAGGCAACGAGGGCACGGCCAAGCAGCCCTACAAGCCCACCACGCAGGTCCTCGTCGTCGGCGCCAGCGACCAGCAGGGCAAGCCGGCCGACTTCTCCAACTTCGGCGCTGACCAGGCCGTCTCCGCCCCCGGCGTCCGCATCCTGTCGACGCTGCCGACCTACAAGACGCCCGAGACCCTGAAGAACGGCAGCGGGTACGGCATGCTCGACGGCACCTCGATGGCCTCGCCGTACGTGGCAGGGCTGGCCGCGCTCCTGGTGGGCCAGGGCAAGTCGCCCGACGAGACCATGGCGGCCATCCGGCGTACGGCACGCAACCCGAACAAGGACCCGCGCCTCGGCCTCGGCATCGTCGACGCCCAGGCGGCGGTCACCAGCTCACCATGACCGTCGGCTTCACCGCGGGACCCGTCGCCGGCGGCCGGTAGGTCGGCAGCGCCTCGCCGCACTCCCGCATCCAGTCGTGGTCGGCGAACAGCCGCGCCCGCCCGCCGGGCTCGCGCGGCTCGTGCGCCGGCCCGGGCACGCCGTCCAGGTGGTCGATCGCCATCTTGGCGAACAGCTCGGCCACCAGGCGCGGGTCGGGCAGCGACACGTCGGCGAACTCGCTCGGCCCGACGAGCAGGTCGAGCCCGCCGGGCAGCCGCTCGACGGGCCGCGACAGCGTCAGCACCTTGGGCTGCGGCGCCATCGGCAGCCCGTTGCGCACCGCCTCGGCCAGCATGGAACGCGGCGACCTTCCCGCGAAGACCCCCTCGCCGAGCGCCCAGCTCAGCCCGCCCACGTCCTCGGCGTCGTCCTGCGACGTGTGGAGATAGAGGTACTGGTCGACCTGGATCGAGCCGGGCGCGACCGGCTGCGTCCACCCGCCGGGGCAGCCGCCGAGCACGAGCAGCGCGAGCTGCGCCCGGTGCACGGTGTCCGCGTGCGCGGTCTCCACGTGCCCCGGCATGATCATGCACCGCCCGCCGGTCTTCTCCGCCGTCACCCCGAACTCCCGCGCCAGCTTGACGACGCGCGAGGCCGTGACCCCCGTGATCGCCTCCTGCCACCCGGGCGTGTACGGCTCCCGCCGGTCGTCGTAGCCGTCCGGCCAGTGGCCGGGCAGCCCCTCCCTGGCCACGCCGTACACGGCGAGCAGCAGGTCGAACACCGTGGTCACCACGTCGTCGTCCACCCGCCCGATCGGCACCCCGCGCCGCAGCACGCCCGGCCCCTCGTCGAACCGCGGCAGCAGCACCTCGACGAACGCGCCCCCCTCGTAGAAGGTCAGCTCGCCGTCGCCGACGTCCAGCACCCGGTCCACCACGTAGGCGCCGCCGCGCTCGCGCAGCCGTACGAGGAAGGGCAGGTCGGTGCGGTGCAGCGCGTGGTCGACGAAGACCGGCCGGTCCACGTAGAACTCCTTGAGCAGCACGTGCCCCATCGCCATGGCCAGCGCGGCGTCCGTGCCGCCCCGCACGACCAGCGTCTCGTCCGACAGCCTGGTCGGGTGCTGGCCGATCGCCACGACCTTCTGCCCCTTGTAGCGCCCGGCGATCACCAGGGGAGCGCCGGGGAAGCGCATCTGCCCCCACAGCAGGATGTACGCGGCGCGGGTGAGGTCCTCGGGGTCGGGGCCGGTGAATCCGGCGCCGAGCACCTGCGCGGGCGCGACGGGCTGCTCGCTGAGCACAGCGCCGCCGATCCCGGCCACGAATCCGGACAGCGAGCAGCCGGAGACGGCGGCCACCCGATCGGCCCCGTGCACGGCCACGGTGTGCACGTGCGCGGCCGCGACCAGCTCGGCCGCCGTCAGGTCGTCGAGGGGCACGGGCCGCTGACCGCGGGCTCGCTGGTAGACCTCAGGATTTCCTGTGAGTTCCGCCCAGGCGGACACAGGGTCACGAAACCGGTCTTTTGCCTCCAGATAGTGCCTGACCAGTGCCTGATTGACCAGAGATCCCCCCATGGAACAAGTTGAACACAGACCGCTACGGTCTTTCGTGTTACGACCCGCCCCACCCAGGTGGCAGGCACTCAGGGTGATACGGCAGGCTTGTTGGCGTCATGGATTACGCAATGCTCACGGGGGCTGTCCTCGTCATCGGTGTCCTGCTCGCCCTGCTCGCGCAGTGGCGGGACTGGCGACCCTCGCTGACCACGGCGATCCTCGTCGGCATCGCCGTCCGCGTGCTGATCATGTACACCTCGGCGATCGACTCGTGGCAGCCGGTCGACTTCATGGAGAGCTTCAAGCCCGCCGCGGTCGCCGTGCTCAACGGGCAGGACCCGGTGCTCGGCAGCGAGGGCGGCTGGCACTTCCTGCCGATGATCCCGTACATGTACGCGGGCCTGATGTGGCTCGGCATCCCGTGGGAGTGGGCCGGCCGCCTGGTCACCGTCATCGCGGACATCGCGCTGATCCCGCTGGTCGCCAAGCTGGCGGGCGGGCCCAAGGCGGGGCTGCGCGCGTTCCAGTACGCGCTCAACCCGCTCGTGATCATGATCGCCTGCATCCACGGCCAGGTGGAGCCGGTCGCCCTGGCCTTCGGCGTGGCCGCCTTCGTGGTGGCGCGCGGCCGGGGTTCGCTCGACCGTCCCGGCATCGCCACCGACCTGGTCGCCAAGGCGCGCAGCGGGCTGGCCGCCTACGGCGTGGGCGGGTCGGCCCGGCGCTCGGTGACGATGCTCCGCAGGGCGCTGCGTCCCGTCGACCGCGAGACCATCGTGCGCGGTGTCTTCGCCGGGGTGCTCATGGGGCTGGCGCTGACCGCGAAGAGCTGGCCGATCTGGCTGATCCCCGGCATGCTGCTGCTCCTGCCCAACCTGCGCTCGCGCATCGCGGCGCTGGTGTTCACCGGCGCGGTGCCGGTGTTCTTCCTGGTGACGCTGCCGATCTTCGCGGGCACCGCGCTGAACCAGATCCCCGAGGTGATCAGGCAGATGGGCGGCATCAGGCCCATCGTCGGCGAGTGGGGCTGGACGCCGTGGTTCACCGGCGGCAACTGGGAGCTCTGGGCCTTCGGCGCGGCGCTCGGCACCTACCTCATCTATCTCAGCGTGATCGTGGTCATCCTGCTGTGGCGCAGGGCCGATCCGATCGACATGACCATCGCGATCCTGCTGATCTTCATGGTCGTCACGCCGCGGCTCGGCGCGCAGTACCTGACCTGGTTCATGCCGTTCCTCGTCGCCAGGCCCACCCGGTTCGCGTGGCCCGCGATCATCGGCGTGTCCGTCTGGGCCGGCTACGGCTACCTGTACATGACACAGTTCGGCGACACGCCCTGGTGGCTGCTGCACGCCGACTGGTCGCGCGCCTCCATCGTGCTGCTGCCGATCCTGGTCGCCGCGATGCCGTGGGGCCGCATGGTCTCCAAGGGAGCGCTGCACCCGGGAGCCCTCGACCCCCGGGTGCGCCCGCTCACCGGAGCAGGCGTTCCGCCAGCGTGAGCCACTGGTCGGGGTGGACGAACGCCACGACCGTGCCGCGGGCGATCCCCGCGGCCGCGCAGGCCGCACCGACCCCGTCGTACGCGGTGGACAGCGACGCGTGCAACGAGCCGCCGATCCCGGAGAAGCCCAGCTCCACCAGGTCCTGGTAACCGCTGCCCGCCAGCGGCTCGGGCCGCCGTTCCACGCGCAGGACCGCCGAGTCGACGGACGGCACCGGGCGGAAGCTCTCCCTGCCGATCCGACCGGCCAGCTCCCAGGTGAACCACGGCCAGCTCTCGACCGTGACCAGGCTCCAGCGGCCGTAGTCGCCGGAACGTTTGCGCGCGTACTCCAGCTGGGTGACCAGCGTCGCCGACGTCAGCTCGGGCGCGTTCAGGCACCAGGAGACGATCTTCGACGTGATCGAGTAGGGGATGTTGCCGACCACCGCGAACGGCTCGCGCGGCGGCCGGACCGCGGTGAAGTCGCCCTTGACGATCTTCAGCCCGGTCCTGGCCTTCAGCTTGGCCGCCAGCAGCGGGTCGAGTTCGTAGCCGACGACGTCCGCACCGGCCTCGGCCAGGGCGACCGTGAGCGCCCCCTCGCCTGAGCCCGGTTCGAGGACGAGGCCGCGCGGGCGCGCCGCCTTCACCACCAGGTCCACGGCGTGCCGGTCGACCAGGAAGTTCTGCGAGAGCTCGCGCCTGGCCCGGTCGCGCGGCGTCCTGCCGCCGCCCTTGGCCTGGGCGTTCTTCTTCTGGGTGTGTGAGTAGTTTCCGTGTGCGAATGACTGCGCCACAGCTGCTGCCCTTTCGGGTCCTCGAGAGAAAGAAGGTCTCGAAGGGCCCTGGGCGCGCCAGCGCGACTTTAGCTGTCCGCTAGCGAGCCAGAGCCCGGCTGCGGCGGATGCGTACGGAGAAGAAGCAACAACACATGAGGACGACCCTACGGAACGGTCCGTCTCGTCGCAACGCGATTAATTGGGATGCGGTTTACCAGCTGATTCGTACGCTTGATGGAATGCAGGCGACCGTGACCGTGACCCCAGCGCAGCTCCCCGAGGTGCTGCTGCACGTCGCCGTCGTGCGCCCGGTCTTCCTGTGGGGCGCCCCGGGCATCGGCAAGAGCTCGCTGGTCAGGCAGTTCGCCGACGCGCTCGGCCTGGAGTGCGTGACCATGCTCGGCACCCAGCTCGCCCCCGAGGACCTCATCGGCGTGCCCGAGCTGGTCAACGGCCGCAGCAGGTTCGCCCCGCCGGAGTCGATCGCCCGCGACGAGCCCTACTGCCTGTTCCTCGACGAGCTCAACGCCTCCTCGCCCGAGGTGCAGAAGGCTTTCTACTCGCTCATCCTCGACCGCAGGATCGGCACCTACGAGCTGCCCGAGGGTTCCGTGGTGATCGGCGCGGGCAACAGGGCCACCGACAACGCGCTGGCCCGCCCGATGGCGTCCGCGCTGGTCAACCGCCTCGTCCACGTGCACTTGCGCGCCTCGGCCGACGACTGGCTGAAGTGGGCGGCGTCCAACGACATCCACCCGTGGATCGTCGACTACCTGGTGCAGCGCCCCGACCACCTGTGGAGCGCGCCGCCCAAGACCGAGGAGCCGTTCTCCTCGCCGCGCGCCTGGCACATGCTCTCGGACGTCATGAAGTCGTACGGCGAGGGCATCGAGGACGAGACGCTGGCCACGCTGGCGTTCGGCACGCTGACCGTGCAGCACGCCTCGGCCTTCCGCGCCTACGTCAAGACCGTACGGCACGCCTACGACCTCGACGCCGTCCTCAAGGGGGAGGCGCCGTGGCCCAGGGCGGTCGAGGAGCGCGACCTGCTCTACTTCCTGGCCGAGACCTTCCGCGCCCGGCTGGTCAAGGAGCTGCCCGCCGACAAGCGCGGCGCTTCCGCGCGCGGGCGTGACCTCGCGTTCCGGGCGAAGACGCTGCTGGTCGAGCTGGCGGAGATCTCGCTGGAGTGCGCGCAGCTCGTCATCGCCAACGACGCCGACGGCGCTCCCGTGCTGCCCACCTGGTTCCTGGTCGAGGTCGGCCGCGACCTGCCCAGGCTGGCGGCCGCGCGGTCATGAGGAAGCAGAAGGACAAGGTCGACCCCTGGCGCGCCGAGGTGCACAAGGGGTGGCACCTGGTCACCGCCAAGCCGCTCTTCCGCGCGTTCTACGGCTCGCTGGAAGTGGCGGAGAAGGGTGAGCTGTCCCACGACACGTGGGCGGTGGTCTGGCCGGACGGCAGGGTCGTCCACCACCCGCAGCGCAGGGCGGACGCCCAGGAGTGGGCGTGGGTCTTCGCGCACGTCCTGCTCCACCTGGGGTTCGGCCACACCGACCCGCGCCTGTGCGCGCCCAAGGACGTCGGCGCCGAGTCCCGCCGCCACTGGCACAGCGGCTTCGTGCCGGACGTGGCGTACAGGGCCGCCTGCTGCCTGGCCGTCGACCGCTTCCTGGCCACGCTCAAGATCGGCCGCTCGCCCGACCCGCTGCCCGTCGAGCTGCCGGCGGAGGACGAGGTCACGCTCTCCGAGCGCTGGCGCAGGCTCGGCATCCCGCTCGCCCTCGCGCCGGTGGGCGAGGCGGACTTCCTCCTCAGCGCCGAGGAGAAGCCGCACGACTTCCAGCGCGACTTCGCCGTCGGGGTCGCCGCCTCGGCCACCGACGCCCTGGAGGTGGCCGGGACCCCGCGCGTGGCCAAGGACAAGCGCCCCGACGGGCCGTGGGACGTGGCCCTGCGCTGGTTCGTCTCCTCCTACCCGCTGCTCGGCGCGCTCGCAGCCGGCATGACCGTCGTGGCCGACGTCGACCTGGCCAGGAGCTGGGACATCTCGATCGCCGCCGTCAACGCTGAGGCGGCGGAGATCTACGTCAACCCGCTGGCCGGTCTCGCGGTCGAGGAGTGGCGGTTCGTGCTCGCCCACGAGATGCTGCACGCCGCCCTGCGCCACGGCGAGCGCCTCGCGGGGCGTGATCCGTACATCTGGAACGTCGCCTGTGACTACGTCATCAACGGGTGGCTCGTCGAGATGGGCGTCGGCGAGATGCCGGAGGGGCTGCTGCACGACCCGGAGCTGAAGGGGCTGTCCGGCGAGGCGGTCTACGAGCGGATCGTCACCGACCTGCGCCGCATGCGGAAGGTGGCCACCCTGCGCGGGCGCGGCCAGGGCGACCTGCTGGACCGGCCGCTGCCGCGCCCGGGCGCCCCTGGCCGCTACGTCGACCTGGACGACTACTACCGCAACGCGCTGTGCCAGGGCCTGGAGTACCACAGGGGCAGCGGGCGCGGCTTCGTGCCCGCCGGGCTGGAGCAGGAGATCCGCGCGCTCGACCAGCCGCCGCTGGCCTGGGACGCCGAGCTGGCCCGCTGGTTCGAGGAGCACGTGCCCGCCGTCGAGCGCCGGCGCTCCTACGCGCGCGCCTCCCGCCGCCAGGCGTCCAGCCCGGACATCCCGCGCCCCGGCTGGATCCGCCCCGAGGAGGTCGTCCGGCTGGCCACCTTCGGCGTCGTCCTGGACACCTCTGGCTCGATGGACGTCAAGCTGCTCGGCAAGGCCCTCGGCGCGATCGCCTCCTACGCGGTCTCCAGGGACGTGCGCCAGGCCAGGGTCGTCTTCTGCGACGCCGCCGCCTACGACGCCGGGTACCTGCCGGTGGAGGACATCGCGCGCAAGGTCAGGGTGCGCGGCAGGGGCGGCACGATCCTGCAGCCGGGCGTCAACCTGCTGGAACGCGCCGACGACTTCCCGGCGGACGGGCCGATCCTGGTGATCACCGACGGCGAGTGCGACGTGGTCAGGATCAGGCGCGAGCACGCCTTCCTCATCCCGGCAGGTGCGGCGCTGCCCTTCCGCCCGCGCGGGCCGGTCTTCCGGATGAAGTGATCGCTTCGATCCTCCTTTGAGGTGGCACGGGTAATCCTTGCTCGTGGCGGACATCCGCGCCGCCCGGCTTTCCCCGGCGGAGGCCCTGGCCTGACCGATTTCTGCAAGACCCGCTCGTCGCGGGTGGGTAGCGTCGGACACATGAAGCTGACCGCGGAAGCCTTTGCCAGAGCCGAGCAATACCTGCTGCTCAACGCCCGCCTGCTGGACCGCCTCAGGTTCGAGGCGCTCTTCCACGGCGCGGCCAGGGAGCCGGTGCTGCACGTGTTGCGCGCCTACCAGAACCCCGACGGCGGCTTCGGCAACGCCATAGAGCCCGACCTCCGAGGTACGGCCAGCCAGCCGGAAGGCGTCGAGATGGCCTTCCGGGTGCTGGACGAGCTCGGCGCCTTCGACGACCCGATGGTCGTCTCCGCCTGCGACCACCTGGAGACGATCACCACGAAGGAGGGCGGCGTCCCGTTCGCCCTCCCCAGCGTGCGCGACATGCCCCGCGCCCCCTGGTGGCAGAGCGACGACGACCCGCCCGCCCACCTGATCCCCACGGCGTCCATCGCCGGGCTGCTCCACCAGCACGGCGTCGAGCACCCCTGGCTGGGCCCGGCCACCGACTTCTGCTGGGACGCCATCGCCCGCATCACCACCGAGACCACCCCGTACGAGGCCCGCGCGCTCTTCACGTTCCTGGAACGCGTCTCCGACCGGGACCGCGCGGCAGCCGAGTTCGCCAGGATCCGCCCGGCGATCCTCGGCACCGTCACGCTCGACCCGTCGGCCGAGGGCCCCGTGCACTTCCCCCTGGACTTCGCCCCAGCACCGAGCCCGCTGCCGCTCTTCACCGACGAGATCCTCGACCGGCACCTGGACGCGCTCATCGAGGACCAGCCCGAAGACGGCGGCTGGAAGCCCAACTTCCTGTCCTGGACCCCGGTCGTCGCCCACGAATGGGGCGGTCACCTCACCCTGGGCGCCCTCAGGACCCTTCAGGCGTACGGTCGCCTAGCAGCCGCGTCATAGGCACCCCGCTCAGCCGCTTCACGTCGTTGGCGAGGTGCGCCTGGTCGGCGTACCCGCTCTCCGCTGCCACCTCGGCCAGCCCCACCCCGGCCCTGGCCAGCCGCAGGGCCCGCTGGAACCGCACGATCCGCTGCAACGTCTTCGGCGAGTAGCCGAAGCTCCCCACGCTCCGCCGGTGCAGCTGCCGCTCGCTGAACCCCAAATCCCAGGCCACCTCACGGACGCTCACCCCCCGGCGCAACGCCGCGGCGATCGCCCCTGCCGCGGGATCAGGCGCACCGGTCTCCCGCAGCCGCTTCTCCACCGCGGTGAGGAGGACACGCGCCCGCCCCTCGATCCCCGCACCACCTTCTTCGGCCATCTCCCGCCACGGAGACGGCAGGTCGGAGGTCGGGACCCGCATATCGCGCATGGCCTCCACCGGCACCCCGAACACCTCGCCCACGGCCCCCGGCAGGAACCTGACCCCGGCGTACGTGTCGCCGACCCGCATCGGCGTCGGCATCGGACCCGTGTCAGGCCCGGCCACGTGCACCCCGGTCGGCCCCCAGATCAGGTCGACGCACCCGTCGGGCACCACGAGGTGGGTGCCGTCCGCCGAGGTCGTCTGGTGCCACAGGCAGGCGACCCGACCGGCCAGCCCGGGCGGTGGAGGATGCTCGCCGTACATGGAACCAACGCTACGTCAGCACGCCGTCGTGCATCTCCACCACCCGGTGCGCGTGGCCCACGTTGGCCAGGTCGTGCGTGACGAGCAGGGTCGCCACGGACCGTTCTGCGCACAGCCGCGCGATCAGCGCCATGATCTCCGCGCCGCGCGCGTGGTCGAGCGCGGAGGTCGGCTCGTCGACCAGCAGCACGTCGGGGGAGCCGGTGAGCGCCCGCGCGATGTTCACCCGCTGCCGCTCGCCGCCGGACAGCTGGTGCGGCCGCCGGTGCTCCTTGCCCGCCAGCCCCACCGCGGCCAGCAGGTCGGTCGCCGCGTGCGGGCGCCCGCGCAGGTGGTCCATGACGGTCAGCTGCTCGGCGGCCGTGAGCGACGGGATGAGGTTGGCCTGCTGGAACACGATCCCGATCCGGTCGCGCCGCAGGGTGGTCCGCTCGCTCGCGCTCAGCTCGCCCACGGACACGCCGCCGATCCGCACGGTCCCCGAGTCGGGACGCAGCAGCGTGCCCGCGACGGCCAGCAGGCTCGACTTCCCCGACCCGGACGGCCCAGCGACCGCGACGAGCTCACCCGCCGCGACGTGCAGCGACACCCGGTCCAGCGCCACCAGGCGGTCCTCGCCGTCCGCGTAGGTCAGGCACACGTCCTTCATTTCCAGGCTCATCTGGCGCTCCCCAAAGCGATCAGCGGGTCGACGGAGGTGATCCGGCGTACGGCCAGCACGGCCCCCGCCATTCCGAGCACGATCATGGCCAGCACCGGGACGAGCGTGGTCGGCGCCGACACGGTGAACGGCATGACCCGCTCGGCCAGCGCGCCGAGCCCGATCCCCACCGCGCCGCCGAGCCCGGCGCCCAGGGCGAGCACGATGAGCGCCTGCGCGAGCGCGTCGCGCAGCAGGTAGCGGCCCGAGGCGCCGAGCGCCTTGAGGATCGCGATGTCGCCCTGCCGCTGGACGGTCCAGACGGTGAAGAACGCGCCGATGACCAGCGCCGAGATCGCGAACAGGAACCCCTGCATGGTGAGCAGCGAGGAGTTCTCCGAGCTGAAGCCGCCCACCCCGGCCAGGGAGTCGGAGAGCGACACGCCGCTCGCGTCCTCGAGCGCGAGCACGGTCGCGGTGCCCGGCTCGGCGTGGGCCATCGTGCGCCAGTCGTCGAGCGTGGCCCAGACGACGGGCGTGTGGCTGAAGGAGTCGTCGGGCCCCTGTGCGACCACGGTGAACTCGTCGGCTCCGAGTGTGACCCGCTGGTTCGTGGCGAGATCCAGGGCCGGTGACACGATGATCTCTCCTGGCCCGAGCTTGCCGGGAGCCAGGAACGAGCCGGGCTCGACCCCGAACACGGTGATGGCCTCGCCGTTCTTGATCCTGGTCTGGGTGACTCCGAGCGGCTCTCCTCTGGTTCTGTCGGCCTTGACCACGCTCTCGCCGAAGGACACCTTCGACCCGAAAAGCAGGCTCTGAGCGGGAAGATGCTCGATCGCGGACACGCTGGCGGAGCGCAGCCCGGCGGTCAGACCGGACAGCAGCACCACGAGCAGCGTGATCAACCCCACGACCGCAGCCATCAGGGCGAACCGCCCCTTGGCATAACGAATATCTCTGATTGCGATGAACACCCTGTGAGTCTGCTCATCGCCGCTCGTCCCGGGCATCGCTCCCATGATGGGACGAGGATCAACCAAAGGATGGATGCGCAGGTCACAGCCGCTCCTACGCTGGAAGGCATGCGGGAGATGCGTTTCGTGAAATGGGGGTTGCACGGCCTGTTCGCCGCGCTCCTGGCGATCGCCGTCGCCAGCGCGGGCTCGCTGGGCCTGGCCTGCGGCGGGCTGGCGCTCGGCGCCGTCTACGCCGCGGGCTCCTTCGTCGAAGGGCGGGTCTGGCTCGGCGCCGTCACGGCTGGATGGCTGGCGCTGTGCCTGTTCAGCCCCGTGTTCGTGTGGCTCGCTTTTCCGCTGTTCTTCCTCTGGCTGCACCTGCTGCCGATGCGGCTGGCCGTACCGGCTGTGATGGTTTTGACCGTGGCCGTCGTCGTGACGCTCGCCGTCCACCAGGGGCGGTTCGAGCTGGCCCAGCTCGTCGGTCCCGCCGTCGGCGCGCTGGTCGCGATCCTCACCACGCTCGGCTACCAGGCGCTCTGGGCGCTCGTCACCGAGCTGACCCGCACCCGGGCCGAGCTCGCCGAGACCCAGCACGAGGCCGGGGTGCTGGCCGAGCGGGAACGGCTGGCCAGGGAGATCCACGACACGCTCGCGCAGGGGCTGTCGAGCATCGTCCTGCTGCTGCGCGCCGACGGTTCCTCCGGATACGTGAAGGAGGCGCTCCAGGCGGCGGAGGACAATCTCGCCGAAGCCAGGAGGTTCGTGTACGCCCTGGCCCCGCCCGCGCTCGACGCCTCCCTCGAAGAGGCGCTGCGCCGGCTCTGCCAGCGCGAGCGGGTGCACTTCCAGCTCGACGGCGAGCCGTACGCGCTGCCCAGAGGGGCCGAGATCGCGCTGCTCAGGATGGCGCAGAGCGGGCTCGCCAACGTCGCCAGGCACGCCTTCGCCGAGCGCGCCGGGCTCACGCTGACCTACATGGAGGACGAGGTGGCGCTCGACATCGTCGACGACGGCCGCGGCTTCGACCCGCTCGCCGCCAAGGGCAACGGCCTCGGCTTCATCCACGACAGGGCCGCCGAGCTGGGCGGGCGCGTGTGCGTGGAGTCAGCGCCCGGCCAGGGCACGGCCCTGGCGATCACGCTCCCGGTCGCGGCATGATCCGCCTGCTGATCGTCGACGACCACCCCGTCGTACGGCGCGGCCTGCGCGCGGTGTTCGACGCCGAGCCCGACCTGGAGGTCGTCGGCGAGGCCGGGTCGGGGGAGGCGGCGCTGGAGCTGGCGGCCCTGGCCGACGTCGTGCTGCTCGACCTGCGGCTCGGTCCAGGCCTGTCCGGCGTCGAGGTGCTCGAACGGCTCGCGCAGCGGGTGCTCGTGCTCACCACCTACGACACCGACGGCGACATCCTGGCCGCCGTCGAGGCGGGGGCCGCGGGCTACCTGCTCAAGGACGCCCCGACGGACGAGCTGCTCGGAGCCATCAGGGCCGTGGCGCGCGGGGAGATCGTCCTGGCTCCGCCGGTGGCCGCCAGGCTCGTGCGCAGAATGCGCTCACCGGGGCTCTCGTCCAGAGAGGTGGAGATTGTTGCCCTGGTGGCCCTCGGGCGGTCCAACCGGCAGATCGCCCGCGAGCTGTTCATCAGCGAGGCGACGGTGAAGTCCCACCTCGTCCACATCTATGCGAAGTTGGACGTCGACAACCGCACGGGAGCCGTCAGCGCTGCTCGGGAACGGGGTCTTCTCCCGAGATGAGCGCCGCCGCCCAGCCCGCGCTCGGATCGCTGTCGATGAGCAACGCCCTGGTCAGCAGGCTCAGCGGGATCGCCAGCAACGCGCCGAGCGGGCCGAGCACGAACGCCCACACGATCAGCGACAGGAACGTCATCGTCGTCGACAGCCCGACGGCGTCGCCCAGGAACTTGGGTTGGATGAACGACTGGATGACCACGTTGATGGCCATGTAAGCGACGATGACGAGGATCATCTGCTTCAGCCCGCCGTCCAGCAGCGCGAGCGTCGCGGGCGGGATCAGCCCCAGGACGAAGCCGACGTTCGGGATGTAGTTCGTGATGAGCGCCAGCACCCCCCACAACAGGGGAAGCGGGACGCTCAGGAAGTACAGCGCGGTGACGTCCAGCGCCGAGCAGATCAGCCCGAACACCGTCGACACGATCAGGTAGCGCCGCGTCTTGCTCGCGAAGGTGGCCAGCGCCGTCACCATCTGCGGCCTGCGCTCCCGGCCCGCGTTGATGATCCGCGCCGTCACGGGCGCGTCCAGGGACATCGCGAGCAGCAGCACCACGATGAGGAACAGGCTCGACAGCACCCCGAGCAGCCCCGTGGCCAGCCCCTGGGCGAAGCCGATGAGCTTGCCCGGGTCGAACGACTGGATCGCCTTGTTGAGCTGCTCGTTGCTGACCCCGAGGTCGGTGACGAGCTGCTGCGCCTGTGTCACCAGGCGCTGGAACTGCGGCGAGTAGCCGGGCAGGATCGAGGCGAGCTGGGTGGCCGACAGCGTGAGGATCGCCACCATCCCCAGCAGGACCAGCACCACGATGAGGAACGGCACGGCCACCTGCAGCCAGGCGGGAGCCCTGCGCTCGCCCAGCCAGGAGCGCACCGGCGAGACGGCGATGACGAGCACCAGCGCCAGCACGATGGGGCCGAGGATCGAGGCGATCTCCCGCATGCCGAACAGCGTCACGAACGCGCCGGCCGTACCGACCAGCACGATCACAGCTCTGGGAACGGCTTGATCGGTCACATGTGGCTAATACCCACTCATGGGCGGATAAGCAGGCTTACGGTCAGTCCGGGCAGGTCGGCGGAGTGCCAGGTCCTGGCCGGGGCGAACCCCGCTTCGGTGGCCGCCTTGTAGACGGGCAGGCTCGGGCCCGCCGTACGGGCTCCGCGCCACACCACCCAGAGCCGCTTCCTGGCGTCGATGGCGGTGAGCACGTCGGTGCTCTCCGGGAAGCCGAAGCCGGTGGGGCTGGGCGAGCTGCTGAGCCTGAGCACGTCGTCGGGCAGCTTGCCCGGCGCGTAGTACTCGAACCCGGCGCGCAGCGGGCTCTGCCCGTACAGGATGGCGTCCCCGTGCCTGTAGGTGATCTTCGCGATGGCCGCGGGGAAGTCCTCGAACCGGCCGTTGCTCTCCCTGACGTCCAGATGAGCCGGTACGGCTATCGCCGCGGCGACCACGGGGAGCGCGATCGCCGCCCAGAGCCGGTCGGCGACGAGCAGGGCCGCGCCCAGCGCGAGCGCGGGGGCCGTGACGAACAGGTACCTGTCCACGTAGACCGGGGTGACCAGGTGCGAGACGGCCAGCAGGAGGAGCGGCGGCAGGACCAGCCACCCGAGCAACGCGCCCGCCCACTCGCTGTCCCGCTTGACCAGCAGCACCACCCCGGCGATCGCGGCCGCGAAGAGCAGCAGCCCGACGCCCATGTCCCCGGCCGCCATCTTCGGGAACTTCAGCAGCACGTCCGGACCCTTCTGCGGGATCCAGCTGATCGCGTGGCGCTCGCCGTACCCGAGGATCGCCAGGGCGGCGGCGGGGACGCAACCGGCCGCCAGCGCGGGCAGAGCCCGCAGGCGGCCCACGACGAGGTGTGCGGGGAGCACGAGGACGGCGAACAGATGCGTGCACCCGACCAGCGCGACCGTGACGCCGTAGAGGACCCACCTGTCGCTTTCCTTCGCGCGGTGCAGCGCCCAGAAGGAGACGACGACCGCTGCGGCGGCGAACGCGTAGGGGCGGGCGAAGGCTCCGTAGTAGGACACGGAGGGCAGTACGGCGAGCAGGACGCCGGCCGTGAGGCCCGCCCGCGCGCTGTGCAGCCGCCTGCCCAGGTCGCCGAGGAAACCGGCGGCGACGGCGATGGCGATGGCCGAGGGGAGTCTGAGCCAGAGTTCGGCCGTGCCTGCCTTCACCCAGAAGTGCATGAAGAGGTAGTACGGCAGGAAGTGGCCGTCGATGTTCTGGGAGAGCTCGAAGAGGCCGTCTATGGAGCGGGCTGCGGCGCTGAGGGTGGCGAGCTCGTCGCCGTTGAGGGTGGCGGATCCGGTGCCGCTGAGCGCTAACAGGCCGGCTACGAGCGATGCCCACCAGGGGGAGATGGGGCGGGTGAGGCGTCTCGGTGCTGGTCTGGCAGTTGTGGCGGCAATAGTCACTTGGGGCAAGATAGGACAAGCGTGATCTTGCGGGCATAAAGAAAAGCTGGATTTCCCTTCTGTTCTTGATTTGACGGCTGCTCCGTGTGCACCTACTGTTCACTACGCCCCGGGAGCGAGCCGGACGCCTGACAAGGCGGACGGGCCTCAGGGCGAACCCCCTCTCAGCAGGCCGATTCGACAAGCGTCGGATGACACGGTAGGTTGTGAGGGTTGCCCCGGAAGCGGGGTGGTCGAAATCCTAGGTAGGTTTGACCGGTTTGTAGCAAGTCTCCGGATTTGACACTGATCGGGCAAATCGCGTAAGATTGAGACACAACGGAACGAAATGCCACCTGATCGGTTAGCGGGTGTACGCGTCCGTTTCTTGAGAACTCAACAGTGTGTTAAAAGCCAGTGCATGAT
>NZ_JBITGU010000001.1:3747043-3824913 GCF_044457355.1 Nonomuraea sp. NPDC050556 | reverse complement strand
GCCCCGGCGGGGGGGGGGGGGGGGTCGTCCCCGGCCGGTTTTTTTTGCTCGGGGGGGGGGGGGCGCCGGGCCCCCCCCCCCCCCCCCCCCACCCCCGGGGGGGGGGGGGCCCCCCCCCCCCCCCCCCGCCCCTCTCAGCGGAAAACTACGCGAGGCCCAGCTGCGCCTCGAAGCGGCCCTCTTCCAGGCGCTTCTTGATCGTGACCAGGAAGCGCGCCGCGTCCGCCCCGTCCACCAGGCGGTGGTCGTAGGTCAGCGCCAGGTACACCATCGAGCGCACCGCGATGACCTCGCCCTCAGGCGTGTCACGCACCACGGGACGCTTCACGACCGCGCCGGTCCCCAGCATGCCGACCTGCGGCTGGTTGAGGATCGGGGTGTCGAACAGCGCCCCGCGCGACCCGGTGTTGGTCAGCGTGAACGTGCCGCCCGTGATCTCGTCGGGCGTGACCTTGTTGGCGCGCGTGCGCTCGGCCAGGTCGGCCGTCTTGCGGGCGAGCCCGGCCAGGTTGAGGTCGCCGGCGTTCTTGATGACCGCCGCGATGAGGCCGCGCTCGGTGTCCACCGCGATGCCGAGGTGCTCGACGTCGAAGTAGGTCACCTCCATGGTCTCGTTGTTGATCGTGGCGTTCAGCTTCGGGTGCTGCTTGAGCGCCTCGATCGCGGCCATCTCGAAGAACGGCATGAACGACAGCTTGACGCCCTCGCGGCGCTGGAAGTCGGCCTTGGCCTGGTCGCGCAGGCGCGCGATCTTGGTGACGTCGACCTCGACGACCGTGGTGAGCTGCGCCGCGGTCTGCAGCGACTCCACCAGGCGCTTGGACATCGTCTGGCGCAGGCGCGACATCTTCTCCGTACGGCCGCGCAGGGTCGTGTCGACCTCGACGGCCTCGGGAGCGGCGGCCGGAGCGGCGGCGACCGGGGCGGCCGGAGCCTGGGCAGCGGGAGCCGCGGGAGCTGCCTGAGCCGGAGCTGCGGCGGCCGGAGCGGCGGCGGGCGCCGCTGCCTGCTCGCGCTGCGACTTGGCGGCCTCGAGCACGTCCTGCTTGCGGATGCGGCCACCGACACCGGTGCCGGTGAGCGCCTCCAGGTCGACGCCGTGCTCGTTGGCGAGCTTGCGCACCAGCGGCGTGACGTAGGGGCTGTCACCCGAGGAAGGCAGCGGCGACGGCGCGGCAGCCGGCGTCGTGGCGATCGGGGACGGCTGCGCCTGCTGCTGGAACGAGGCGGGCTGCGCCGGGGCAGGAGCCGGAGCCGGGGCCGGAGCAGGGGCGGGCGCGGGTGCCGGAGCGGGCGCAGGGGCCGGAGCCGGGGTGGGCTCGGGCTGCGGGATCGACGAGGCGGCAGGAGCGGGCTCAGGCTCGGCCTGGGCAGCGGGCGCCTCCTGCGCGGGGGCACCGGCCTGGCCGTTCTCGTCGATCACGGCAAGCTCGGCGCCGACCTCGACCGTCTCGTCCTCGGCCACGACAATCTTGGTGAGGATGCCCGCCGAAGGCGACGGGATCTCGGTGTCGACCTTGTCGGTCGACACTTCGAGGAGCGGCTCGTCGGCTTCGACGCGCTCGCCCTCCTTCTTCAGCCAACGGGTTACCGTGCCCTCGGTCACGCTCTCGCCGAGCTGGGGCATCTGTACAGAGACCGGCATCGTTTCTTCTCTCGCTATCGAGGGCTTTGTTAGTTGTGTACGTGAAGCGGCTTGCCGGCGAGGGCCAGCATGGCCTCGCCGACGGCCTCCGACTGCGTCGGATGCGCGTGGATCAGCTGGGCGACCTCGGACGGCAGCGCCTCCCAGTTGTAGAGGAGCTGCCCCTCGGTGACGAGTTCACCGATCCGGCGGCCCACCATGTGGACGCCCACGACCGGGCCGTCCTTCTGGGCGATGACCTTGACGGCGCCCGCGGTGCCGAGAATCTGGCTCTTGGGGTTGCCCGCCAGGTCGTAGACCTGCTCGACGATCTCCAGGCCGCGCTCGCGGGCCTGGGCCGAGGTGATGCCGACGGAGGCGACCTCGGGGTCGGAGTAGGTGATGCGCGGCACGCCGTCGTAGTCGATCGGCGGCGGGTTGAGCCCGGCGATGTGCTCGGCCACCAGGATGCCCTCGGCGAAGCCGGCGTGGGCGAGCTGCAGGGTCGGGATGAGGTCGCCGATCGCGTAGACGCCGGGCACCGAGGTCTGGCAGTGCTCGTCGACCGTGACGGTGCCGCGCTCGACGGCGATGCCCTGCTCCTCGAAGCCCATGCCGGAGGAGACCGCGCCGCGGCCCACGGCGACGAGCAGCAGCTCGGCGTCGAGGGTCTTGCCGTTGGCCAGGGTGACGATGACGCCGGTATCGGTCGTCTTGACGCCCTCGAAGTAGACGCCGAGCTCGTACTTGATGCCGCGGCGGCGGAAGGCGCGCTCCAGCAGCTTGGAGCTCGACTCCTCCTCCAGCGGCAGCAGGTGCGGCAGCGCCTCGACGATGGTGACCTCGGCGCCGAAGGAGCGGTAGACGCTGGCCAGCTCGACGCCGATGACGCCGCCGCCCAGCACGATCACCGAGGCGGGGACCCGTTCCATGCGGAGTGTGTGCTCGCTGGTGATGATCCGCTCGCCGTCGATGTCGAGGCCGGGCAGCGACCTGGGCGCCGAGCCGGTCGCGAGGACGATGTTGGCACCCTCGTAGACCTCGGAGCCGACCTGGATCTGCTTCGGGCCGACCAGCTTGCCCTCACCCTCGACGACGGTGACGCCGGCGGACTTCAACAGTCCCTGCACGCCCTTCCAGGCGCGCGTGACGATCTTGTCCTTGAACGCGTGCACGCCGGGGACGTCGATGCCGTCGAAGCGGGCCTTGACGCCGAAGCTCTCGCTCTCGCGCGTCTCGTCGGCGACCTCGGCGGAGTGCAGCAGGGCCTTGGTGGGGATGCACCCACGGTGCAGGCAGGTACCGCCGATCTTGTCCTTCTCGATCAGCGCGACGGTCTTGCCCAGCTCTGCCGCCCGCAGCGCGCAGGCGTAGCCGCCGCTACCGCCACCTAGGACGACGATGTCATAGGCCACAGGAAAGCTCCTTGTCGGAATGTGATGCCGTCATCTTTTCACTTGTTTCAGGCGCTTGCGTGCCGCTCGGCGAGTCCGATGAGTGTGCGGGTGATGGCGCCGGTGCCGCCCTTGGGGGTGTAGCCGTGCGGCTCGCCCTTGTTGAACGCGGGTCCCGCCATGTCGATGTGCGCCCACTTGACGCCGTCCGGCACGAACTCGCGCAGGAAGATGCCCGCCGTGAGCATGCCGCCCCAGCGCTCGGGGTGCAGGTTGGCCAGGTCGGCGACGGGGGAGTCGAGACCCTTGCGCAGCTCCTCGGGCAGCGGCATGCCCCAGGCGCCCTCGCCCTGCTCGCCGGCGACCTCGACGACGAGGTCGCGGACGTCGTCGTCGTTGGACATGACGCCGGCCGTACGCCAGCCGAGGGCGACGATCTGCGCGCCGGTGAGGGTGGCGATGTCGACGATCAGGTCGGGGTTGTCCTCGGCCGCGCGGGCGATGCCGTCCATGAGGACCAGGCGGCCCTCGGCGTCGGTGTCGAGGACCTCGACGGTCTTGCCGCTGTAGCTGTGCAGCACGTCGGAGGGGCGCTGTGCCGTGCCGGAGGGCATGTTCTCGGCCAGGCAGAGGTAGCCGATGGCGTTGACCTTGAGCCCGAGCTTGGCGATGGCGACCAGCGCGCCGAAGACCGCGCCCGCGCCGCCCATGTCGGACTTCATCCAGTCCATGGAGGCGGACGGCTTGAGCGACAGGCCGCCCGAGTCGAACGTGATGCCCTTGCCGACGAAGGCCAGCGTCTTGGCGGCCTCGGGGTGGCTGTAGGAGAGGCGGACCAGGCGGGGCGGGTTGACCGAGCCCTGGCCGACGCCCACGATGCCGCCGTAGCCGGCGTCCTTGAGCTGCTTCTCGTCGAGCACCTCGACGGTCAGGCCGGCCTTGGTGCCGGTCTGCTCGGCGATCTCGGCGAACTTGCCCGGCCAGAGGTCCGACGGCGCGGTGTTGACCAGGTCACGGACCAGGGCGACGGACTCGGCGAGTACGGCGGCGCGGTCGGCGGAGCCCTCGCCCAGGACGGTCAGCTCGGCGACGGGCGCCTTGTCCTCGGAGCGGTACTTGCCGAAGGAGTAGGCGCCGAGCAGCGCGCCCAGCGAGACGGCCTCGGCCTCGCCGTCGGCGGACGCGGGCAGCGCGACGGCGGCCCGCTGCGTCCCCGCCAGGGCGCGTACGGCGGCGCCGGCGGCGCGGCGCAGGCCCTCCAGGTCGTGCGACTCACCCAGCCCCACGGCGACGAGCAGCGGAGCGGCGATCGCCCCGAACGTCGGGACCTTGGCCAGCTCGCCGGGCTTGCCGGAGAAGCCGACCGAGGTGAGGGAGTTGGCGAGCTTGCCGCCGAAGGCCGCGTCGAGCCCTTCCGCCGTGGGGGTCAGGCCATCGGGAGCGACGTGGAAACCGACGATCAGAGCGTCGGTGTCATATGAGACGGGGTCTGCTGAGTTCAGCCGCACTGTGGTCACGTAAACCGATGCTATCCAGGGTTTGTACCTAATCATAAACGAGGGTTCATCCCACCAATATGGAGCTACTTCAACTAGCGTCATTCGTGGAATGGTGCTAGCGTCATTGGCATCATGTTGCTGACGCTGGATCTCAACGACCCCCGGCCCCTCCACGAACAGGTCGCCGGGGCCATCAGGCGCGCGATCGGCGAGGGCGCCTACGCCGAGGGCGACCGCCTCCCGCCGGCCCGCGACCTGGCCGACGCGCTGGGCATCAACGCCAACACCGTGCTGCGCGCCCTGCGCGACCTTCGCGACGAGGGGCTGCTGGAGTTCAGGCGGGGGCGCGGCGTCAGCGTCGCCCGCCAGGCCGACGGCCGCGCCGTGATCGTCCAGCGGGCGCGTGAGCTGCTGGAAGAGGCCAAACGGTACGGCTACCGCCGTACGGACCTCATCGACATCATCAAGGAGTTGCCATGACCGAACGAAGTGAGGGCACGAATAGGCACGGCCCCAAGGTCGTCGGAGCCGTGTGGGGACTTCTCGTCACCGCCGTGCTCGTGACCGTCCCCCTGGCCCTGCGTGACCGGCTGCCCGACCCGCTCGCCGTCCACTGGTCGGGCGACGGTCCCGACCGGGCTGACACGCTGCTCATCGTGGCCGTCACGAGCCTGGCCGTCTGGCTGGTGAGCTGGGCGGTGCTCATGGGCCTGGCCCTGCACGGCGGGCTGTTCGCCCGCAGGCTCAGCCGGATGTACTGGTGGGGCTCGCTGTTCGGCATGGGCGTGTTCGCGGTCGGCATGCAGCTGTCCACGCTCTGGGCCAACCTCGACCGGCCGTCCTGGCAGGAGGCCGCGCTGCGCGGCGCCTCCCTGGTGGTCACGGTCGGCGGCGCGCTGGTCGCGGCCTTCGCCGCCGGATACCTGGGCAGGGGCGCCCCCGACCAGCCTCCGCTGCCCGGCGAGACGCCGCCGCAGCTCAAGCTGCGCGCGGGACAGCGTTCCGTGTGGGTCTCGCGGCTGACCAACCCCTGGCTCTCGCTCCTGGCCGCGCTCCCCGCCGTCGTGCTGGTGGTCATGGGTGTCCTGCAGCTGTTCGGTGTCGGCCGGCCCGCCGTCACCTGGGCGCTGCTGCCCGCGATGGCGATCCTCCTGGTGGCCGGGCTGCTGTGCTCGACGATCGCGGTGCGGGTCAGCGAGAACGGCGTGGCCGTCGGGTTCGGGCCGTTCGGGTGGCCGGTGCGCAGGATCCGCCTGTCGAAGATCGAGAAGGCGTGGTCGGAGCAGCGGTTCCCGAGCCAGGTCGGCGGCTGGGGGCTGCGCGGCCTGCCGGGCAGCGCGGCGATCATGCTGCGCGGCGGCGACTGCCTGGTGCTGCGGTACCGGTCCGGCGGGCAGCTCGTGATCAGCGTGGACGACGCGGCGCGCGGGGCCTCCCTGATCAACGCGCTGATCGAGGAGCGGGTGAGCTCATGACCCACCGGCACGAGCCCTTCCTCCCCGCCGATCCCCATCAGTGCCTCATGCTCACGCGCCGTCCCCCCTGACCGTGAAATGGAGTGTCCCCGTGCTTCGCGTTTTCCTGGCCGTCGCGTTCGGCCTGTCCTGGCTGGTCGCGCTTCCCCTCTGGCTCGGCGACGGGCTGGCCACGCCGTCCTTCGGGTTCCTGGCCGTGGTGATGATGTTCACGCCGACGCTGGGCGTGCTGGCCGTCTGGGCGCTCAGCCGTACGCCCTTCAAGCAGTGGGCGGCCGAGACCGGGCTCACCCTGGGCGGGTCGAAGGTCAGGACGGCGCTGCTCGTCGTGGGCGCCTGGGTCGGGGTGCCGGTGCTCATCGTGGCCGCCCAGCTGATCAGCGCCGGTCTCGGGCTGGTCTCGCTCGACCTGGCCGGTTTTAGCGTGCTGCGCGAGGTGCTGGGCGCGCGTGCTCCGGAGAATCTCGCTCCGGTGGCTGTCGCGCAGGTGGCCGGGGCCGTGATCGCCGGGCCACTGCTCAACGCGATCTTCACGTTCGGCGAGGAGTGGGGGTGGCGCGGGTGGCTGCTGCCGCGGCTGGTGGCCTCGCGCGGGGTGGTGGGCGGGCTGGTGCTGTCCGGGGTGATCTGGGGGGTGTGGCACGCGCCGCTGACGTTGCTCGGCTACAACTACCCCGGCCTGGGGCCGTGGGCGGCGCTGTACTTCGTCGGGTTCTGCGTACTCGCCGGGGTGGTCATGGGATGGTTGCGGCTGCGGTCCGGCAGCATCTGGCCCGCGGTGGTGGCGCACGCGTCGATCAACGCGGTGACCCCGGCGCTGCTGGTGGCGACCGGCGACGCGCAGTCGCCGCCGAACCTGGCCATCGCGGGTTTCACCGGGCTCGTCGGGTGGGGGTTGCTGGCCGTGCTGGGGTTCGCGTTGCTGAGGTTCAGCCCAGTAGAGCGGTGACGACGAGGGCGGTGGCGGTGGCGGTCTCCACGAGGGCGCCGAGCACGTCGCCGGTGACGCCGCCGAGCCTGCGGGTGGCGTGACGGAGAAGCAACAACGCCGCCCCGAGGCCCGCGGCAACAGCCAGGGGGAGCACGAAGGTCCACCCGGCGAGCGCGGCAGCAGCCATCACCACGATGGTGGCCGTCCATGCCAGCGCGGGCCGTACGGTGCCCGCGACCATCGCGCCGAGACCACCGGGACGTGCGGCGGGGACCCCGAACCTGCACGCCCACGTGAGCGCCAGCCGCCCGGTCACGCACGCGACCACCAGCGCCACCGGGCCCGCCTGCGCCACGGCCGCGACCTGGATGAGGAGCGTGCACACCAGCGCCACGACCCCGAACGGCCCGATATCCGATTTTTTCATGATGTCCAGCGCTTGAGCGGCCGGTTTGCCGCTCCCCAGCCCGTCCGCCAGATCGGCCAGGCCGTCCAGGTGCAGGCCGCGCGTGAGCGCGGCGAGCAGACCCACCGCCAGCGCCGCCCCCAGCAACCCCCGGTCGGCCAGCAGGGGGAGAGCCGCCACCAGCCCGAGCGCCAGCCCGACGACCGGCGCGAGCACCATGGCCCGCCCGGCGACCTCCCTGTCCACCCGGGTGACCCGCACGGGAAAGACGCTCAGCGTCCCCACCGCGAACCGCAGGCCCATCAGGACGTCTCCAGCAGCCGCAGCGCCGCCTCGGTGCCGGCGACCAGCTCGGGTTGCCCCTGGCGCAGCGCGAGCGCCTCCAGGAGCACCTCACGCGCCTCCTCGACCCGCCCCAGCTCCCCGAGCGTCTTCCCCAGGTGCTGCAGCGGGAAGGACACCATGTCCCCCACCGCCCCCCGCGCCAGCTCCAGCGCCTCCCGGAGGAGCTCTTCCGAGGTCCCGGCGTCGCCCGAATACCGGTGGGCGTCGGCCAGGTTGACCATCGCCGCCAGCCGCATCCGGTCGTTCTCCGCCAGCTCCAGCGCCTGACTCAGGCGCTTTTTGGCGGCCTCGTACTCGCCCAGCAGCAACAGCCCCACCCCCAGCGCGCGGAGCGTCGCGTAGTCCTCGGGGTCGCGCACGGCGGCCACGAGCGCGGCGAGCGCGTCCCGGTCGGTCGGGATCATGCGCTGCCGCTCGTCGTAGCCGGTGAGGCGGTTGATGTCCTGAAAGAGCACAACGGAACAATAAAGTGGCCGGATGCATGCGCTGGAACTGGACGGGGTCGTCGTCAAGGTGGTCGGCAGGACGCTGCTCGCCGGGATCGACTGGCGGGTGGAATACGGCGAGCACTGGGTGGTCCTCGGGCCGAACGGGGCCGGGAAGACGACGTTGCTGTCGCTGGCCTCCGCCGTACGTCATCCGACGGAGGGCACCGCGGCGGTCCTCGGGCACCGGCTGGGCAGCGTCGACCTGCGCGCCCTGCGCCGCCACATCGGGCTGGTCGCGGCCAGCCAGCGGCTGGTCGACGAGGACCTCATGGAGGAGGAAGGCGCCACGGCGCTCACCGTGGTGCTGACCGGGCACACCGGGACCAGCGCCCCGCTCTGGGACAAGTACGGCCCGGCCGAGCGCGAGCGGGCCCTGCGGATGCTGGCCGACCTGGGGTGCAAGGACCTGGCCGACCGGGCGTTCCGCGTGTGCTCGCAGGGGGAGCGGGCGCGGATCCGGGTGGCCAGGGCGTTGATGTCGGATCCGGCGGTGTTGCTGCTCGACGAGCCGTTCGCCGGGCTCGACCTGCCCGCGCGGGAGGACCTGATCGCGGCGATCGAGGACCTCGCGTCGACGCGGCCGGTGCTGACCACGGTGACGGTGACGCACCACCTGGAGGAGGTGCCCGCCACGACCACGCACGCGCTCCTCATGCGCGACGCCCGCGTGCAGGCGGCGGGGCCGGTGCGCGAGGTGCTCACGTCGGGGAACCTCTCGGAGTGCTTCGGGCGGCCTCTGCACGTCGACCACCTCGACGGCCGCTGGTACGCCCGAGCCCTGCGCCCCTAGACCCCACACCCACCGCCTCAAGAGCCTCAACACCCATCAGCCCGCCAAATCCGACACCTCAGCACCTCAAAGACCTCAAGGGCTCGGGGGGCTGGCGCTTGGCGAGTCTCCGGGGTCGCTTCTAGAGGCGCATGACCCGTCCGGCGATCACCAGCGTCACGTCCTCGGACTCGGCGGCCAGGCGCTGGTTGAGGGCGCCCAGGGCGTCGCGGAACGCTCTGCCGCTGGAGGTGGACGGCACTACGCCCAGCCCCACCTCGTCCGAGACCGCCACGATGCGGGTCGGCGCGTGCCGCCACGCGGTCACGAGCTCGTCGCAACGCTCCGCCAGCCGTTCCCCGTCCGTCCACATGACCGAGGCGATCCAGGTGCCCAGCCCGTCGATGAGGAGCGGCGTGGTGGCCTTCTCGATCGCCCCAGCCAGGTCCGTGGTCTCCAGGGTGGCCCACCGGGCGGGCCGCCGCGTCTGGTGGGCCTCGACGCGGGCGCGCCACTCGGGGTCGTCCTCGCCGCTCGGACCTGTGGCGACATACGTGACGTGCGGCTCAGCCAGCAGCCGCAGCTCCGCCTCGGCCGACTTGCCCGACCTCGACCCGCCGAGCACCAGCGCCCGCCTCGCCACGGGGGGTTCGGTGGCTGATTGCCGGGTGTCGACGACCGTCCCGTCGGGTACGGCTCGCGCCCCCCAATACGCCAGCCTCCGGGCCAGCTCCTCCTCCGAGCGCACCCGGTGATCCACGCCCACCGCGAACACCCGCGTGGCGGGCGTGACGAGCCCCCGCGCCCGAAGCCCGGCCAGCAGCCCGGGAAGCCCGTCGAGATCAGCCACAACCACCTCGAAAGCCCCCGCCACGCCCGCAGATCCGGCCACGCCCGCAAACGAGGCCGTGTCCGTAGGCCGGGCCGCGCCCGCAGATCCGGCCACGTCCGTAGACCCTGGCACGTCCGTAGATCCGGCCGCTTCTGCGGTGCTCGCCCTGTGGAAGAGCAGGCCGGGGTGGGCGGCGTCCGGGTCGAGGCGGACGCCGTCCACGACGATCTCGGTCGGGCGGCGGTGGCCCTGCGGGAGCCCGCCGCACGAGGCGCACGGGCACCCGGGTTCCGGCCAGCCGCTCGGCCCCGCCGTACCGAGGAATTCGATCAGCACCCGATCAGGATGACACCTTCGTGCGGCGGCGGGTGGCGACGAAGGCTCCACCCGCGAGCAGCACGACCGCGCCCGCACCGCCCAGGATCCACCCCATCGGCAGCCCGCCACCGGCGGCCTCCTGCTGGGCGGGCGCGTCGGCCAGCGGCGTGCCGCCCTTCTCCTTCGACGGGTAGTCGTTGATCGCCAGCGGCACCCCCTTGTCGTCCACCCGCGCCTTGGCGGCCAGCGCGAGCAACTGCGTGGCCGTCGCGCTCTCCGCGCCGTTCACGCACTTCAGCAGCGCTGCCGAGGGCGGCTGCTCGCCGGGGTAGGCGTCGCTGTCCGCGTCGCCGAAGTCCACGGCGATCACGACCCGCTTGTGCCCCGACGCGGCGGGATCCTTACCGCAGACGGCCTCGAAGGCGGGCATCTCACCGCCCGGCGGTTCCGTGGCCGTGCCGTCAGGAGAGGCGGAGAAGCGCCAGCCGATGACGGAACCGTCGTCCGGGACGTCGGTGACCGCCGTGGCCAGCCACGCCGTGCCGTCGCTCTCCCACAGGCTCCACAGCCGGGGGACGTTCGGGTCGGGCGCGCCGGGAACGGGGCCGCCCGGTGCGATGGACGGATCGGCGAGGGCGGGGGCGGACATGAGCAGTGTCGCGGCGATGGCGAATCCGGCGACACGGAATGCGCGCAGCATCGATTGACCTCCATGCTCGGGAGTAGGGTTCTCGTGCCGTCGGAGGGTGCGCCGGCGAACCCGCGGAAAAAGGAGCGTATGGCATGACATGGCGATGGCGTTATGAAAATGCAAATGGTGGTGAGGTAACAGATCGCCCTTTGCCGCGCGAGGTTTTCCCGAGCCAGGCAGACGCCGAGTCCTGGCTCGGCGAGAACTGGCGTGAGCTGCTGGAAGGCGGCGTCGAGCAGGTCGCGCTGCTCGAAGAGGACCGCGTTGAATACGCGGGAATGTCATTGAGACCCGAGTAATGGAAAAAGCCCCGTGTGACACACGGGGCTTTTCTTTATGAACGTGAATTACGGGCGGGTGGCCGGGCTGACGGTCTTGGCCGGGTCGCGCTCGACGACCGGGTCGAGGATCTCGTCGATGCGCTTCATCACGTCGGCTTCGAGCTTCACGCCCGCCGCCTTGACGTTGTCGCGCACCTGCTCGGGCCTGGTCGCCCCGACGATCGCGCTGGCGACGTTCTTGTTCTGCAGCACCCACGCGACGGCCAGCTGCGCCATCGTCAGGCCCAGGTCGTCGGCGACGGGCTTGAGCTGCTGGACGCGGGTGAGCACGTCGTCGTTGAGCATCGACTTGATGAAGTTGCCGCCGCTCGGGTCGGTGGCGCGCGAACCGGCCGGAGCGGGCTGGCCTGGCAGGTACTTGCCGGTGAGCACACCCTGCGCGATCGGCGACCACACGATCTGGCTGACGCCCTCCGCCTCGCTCAGCGGCACGACCTCGGACTCGATGACGCGCCAGAGCATGGAGTATTGCGGCTGGTTCGAGATGATCCGGTCGAAGCCCATGTCGTCGGCGATCTTCAGCGCCTGGGCGATCTGGTCGGCCGTCCACTCGCTGACGCCGACGTAGAGGACCTTGCCCTGGCGTACCAGGTCGTCGAAGGTCTTCAGCGTCTCTTCCAGCGGCGTCGCGTAGTCGAAGCGGTGGGCCTGGTACAGGTCGACGTAGTCGGTCTGGAGGCGGCGCAGCGAGGCGTGGATGGACTCGGTGACGTGCTTGCGCGACAGGCCGCGGTCGTTCTGACCCGGGCCGGTCGGCCAGTAGACCTTGGTGAAGATCTCCAGCGACTCCCTGCGCACGCCGTGCAGCGCGCGGCCGAGAACCTCTTCCGCCTTGGTGCCCGCGTAGACGTCAGCGGTGTCGAAGGTGGTGATGCCCTCGTCGAGCGCCGCCTTCACGCACTCCTTGGCGGCGTCCTCCTCGACCTGGGAGCCGTGGGTGATCCAGTTGCCGTAGCTGATCTCGCTGATGCGGAGGCCGCTGCGGCCGAGGTGACGGAATTCCATGCATACGACTTTATCGGCATGCGGAACGTCACCCTGCGTGCGGGCGCAAGATCACCCCGAACCGCCTCTGTCGTCGGACAAAACCCGATATCTATTGATCTGTGCTGAAGCTCGTCAGGGCGGTTCTCACCGCGGCCGTCCTCGCTGCCATCGTCGTACGGCTGCGCCGCCGCTCGTCGGGCGCGCGCCCGGAACCGGTGGCTCAGCCTGCTCCGGTGCGCGGGCGTTCGTGGACGTTGTGGGCGGCGTTGGTCGCGGCGGCGCTGGTGCTGGGCGGCTGCGCCCAGTTCTTCGAGACGTGGACGTTCGCCAAGCCGACGGCCGCCGTGGCACCTGCGGGCTGCGCGGGATCGGAGTGCAAGTACGCCATCTTCGTGAGGGAGCGAGATTCTCCGGAGCCCGCCGACACCTCGGACCCGGAGCCGGTCGCCCCCGATCCGTCGCCCCTGGAGCCGGTCGACTCCGACGGGAACGTCGACTACGTGCCCGACTTCCCGCGCGAGGCCGGGTGCGATCCGCCTGTGCGCGCGCCTGCCGTACGACCAGTGACGGCCAAGGTGCGGAAGGCGGTCGACCGGCAGTGGCGGCGGATCGAGGCCTGGCTGCGCGTGCACGCGCCCAGGACCCACGCCCGGCTCGCCCCGCCCGCCTCACCCGGCGACATTGCCAAGGCTGAGGCCAAGCTGGGGCTGCGCTTCCCCGACTCGCTGCGCGCCTCGCTGCTCAGGCACGACGGCAGCAGCGAGAGCGGCTTCGGCTTCCTCGGGCACTGGAACATGTCTGTGGAGGAGATCGTCCACACCTGGACGATGATGTGCGAGATCGACCCCGGCGACGAGGGGGACCCGCGCAACTCGTGGTGGAGCTCCAGGATGATCCCGTTCGGCGACTTCGGGGACGGGGGCAACCTGGTGCTGGACTCCGTGGTCGGCGACGTCGGCTGGTACTTCAACGAGGAAGGCACGTCGTTCGCGCCGGAGGACCCGTGGCGGCGGTCGTACTACGCGTTGCTGAAGTGGACGGCCGACGTGCTGGAGAAGGGCGGCGACCTGGACGGGTGGGTGCCAGAGGTGGAGGAGGGGGAACTGGCATGGGAGCTTCCCGACTAGGGTGCGACGGGTGCTGAGTCTCGTACGGCTGGCGCTGACCGCCGCGGTGATGGTCGCGATAGCCCTCCGCCTGCGCCGCCGCCCACCTGCCGCCGTGGTGATCCCCGCGCCTGCGCCTGAGCCGCGGCGGCGGGTGTGGATCGTGGTGTTGCTCGCGTGCGTCGTGGTGGCGCTGATGATCGCGGCCGGGGTGTACGCCATGGCCAGAGCCGCCGACGGCGGCACCGGCGGATCCCGCGCCGAAGCCCCGCCAGCCGTTTCCCGCACAGAAACCCCGCTTGGAACGGGCACCCCACCTGGGACGGGAAGCCCGTCGGGGCCGCAGACCTCCGCTTTCCCCACCACCAACCCACCGACCTCAGCCACCGGCACGCCGACCCCTGGCGCTGTATCGGACCCGTGCGCGCCCACCCGCCGACCGCTGGCGATCCGCCCCCTCGACCCCTCCGTACGGCGGGCCGTCAACCGCCAGTGGCACAGGATCGAACGCTGGCTCCAGACGAACGCACCCAAGTCGTACGCGGTCCTGACGTCACCGGGGAGGGCACGGACGATCGCGATCGCCGAGTCGCAGACAGGCCTCGACTTCCCCGACGACCTCCGCGCCTCCCTCCTGCGCCACAACGGCGGCTTCCCCCTGCCGGGCGGAGGGACGAGAAGCATCCGCGAGATCCGCGACGAGTGGCGCGCCACCTGCACGTCGAATGCCGCCACCCTCCCCTTCGCCCCAGGCCAACCCCCACTGTCGGAGGCCGGTGCTTACTACGCCTTCCTGAGCACAACCGCCGACGCACTGGAAGGCAGACACCCCCTGAACGGCTACCTCCCCAAGGCATCACGAGGCCGCCTGACCTGGCACCCCACAACAACCCCGTGACCAGCCCCAAGGGCCGCACCACCGCGTGAGACCCGCGGCCCGTGAGACCCGCTCCTGGGACGCGGCGGCCCGCGACGCCCGGTCCCACGACGCGGCGGCCCGCGACGCCCGGTCCCACGACGCCCGGCTTCGTGCGGCGGGAGCCCCCTCTCGTGTCTTTGAAGCTCTCGGGTCTTCAAAGGGAGGGTCGGTCAAGTGAGGGGCACTCCCTCGAAAGCCCTGGCCACTCAGAGGGGTGGTCCTCGGAACCCCCCAGAAGGCGGTTAGCGGTTGTCGGTGAGGAAATGGGGGTGGTGGTCGTGGGCCCCCCGCAGGGCCAGCACCGCCGGGGGGAAGACGACCAGCGGCCGCATCATCCCCTCGTCCTGGTGTTCCAGCAGATGGCAGTGGTACGCATACCGCCCCGACCCGCCCTTGAAGCGTCCCGCGACCTTCACCGCCTCCGCCTGACCCACCCTGACGACGTCCTTCCACCCCTGCTCGTTGGGGTCCACGACACCCGGTCCCGTACGCGCCAGCGGCCTGCGAGTCGTCCCGCCCGCGATGTCGATGCCGGAAATGTCGTAAATGTCACGGGAAAGGAGCTGGAAGCGCATCAGGTGGATGTGCATCGGGTGCAACGCCGGCGCCACGTTGAGGAACGTCCACACCTCCCACCCGCCCACCGCGGCGAAGAAGTTGACCTGGTCATCCGGCATCCGCGCGATCCGCCGATACGTCCTCCCGTCGACCTGCACCACCCCCTCCGCCCCAGGCGTGGCAGCCGGGTCCTCCTCCATCTCCCACATCTGCGCGTGGTCCCCGCCCCCGACCATCGTCAGCACCAGCCGGTGCCCGTGATCGGCGGGAATGTCGTCGTGCGTCGTCCGCCTGAAGCTAGGGGACACCACGGCAGGCAGCGTGAACCCGTCGTTCGGCCGCCGATCAGCCACCCTGAACTGCATCACCTCGGGAAACGGGATGTTCGCCGACGGCGCAGGCGCCCCAGGCGCGACCCCGGGAGCGGTGTTGACCAGCTTGACCCGCTTCCCGCGTAACGCCCTGAAGTCGACCAGCAGGTCCGCCCGCTCCGCCGGAGACAGCACCAGCGCCCCGTCCAAGGAAACCGGCGAAGGCAGCAGCCCGCCGTCCGACCCGATCTGCTTGACCGCACCCACCACCGGCTGCCCCGTGCTCTCGTCGACGAGCTGCAACCGGTAGGTGCGCGCGTTGGAGGCGTTGAGCACCCGGAACCGGTACCAGCGTGGATCAACGTCCAGGTAAGGCCAGATCACCCCGTTGACCAGCGTGTACGGCCCGGCGAACGCCCTGGTCACCACCTTCGGGCTGGTCGCGGTGATCTGCACCTTGTGCAGCAGGTCGCCGGTCAGCAGCCCGTCCGCCGTGGTGTCCAGGTTGCGGTCGCACAGGATCAGCGGGATCTCCTGCCTGCCCCGCGGCAGCCCGAGCGCCTCCTCCTCGTCGTCCCTGATCAGGTAAGCGCCGAGCAGCCCCGAGAACACCGTCCACGTGCCCACGTGCATCCCGTGGTCGTGGTACCAGAGGGCGGTGGACGGCTGGTCGTTCAGGTACTCGACGGCCTGCGTCTCCCCGCTCGCCAGGCCGTTCTCCGACCACCCGTCGTTGCCGGCGCCGGTGATCGCGCCGTGCAGGTGCACCACCAGCCACGGCGGGATCGCCGCCACGTCAGCCCTGGGCGTGGCGCCGTCGCGTCCTGGCTGGTTGACCGGGACCGCGGGCCCCGCGGGCACCTGGACGGCCGTGACGGGCACGTTCTCGCCCTCGATGCGGTTGGTCCAGCCGACGCGCACCTTCTGGCCGCGCCGTACCTCGATCGTCGGGCCGGGAAAGCAGCCCTCGTACGTCCACAGCCGCGTCGGCGGCAGTTGCGAGTGCAGCCGCCTGCGCACCGAGCGCATCTCCAGCGTGACTTCCCTCGCCCGCGGCCTGAGCACCGGCGGAACAGGCAGCGCGTCCGCGAACGGTGTCAGCGTGGCTGTGCTCGGCGCGTCGACGCCGGGCAGGTCGGTGGCCGGTTCGATGAGTGGTTCCGCTGCCTCGGCGCGGTTCGCCGTCGCGATGGTCGCTGCCGTCCCCACGGCAACACCGAGGAATCCCCGTCTGCTCGTCTTCACTTGTCACTCCCCGTTGATCTTCCTTGCTCTCCCCAACGGGTGTGACGTTCTTTACACCGGGGTGGTTGGCAAGATCATCGGGAAATCAGAAGTTTCACGAGGCTTGGGATAGGGTGCGCCTGGTGTCGCGAAGATCTCTTGGTGTACGGCTTGCGCTGGCCGTCCTCGCCGCCGCCCTGGCCGCAGCCGCCGCACTCGCCTTACTGAGAAGGCGGAGAACACCGCTCAGGGAGCCAGAAACTCCCGAGGTCGTGGCGTCGTGGCCGCCGGTGCCCGTGCTGGGGAGGCCTACCGAGGCGGATCTGGCGCGTTACGACAAGCCGCCGCCGAAACCGCCGCGCCTGCCCGACCTGCCGCTCCCGAGCCTGCCCGAGGAGCCCGTGGCGCGCCGCAGGGTGCAGCGCTGGGCGGCCGTGGTCGTCGTGCTGGGCCTGCTCTTCTGCGCGCAACAGTGGCTGGAGAACTCTGTCTTCCCGCACTATGACGAGTCCACCACCGAGAACTACGAGGTCACGTGGGAGCCGTCCTTCAGCTGCCAGGCACCGGCAGAGCCCGGCTGGGAAGAGGTTTTCGCCGCCGCATGTGGTAGCGACTGACCTTCTTTTCCTGTACGGCGGGAGCCGTACAGGAAAGTCACTTCTTCGGAGGGACCGGCTTGCCGCCAGGAAGCACCTGCGGCGGCGGGAAGCGGAGCTTGCGGATCTGCAGCGCCCGCATGGCCGCGTAGAACCCGACCCCCTTCATGCTCTCCCCGGGAAGCTTGGCCGCGGCCTCGCGCTTCACCTTCCACGCCACGTAGACCGAGGTGAACAGCACGCCGAACATCATCAGCGGCCACCCGATCGTGATGACCCAGCCGAGCACCACGTTGCGGATCTCGGTGGGCCACGGGATCCAGGTGGCGACCAGGATCAGCAGCGAGAACGGCAGGAAGTACTGGCTCGGCAGCCGCCGGGAGTCAACCCATTCGCGGGCGAACTTCTTCGCAGGACCGCGGTCGCGGGCCGGGAAATACTTCTCGTCGCCGGCCAGCATGCCCTTGCGAGCCCTGTCCCGGTCGGCGGCCTGCTTGGCCCTGGCGACCTTGTAGGCCTCTTTGCGGTCCTTGGGAGCCGTGACCGGCCGGCGGCGTGAGCCTTCGGCGTCCCGGCGCTTGGGAGTAGGACGTCCCTTGCCCTGGGGCTTAGGATCGTCAGCGGGGACGGGGGTGTCGTCCACGGAGGTTTGGGATCGGCGTCGCAACACGCGTTAACCCTACCTGGACTGCAACTTAGTGACGCCTCCGTGCGTTATGCGTAGGGTAATCCCAAGGCGGCTGCGCTGCAGTGGGTGACCAACAGCACGACCTAAGAAGGGGACGGCCGACGCGCATGAGCGTGATGAAGAGACTTTCAATGATCTTCAAGTCCAAGGCCAACAAGGCCCTGGACAAGATGGAGGATCCGCGCGAGACCCTTGACTACTCGTACCAGCGGCAGCTCGAGCTGCTGCAGAAGGTGCGCAGGGGGGTGGCCGACGTCGCCACTTCGCGCAAGCGGGTCGAGCTCCAGATGAACGGAATCGACGCGCAGGCCAAGCGCTATGAGGAGCAGGGCCGCAAGGCGCTGTCCGTCGGGCGTGAGGACTTGGCGCGTGAGGCGCTGCAGCGCAGGTCCAATCTGCAGACGCAGATGGCCGACCTCAAGTTGCAGCACGACAACCTGCAGGCCGAGGAGGAGAAGCTCACCACGGCTTCCCAGCGGCTCCAGGCCAAGGTGGACGCCTTCCGCACCAAGAAGGAGACCATCAAGGCGACCTACACCGCCGCCGAGGCGCAGACGCGCATCAACGAGGCGTTCTCCGGCATCTCCGAGGAGATGGGCGACGTGGGTCTCGCGATCCAGCGCGCCGAGGACAAGACGGCTCAGATGCAGGCGCGCGCAGGCGCCATCGACGAGCTGCTCGCCAGCGGTGCGCTCGACGACTTCACCGGCACCCGCGGCGACGACATCCAGGCCGAGCTCGACCGCATGGGCGGCGGCATGGACGTCGAGCTGGAGCTCGCCAGGATGAAGGCCGAGCTCGGCCAGGGCCCGGCGCCCAAGAGCGCCATCGAGCCCGGCCCGGCGCAGCCGGCCGCTCAGCCGCAGCCCCAGCAGGCTCCGCAGACGCAGCAGCTGCCCCACCCGGGGGAGGGCGCATGATCATCAGAGTCATGGGCGAAGGCCAGGTGGAGATCGCGGCTGACGACGTCGCCGTGCTCAACGAGCTCGACAGCGAGCTCGAATCCGCCATCGGCGCCGACGACGAGGAGAGATTCCGCGTCGCGCTGCACGCGCTGCTGGAGAAGGTCCGCCAGGTGGGCAAGGCCCTTCCCGACGACAGCCTTGAGCCGTCAGAGCTGATCCTGCCCCCCGCGGACGCCTCCATCGAGGAAGTCCGGGAGATGCTTGGCGACTCGGGGCTCATCCCGGGTTAGCCGATGGCTACCCGGTTCGCGTCGGACCGTGGCCTGACCAGGCGCATGGTTCTGACGATGTTCCTCATCGGGCTGCTGTACGTCGCCTTCGTGGCCGCTCTGATCGCCGTCGGCGTCGGAGCGATCACCGTGCTGTTGATCGCCGGCGGCTTCCTGCTGGTGCAGTACTTCCTGTCCGACAGGATCGCGTTGTTCGCGATGCACGGGCGGGAGGTCAGCCCGCAGGAGGCCCCCGAGCTGCACGGCATGATCGACCGGCTGTGCGCCATGGCCGACATGCCCAAACCCCGGGTGGCGATCGCCGACTCCGACGTCCCCAACGCGTTCGCCACGGGGCGGGACCAGAAACACGCCGTCGTGTGCGTGACGACGGGGATCATGCGGCGGCTGGAGCCGCAGGAGCTCGAAGGCGTGCTGGCGCACGAGCTCTCGCACGTCGCGCACCGCGACGTGGCGGTGATGACGATCGCGTCGTTCCTCGGGATCGTGGCCGGGCTGATGACCAGGTTCGCGCTTTACAGCGGGCTGGGGCGGAGCAGGGACTCCAACCAGGGCGGGCTGCCGGTCGGGCTGATCATCATGCTGGTGTCGATGGTCGTCTACGCGATCAGCTTCCTGCTCACGCGGGCGTTGTCGCGTTACCGGGAGCTGGCGGCCGACCGGGCGGGGGCGTTGCTCACGCAGCAGCCGTCGGTCCTGGCGAGCGCGCTGACCAAGGTGACCGGGGACATCGCGAGGATCCCGACGAGGGATCTGCGCGAGGCGCAGCCGTTCAACGCCTTCTACTTCACGCCGGCGCTGTCGGGGAAGAGCATCTCGTCGCTGTTCTCCACCCACCCGCCGTTGGAGCAGCGTCTGGAGCAACTGGCCCGCATCTCGGCGGAGCTGGGCCGATGACGGTCTTTCCGTACGGTCACCCGGAACGTGCACGTTGCCACGGGGGGAGACCGCCCCATGGGTGATCACATGAGCATCCCCGCACGGAGCGGCCCCCCATGAACGGGCGTCCCGTGGACAGGAGCCTCGTTGGGGCTTCACTCCCACGTGCGGAGAGCAGTGGCGCCCGATCCCGCTGCATGGCTGGCAGGCGGGTGAGCGGTCCGGGGCGCGGTGTGTTGCAGGGTGGGTGAGTGGTGGCCCGGGGCGCGGGTGCGGTGAGTGGTCCGGGGTGTTGGTGTGTGGTGGGCTGGTGAGATTTGGGGTTGGGGTCGATGAAGTGGCTTGACGCGTTGCTGGGCCGTTCGCAGCCAGCCAAGCCGAACCTCGACGCCCTCTTCGCCCTCCCCTCCGCCGCCGTCACCCTCCAGGCGGCCACCGGGCTGGAGCCCACCGGCCTGGGCTCCGTGTGCTTCAGAGCAGCGGAGGGCGGCGCGTTCGCCACCCTGGAGGCCGACGTCAAGGCGCTGCTCGGCCAGCGCGTCGAGGAGTCGCGCGACTCCTACGGCTACACCTGGCTGCTGGTGCGCCGGGAGCCGTCCGCGCTCAGCGACCTCGTCACCGAGCTGCACGCGGTCAACTCCTCGCTGGAGGGCGCCGGGTTCGGGCCGTCGCTGCTGTGCTCGCTGGTGTCCTTCGCCGACCAGCGCGGGCGCCGGCTGGCCGTGGTGTACCTGTACAAGCGGGGCACGTTCTACCCGTTCGCCCCGCTGGACGGCCAGCGCAGGGACAACGCGCTGGAGCTCCAGGGGCGGGCCGCGCTCACCGGGGAGTTGAAGATCGAGGAGGACCTCGGCCGGTGGTTCCCGGTCTGGGGCGCGCCGGGGCTCTGAGCGCTACATTGCGGGCATGATTCTGGAGATCCGCACCTATCGCCTCAAGCCCGGCACCACTGACGCGTTCGTGCGGGTGATGCACGAGGAGGCGGTGCCGATGCTGGAGAAGCACGGCATCACGGTGGTCGACTACGGCGCGTCGCTGGTCAGGGAGCAGCCGGACTGGGAGGAGGCGTACATCATGCGCGCCTTCCCGTCCCTGGACGCCCACCAGCAGCAGGAGGAGGCCTTCTACAGCAGCCAGGAGTGGCTGGAAGGCCCGCGGGAGGCGGTGATCTCCCGCATCGAGAGCTACCACACCATCGTCATCGAAACCTCCCAGGCCGCCGTCGACGCCCTCACCCGCCCGAGAGCTTGATCGCTGAAGGTGATCTAATGATCACGTGGAGCGAAGGTTGGTCATGGTCGCGGTCGGGGCGTTCGTCGTCGCCGCCGTGTTCTACAGCGCGTGGATCCCCGGCCAGTTCGCCACCCCGGCAGTGGACAGGACACACGGCTATCTCAGCGAGCTGGCCGCCAAGAACCAGCCCTGGTCCGTGCTGTTCAGGCTCACCGACGCGCTCACCGGGCTGCTCACCCTCCTGGGGGTCGCGGTCGTGCCCAGAGTGCCCAAGGAGTGGCTCGGGTGGCTGGCGCTGGCCGCGTTCGGGGTGTTCACGATCGCGGACGGCGTGTTCCCGCTCGACTGCGCGGCCCTCAGCGACCCCGCCTGCGACGGCGGCCCGCTGATCCACACCTTCACCAGCGTCGCCGCCACCGCGAGCGTGCTGATCTCCATGGTCGTCCTGGCGAGGATCTGGCGTTCGCGCGTGGCCTGGGTGATCGCGGCCGCCACGCTGGTGGCGACGCTGGTCACGCTGGTGGCCGTACCGCTGCACGGCCCCGTCGGGGTGGCCCAGCGCGCCCAGGTGCTGCTCGTCGCCGCCTGGCTGTTCTACCTCGCCATCAGGCTCGCCACCTCCGACGTCGCCCACGAGCCCCCGGGCAGGCAGCACGTCGTCAGCGAGGGCTCGGGCCCCGCCGTACTGCTCGCCTCCGGTCTGGGCGGCACCTGCGCGCAGTGGGACGCCGTCGCCGCCGACCTGGCCAAGGACCACACGGTGATCCGCTTCGACCGCCCGGGACTGGGCGACAGCCCGGCGAGCCCCACCCCACCCACCCTGTACGGCGAGGCCGCCCGCCTGGCGGCGCTCGCCCCCGGCCACCCCCAGCGCGTCACCGTGGTCGCGCACTCCATGGCCGCCTGGCACGCCGAGGCGTTCGCCCGGCTGCACCCCCTGCGCGTCAGCGGCCTGGTCCTGGTGGACCCGAGCTGCGAGTCGAAGGAGCAACGCCGTACGACCAAGCTCGGCAGGGCCGTCGGCCGCTGGCTGCCCGCCCTGGGCGGCACCTGGGGCCTGCACGCGCTCGCCGTCCCCGCGGGCAAGGACGGCGCGCACCTGGCGGCGGGGGCGGGGGAGTGGCTCGCCTACCGCGACATGGCGGCCGACCTGCTGGAGATCCGGCAGGAACACCGTTTCCCCGACGTCAGGGCGGTGGTGATCAGCGCGGGCAGGCGCGACCGCTGCCAGGAGGCGCTGGCCCACGACCTGCGCGCCCGCCTGGTCAGGCTCCAGAAAGACGGGCACATGGTGCACGAGAGCAACCCGTCCGCCGTGGCCCAGGCCTGCCGATTTAACGCAGAGTAGTCGGGTATATCCGAACAATGACGGCGCGTTGGGGGTGGGTGCCGCGTGCCCTGGCGGGTGCGCTGGCGGTCCTCGCCGCCTACTCCGCCGCGATCGCGCTGTTCAGGCCGCTGCGCAGGCTGCTCGCCCCGGTCACCTCCTGGTTCGGCGACGTCGTCTTCCCCGTCGAGCCCAACCTCGCCTACGCCGTGTTCCTGGCGCTGCTCGCCGGTGCGATCGCCCGGCGCAAGCGCGCCGCCCACCGGCTGTTCGTCGCCTTCCTCATCCTCAGCCTTGTCGCGCTCGCCCTGTTCTTCCTGCTGGTCTGGTACGACCCGAGCCTGGCCGAGGGCGAGTCACTGGGCAGGAACGCCGCCAACGCGGTCGTCACCCTCGCCCTGCTGGTCGTGCTGGTCCTGGCCAGGAAGGAGTTCTACGCCAAGGTGCAGCGCGCCGCGTTCCGCAAGGCGCTGCTGACCCTGCTGGCCGGGCTCGGCGTCTCGTTCTGCGTCGGCCTCGCGCTCGTCGAGGTCTTCCCCGCCACGCTGAAGCCGTCCGAACGCGTGCTCTGGACCCTGGAGCGGACGCTCGGCGGCGCGCTCGACCTCGACCTCACGCGCCAGGGGCACGGCCACGCCTGGATCGCCTTCCTCATCGGCCTGATGAGCGCGATCGCCCTGCTGCTGGCCTTCGCCGTGCTGTTCCGCTCCCAGCGGGCCATCGCCGAGCTGCTGCCCGGCGACGAGGTCAGGCTGCGCGAGCTCCTGGCAGGGGAGGGCGAGCGCGACTCGCTCGGCTACTTCGCCACCCGCCGCGACCGCGCCGCGATCTTCTCGCCCAGCGGCAAGAGCGCGATCTCCTACCGCGTCGTCGCCGGGGTGAGCCTCGCGGGCGGCGACCCGATCGGCGACCCGGAGGCGTGGGAACCGGCGATCAGGAAGTGGATGGACCAGGCCACGGCCTACGGCTGGACCGCCGCGGCCATCGGCGCGGGCGAGGAGGGCGCGAAGGCCTACGACCGCGCGGGACTGAAGGTCCTGCAGCTGGGCGACGAGGCCGTCCTGCACGTGTCCGACTTCACCCTGCAGGGCAGGGACATGCGCGGCGTACGGCAGGCCGTCAACCGGGCCGAGCGCGCCGGGTACACGCTGCGCGTGCGCAGGCACGCCGAGCTGTCCCAGGACGAGATGCGCACCGTCATCGCCAGGGCGGACGCCTGGCGCGACACCGAGACCGAGCGCGGCTTCTCCATGGCGCTCGGCCGCCTGGGTGACCCGGCGGACGGCAGGTGCGTGCTGGTCGAGGCGCTGACGGCGGACGGAGACGAGGCGGCGATCCTGTCGTTCGTGCCGTGGGGCGAGCGCGGACTGTCGCTCGACCTGATGCGCCGCGACCGCGAGGCGGACAACGGGCTGATGGAGTTCATGGTCGCCGGGCTCGTCAAGAAGGCGCCCGAGCTGGGCGTCGAGCGCGTCTCGCTCAACTTCGCGGTGTTCCGCTCCGCGTTCGAGGAGGGTGCGCGCATCGGCGCGGGCCCCGTGCTGCGCGCCTGGCGCGGGATGCTGCTGTTCTTCTCCCGGTGGTGGCAGCTCGAGTCGCTCTACCGGTCGAACGTGAAGTACCGGCCCGAGTGGGTGCCGCGCTTCCTGGCCTATGCCGACACGCGCGACCTGCCCAAGGTGGGGCTGGCCTCGGCGATCGCCGAGGGCTTCCTGGCCGGGCCGAGCCTGCCGACGCTGCTGCGGCGCGGCGAGAGCCGTCCCCAGGAGCCCCTGCCCGTCACGGCGGAGGCGCCTGAGCCGCCGGTGAAGGTGAAGCAGCAGGCCGGGGTCCGTGCCGCCAAGCTGCTTCTGGTGCCGGAACCGTACCCGCCGGTCTTCGAGCGCACGCACACGACGGCGGAGGCGGACACGGTCGGCGAGCAGGTGGTGGTGGCGGGACGGGTCATGCGGGTGCGCGACCACGGCGGGGTGATCTTCGTCACGCTGAGGGACTGGGCGGGGGAGCGGCAGCTGATGCTGACCCGCCCGGAGGCGATGACGCGCTGGCGGCGCGTCGTCGACCTGGGCGACCTGGTCGGCGCGCGCGGCGAGGTGGCGCTGTCGGACAAGGGCGAGCCGTCGGTACTGGTGGAGGCGTGGACGATGACGGCCAAGTCCCTGCACCCGCTGCCGGGAAAGGTCAGCGGGGAGACGCGCGTCCGGCAGAGGCACCTCGACCTGATCGCCGACCCGGCCGCGCGCCGGATGCTGCGTACCAGGGGCGCGGCCGTGCACGCGCTGCGCGACGGGCTGGTCGGGCGCGGCTTCCTGGAGGTGGAGACGCCGATCCTGCAGCCCGTGCACGGCGGCGCCAACGCCAGGCCGTTCACCACCCACATCAACGCCTACGACCTGAAGCTCTACCTGCGCATCGCGCCCGAGCTGTATCTCAAGCGGCTGTGCGTCGGCGGGGTGGAGCGCGTGTTCGAGCTGGGCAGGACGTTCCGCAACGAGGGCGTCTCGCACAAGCACAACCCCGAGTTCACGATGCTGGAGGCCTACCAGGCCTACGCCGACTACCGGGTGATGCTCGACCTGGCCAGGGAGCTGGTCCAGGAGGCGGCGCTGGCCGCCACGGGCGGGCACGTCGTGCAAGGTGTTGATATTTCGGGACAGTGGCCTGTGGTCTCGGTCAACGACGCGATCTCGGCGGCGGCAGGCGAGGAGGTCACCGTCGACTCCAGCGCGAACGTGCTGCGCAGGTTGTGCGACCGGCTCGGCGTGCCGTACCACGCGAAATGGGGGCGCGGGCAGCTCGTGCTGGAGCTCTACGAGCACCTGGTCGAGGCGCGCACGACCGCGCCGACCTTCTACATCGACTTCCCCGCCGAGGTGTCGCCGCTGACCAGGCCGCACCGCCTGGACGCCAGGCTGGCCGAGCGCTGGGACCTGGTGGCCTTCGGCTCCGAGCTCGGCACCGCCTACTCCGAGCTGGTCGACCCGATCGAGCAGCGGCGCAGGCTGACCGAGCAGTCGCTGCTGGCGGCCGGCGGCGACCCCGAGGCGATGGAGCTGGACGAGGACTTCCTCGGCGCGCTCGAGTACGCGATGCCGCCCACCGGCGGGCTCGGGCTGGGCGTGGACCGGCTCGTCATGCTCCTGACCGGGGCTTCCATCCGCCAGACGCTGCCGTTCCCGCTGGTACGTCCGCAGAAGAGGTGACGCAGCGCGCTCGGACCCACCAGAATGGCGGAAAAGAAGCCATTTGTGGGGGTAGCAAATGCCGGACCTCATGGCCCTGCGGCCAGGGGATCCCGCCGCGGTCGGGGACTACTCCCTGAGCGGGCGCATCGGTGAGGGCGGGCAGGGGACCGTCTACCTCGCCACGGACAAGAACGGCGCCAAGGTCGCGGTGAAGCTGCTGCGCGCCGACCTGGCGGGGGACAGGGAGGCTTCGGAACGTTTCGTCCGCGAGGTGGCCGTCGCGCGGCGGGTGGCGCCGTTCTGCACCGCCCAGGTCGTCGAGACCGGACTGTTCGGCAACCGCCCCTACATCGTCAGCGAGTACATCGAGGGGCCCACGCTCACCGAGGTCGTCCAGCAGCAGGGCCCGCGCTCCGGCGCCTCGCTGCACCGCCTGGCCATCGGGACGATCACCGCGCTGGTCGCCATCCACCAGGCGGGCATCGTGCACCGCGACTTCAAGCCGTCCAACGTGCTGCTCGCCTCCGACGGGCCGCGGGTGATCGACTTCGGCATCGCCAGGGCGCTCGACCTGACCTCGTCGCTGACCGCCGCCGCGATCGGCACGCCGTCGTTCATGGCGCCCGAGCAGCTCACGGAGTCGAGCCCCGGTCCGGAGTCCGACATGTTCGCCTGGGCGTGCACGCTGCTCTACGCCGCCTCAGGGCAGGCCCCGTTCGGCACCGACAGCCTGGCCGCGGTATTCAACCGCATCATGAACGCCGAGCCGGACGTCGGTTCGGTCACCGACCCCGCCCTGCGCTCGCTGGTGGCCGACTGCCTGGCCAAGGATCCGATGCGCAGGCCCAGCGCCGGGGATGCGCTGCTGCGCCTCCTGGGGCACGCCGGCGCCCCCGCCCCTCAGTCCGTCCCGAATGCCGCGCCGCCATCCCTGCTGGCCCAGGGAACGGCTGTCGCAGCGCCCCCGCCGTACCAGCCTCAATACCAGCCCCAGCCTCAGCCGTACCCCTACTACCAGCACCAGCAGCAGCAGCAGCCACCGCCGCTCCCTCCGACGCGGCCGGTGCAGAAGGGCAGCCGGGTCGGGTGGATCGTCGCGGCGGCGGCCGTGGCCGTCGTGGTGTTACTGGTCGGCGGCGTGTTCGCCGCCGTGAAGCTGTCCACGCTCAACCTCGCCACCACCTCACCGACGCCCACGCCACCGCCGACCACCACGCGGGCGCCCACCCCGACCCCCTCGGCCGACGTGCCGGTGGCGACCAGGACGGTCACCCTGCCGGGCACCTCCGTCGTGATCGAGGAGAGCGACGACGACCCCGTCAAGCTGACCTCCTACAGCCTGGAGTACGGCAAGAGCGTCTACATCAGGCAGCAGGACTCCACCAGGTTCACCACCAGCAAGGCCTACTTCGAGTACACGCTCAACCGCGCGGGAACCTTCGCGCTGGGCACCGACGTCGACTACACCAGCGACTACTACGCCCAGGTGTCGATCATCAACCACCGCACCGGCGAGAAGACCAGCGTCAAGCTCACCGCCGCGCCCATCTACCCCACCACCCCGCGCTGGTCGCCCGACGGCGAGCACGGCCTCGTCACGCTCTACCGGGCCAGGAACAACAAGAGCGAGCCGTACGGCTACGCCATCATCGACGTCGCCAGCCACACCGGCCAGGCCTTCGAGGTCAAGGACAAGGGCGCGGGGGAGTGGCGCTTCTTCTGGAACGGCGACAGCCGCTCGGTAGGCACCTGGGTGGGCGGCAAGATGCGCTTCTACGACCTCAAGGGCTCCCTGCTGCGCACCCTGTCCAGCGGCGGCTCGCCCGTGTGGGTGGAGAGCGACGACGTCTCCCCGTCGGGCGAGCGGTTCCTGACCCACTGCGCCGCCGCGGGCAACAGCGTCTGCGCGAAGTCGACCACGGGCGAGTCCGGCCAGGAGGTGAGCATCCCGTTCATCAGCACCAGGCTCATCGGCTGGTGGGACGACGAGCACATCGCCGGGTGGCGCACCAAGGGCGCGGGCTACGAGGCGGTCGTCGTCGACATGAACGGCGAGGTGAAGCGGGTGCTGGCCACCGCGCCCAAGGCGGCCGACTTCGACAAGATGGGCGTCCGTTACACCAGGACGTCCCCCTAGGAATCAATCGGTCAAGTCACCGCGTCGGTTCCGGGCGGAAACGCCTGCCGATGGTGACATGGCGCTTATGATCAAGTTGACTCATGCCATAGCGGTTGCCGCCGCGGCCTTCGCGGGCATCGGGATGTTCGGCGGGGCCGCATCGGCGGACTCTGCGAGGGTGACGATGGACCACACGCACGAGCAGATCACGGTCGTCGGCGAGGGCGCCATCTCGGCCGCCCCCGACGTCATGCGGATCACGGCGGGAGTCGAGGTGCGCGAGGAGACCGCGGCCAAGGCGTTCAAGGGCGCCAGGGTGGCCGCGGCCAAGCTGCGCGACGCCCTGGTCGAGGCCGGGGTCGAGGAGAAGGACCTGCGCACGAACGAGGTGTCGCTGGGCCCGGAGTACGAGACCTACCCGAAGGTGGCCGGTTACCGCGCCGCCCAGGGGGTCGAGGCGGTCGTGCGCGACCTGACGAACGCCGACAAGGTGATCGACTCGGTCGCGAGCATCGGTGAGGAGGCCAGGCTCAACGGCATCTCCTTCGAGCTGTCCGACCCGGCCAAGGCGCTGAAGGCGGCCAGGGCCAGGGCGTTCAAGCAGGCGGCGGCCAAGGCCAAGCACTACGCCGAGCTGGCGGGCCGCCCGCTCGGCCAGGTCGTCTCCGTCGCCGAGGACGTGCAGGGCGGCGGCCCGCAGCCGCTGATGTTCGCCGCGGGCGCGATGGAGGACAAAGCGGCCTCCATCACCCCGGGGCAGCAGACCGTCGGCGTCAGCGTGAAGGTCGTCTACGCCTTCGCCGACTAGTTACGGAAGGGCCAGCATCCGGTCGAGCGCGACCTTGGCCCAGTGCGCGGTGTCCGGGTCGACCGTGATCTGGTTGGGGACCTCGCCCAGCACGAGCGACTCCAGCGCCCACACCAGGTGGGGCAGGTCGATCCGGTTCATCGTGGAGCAGTAGCAGACGGTCTTGTCGAGGAACGAGACGTTCTTGTCGGGGAACATCTGCCCCAGCCGCTTGACCAGGTTGAGCTCGGTGCCGATGGCCCAGCTCGACCCGGCGGGCGCCGCCTCCAGCTTCTTGATGATGTACTCGGTCGAGCCCACGTAGTCGGCCTTGAGCACGACCTCGTGCCTGCACTCCGGGTGCACCAGCACGTTCACGCCCGGGATGCGCTCGCGCACGTCGTCCACCGACTCGGCGGTGAAGCGGCCGTGCACCGAGCAGTGCCCGCGCCAGAGGATCATCCTGGCGTCCCGCAGGTCGTCGGCCTTGGGCGGCCGGTGCGGGTTGTAGAGGACGCAGTCGTCCAGCGACATGCCCATCTCCAGCACCGCGGTGTTGCGCCCCAGGTGCTGGTCGGGCAGGAACAGCACCTTCTTGCCGCGCTCGAACGCCCAGTCGAGGGCGCGCTTGGCGTTGGAGGAGGTGCAGACCACGCCGCCGTGCCGTCCGCAGAAGGCCTTGATGTCGGCGCTGGAGTTCATGTAGGTGACGGGGATGACGTCGTCGGCGATCCCGGCGTCCTCCAGGGCCTCCCACGCCTCCTCCACCTGGTCGAAGGTGGCCATGTCGGCCATCGAGCAACCGGCTGCCAGGTCGGGCAGGATCACCCGCTGGTCGGCCGTGGTCAGGATGTCGGCGGACTCGGCCATGAAGTGCACGCCGCAGAAGACGATGAACTCCGCCTCGGGCCGCGCGGCCGCCTGCTGGGCCAGCTTGAACGAGTCGCCGGTCACGTCGGCGAACTGGATGACCTCGTCGCGCTGGTAGTGGTGTCCCAGGATGAAGAGCCGCTCGCCGAGCGCCTCCTTCGCCTTGCGGGCCCGCTCGACCAGCAGCGGGTCGGAAGCCGACGGCAGCTCGCCGGGACAGTCGACGCCCTTCTCGCTGTGCGGATCGGCGCTCGTGCCCAGGACGAACAGTGGGAGTGTCATGACCGGACCCCTTATCGTCTAAGTGACGATACCTATTCTGGCACATCTTTTGGAGGGATTTATCCGGGGGTAGGGTGATCGTCCATGTGGATCAAGCTTGCCGCCGCAGCCGTCATCGGCGGGGTGGCCGGGCTGGCCGTCTTCGAACTCGCCTCGCTCGGCGGGCGGGCCGTCTTCGTCGCCACCGGCGTCCTGGCCGGGCTCGCCGCCGCCGGAGGGCTCGGCTTCTACCAGCGCTCGGCCAGGCTCACCGAGGTCAGGGTGAGCGTGCCGCAGCTCAGCGAGCTCACCTTCGTCGTCAACGACGAGAGCAGGCAGGTGGCCTGGCGGCTGTTCGTCGAGACCGTCACCCGGGTGTCCACCCAGCCGCTCGACGACGACGACGGCCTCGTGCGCGAGGCGCTCGGCTCGCTGCACGGGCTCTTCGTCACCACCCGCGACACGCTCAAGTCGACCAGGCCGTCCGCGCCGGTGCCCGGCGGGCAGACCGTGGAGCACCTGGCGATCACGATGCTCAACAAGGTCCTGCGGCCGTTCCTTTCCACGTGGCACCCGAGGCTGAGCGAGTTCGAGCGGGCCAACCCGCGCACGGCGGAGTCCGCCTGGCCGGACGCGCTGGCCTGCCGTGCGGAACTGCGTGCCGTACAAGCTGATCTGTACGGCTATGCCATGGGGTTCGCCAGGCTGGCCGGGGTGCGCGAGCCGGAGACGATCGTCTCAGCACGCCTGTAACCGGGCCTCCTGCTCCACGTCCGGCAGGTAGGCCGCCCACTGCGCCGCGTTGAGCGGGCGCGGCGCGCGGTGGCAGATCGAGGCGACAGGGTCGAGCATCGCCGACACGTCCCACGTCCGCACCTGGAAGTCCACGCCGCCCGAGGCCAGCGTCCTGCCGTCGCGGCTGAAGGCCAGCGTGGTCACCCCGTACCAGTGCGCGGGGAACGCCTCGCCGACCGGCCTGCGCGCCTCCACGTCCCACAGCCGCACGTCGCCGTCGGCGTCGCCGACCGCCAGCAGGCCGTTGACCGGGTTGAAGGCGAGCGCTTGCACGTCGGCGCCCGCGCCGATCCGCCCGGCCCGCTGCGCGCCCGTCGCCGAGTCCCACAGCCGCACGGTGTTGTCCGCGCTGCCCGTGGCGACGGTCGCGCCGTCCGGGCTGAAGGCGACCGTGTTCACCTGGCCCGCGTGCCCGGCCAGGGTCGCGAGCAGCGTGCCGCGCGCGGTGTCCCACAGCCTGGCCTGGTTGCCGCTGTCCGCGACGGCCAGCACATTGCCGTCGGCCGGGCTGAACGCCAGCGACGACGCCAGCGGGTTCTCCGCGTTTACCGCCAGCTTGCTGGTGACGGGCGCGCCCGTCCTGGCGTCCCACAAGCTCAGGCGCGAACCGGACGACGAGGTGGCGATCAGGTTCTTGCCCACCGCCACAGCCGTCACCGGTGCCCGCGCCCTGATCGCGGGGCCGATCCTCAGGCGGGTGACCGGGTCCCACGCCGACACCTGCCCGCTGTCCGCGCCGACGACCAGCCCGCCCTGCCGGGTGAACGCCAGGGCGTCGACGCTCTCGCCGCCGCCGAGCGCGATCACCCCGGCCGGCCGTCCGCCGCGCCAGAGCCTGACCTTGTCGTCCCTGTCGCCGCGCGGCAGCCCGGTGATCTGCGGGCCGAACCCGCCGCTGCCCGTGGCCAGCGTCCCGTCAGGGCCGAAGGCGACCGCGTCGACCTTCCCCTCGTGCCCCGGCTTCAGCGTCTGGCCGGACGGGATCTCCCACAGCCGCACCTCGCCGGACTCCTGCGCCGAGGCCAGCAGCCCGCCCGCGCCGAACGCCACCGACGTCACCGCGTCCGTGTGCCCGGTCAGCGGCGGCGTGGCCGGGCGCCAGGTGGCCATGTCCCACACCCGCACGGACTCGTCCGCGCTGGCCGAGGCCAGCAGCCGCCCGTCGCGGCTGAACGCCAGCGAGGTGACCTCGTCGGTGTGCCCGTCCAGGTCGCCGAGCCACTCGCCCCTCCTGACGTCCCACAGCCTGACGCGGCGGTCGTCCGGGCCGCTGTGGACCGTCACCGCGCCTGTGGCCACCGTCCGGCCGTCCGGGCTGACGGCCAGGCTCACCAGGCCCTGGCGGGCGACGTCGCGCATAGTCCTGATCTTCTTGCCGGTCTTCGCGTCCCAGACGACGAGCCTGTCCTCGCTCGCGGTGATCAGCCACCTGCCGTCGGGGGAGAAGGCCAGGGCGGTGCAGAGCTCGTGCTCCACGCTCACCTTCCCCAGCCGGACCCGGTCCTGGTCGAGTACGGCCAGCCGGGTCGCGTGAAAGGCGACCTCGGTGCCGTTCACGGTCTTCGTCCTGGTCCTGGTCCTCGCGTCCCAGACGCCGACCGTCCCGTCCTCCTCCACCGTGGCGAGCGTCACGCCCCCGAACACCACGCTCCCCTCGGTCGCCAGCTCCGCGACCGGCCGACGCGTGCCCACGTCCCACAGCCGCCCGCCCGTCGCCAGCGTCGTCCCCGCGGCGTCGAACGCCACCCGCCCCCGCTTCCCCTGGAGTACGGCCAGGCCGGGGCGGGACAGCGCGGACAGCAGGTTGGCCCGCGACTCGGCCGTCGGCGACAGCCGCCACGCCGTCAGCGCCAGCCGCCTGGCCAGCTCAGGATCGTTCTCGCCCAGCCGCTCCCCGTCCGCCACCAGCGCGCGGGCCACCGCCGCGTCACGCTGCCTGCTCACCGTGCCCGCCTCGCTCGCGAACAGCACCGCGAAGAGCGTGGCCGCCGTCGTCAGGGTCGCCAGCGCCGCGATCGCGCTCCTGGCCAGCCGCCTGACCCTGCGCTCCTGGTGGACGGCCTCGCTCTCCAGATCCTCCGGCGGCACGCCGTGCATCGGCGAGGCGATCTGCGCCACCGCCCGCCTGAACCGCGGGCCCTCCAGGGACTGCGCCTCCTTCGCCCAGCTCATGTCGATGTAGAGCGGCTCCTGCTCGAACGCCTTCACCAGCGCGGGATGGATCGCCGTCGAGTCGCCGTGGAACGCCCCGGCCTCGCCGTCCCACGCACAGGTGCCGCCGGTCAGGACGATCAGGATCCTGTCCGGGCCCTTCGTGTCGAGCCAGTGCCTGATCTCGTCGCCCACCCAGCGCGAGGCCGCGCTCTGCGGCGAGGCCAGGACGACCAGCCAGCCGGAGTCGTCCAGCGCCCGCCTGATGTCCGGCCACAGGTGCGGGGTCAGCGACAGGCCCGTGGAGTCGCGGAAGACCTCCAGCGCCCTGCGCCTGTTCCAGGGCTTGGCGAGCATCTCCAGCGCCTGCTCCAGCGCCGGGGCGAACGCGCCGTCGGCCGCCTGCGAGTAGGAGATGAAGGCGTCGAACCTCCTGGGGGAGTTCTCCATGATCCAGTTGTATAGGAGGGGCCGGGAATGTGTGGCATGGCCAAGGTGTTGCTACCGTCTAGGTAGGACGTCAGAAACAGACAGCCGTGACAGTGCGGCTGATCCAGACGCGGGAGTCAGCACATGACGGTTGAGAGCAGCGAGACCACGGCGCAGGGCCTTCTTCTTAGCGACGCGGCCGCAGCCAAGGTCAAGAGCCTGCTGGAGCAGCAGGGCGAAGAGGGTCTGCAGCTTCGCGTTGCCGTGCAGCCTGGCGGCTGTTCCGGGCTGCGCTACCAGCTCTTCTTCGACGACCGTTCGATGGACGGGGACGTCGTGTCGGACTTCGACGGGGTGGGTGTTGTCACTGACCGGATGAGCGCTCCGTACCTCATCGGCGCGACGATCGACTTCGTCGACACGATCGAGAAGCAGGGCTTCACCATCGACAACCCCAACGCCACTGGCTCTTGCGCCTGCGGCGACTCGTTCAACTAGGCGTCACCTCTGGAGGTCCCGCCCGCCACACCGGCGCGCGGGACTTTCGCACGCCCAGACCCCTCCCGGGGGTGCTTCCCCGAGGGACCTCAACCCCCTGAGGACCTCAACCCCCTGAGGACCTCAACTGCTTTGGGACCTCAACCCTTCTCTTGCAGTGGCCTCGCCCTCTGAGTGGTTGACCTCCGCAGGCTGCGAGCCCTCCGTGACGGATCCCTTCTTTAGGATCTTCTCTTCAGGGTCTTCTGGGATACCGGAGCTCAGGGGCCCGGGGGCTTGCGAGCGGGCTTCGCCGTACGAGAGAACTGCGCCTCCAACCGGGCAAGATGAAGGTTGTTGCGGTGTCGCGTATTCTCGTGTGGCTCATTGGCTTGCTGACAACGAGGAAGAAGAATCCCGTGCGCATCGCCGTCACCGGCTCCATCGCGACAGACCATCTGATGACCTTCCCCGGCAGCTTCGGCGACCAGCTCATCGCCGAGCAGCTCGACCGGGTCTCGCTCTCGTTCCTGGTCGACGACCTGCAGATCAGGCGGGGAGGTTGCGCGGCGAACATCGCGTTCGGCATGGGCTGCCTCGGCCTCAGCCCGGTCCTCGTCGGCGCGGTGGGGTCCGACTTCGCCGACTACCGCTCCTGGCTCGAGCGCCACGGCGTCGACTGCGACTCGGTGCACATCTCCGAGGCTCACCACACCGCCAGATTCCTGTGCACCACGGACGAGCACCACAACCAGATCGCCTCGTTCTACACCGGCGCGATGGCCGAGGCACGCAACATCGAGCTGCAGCCCATCGTGGACCGCATCGGTGGCCTCGACCTGGTGCTGATCAGCCCCAACGACCCCGACGCGATGCTCCGCCACACCGACGAGTGCCGCCAGCGCGGCATCCCGTTCGCCGCCGACATCTCGCAGCAGCTGGCCCGCATGGCCGACGAGCAGATCCGCCAGCTCGTCGACGGCGCCGCCTACCTCTTCTCCAACGACTACGAGAAGGGGCTCATCGAGCAGAAGACCGGCTGGTCGGACGAGGAGATCCTGGACAGGGTCGGCGTCCGCATCACCACGCTCGGGCCGAAGGGCGCGCGCATCGACCGCAAGGGCGAGCCGTCCATCCACGTGGTGCCCGCTCCCGAGCTGGGCAAGGCCGACCCGACGGGCGTGGGTGACGCGTTCCGTTCCGGGTTCCTGGCGGGGCTGGCGTGGGGGCTGCCGCTGGAGCGGTGCGGGCAGATCGGCAACCTGACGGCCACGCACGTGCTGGAGCGGGTGGGCGGCCAGGAGTACGAGCTGGGGCAGAAGGTCTTCCTGGAGCGCTTCGCGGCCGCCTACGGCCCGGACGCGGCCGCCGACGTCGCCGCCCACGTCAAGTGCCACTACGCGTGACCTCTTCCTGCCACTGTCCGTAACAGACCTGTGGCCCGCCGCCACCCCCGTCCTATCCTCACGTATGGCCTGGGACTTCAACGCGGCGGCGGCCACAGGTGGCGACCTCCTGCGGTTGGCGCAGGAGCGCATGCGCTGGCCGGAAGAGCCCGTCGCCGCTCCGTGGGGCGTCTCGATCTCCTACTTCCTGCGCCCCTACCTGCACGCTCCGCTCTACCTCACCCGCCACCTGGACAGGTTCGGCGGGCTGGAGTTCGCCCCGCACTTCGTCACCTTCGACAGCCACCGGGTGCAGTGGGTCCAGGTGGTGCAGGTGCGCACCGTCCCGCTGCTGGACGCGATCACGACCGCGGCCGTGGACACGGCGGCCGACCGGATCGGCGGGCTTCTGCCGCCCGTCCCCGGCAAGAAACTCGCCCTCGACTGGCTGGCGAGCAAGAGCACTGACCTGCTGCTGTCGCTCTGCCTGACCGCGCTGGGCGACCTGGGCGAGCAGGCCCTGTCCGTGCACGTGCCCACCCAGGTGGTCTACCTGAGGAAGGGCGGCAGGCCGAAGGTGCTCGAGTCGAGCCTGTTCAGCTCTGCCGTACTGGCGTTGCCGCAGGTGAACAGGAGCGTGCTGGCCACCGCCGCCGCGCATCGCCGGCAGATCCTCGTCCACCCCGACCATGCCGACTACCAGCAGCGGCTGTATCGGGCGCGGATGTTGCGCGAGCGGATCAGCTTCCATCTGGGCGCCGCGCGCAGGAAGGCGGCGGCGATCGATCCGGGCGCCGCTGTGGCCGCCCTCAGCGCGCAGCCTCCCCTCGGTTTCCCACCAGAACGGCCCGAGTACGGCAGGCCGTACCCGGACGTGGGGCCCCAACCGGGTGGCGGGTACGGCCCGCCGCCCGGTTGGCGGTGAGGTTCAGGACGCGAGACGCGGTGGAGGTTCAGGAAGCGTAGATGCGGTGGACGAACGAGGCGAGCTGGTCGTCGGGCAGGTGCTTGGCCAGGTCCGCCTCGCTGATCATGCCGATGATCCGGTGGTCCTCGATCACCGGCAGGCGCCTGATCTGGTTCTCCTCCATGCGCGACAGCGCCTCCTCGACCGTGGCGTCGGCGGCCACCCACACCAGGCCGGTCGCCAGGTCGCCCGCCGTCACCTTGGCCGGGTCGTGGCCCGCGGCGATGCACTTGGTGACGATGTCGCGGTCGGTGATGATGCCCTTGAGGCGGTCGTCGTCACCGCAGATCGGCAGCGCGCCCACGCCGCGGTCGCGCATCATCTGCGCGGCCCTGTCGAGCGTCTCGTGCGCGGCGATGCACTCGGCTCCCGGGCTCATGAGGTCGCGAGCGGTCTCGTGCGGATGTCCAGCGGTCATCGGATTCCCCCCGAAATGTGATGACATTCGGGGTGGTCCTACCCACATCACGCAGGTCACGACACCTCACGCCATACAGGTCAATACCTTCACGGGGCGTCACGGGCGGCGTCGCGGCGACCCGGCCGCGCGCCCGATGACCGTCACCCTGGACAGAGCCCGGCCACGGACGGCGAGTGGGCATCCCACGGCCCTGCCGTACCCCCAAGAAGGCCGCAACCCCAAGAAGGACCTCAACCCCAAGAAGACCCAACCCCCAAAAAGACCGCAACCACCGAGAGAGCGACACCCCAAGAAGGACGGGACTCCTCATGGGGGATGGGGCGCAGCGCCCCTCGCGGGGTCAGTAGTTGCGGCGGACGTGGATGGACCAGCCGCCCTGGGGGAGCTCGTAGGTGCCCACGTGCGGGTGGGACTTGAGCCTGCACCACGCGGGCACGTCGGTGAACGCCGCCGGGTCGTCGGCGAGGACCGCGACGATCGCGTTCAGCGGCACGAAGTTGATCTGCTCGGCGAGCATGATGATCGGGATCGGGCACTTCTTTCCCAGTGCGTCGATCGTCAGTGCCGGCTGAACTGCGGCAGTCATGCGACTCCTGCGTCTTGACGGATCCGGTGCACCACGTCGGGAAGGACGGCGAGGAATCGGTCGACCTCCGCCGCGGGAGTGCCCCTGGGCAGCGATACCCGGACGTTCCCATGGGTAAGCACGCCCATCGCCTCCAAAACGTGCGATGGACGAAGCGTACTAGCGGTGCAAGAACTCCCGGACGATACGGCAAAACCGAGCTTGTCCAGTTCTGTCAACATTACTTCGCCATCGACGTAAAGACAGGAGAACGTCACGATATGCGGCGCCCGATCGACGGGCTCGCCGATCACCTCCACGTCCGGGATCACCGAAGGCACCGTCTCCCTGATCCGGTCCACGAGCGCCGACAGCCGCGCGTTCTCCTGCGCCGCCTCGGCCCGCATCGCGCGCAGCGCAGCCGCTGCCGCCACGATCGAGGGCACGTTCTCGAAGCCAGGCACGCGCCGCCGCTCCCGCTCGTCCTCGGGCAGCGGCGACCTGAACCGCGTCCCCTTCCGTACGGCCAGCACCCCCACCCCGGCGGGACCACCCCACTTGTGCGCGCTCGCGGTCAGCACCGACCAGCCCGTGGGGATCGGCAGCCGACCGGCCGTCTGCGCGGCGTCGACCAGCAGCGGCACCCCGTGCTCCTGACAGGCCTGGGCTACGGAGGCGACCGGCTGCAACGTTCCGACCTCGTGGTTGGCCGTCTGGAGGCAGGCGAGAGCCGTACCCTCCACAGCGACAGCGGCCGCGAAGGCGGCGAGGTCGACGCGCCCGGTCAGCCCGACGCCGACCGTCTCCACGCTGCCGCCGTCCCGCTCGTGGACCCCCGCCGCGTGCAGCACGCTGGAGTGCTCCACCGCGCTGGTGACCAGATGTCGGCCCACCCGGCGCCTGCCGTGTAGGGTGCCGCCTACGCCGAGATGCACGGCCTGCGTGCCGGACGAGGTGAACGACACCTCGTCAGGGCGCGCGCCGAGCGCCTCGGCCACCTCGGTGCGCGCCTGCTCCAGCAGCAGGTGTGCCCGGCGGGCCTGGCCGTAAAGGCGAGCGGGGTCGGCCCAGCCGACGTCGATCGCGGCCAGCAGCGCCTCGCGCGCCTGGGGGTGGAGCGGCTCGGTTGACGCCGCGTCGAAGTACGCCACATGACGTATCGTCCCACTCCCGGCGCGCCATCGAGGGGTCGGGCAGGGGGGCGAAGGTCTTCCGCGCTAATGTGTCTGCAATCAGCTGTGCATATGAATACGAGCGCCCAGGAGTGACTCCTGGGCTTCATCTGTGGGGTAGGCGATCCGTGAGTCCGACCCGCCGTACGACGCGGCGTCCGTTGGCCCGGCGCAGAGTGCCCGGCGCCGCCGCTTTGGCGTTGCTGCTGGCCTCCGCGACGGCGTGTGCTAGTGACGTTCCGAGCCCTGACTGGTCGTCGGGTCTGCTTCCGGAGCACGTGACGACAGAGAGCAACATCGTCACAAATCTGTGGAACGGGGCCTGGATCGCCGCACTCGCCACTGGCGCGCTGGTGATCGCCCTGATCATCTGGGCGTGCATCTTCCACCGCAAGCGCAACAAGACGGCCGAGTTGCCGCCGCAGGTGCGCTACAACCTGCCGATCGAGATGCTCTACACGCTCGTTCCGCTGGTGATGGTGGCGGTGTTCTTCTTCTTCACCGCGCGTGACCAGAACACGATCACGCACGTGAGCGCCGGTGCTCAGGCCGCGAAGGTCAAGGTGAAGGTCGAGGCCTTCCAGTGGAGCTGGCGCTTCACCACCGAGTACAACGGCAAGAAGTCCGTCGTGGTGGGCAAGCCGGTCAGCAACTACACCCAGGGCCCGCAGCTCGTGCTTCCGGTGAAGTCCAAGGTGGAGTTCGCCCTGGAGTCGCCCGACGTGATCCACTCGTTCTGGATCCCGGCGTTCCTGTTCAAGCGTGACGTGATCCCGGGCGTGAAGCCGGAGAACAACCGCTTCGAGGTGAACACGCTCGACGTGAAGCCCGGCACGGTCTACGCGGGCCGCTGCGCCGAGCTCTGCGGCGTCGACCACAGCCGGATGCTCTTCAACGTGAAGCTCGTCTCGCAGGCTGAATTCGACCAGTACATCGCCACGCAGGCGGGGAGTGCCCAGTGACCGCCATCAACGAGCCAGTGCGAGCCGCCGTCACGGCGCGGCCGACCCCCAAGGGTCGCATCATCGCCAAGTGGATGTCCTCGACCGATCACAAGATCATCGGGCACCTCTACCTCATCACGTCGTTCGCGTTCTTCCTGATCGGCGGCGTCATGGCGCTGATCATGCGCGCCGAGCTCGCCCAGCCTGGTCTGCAGATCACCTCGAACGAGCAGTTCAACCAGCTGTTCACGATGCACGGCACGATCATGCTGCTGATGTTCGCGACGCCGCTGTTCGCGGGGTTCGCCAACGAGCTCATGCCGCTGCAGATCGGCGCTCCCGACGTCGCGTTCCCGCGCCTGAACATGGTCAGCTACTGGCTCTACCTGTTCGGCAGCATCATCGCGGTGTCCGGCTTCTTCACCCCGAGCGGCGCGGCCAGCTTCGGCTGGTTCGCCTACACCCCGCTGTCGAGCGCGATCAGCTCGCCCAGCGTCGGCGGTGACCTGTGGATCATGGGCCTGGCGCTGTCCGGCCTGGGCACGATCCTCGGCTCGGTCAACTTCATCACCACGATCATCTGCATGCGCGCACCTGGCATGACGATGTTCCGGATGCCGATCTTCACCTGGAACGTCCTGCTCACCAGCATGCTCGTGCTCATGGCCTTCCCGGTCCTGGCCGCCGCGCTGCTGGCGCTGGAGGCGGACCGCAAGTTCGGCACGCACATCTTCAGCCCGGAAACAGGCGGGGCCATGCTCTGGCAACACCTGTTCTGGTTCTTCGGCCATCCAGAGGTCTACATCATCGCGCTGCCGTTCTTCGGCATCGTCACCGAGATCCTGCCGGTCTTCAGCCGCAAGCCGATCTTCGGTTACATCAGCCTCGTCGGCGCGACGATCTCGATCGCCGGTCTGTCGATCACGGTGTGGGCGCACCACATGTTCGCGACGGGGCAGGTGCTCCTGCCGTTCTTCTCGTTCATGACGTTCCTCATCGCGGTGCCGACCGGTGTGAAGTTCTTCAACTGGATCGGCACGATGTGGCGAGGCCACCTGAGCTTCGAGTCTCCGATGCTCTTCTCGGTGGGCTTCCTCATCACCTTCCTGCTCGGCGGTCTGACCGGCGTCATCCTGGCCTCGCCGCCGCTCGACTTCCCGCTGTCCGACTCCTACTTCGTGGTGGCGCACTTCCACTACGTGGTGTTCGGCACGGTCGTCTTCGCGATGTTCGCGGGCTTCTACTTCTGGTGGCCCAAGTTCACCGGCAAGATGCTCAACGACAAGCTCGGCAAGCTGCACTTCTGGCTGCTGTTCATCGGCTTCCACACCACGTTCCTGGTGCAGCACTGGCTGGGCGTGCTGGGCTTCCCGCGCCGCTACGCCGACTACAGCGCGGCTGACGGCTTCACCGACCTGAACATGCTCTCCTCGGTGGGCGCGTTCGTGCTCGGCCTGTCGACGCTGCCGTTCTTCTACAACGTGTGGAAGACCGCGAAGTCGGCGCCCAAGGTCACCGTCGACGACCCGTGGGGTTACGGCGGCTCGCTGGAATGGGCGACCTCCTGCCCGCCGCCGCGGCACAACTTCACCTCGCTGCCGCGCATCAGGTCCGAGCGCCCCGCTTTCGACCTGCACTACCCGCACGTCTCCGCCAAGACATCGCAGGAGGTTGAGGCCTGATGAAGGTTCAGGGTTGGCTGTTCCTGTTGTGCGGCCTGTTCTTCGCGGCCGTCGACGTCGCCTACTGGTTCTGGACGAAGGCCTCGACCGGGCACGGTGAGCCGGTCGGCACGACCGCGATGGCGATCTCGGTCGGCTTCGCGTTCATGATCGGCTACTACCTCATGTTCACGGCGCGCCGCATCGGCAACCAGCCGGAGGACAACAAGCAGGGCGAGATCAGCGACGGCGCAGGGGAGATCGGGTTCTTCTCTCCGCACAGCTGGTGGCCGCTGTTCGTCTGCCTGGCCGCCGCGTTCGCCTTCGTCGGCTTCGTGATCGGCCTGTGGATGTTCTTCATCGGCGCTTTCATGATCATCATGGCGATGATCGGGTTCGTGTTCCAGTACTACCGGGGCAACTTCTCCCACTAGAGATCGCCCGAAAAGCGGATACGGCAGATGCCGTATCCGCTTTTGGCGTTTTTTACCGCGTGTCGAATGTGGCGAAACGATCACTCAGGGTAGTAAGTGGAGGTAAGCGGATCGATCGCGGATGGGGGAGTTCCCGTGGGGCGCAGGACACGTGGAGCGGCCGGGTTGCTGGCCTTGTCGACGTTGGTCGCCTGTTCGGCGAGTAACGCGGCAGAAGAAGGCGGGAACCCGGTGCCGGTGGCGGACGCCGCGGTGACCGTCATCCCGCTCGACAAGGCGGGCAAGGTGGGCACCGACGAGCCGGTGCTGGTCGCCGCGACGGGCGGCACGCTCAAGAGCGTCGCGGTGAGCGGCAAGAACGGCAGCCTGCCCGGCGAGTTCAGCGCCGACAGGACCCGCTGGCGCAGCAAGAAGACCGCCAGGCCGGACAGCACCTACACCGTCACGGCCGTGGCGACGAACCCGCAGGGCAAGGCGACGGAGAGCACCAGCACGTTCTCCACGGTCGACGCGGACAAGTCCTTCGAGATCGAGGAGATGCTCCCCAACAGGGACGACACCGAGCTCACCGTCGGCGTCGGCATGCCGATCATGGTGACGTTCAACAAGGACATCACCGACCGGGTCTCCGTCGAGCGCAACCTCGTGGTGCGCAGCTCCAAGCCGGTCGAGGGCGCCTGGCACTGGTTCGACGACCGCAACGTGCACTTCAGGCCGCTCACGTACTGGCCTGCGCACACCAAGGTCCGCCTGGAGGCCAAGCTGGCCGGGGTGCGCGGGGCCGAGGGGATGTACGGCAAGCGGGACTACACGCTCGACTTCAGGATCGGGCGGTCGCAGATCACCAAGGGCAGCACGGACAACCACTACCTGACCGTGAAGCGCGACGGGAAGAAGATCCGCGAGATCGCGATGAGCGCGGGTCAGGGCGGGGCGTGGAAGTACTACACGACCTCGGGGATCCACCTGGCGATGTCGCGCGAGCCGGTGACCATCATGGTCTCGCCGGGCATCGGGCCGGGGTCGCCCGGTTACTACAAGAAGACGGTCTACAACACCGTGCGGATCTCCAGCAGTGGTGAGTACGTGCACAGCGCGCCGTGGTCGGTTGGGTCGCAGGGGTACTCGAACGTGAGCCACGGGTGCGTGAACGTCTCGCCGTCGAACGCGTCGTGGTTCATCAGGAACACGCTGATCGGGGACCCGATCATCATCACGGGGTCGCCGCGCGAGCTGGAGCCGACGAACGGGTGGGGGCACTGGCAGGAGTCCTGGAAGCAGTGGCTCAAGTGGAGCTCCATCAAGTCCGCACCCACCGAATCCCTCTGACCTTCATCGCCCCGCCCCGGATGCGCTTTCCTTAGCTTTCCGGGGCGGGTGCTCTTTTTCCGGCTGCTCTCTCTTTGGGGGTACGGCAGGCCGGGGGACGCCCAGTCGCCGCACGGGGCCGGGCTCCGTCCAGGGGCACGGCCGACGAGCGTGCGTGGCCGGCCGCCGCGACGCCGCCATCCCACCTCTTCGTGCTGCCTTTCACGACGGTAGTGACAGCCTCGCGTGGACCAGCAGTGCGCCTTCGACGAGCGTCGTGGTCAGGGTGCCGTGGTGGAGGGCGGTGCGTTCGCGGAGGTTCAGGAGGCCCTTGCCCTGGGGGAGGGGGAGGGTGGCGTGTCCGTCGTCGTGGACCAGGATGTCCACGTGGCCGGAGCGCCAGCGCAGCGTCACCGTCGCTGATCGCGCTCCTGCGTGTCTGAGGGTGTTGTCCAGGCACACCTGAACGATCCGGTACGTGGAGAGCTCCACGGACGTTCCCAGCGCCGCGGGGCGGCCTTCCTGGATCAGCTCGACGCTCAGCCCGGCCCGCCGTACGCACTCCAGGAGGTCGTCGAGGTCGGTCAGGCCCGGTTGCGGGGTGGTGGTCGGCGCGGCGCCGCTGAGGACGGCGAGCAGGCCGAGCAGGCGCTGCAGCTCCGACAGCGCCAGGCGGCCGGACTCCTCGGCCACCCGCAGCGTCTCCCTGGCCCGGTCGGGATCCTTGGCCATGATCATGCGTCCTGCGCCCACGCCGAACGTCATCACGCTCACCCGGTGCGCGGCGACGTCGTGCAGCTCCTGCGCGATCCTGGCCCGTTCCGCGGTGACGGCGTGGCGCGCGGACAGGTCCTCGTGCGCTCTGCGGAGCGCGGCCGACCGGTGGTGCGCGCGCAGCAGCAGGAGGGCGAGCGCGGCGCAGGCCGCCGCCAAGATCCATGACGCCATGCGCTGCACGGTAGGTCCAGGGGAGTTCCCCTGACATCCCCTCCCCGGATGACGCCAGATCCCCCCGTCAGGTGACCCACCCCCAAGGAACCCCAGCCCTCCGAAAAGCGCAGCCTCTCAAAGGACCTCAGCCCCGTGAGACCTGAGGTCCCTCGAAGATCCTCAACTCTTCAGAGGGGTGGTCAAAAGACGCTCAACCCCTCAAGGGCGGCGGACGGAGCGGCTTACCTCGATCCACCGGTCCAGCGTCGAGGCGGCGCGGCCGGAGTCGACCGCCTGCACCGCGCGCGCATACCCGTCGATCATCGCCGAGTCCAGATCGTCCCCGGCCCCGTCGGCGGCCACCAGCGCCGCCGCCGCGTTGAGCAGCACCGCGTCACGCACCGGACCCGCCTTCCCCCGCACCAGGTCGTGCACCGCCTGCGCGTTGAAAGCCACGTCCCCGCCACGCAGCGCGTCCGCCCCCGCCCGAGCGATCCCCAGCACAGCCGGGTCGAACACCGTCTGCGTGGCCGTGCCGTCCCGCACCACCCACACCGTGGACGTCGTCGCGATCGTCAGCTCGTCGAGCCCGTCGTCCCCGCGGAACACCAGCGCCGACACCCCACGCTCGGCGAACACCCCGGCCAGCACCGGCAGCATGCGCGCGTCGTAGACACCGATCGCCTGCGCGGCAGGACGGGCCGGGTTGGTCAGCGGCCCGAGGAAGTTGAAGACCGTCGGCACGCCGAGCTCCTTGCGCGGCGGCCCGGCGAAGCGCAGCGCCGGGTGGTAGACCGGCGCGAAGCAGAACGCGATGCCCGCCTCGCGGGCCACGTTGGCGGTCTGCTCGGGCGTCAGGTCGAGCAGGATGCCCAGGTGCTCCAGCACGTCGGCAGCGCCGCAGGCGGAGGAGGCCGCCCGGTTGCCGTGCTTGACGACCCGCTCGCCCGCCGCGGCGGCGACGATGGCGGCCATGGTCGAGACGTTCACCGTGTGGGCGCGGTCGCCGCCGGTGCCGACGATGTCGACGACAGGGCCGTCGACGTGGAGCGGCGTGGCCAGCTCCAGCATCGTCCTGGCCAGGCCGGTGACCTCGGCCACCGTCTCGCCCTTGGCGCGCAGGGCCACCGCGAAGCCCGCGATCTGGGCCGGGGTGGCGGAGCCCGACATGATCTCCCGCATCGCCCACGCCGTCTCGTCGGCGGTCAGATGCTCACCGGACAGCAAGGCGGACAGCAAGGTGGGCCAGGTCGTGCGGGAGTCCATGGGTACCTACTTGGCGTTGAGTCGGGAGGAGGATCGCTTACGCATGAGGTCGGCCACGGCGTCGGCCAGGACCATCGGGTCGAGCGGCTGCGGCACGACGGCGTCGGCGCGCGACCAGTCGGCCAGCCAGCGGTCGTCGCGCCTGGCGATGAGCAGCAGGATCGGCGGGCAGTCGTAGACCTCGTCCTTGGCCTGCTTGCTGACGCCCATGCCGCCGGCCGGCTGGGTCTCGCCGTCCAGGATCGCGACGTCGATGTCGCCTGAGCCGAGCCACTGGTGGACCTTGGGCTCGGTGGCGCACTCCACGATCTCGACGAACGGGACGTCGGCAGCGGGGCGGCGGCCGATGGCCAGCCGTACCTTCTCCCTCGTGGCTGCGTCGTCGCTGTAGACGAGGACCCTCATCGTGTCGTCGGTGGTGGTGCTCACGGTCGCAGCTCGCTATCGCTCGTAGCAGTATGGTCAAGGGGATCGTACCGGTGCGGCACGACGGAAACCCAGGCCGGGTGATTTGTACTAATTATCCCAGGTTAGTGGCGCGTTTATGCCCTCTAACGGGGGGTCGTGCGCCGACCCGACCATGGGAACCGCAATAATGCTGCCCGTGGCGACAGCATCCGCAATAACTTCGACGACGACAGCACATTCGTCGCGCAGACCCAACCTGGTCAGCGTCGGGACGATCGTGTGGCTGTCCTCTGAGCTCATGTTCTTCGCGGCGCTGTTCGCGATGTACTTCACCATCCGGTCGGTGAGTCTCGGCGAGGGCTTCACGTGGGCACCTTCGTACCCGCCTGCGCCCGAGTTGGGTGAGGCTCACCTGAACATCCCGTTCGCGACGGTCAACACGATCATCCTGGTTCTGTCTTCTGTGACGTGCCAGCTGGGCGTGTGGGCCGCGGAGAAGGGCCAGGTCGGCAAGCTCCGCTTCTGGTACTTCGTGAGCTTCCTGATGGGCGCCGTCTTCGTCGCCGGTCAGATCTACGAGTACATGGAGTTGGCAAGCGAGGGCGCCACCCTGTCAGCCAACCCCTTCACCTCGGTGTTCTACCTCACGACGGGCTTCCACGGCCTGCACGTGACCGGTGGCCTGATCGCGTTCCTGTTCATGCTGGGACGCACGTACGCCGCGAAGCGCTTCACGCATGAGCAGGCCACCAGCGCGATCGTCGTGTCCTACTACTGGCACTTCGTCGACGTCGTCTGGATCGGTCTTTTCGCGACCATCTACATCATTCGATAAGGAACGGGATCTCTGTGACTTGGATCACCGCTCGACGGCGGCATCCCCTCGCGAGATATGCCGTGCTCCTTCTCGCGCTGGCGGTCTTCGGCATCGGCTACACCGCCTTCGCGCAGTTCACCAGGCCGGCTGACGCCGCGCTCGCCGCTGGCAAGCTCGACGACGTCGCCGAGGGCAAGAGCCTTTTCCAGGCTCACTGCTCCAGCTGCCACGGCCTGAACGCGGAGGGCACCCAAACAGGCCCCACGCTCGTGGGCGTCGGAGCTGCCGCCGTGGACTTCCAGGTGAGCAGCGGCCGCATGCCGATGGCGCAGCCGGGGCCCCAGGCCCCGCGCAAGCCGACGGCACCGTGGGTCAACGACGAAACCACCCGGCAGCTGGCCGCGTACGTCCAGTCGCTGGGCGGCGGTCCGCAGATCCCGGGGAACGAGCAGGTCGACCCCAAGCTCGGCAACATGGCGAAGGGTGGCGAGCTGTTCCGCGCGAACTGCATCCAGTGCCACAACTTCGTCGGGGCCGGCGGCGCGCTCACGCAGGGCAAGCACGCGCCCGACCTGAACCAGGCCTCCGACAGGCAGATCTACGAGGCGATGATCACCGGCCCGCAGGCCATGCCGGTCTTCAACGACACGACGATCACCCCGGAGGAGAAGCGCGACATGATCGCCTACATCACGGGCGTTCGTGAGCAGAAGGACCCCGGAGGTTTCGGGCTCGGACGTATAGGCCCGGTCACCGAAGGCCTCGTAGTGTGGGTTGTGGGCATCAGCATCATGGCCCTCGCCGCCATCTGGATCACCGCGAAGAAGCGACAGAAGTCATGACTGACAACGAGCACGAGATCGAGCAGCCGGACGAGCGCGTCCCCAAGCGCGTGATCGGCACGCCCGCGCCCGGGGCCGCGGCCCTCGGCACGGCGGAGCCGGATGAGGACGTCGAGGTTCCCGGCGTCACCTACCCGGACGAGGCCAAGGCGCGCAAGGCGGAAAGGATCGTGGCCCTCTGCTTCCTGGCCACGTTCGCCGCGGGCATCGCGTTCATCATCTTCTACGTGCAGCTCCAGGTCGGCTCGCCGGAGAACACGGGGCTGTCCAACCTGGCGCTGGGCGGCACGCTGACCGTGGCGCTGCTGGGCCTCGCGGTCGGCATCGTGGTCTGGGTCCGCCAGATCATGCCGAAGTACAACCTCGTGCAGGAGCGCCACCCGATGGCCTCCGACGAGCCCACCCGCGAGTACGTCGGGGAGACGTTCCTCCAGGGCGCGAAGGAGAGCGGCTTCGTCAAGCGCAAGCTGCTCCGCCGTACGCTCCTGCTGGCCGCCGCGCCGCTGGGCCTGCTTCCTCTGGTCCTGCTGCGCGACCTCGACAACTCCGACATGCCGGGCGCCGACTTCAACAAGGAGCTCCGCCACACGGTGTGGGGCACCAAGAGCAAGGACGGCAAGCCGCTCAAGCTGGTCGTCGAGGGCACGGGCCAGCCGATCCGCGCCGCCGACTTCAACTCGCCCGGCGGCATCCTGTCGGTCGTCCCCGAGGGCTACGAGCACGACCTCAACGCCCTCGCCAAGGCCACGCTCATCCTGATCAAGTTCCGCCCGGAAGAGATCAAGTCGGGCGTCAACCTGAACTGGACGCACGACGGCATCGTGGCCTACTCCAAGATCTGCACGCACGTCGGCTGCCCTGCCGCCCTCTACGAGCAGACCACCCACCACATCCTGTGCCCGTGTCACCAGTCGACGTTCGACGCCGCCGACGGCGCCAAGGTCATCTTCGGCCCGGCCGCCAGGCCGCTGCCGCAGCTGCCGATCGCGGTCGACGAGCAGGGCTTCCTGATCGCCCAGGGTGACTTCGCGGTGCCGCCTGGCCCCAGCTTCTGGGAGCGCGGCGACGCCGAGGCCGAGGCCAGGTCCAAGGGAGGCCACGCGTGAGCGACATGAATGCGGTCCCGAAGGGCATCGCCGGCCCGTCGAGCTTCCTCGACGACCGGCTCGGTGCGGGCAACTTCCTCAAGCGCAACCTGCGCAAGATGTTCCCCGACCACTGGTCGTTCCTGCTGGGCGAGATCGCTCTCTACTCGTTCATCATCATCCTGCTGACCGGTACGTTCCTGACGTTCTGGTACAAGCCGGGCATGGGCCACGTGATGTACGACGGGTCCTACGCCCCGCTCAAGGGCGTCATGATGTCCGAGGCCTACGCATCGTCGCTGGAGCTCAGCTTCGATGTCCGTGGTGGGCTGCTCATGCGGCAGATGCACCACTGGGCGGCCCTGCTGTTCATCGCCGGCATGATGGTCCACGCCCTGCGTGTGTTCTTCACCGGCGCCTACCGCAAGCCGCGCGAGCTCAACTGGCTCATCGGCGTCCTGCTGCTCACCCTGGCCCTGGCCGCGGGTCTGACGGGCTACTCGCTGCCCGACGACCTGCTGTCCGGCGCGGGTCTGCGCATCACCGAGGGCGTGGCGATCTCGCTGCCGCTGGTCGGCACGTACATCACGTTCTTCCTGTTCGGTGGGGAGTATCCGGGCGAGGACGTCATGTCCCGCTTCTACTCGCTGCACATCCTGCTCATCCCGGGCATCATCCTGGCGCTGGTCTCGGCCCACATGGTCCTCATGTGGGTGCAGAAGCACACCCAGATGCCCGGCAAGGGGCGCACGAACAAGAACGTGGTGGGCGCGCCGTTCTACCCGGCTTTCATGGCCAAGGCGGGCGCGTACTTCCTGTTCACCTTCGCGGTGATCGCCGGGCTCGGCACGTTCGCCCAGATCAACCCGATCTGGCTGTTCGGCCCCTACACCCCGGCGGACATCTCGGCGGGTTCGCAGCCCGACTTCTACATGGGCTTCCTCGAAGGCTCGCTGCGGCTCATGCCGTCGTGGGAGATCAACCTCGGCGGCACCAGCCACTGGGGCACGCTCCCGATGTCGGTGATCATCCCGGCGCTGGTGCCGATGGGCATCATCATGACGGGCCTGGCGCTGTATCCGTTCCTGGAACAGTGGATCACCGGTGACCGGCGCGAGCACCACATCGCCGACCGCCCGCGCAACAACCCGCACCGCACCTCGATCGGCATCTCGGCGATCACGTTCTACGGTGTGCTGTGGCTGCTGGGCGCCAACGACGAGCTCGCGTCGTTCTTCCACGTGAGCCTCAACTGGACGACCTACATCGGCCGGGTCATGATCTTCGTGGGTCCTGCGCTGGCCTATATGATCACCTACCGCATGTGCCTGGGGCTGCAGCGTTCCGACGCTTCGGTCATCGGGCACGGGGTGGAGTCCGGTGTCATCAAGCGGCTGCCGCACGGTGAGTTCATCGAGGTCCACACGCCTCCGGCGGACGACATCGAGGCCCACATGCGCGGCAAGGAGCCGGTGCGGCAGGTCGAGGTGGACGAGGACGCGGCGGGGATCCCCCCGAAGGGCATGCGCGGGCCGCTCGGGAAGCTGCGCGGTCGCATGTCGAAGGCGTACGGCGGGGAGAAGATCCCGCTGGACGACGGCGACGGCCACGGTCACGGCCACGCGGAGATCGAGTCGGGCGACGACGACAAGTCGCTGACTCACTAGCTCATCTACGGCAAAGGCCCGGACGGTTTCTCCGTCCGGGCCTTTCCGTCTTTCAAGACCTTTGGGGTACGGCTGTCGCCAGGGGACAGCTACCCGCCGCACGGGGCTGGTGTCCCTCTTTCATGGCACTCCAGGCCCGTCGGCTCACCGCCGTCACATCGCCCGTATGAGCCCCTCCTGTGGCCTCTCAGCCCCTCGTGTCGACGTGGTGCCGCCGTACCCGGGAAGGAGGGCCCACGGGGGAGGGGGAGTGGCATGCGAAGACGCCCCTTCAGGCCCTGGCTTCCAAAGGGGCGGAGAGCGGCGTGTGGTGGGGCTAGTCGGACTCGGTGAGGCCGATGGAGAAGGCGGCGTCGAGGTCGTGCGTGGAATACGTGCGGAACGCGATGTGCGTCTCCGTCTTCAGCACGCCCGCCACCTTGTTGAGCCGCCCAGGGATCACCTCGGCGATCTCCTCGTACGTGGCCACCCGGACCATCGCCAGCAGGTCGTATTCGCCGGTGATCGAGTAGACCTCGCTGACCCCAGCCAGCTCGGCGATCGTCTGGGCGACCTCGGGGATGCGGTCCACCTCGGCGTTGATGTGCACGATGGCCGTGACCACGTGAGACCTCCTCGATGAGTTGCGCTGATCAGCACTCTAGTGCAGCGGCCGCCCCTCCTTTGAGCCGGGACGCCGGTGGTCGAACCCGCGGTAGGCCAGGTCGATGCGGGCCTTGTGGCGGGCGGCGCCGTACACGGGCAGGCTCCACTCGCCGTCAACCTCCACCAGGCGAATCCCAGGGGATTCGAGCCACCGCAGGATGCACTCGGTCTCCTCGGCGTTGGCCGCGGGCGTGGGACCCGGGCCGGGGACGACGGTCTCGGCCGTCGCGACCAGGGCCTCGACGAACGGGGTCGGGTGGGCGCCGCGCGGCATCATCCCGGCCGCGCACAGGCGGCCGTGGCGGATCACGTGGATCTCCCACCCGCCGTCGAACGCCGGGCTGGCCGCCACCATCTGCGGGATGCGCGTCAGGGCCGTCAGGCGCTGCATGCGGGCCGCCGTGCGCACGTAGGAGGCGAGCCGGTCGCGGTCGACGGAGGCCTCCTCGTAGCGCTGCTCGACCGAGAGCCGCTCCATGCGGGCGGAGAGGGCGGTGTAGACGAGCGAGACGTCGCTCTGCATGGCGCGCTTGGCGTTGTCGACGTGCAGCGCGTAGTCGGCCTGCGACTGCCTGCCCTCGCAGGGCGCGCCGCACCTGCCCATCTCGGCCAGCGCGCACGCGGGACGGCTGATCTTGAGTGACAACCGGTCGTTGCACTGGCGCAGCGGCAGCGCCTCGTGCATGGCGATGCGCGCGTCGTCGGCGGCCCTGCTGCTGGAGAACGGGCCCAGGTAGGTGCCGCCGTCGTCGCGGACCTCGCGCACGATCGACAGCCGGGGGAAGACCTCGTCGGTGAGCTTGAGCCAGACGACCTTCTCCGGGTGGCGCGAGCGGCGGTTGTAGCGGGGCTTGGCGCCGCCGATCAGCCGTAACTCCCTGACCTCCGCCTCGAGGTTGGTGGCGCAGACGATGTGGCGCACCCGCTCGGCGATGCCGATCATCTCGCGGATGCGCGGCCTGGTCTCGCTGGCGGTGAAGTAGGAGCGGACCCGGTTGCGCAGGTTGGTGGACTTGCCGATGTAGAGGACCTCGCCGCGCTCGTCCTCGAACAGGTAGACGCCCGGCGCGTGCGGCACGTGCTCGGCGAGGTGGCGCTTGCGCTGCTGCTCCGGGGTGGGGGCGCGGACGAACGACTTGAGCTCTTCGAGCGTGTGCACCTGGAAGGACCCGGCCCGCTCGATGAGGCCGTGCAGCACGTGGACGGTGGCCTGCGCGTCCTGCAGCGCCCGGTGGATGGGCTCGACGCGGCTGCGGAAGAACCTGGCCAGGGTGCCGAGCTTGGCGTTGGGCACCTCGTCGCGGGTCAGCACCCTGCGGGCCAGGTCGACGGTGTCGACGATCGGGTTGAGCGGCGGCGGATAGCCGAGCGCGGCGCAGGCCGCCTTGATGAAGCCCATGTCGAAGCTGGCGTTGTGGGCGACCACGACGGCGCCCCTGATGAACTCGAGGAAGCTCGGCAGCACGGACTCGATGCGCGGCGCCGCCACGACCATGGCGTCGGTGATGCCGGTCAGCACCGAGATGAACGGCGGGATCGGGCTGCCCGGATCGACGAGGGTGGCCAGCTCGCCCAGCGTCTCGCCCGCGCGCACCTTGACGGCGCCGATCTCGGTGATCGCGTGCTCGGCCGCGGAACCCCCGGTCGTCTCGAGGTCGAAGACCACGAAGGTGACCTCGGACAGGGGGGTGCCGAGCTCGTCGAGAGTGCCTTGAACCGCTTCCACGGGCAAGACCATAGAGGGCGGGACCGACAGTCTGGGCTACCCTCCTGCGTATGCCAGGGGGATTACTCGCTGACCGATATACCTTGATCGAGCCGTTGGGCAGCGGCGGGATGGGCCGGGTGTGGCTGGCCAGGGACGAGCTTCTGGGCCGCGAGGTCGCCGTCAAGGAGCTCACCCTTCCGGAGGGGGACCGGGCCGAGGCCGTCACCAGGGCCGTGCGCGAGGCGCAGGCAACCGCGCAGCTCAGGCACACGTCCATCGTGGCGCTGCACGACGTGGTCGTGGCGGACGACCGCCCGTGGCTGGTCATGGAGCTCCTGCGCGGCCGCACGCTGGCCGAGCAGATCACCGCGTACGGACCACTGCCCCCCGGGGAGGTCGCCCGCGTCGGGGCCGACCTGCTGGATGCGCTCACCGTGGCGCACGGGCGCGGCCTGCAGCACCGCGACGTCAAGCCGGGCAACGTCTTCCTCACCGACGGCGGCCGGGTGGTGCTGACCGATTTCGGCATCTCCAGGCAGGAGGGCCAGGAGACGCTCACCCAGGACGGGCTGACGATCGGCTCGCCCGGCTTCATCGCCCCTGAGCGGCTGGACGGCGAGCGGGGCGGCCCGGCGAGCGACCTGTGGTCTCTGGGCGCCACGCTCTACGTCGCGAGCGAGGGCAGGCCGCCCTACGAGGGATCGCCGTCCGACCGCGTCAGGGCCACGCTGACCGGCCAGCCGCCGCCCGCGCGTCCACCGATCGGCCCGCTGCTGGCGGCGATGATGGCGCGCAGACCGGCGGCCAGGCCGCATCCGGACACCGTGCTCCGTACGCTCAGGCAGCTCGCCCGGGGAGACGAGGTCCCGACGCAGCCCGTCAGCCGCCGCAGGAAAGTCGGCGTCACGGTGGGGATCGCGCTGGCGGTGGTGGCGGCGACGACGGCGTTCCTCGTCGTGCGGAAGGAGGCAGCGCCCGCCCCCTTCACGCTGCCCGTCGACGTGTGCTCGCTGCTCGGCACGGCGTTCTTCCAGCTGCAGGAGATCAAGGGCGTCGGGGACGAGGCGGCGTTCCAGTACAACACCGGCAAGTGGCAGGACCAGCCGTACGGCGGCTGCCGAGCGCTGGTCAGGGCGGGAGCCACCACGATCACCGTCGAGGCCGTCGGCTCGACGGTGCCCGCCGGGCCCGAGGCGAAGGTGATGGAGCTGAGGGAGTCGTGCACCGGGGCGCTCAAGGTGGCCAGGGCTATCGCGCAGTCGCTGGCGGCCAATCCGGGCAGCTAGCTGCAAGTGCGGTGCAAGTGCCGTCCTTATGGTGGAAAACGGATCACCCAGCGCAGGGGCATGGGTGATCCGTAGACCTCAGCGCAGGAACGGCTCCAGCAGGCCGGGGACGGCACGGGCCGCCAGGTCGAGCCCCTCGTCGCCGCCCGCGTCGAGCACGTCGTAGTGACCGTCGCCAGCGGCCGTCGTCGCGGACACCGTCAGCAGGCCGAGTCGCCGCTGGAAGAACGACTGGCTGATCGTCCAGCCCACGATGCCCGACCGGTCGAGCGCCACGGTGCCGCGCATGGCCGAGCCCGAGCGGGTGACGAGGTGGCGCTCGCCGAGCGCGTGGCCCAGACCGTGGTAGGTGTCGGCCGCGTACCAGAGGGCGAACGGCAGAGCCGCCAGCGGCAGCGTCCACCACCAGCCAGGGACCACGGCCAGCAGCGCCGCGAGGACGACCATCGTGACCACGGCCCGCCGGAGCCGCTTGTGCAGCGCGGCCCTCGGGTGCTTTCTGAGCTGCTGGAAGGCGCCCGGCGCGATCCGCTCCGCCACGGCGTACGCCTCGGTGCGCGGCATCGGCGGGGTGAGCGCGGCGACGTCCTCGGTCTCGTCGTCCTTCGCCTTGCGCAGCCCCGTCGCGACCGCCTTGACCCGCGCCCCGCCGCCCAGCCGGAGCAGGAGCGACTCGCCCACGTGCACCCCGCGCAGCCGCCGCTCCTCCAGGGTGAGCGAGCGCTTCGTCAGCAGGCCCCTGCGCAGGCGCAGCCGTCCAGGCTCGCGCTCCAGCCGGTAGCCGCCCCACGACTCGGCGTACACCGCCACCGCGCCCACCACCCCCACCAGGACGTTGGCCAGCAGGACCAGGGGGATCGCCAGCCACAGCCGGTCGCTCGCCCACGCCCAGGCCCGCTCGGCCGTATCGGTGGTGAACAGGTTCACGCCGAGCATGTCCAGCAGTTTGGAGATCGCGCCGACCGCCACGGCGCCGCCGACGAACGACCACACGGTCAGCGGGGCGAACCTGATCCACGACCAGTCCAGCGTGGCCAGCGCGCCGTCCTGCCCGGGAACCTCCTGCTGGAGCAGGGTGCGGCGCAACTCTTCCGCATCCGCCCTGGTCAGCGCGTCCAGAGTCAGATCGCCCTCGTGCTCTCCGGTGCCGACCTTCACCACCGCCAGGCCGAAGGCCCGCCGTACCGGGTCGGCCTTGAGGTCGACGCTGCGCACCCGCTCGAGCGGGACAGAGCGGTGCTCGCGTACGGCGATGCCGGAGCGGAGCTCCAGCCGCTCGCCGGTCAGCCGCCAGCTCGTGTTACGCAGCCTGATCAGGTCGTAGACGACCACGCCGCCCACGATGAGCAGCACGGCGCCCACGCCCGCCGCGGCGATCGCCAGAGGCGGCCAGTCGAGGCCGAGCATGATCTTGCCGAGCACGACCAGCGCGGGCACGACCAGCCAGATCGACAACACGGCGGCGGCGCCGAGGCTGCGGCGGCTGAGGGCGTTCCACTCGCTCACGTGGCATCCCCCGGCGTCGCCTGGGTGATCTTGGTGAGCCGTTCCGCGAGGTCGGCGGCCAGCTCGTGGTCCAGCGCCTCGATCTTGATCGCCCCGGCGGAGGACGCCGTGGTCACCGTCACGTCGGCCAGCCCGAACAGTCGCTGCACCGGCCCCCGCGCGGTGTCGACCGTCTGGATGCGCGACATCGGCGCCACCCGCCAGGTGTGGGTCAGCCAGCCCTTGCGGGTGTAGACCGCCTCGTCGGTGACCTCCCAGCGCTGCACCCGGTAATAGGCGCGCGGCGCCACCAGCGCCAGCACCAGGCCCAGCACGGCCACGGCCCCGGCGAGCACCCCCAGCCACAGCGGCCGGTCGGTGAAGAACCAATAGGCGGCCACGACACAGATCGCGACGGGTACGGCCAGCATGAGCGCCTGCGCCGTCCACCACGGGACCGCGCGCGGATCCGCCTGGTTGCGCGGTGGTCGCAGTCTCATGAGTCCCCCTTCTTCAACGAGCCGGCGGCGGCCAGGAGCGCGAAGCCGAGCACGCCCAGGGCGATCGCGGCGAAGATCCGGTAGCCGTCCAGCAGGTTGACGACCAGCAGGCCGTGCGCCCAGCCCCACCAGCCCCACAGATTGTTGATCACTCCGCCGATGCCCTGGAGCAGCAGCAGCCACCCCGACACCTCCACAACCGTCTTCATGCGTCCAGCGTCGTTCACCGCGTCCAGGTCACGACACCGACTTTGGTCGGTGTCGCCGGGCCGTAGGTAGGCCGTAACCTCGGGAAATGTGACGGAGTATCGGTGGTTGCTGCCCTCGGTGCTGCTCGGGGACGGCCAGGAGGGGCGGCCCGTGCGGCGCTCCACCCGCGACTGGTTCGTCGACACGCTGATGTTCGTGCTCGCCTGCACCGCCGCGCTGCTGACCGCGCCCGACCTCGCCGGGCAGCCGGACGCCGTGGTCCTGACCGAGCAGGTCATGGGCGCGCTGTCGTGCGCCGCCATCTGGCTCAGGCGCCGGTGGCCGGTCACGCTCGCCATCGTCACCGCGCTGCTCAGCTCGGTGCTCAGCCTGGTCGGCGGCGCGGCTGGGGTGGCGCTGTTCACCGTGGCCGTGCACCGGCCCTTCAAGATCTCCGGCCCGATCCTGGTGCTGAACCTCCTCACCGTGATGCCGCTGGTCTTCTGGCGTCCCGACCCGGAGCTCGGCGTGGGCGGGACGTTCGTGCTGACGGTGGCGCTCGCCACGCTCGTCTTCGGCTGGGGCGTGCTGATCAGGGCCAGGCGCCAGCTCGTCTGGTCGCTGCGCCTGCGCGCGGACGGCGCGGCCGACGAGGCCAGGCGGCTCGAGCGCGAGCGCATCGCCCGGGAGATGCACGACGTGCTGGCGCATCGCATCTCCATCCTCAGCCTGCACGCGGGGGCGCTGGAGTTCAGACCGGACGCCTCGCCCGAGGAGATCGCCAAGGCGGCCGGGGCCATCAGGGGGAGCGCGCACCAGGCGCTGCAGGACCTGCGTGAGGTGATCGGCGTGTTGCGCGGGCCCGGCGACGACCCCGTTCCCGAGCGGCCGCAGCCCACCCTGGCCGACCTTCCGGTGCTGGCCGAGGAGTCGCGTCAGGCGGGCATGGACGTACGGCTCAGCCTGGCCGTACAGGAGGTGCCCCAGAGTCTGGGGCGCAACGCCTACCGCATCGTGCAGGAGGCGCTGACCAACGCGCGCAAGCACGCGCCGGGCGCGGCGGTGACGGTGAGCGTGACGGGCGCGCCGGGGGACGGGCTGACGATCGAGGTGAGCAACCGGGTCACCGGGCGCGCCCATCCGGGCATTCCCGGCGCGGGCGCCGGGCTCATCGGGCTGACCGAGCGCGCCGAACTGCTCGGCGGGCGGTTGCGACACGGGCGGGAGCAGGACCACTTCGTGCTGGAGGCGTGGCTACCGTGGGCACCATGAGTGAGCAGATCCGCGTCCTGATCGTCGACGACGACGCGCTCGTGCGTGCGGGGCTGTCGATGATCCTGTCCGGCGCGCCCGACCTGGCGATCGTGGGGGAGGCGTCGGACGGCGACCAGGTGCCCGCGATGGTGGCCGAGCACCGGCCGGACGTCGTGCTCATGGACATCCGCATGCCCAACGTCGACGGCCTGACCGCCACGGAGGCGCTGCGCGCGACGGCCAAGCCGCCGGAGGTGGTGGTCCTGACCACCTTCCACGCCGACGCCCAGGTCCTGCGCGCGTTGCGGGCGGGCGCCGCTGGCTTCCTCCTGAAGGACATCCCGCCCGCCGACCTGGTGGCCGCGATCCGCAAGGTGGCGGCGGGCGAGCCCATCCTCAGCCCGGTGGTGACCCGTCAGCTGATCACCCACGTGTCGGACGGCGGCGCCGACACCAGACGCGAGCGGGCACGGCGGCTGCTGGACCGCCTCAGCGAACGCGAACGCGAGGTCGCCGAGGCGGTGGGGAAGGGCCGCTCGAACGCCGAGATCGGGGCTGACCTTTACATGAGCGTGGCGACCGTGAAGGCCCACGTCTCACGCATCCTCACCAAGCTCGACCTCAACAACCGCGTCCAGATCGCCCTCCTCGTCTACGACGCCGCCCCCTAACAGCTGCTCCAGGGCGGCTCTGTGCATGACGAGGTCGTCGGGGTCGTCTGGCATGGGTTGTTCGCCGAAGTGGATGCGGCGGTGCCAGACGCGGGCCATGACGATGCCGTGGCGCAGCGCCGCGTACGTCTCGTAGAAAGGCATGTCCTTCGGGGTGTAGCCGGTCAAGGAGGTGTATCTGGCGCAGACGTCCTCCGTGCGCATGAAGTCCGGCAGGCCGGGGAGTTCGAAGACCTCGGCGATGTCCTGGAAGAAGCGGTGGAGGAAGATCATCCAGCCCAGGTCGAGCTCGCGCGGGCCGATCGCGGCCATCTCCCAGTCGAGCACCGCCACCGGAGTGAAGTCGCGGTACATCACGTTGCCGATCCGCGCGTCGCCCCAGCACAACACGTCAGGACCCGGGTCCTCCGGCCAGTGGGTCTCCAGCCAGTCGAAGGCGCGCTCCAGCAACGGGATGCGCATCGCCCCGTGCGCCCACTCGTAATAGGCGCGCTGCTCGTCCACGTGCCTGCGCAGCCCGCCCTCGCCGAGCACCGCCAGCTCCTCCTTCGCGAACGGCGCGTCGTGGAGCGCCGCCACGATGGCCACCGTGTGGTCCTGCAGCCGGCGGCGATCGGCGGGAGCGGCGTCCAGCAGCCACCCCTCGAAGGTGTAGGGAGCCACGTCGAGCGGGACGTCGCCGTCCTCGCGCTCCATCACGAAGAACGGCGTGCCCAGCGGCCCCGCGTCGGGCTCGAACCACAGGGCGCGCGGCGCGAGCACCCCGGCCCGCTCCCTGGCCAGCCGCATGACCTCGAACTGCGTCCCCAGGTCGTAGGTGGGGAAGACGGGCACGGCCTCGGCGGCCGGCGCCATGCGGGCCACGCACCGCGTCTGCCCTCCCTGCCACGAGGCGGTGAAGAAGAGCGTCTCGCTCGACATCCCGTTGCCCGAGGGGCGCGACAGCTCCGACACCGTCACCGCGCAGCCGAGCCTGCCCTCCAGCCAGGCGTGCACCCGGTCGTGGAGTTCGTCGAGATCGCGGGTCGATGTGCGCATCTGCTCCGACATGGCACAGTCGTATACCTCCAACCAAGCGCTTGTCCATATGCACCCGGACACGCCCATGCCCGCGACAGCCGTACCCTTGTCTGAAAGACAGCACGCGAAGGGTCAGTTGAAAGGCAGTGGGATGAGCTCAGCCGGTGAAGGCCTGTCTCGCCCGCTTCCCGAGCAGGTGCGGATCAACGTGGTCGACCTGGCCGCTCAGGTGCTCGGGTCGATGCCCGCTGCCACGATCCCGCCGCCGCTGCGCGGCATCGCCAAGTTCGATCCGCGAAAACGGGCCAAGCTCGGCAGCGCGCCCATCGCGGCCCAGCTGGAGAACGACAAGGAGTTTCGCGAGGCGGTCGCCGAGTCGGTGGCGGCCGGGTGGCCGGAACTCGTCTCAGCGCTGGCCGAGGGCAACGTGCCGCCGGCCGCCGACCCCGTCCTGGTGGCTGCCGCAGCTTATCTGACCCGCCCGCCCGGATGGGCGGAGATGGTCGAGACGGCCCGCGTGGATCTCGAGCAGACGGCCGCCGCAGCCGAGGGCTCCGCCCAGGAGCAGACCGTCACCCGCCTGCGCGAGCAGCTCGCCGCGCAGAAGACCTCGGCCAAGGAGGAGGTCGAACGGTTGCGCGAGCAGCTCAAGACCGCCCGCTCGGAGAACTCCGACCTGCGGCGCAAGCTCCACGAGGCGCGCGAGCGGATGAAGGCGGCCGACTCCAGGGCGGCCGAGTTCGAGCACGCGGCCCAGCACGCCAAGGAGTCGAAGGCCGCCGCTTCGTCGGCGGGGGAGTCCGAGGTCAGGCGGTTGCGCGAGCGGCTCAGCGACGTGGAGCGCCAGCTTGAGGCGTCGCGCCGGGCCGCGCGCGAGGGCAGGAGCATCGAGGACGCGCGCATCAGGGTGCTGCTCGACGCGCTCCAGGACGCCTCGGCCGGGCTGCGCAGGGAGCTCGCCCTGCCCACGACGATCAGCCGTCCGGCGGACTCGGTGGCCGCGGTCGCGCCGGGGCAGCCGGGCGTCGCCGCCCGCGCACTGGCCGACGACGACCCGCAGCTGCTCGACCAGCTGCTGGCGCTGCCGCAGGTGCACCTGATCATCGACGGCTACAACGTCACCAAGACCGGCTACGGCACGCTCACCCTCGCCGACCAGCGGGCCAGGCTGATGACCGGGCTCGGCGGCCTGGTCGCGCAGACCCGCGTCGAGGTGACCGTGGTCTTCGACGGCGCGGAGCTCAACGCGCCCGTCCAGGTGGTGGCGCCGCGCGGGGTGCGGGTGATGTTCAGCGCCCCGGGCGAGATCGCCGACGACCTCATCAGGCAGCTCGTGCGGGCGGAACCGCAGGGCAGGGCCATCGCGGTGGTGTCGTCCGACCGCGAGGTCGCCGAGTCGGTGCGCAGGATGGGCGCGCGCGCCGTACCCTCGTCGATGTTGCTCAGGCGGCTCGGCCGGGCTTAGGTCACAAATCAGACTTTCTGGTTAGCTGGCCCTTCCCTTTTCTGTACTATTTCCCCCCAGGTGTGATCACTGGGAGGGCGTGCGCTGTGAGGTTTGGCCGGGTACCGCTGGCCGCGGGCATGGCGGTGGTGGCTCTTCTGCTGCCCCTTGACGGGGCGATGGCCGATCCCAAGCCGACCATCAAGCAGGCCAAGGCCAAGCTCGAGAAGCTCAACGACAAGGCCGACAAGGTCGTCGAGAGCTACAACCAGGCCACCGAGCGGTACAAGAAGGCGAAGAAGGCCTACGGCACGCTCAACGACACCTACAAGCGCAGGCTGGCCACCGTCGCCGGGTTACGCACCCAGATCGTCACCATGGCCGTCAACGAGTACCAGACCGGCGTCATGGGCCACCTGCCCGCGCTCATGGGCGGGGGCGACCCGACGGGCAAGCTCAACGTCATGGCCCTGGTCGACCAGCTCGCCGACGAGCGGTCCGAGCAGCTCACCGCGTTCGACAACCAGAACCGCGAGCTCGTGGCCGACCGCGACAAGGCCAAGACGGCGCTGGCGTCGGCCGACAAGGAGCGCGACGCGGTCGCCAAGGACCGGGCCGACGTGCTCAAGCTGGTCGCCCAGCAGAAGAAGCTGCTGGTGAAGCTCGGCGCCTACCGGGCGGGCGACCCCAACAGCACGGGCGTGGAGTACACGGGCTCGGCGTCGGGCAACGCGGCGGCCGTCCTGGAGTTCGCCTTCGCGCAGGTGGGCAAGCCGTACCAGTTCGGCGGTACGGGGCCGGGCAGCTGGGACTGCTCGGGGCTGACGCAGGCGTCGTGGCGGGCCGGTGGCGTGTCGCTGCCGCGCACGACGTGGGAGCAGTGGTCGTGGGGGGCGAACCGCAAGGTGCCGCTCGACTCGCTGCAGCCGGGGGACCTGATCTTCAGCGAGGGTCTGGGGCACGTCAGCATCTACGCGGGGGACGGCAAGATCGTCCACGCGCCGCAGACGGGTGACGTGGTCAAGATCGTCGCCCTTTCCGACTACGGCAGGCCGCTCGTCGGCGCTATCCGCCCGTAGTCCCTTTTCACCATCTTTCCGGTACGGCGCGCCGTACCGGAACTCAGCCATGCCCTGAAACGGATGTGACTGGAGTGACGGATGGGGTTTGACAGACCCTGTGAGGGGCGCGATGTGAGCAGGGTCACATATCGATAACAGAGCCCCATGTCCAGCAGGGGTATCTCGTCTTACTGACGGAAAGATGGATCTTTACTCTTTGCTTACGCTTTGCCGAGCCGTGGCGAGACGAGTACCTTCTGGCTCCGCGGCGGCAAGCCATGACGCCCGCGAAGTGAATCCGTTGGCCGCCGCCCACCAGAACGACCCCCGGCGGCCTGCCGAATTCGTGCAGCCAGGAGGCACGGAGCCGGGGAACCATCGATCCCATTCCCCCGGGATCAGGGGTGAATCGGCGCATCACGCGCCGTAGGGCGACTTCCACGCCCGAATCCGTCAGCTAACCCGGTAGGCATTCGTGGAAGTCCCAAGGAGACAATCCTGTCTACCTCCCTGCAATTCCCCCGTTTGTCGCGCCTAGCCCGCATCTCTCTGAGCGGGATCGCCATGACGATGACCGTGACAGCCGGGGGCGTCGCCCTCCAGGCTGCCTCGGCCCAGGCGGCGACGGCGAGCACCACCACCACGACCGCGAAGCCCGCCAAGGTGACGCGGTCGGCGAAGGCGGCGAAGGCCGCCCGGCAGAAGGCGAGGGCCGGCAAGGCCGTCGCCGTGGCCAAGAAGCAGCTCGGTGACCCCTACCGCTACGGCGCGACGGGCCCAGGCTCCTTCGACTGCTCCGGACTCGTCCAGTACGCCTGGAGGAAGGCCGGAGTGAAGATCCCGCGCGTGACGAACAGCCAGTACGCACGCATCAGGACCAAGGTCTCCTGGGGCAACCTCCGCCCGGGCGACCTGATGTTCTTCCACGGGAAGGGCCACGTGGGCATGTATGTCGGCAACGGCAAGATGATCCACTCGCCGAGCTCGGGTAAGACGGTCCGCATCGAGAAGCTCAGCGGATGGCGGAAGTCGTCGTTCGCGGGAGCGGTGCGTCCCGGCGCGTGACCCCTTCGTGCAGGCCCCGTCCCGACGTGGGACGGGGCTTTCACGCGTACGGCCCGGCTACGCTCTTTGAGCGTGTCCCTCCTCCTCAGAGCATCGCTGGCGGCCCTCGCCGTCCTGGCGGTCTGCGTGGGGAGCGCACCACCGCCGACCAGTGACCTGACCCGGCGCGCCGAGCTCGCGGCCGAGCGGGTGTCGGCCATCCTGGGGGTCCCCGTACATCCCGTCGTGGTGGTCCCGTCCTCCGACGGCGAAGCGGCGAGGCTCGCAGGGGTCGGGTCCGTCGACGGGCTCGCCGCGCTGGCCGACCGCGGCCGCGTCATCGTCGTGCCGGGCAACTTCGCCAAGCTCACCCCCACCGGCCGCGACGTCGTCCTCACCCACGAGCTCACCCACGTCGCGGCGGGCACCGGCGGCGTCCCCGCCTGGCTGCGCGAGGGTTTCGCCGACTACGTCGCCTACCGCGACGCCGGGCTGCCGGTGAAGGTCGCGGCGGCGGAACTGGCCGGAGACGTGCGCGCCGGTCGCCTGCCGTACGAGCTCCCAGGACCTCAGGACTTCGCCCCGGGCGCCGTGCGGCTGGCCCAGGCGTACCAGGAGGCGTGGCTGGCGTGTCGCTTCGTCGCCGAGCGCTTCGGTGAGGACAGGCTGGTGAGGCTCTATCGTGATCCGACGTCGCTCGGCATCACCCGAGGATGGCGTGAGTACGTGCTCGAACAACTGGGGTGACTATGGGCGAAGTGAGAGAACGGCGGCAGCTCGGGGTCGCGCTCGCGGGGCTCGGCGCGGTGATCCTCGTCGTGGTGTGGCTCACCACGCCCTGGCGGGTCCTGCCGCCCGGCGCCCCCTACGTCGCGCCGGACCCGGCGCGTGACTTCACCCCGGCCGAGATCGCCAGGTCCGTGGCGTTCGACGCGGCGACCGGCACGCCCGCCTACCTGTCGCTGGGGCTGACGATCCTGTTCGCCGGGATCCTGGTCGCCACCCCCTTCGGCGCGCGCCTCCTGGGCAGGCTCAGGGGCCCCTGGTGGGTGCGGGCGATCCTGGGCGTCCTCGTGCTCACCGTGCTCGTGGAGGCGGTCAGGTGGCCGCTGGGGATCTGGTTCGAGGTGCAGCTGCGCGCGTTCGGCCTGTCCACGCAGAACTGGGCGAGCTGGAGCCTCGACCGCGTCAAGAGCATCGGCGTGCGGGTCGTGCTGCTGTCGATCATGGTCGTCGCGGTGATCGCGCTGGCCAGGCGGTTCAGGCGCTGGTGGATCCCGGCGGCCGTCGGCGCCTTCGCGCTCACCCTGGCCGCGTCGTTCGTCTATCCGGTGGTGTTCGAGCCGCTCTTCAACGACTTCCGCCCGATGCCCGCCGGTCAGTTGCGCACCGACCTGCTCGCGATGGCGCAGCGCGACGGCGTCCCGGTCGAGGACGTGCTCATCGCCGACGCCTCGCGCAGGACCAACGCGCTCAACGCCTACGTCTCCGGCTTCGGCGCCACCCGGCGCATCGTCGTCTACGACACGCTGCTGAAGGCTCCGGAGGACGAGATCGAGCTGGTCGTCGCGCACGAGCTGGGCCACGCCAAGTACGGCGACGTCCTCAACGGCACGCTGATCGGCGGGCTGGGGGCCGCGTTCGGCGCGGGCCTGCTCTTCCTGGCCTTCTGGCTGGTACGGCGGCGCGCGGGCGTGGAGGCGATCTCCGATCCACGGGCGGTGGGAGTCGTGATGGGGCTGATGAGCATCGCCACCGTGCTCTCTGGACCTGCCCAGAACGTCGTGAGCCGCCACGTCGAGGCCAGGGCCGACGTCCATGCCCTGGACCTCACCCGTGACCCGAAAACGTTCATCGCGATGCAGAAACGACTCGCGACGACCAACATTTCCGATTTGGCACCGGATGTCATGGAGTATGTCCTCTATGCATCCCATCCCACGGCTCCCGAGCGCATCGCCATGGCGCGCTCGTGGGCTCGCTTGAACCGCCTTCCAGAGCCGTGACCAGAGTCGTCATCGTCACGAACGACTTCCCGCCGAGGCCGGGCGGCATCCAGTCGTTCGTGCACGGCCTCGCGCTGCGCACCCCGGGCGTGGCCGTCTACGCGCCGGCCTGGCGCGGCAGCGAGGCCTTCGACCGCGGCCAGCCGTACCGGATCGTCAGGCACCCGACCTCGCTCATGCTGCCGTCGCCCGCCGTCGCCCGCCGGGCCGCCGCGCTCGTCGCCGAGCACCGCGCCGACACGGTCGTCTTCGGCGCCGCCGCGCCGCTCGGGCTGCTGGCCCCGCGGCTGCGCGCGGCCGGCGCGCGGCGGGTGGTGATGCTCACGCACGGCCACGAGGCCTCATGGGCGAGCGCGCCGGTGTTCCGCGGGGTCCTGCGCAGGATCGGCGCGCACGCGGACGTGGTCACCTACCTGGGGGCCTACACGCACGCGCGGCTGCTGTCGGCGATCCCGCGCCACCGGCTCGAACGGCTGGCGCCCGGCGTCGACACCACCGTCTTCCACCCGGGCGTGGACGGGTCGTCCGTACGGCTGGCGCACGGGCTCGGCGACGCGCCGGTGGCCGCGTGCGTGTCGCGGCTGGTGCCGCGCAAGGGACAGGACCAGCTCATCAGGGCCTGGCCGCTGGTACGGCGGGCCGTGCCCGGCGCGCTGCTGCTCGTCGTGGGGGACGGGCCTGACCGGCGCAGGCTGGAACGGCTGGCCGCCTCTGCCGGGGTGCTCGGGTCGGTGCGGTTCGCGGGCGGGGTGCCGTCCGAGCGGCTGCCGCAGTATTACGCCGCCGCCGACGTCTTCGCGATGCCCTGCCGTACCCGGTGGAAGGGGGTCGACGTCGAGGGGCTCGGCATCGTCTTCCTGGAGGCGGCGGCCACCGGGCTGCCCATCGTGGCGGGCGCGTCGGGAGGGTCGCCGGACGCCGTCAGGCACCGCGAGACCGGCCTGCTCGTCGACGGGACGTCGGTGGAGGAGGTGGCGTCGGCGCTGGTGGAACTGCTGTCCGACCCCTCGCTCGCGGCCAAGATGGGCAGCAGGGGGCGCGAGTGGATCGTCAGGGAATGGGACTGGGAGCGGGTGGCCGCGCGGTTCATGACGCTGCTCGACGGCAATCTGATGTCGGACCCCCCCTTGCGGTGACGTCACTCTGATGTCATGATGGCGTCATGGAGTTGACGACGTACATCGAGAGTCTCCGCCGCGAGCTGACCTCGGCGGCGGAGGTGGCGGGTGCCGACGCCGGCGTCGCCGCCGAGCGGCTGGTCTCGGCGCTCGACTCCGCGGTCAGGCTGACCCTGATCGAGGTCCTGTCCGACGCGGCCGACGAGCTGAGCAGGGAGATCGATCCCGGCGTCGTCGAGGTGCGCATCCGCGGCAGGGAGCCGGAGTTCGTGGTGAACATGCCGCTCCGGCACCGCTCGGGGCCGCCAGGCCCCGGCTTCCCGCCGGCGCCGCCCCGGCCGCCGGAGCCGCCGACGCCGCCGGGCGAGGAGAGCACGGCCAGGATGACCCTGCGCCTGCCCGAGACGCTCAAGTCGCGCGTCGAGGAGGCCGCGAGCAGCTCAGGGGTGTCGGTCAACGCCTGGCTGGTCAGAGCGCTGAGCGCGGCCGTGTCGGGCGACGGCGGCGAGGACGCCTACGAACCCCACGAGCCGCCACGGCGCCCGCCGATCGGACAACGCCTCAGCGGCTGGGTCCGCTGACTTCCCAGCACCATCCCCTTCTTTCGCCGAACGGAGCTTTGTCATGCCCACTTTCTCAACCCCCGAGCCCATCACCCTCCGGGCGACCGTCGCCGCGGGTCACCTCGCCGTCAGTGCGAGCGACCGTGACGACGCCCACGTCGAGGTGCGGCCGCGCAAGCCGTCCGACGCCGACTACGCCGCCTCCGTGACCGTCGAGTTCGACGACGGCACGCTCGTCGTGACCACCCCGGACGGCGGGTGGCTGCGCCGCACGCCCGAGGTCATGGTCACCGTCGCGCTGCCCACCGGCTCCAGGGTCCAGGCCAAGACGGCCGCGGCCGACATCTCCGTCTCGGGCCGCGTGAGCGACGTCGAGGCGGGGACGGCGGCCGGAGACATCCGCGTCGAGCACGCCGCGCACGTGCGCGTCAAGTCGGCGTCAGGTGACGTCGTGTGTGACGTCATCGACGGCGAGGGCGTCGTGGAGTCGACGTCCGGTGACGTCAGGGTGGGCTCGGTGCGCGACGCCCTGGACGTGCGGAGCGCGTCAGGCGACGTCGTCGTCCGTGAGGCGCTGGGGGACGTCACGGGGAAGACCGTCTCCGGCGACCTCGAGTTCGGCAGCGTGGCGCGGGGGCGGATGACCCTCAACTCCGCGTCGGGGGACATCACGGTCGGCGTGGCGCAGGGGCCGGCGGTGTGGCTGGACGTGTCGTCGCTGTCCGGCAAGACCATCTCGCGGCTGGAGCGCAGCGGGCAGCCGGGGGAGGGCGAGGAGACGGTCGAGATCAGCGCCCGCTCGCTGAGCGGGGACATCACCATCACGAGAGCAGGAGTCGCCCGATGAACGAGGACCTGATGATCACATATGCGCGGCAGCGGCACGCGGAGTTCGTGGCGGACGCGGACCGGCATCGCGAGCTCGCCCGGTTCAGGCAGCCGTTACGCCACCGCCTGGCCGTCCATCTGCACCGCCTGGCCGACACGATCGACATCCGCCCCCGCCCCCACCTCACCCAATGACCAACCCGGCCACCACGGCCCTCACCACCAACGGCCTGGCCCCCACGGCCCGGCCCCCACGGCCCGGCCCCCACGGCCCGGCCACCGCGGCCCGGCCACCATCGGGCCCACCACTCAACGGCCCCGCTCGTGTGGTCCCAGAGCGGGTCTCTTCCGCCCTTCACTGCGCGGAGCACCCCCGATGGGGCCGCGGAGGTCGAAGGGGCCGGGTTACGTGGGTCGAGGGGATGCGGAGCCGTAAGGAGGCCGCGGGGTGGCCAGGGGTCACGAGGTTTCGTGAAAAGACGGGTTGTGCGAGACGGGGGGACGTGGGGTGGTCAGCCCTTGGTGGCGCCGCCGGTGAGGCCCTTGACGAAGTGTTTCTGCAGGAACAAATAGAAGACCAGCACGGGGATCGTCCCCATGAGCATCAGCGAGAAGATGGTCCCGAAGTCGGTCCGCCACAATCCCACCGACCGGTAGATCCCCGTGGTGATCGTCGTCCCCCGGCTGGGCCCGAGGATGATCAACGGGTCGATGAAGTCGTTCCAGATCCACACCCCCAAGAAGATCAGCACGCTCGCGCTCGCCGGCCGCAGCAGCGGGAACACGATCCGCCAGAAGATCTGCCCCCGCGACGCCCCGTCGATCGCCGCGGCCTCCTCCAGCTCACGCGGGATCCCCCGCATGAACCCGGAGAACACGAACACCCCGAACGGGATGTAGTAGCCGACGTTGAACAGCACCAGCCCCTGAACCGTCTGCATCAGCCCGAGCGACCCCAGCACGTACGTGACCGGCGCCAGGATCACCTGCGGCGGGATCATCAGCCCGCACAGCAGGAGCAGCATCAGCGCCCTGCCCCAGATGCTCGCCGTACGAGCCAGGTAGTGCCCCAGACAGGCGGAAAGCACCGTGAGCACCAGGATCGACACCGACGTGACGAGCACGCTGTTGGCCAGGCTCGCCCAGTAGAGCAGGTCGGGCCGGGTCAGCAGGTTGACGATGTTGTCCAGCGTCGGCGGATGCGGAAACGCCATCGGCTCCTGCGCGATCAGGTCGGGATCGCGGAAGGTGTTGATCAGCCCGATGTAGAGCGGGATGAAGAAGATCGCGCCGACCACGATGCCGGCGACCGGACGCAGCTTCACAGGTCCACCTCCCGCCTGCGCAGGAACCGCAGCGCCACGGCGGCGAGCACCGCGATGACGACCAGCATCACCACGGCCATCGCCGAGGCGTACCCCTGCTTGTTCTCCACGAAAGCCGTCTGCAGCACGAGGAACGCGATCGTCGCCGTGCTGCCCACGCCGGGCCCGCCGTTCGTGATGACCTGGACGTGGTCGAACACCTTGAACGCCGAGATCAGGAGCACCACCGTGTTGATGGTCAGCGACGGAGCCAGCAGCGGCCACGTGACCCGCCAGAACCTGCGCACCGACCCCGCCCCGTCGATCGAGGCCGCCTCCATCAGCTCCTGCGGCACGCCCTGCAGCCCGGCCAGGTACACCACGACGCAGAACCCCAGCATCTGCCAGCACAGGATCGACGCGATCGAGTAGAGCGCCAGGTCGGGATCGGACAGCCAGCCGGGCGGTTCGGCGATGCCGATCGCCCGGAGCCCCTGGTTGAGCGGTCCGTCGTCGGCCAGGATGCGCGTCCAGATGACGCTGATCACGACGGAGCTGAGGATCATCGGGGTGAAGAACACGCTGCGCAGGGCGTTGTAGAGCCAGCCTTTCCTGTCCAGGAGTACGGCGATGCCGAGGCCGAGCAGGTTCGGCACCACGACCACGATGACGGTGACGATCGTGGTGATCCCGAGCGAGGTGAGGAACGCCTCGTCCTGGACGAGCAGCTGGTAGTTGCGCAGTCCCACGAACTTCGTGCTGGAGCGCAGCGGGTTGTAGTTGGTCAGGCTGTATCCGAGGCTCACCAGGATCGGGGCGAGCACGAAGCAGACGTAGACCGCCACGCCCGGTGCGCCGAAGCTCAGGAAGTGCCAGAGCCTCGGCCACACCGGTCTGCTACGCCGTACATGAGAGGTCACAGGTCAGCTCGCCTTGTCCCACTCCGTGTCGAGATATTTCGCGACGTCTTCCGCGGACTTCTTGCCGGTGATGAGGTCCTGGGAGGACAGCGCCCACTTCTCCTGCATCCCGGCGATCATGCCGTCGTCGCCCTGCTCCCAGCCGAACGACGGGACCAGCGCGTTGGCGTCGCGCGCCTGCTTGTAGAGCTCGTAGGTACCCTTCATCACGGTGCCGATGTCACCCGGCAGCTCGTACCCCTTGATCGCGGGGAACAGCGCGTCGGCGACGGCCGAGGTGTCGAGGTAGGCCTTGTCGGTCTGCCACGCCAGCGCGAAGCGCTTGGCCGCGTCGACGTTGGGGGACTGGGCGTTGACCGACAGGCCGCCGCCGGTGAAGGCGGGCAGCTTCATCGAGCCGTCGTCGGCGGGCCAGGCGAAGATCCCGATGTCATCCTTGATGGCGGACTTGTCGCCCGCGCTGGCGAACCAGCTGCCCATCATGTACATCGCGCCCTTGCCCGCCAGGAAGGCGGCCTCGCCGGACGGGTAGTCGCGGCTGATCTCCTTCTTGTTGAGGTAGCCCTTGGCGGCCAGGTCGGCGAACTTCTTCGTCGCCTTGAGGAACTCCGGCGAGTCGAACTTCGTCTTGCCCTCCCGGCGCTGGTGCATCCAGTCGGGGTTGCCCGCGTACAGGTCGGTGGTCAGCTCGCCGGTCCAGGTGAGCGAGGACGCCCAGGGCGTCGGACCGCCGGCGATCACGAACGGCTGGACGCCCTTGGCCTTGAGCAGGTCGGCGTCCTTGAGGAGATCCGCGTAGGTCTTGGGGGCTTCCTTGATCCCGGCCTTCTCGAACAGGCTCTTGCGGTAGTAGACCTGCCAGGTCTGCGTGTTGGCGGGCAACTGGACGACCTTGCCGCCGATCGCGCTGCACTTGGCGCAGACGAAGTCCTTGAGCTCCTCGTCGGTCCAGGCGTAGAGGTGGCCGCCGTCGGCGAACGACGGCAGGTCCTGGAGGCCGATCTGGATGTCGGGGAACTGTCCCGACGCGAGGAGCTGTTTGGCGAACGGCGTACGGTCGCCGGTGGCGACGATCTTCTTGACGGTGACGTCACCGAGCTTCTCGCTGACGCGCTTGATGTTGTCGTCCCAGAACTGCGGCGTGAGGTTCGGCGTCTCGAAGACCAGGAAGCTGATCTCCTTCTTGGCGGCCGCCGCGCTGCCACTGGGCTGACTTGTACTGCCCCCGGTGCTGGTGTCCTTGACGGAACACGCGCCCACGGCCACGAGGACCACGAGGGACGCGCCGGCCAGGAGGGACTTTCTCACAACGCCACCTGCCTTCACTCATCCGACCACTGGCATGTGCAGGAGAGATCTTCGTTGGTAAGTAATGGTATTTACCATCGATTCGTAGGATCACTACTATGGGGGTGGGGTTGTGGCTGTCAAGGTGTGGAGGGGTTGGCAGGTCGGCTGATACCGAGGTGTGACCGGGCTGGACGGGCGGCGTGACCGCTCCGATGTCTCATCTGCCGGGGGTTGACCAGCTCACCAAAGGTAGGAGGTTCCCGCGTGAGCTTCCGCTCATTATGGAGGCGCCCCTTCGATGTCGGACGGTCCCTAGGGAGCGACGAGCCGCAACTCTTGGAGGACGCGCGGCAAGATCGGCGAGCTGGGGATTGACCGCACCCTACTTGGCACGCCGGGTCGCTTCGGGCACGAAACCGCCGTCACCGGCCGGATCGTCGGTCGGCGGGCTCTCCGACAGCCAGGGCGACGCAGTACGCCGGGGGACCTCGACGGTCTCCGCCGAATGCCTCAGTGCTGACGCCTATGGTTCCTGGGGCCTTTCGTGGCCCAAGCCCTCTCGCACGGGAGGGGCCTGAGACCTCGGGGGTCCGGGGGCCGGTAGGCCGCCCGGCTGGGGGTCTTGGGGGGCTCGGCCCCCCAATGAGGGGAGTCCAGAGGGTAATTCGGGCGTAGCGCGCTCACCCCCGAAGGCCCATGCGCTTTACAGATGCCCCTGGGCCTGGGGGCTGCAGTGGTCATGACCCCGGCGCATTCCGGCGTCCCCTGGGGAGGGGCCTGAGACCTCGGGGGTCCGGGGGCCGGTAGGCCGCCCGGCTGGGGGTCTTGGGGGGCTCGGCCCCCCAATAAGGGGAGCCCGGAGCCCACTCGCGCGAAGCGCGTAATTTGGCGAAGGCCCTTGCCCGCGCGGGAGACGACGCCCTGTCTTCCGACAGTGTGTCAGCTGGCTGGGGTGTCGTAGAGGTTGTCGATGTCCTTGGCGAAGTCGCGCATCACCAGGTTGCGTTTCACCTTGAGCGTGGGCGTCAGATGACCGCTTTCCTCCGTCAGATCCGTCTCCAGGATCACGAACTTCTTGATCTGCTCAGCCTTGGAAACCGACCGGTTCGCGTTGTCCACCGCCCTCTGGACCTCGGCCAGAACCGACGGGTCCGCCGCCGGCGAGCCGTTGGCCGCCACCGCCTCCGGGTCCAGGGTGATCAAGGCTGCCACGAAAGGACGCCCGTCACCCACCACCATCGCCTGCGAGATCAGCGGGTTCGCCCGGATCGCGTCCTCCAGCGGCCCAGGGGCCACGTTCTTCCCCGCCGCCGTGACGAGGATCTCCTTCTTGCGGCCCGTGATCCGCAGGTACCCGTCCGCGTCCAGCTCGCCCACGTCGCCCGTGTGGTACCAGCCCTCCGGGTCCAGCGCCGGCGTGGAGTTGTTCCAGTACCCGTCGAAGATGTGCCGCCCCTTCGCCAGCACCTCGCCGTCGTCCGCGATGCGCAACGTCACCCCGGGAATCGGCTTGCCGACGGTGCCGATCTTGTTGGCCCCCGGCATGTTGACCGCGCACGGCGCCGACGTCTCGGTCAGGCCGTACCCCTCGTAGATCTCGATCCCGGCCCCGCGGAAGAAATGCCCGAGCCGGTCACCCAGCGCCGACCCGCCCGACACGGCGGCCCGCAGCCGCCCCCCGGTCGCCGCGCGGAGCTTGCCGTACACCAAGCGGTCGAACAGCGCGTGCTGCAACCGCAGGCCGATCCCGGCGGAGACGCCCGCCCGGCTCCAGGCCTCGGCCACCGCCGCCGCGCGGGCGAAGATGGCGCCCTTGCCGCCGCTGATGGCCTTCTGCTCGGCCCCGTTGTAGACCTTCTCGAAGACCCTCGGCACGCCGAGCAGGAACGTGGGCTTGAACGCCTCCAGGTCGGGCGCGACGTTCTTCATGTTCGGCGTGTGCGCGAGCACGGCCCCGGTCTCGACGAAGACGAGCTGGATCAGCCGCGCGAAGATGTGCGCGAGCGGCAGGAACAGCAGCGCCGCCGGATCCTGGACGGTGAACAGCGGCTCCAGCGGACCGAAGGCCACGTTGCGCGCGGTGAAGAGCAGGTTGTCGTGGGTGATCCGGCAGCCCTTCGGCTTGCCGGTGGTGCCCGAGGTGTAGACGATCGAGGCCAGGTCGGCCGCGCTCACCGCGGTCCTGCGTTCCTCGAGCTCCGGGGTCGAGACCTCGCCGGGCGGAGGAGGTTCGGAGACGCGCCACACCGGCAGCTCCGGGGCGACCTCCCTGACGGTGTCGAAGTGCCCGTCGAGCTCGACGAACGCGGCGCGAGCCCCGCTGTCGGACAGGATCCACGCGACCTGCGACGCCGACGAGGTCTCGTAGATGGGTACGGTCACCGCCCCCGCCGCCCAGATCGCGTAGTCGATGACGGTCCACTCGTACCGGGTGCGCGACATCAGCGCCACCCGGTCACCGGCCGAGATGCCCGCGGCCATCAGCCCCTTGGCCACGGCCGCGACGTCGTCGCGGAACTCCAGGGCGGTGACCACCGGCCAGGCGTCACCGTCCTTGCGGCGCATGACGACACGGCCTGGCTCTTCCACTGCGCGCCGGAAGACCGTGTCGGCGCAACTGGCCGAGGCAGGCACATCCACCAGCACGGGGACGCTGTACTCGCGCACGAATCACTCCTGAAAGGGACGGCTACCGCGCGATGTTACCAACCGGTCACCACCGTAGGATCGCACCATGCGGGTTCATGTCGTGAGCGACGTGCACGGAAGAGCCGATGCCCTCGCCAAGGCGGGTGACGGCGCGGACGCGTTGATCTGCCTGGGCGACCTGATCCTGTTCATCGACTACGAGGACAACGCGCAGGGCATCTTCGCCGACCTGTTCGGCGAGGAGCGGGCGCGGGAGTTCATCGCGCTGCGTACGGCCAAGCGGTTCGACGAGGCGCGCGCCATGTCATCGCAGCTGTGGGCGAGCCTCGACGGCGACCCCCGCGAGCACATAGAGCGAAATGTCCGCCAGCAGTACAGGAACCTGTTCGCCGCCATGCCGGAACCCGCCTACCTCACCTACGGCAACGTCGACATCCCGCGCCTGTGGAGCGAGTTCACCAAGGACGACCACCACGTCCTCGACGGGCAGACCGTCGAGATCGGCGGCTGGACGTTCGGGTTCGTCGGCGGCGGGCTCAGGACCCCGTACCGCACGCCGTACGAGATCGACGACGAGGAGTACGCGGCCAAGGTCGAGGCGGTCGGCGCGGTGGACGTGCTGTGCTGCCACATCCCGCCCGCGGTGCCGGAACTCCTCTACGACGTCGTGGCCAGGAGGTACGAGCGGGGGAGCGAGGCGACCCTCGCGGCGATCAGGCGGACCCAGCCCAGGTACGCCCTGTTCGGGCACGTGCACCAGCCGCTCTACCAGCGCACCCGCATCGGACGCACCGAATGCGTGAACGTTGGTCATTTCCGTGGAAAGGGCGTTCCATACGTCCTCGAATGGTGACCCGACCGATACTGTGGTCGCATGGCTGATCGCACCACTTCGAGCATCACCATCGACGCCGACCGCGCCAGCGTGATGGCGGTCATCGCCGACTTCCCCGCATACCCGCAGTGGGCGGGACAGGTGAAGTCCGCCGAGGTCCTCAAGGAGGACGGCGGCCGGGCGGTCGAGGTCCGCTTCGTCCTGGACGCCGGCGTGATCAACGACGCCTACACCCTCGGCTACACCTGGGACGACGACGAGAGTGTCGCCTGGAAGGTGGTCGAGGCAGGGAAGATGGTCTCCCAGCTCAACGGGAGTTACCGCCTCGCGGAAACGGGCAGTGGCACCGAGGTGACCTACGAGCTCGCCGTCGACCTGAAGGTGCCCATGATCGGCATGATCAAGCGCAAGGCCGAGAAGGTCATCGTGGACACCGCCCTGAAGGGGCTGAAGAAGCGAGTCGAAGGCCGATGAACCCTCGCGTCCTGCTGTTCACCGGCAAGGGCGGTGTGGGCAAGACCACCGTGGCGGCGGCCACGGCCACGCTGGCTGCCAGGCGCGGGCTCAAGACCCTCGTCGTGTCCACCGACACCGCCCACTCGCTGGCCGACGCGCTCGGCGTCGACCCCGGCGAGGAGCCCGTCGAGATCGCTCCCGGCCTGCACCTGCACCAGGTCGACACCCAGCGCGCCATGGAGCGCCAGTGGGGCGAGCTGCAGGCGTACGCCAGAGGCGTGCTGTCCGACCTGGGGCTCGACGAGATCACCTCGGAGGAGATCACCGTCCTGCCCGGCGCCGAGGAGCTCATCGCCCTGCTGGAGCTGCGCGACCAGGCCAGGAACGGCAGCTGGGACGTCATCGTCATCGACTGCGCCCCCACCGCCGAGACGCTGCGCCTGCTGGCCCTGCCCGAGGCGCTGGAGTGGCACGTCAACCGGCTGCTGCCGATCGGCCGCAAGATCATGAAGGTGATCGGCCCTGTGGTGCGCAGCGTCGCGCACATCAGCACGCCCGGCGACGACGTCATGAGCGCGGGCGAGCGGTTCCACCGCGGGCTGATGGAGGTGCGCGAGCTGCTGTCCGGCGGCGACGCCACCGTGCGCCTGGTGTTCACCCCCGAGGCCGTCGTGCTCGCCGAGGCCCGCCGTACGCTCACGTCTCTCAACCTGTACGGCTACCGCGTCGACGCGGCCATCGCCAACCGGGTCTTCCCCGCGGACGGCGCGGACGAGTGGCGCAACCAGTGGGTGGCGGCGCAGTCCAAGCTGCTCACCGAGGCCGAGCAGTCGTTCTCGCCGCTGCCGATCCTCACCGTGCCCTACCTGCCGGGCGAGCCGGTGGGCGTCGACGCGCTCGCCGAGGTCGGCGAGGCGATCTACGGCGAAGCCGACCCGTTCGCCGCTCCCAGCGTCGAGCCGCCGCTGCGGATCACCGCCGACACGCTGGAGCTCTCGCTGCCCGGTGCCGACCGCGACGACGTCGACCTGGCACGCAAGGGCGAGGAACTGATCGTCACGGCCGGGCCGTACCGGCGGATTCTGGCCCTTCCCACCGCCCTGGCCCGCAGGAAGATCAGTGCGGCCGCGCTCCGCGACGGCGTCCTGCGGGTACGGTTCGTCTCAGGAGGGCCAGATGACTGAGAACAATGACAGGGACCCGATCGGGACGGTGGCGGACGAAGCGCGCAAGCTCTTCGACAGCATTCAGGGGCGTGCCACCCGCCAGATGGGTAAGACCGTCTTCAACTCCTTCACCGGAGGCGGAGGCGGGCGTAAGGAACAGGACGTCTGGAGCGAGGCCGTGGCCGAGCCCCAGCACGACGAGTACATCTGCCGCGCGTGCCCCGTCTGCCGGGCGATCGCGGCACAGCGGGAGTCAGGCGGCGGCGACGTCACCGGGCATCTCGTGGCAGCGGGCGGCGAGCTGGTGTCCGCGGGTGGCGAACTGTTCGCCGCCTTCCGCGGCGCGCTGGACGCGCTCAGCCGCCCGGCCTCCCCCCAGAGGTCCCGTGACGAACGCGGTCGCGAGGACCGGCAGGATGTGGAGCACATAGACCTGGGTTAGGGGAGTTGGGGCATGCTGACGATCGGTGTGGACATCGGCGGGACCAAGGTCGCGGCCGGCGTGGTGGACGACGAGGGCAAGATCGTCGAGCACGCGCTGCGCCCGACCCCCGCCGACCGGCCCGACCTGGTCGCCGAAACGGTGGCTGACGTGGTCAAGGAGCTGTCGCGGGACAGGAAGATCGAGGCCGTGGGTGTGGGCGCGGCCGGCTTCGTGGACGAGACCCGCTCCGTCGTCCGCTTCGCCCCCAACCTGGCCTGGCGCGAGGAGCCGCTGCAGAAGAAGATCGAGCAGCTCGTCGGCCTGCCGGTGATCATCGAGAACGACGCCAACGCGATGGCGTGGGGCGAGACCAAGTTCGGCGCGGGGCGCGGCCAGACGCACGTCGTGTGCATCACGGTCGGCACCGGCATCGGCGGCGGCCTCGTCTTCGACGGCAAGCTGTTCCGCGGCCGCTGGGGCATGGGCGCCGAGCTCGGCCACATGCAGGTCGTGCCCGAGGGCAGGCTGTGCGGGTGCGGCAACCTGGGCTGCTGGGAGCAGTACGCCAGCGGCAACGCCCTGGTCGCCGACGCCCGCGAGATCGCCCAGGCCCAGCCGGAGCGCGCCGCGATCCTCATGGGGATGGCCAACGGCACGATCGAGGGCGAGGAGGTCACCGAGGCTGCCCGCCAGGGCGACGACGCCTCGCTGGCGGCGTTCGCCTCGCTCGCCGACTGGCTCGGCCAGGGCATGGCCGACCTGGCCGCGATCCTCGACCCCGGCTGCTTCATCATCGGCGGCGGCGTGTCCCGCGCCGCCGACCTCTTCCTCGACCGGGCGCGCGAGACGTTCGCCCGCCAGTTGACCGGAAGAGGACACCGCCCGGTCGCTGACGTGCGCCTTGCCGAACTGGGCGCGGCGGCGGGCGTGGTGGGGGCTGCCGACCTCGCCAGGCAGCGCTAGATTGCGCGTGTGACCGTCAGGATCGGCACCTACAACGTGCGGGGCATGCAGGACGACGTGCCCGCTCTCGTGCGCGTCGTCACGGCCATGCGGCCGGACGTGCTCTGCGTCCAGGAGGCGCCGCGGTTCCTGTGCTGGCGGAGCAAGCGCAGGCAACTCGCCGACGCCACCGGGCTGAGCGTCGCTTCAGGACGCAGGCTCGGCGGCGTCGCCGTCTACGCCGGGCCCCGGGTGAGCGTGATCCACGCCGAGAGCCACATCCTCAAGATCTTCCCGCCTCGCGAGATCCGGGGGCTGGCGATCGCCGTCGTCGAGGTCGACGGGAAGCGCGTCGCGGTCGGGTCGATCCACCTCGACCTGGTGGAGTCGATGCGGCTCTACCACGCCAACGAGGCGGTGGCGCTGGTGGAGGCGGCCGCCGCCCGCTTCGGCGCGATCCCGGTCGTGGCCGGGGACATCAACGAGCAGTCGCACCAGGAGACGTGGCGCTACATCGCGGGCAAGCTCGTGGACAGCTACCCGTGCGCTCCCAGGGGCGACGGGCTCACCTTCACCGCCAACAACCCGCGCGAGCGCATCGACGGGATCTTCGTCGGCGCGGGCCTGTCCGTGGTCGCCTGCGGCGGCGTGGACGCGGCGCCGCTCGACCTGGCGCGGGCCACCGATCACCTTCCTGTGGTGGCTGACCTGGCTTTCGGGTAATGCGCCGGGCGGCGGGCCGCCGACAACCCGTACCATTTGCTCATGACCCGTCGCCTCCGGCGGCGTGCGCTGTCGGTGTGCGCGACGATCTGTCTGCTCGTCCTGCCTGTAGTCCCTACTGCGTACGCCGACCCACGCCCCGTCTCGATCGAGGCGTGGCAACGCTCCACGAGCGCGCGCCTGGAGGCCGACGGCTCCCTGTCCGACGTGCTGGCCCTCTCGGCGGGCGACGTGTGGGCGGTCGGCCAGCAGCAGATCTGGGACGCCTGGAAGAACCGCGGCACCATCCGCCACTGGAACGGCAGCGCCTGGGCGGAGATCCCGGTGCGCGACAGCGCGGCCGCGGGCAGCCTGCGGGCGGTCGCGGCGGCGGGGCCCAATGACGTGTGGGCGATCGGCGACGCCAGCGACGGCCTGCCGTACCTCGCTCACGGCGACACTGGCGGGTTCGACCGGGTCGAGGTGCCGCTCAAGACGCGGGCCGGCGGCGGGTACGACGGGTTGCAGGTCGGCGACTGGCTCGGCGGGGTCGACGCGCGGCCGGGCAAGGTCGTCGCGGTCGGCAGCCGCGACAGCCGCGGGCTGATCGTCACCGGGCAGGGCAACGCGTGGACGATCCAGGTGCTGGAGCGCAAGAGCACACTGCACGCTGTGGCGAACGGCTTCGCGGTCGGGGACGCGGCTGGGCGGCCGCTGGTCATGCATCTGTCCGGTGGTTCGTGGAAGGCGGCCTCGCTGCCGGACATCCCCGGCGGGTACCTGCGGGACGTGCAGGTCGACGGGCCCAAGCGGGCGATCGCCGTCGGCGGGGTCTACCGGGGGGACGGGCGGGTCGCGCCGCTGGTGCTGTCGTGGAACGGCAAGCGGTGGCACCGGGAGACGTTGCCCGCCTCCAACGCCTTGCTGTACGGCGTGGCCGGGGACGGTAAGGGGCGTTACTGGATCTCGGGGTATGACCCGGACGAGCCTGAGCGTGCCTATCTGGTGCGGATGGGCAAGGGGAGCACCCAGGTGATCAGGGGTGGGACCGTGTCGGGACGGCGTGCCGTACGGCTGCAGGCGGTCGCCTACGTGCCGGGGAGCGGGGCCGTGTGGGCGGTCGGGCACGCGGTGGACGCGGCCGACAAGTACACGGACGTCGTGGAGACCTTCGGCCCCAAGGGCCCCACAGCCGCCGACTCCTGACCACCCACCCAACCCCCAAGAGACCTCAACCCCCAAGAGACCTCAACCCCCAAGAGACCTCAACCTCCAAGA
>NZ_JBITGU010000001.1:3379611-3746945 GCF_044457355.1 Nonomuraea sp. NPDC050556 | reverse complement strand
TAGACCTCAACCCCCAAGAGACCTCAACCTCCAAGAGACCTCAACCTCCAAGAGACCTCAACCTCCAAGAGACCTCAACCTCCAAGAGACCTCAACCTCCAAGAGACCTCAACCCCCAAGAGACCTCAACCCCCAAGAGACCTCAACCCCCAAGAGACCTAGACCCTTGAAGAGGACCTCGACTCTCTAGGAACTCGACCCCCAAAAGGGACCTTGGCCCCCAAAAAAGGCGCCAACCCCAAAGGTGGCTCGCCTGCCGAGGTCTATTTCTGTGTCAGGTTTGATGGCGTGGCGGAAGTCTTCCGGGCGAGGCGCGGTCGGGTCAGAGGACGGCGCCGTCGTCCCAGCCTGAGTCGTTCGGCGGCCCATCACCCATCCTGACCACCAGCGCCACAAACCCCCCGATGAACGCCGCCACCGCGGCGAACAGCGCCCACCCCTGCATCTCCCAGTTGGCCATCGCCGCCACCAGGAGATACGCGGGCCCCCCGAAGAGAGCCACCCACGCGATCTTGGTGGTCAGGTCGACCTTGGGCAGCGGAGGCGGCGCGGGCGGCGTGTAGTGCCCCTCGTCGTCGTCCTCGTCGCGGTCCGGCTCCACCACGTCGTCCAGTTCGTCGACCTCCGGCGGCTTGACGACCCTCCGGGTCGGCTCCACCGGGACGTTCTCGCTGTCCGGCCATGGCTGGTCGGCCGAGTCGCGCTCGGCTGTGTCGTTGAAGGACGCGACGATCTGACGCCAGACCTCGTCCTCATCGCTCTGCGGCGTCACCTAGCTGGGCCTGTTACTCATCGGCCATTCACCTTCTCCGCGAAGATCGCTCTTCCCCCCGGGGTGCGATCAGTCCCTCTGCAAGGGTACCGAGGCATGTGTCCGGATGAACTCCAGGCTCCCGGCAAAGATCCTGTCGGCATCGTTGTCCAACGTCGCAACATGGTAGCTATCGGACAGCTCCTCGATCGTCGCATCGGGGATCCGCTCGCGGAGGATCGCCACGCTTGTCGGTTTCACCACGTGATCGTCCGTACTGTGGAAGATCAGCAATGGTTGGGTCACCTTGCCCAGGTCGGCTTGCACGAGGGACCACAGTCGTGGGAGCGTGGCCGCCGCCCTGACCGGGGTCCTCGTGTAGGCCAGCTCGGTGGCCCCGGGTTTCTTGACGTCGTTCGCCACGCCGGGCACCGAGCGCAGCACCCACTTCAGCACCGGCGCGAGCCGCAGCAGCGGCACGTCCAGGGCGATCGACGGGTTCACGACGACCACGCCGCGTACGGCGTCGCCGTGCACCTCGGCGAGCCGCAGCGCCAGGCAGCCGCCCAGTGACAGCCCGGCGACGAACACGTCGGCGCAGCGCCCCTGGAGGTCGGCGAAGGCCTTCTCGACCTCCGAGTACCAGTCCTCCCAGCGGGTGCGGTTCATCTCCTGCCACGTCGTGCCGTGTCCCGGCAGGCGGGGCAGCGAGACGGTGAGTCCACTGGCCGCGAGGTGTTCCGCCCACGGCCGAAGCGACTGCGGCGTGCCGGTGAACCCGTGACACAGCAGGACACCGACCTGTCCCGCTTCGTGGTGGAAGGGCTCCGCGCCTGGCATGAGCGGCATAACAGCTCCTCGACCGGAAATCATCCCGAATTGCCCGATCGTCGCACGATGAAGGGTAGTTGTGCGAGTGCTGGTGTAGGAGCTTGGCGCGCGAGATGCGAAGATGACTCCACTCGAAGACGCGTTGTGGGAAGAGGTGGCCGCGAGTGTTCTACTGGGTGGTCAAGGCCATCTTGGCGCCGTTGCTGCACCTGTTGTTCCGTCCATGGGCGGAAGGTACGGACAACGTGCCCAAGCAGGGTCCGGCGATCCTGGCGGGCAACCACCTGTCCTTCGCCGACCACTTCTTCGGACCGCTCCAGCTCCCGCGCAAGGTCATCTCGCTCGGCAAGTCCGACTACTTCACCGGCCGCGGCATCAAGGGCTTCTTCACCCGGCTGTTCTTCAGCGGCGTCGGCACCGTGCCGATCGACCGCTCGGGCGGCAAGGCGAGCGAGGCGGCGCTGCGCACGGGCATGCGGGTGCTGAGCGAGGGATACCTTCTCGGCATCTATCCCGAGGGCACCCGCTCGCCTGACGGGCGCCTCTACAAGGGCAAGACGGGCGTGGCGCGGCTGGCGCTGATGTCGCGGGCGCCGGTCATCCCGTGGGCGATGGTCAACACCTTCGAGATGATGCCGCCCGGCAGGGCGTTCCCCAAGATGGGCATCAAGCCGGGGGTGCGGTTCGGCAAGCCGCTCGACTTCTCGCGCTACTACGGCATGGAGGACGACCGCCTCGTGCTGCGCGCGGTCACCGACGAGATCATGTACGCGCTGATGGAGCTGTCCGGCCAGGAGTACGTCGACAAGTACGCGGCCAGCGCCAAGGTGGAGCTCGAAAGGGCCTCACGCGCCGCCTCGTGAGCTGAACACCTGCCGCACCTGCCCGCGCAGCCAGGCGTGTCCCGGGTCGGCGTCGTGGCGCGGGTGCCAGGCCTGCGAGACCGTGATGACCGGAAGGTCCAGCGGGAGGGCGAAGGCCACCATGCCGAGCGCCGTCACCGCCGAGCGCGACAGCCACGCCTCGCCCGCCATCGCCACCAGGTCCGACTCGCGCGCCACGAACAACGACGCCGTGAACGTCGGCACCGTCCCCACCACCCTGCGGCGCAGCCCGAGGGCGGCCAGCGCCTGGTCGATGGGACCGCTCGTCCTGCCGCGCCGCGAGGAGATGACGTGCTCGGCGGCCGCGTAACGCTCCGGCGTCATCTCCCCGTCCAGCAGCGGGTGGCCCTGCCGTACGACACCGACGATGCGGTCGGTGAGCAGCTCCTCCACCCGCGTCTCCGGTGAGGGGTCGTCGACCACGGTCACCAGCAGGTCGGCGTCGCCGTCGCGCAGCGCGCGCAGGTCGCCGTGGCCCTCCGGGATGAAGCGCAGCGTCACGCCGGGCGCCGAGCGCGCGGTCTCGGTCAGCATCGGGACGCTGATCGAGGCGATCACCGCGTCCGAGGCCATCACCACGAACTCGCGCACCAGCGTCGCTGGGTCGGGCGCCCCCGGCGGCGTGAAGACGCGCCGCGCCGCCTCCACCAGCGAGCGCACCTCGGCCCGCACCTCCAGCGCCCGGGGCGTGGGCACCATCTGCCGCCCCGACCTGACCAGGATCGGGTCGCCCATCGCGCGGCGGAGCCTGCCGAGGGTACGGCTCATCGCCGGTTCGGACAGGTGCAGGCGCAGCGCGGCGCCGGAGACGCTGCCCTCCTCCAGCAGGACGTCGAGGGCGATCAGCAGGTCGAGGCTCGGTTGCGTTTGACGCATATATCACCTGTCAAAGATGCATTTGAGGTTATGTCACGACCTAGCTTACGTTGCGGGCATGAAGAGAGTTCTTGGAGTGATGTCCGCCTGCGTGGTGCTCACCATCTCCCTCGTCGCCGCCGTCAACCTGGCCATTCCCACCCTTGCCGCGAGCTCGTTGCACCCGTCGCGGGCGCAGCTGTTGTGGATCGTCGACTCCTACGTGGTCGTCTTCGCCTGCCTGCTGATCCCCGCAGGGGCGGCCGGTGACCGGTTCGGGCGCAAGGGGGTGCTGCTGGCCGGGCTCGGGGTCTTCGCGCTCGGCTGCCTGGCCGCCGCGCTGGCGCCCAGCGTGGCCGCGCTGGTGGCCGCCAGGGCGCTGAGCGGGGCGGGGGCCGCGATGATCATGCCTGCCTCGCTGTCGCTGACCGTCGCCGCCTTTCCCCCCGCCGACCGGGCGCGGGCGATCGCCGGATGGACGGCGGCGACCGGGGCCGCCGGAGTGGTCGGGAACCTGGGCGGAGGGTTGATCATGGAGTTCCTGCCGTGGCAGGCGCTGTTCCTGGCGCCGGTCGCGCTGGCGCCGATCCTGGCGGTGCTCGCGGCGCTGGTCGCCCCGCGGGTGCCGCGGCACGACGCCCACCTCGACCTGGCCGGGGCGGGGCTGCTGGTCGCCGCGTCGGTGTCGCTGCTGACGGGCATCGTCGAGGGGCCGGAGGCGGGCTGGGGGAGCGCCCTGGTGCTCGGCTCGTTCGCCGCGTCGGCCGCGTTGTTCTGCCTGTTCGTCAGGCACCAGCTGCGGTCCGAGCGGCCGCTGCTCGACCCCCGGCTGTTCGCGCTGCCCAGGCTGCGCGCCGGGGTGCTCGGAGTGGGCGTGATGTTCTTCGGGCTGTTCGCGCTGTTCTTCACGAACGCCCGGTACCTGCAGGAGGTCATGGGGTTCTCGCCCCTGCTCACCGGGGTGGCGATCCTGCCGCTGGTGATCCCGATGATCGTGGTCTCGCGCCTGGCCGCGTCCTTCGACCGCCGCAGGGCGCTCGTCGGCGGGATGGCGCTGGTCGTGGCCGGGCTGGTGTGGCTGTCGTTCGCCGGGCCCGGCATGCCGTACGCGGTCTATGCAGTCGGGCCCCTGCTGATGGGCGCGGGCATGGGGTGCACGCTGCCGGTGATGTCCACCGAGATCATCGCCGCGCTGCCCAGGGAGCGGGCCGGACTCGGCTCCGGCCTGAACAGCGCCGCCCGCGAGCTGGGCAGCGCCGTGGGCGTCGCCGTCATGGGGACGGTCACCGCGACCGCGGGCATGGGCGCCGGGTACCTCGCTGTCGCTGCCGTCGTGCTCGTCGGGGCGGCGCTCGCCCTGCTGTGGCTCAGGACAGGTGAGCGCGTACCTGCCTGATGTGTTCCGGGGTGGTACGGCAGCAGCCGCCCACCATCGAGGCGCCGGCCGCCTGCCACTGCGCCGCCGCCTCGCCGTACTCGACCGGGTCGGCCAGCCCCTCCCAGCGGCGCGCCTCGGCGTCCCACGTCTCGCCCGAGTTGGGGTAGACGACGACGGGCAGCTCGGTCAGCTCGCCGATCAGCGCGGGGACGAACCTGGGCGCGGTGCAGTTGACGCCGACCGCCACGACCTGCGGGTTGCCGGAGAACACCGCGGCCGCCTCCTTGATCGGGGTGCCGTCGTTGATGTGGCCGCCGTCGCGGCAGGAGAAGCTGATCCACGCCTTCACCTGCGGCGTCTCCTCCAGCAGCCGGGCCAGCGCCTTCGCCTCCGGCAGCGAGGGGATGGTCTCGCAGGCCAGCATGTCCGCGCCGGAGGAGGCGAGGATCTCCCAGCGCGGGCGGTGCCAGGCGGCCAGGCCGTCCTCGTCGAGGTCGTAGTCGCCGGTGTACTCGGCGCCGTTGGCCAGGTAGGCGCCGTAGGGGCCGACGGACGCAGCCACGAGCCCGCCACCTGCCTCGTCGCGCGCCTGGGCGGCGAGCTCGACCGACAGCCTGATCAGCCGCTCGGCCTGCGCCTCGCTCATCCCGCGCCTGACGAAGCCCGGCATCGACGCCTGGTAGCTCGCCGTCGTGGCCACGTCGGCCCCGGCGGCGAAGTAGTCGGCGTGGACCTGCCTGATCAGCCCGGGGTCCTCCAGGAGCAGGCGCGCCGACCACAGGTCGTCGCGCAGATCGGCACCGAGGGATTCGAGATGGGTGGCCAGGCCGCCGTCCAGGACAAGTGAGCTCACCCGTTCAGCCTATGCTCACTCGAAGCGCATCCCGACCTGTCTGACCAGGTCTACGAAGTTTGCCCCGGCATCGGGGGCGAACGCGCCCGGTGTGTAGAGGACGTCCTTTATGCGGCCGGTGAAGGGGTTCTGGCCGTGTTCCCAGGAGACGGGGGAGCGGCGGTCGACGCCCACGTCGATGCCTTCCATCGGGCAGAAGGCGGCCAGCATGGGCAGTCCTTCGTGGGTGGCCCGTCGCTCGCCGTCCACTTCTATGGTGACATTCCATGCCCAGTCGCCTGGGGCGGTGATGTGAGCCTCGATCGTGGTTCCGGATGGGCCTGCCTTGAGGTGGTGCATCACGCCGTAGCCGTTCTGGGTGAAGACGACCTCGCCGTCCTCGATGTGCAGGACGTAGCCGCCGCCCTGGCCGCCGTGCGCGACCAGCACGCCGTCGCCCGGCTCGGCGATCGTGGCGGTGACGGTGAAGGAACGCCACTGGATGAGCTGCAGCGAGCGCCAGCGCTCCAGCGTGTGGACGTACGGCGTGAGCCGTACCGGAGCCGCGTCCTCGTGCCAGGGCGGGCGGATCAGGTACCGCAGGCGGGAGCCCTCGTCCAGGGGGTAGACCTGGTTGGCGCGGGCCGCCTCCTCCCAGGCCTTGGCCAGCTCGGCGACCAGCTCGGGGCGCTCGGCAGCGAGGTCGTGGAGCTGGGTGCGGTCGGTGGGGCGGTGGTAGAGCTCCCACTCGTGGTCGCCGAACGGGGTCAGCGGGGCGTGGCGGGTGACGATCTCCCAGTCGCCCTTCACGTAGCCGCGGTGGCCCTGGAGCTCCGAGTACTGCTCGCGCTCGCCGGTCCTGGTCATGGACCGGCCGTTGAGCTCGCGCTCCGGGAGGCCGGTCAGCTCCAGGAGGGTGGGGAGGACGTCGGTGACGTACGCCCACGTGTCGACCTTGCCGGTGTCCGGCAGGCCGTCCGGCCAGGACATCAGGAAGGGTACGGCGTGGCCGCCCTGGTGGGTGTTGCGCTTGTACAGGCGGAAGGGCGTGTTGGAGGCCATCGCCCAGCCTCTGGGGTAGTGGGCGAGGGTTCTGGGGCCGCCGATGAGGTCCAGGCGGTCGAGGTCGGCTGCCGGGTCCTCGCGGTCGTGCCTGCTGTTGCTGGACAGCAGGGTGCGGAGGTACTGGGTGGTGCCGTGCTCCTCGCCCTCGCGGGAGGCGCCGTTGTCGGAGGTGAAGACGAAGATGGTGTTGTCCAGCTCGCCCAGGTCCTCGAGGGTGGCGGTGAGCTCGCCGACGCTGCGGTCTATGCCGGTGATCATGGCGGCGTAGACCTCCATGTAGCGGGCGAAGACCGTCTTCTGGGCTGCTGTCAGGTCGTCCCAGGGTTGTACGGCGTCGCCTTCCTCGTGGTTGCGCGGGGGGAGGTCGAAGGTGTGCAGGCCGAGTTCTTTCTGCCGGGAGTGGCGTTGGAGGCGGATGGCGTCCCAGCCTTGGCCGTAGGCGCCCCTGAACGCCGAAATATCGGCTTCTGGGGCCTGTAAAGGGGCGTGGGCCGCGCCGTGGGCCAGATACAGCAGGAACGGGCGGTCGTCGCTCGCCCTCGCCTGCCTGATCATCGTGGTGGCCCTGCTCGTGAGGTCGTCGGTGAGGTAGTAGCCGTCGGGGTAGCCGTCCACTTCGACGGCCGAGTTGTCGCTGATGAGGCGGTGTGGGTGGTGGAAGTTGGTGAAGGCGTCGAGGAAGCCGTAGAAGCGGTCGAAACCGCGTTGGAGGGGCCAGGCGTGGCGCGGGCCCGCATCCGACATGTCTGAGTCTTTGGTGAGATGCCACTTGCCCACGGCCAGGGTGTGCCAGCCGTGCTCACGGAAGATCTCCGCCATGGTGGGGATCCGCGGGTCGATCTCGCCCGCATAGCCGGGGAAACCCGGGTCGGAGTTGGCGATGTGCCCCACGCCCGCGAGGTGCGGGTTCATCCCGGTGAGCAGGGCCGCTCTGGTGGGGGAGCACATGGGCGTGGTGTGGAAGTCGGTCCACTGCGTGCCCCTGGCGGCCAGGGCGTCGAGATGCGGCGTGGGGATCTCCGACCCGTAGCACCCGAGATCGGCGAACCCGACGTCGTCGACGAGCACGATCACGACGTTGGGCGAGCCCGGGGGAGGGGTGGCGCGCTCCGGCCACCACGACTCCGACCCGGCAATCGTCCTGCCCACCCGCCCTTGAAACCCCTCATAGGCGATCATGTCCGGAGTATCCCCCCGCAACCCCGCCCGTCGCCACCACGCCTTTTCGGCCCCTGCGCGAGGGCTCTCCCCGTCCTTTGGAACTGTCGTCCATCGGCGCAGGGGCAGCTGCGCGAGGGGCCTCCCCGGACCCCGTCCTCTTTGCGCAGGGGCGGCGCGCCCCTTCTCGTGGGCGGGCTGCCCCTGCGGCTGGTCGTGCTTCCGGAAGGGGTCAGCCGCGCTTCCAGAAGGGGCGGCGGGCCGTACCTGAATCTGAACCCCCGGTCAGGGCCGTCAGGACCGTGATGGCGCGGTGCCACAGGGCCTCGGCGTCCTGCCCCGACTCCAGCTCCTCCGCCAGCGCCCGCAGCTCGGCGTGTCCCCCCAGGTAGGAGGCCAGCGCCGCGAGCCGTGAGCCCAGGTCGGCGAGGTAGAACAGATCGGGCGTCCGCAATACGACGAGCCGCTCCAGCTCGGCCTTGAGTTGCGGCATGACCGCGTCCAGACCATGCGGTGCCGTACGGCCGGGCCGGGGGACGGCGGGCTTGGCGAACGCGCGTCCGCGCGAGGCGGCCGCACGCTTGGCCTGACCGCCGATCCCGCCCCCGCCGCCCGCGCTGCCGCCCGCGAGGAAGTCGGGTACGTCCAGGCTCTCGGCGAAGCCCATCGGCGCCGACGCCATCATCGCCCGCCCGAACGCCGGAGCCATCGGCGGCGGCATCGGCGCCTCCCACCCGCTCGGCAGCTCGACCGGCTGGATCACCCGGTGCTCGGGCCCGCCCTCGCCCACCGGCCGCGTGTCCACCGCGACATAGGCGGTAAACCTGCACAGAACCCCGTGCTCCAGCGACGTCGCCACGATGCGCGACTCGAGGTCGTGCTCGCCCATCGCGTACCGGTCTTCGAGCTCCCGCAGGTGCGCCCGAGCCCAGATCGCCCGCAACGCCGGATTGGTGACGACCGTCCCCTCGACGGTCTCCTCCCACGGCGACGCTCCGGCCGTGCCGTACACCGTCAGCCTGGACCCCGAGCTGTAGCGGCCGAACACCTGCAGCGGGACCCCGGGGAAGATCGACCCCAGGTGGGTGACGTCCGAGGTCTCCATGCCCTTGAGGGACAGATCGGTCACCAGCGGCGCGCCGATCCTGCGGTGGATCTGCTCCATCGCCGCGTCCAGCCGGTCCTCGGACTCCACCAGCTCGCACCGCCCGGCGCCGAGCCCGGCCAGCCGCCCGAGGAAGGCGGCGTTGACGGCCCTGTCGATGCCGACGCAGTGCACGCGCATCGACGACAGCGCGCCGCCCACCTGCTCCAGGAGGTGGTCCTCGTTCCCGACCTGGCCGTCGGTGACGAGCACGATCACCCGCTCGCGCCCCTCCTCGCCCAGCAGCGCGATCGCCTGGCGGAGCGGTTCGAGCAACTCGGTGCCGCCCCGGGCGTCCACCCGCGAGAGGTGCTCGACGGCGCGGTAGCGGTTGCTGTCCGTGGCCTCGCTGAGGCCCTCGAAGGCGTGCTCGACGACCGAGTCGAAGGTGAGTACGGCGAAGCGGTCCTGCGCGGTGAGCGTGTCGACGATCCTGGCCGCCGCGCGCCGCGCCGCCACCGTCTTCCAGCCACCCATGCTGCCCGATCGGTCGAGCACCAGCACCAGGTCGCGCGGCACGCGCGTCTCCTGGAGCGGCGGGGGCACGACGGTGAGGCAGAACGTGCGGTCGCCGTCGAGCTGCAGCGTGGTCGAGGCGCCGAACTCCATGCGCAGGATGAAGTCGCGGTCGAGCCGTTCGCCGGGCTTGAGGCTGATCGTCCCGCCCTCCTGCTCGGTGACGTGCAGGGACGAGGCGAGGTCGCGCAGCTCCAGCCCGGCGGGATCGACGTTCGCGGTCAGCGACAGCCGTACCGGATTGGGGAAGCCCGGCAGGAGCACCGGAGGGGAGATTCGCGACGCGTCGGGCACCACGTCGGTGTCGGGGCGCACGCCGTCGCCCGCCTGCGGGCCGTCGATCGGGCGGCCGGGGATGTAACGGGGGGCGACGACGAGGGGGAAGCGGAAGGTGGCCGCGCCGTCCTCGTAGGGGAGCGGCTGGGCCAGCGTCAGCCGTACGGTCACCCGCTCGCCCGGGACGATGTTGCCGACCCGGATCGTGAAGACGTCCGGGCGGTCCTCTTCGGCGATCGCGGCCCGCTTGCCCTCGCTGAGGGCCTGGTCGTAGGCCTTTCTGGCTTCGCCGCGCTCCTTGAGCACGCCCTCGATCACGCGGTCGTCGGCCTCCATCCTGAAGGCGGTGACGGCGGCGCGGTCGGGGAGGGGGAAGACGTAGGTGGCTTCGAGGGACACGTCGAAGGGGTTCCTGAACCCTTGGGCGACGTCGACATGAGCCACAAGCCCCGAAATTTCCGCCTTTACATCGACGGACTCCAGGGGGAGGTTGCCCTGCACGGTCTGGAGAGCGCCGAACCCCGCGTCGGGCAGCGGCAGGCAGCGGCTCGGCTCCAGCGCAGTGATCTTCATGCGAGTCTCCGTTCTTCGAGCACCGTGAGAAGCGGTCCGGCGGCGGCCAGGACTGCCTCGATGTCTTCTGCTGTGGGGGTACGGCTCGCGCCGTCGAGCAACACCGTGACCCCATCGGCGATCCGCACCCCATGAACAACCCTTGCGTTCATGGGACTGGCTGCTTCTTCGGGAGGGCTCGCGGCGGCCTTGACGGGGCCTTCGCCGTTGTGTGCCTCGGCGTCGACGTTCGGCCGTTCCGCCCAGAACCGGGCCCTCGGCCCCTCAGGTTTCGCCCCGACCGGCACCGCCAACTCGGCCACCTGCGACAACCGCGCATCCGTTGCTCCGGTGAGCGTGGCCTGGATCTCCGCGATGGACTGCCCCTGCGCCTGCATCCGCTTGATCGCCACCAGTTGCAGCAGGTGCCGCCTGCCGTACTGAGCGATCCTGCCGCGCCTGGTCAGCGGCGGGTCGACGAGGCCGATCGTGGTGTACCACCGGATGATCCGCTCGCTGGGCACCTCCCTGACCCGCCCGCTGACCGGCTGCGCCTGAGCCCGCAACGCGTCAGCCGCCCGCTCAGCCAGCTCGCCGATGCTCCAGGTCTCCTCCATGGCTCTACAATGACACTGTCATTATTACACTGTCAACTACAGGAAGAATCCGCCATCGCCGCTGGTTGTGCAAGGAAGATCGGATATCGACTGGAGGAACCCTCATGACCGGGATCACTGGCCCGCTTTCCGCCGCCAACCAGAAGATCGTCGCCGAGGCGTTGCAGGGGGCGCTGGTCGACCTCATCGACCTCTCCTTGATCGCCAAGCAGGCGCATTGGAACGTCGTTGGCCCCCATTTCCGCTCACTCCACCTGCAGTTGGACGAGCTCGTCACCATTGCCCGCGACCACGCGGACACCATCGCCGAACGCGCCGTGGCCCTGGGCATCAACCCCGACGGCCGCGCGGCGACCCTCGCGGAATCCACCCAGGTGCAGCAGCCGGAGCTCAGCTGGTTGGAGGACGGCAAGGTGGTGGCAACGTTCACGGACGTATTGGCGGACGTCTCCCAGAGGATGCGCGCCCGCATAGACGCGACCAACGACCCGGACCCCGTGACCCAGGACCTCCTCATCGCCGTGGCCCAGGACATCGAAAAGCAGCACTGGATGTTCCAGGCGCAGCGCTAGACCGCGATTCCGGGCTCCCCTCCCCGGGGAGCCCAGCTCCGCCCGTCGTGCGGTCGTGACCGCCTCCCACCCGGCGCCCGCGCTCTTCCTCGACGTCGACCCTTTCGGAGCGGACGCGTATCCGACCTTCCGTACAGTCTCGCGGGAGACCGGCGCGCATCCGTTGCCGGCCAGGGTCGATCCCGGACTCGGGCCTCGCTTGACGCCGTGCGATCTGGTGTGCGCGACGACCTGGATGGCCGACGCCAACGAGTGCACGCCCCGCGCCTCGGACTGCCGGAGTTGCCGGTGGTGATCTGGCCGGAACCGTCCGCCCAGGATGACCCGGACGGGCGGGCGGGACTGCACTGGAAGACCCGCGCGCTTGTCGACTGGGCGGCCGGACGGTCCTTCGCCTGGGTCGAGGATGAGATCACCGCTGGGTCTCGACGCCTACCAGGGGCAGTCCTTGTTCCATCGCATCGATCCGCGCCCTGGTCTCACCGACGCTGACTTCTCCGCCCTCAACGGGTGGTTGATGGGTGCGGCGTGAAGGTGGGTGTCTATGGTCGGGTGGTTGGGGTTTGGGGTGGAAAAGGCGGTTTGGTGTGAGTGAGGGAGGTCGGATGGAGGCGGCTACTGAGGCGTTTGTTGCGCATCGCAGTCTGTTGTTCACCATTGCCTACGAAATGCTGGGGTCGGCGGCGGACGCGGAGGATGTACTCCAGGAGACCTGGTTGCGGTGGGTGAACGTTGATCTCGACACGGTGTTGAATCAGCGCGCTTACCTGGTCAAGACCGCTACGCGGCAGGCGCTCAGCCGGTTGCGAGTGCTTGGTCGGCGTAAGGAGTCTTATGTCGGGCCCTGGCTGCCCGAGCCGCTGTTGACCTCGCCTGACGTGGCTGAGGATGTTGAGCTGGCTGAGAGCGTTTCCATGGCGATGTTGCTGGTGTTGGAGACGCTTGGGCCGGTTGAGCGGGCGGTGTTCGTTTTGCGTGAGGTGTTCGACCTGTCGTACGACGAGATCGCGGAGGCTGTGGACAAGAGTTCGGCCGCGGTTCGGCAGATCGCGCATCGGGCGCGTGCGCATGTCGCTGAGCGGCGGCCGCGTGGGGTGGTGTCCGCGGCTGAGAGCCGGGGGGCGTTGGAGGCGTTTCGTCGGGCGGTCGAGACGGGGGATCTGCAGCGGCTGCTTAACCTGCTTGCTCCCGATGTGGTGCTGCTGGGCGATGGTGGCGGGGTCGTGCAGGCTTCGCTGGTGCCTGTTGTGGGGGCTGACGCTGTGGCTCAGTTGCTGGGGCGGATCGGGGCTGAGGTGTCCTTGGAGCTGGCGCAGGTCAATGGCGGGGTGGGGGTGGTGTTGCGGCTCGGGGGCGAGGTCAGCACGGTGATGGGGGTACGGATCGACGAGGGGCTCATCACCGGGCTTTACGCGGTGCGCAACCCGGAGAAGCTGTCGCGGGTCGAACAGGTGACCCCGGTGAGCCGCTGAGCCTCGGGGCTTGGTCGGCTGGTGTGCATTTGTGGGTCGGGGTGTAGCTCGCCACGCGCGTGTAGGGGGTCGGTCGCGACGTGCATCACGCCGAGCTCGGCGTGGCGTCGGACGCTGACCGGCGCCACTGTCGCTTCGGCGCACGGCGCACGGCGCACGGCGCACGGCGCACGGCGCACGGCGCGTGGTGGGTTCGGGTGGGGCTGTGGGCGGGGTGTGGTGCGCGTCCTGGTTGTGTGGGGAGAATGCCTGCCTTTGTGTGGGTCCGGGTTAGAGGAGGGCTCGGGCCAAGGGGGAGATGGGTGGGCGGGTGGCGAGGAGTTGGCGGAGCTCGTCCTGGTGGGTGAGTCCTGCGTCCTGGAGGGCGCGGTGCCACGCGTCGCCGTCCACGCGCTGTGCGGCCTCTTCCAGCCTGTCCAGAACCGTGGCGCCCGGGTGGGCTTCCTTGGTCAGTACGGCCAGCAGATGGGGCCAGCCGATGGTCAGGGCGGACAGTTTCGCCACCGCCTCGTCGCCTGCTCTGCCCAGACCGGCCAGCTGTCGGCGGTAGGTGATGAAGGAGTAGAAGCGGAACACGTTCAGGTACCGCTTGACCTCGCGGGGGTTGCGGAGGTCGACGGCGTGGAGGGTGGATTCGATGGCGGTGAACGCGTTCTCGTCGCTGTAGAGGTCGTCGAAGACGCGGTCGGCGGCCTGGCGGGTGGGTTCGGCGAGCCTGCCCGGTGCGGCGGCGACGCCGAGGGCGGACTGGGCTCGGTGGGCTGCTTCGTCGAGGGTCTCTATGGAGGGGGCGAAGCTTCTTATGGCGGCTTCCAGGCGGTCGGTCAGAGCGGGGCCTGGGGCGGCGGCTCCAGCGGCTGCCTCGGGGGCGGGTGCGGGGACGAACGGGGCTGAGGATCTACGGCCTGAGGTGGGTGCGGGGGTCGGAGGATCTGCGGAGTGGGTGAGGGCTGGGCGGCCCGACAGGGGGCGGTCCGGGGGAGGCACAAAGCTCCGCGAATGTGCGTAACCGGAGGGATGGGCGCCGCCTGGGAAGGCCGCAGGATCGAGGGGGTGTCCAGCGGCGTAACCGGAGAGATGGGCGCGGCCCGGAGAGCCTGCGGGGTCGTGGGCATGGCCCTGGGAATGCGCGGGGTCGATCGGATGGGCATGGCCCGGGGAGTGCGCGGGGTCGAAGGGGTGGGCGGCGGCGCGACCTGAGGGGTGGGTGGAGGCGTGACCTGAGGCTTGGGCGGGGGCGAGGCCGGACGGATGGGCGGACGGATGGGCGGACGGATGGGCGGAGGGGTGAGTGGAGGTGGAGCTGGAGGGGTCGCCGGCGGTTGGGGATGGAGTTGAGGTGGGGTGGCCTGGGGGCTGGGCGGGGACGTGGGGGAGGGCCTGGGCTGGTGATGTCGTCTGGGGGAGGACTGCAGATGGTGGGGTCGTCTGGGAGAGGCCGAGGAGGGCGCGGATGTAGGAGGGGAGGCGTTCCTCGTCGTCCAGCAACGGGACGCTCAGCGGCAACTGCACGATCTTCTCCAGGAAGCGCCACCCCAGCCGCGCGCTCCCGTCGTCCGGCATCGCGTCCATCAGCTCCCGATACGCCATCTCCACATGCGCCGCCACCACGTCAGGCTCCATCGCCAGAACGAACACGCAGTTCGGGAACTCCCCCGCCAGGAACAGGTTGATCGCCTCGATGACCTTGGCGACCGTACCCGGAGAGCACCGGTCCAGGTCGTCCACGAACACCACCAGCGGACGCCGTGGGGTGGCCACCAGGTCGAGGACGCGCCGCATGTCCGTCTGCACCAGGTGCAGGAAGCCGGTCCTGTCGCGGTAGCCGTCCTCGGGCAGCGTGGGGCCGACGCCCAGGGCGCGGCCGAGGGGGTCGGGCGGGCGGATCAGGCAGCTGAACGCGCCTTCGGCGGCCTCGGAGAAGAAGCGGGTCAGGCGCATCGCTCCGGCCGCGATCGAGCCGAGGGATCCGGCCGACGCGACCGCGGCAGCCGTTCCTTCAAGACCAGGTAGCAGGCCCTCCATGGCGAAGGAGGCCACGGTCAGCAAACCGGTAGCGGCCAAGCCCAGAGCCACGGGGGCGAGGCGGGTGGTGGCCATCCAGTACATACGGCGGCGTACGGCTTCCTTGTCGACGCGCGCCAGGTTGAGGGAGAGCCAGAAACGTTCGCGTTCCGCGCGGGGGAGGCGGGAGGTGATCTGGTCGATGATCTCGTGGGCGAGTCCGGCCCAGACCTGCTCGCCGTTCTGGTACATCCACGGGTTGAACCACACCGTGGGACGCCACCCGTCACCGGCGACCGGGTGGGCCTCCTGGTCCTTGGCGGAGGAGCGGGCGGTGAGGCGGCCCAGGAGCTCGCGGTTGGTGACGGTGGCGGCTGAGCCGCGGTTGAGCCTCAGGCGGATCGGCTCCGGGCCGGTCACGCCGGGGTCGAGCAGGTCCTGGACCATCCGCATCAGCGACGTCTTGCCGACACCCCACGGGCCCTTGATCCCGATGGTGAGCGGGGGGAGCGTGTCCTGGTGCCTGATGAAGGCGGCGATCGCCTCGGCGTAGACGCGGTGGCCGAGGCGGTCGTCGAGGGTCCAGCTGTCGGGGGTGAGCCTGGTCCTCGGGCGTACGGCTCGCGCGTCGGCGTGATGGCGGCGCAGGAGGCTGGACACGCGCGCCGCCTCCTCGGCGTCGAGGCGCGCGAGCCCGAGCTCCCGGACGGCGGGATGCGGCGTCCCGGCCAGCCCCCACGCCTCCAGCTCGGCCAACGCCTCGGCGGTACTAACCACCCGCGCCGCACCCCCACCCGCCGCGAACCCCCCGCCTCCCGCCGCGCCTCCCGAAGAAGCCCCGCCGCCCACGCCGAGCGCCGACGCCGTGCCGCCCGCCCCGCCCCTGCCGTGTGCGCTGGTCGAGCCATCTGCGCCGCCCGCATCGCGCGCCGGCGCCGCGTTGCCCGTGCCGCCCGCGGCAGTCGCGCCTCCATGGCCGGTCGCTCGGGTCGTGCCTCCCGGGTTGGCCGCGCCTCCACGGCCGGTCACGCCGCCCGCGCCTCCGGGGAGTGTCGCGCCTCCCGCGCCTCTGGGGAGTGTCGCGCCTCCCGCGCCTCCGGGGAGTGTCGCGCCTCCAGGGTCGCCCGCGCCTCCGAGGAGGGCCGCGCCTCCGGGGAGGGTGGCGCCTCCAGGGATGGTCGGGCCTCCAAGACCGGTCGCGGCCCTCGTGGCGGGTGTCCCTGGTGTTCCGGGTGTGGTGGGGGAGGGGGTGCCGGTGTTGAGGACGGAGGCTAGTTCTGAGGTCAGCGGCCCCGGGAGCAAAGCGGCACGGCGGAGCAGGGTTTGGGCGGTGACGCTGAGGTGGAGGTCGTAGACGCGGGCGGCGATCTCGGCCGCCGAGCTGGGCACGTCACGCTCGCCCCGCTCCGACAGCCGTCGCGCCGTCTCCGCCAACGCCCGCTCCCCAGCAGGCCGTCCCACGCTCACCGGGATGTCGCCGATGTCGCCATGGCTGAAAAGCACCGGCGTCAACGTCGAGCCGATACGCGAGAAATGTCCAGCGGCCTGCGAGAAAAGGTCGGACACCGTCACCACGCCACCCGCGGACAGCAACGCGTCGGCCAGCACCGCCGTAAGAGAAGCCGACGCCCCGGGGCGGTCGGTCTTCGAGGCCAGGGAGGCCGTCAGGGCCGCGGCCGCGACGGGCGGGTCGCCGGGGACGTTCAGGCGGGTGTGCCCAGGTTCGGCCAGACCCAGGACCCAGCCGAAGTCGACCACCAGCAGCAGGGCCGCCGCACTCGAGTCCCCCAACCGCCGCCCGAAGTCCATGATCAACCGGCTGAACGCGCTCGGCACCCACCCCGACCCCGACGGCCACCGGACGAGCAACAGCTCCCCAGGCTGCGCCCCCGACAGGAACCCGGCCAGCACCGGATAGGGATCCTCCCCCTCCGCCGCCCGCACCTCGAACCCGCACATGCGCAACGCGTGCGCGAACCTGGCGGCGGCCGGGTCGGAGTCGAGGAAGACCAGTGCCCTGCGCGCCGTGATCGACGGTGCCAGCCGGATGGTGCTCATGCGGAGAATCTGCCGAGTTCGAGCGACGGGTGGTGCAGGGTTTGCGCAGAGTTTGACCGTGCGAGCCCCTTCCATTCACGTCGTTTCGGTCCACTGGTACGCGCATGCCGCTTAGCGTGGCCACGGGAGGCCCTACTCATGTTGCGCAGAACCGTCCTTCTCACGTTCGCCGGCGCGGCACTGGGTGGCTCGCTATGGCAAGGCGCGGCGCACGCCAGTGAGGGCAGGAGCCCGTACGGCCCGCTCCAGCCGCCCGACGACGTCGGCCTGGCCCTGCCCGAGGGGTTCACCGGGAGGCTGGTCGCCAGGAGCGGCCACCGGGTGGCCGGGCTGGCGTGGCACGCCGCGCCCGACGGCGGCGCCTGCTTCCCCGACGGCGACGGCTGGATCTACGTGTCCAACTCCGAGATCCCGCTGCTGGGCGGCGCGTCGGCCATCAGGTTCGCGCACGACGGGACGGTGCGCGACGCGTACCGGATCCTGTCGGGGACGAACCTCAACTGCGCGGGCGGCGCGACCCCCTGGCGCACGTGGCTGTCGTGCGAGGAGGCCTACCGCGGCCGCGTGTTCGAGTGTGATCCGTACGGCTCGCGCCCGGCCAGGCCGCGCCTGGCCATGGGCCGGTTCAAGCACGAGGCGGCCGCCTGCGACCCGGACCGCGAGGTCGTGTACATGACCGAGGACGAGAAGGACGGCTGCTTCTACCGCTTCCGCCCGACCGACTGGGGCGACCTCACCGAGGGCACGCTCGAGGTGCTCTGCCACGGGATGGTGTGGAAGGAGGTGCCGTCGCCCGCTGCGCTGGTCAAGGCGACGCGGCACCAGGTGGACGATGCCAGGCACTTCAACGGCGGCGAGGGCTGCCATTACGCCGACGGCGTCTGCTATTTCACCACCAAGGGCGACAACCGGGTGTGGGCCTACGACGCGAAGGCGTCGACGCTGGAGCCGATCTACGACGCGGACTCCCCGCTGAGCGGCGTGGACAACATCACGGGGACGGCGTCGGGGGAGCTGTTCGTGGCGGAGGACGGCGGCAACATGGAGATCAACGTGATCACCCCGCAGCGGGTGGCCGCGCCGTTCCTGCGCCTGCACGGCCACAGCCGGTCGGAGATCACCGGCCCGGCCTTCTCGCCGGACGGCACGCGGCTGTACTTCTCCTCGCAGCGCGGCCGCCGCGGCATCCTCACCGACGGCCACACCTTCGAGGTGACAGGACCCTTCACGATCTAGTACGGCCAAGCGGTGAGACAGCCGTCACATCATGGAGCTCCAGGCCCACGGGGCTGGCCGCCGCAACATCGCGGCGTCGAGCATTGAGGACGAAAGAGGCGCCCAGCACCGCCAGCCCGCCCACGATCTGCACGGGCACGAGCGGCTCGCCGTACACCAGCGCCGTCGACACGACCGTGACCGCGGGCTCCGCACACGACAGGATCGCCGCCCGGGACGCCCCCACCGCCCGGACCCCGGCGAACATCGTGATGATCGGGACCACCGTCGAGAAGACGGCGAGCAACCCCACCCACCACCACCCCGGCGTGAGATGGAACGAAGGAGCCGCCCAGGCGCCCACGCTGAGCGCCGCCCCCGTGCACACCACGGCAGACACCAGGTACAGGTCGACCCCGCGCGGCAGCCCGTCGGCCACCGTCAGATACAACGCGTAGGCCAGCGCCGCCCCCAACCCCAGCACCACGCCGACCGCGGAAGGCCCGCCCAGCCCGCCCGCCCCGAGCAGCAGGACCAGCCCGAGCCCCGACAACCCCAGGGCCACGACCTTGCGCCGATCCAGCGACTCCCTGCGTAACGCCACCGCGAGCACGGTCACCAGCGCCGGATACGCGTAGAGCAGCAGGGACACCAGGGACGCCGAGATGTGGGTGAGCGCCCCGAAGTAGAAGGCCGCCTGGCAGGCGTACCCCACCGCCCCCAGCCCCGCGCACACCAGCAGGACCCGCCGAGAAGGCCACGCGGGCCGCCGCCAGAGCACCACCGCCCAGAACACCAGAGCCGCCAGCGCGAACCGCACGGCGAGCATGGACGGCACGCCGATCCCCGCGGCGTAGGACTGGCGCGCGAAGATCGGCGCGAGGCCGAACCCGGTCGCCGAAACCAGGCACAGCAGCGCTCCACGACTGAACATGCAGCAGACGCTAGGCTCCACGGAGCCATAGAGGTAGCCTTTCTTTCCTTGGCCAGCCACAGGAGTTCCCTTGGTCTCGCTGCACCAGCTGCGTTGCTTCGCCGCCACCCTCGAGCACGGCTCGTTCACCGCGGCCGCCGCCGAGCTCGGCTACGCGCAGCCGTCGGTCTCCGAGCAGGTCAGGCTGCTGGAGCAGCACCTCGGCACCGCTCTGTTCCACCGCGCAGGCCGCGGCGTGGTGCCGACCGAGGCGGCCTGGGCGCTGCGCCCGCACGCGGCCGCAGCCCTGGCGGCCGTCGAGGAGGGGGTCAGGGCGGTCGGCGAGGTCCGCGAGGTGGTGTCCGGCACGGTCAGGTTCGGCATCTTCAAGATCGCCCACTACTACATGGGCGCCGACCTGGTCGCCGACGTGCTGGAGCGGCATCCGGGCATCAGGATCGAGCTGGTCGGCCTCAACTCCGCCGACAACCTCGACCGCCTGCGCAGGGGCACGCTGGAGGCGGCGCTCGCCGCGCTGCCGCTCGACGTCGAGGGCCTGGCGGCCGAGGTGGTGATGCGCGACGAGCTCGTCTACGTCTCCGCCCACCCGGAGCGGCTGCGCGTCCCGGTCACGCCGGAGGTCCTGGCCAGGGCGCCGCTGGCGCTGCCCGACGTGAGCCGGCGCGAGGAGGACTCCACGAGGCAGCAACTGGCCGACGCCGTACGGCGGGCCGGGTACGTGTTGCGGCCCAAGGCCGAGGTCGAGGACATGGAGACCGCGCTGGAACTGACCGCGCGCGGCCTCGTCGACACCGTCTGCTGGCACGGCGTGATGCGCCGCGGGCGCGAGGGGGTGGGCTGGGTGTCGCTGGACCCGCCCCTGCACGAGCGGTTCGCGATCGTGCACCGGCCGGGCGTCGAGCTGTCCCCGGCGACCCGGGTGGTGGTGGATCTGGCGATCCGGCGGATGCGCGCCCTGGATCTGGCATTGAACGGCTGAGTGCTGTAATCACGTAATCATGGAGACCCTCTTCGAGCACGCCGGAGGGCAGGAAGCCCTGCACCGGTTCATCGATCTCTTCTACGGCAGCGTCCTGGCCGACCCCCTGCTCAAGCCGCTGTTCGGCGAGGGCAAGCCGCACCACGTGGCGCACCTGACCGCCTTCACCGCCGAGACGTTCGGCGGGCCGGACACCTTCACCAGGGAGATGGGCGGCTTCCTCGGCCTGATCGCGGCGCACCGCGGCTGGAAGATCACCGAGGAGCAGCGCCGGCGCTTCGTCGACCTCTACATGGCGGCCGCGGACAAGGCGGGGCTGCCCGGCGACGAGCCGTTCAGGCAGGCGCTGCGCGAGCACGTGGAGTTCGGCTCCCAGGTGGCGAGGCAGAACTCCCACGCGGAGACAGACGACCAGCTCCACCCGCTGCGCGAGGTACCGAAGTGGTCCTGGCCAGATAGTTAGAAACGTTCTTTACTATGAAACATGTCCCGCATACTCGCGATCCTCCTGCTGGCGCTGAGTGTCGTGCACCCCACCGCCGCGTCCGCCGCGGCCACCCTGGCCTCCACCGAGCTCACCTCAGGCTGGGCGCTCCGATCGGCGACCGGGCTCGCCGACACCGGCGCCACGATCTCCCACGTCGGCTACGCCACCACCGGCTGGAACCCGGTCACCCTGCCCTCGACCGTGCTGGCCGGGCTGGTGGCGAACAACGTCTACCAGAACATCTACGTCGGGCAGAACCTCAAGAACGTGCCCGACCTGACCGGCCAGGACTGGTGGTTCAGAGGCGAGTTCGCCGCCGCGCCCACCACGCCGGGACAGGCCTACTGGCTGCGGTTCACCGGCATCAGCTACCGCGCCCAGATCTGGCTCAACGGCACCCAGCTCGACGCCGCCGCCGTGGGGACGATGGTCGACCACGAGTACGACGTCAGCGCCCTGATCAACCCGGGCGCGGCCAACGCGCTCGCCATCCGGGTCACGCCCCCCGCGCACGACTGCAAGGACCTGTCCACCTGCACGGTCGACTGGAACCCCGAGGTGCCGGACATGAACGCCGGGATCTGGGACAGGACGTTCCTGGAGACCACGGGTCAGGTCGCGCTGCGTGATCCGTACGTCAAGACCGTCGTCGCCGACGGCAACGCAGCAGCGGACCTGACCGTCTACGTCGACGCGGTGAACGCCACGAACGCGCCTGTCACCACCACCGTCGGCGGGACGATCACCAAGACCGGGCAGACCACGCTGACCTTCAGCCAGACCGTCACCCTCGCCGCCAAGGAGCGCAGGGAGATCGCGTTCGCGCCGATCCACGTGACCAACCCGGTGCTGTGGTGGCCCTACCAGTTCGGCTCGCCCGAGCTGCACCGGCTGTCCGTCTCGGCCACGGTCGCCGGCGCGACGTCCGACACCAAGGCGATCGACTTCGGCATCCGCCAGTTCACCGACTACCGGACCACCGTCAACGGCACCTCGTGGGCCGGTTACAAGGTGAACGGCAAGCCGATCCTGTTCCGCGGCGGCGGTTACATGTGGGACCTGCTGCAGCGCTGGGACACCAAGACCAACAAGGCCCACGTCGACTACGTCAAGAACATGGGGCTGAACACCATCCGCCTGGAGGGCACGCTCGGCAACGACGAGCTCTACGACCTGGCCGACCGCGCCGGAGTCATGCTCATGCCCGGCTTCGTCTGCTGCAGCGCCTGGGAGAACGACAGCACCTGGACCGCCGAGCAGACGCAGGTAGCGCAGAAGTCGCTTGACAGCCAGCTCCGCGCGCTGCGCCACCACGCCAGCCCGTTCGTCTGGACGTACGGCAGCGACCAGCCGCCCACGGCCGCCCACCTGACCGCCTACAAGAACATCGCCACCGCGCTGCACTGGCAGAACCCGAGCCTCGACAACGTCGCCACCTGGGCCAACGCCAACGCGGGCGTGAAGATGGACGGCCCCTACCGCTGGGAGCCGCCGGTCCTGTGGTGGGACCAGTCCAAGGCGGGCAGCGCCTTCGGCACCACGGCCGAGGAGGGCACCGAGGCGCCGCCGCCGCTGGAGTCGCTCGAACGCTTCCTCGCCCCGGCCGACATCTGGCCGATCGGCACCGCGTTCAACTACCACGCGGGCAAGCCGCGCAGCGTCTTCGACAACATCGCCCCCTACACCGACGGACTCAACAGGAGGTACGGCACGGCGAGCAGCGCCGCCGACTACTCCAGGAAGTCGGAGCTGCAGAACTACGAGAACGCCCGCGCCTTCTTCGAGGCGTGGAGCGCGAAACCGCACGTGCAGACGTTCGGCACCGTCTTCTGGATGCTCAACAACGCCTGGCCGTCGGTCCACTGGAACCTCTACGACTACTTCCTCAAGCCAGGCGGCGGCTTCTTCGGCACCAAGAAGGCCACCGAACCGGTGCACATCAGCTACGACTACTTCACCCGCGCCGTGCACGTGGTCAACTCCACGCTGACCGCCAGGACCGGGCTGACCGCCACGGTGTCCGTGCACAACCTGCCCGACCTGGCCCAGAAGTACACCGCGTCCGCGCCGGTCAGCGCGGCTGCGAACGCGGGCACGCAGGTGCTGACCGTGCCCGCCGTGTCAGGGCTGTCCACGACATACCTCATCCGCCTGCAGCTCAAGGACGGCGCGACGACCGTCAGCGAGAACCTCTACTGGTACTCGACCGCGCCCGACACGCTGAGCAACAAGAGCAACTGGTACAGGACCACCCCGAAGACCTACGCCAACCTCACCGGCCTGAACAGCCTGCCGTCCAACACCGCCGTCACCGTCTCGGCCGCCAGAACCGCGACCGGCGCGACGGTCACACTGACCAACACCAGCGCCACCAACCTCGCCTTCTTCCTCCGCCCCGAGGTCATCGCGGGCAGCGGCGGGCGCGAGGTCACGCCCGTCACCTACAGCGACAACTACGTCTCCCTGTGGCCGGGTGCCAGCACCACGATCACGGCCGCCTTCGACGCGGCCGACCTCGGCGGTCAGGCCGCCCACCTGCGGGTACGCGGCTACAACATCCCCACGGTGGTGATCCCGCTGTGAGATGGCTGATGGCCCTGATCCTGACGTTCCAGGCCCCGGTGACGGCGACGGCCGCGCCGACGGTCGTCACCCTGCAGTTCGACGACGGCAACGCCGACACCTACGCCGCCCTGGCGATCATGCGGGACCGGGGCGCGCGGGCCACCTTCTACGTCAACACCGGCCCGCTCGGCGACGCCACGCACCTGAGCTGGGCGCAGCTCGCCGAGCTCGCCGCGGCCGGGAACGAGATCACCGGGCACACGGTCGACCACGTCAACGTCAAGAAGCTGAAGACGGACGCGCTCAGGCACCAGATCTGCGACGACCGGGCCGCGCTGGTCGCCCGCGGCTACCCGGCCGTGTCGTTCGCCTACCCGTTCGGCGGGATCGACGCGGCGGCCAAGCAGATGGTCGCCTCGTGCGGCTACACCACGGGCAGGAGCGTCTCCGGGGTCAACGGCCGCTCGGTGTTCGCGGAGACCGTGCCGCCGCTCGACGCCTACGCCACCCGGACCCCGCCCAACGTGAAGAGCTCCACCACGCTGGCCGAGATCCAGGGGTACGTCACGGCGGCGGAGCAGAACGGCGGCGGGTGGGTGCAGCTCGTCATCCACCACCTGTGCGACCACTGCGACCCGTACTCGATGACGGTCGCCGACTTCACGGCCCTGGTCGACTGGCTCGCCGCGCGCGGCAGCGTCGTCAGGACCACAGCGGAGGTGATGTCCTGACTTGTCGTGCCCACTGAGAGGGCGCAAGATGCCTCCATGCTTCCCAAGCGCTCCCTCACGGCACTCCTCGGCGCGGCCGCCCTCCTGGTCTCCGGCCAGGCAGCGGCCGCCGCGCCGAGCACGGCCCCGGCGACCGTGTTCAGTCCCAACCCGGTCCAGCAGCTCGGCGACCAGAACCTCGCCGACGCCAAGGACGCCGACTTACCTGCCTTCGCCCCCGCCTACACCGCGGTCACGCTCACCGACCTCGACGGGTCGGGCACGCTGACCGGCCGCTACGTGCGGGTCAAGAGCTCCACCGGCAAGGCGGCCACCGGCACGTTCACCTACCACCGCGACTCCGACCAGTTCGAGCAGGTCATGGGCTACCACTGGGTCACCACCGCCCAGCACTACCTGCAGTCGCTCGGCTTCGGCTCCACGCTCCGCCCGGTCAACCAGCGCCAGATCGAACTGCGCATCAACCAGTACGGCGGGGACAACTCCTTCTTCCGCGAGGACAAGGCCAACATCACCCTCGGCAAGGGCGGCGTCGACGACGGCGAGGACGCCGAGGTGATCGTGCACGAGTACGGCCACAGCGTGCAGGACGGCCAGGTCACCGGGTTCGGCACCACCCTGGAGTCCGGCTCCATCGGGGAGGCCTTCGGCGACTACCTCGCCGTGGCCGTCACGAGCTGGGCCGCCGGGCGCCCGACGCGCACCGACGAGGCGTGCGTGGCCGACTGGGACTCCGTCTCCTACTCGGCCGCCCCGCACTGCCTGCGCAGGCTCGACGGGAACAAGCACTACCCGCAGGACATCGTCGGCGAGGTGCACGCCGACGGCGAGATCTGGTCGCGCGCCCTGTGGGACATCCGCGCCGCGCTCGGCGACACCCGGGCGAGCACGCTGATCGTCGAGGCGCAGTTCGCCTTCGCCAAGGACACCACGTTCAACGCGGCGGCCAAGGCGACCGTCGCGGCCGCGAACAAGCTGTACGGCGCGGCGGCGGCGAACACCGTCACCAAGGCGTTCGCGGACCGCGGCATCCTCTAGAGGGCGCGCGACCAGATCTGCTCCACGACGGGCACGCCGTTCTCCATACCCTTCTCCTCCGACTCCAGCGAGAACCCGGCTGCCTGGTAGAGCTTGCGCGCGCTCACCAGGCAGTCGCGGGTCCACAACATGATGCGCTCGAACCCCTCGGCGCGGGCGTGCCGTACACACTCCTCGACCAGCCGCGCGCCGATGCCCAGCCCGCGCGCGGACGGCTCGACCAGCAGCATGCGCAGCTGCGCCGTCGTCTCGTCCTTGCGCATGAAGAACACGCACCCGGCCCGCTCGCCGCCCACCTCGGCGATCCACCCGGCGTCGCGCGCCGGGTCGAACCGGCTGCAGATCCCGGCGACGAGCTGCTCGAACTCCGTGCCCCAGCCGTACTCCCGGGCGTAGAGCACCCCGTGCCGGTAGGCCACCCACCCCAGGTCGCCGGTGCGCGGCGGCCTGATCACGTAGGAGCGCGGCGAAGGGGGCGCGAGCAGGTCGCGGATCACCGCCATCGACGACGTCAGCCGCCCCTGCTCCTCCTCGGTCAGCCCCGCCAGCAGCGTGCGGATCTCCTCGGCAGACCGCTCGTCGAGTTCGCGGAACGTGGCGGCCCCCGCCTCGGTGAGCCGGACGAGCTGCTTGCGCGCGTCGGCCGCCGACCGCTCCCTGGCGATCAGTCCGTCGCCCTCGAACCTGGCCAGGATCCGGCTCAGGTACCCCGCGTCCAGCTCCAGCAGGCGCCGCAGCTCGCCGGACTCCAGCCGGTCGGCGTGCGCCAGCTCGAACAGCACCCGCAGCTCGGTCAGCGAGTAGGGGGAGTCGAGCATTCCGGACTGCAGCACCCCGATCACCTTCGTGTAGAAGCGGTTGAAGGCCCGGACATCCGAAACTCTTGACTCCGTCAACGAATTCATTGCCATAGTCAAGCATGAGAGGATGCCCCGTGTGAAGCACCTCTACCTCGGCGGCTACGGTCCCGACATCCTCGCGACCGACAGGACGCTGACCCCCCTCGCCGCCGCCCCCGTGGCCTCGGCGTCGTTCCTGGCCGCGCATCCCACGCTCCCGGTGCTGTACGCCGTGGGCGAGACGGGCAAGGGCACGCTGGTCGCGCTCACGGCGGACCTCGAGGTGAGGGCGGAACGGCCGTCGGAGGGCGACAGCCCCTGCCACCTGGCGGTGCACCCGTCGGGCGAGGTGCTGGCGGTGGCCAACTACATGGACGGCGTGGTCAGCCTGCACCACCTCGGCGCCGACGGCCTGTTCACCGGCGACCCGATCGTGCTGCGCCACGAGGGCAGCGGCCCGGTGGAGAGCAGGCAGGAGGGCCCGCACGCCCACCAGGCGGTGTGGGACGGCGACACGCTGCTGGTCAGCGACCTGGGCACCGACGAGATCCGCCGCTACACCCGCGACGGCGAGGCCCTCGACCCGGTACGGCTGGCGCCGGGCATGGGGCCGCGCCACTTCGTCAGGCACGGCGACCGCTGGTTCGTCGCGGGGGAGCTCGACAACCGCGTCCACGTCTACGACGCCGGCTGGACCGAGATCGACTCCGTCTACGCCAGCTTCGCCGACAGCTACCCCTCCCACATCGAGGCCGCCGACGGCCTGGTCTACGTGGGCAACCGCGGCCCGGACACGATCACGGTGATGAGCGCCGACACCCTGGAGCGGATCGCCGAGGTGCCGTCGGGCGGCGCGTGGCCCAGGCACTTCGCGATCGACGGCGACCGCATGCTGGTCGCCAACCAGAACTCGGGCGGCGTGGCCGTGCTCCCGCTCACCCACGGCATCCCCGACGAGGTCGTCCAGGTGTTCCCCATGGAAAGCCCCGCCTGCGTGCTGATCGGCTAAACAACGGGCCAAGGACTTACGGCCGAGCGCGCGCGGCGGCCATGATGGGCCGCTGTGCGCAAGCTCCTCATCGTCCTGGCCCTGCTGGCCACCGGATGCGACGCCAGGACCGCGGCCCTGGTGATCGCCGCCGACCCGCCGGAGCCGGCGGCCACGCCCGCCGTCCACGAGGCGGACTGGAAGATCCGCAGGCCGGGCGGCATCGAGGGGTACGCCGACCAGGTGAGCGTGCTGCCCGGCGAGCCGTTCACGCTCAAGGTCTCCACCAGGGCGCCGAGCTTCACCGCCACCGCCTTCCGCATGGGCGGCGACGTCACGGAGGTCTGGACCTCGCCCCAGGTCAAGGGGCGCAAGCAGGCCCCGGCCAGGACCGTCAGGGGAATGGTCAGCGCCGCGCACTGGAAGCCGTCGCTGACCGTCGAGACGTCCGGCTGGCCCGAGGGCGCCTACCTGATCAGGCTCGACGCCTCCACCGGCGGCCAGCGCTACGTGCCGGTCACCCTGCGCTCCGCCTCGACCAGGGGGCGGGTGGTGATCGTGAACGCGGTCACCACCTGGCAGGCCTACAACAGGTGGGGCGGGCGCGACCTGTACGAGGGGCCTGGCGGGTTCGGCGGCCGGTCCAAGGCCGTCACCTTCGACCGGCCCTACGACACCTCGGGCGCGCGGCTCTTCCTCGACATGGAGCGCGACGCGATCGAGGTGGCCGAGCGCAGCGGTGTCCCGCTGGCCTACCTGACGAGCCTCGACCTGGCCCCCGGCAGCCTGGACGGCGCGACGGCCGTGGTATCGCTCGGCCACGACGAGTACTGGTCGGCGCGCATGCGCGAGACCGTGACGAAGGCCCGCGACGCGGGCACGAACCTGGCCTTCCTCGGCGCGAACGCCGTCTACTGGAAGATCGCCGTCGCCGGCCGTACCGTCGAGTGCGACAAGGAGCGGCGCTGCCCGCTCTGGCGCGACTCGCAGCCGGAGAGCGCGCTGGTCGGGCAGATGTACGACTGCTTCCCGGCCGAGGCGGCCTACGTCGTGACCCGCCCGCACCACTGGATCTTCAACGGCACGCGCGGCACCCGCTTCCCCGGGATGGCCGGGGTGGAGACCGACAAGGTGTCGCCGGGGTCGCCGAAGAACGTCGAGGTGCTGGCCGAGTCGCCGCTCGACTGCGGCGGCCGGCGTACGGTCGCCAACAGCACCTACTACACCGCGCCCAGCGGCGCCGGGGTGTTCTCCACCGGCACGATGCGGTGGGTGTGCGCGATGCGCGGCAGGAAGTGCGGACACGGCGTGACGGATGAGGCAGCCCGCTTCACCCGCCGCGCCACCACCAACCTGCTGACCGCGTTCGCCAAGGGGCCGATGAGCCGTTAACCCTGGTTCTTGTTGAGGAACCCGTCGAGCATGCGCTTGATCTCACCCTCGGCGTCCTTCTTGGTCACGCCCATCTCCTCCAGCACGATGGCGCCGGGAGCCTCGTTGCCGAGATGGAGGAGGCCGAGCAGGAGATGCTCGGTGCCGACGTAGTTGTGGCCCAGCCGCAGCGCGTGGCGCAGGGCCAGTTCCAGGGCCTTCTTGCTCTTCCCCGCGAACGGGATCCGCATCTGCGCAGGAGCGTCGCTCGCGGGGATGCACGCGGACACCCGTTCCCTGACGTCGTCCAGGGGGGCGCCGAGCGCGACCATGGTCCTGGCGGCGATGGCCTCAGGCTCGTGCAGCAGGCCGAGGATGAGGTGCTCTGGCTCGATGTGGCCGCTGGAGGTCGCGCGGGCCTCCTCCATGGCCGCCACCACCACGTGGCGAGCCCTGTCGGTGTAGCGGGTGTAGGTCTTCAGGTCGTCCTCGAGGGACGTGGGCCCGCTTTCCTTGGGCACGAAGCGCTTCTGGGCGGCCTGCTTGGTCACGCCCATGCTGCGGCCGATGTCGGTCCAGGACGCGCCGGAGTTCCTGGCCTTGTCCACGAAGTGGCCGATCAGGTGGTCGGCCACCTCGCCCAGGTGCTCGCCCAGGGTGACCGCGTCGGTGAGCTGGCCGAGGGGGTCGCCGTCGGGGTGGCGGCTCTTGATCGCGTGGATGAGGTCGTCGAGACGAACGGATTCTTCCATGCGTCAACCTTAGGTTGACGCACATGGGTCGTCAACCCTTGGTTGACGCTACGGCGGCGAGCCACCTCTCGTACAGTGCGTCGTCCCGCTCGCCGGGCTCGAACCGCCGGTCCAGGTGCCACGTCTTGCGCAGTTCCTCGCGCGACCCCCACACTCCGGCCCCCAGCCCGGCCAGGAACGCCGCCCCCAGCGCGGTCGTCTCCTGGATCACCGGCCGCTCGACCACCGTGCCGAGCTGGTCGGCCTGGAACTGCATCAGCAGGTCGTTCGCGCTGGCCCCGCCGTCGGCCTTGAGGAGAGAGATCGGCGGCGTCACCTCCACCACGTCCCGCACCTCGAACGCGATCGCCTCCAGCGTCGCCCGCACCAGGTGCGCCCTGGTGGTGCCGCGGGTGATGCCGGTGATCGCGCCGCGCGCGTCGGGGTCCCAGTGCGGCGCGCCCAGGCCGGTCAGCGCGGGGACGAAGACGACGCCGCCGCTGTCGGGCACCGTACGGGCCACGGCCTCGGACTCGGCCGCCGTCCCGATCAGCCCCAGCCCGTCGCGCAGCCACTGTACGGCGGCGCCGGTCACGAAGATCGCGCCCTCCAGCGCGTAGGTCAGCTCGCCGGACGGCGTCTGCCATGCCACGGTGGTCAGCAGCCCCGCGTCCGAGCGGACCGGCGTCGAGCCGGTGTTGGTGAGGATGAAGGAACCGGTGCCGTAGGTGCACTTGACGTCGCCCGGGTTGAAGCACGTCTGGCCGAACAGGGCGGCCTGCTGGTCCCCGGCCATCCCGCTGATCGGCAGCTCCAGCCCCAGGAACGCGCCGGGGTCCGTGGTGCCGATGAGCCCGTAGTTGGGGACGATCTCCGGCAGCGCCGCCATAGGCACGCCGAACAGCTCGCACAGCTCCTCCTCCCACGAGCCGGAGGCCAGGCCGTACAGCAGGGTGCGCGAGGCGTTGGACGGGTCGGTCACGTGCCGCGCGCCCGCCGTCATCCTGGCCACCAGGTAGGAGTCGACGGTGCCCACGGCCACCCGCCCGTCACGCACCCCCTCCCACACGTGCGGCTCGTGCTCGGCGAGCCAGGTGAGCTTGGTGGCGGTGAAGTAGGGGTCGAGCCGCAGCCCGGTCAGCTCGGAGACCCTCGGCTCGTGCTCGCGCAGCCGTGCGCAGATCTCCGTGGTGCGGCGGTCCTGCCAGACGATCGCGCGGCGCGGCGCGGCCAGCGTGCGGCGGTCCCACAACACCGCCGTCTCCCGCTGGTTGGTGAGGCCGACGCAGGCCGGAACGGTCGCCGACGACCGCAGGACGGCCGCGCAGGCGGCGAGCGTGGCCTGCCAGATCTCCTCCGGCGCGTGCTCCACCCGGCCGGGCGAGGGGAAGTGCTGGGCGAACTCCTCGTAAGCCCGCGCCTCGACCCTGCCCTCCTCTGACACGATGAGAGCGGTGACCCCGGTCGTCCCTGCGTCGATGGCCAAAACGCCCACGTGAAATCCTCCAGCCGCTACGCTCGCTTTGGTCTAGACCACTGCCCGGACCAACGGGCACAATGCTTCATAGTTTGGCCGTGAACCCCATCGGGAGGAACCCGCCATGCGTATCGGAGTGCTCACCGGAGGCGGCGATTGCCCCGGTCTCAATGCTGTGATCAGGGCCGTCGTCCGCAAGGGCGTGAGCGTTTACGGCCATGAGTTCGTCGGATTTCGGGACGGTTGGCGTGGGCCCCTGGAGGGCGACACGATGCCGCTGGACATCCAGGCCGTACGGGGGATCCTGCCACGCGGCGGAACCATCCTCGGCTCCTCGCGCACCAACCCCATCAAGATCGAGGGGGGTGTCGACAAGATCAAGGACAACCTCGCCTCGACCGGCGTCGACGCCCTGATCGCCATCGGCGGTGAAGACACCCTCGGCGTGGCCAAACAGCTCTACGACCGGGGGGTGAAGGTCGTCGGGGTGCCCAAGACGATCGACAACGACCTGTCGGGCACCGACTACACCTTCGGCTTCGACACCGCGGTCAACATCGCGATGGAGGCCATCGACCGCCTGCACACCACGGCGGAGTCCCACCACAGGGCCCTGATCTGCGAGGTGATGGGGCGCCACGCCGGGTGGATCGCGCTGCACGCCGGTCTCGCGGGCGGCGCGAACGTCATCCTCATCCCGGAGAAGCCGTTCGACATCGACCGGGTCTGCGAGTACGTCGAGTCGCGCTTCCGCACCCGCTACTCGCCGATCATCGTGGTCGCCGAGGGCGCGCACCCGATCGAGGGGCAGATGGCGCTCCAGGCGGGCGAGCTCGACGCCTTCGGCCACGTACGGCTGGGCGGCATCGGCGAGCTGCTGGCCAAGGAGATCGAGAAGCGCACCGGCAAGGAGGCCCGCACCACGGTGCTCGGCCATATCCAGCGCGGCGGCACGCCGACGGCCTTCGACCGGGTGCTGGCCACCAGGTTCGGGCTGCAGGCGATCGACGCGGTGCACGCGGGCGACTTCGGCACGATGGTGGCGCTGCAGGGCACCGACATCGTGCGCATCGGCCTCGACCAGGCGACGGCCGAGCTCAAGACGGTGCCTGCCGAGCGGTACGAGGAGGCCGAGGTCTTCTTCGGCTAACGGACTGTAAGTGAGCTGCAAGTGGCGGGCCGTACCTTCTTCATAGCGGGGTACCGCTACAAACCCCTCCAGGTACGGCTTGCGCCGCTCAGTCGGCGGCCCACCACAGGCGCAGGCCGTACCAACACATAGATGTTCAATCGGAGCGGGGCGCACCGAAGAGGTTGACCTCTGCGGCGCGCTCCGCCTTCTTGGCTTCCAGCCGCTCGCTGAACTCCCTGTCGATGCGCAGCTCCTTGGGCGACGGCGACAGGATGACGGTCAGCAGCAGCCCGACGGTCACCAGGCTGAGCGCCACGATCAGCGGCAGCAGGAAGTCGATCGCCTTGGAGCCGGGGACGGGCCCGGTGACCTCGCGCAGCCGCACCGACATCGCGAACATGCCCGTGTAGTGCATGCCGCTCACCGCCACGCCCATCATCAGGGCAGCCCCGGTGATCGCCACCGGATGGTTGACCCGCACGGTGAACCACAGCGCGACCGTCGCGGCCACCACGGCGATCAGCACCGAGATCGTGACGACCATGGGGTCGTAGTCGACGTGTCCCGACATGTTCATCGCGTACATGCCGAGGTAGTGCATCCCGGCCACGCCCAGCCCGGTCAGCGTGCCGCCGCCGAGCAGGTAGCCGGGCCTGGTGCCGCCGCGCGCCACCAGGAACAGCCCAGCGCCCACGACCACGACCGCGATCAGTGCGGAGGCCGTGGTGAGCAACGCGTCGTACCTGATGACGGTCCCGCGCACGGAGAAGCCCATCATCGCGATGAAGTGCATCGTCCAGATGCCCGTGCCGCCGATGGCGAGCGCCGCGCCGGCCAGCCAGAACCTGCCCTCCCTGCCGCCGATCAGCCTGGCTCTCGAGGTGAGCAGGAGGCCGAGCAGCGAGCCGGTGCTGGACATGACGTAGGCGAGGACAGGCGTGAGTAGCCCATAAGAAAAATGATCAATAGGCGACATGAGCCGTTTTCCCTTGAAAAAGAAGAGTCAAGGGAGTATGAGCGATATTTGTGTGATTACGCAACTACCTCGGATTTGACGGGAGATACGCCTGCTGTGCGGCGCGTCTGCGCAGCTCAAGCCGGGCAAGCAACTCCGCGTCCTCGTGCAGTTCCTCCTCGGAGGGAGAAAGGATCACCATCAGCAGCATGGTGAGCGTGATCAGGCTCACGACGGTCATCAGCGGCACGAGGAAGTCGAGCGCGTCGGCGCCGGGCACGAAGCCCGGCTCCGCGTGCAGCTTGACCCGCATGGCGTACATGCCGGTGTAGTGCATGCCGCAGACGGCCACCCCCATGATCAGCGCCGCGCCCACGATCGCGACCGGGTGCTTGACCCGGATGGTGAACCAGAGCGCCACCGTCGCCGCGACGACCGCGATGCCGACGGAGGTGGCCACGACCACCCGGTCGTAGCTCACGTGCGCCGACATGTTCATCGCGTACATGCCCAGGTAGTGCATGGACGCCACCCCCAGCCCGGTCAGCAGGCCGCCGCCGAGCAGCGCGAGCACCTTGCCGGGGACGTAGGACACCAGGAACAGCCCGGTGCCCACCACGAGGATCGCCACCACGGCCGAGGCGGCGGTGAGCGGGACGTCGTACCTGATCTGCGTCCCCTCCACGCCGAACCCCATCATGGCGATGAAGTGCATGACCCAGATGCCGGTGCCGCCGATCGAGACGGCAGCGCCGATCAACCACCTCGCCCGTGACGCTCCTCGCGTGGCCCTGGCCTGAGCCGTGAGCCGCAGGCCGAGCATCGCGCCCACGCAGGACATGACGTAGGCGAGCACGGGGGTGAGCGGACCATGGGTGAAATGATTGACAGCTGACATATGGCGAGATTCCTTGCTTTAGGGGTATGCCGGATTGTGGCATCGTGATCATCCGTTTCGCATGGATATCCCGACTATCTGTAAACTTTCTCTGTCGGAAACGTGAGAAAAACTCATGGAGATCGAAGGGCCGTTCTGGCGGGCGATCGCGGTGTTCCGCATCGCGTCCCTGGCGTACGCGGCCGTGCTGATGCTGCAGCACGAGGGATACGCCCACCCGGTGACCGGCTGGCTGGTCATCGGCGTGATGGCGCTGTGGACGGCGGCGGCGACCTTCGCCTACTCCATCCCGGCCCTGCGCGGCTGGCCGCTGCTGGTCATCGACATGCTCGTCACCGTCGGCTGCCTGCTGAGCACCCCGCTCGTGCAGGACGGCGCGCAGCACGTCGTCGGCACCATGCCGGTGCCCGCGACCTGGGTCGCCGCCCCCGTCCTGGCCTGGGCGGTGTACGGCGGGCGCCGCGTCGGCGCGGTGGCCGCGGCGATCGTCGCCGCCACCGACCTGTGGCTGCGCTGGCGGGTCGGCGCCGACGTCCTACTCAACGGCGCGGTGCTGCTGTTCCTGGCAGGGGTGGTGGTCGGGCACGTGGCGCGGCTCGCCAAGCAGGCGGAGGAGCGGGTCCAGCGGGCCGTGGAGATGGAGGCGGCGCAGCGCGAGCGCGAGCGGCTGGCCCGCGGCATCCACGACTCGGTGCTGCAGGTGCTCGCGCTGGTGCAGCGGCGCGGCCTGGAGATCGGCGGCGAGGCGGCCGAGCTGGGGCGGCTGGCCGGGCAGCAGGAGGCGGCGCTGCGCGAGCTGGTCGCCGTCCGCCCGCAGCCCAGCGGCTCCACCGACCTGCGCGCCCTCCTCATGAGGTACGGCACGGCCCAGGTCACGGTGTCCACGCCGGCCACGCCGCTCGTGCTGCCCACGGCGGTCGCCGAGGAGACGGCCGCCGCCGTACAGGCTGCCCTGGACAACGTCCGCGAGCACGTCGGCGAGGGGGCCCGCGCGTGGGTCTTCGCGGAAGAGGAGGAGGACGCTGTCATCGTCTCTGTCAGGGACGAGGGCGACGGGATTCCCGAGGGGCGGCTGGAGGCGGCCGAACACGATGGCAGGCTGGGGGTGGCGCAGTCGATCCGCGGCAGGATCGCCGACCTCGGGGGACGGGTGTCCATCCTGTCGACGCCGGGCGAGGGCACCGAGGTGGAGATCACGGTCCCGAGATGAAGGGTTCTGACATGGTGCGGGTCATGGTGGTGGACGACCATCCGATGTGGCGCGACGGCGTCGCGCGCGACCTGGCCGAGGCCGGGTACGACGTGGTGGCCGCGGTGGGGGAGGGCGCGCAGGCGCTGCGGGTGGCGAGCGCGGTCAAGCCGCAGGTCGTCGTGCTCGACCTGCAGCTGCCCGACATGTCGGGGGCGGAGGTGGCGCTCGGGCTGACCGCGCTGGAGGAGCCGCCGCGGGTCCTGGTGCTGTCGGCGAGCGCGGAGCAGGAGGACGTCCTCGAAGCCGTCAAGGCCGGCGCGTCCGGATATCTGGTGAAGTCGGCGAGCGGGGCGGAGTTCCTGGACGCGGTCCAGCGCACCGCGAACGGCGACGCCGTGTTCACCCCGGGCCTGGCCGGGCTGGTGCTGGGGGAGTACCGCAGGCTGGCGGCGCAGCCCGCGACCGGCGAGGGGCCGCGGCTCACCGACCGGGAGACCGAGGTGCTGCGCTTCGTCGCCAAGGGCCTGTCCTACAAGCAGATCGCCGACAAGCTCGTCCTGTCCCACAGGACCGTCCAGAACCACGTCCAGAACACGCTGAACAAGCTCCAGCTGCACAACCGGGTGGAGCTGGTGCGTTATGCGATCGAGCAAGGCCTGGACGAGGACTAAACTCGACAGGTCGCGTACTTTTCCCCTTCGCAGGAGGTTCCCACCATGACGACGTCTGCCCTGGGCGAGCCATGTGTGCTGCTCAAGCTGGGCGAGATCGTCCTCAAAGGTAAGAACCGCGAGGTCTTCGAGCGCAGGCTGATCGGCAACATCCGCAACGCGCTCAAGGAGCTCGACCTCCAGGTCGACGTGCGCCAGCGCCACGGCGTCGTGGCGATCTTCCTGCCCGAGGGCGCGACCGTCGAGCAGGCCGACACGGTCGCCCAGCGCGTCGCCGACGTGCCGGGCCTGGTCTGGATCCACCGCGCCTGGCGGGTGCCCAAGGACGTCGACTCCGTCGTCAAGGCGGGCATCGAGATCGTCCGCGACCGCGAGGAGGTCGCGCGCAAGGCCACGTTCGCGGTCCGCTCGCGCCGCCGCGACAAACGTTTCCCGCTGCGCTCCAACGAGCTCGACCGGCTCGTCGGCGGCGAGATCAACGACCTGTTCGGCCTGCCGGTCAGCCTCAAGAACCCCGAGCTGACCGTGCACATCGAGGTCGACCGCGACGAGGTGTTCGTCTTCACCGACGGCATCCCCGGCCAGGGCGGCCTGCCCGTCGGCACCAGCGGCAGGGCCCTGGTGCTGATGTCGGGCGGCATCGACTCGCCGGTCGCCGCCTACCGGATGATGAAGCGCGGACTGCACGTCGACTTCCTGCACTTCTCCGGCATCCCGTTCACCACGAGCGAGTCGATCTACAAGGCCTACGCGCTCGTGCGCAAGCTCGACCGCTTCCAGGGCAGGTCGCGGCTGTGGGTGGTGCCGTTCGGCAAGGCCCAGCAGTCGATCAGGTCCTCCGGCCAGGACCGGCTCGCGGTCATGGCGCAGCGCCGGCTCATGCTGAAGACGGCCGAGGAGGTCGCGCACCGCATCCGCGCCGAGGCGCTGGTCACCGGCGACGCGCTCGGCCAGGTCGCCTCGCAGACCCTGCAGAACATCACCGCGCAGGACAACGCGGTCGACATGCCGATCCTGCGCCCGCTGGTGGGCTGGGACAAGACCGAGATCATGGCGGAGGCGCGGCGCATCGGCACGCTGGAGATCTCCGAGCTGCCCGACGAGGACTGCTGCTCGCTGCTCGCCCCCAAGCGCGCCGAGACGCGGGCCAAGATCGAGGACCTCAAGCAGATCGAGAAGCGCCTCGACGCCGAGGAGCTCATCGTGCAGCTCGCCGACTCGATCCAGGAGTACAAGCTCTAGCCGGTGAGCGCCTCGCGGCCGAGGACGAGCGCCCTCGCCGCGGCCATGGCCATGGCCACGCCGTCCTTCGCGCCTTCGAGGCCGAGTACGGCGTAGCCGTGCGCGGCCGCCACGACCGCCGAGGCCAGGCGGGCGGCCCGCTCCTCGTCGCCGCACAGCTCCAGCGCGGGGGCCAGGAAGGCGGCGTGCAGCCTGAGCCCGGCCGCCTCGACGTCGGGGTAGCGGCTCTTGTCCAGCCCGGAGTCGAACAGCGCCTGGAAGAGCGGCCGCTCGTCGACGGTGAACCGCACGTACGCCCCGGACGCCGCGGCCAGCCTCTGGGCGGGGGTGCCCGACGACCCCGCCTCGGCCAGCCGTACCGCGAGCAGCTCCGCCGCCCGCACGGCCACCGCGGCCAGCAGCTCGTCGCGATCGGCGAAGTGCCGGTACGGCGCCGCCTGGGCCACCCCGAGCCGCCGGGAGGCCTCCGCCATCGAGAACCCGTGCACCCCCTGCTCGGCGAGCAGTTCCACGGCGACGTCGATGAGGGCGGCGCGCAGATCCCCGTGGTGGTAGCGCTCGCGTCTGGGTGGCATGGCACCACTGTATTTACTGCACGGGGAAGGGGATGAGCCTGCGCATCAGCGCGTCCCAGCCGCCGTCGCCGAGCAGGCGACGGGCACGCGGGGCCAAGCGCGCCTGGGCGCCCACCCGGTAGCGGGCGCGCGGACGCCGCGCGGTGACCGCACGGGCGATGACGTCCGCCACGTCCTCAGCGGTCAGCACCCCGCGTGCGCCCTCACGGTGCGCCCGCACGACCATGGCGGCGACGCTCGCCTTATAGGCGGCGTACGGATCGTCGCCGCCCTCGGGCAGCTCGTAGGTCTCGCCCGCCGCCATGAACCGGGTGCGCACCGCGCCGGGCTCGACGAGGATCACCCTGATCCCGAACGGCCGGACCTCGGGACGCAGCGCGTCGGTGAGCGACTCGACCGCGTACTTGGTCATCGCGTAGGGGCACCCCGTGGGCGGCGTGACCAGCCCGGCAGCCGAGCCGACGTTGACGATCGTGCCCTGCCGCCGGGCCCGCATGCCGGGCAGGACGAGCTGGCACAGCCGCACCAGGCCGAAGACGTTGGTCTCGAAGACCTTCCTGACCAGGTCGAGCGGCACCTCCTCGACCGGCCCGCCGCCGCCGCGCCCGGCGTTGTTGACCAGGATGCCGACGCTGCCGTGCTCGGCCTCGACCGCCTGGACGGCCCGCGCCATGGACGCCTCGTCGGTGACGTCCAGGGGGAGGAGGCGGCACCCGGCGGCCGCCAGCTCCGCGAGGTCGTCCGTACGGCGGGCGGTGGCCCAGGTGGGGAAGCCCGCCCGGGCCAGCGCCAGCGCCGTCGCCCTGCCGATGCCCGACGAACAGCCGGTGACCAGTGCCGCCTGCGTTCTGCTCATGAAAGCAATGTAATTGCCTATCACATTGCTTTCAAGCCCTGGCCACCTCGAAGTGGAAGCACCCGTACTCGACGGCCCGCACGTGCACCGCCCTGACCTCGGGGTCGGCGAACACCTCCTTGAGCGCCACCTCGGGGTCGGTGTCGGCCGGGAGGTAGTGGCCGCCGACGATCGTCCCGGCCTCGCCGTACATGCGCAGGATGCGGTGGGCCGTGGTCGGCCAGGCCTGCGAGGTCAGGCCGGAGCAGGTCGTCGCGTGCAGGAAGATCGGGCCCTGCTCGTCGTAGGCACCGGGGTCGATGCCCTGCGCGGCCGCCCAGCGGCGCAGCGGGGCGTAGGAGACCAGCGCGATCCGCTCGCCCGGCGCCGCCTTGGTCAGGCAGCACCGCAGCGGGCTGCCGCCCTCCGCGTCGGTGAACAGGTGCGGCGGGCGTCCCGCGTCGTCCTCTTCCAGCAGCTCTGCCACGACGGCCGGGTCGATCGCCCTGATGGTGAAGGTCATGCTGCCATCGTGGCCGCCGCGCGACGGATGGACTGGCGGCAATCGGACGCGTCATTTCCTTGACAAGCAGAGTAAGTCCGGCATAAGTCGCCATTTACCCTTAGGAAAGCTTCCTTTATATTTCAGGCAAACCCCCAGCCTAGGAGCTCTCCATGAGGAAAGCGTTCTTGACGGCGGTGGTGGCCTTAGCCACCCTGGCGGCGTCGATGCTGTTCGCCACCCCCGCCCTGGCCCACGGATACATCTCCAACCCGCCGAGCAGGCAGGCGAACTGCGCGGCGGGCAAGGTGTCCAACTGCGGGCCGATCATCTACGAGCCGCAGAGCGTCGAGGGCCCCAAGGGCCTGCGTAGCTGCAACGGCGGGCTGAGCCAGTTCGCCCAGCTCAACGACGAGAGCAAGCCGTGGCCGGCCGCGCAGGTCGGCACCACGGTGCAGTTCAACTGGGTGCTGACGGCGCGCCACGCCACCAGCACGTGGGAGTACTACATCGGCAACACCCGGGTGGCGGTCTTCAACGACGGGGGCAGGCAGCCGGGGGCGACGGTGTCCCACACGGTGAGCCTGGCCGGGTTCAGCGGGCGGCAGAAGGTGCTGGCCATCTGGAACATCGCGGACACGGCCAACGCCTTCTACAACTGTGTCGACCTGCAGATCGGCCCCGGCGGACCGAGCCCCACCCCCACCCCGACGCCCACGCCGACGCCGACGGTCACGCCCACCCAGACCCCGACGCCCACCCCGACCGTCACGCCGCCCAGCGGCACGTGGGCGGCCGGTACGGCATACGCGGTCGGAGCCGTCGTGACCTACGGCGGCGCCAGCTACAAGTGCCTCCAGGCGCACACCGCCCTGCAGGGCTGGGAGCCCCCGAACGTCCCGGCCCTCTGGCAGCGCCTCTAGGCGTCTGACCGGAACGGATCGTGCTCGGCCAGGAGCTTGTCCAGACGCGCCTGGTCGACGCGGGTGGTGACCGTACCGAGTTCCTGGCGGTCGCGGACCACCTTGGCGAGCATGAACGCCGAGGTGACCACGTACAGCACGGAGACCGCCAGGAACGCCCTGATCCATGCCGAGACCGGCAGGTAGGCGACGCCGATCGCGACGGCCGAGAGCGACAGGCCGAAGGAGAGGATGGACTGCACGTAGAACGCGGTGGTCTGGGTGGGCTGGATGGGCTTCGTCATACCGACGAGCGTGGCCCACCCGACCTCGCGAAACATGCGGCGAAATACTTAGTTACTCATGAGTACGGCGTCGCCCTTGCCGAGCAGCGCCGGGAACGTCTTCATGATCGCGGCCAGCTCCTCCAGGTCGCCGTCCACCAGCGCCTGCGGCCCGTCGCAGAGCGCCTGCTCCGGGTGCGGGTGCACGTCGATGATCACGCCGTCCGCGCCGACCGCGATGGCCGCCCTGGTCAGCGGAAGGACCAGGTCGCGCCGCCCGCCCGAGTGCGACGGGTCCACGATCACCGGCAGGTGCGACAGCCGCTGCGCCACCGGCACGGCCGACACGTCCAGGGTGTTCCTGGTGGCCGTCTCGAAGGTGCGGATGCCGCGCTCGCACAACACGATGTCGAGGTTGCCGCGCTGCGCGATGTACTCCGCGGCCATCAGCCATTCCTCGATCGTGCCGTTCATGCCGCGCTTGAGCATGACCGGCTTGCCCGCCGCCCCGACCGCCTGCAGCAGCGGGAAGTTCTGCGCGTTGCGCGTGCCGACCTGCAGCATGTCGGCGTAGGACGCGACCAGCTCCACGTCGTGCGCGTCGACGACCTCGGTGACGATCGGCAGCCCCGTCTGCTCGCGGACGTCGGCCAGGATGCGCAGGCCCGCCTCGCCCAGCCCCTGGAAGGCGTACGGCGACGTGCGCGGCTTGTAGGCGCCGCCGCGCAGCAGCGTCGCGCCAGCCGCCCGCGCCATCAGGGCCGCCTCCAGCGTCTGCTGCGGCGTCTCCACCGCGCACGGCCCCGCGATCAGCGTGACCGTGTCGGGGCCGATCGGCACCCCGCCCACCCGCACGGTGGACCGCTCCGGATGGTTCTCCCTGCTGACCAGCTTGTACGGCGTGGACACCCGCATCACGTCGGCCACCCCCCGCATGCCGCGGAGGTTGACCTGGCTGAGCTGCGTGACGTCCCCCACCAGGCCGACGATAGTGCGCTGCACTCCGCGGCTGACGAACGCCTCCACCCCAGCCCCCTGCACGATCGTGACGATCGCGTCGACGTCGTCCTGCGTGGCCTGCGGCCCCATGACAATCACCATCGAAACTCCTCTGAAAATGCAGAAGGCCCCGGGTCCTTTCGGACCCGGGGCCTTCTGTTCGCCTGGCTGCTAGCGCAACACCAGATGGCGAACGGTCCTCACGGGTCCGTCGCCATACCAAAAGATGAAAGCGGTGCGCATAGGCCGCAAGGATAGCGCATGCCGATCGCGGGCTGAAGCGGGTGCCGGGTCCAGGGTCCGCTGGGCCCGATGGCAGGATGGCCTTCGACCATGACACGGCGAGGGGAGTGATCGTGGAGCAGTCGCGCCTGCCCCCGGGGCAGTACATCCCGCGCGGCCGGCCCGTCATCCACTACGGCAGGGTGCCCTCGTTCAAGCCGGACACCTGGGACCTGTTCGTCTCCGGCGCCACGGCGTCCGGCGAGGAACACCGGTTCACCTGGGCCGAGGTCGAACGGATGCCGCGCACGACCGTGATCGCCGACTTCCACTGCGTGACCAAGTTCTCCCTCATGGGGAACGAGTGGAGCGGCGTGAGCCCGGCCGACCTCATGGCGCTCGCGCCCCCCGATCCGGGGGTGCGGCACGTGATGGTCTGGGCCGAGTACGGCTACAGCGCCAACCTCAGGATGAGCGACTTCAAGGCCCCGGGCACGCTGCTGGCCATGGAACTGGACGAGAAACCGCTCTCGCCCGACCGTGGGTTCCCGCTGCGCGTCGTGGTGCCGCACCTGTACGCGTGGAAGAGCGTGAAGTGGGTGCGCGGCATCGAGTACCTGCTGGAGGACCGCAGAGGCTTCTGGGAGGAGCGCGGCTACCACAACGTGGCCGACCCCTGGGGCGAACAACGCTATTCGTATCAGGAGGAGCCGGGCGAAGGGCCTCCATAGCGTTTCCGCGCGAACACGGTGCGTGGTTGGCTACGGTTGCGCGCATGTCGACCGGCGCTTGTGTGGTGCTGTCCGTCTTCACCTTCCTGCTCGGTCTCGTCCTGGCCAGGCGGCGTCCAGCGCTGCCCGAGGGCGACAGGAAGGACGAGGACACCTTCACCACCCTGCACATCGCCGCGATGGCCGCGCCCGCGCTCCGTTCCGGGCTGACCCGCGACTCGGCCCGGCGGGCCGTACGGCATCTGCGCGCCCTGCTGGGCACGGCGGCCGTGGCCATCACCTCCACGGAGGCGGCGCTGGCCTGGGACGGCGCGTGCACCGACGAGGTGATCACCCATGCCCGCACGGCGCTGACGACCGGGCGCGCCCACGTGTTCGCCGGGGAGCCGCACGGCGCCGTTGTGGTGCCGCTGACCGTCGAGGGGCGGGTCGTGGGCGCGCTGGCCGCCTACGACGCCGAGCTGAGCGCCGCTCTGGTGCGTACGGTCGCAGAAGTGGCCAAGTGGGTGTCCGGGCAGCTGGAGCTGGCCGAGCTCGACGCCTCGCGGCGGCGCGCCATGGAGGCCGAGCTGCGCGCCCTGCGCGCGCAGATCTCGCCGCACTTCGTCTACAACGCGCTCACCACGATCGCCTCGTTCGTGCGCACCGACCCGGAGCGGGCCAGGGAACTGCTGCTCGACTTCGCCGACTTCTCCCGCTACGCCCTGTCGAAGGCGCGCGACTTCACCACCCTGGCCGACGAGCTGACCTGCGTGGACCGCTACCTGCTGCTGGAGCGGGCGCGCTTCGGCGACCGGCTGCGCTTCAGCGTCCAGGTCTCGCCCGAGGTGCTGCCCGTGCCTGTGCCGTTCCTGTGCCTGCAGCCGCTGGTGGAGAACGCCATCAAGCACGGCATGGGCAAGCGCGACGGCGCCGGAGAGGTGCGGGTGGTGGTGCGCGACGCCGGGCCCGAGGCGCACATCAGCGTCGAGGACGACGGCTCGGGCATGGACCCCGAGCACGCCAGGCAGGTTCTGGACGACGACCCGCGGCGGCAGGGGAACGGGATCGGCCTGGCCAACGTGGACGTGCGGATGCGCCAGATCTACGGCGAGGAGTACGGCCTCGTGGTCGAAACCGCCATAGGAGCGGGTACGAAGGTCAAACTCCGCGTTCCGAAAGCGCGCCATAGCTCTTTGTAGTCAATTCTTTATGCTACGTTGGCGTGTCGCTTGTGACCTGCGCGTTCTTCCGGCAACGTGGCCTCATGCTACGTCTCCTGGCCGTCGACGACGAGGTGCCCGCTCTCGAGGAGCTGGCCTATCTCCTGCGGCAGGACTCCAGGGTCGAACAGGTCAGCACCGCCTCCAACGGCGTGTCTGCGCTTCAGGACATGGTCCAGATGATCGGCGCGGGAGAGCGGCTCGACGGCGTCTTCCTCGACATCAGGATGCCCGGCCTCGACGGGCTCGACCTGGCCAGGCTCGTCGGCGGCTTCCCCAGCCCGCCCAAGCTGGTCTTCGTGACCGCGCACGAGGACAGCGCGGTGACCGCCTTCGAGCTGGAGGCGGTCGACTACCTCCTCAAGCCGGTCAGGGCGGAACGGCTGGCCGAGGCGGTGCGGCGGCTCGAAGTGGCCTCGGCGCCGGTCGCCGACCAGGGGGTCGACGACGTCATTCCGGTCGAGCTGGGCGGGCGCACCAGGTTCGTGCCGCAGCAGGCCGTCTGGTACGCCGAGGCGAAGGGCGACTACGTGCGCCTGCACACCGTCGACGGCAGCTACCTGGTGCGCATGTCGCTCGCCGCGCTCGAGCGCCGCTGGGTGGGCGCCGGGTTCATCCGGGTGCACCGCAGCACGCTGGTGTCCGCCAGGCACGTCAGCGAGCTGCGCTTCGAGGGCGGCCGGGTGCTGCTGACCGTCGGGACGGAGACGCTGCCGGTCAGCCGCAGGCACACCAGGCAGGTGCGCGAGCAGCTCGTCCGCCAGTTCAGGGCGGCGATGCCATGAGCAGGCGGGTGACCGTGGAGCGCCGTCCCGTCGCGGTCGAGCGGGTGCCCGGCGGCTACGACCCCGCGCGCGACGTGCCGCCCGCCGAGGTGCGCGCGGCCGTCGCGGCGCAGTTGCGGCTCGCACTGGTCACCGTGGGCGTCGTGGGGTGCGTGCTGGTCGGGCTGCCCGTGCTGGTCGGCCTGCTCCCGGCGGGCGAGGAGTGGTTCGTGCTGTCCGTGGCGGTCCAGCCGCTCTGGGCCGCCCTGGCGTACTGGCATCTGAGACGAGCGGAGCGGCTGGAGAGATGACCGCTGCGGCGCTGGCCGGGATCGCGTTCGTGCTGATCCTCTCCGTCCTCGTCGGGACGGTGCGGCCGCGCCGCTACACCAGCGTCCAGGAGTTCTACGTCGCGGCCCGCGCCGTGCGCCCCTGGTGGAACGGCGCAGCCATCGGCTCGGAGTTCACCTCGGCCGCCGCGTGCCTCGGGCTCGCCGGGCTGATCGCCACCCACGGCGCCTCCATGCTCTGGTACCCGGTGGGGGCGGCGGCCGGGTTTGTGGTCATGCTGGCCCTCGTGGTCGCGCCGCTGCGCCGCTCTGGCACCTACACGCTGCCCGACTTCGCGCAGTGGCGGCTCGCCTCCTCGCTGCTGCGCCGCTTCACCACCTGCATCGTGCTGGCGATCGGCCTGGTCTACCTCGTCGCCCAGTTACACGCGGCAGGGCTGGTGCTGAAGCTGCTCACCGGGCTGCCGCCGTGGGCGGGGTGGCTGGCCGTCGCCGGCGCCACCGTGCTCGTGGCGGCGGTGGGCGGCATGGGCAGCGCCACCAGCGTGCAGGCCACGCAGTTCTGGCTCAAGCTCGTCGTGTTCACCGGCGTCGGGCTGGTGTTGTGGTTCGCGTGGGCGTACGGCGGGACGCCGGACGTCTCCGGGTTCGCGCGGCCGTACTCGGGTGAAAGCCTCGCGGGCGCGGGCGACCCGTCGCTGGCCGGGGTGCTGACCGTGCTGCTGGCGTGCGCGCTGGGCACGATGGGGCTGCCGCACGTGGTCGTCCGCGTCTACGCCAACCCCACGGGGGGCTCGGCCCGTCGGTCCATCGTGGCGACGCAGGTGCTGCTGGCCGGGTTCTTCCTCGTGCCGCCGCTGTACGGGATCCTCGGCCACGTCTACGTGCCCGACGGGCAGGTGGACGAGATCGTGCTGCTGCTGCCCGCGCGGATGCTTCCAGGGCCGCTGGGGGACCTGCTGACCGGGCTGCTGGCGGCCGGGGCGTTCGCCGCGTTCCTGGCGACGTCGTGCGGGGTGCTCGTGGCGGTGGCCGGTGCGGTCTCCTCGTGCGTGTCGCGGCCGGGCGTGGGGACCTTCAGGGCCAGCCTCGGGGTCGTGGTGGTGGCCGCGCTGGGGCTGACGTGGCTGAGCACGCCGGGCAGCTCGGTGCTGCTGGTCCTGGTGGGGTTCAGCCTGTCGGCCGCGACGTTCTGCCCGCTGCTGGTGCTGGGGCTGTGGTGGCGGCGGCTGACGGACGCGGGGGTGTTCGCCGGGTTCGTGGTGGGCGGCGGGCTCACGCTGGTGGCCGTCGTGGGTGAGGCGGCGGGCGTGAAGCTGGGGCTGGCGGGTCAGTACCCGGCGGCGTTCGTGGTGCCGCTGGCTTTCGCCGTGATGGTGGCGATTTCGCTGGTCACACCGGGTCGGGTGCCTTCGGGGGTGGACCGGATGATGGCTCGGATGCACCTTCCCGAGGACTCGGCGGGGCCTGGAATCGACCGCTCGTCGCCGCCGGTCGACCGCTCGCCGTCCTGACACTCTCCGTACAGCGATGACTACAGACCGTTCAACGAGCTGGTCGAGAACGGGGTTTCACGAGCAAGATCGCAACCGTAGTGTTTCCGCATCGGAGAGCCACACCGAGCGCATCGGGGGGGACGAGCCGCTTCGGCTCATATGGACCTGGTGCGTCGGATCCAATGGTGACCTGCCTGGTCACCACGGCTGTCGGGCCCTTTACCGGGGGGTAGGGCCCGCTGGCCGACGCGTGGAGGGATGCCCGCTGTGGCCGCGGGCTGGACCGTGATCCGGCCATACGGGGGCGGCCGGATCACGAGTGCGGGCATCCCTCTATGCGACTTCCTTTTCAGGCTTTGGGGGTACGGCGGGGCCAGGAGACACGCCACCCGCCGCACGTGGCTGAGGGCCTCCAGGGAGACGCTCACCGACCGCGCACGCTGGGCGCCGCAACGGCGCCACGTGAGCCAGCGGTCATGCAGGGACCTTCGCGCTGATGAGGGCATGAGCCCGCCGCACTTGACTGGAGGTCAAGGGGACGCTCATCGAGCGTGCGTGACTGGGGTCTATATGGGGACGCTCGCTGACCGTGTGTGGCAGTCGGGGGCCCGCCGTCGGGGTGACGGGCCCACTGGGTTCACGGGTTGTCGCGGAGCTTCTTCAGCAGGGCGATGTCCTCGGTCCACTTCTCCAGCTTGCCCGGGGTCTCGATGCAGATCGGGACGCCCGCCACCGCCGGGTGCCGCATCATCTCCCCGAACGGCTGCGCGCCGATGTGACCCGCGCCGATGTTCTCGTGCCGGTCCTTCTTGGCCCCGCACACGTCCTTCGAGTCGTTCGCGTGGATCAGCTTCAACCGCCCCGGCGCGATCGCGTGCAACGCGTCGAACGTCTCCGTCACCCCACCAGGCGCCGCCAGGTCGTGACCGGCCGCGAAGGCGTGGCAGGTGTCCAGGCAGACGCCCGCACGCGGATGCCAGTCCAGCGCCGCCAGGTAGGGCTCCAGGTCCTGCACCGTCGAGCACAACATCGCGCCCGTGCCCGCCATCGGCTCCAGCAGCAGGTCGGGCCCGCCGTCCGGGATCTCCTCCAGCAGCGGGATCAGGTGCTCGTGGAGCTGGCGCAACGCGTCCTCGTACGGCTGCGACACCGCGGACCCGGTGTGCACGACGACGCCCCTGGCCCCGCACGCGACCCCGCGCGCCAGCGTGTGCCGCGTGATCGCGATCGAGTTGGCCAGCGTCTCCGGGTTGGGCGAGCCGAAGTTGACCAGGTAGGGCGTGTGGATGTACGACACCACCCCGGACTCGGCCAGCTTGGCGTCCTCCTCCGGCTTGCCCGGGGTGAGCGCCCAGCCGCGCGGGTTGGTGACGAACACCTGGATCATTTCCGCGCCCATGTCGGCCATGGACTTCAGGCCGCCCGTCGCCAGGCCGCCGGTGACGGACGCGTGTCCGCCGATGAGAGAAGTAGGGGTCATGATGCCCCCCAGTTTAGTCCCAGGGAATCTGCGGGGAACGGTAGAAGTCGATGCCCTGCGCGCTCCACCGGTCGCCGTGCGCGGCCAGCCGTACCCTGTAGTCGCTCCATGAGCGGCCGTCGGCGCGCGACCAGCCGATCTCGGCGATGCCCGGCAGCCGCGGGTAGGCCATGAACTCCAGGTCGCGCATGGTCTTCAGGGTCTCGGTCCACAGGGGCGCCTCGACGCCGAGCACGCTGTCCTCGCCGACGCCCTTGACGATCGTGGCCGGGTCCCAGCTGTAGCCGTCGCGCACCTCGACGATGGCCGCCCAGTCCTGCCCGAGCGGGGTCTTCTTGGTGTACTTCATGTCGAGGTAGGCGTGGTTGGCCGGGGCCATGACGAGCTTGGCGCCGCGCTTGGCCGCCTCGACGGCGTGCTCGACGCCGTCGGGGTTCCAGTGCTCGGCCACCGAGTCCTTCGTGATCGCCGCCTGGCCGATCTCCTCCCAGCCCATCATGCGCTTGCCGTACTTGTGCACGATCTTCTGCACCCGGGCGACGAACGCCTGGTAGTCGGGCTTCTTGGTGCTGAGGGCCTCGTCGCCGCCGATGTTGATGTACGGGCCGGGCGTCATCGCGGCCAGCTCGCGGATCACGTCGTCGAGGAAGCGGTAGGTGATGTCCTCGCCGGTGCACAGCGAGCTGAAGCCGACGTCCGTGCCCGTGTACGGCTTGCGCGCCTTGCCGTCGCAGTTGAGCTTGGCGTAGGAGGCGAGCGCGGCGTTGGTGTGGCCGGGTGTGTCGATCTCCGGGATCACGGTGATGAAGCGGCGCTTGGCGTAGGCGACGATGTCGCGGTAGTCGGCCTGGGTGTAGAAGCCGCCGGGGTCGCCGTCGACGGCCGTCTTCCCGCCGGTCGCGGTGAGCAGGGGCCAGCTCTTGATCGCGATCCGCCAGCCCTGGTCGTCGGTCAGGTGCAGGTGGAAGGTGTTGATCTTGTAGGCGGCGGCCAGGTCGATGTACCGCTTGACCTCGGCCACGGTGAAGAAGTGGCGGGCCACGTCGAGCATCACGCCGCGGTAGGGGAACCTCGGCCGGTCCTCGATGCGCACCCCGGCGATCGGCCACGGTCCCTTCTGCGCGGTCGCGCTCTCGACCTTCGCGGGGAGCAGCTGCCGCAGCGTCTGCACCCCGCGGAACAGCCCCTCGGCCGTGTCGGCGACCAGCGACACGCCCTGGGCGGTGACCTCCAGCCGGTAGCCCTCGGGCCCGAGGTCCTGGCCGCCGGTCGCCTCCAGGACGATCGCGCCGTCCTCCTGGCCCTGCACGATCGGTACGGCGAAGCCGGTCGACCGGCGCAGCAGCTTCGCCAGCGCCGAGGCGGCCGTCGCTCCCGCCGAGGTGCGCTGGGCGATCCGCACGTCCTTCCCGAGGGTGAACGTCTCACCGTTGACGGTAACCGAGGCGGGCAGGGGGACGAGCCGGGGGCCGCGCTCCTTGGCCGCGCTGCCCGTGGTGGTCCCGCAGGCCACCACAAGGCCTGCGATCGAGGTGAGTATGGCGAGGCGACGGGCCAGCGGCATGGGGGGCTCCCGCAGTCGTTAGGAAGGTTTACTTACTTTGGGGCCCAGCCCTCCAGCCCGTCAACCCCCGCCGCCCCGGACCACTCCCCAGCACCATGCAACCCCCAACCTCTCACCACCCAAGAAGACCTCTCCGCCCAACCCACCCGCCATGTTTGTTGAGGGGGTTGAGGGCTATCGGTCGCGCAAAGCCTTTACGGCGGTTTCCACGCGGAAGCCGTAGTCGGGGTCGGCGGCCCTGAAGTGGGCCACCGAGCGCTCCACGATGGCGTCCTCGCGCACCTGCGCCAGGCTCCCCGCGATGTTGCCGACCAGCCGCGTGCGCTCCTCCTCCGACATCACCCGGTACAACGCGCCCGCCTGCGTGAAGTCGTCGTCCTGCGCGTGCACGGGGTTGCGATAAGCACCGGTCAGCCCCGACACCTCCACCCCCGCCGCGAGCGCCCGGCCGGTCTCGGCGGGCCCGTTGAAGCTGTTGGGCTCGTAGTTCTTCGACCCGTCCGCCTGGAAGCGCATCGCGCCGTCCCTGCCGTAGTTGCGCGCCTCGGTGGCGTGCGGGGCGTTGACCGGCAGGTGCGTGTGGTTGACGCCGAGCCGGTAGCGGTGCGCGTCGCCGTACGCGAAGAGCCGCCCCTGGAGCATCCTGTCCGGCGACGGCCCGATGCCGGGCACGAAGTTGTTCGGCGCGAACGCGGCCTGCTCGACCTCGGCGAAGACGTTGGAGGGGTTGCGGTTGAGCGTGAGCCTGCCGACGCGCACCAGCGGGTAGTCGGCGTGCGGCCACACCTTGGTCAGGTCGAACGGGTTGAACCGGTAGGACGCCGCCTCGGCGACCGGCATGAGCTGCACCGACAGCGTCCAGCTCGGGAACAGGCCGCGCTCGATCGAGGCGTGCAGGTCGCGCTGGTGCGAGTCCGCGTCACGGCCGTGCAGGTCGGCGGCCTCCTCGGAGGTGAGGCTGCGGACGCCCTGGTCGGTGGCGAAGTGGTACTTCACCCAGAACGCCTCGCCCTCGGCGTTGACCCACTGGTAGGTGTGCGAGCCGAACCCGTTCATGTGCCGGTAGGACGCCGGGATGCCGCGGTCGCCGAACAGCCAGGTGAACTGGTGCGTGGCCTCGGGGGAGTGGGAGAAGAAGTCCCAGACGTTCTCCGGCTCCTGGATGCCGGTGAAGGGGTCGCGCTTCTGCGAATGAATGAAGTCCGGAAATTTCAGTGGATCGCGCAGGAAGAACACCGGGGTGTTGTTGCCAACCAGGTCGTAGTTTCCCTGCTCGGTGTAGAACTTCACCGCGAACCCGCGCGGATCCCGTACGGCGTCGCCCGACCCCAGCCCACCGGCCACCGTCGAGAACCGCACGAACACCTCGGTCCTGCGCCCGGCCTCGCCCAGGAAGTGCGCCCTGGTGTACGGCGAGACGTCGTCGGTCACCTCGAACACGCCGAACGCGCCGGAGCCGCGCGCGTGCACCACCCGCTCGGGGATGCGCTCACGGTTGAACCTGGCCAGCTTCTCGAGCAGCTGCTGGTCCTGGATGAGCAGCGGCCCGCCGGGCCCCGCGCTGAGCGAGTTCTGGTTGTCGGCGACGGGCGCGCCGGATTCAGTCGTGAGAGTCATGGACGGCAGCGTAGGTTTCCCGCCTCCGCCCTGGTCAAGGCGCACGTGCGAAGTTCGTACTTTCCCACCAACGCGGGCGCGCATTCCCCGCGCGATCTGAAGGATTCGGCTGAAAACGAATCGTGGAAGCGTCACAGCCCGGCCACCCACCATGGTCACATGACCGACTTTGACGTGATCGTGGTCGGCGGGCGCGTGGCCGGGGCGGCGACCGCGCTGCTGCTGGCGCGGCGAGGACTGCGGGTCCTGCTGGCCGAGCGGGCGGCGCTCGACGCCGACACCATCTCCTCCCACCAGCTCCAGATCCCCGGAGTGGCGCTGCTGCAGCGCTGGGGCCTGCTCGACCGCCTGTACGGCACGCCGCCCGCAAGCACGCTGACCTTCGACGCCGCCGGGGTCGTGCTCAACGGCGTCCTGCCCCAGTACGACGGGATCGGCGCGATCTACAGCCCGCGCCGCACGCTCCTCGACCCCATGCTGGCCGGAGCGGCCAGCGAGGCCGGGGCCGAGGTACGCGAGCACTTCAGGGTCCAGGAGCTGCTGTGGAGCGACGGCCGCGTGGCCGGGGTGGCCGGGCGCGACCTGAACGGCAGGACCACCAGGGTGACCGCGCCGTTCGTGGTGGGCGCCGACGGCAAGCACTCGTTCGTCGCCCAGGCGGCGGGCGCGCCGGTGTACCGGGAGCGTCCCGCGCTGTCGTTCGCCGCCTACTCCTACTACGCGAACCTGCCGGTCTCGGGCGGCGAGCTCTACCAGCGGACCGGCGCGGCCGCCGCGGTCTTCCCGACCAACGGCGGGCTGACCATGGTCTACACCTCCAGGCCGGTGCGCGCGCTCGACGCCGCCTACCGGCGCGACCTGGAGGAGGGGTTCCTGCGCACCCTCGACGGGTTCGGCGAGCTGGGCGAGCGGGTCAGGGCTGCGGACCGGGCCGAGCGCGTCCGCACCACACCCGACCAGCCCAACCGCTTCCACCAGCCGTACGGCCCGGGCTGGGCGCTGGTGGGCGACGCGGGCGTGGTCATGGACTCGGTGACCGCGCAGGGCATGACGAACGCGCTGCGCGACGCCGCGCTGCTGTCGGAGGCGATCGGGCGGATGATGAACGGCGAGCGGCGCACGATGGCCGGATACCACCGGGCCCGCGACGCGGCGGTCACTCCGATGTACGACCTGACGGTCGCGCTGGCCAGGCACGACCCGGGTATGGGGGAACGCCTGACGAGCGTGCCTCCCGACCAGGTGAGCAACCTCCTGGGCGCGTTGACGGGAGTCGTCCCGCCGGCGGAGTTCTTCGGCCCGGGACGCATGGCCCGCCTGGTGGGCGGCTTCGCGGCCGCCTCCCTGGCGAAGGTCCTGGGCTAACCCAGGCGCAGCGCCAGGAAGAAGTCGACCCGGTCCTCCAGCCTGGACAGGTCCCTGCCGGTGAGGTCCTGGATGCGCTGGATCCGGTACCGCAACGTGTTGACGTGCACGTGCAGCAGCTCGGCGCACTTGGTCCAGGACCCGGAGCAGAGCAGGAACGCCTCCAGCGTGCGCACCAGGTCGGCCCGGTGCACCTGGTCGTAGGAGCGCAGCGGGTCGAGCAGCCGTACCCGGAACATGTGCCGCACGTCGTCCGGCACCGAGGCCAGCAGCAGCACGTGGGTGGCCAGCTCGTCGTGCCCCACCACCGCGTCCGGTTCCGAGCGGCCCTCGGCCATCCGGCGCGCGTAACGCGCCTCCTCCACCGCGCCGCGCAACCCCTCCACCGGGGCGACGCCGCTGACGCCCACGGTCATCCTGCTGCCGCCCAGCCCGGGGGCGAGCGCGTGCACGGCCGCCCTGATGCGCGTGGTCAGGTCGAGGTCCGTGGCGGGGATCAGCGCGATCGCCTCGTCCTCCACGACGCCGATGACCGGGGTGACCGTACAGCTCTGCAGGATGTCCTTGACCACGACCCGCAGCTCGCCGGGGCGGAGGCCGCCGTTGGCCATGGCGGCGACGGCGACGAACCCCTCGGCCGGGGACAGGCCGGTCACCTCCAGCCTGGGCAGGATGTCGCTCGGCTTGCCGTCGGTCAGCACCAGCCGGACCAGCTCCTGCGCGATGCGGCCCTCAGGCGAGAGCCGGTCGTCGAGCCGCATGCGCTCCAGCGCGGCCACGGCGGCCAGCTCGCCCGGCAGCGTACGCCGCTCGTCCGGCCAGTCCTCGTAGGAACCCTCAAAAGCCACGAACCAGTCGGCCACCCGCGAGGTGGTCTGCTCGTCCACGGGGAACAGCGAGAAGCCGCCGCGCGAGCACGGCAGCCGCTTGGCGGTCAGGAACAGCCTGGCCAGCATCGCGGCCTCGTCGTCGGGCAGCGGGTGCGACCCGGCGACCAGCCGCCCGGACGGCGTAACGACCCAGCAGCGCATGCCCAGGTCGCTGCCGAGCATCTTCAGCACCGGGTCGAGCCCGGCCCCGGAGACGAGCTGGCGGTGGCGGTCGAGCACGGCCTTGACGTCCGAGGCCCGCGCGCTCGACAGGCGGCGCACGATGTGCTCGGTGACCTCGGCGAACCCCAGCGCCTGCGGCACGTGGAACAGCGGCACCCGGTGCCTGCGGCACGCCTCCACCAGGTCGGGCGGCAGCTCGCCGCTGGAGGCCTCGCAGGCGCCGAGCCCGGACACCCCCGCGGCGGCCAGCGCGGCCACGAACGTCTCGCTGTCGTCAGGGCCGTTGCGCCAGATCAGCCCGGTCAGCACCAGCTCCCCGCCGCTGAGGTAACGCCCCGGGTCGAGCAGGTCCGTGGTCACGACCCAGCGGAGCGGGCGGTCGAGCTCGTCGTGGCCCACGACGGCCGACAAGCCGAGCTCAGGCATGTCGAGCAACGCGTTGAGTCGCATATTTCCGGAGGGTAGCTCAGAGGTGAACGTGGATTGGATTGGAGCATGACACGAAAAGACCTGGCCAACCCCTGGGGCACTTCGGAGTTCTTGCTGCTGGACCGGGCACGTCAGCGGTGTGTGTACTGCTGACATGTCGAATGTGGAAAGCCTGACGGCCTTCAACGCCCTGGAGGCCGGTGAGGCGGAGCGCGAGTTGCTCACCTGCTGTGCCTCCGGCGCGTTCGCCAGGTACGTGGCGGCGCTCAGGCCGTACAGGGACCTGGCGCAGCTGACGGCCGTGGCCGACGCCACCGTGCGCGACCTGGACTGGGAGGACGTCAGCGAGGCGCTGAAGGCCCACCTCAGGATCGGGGAGCGGGCCGGGGGAGCCGACCGCGAGGCCTCGTGGAGCAGGCAGGAGCAGTCCGGCGTGCAGGACCACCTGCGCGAGGCGCTCGCCGAGGGCAACCACGCCTACGAGGACCGCTTCGGCCACGTCTACCTGGTCTGCGCCACCGGCCTGAGCGGCGAGGAGATGCTCACCAGGCTCAGGGACCGGCTGGTCAACGACGAGGAGGCCGAGCGCGCGATCGTGCGGAACGAGCTGGCCAAGATCACCCGGCTGCGCATGGCGAAGCTGGTGGGCGCATGAGCTTCTCCACGCACGTGCTGAACGCGGTGACCGGCCGTCCCGCCGCCGGCGTGCCCGTACGGCTGGAGCACGAGGGCCGGGTCGTCGCGCAGGGGACCACGGACGGCGACGGACGGGTCAAGGGCTGGAACCCGGGAGCGGGAGTGCACCGGGTGGTGTTCGACACCAGCGCGCTGACCACGTTCTACCCCGAGGTCGTGATCACCTTCCTGATCGACGACCCGGACGGGCACTACCACGTGCCGCTCCTGCTCAGCCCGTTCGCGTACTCCACCTACCGAGGGAGCTAAATGTCGGTCATCTTGGGACCCAACAGGTACGGCAAAGCCGAGACCAGGGTCGTCCGCGTGGTCAGGGACGGCGGCGTCCACCACATCAAGGACATCAACGTCAGCTCAGCCCTGTCGGGCGACATGACGGATGTGCACCTGACCGGCAGCAACGCGACCGTCCTGCCCACGGACACGCAGAAGAACACCGCCTACGCCTTCGCCAGGAAGTACGGCATCGACCAGATCGAGGACTTCGCGCTCCTGCTGGCCAGGCACTACGTCGACTCCCAGCCGACCATCCACCACGCCCGGGTGGAGATCGAGGAGTACTCCTGGGACCGCATCCCGGTCTCCGACGGCCCCCACCTGGGCCTGCGCAAGCAGCAGCACTCGTTCGTGCGCAACGGCGCGGAGGTGCGCACCTGCGTGGTGCACCACGACCGCGACGGCCGCACGACCGTGGTGTCCGGGCTGAAGGACCTGGTGGTGCTGAACTCGACGGGCTCGGAGTTCCACGGCTTCATCGAGGACGAGTACACGACGCTCCAGCCGACCACCGACCGCATCCTGGCGACCGCGGTGTCGGCCCAGTGGCGGCACGCGGGCGACAAATCCTCCTTTGGACGTTCTTATGACGATGTACGGCAGTGCCTTCTGGAGGCGTTCGCCGAGACCCACAGCCTCTCCTTGCAGCAGACGCTGTACGCGATGGGGAAGCGGGTACTGAACACACGACGCGAGATCTGCGAGATCAGGTTCGCGATGCCGAACAAGCACCACTTCCTGGTGAACCTGGAACCGTTCGGTCTGGACAACGACAACGAGGTCTTCTACGCGGCGGACCGCCCCTACGGCTTGATCGAGGGCACCGTGCTGCGCGAGGACGCTCCTGACGCCGGCTTCGCCTGGGAGTAGTGGACATGGACTTCTTGCGCCCCACGACGTGGGACGAAGCGCTCGCCGCCAAGGCGGAACGGCCCGAGGCCGTACCCATCCAGGGCGGCACCGACGTGATGGTCGAGATCAACTTCGACGTGCACCGGCCCTCGGCGCTGCTCGACCTGAACCAGGTGGGCGAGCTGTTCACCTGGGAGCTGGTCGACGGCGTCTACCGGGTCGGGGCCGGCGTGCCGTACGTGCGGATCATCGCCGAGCTCGGCGACGTGCTGCCCGGCCTGGCCCAGGCGTCGCGCACGGTCGGCTCGCCGCAGATTCGCAACCGCGGCACGGTCGGCGGCAACCTGGGCGGCGCCTCGCCCGCCGGTGACGCGCACCCGCCGCTGCTGGCCGGTGACGCCGTCGTCGAGGTGGCGTCCGTCGACGGCACGCGGATGATCCCGGCACACGAGTTCTACCTCGGGGTCAAGCGGAGCGCGTTGCAGCCGGGCGAGCTCATCAGGGCCTTCCACATGAAGCCCGCCGACGGCCCGCAGTACTTCTCCAAGGTCGGCACCCGCAATGCCATGGTGATCGCGGTGTGCTCCTTCGCCGTCGCGCTGCACCCGTCCGAGCGCCGCGTGGGCACCGGGATCGGCTCGGCCGCCCCCACGCCGCGACGGGCGCTGGAGGCCGAGGACTTCCTCGCGCAGGAGCTCGACTGGGACTCCAGGCTCGACCCCGCGCTGCTCAAGCGGTTCGGCGAGCTCGCCTCGGCCGCCGCCTCGCCGATCGACGACGTGCGCGGCACCGCCGACTACCGCAGGCACGCCATCGCCGTGATGGCCCGCAGGACCCTGACCTGGGCCTGGAACGACTACCGAAGGGTTCGTGCAGCATGAGGGTGAACGTCACCGTCAACGGCCGCCCGGAGTCCGTCGACGACGTGTGGGAGGGCGAGAGCCTCCTTTACGTGTTGCGCGAGCGTATGGGCCTGCCCGGCTCCAAGAACGCCTGCGAGCAGGGCGAGTGCGGCTCGTGCACGGTCTATCTGGACGGCACGCCCGTGTGTTCGTGTCTCGTGGCCGCTGGCCAGGTCGAGGGGCGTGAGGTGCGCACCGTCGAGGGCCTGGCCGGCGGGGAGAAGCTCGACCCCGTGCAGGAGGCGTTCGTCGAGTGCGGCGCGGTGCAGTGCGGGTTCTGCACGCCTGGGCTGGTCGTGCAGGCCCACGCGCTGATCGAGTCCGTGCCCGACCCGTCGGACGCGGAGATCCGCGAGGCGCTCGCGGGCAACCTGTGCCGCTGCACCGGCTACGAGAAGATCCTCGACGCGGTACGGCTGGCCGCGTCCCGAAAGGCCGCATTGTGATCGAGCGAAGCGAGAGCACCATAAGCACAGCATCTGTGATCATCGAGAACGTCTACATCGCCCCGGTCGGTTCGCCCGAGATCGAGTCCGGATATATCCGTATCGAAGGGGACGGGATCGCGGACATCGGCCCGATGTCCCAAGCGCACACCGGTTCGGAAACCCGTATCGACGGCACCGGCATGCTGGCCACCCCCGGCCTGGTCAACACCCACCACCACCTCTACCAGTGGGCCTCCCAGGGTCTCGCCCAGGACGCCACCCTGTTCGAGTGGCTGGTCTCGCTCTACCAGGTGTGGGCCGCCATGGACGCGGAGGTCGTGCACGGCGCGGCCTCGGCGGGCCTCGGCTACCTGGCGCTGTCCGGCTGCACCCTGTCCAGCGACCACCACTACGTCTTCCCCAAGGGCCGCGGCGACCTGTTCGCCGCCGAGATCGAGGCGGCCCGCGACCTGGGCATCCGCTTCCACCCGGCGCGCGGCTCCATGGACCGCGGCCAGTCGCAGGGCGGCCTGCCGCCGGACGTCGTGGTCGAGGGGCTCGACGAGATCCTCGACGCCACGGCCGAGGCCATCGACACCTACCACGACCCGTCGTTCTCCTCGAAGCTGCGCGTGGCCGTCGCCCCCTGCTCGCCGTTCTCCGTCTCAGCCGAACTGATGACCCAGGCAGCCTCCCTGGCCAGGTCCAAGGGCGTGCGGCTGCACACCCACCTGGCCGAGACGCTGGACGAGGACGAGCACTGCGTCGAGCAGTTCGGCCTGCGTCCCACCGACTACATGGAGAAGCTCGGCTGGCTGGGCCCGGATGTGTGGTTCGCGCACACCGTGCACCTCAGCGACTCCGACATCGACAAGTTCGCCGCCACCGGCACCGGTTCCGCGCACTGCCCCTCCTCCAACGGACGGCTCGGCGCGGGCATCGCCCGGGTCTCGGAGATGCTCAGGCGCGGGGCCAACGTCGGCCTCGGCGTGGACGGCAACGCCTCCTCCGAGCTCACCCCCATGGCCGGGGAGATGCGCCAGGCCATGCTCTTCCAGCGGGCCCGCTACGGACCGACCGCGCTGACCGCGCGCCAGGCGCTGGAGATGGCCACGCTCGGCGGCGCGCGCAACCTCGGCCGCCAGAACGAGCTCGGCACCCTCGAAGTGGGCAAGCTCGCCGACATCGCCCTGTGGCGGGTCGACGGAGCCTTCACCTCGGCCGTCACCGACCCGGTCTGCGCGCTGGTCTTCGGCCCGCAGCTCCCGCTCGCCCGCCTGCTGGTCGGCGGCGACACGATCGTCGAGAACGACGAGCTGAAGACCGTCTCCCAGGACGCCGTCGGCCGCTCGGGGGCCGACGCGCACCGCCGCCTGATGCGCCTGGCCCAGGAACAGGGCTTCACCGCAGCGAAGGAGGTTCACCAGTGACCGAGCGAAGCGAGGGCACCCACAAGCACAGCACGACTGTCTTTGCCGCGCCAGCGGCGAAGACGACGCCTTTGAGGGCGCCGAGTGACATCGCGGCTCAGGGCACTGGGGGAGTGGGCGACAGCCCGCTCAGGCCCGACGGGACCCTGAAGGTGAAGGGGGAGTTCGCCTACTCCTCCGACCTGTGGGTCGAGGGCATGTTGTGGGGCGCGACCCTGCGCAGCCCGCACCCCAGGGCGCGCATCGTCTCCATCGACACCGCCCCCGCGCTCGCCCATCCGGGCGTGCACGCCGTACTCACCCACGAGGACGTGCCCGGGGTCAAGCACTACGGCCACGACCTCACCTGGGACCAGCCGGTCCTCGCCATCGGCGAGGTCCGCCACCAGGGCGAGCCCATCGCCCTGGTCGCCGCCGACCACCCGGAGATCGCCCGCCGCGCGCTGGACCTCATCGCGATCGAGTGGGAGATCCTCGAACCCCTCACCGACGCCCGGCGCGCCGCGTTCGACCCCACCTACCCGCAGGTGCAGCAGCGCCCCAACCCGGCCCGCCACCAGCCCGTACGGCTCGGCGACGTCGAGGCCGGCAAGGCGCTGGCCGAGGTCGTGGTCACCGGCACCTACGAGGTCGGCATCCAGGACCAGGCCTTCCTCGGCCCGGAGTCCGGCCTGGCCATCCCGGCCGAGGACGGCGGCCTCGACCTGTACGTCGCCACCCAGTGGATCCACAACGACCTCAAGCAGATCGGCCCCTGCCTCGGCCTCGAAGAGGACCGGATCCGCATGACCCTGTCCGGCGTCGGCGGCGCGTTCGGCGGCCGCGAGGACCTGTCGATGGAGATCCACGCCGGGATGCTCGCCCTGCACACCGGCAAGCCCATCAAGATGGTCTACAACCGGTACGAGTCGTTCTTCGGCCACGTGCACCGCCACCCGGCCGAGATGAGCTACGAGTACGGCGCCACCCGCGACGGCAAGATCGTCTACGCCGAGGTGGAGATCCTCCTGGACGGCGGCGCCTACACCTCGGCGACGTTGAACGTCGTCGGCAACGCCGCCTCGCTCGGCGTCGGCCCGTACGAGATCCCCAACGTCGCGATCGACGCGTACGGCGTCTACACCAACAACCCGCCGTGCGGCGCGATGCGCGGCTTCGGCGCGGTGCAGGCGTGCTTCGCCTACGAGTCGATGATGGACAAGCTCGGCGAGGCCTGCGGGATCGACCCGGTGACGATCCGCCAGATCAACGCGGCCAAGCAGGGCTCGGAACTGGCCACGGGGCAGATCCTGTGGGCGCCGAACCCGCTCAAGGAGATGCTGCAGCAGGCCCGCGAGCTGCCGATGCCGCCATCGCTTGATGTGTCCGACATCAGGAACCTGCCGGGTGGCGCATCCCAGACCACGCACGGCGAGGGCGTACGGCGGGGCGTCGGCTACGGCGTCGGCCTCAAGAACATCTGCTTCTCCGAGGGCTTCGACGACTACTCGACCGCCAAGGTCCGCCTGGAGGTCATCGGCGGAGCGGCCACGGTCCTCGTGCACTCCGCCGCCGCCGAGGTCGGCCAGGGGCTGGTGACCATCGAAGCCCAGATCGCTCGCACCGAGCTGGGAGTCGAGCGGGTCGTCATCCACCCGGCGGACAACGCGGTCGGGGAGGCGGGCTCGTCGTCGGCCTCGCGCCAGACGTACATGACCGGCGGCGCGATCAAGACGGCCTGCGAAGCCGTACGGGAGCGGGTCTTCTCGCTCGTGGCGTCGCACCTCGGACGGACATTGGACGATTTGTCGCTCGTCGGGGGGAAAGTCGTCTCGGAAAGCGAGGGCGTACTGCTCTCCATCGAGGACGCTCTCGGTGACGACGTCATCGAGGAGACCCGCGAGTACCACCACCACCCCACCACCGGGATGGACAAGGTCACCGGCAGGGGCGACTCGCACACCCAGTTCGGCCTCTGCGTGCACCGGGCGGTCGTCGACGTCGACGTCGAGCTCGGCCTGGTGAAGGTGGTCGAGCTCGCCGCCGTCCAGGACGTCGGTAGGATCATGAACCGGCTCGCGCTGGAGGGCCAGATCCACGGCGGCACCGCACAGGGGCTCGGCCTGGCGGTGATGGAGGAGATCGTGGTCAAGGACGGCAAGGTGCGCAATCCCTCGTTCACCGACTACCTCATCCCCACGATCCTCGACATGCCGCCCATGCGGCTGGAGATCCTCGAGCACGCCGATCCGCGCGCCCCATACGGGCTGCGTGGAGCCGGAGAGCCACCCACGCTCTCCTCCACCCCCGCCATCGTCGCGGCCATCCGCGACGCCACGGGTCTGGCACTGAACAGGGTGCCGGTACGGCCGGAACACATCACCGGCTGAGTTGACCAACAGGGGCAGCCCGCACCCCCCTCTTGCGCGGGACAGACTCCACAACTCGCCAGCGGCGCCACGCCGCAGGTCGACCATGCCCTGAGGAGGGCCCCGACCATGACCCAACTGCAGACCAAACCCCCCACCGGCGCGCTGGACCGGTTCTTCGACCTGACCGGCCGAGGCACCACGGTGGGCAGGGAGGTGCGCGGCGGCATCACCACCTTCGTGGCCGTCGCGTACGTCATCCTGCTCGTGCCGATCATCCTCGGCGGCGCCAAGGACGTCACGGGTGCGACGCTCAGCATCCCGCAGCTCACCACCGCCGTCGCGCTGTCGGCCGCCATCACCACGATCCTCATGGGGCTGGTGGGCAACGCGCCGTTCGCACTGGCCTCAGGGCTCGGCATCGCCCCCGTCGTCGCCTTCCAGGCGGCGCCGCACATGACGTGGGACCAGGCGATGGGCCTGGTCGTGCTGGAGGGCGTGGTGATCGTGATCTTCGCGCTCACCGGCATCCGCCAGCTCATCATGGACGCCATCCCCACCCCGCTGAAGCACGCCATCGGCGTCGGCATCGGCATGTTCATCGCGCTGATCGGCCTGGTGGACGCCGGGTTCGTCGGGAAGGGCGCGGGCACGCCCGTCACCCTGGGCGAGGGCGGGCACCTGGTCGGGTGGCCGATGGTGGTGTTCGGTTTCGGGTTGCTGCTGACGTTCGCGTTGTTCGTCCGCAAGGTGCCCGGGGCCATCCTGATCGGCATCGTGGCCTCCACGATCCTGGCGATCGTGGTCAACGCGCTCGTGTCGGGGATCAAGTGGCCGGGCGTGGTCACGCCGAAGATGCCCGACCAGCTCGTCGCGACGCCTGACTTCAGCTCGCTGCTGAACGTCGACCTGTTCGGCGGGTTCGGTACGGCCGGCGTCCTGACGGCCACGGTGGTGCTCTTCACGCTGGTGCTGTCGGGCTTCTTCGACGCCATGGGCACCATCCTGGGCGTGGGCGAGGAGGCTGACATGGCCGACTCCGAGGGTCGTATCAAGGGCGTCGGCAAGATCCTCACGATCGACGGCTTCGGCGCGATCATCGGCGGCGCCACGGGTGGGTCGGCGAACACCATCGTGGTCGAGTCGGCCGCCGGGGTTGGGGAGGGCGCTCGCACCGGCCTCGCCAGCCTGGTGACCGGCGTGCTGTTCGGTGGTGCCATGTTCCTGACCCCGCTCGCCGCCGTGGTTCCCGCCCAGGCGGCGGCACCGGCGCTCGTGCTGGTGGGGGCGTTGATGATGACGGTGGCCAGGAAGATCGAGTGGGACGACCTGGAGCTGGCGATCCCCGCCTTCCTGACGGTCGCCCTGATGCCTTTCACGTACTCGATCACCAACGGCGTGGGCGCGGGCATCATCGCGTACACGGTCATCAAGGCGGCGCGTGGGCGCTTCGACCAGATCCACTGGCTGCTGTGGGTGATCAGCGCCATCTTCGTGGCGTATTTCGGCATCGGCTTCATCGAAGGCCTGATCGCCTGACCGAGCGGTGCAGAGTGTAGGCCTCACGGGGAGCGGTCCTCCTGGGGACGCACCGCAAGCGGGTGCGCCCCTGCAGGGGCGCACTCCAAGCGCCGGGTGGGCGAGCGGTGCGGTGCCCGTCCCTTCGGGGCTGCTCTCCGAGCGCCGGGTCGGCGAGGAGTGGTACGGCGGAGTTCGGCGCAAGGTGGACGGCGGCAAGGAGGAGACGACAGTGCGGGAACTCGTGGAAGACCTGCGGGCATGGCTGGCCGACGGCACGCCGTTCGCGGTGGCGACAGTCATCGACGTCAGCGGCAGCGCCCCCAGGCAACCAGGCGCCGCCCTGGCCGTCTCCAAAGACGGCACCGCCATCGGCAGCATCTCCGGCGGCTGCGTCGAGGGCGCCGTCTACGAGCTCTGCCTCCAGGCCATCGAGGACGGCGAGCCGATCAGGCAACGGTTCGGCTACAGCGACGACGACGCCTTCGCCGTGGGTCTCACCTGCGGCGGCGTCATCGAGGTCCTCGTCTGGCCCTCGGGGGACCCCGCCCTGGAAGCACACCTGCGTGCCGTACACGAAAACGAGCCCGTCGCCCTCGTCAGAGCGACGACCGGAGACGGGGCGATCGCCGTCTGGCCCGATCGCCACGTGGGCAGCGTCCAAGGCGACCTCGACACCACCGCGATCGCCGAAGCCAGAGCCATGCTCGATGCAGGAACCACCGCCCTGCGCGACCTCTGCAGCGGTGACACCAGGGTCGAGGTGTTCGTCGAGACCCACACCCCACCCCCCAGGATGATCGTGTTCGGCGCGATCGACTTCGCCGCCGCCCTCACCAGGGCAGGCAAGTTCCTCGGCTACCACGTCACCGTCTGCGACGCACGCCCGGTCTTCGCCACCAAGCGCCGCTTCCCCGACGCCGACGACGTGGTCGTGGAATGGCCGCACCGCTACCTGGAGAGCACCCAGGTGGACGCACGCACGGTGATCGCGGTGCTCACCCACGACGCCAAGTTCGACGTCCCCCTCCTGGAGGTGGCGCTCCGCACCGAGGCCGCCTACGTGGGCGCGATGGGCTCCCGCCGTACCCACGACGACCGCATGCGCAGGCTGACCGAGGCAGGCCTCACCCCCGAGGAGCTGTCCAGGCTGCGTTCCCCGATCGGCCTCGACCTGGGCGCGCGTACGCCGGAGGAGACCGCCCTGTCCATCACCGCCGAGCTGGTGGCCCTGCGCAGGGGCGGCACCTGCCTTCCTCTGACCACCACCTCGGGCCCCATCCACACCCCGGTACGGCTGAGCGCCTAGGATCACCGGCGTGCTGATTTCCCCAGAAACCACCTTCGACCAGGACGAGATCTTCAAGCTGTACTCCTCGGTCGGCTGGCGCGACTGGGCGAACGACGTCCCCAAGGTCCTGCGCGCCCTGGCGAACTCGCACGTCGTCATCACCGCCCGCGACGAGTCAGGCGCCCTGCTCGGCCTGGCCAGGACGGTGTCCGACGACGAGCTGATCTGCTACGTCCAGGAACTGCTGGTCGACGTCGAACACCAGGGGAAGGGCGTCGGCGGGAAGCTCCTGGAGCACCTCAAGGAGCGCTACGCGCACTGCCGCCACTTCATCCTCACCACCGACCACGAGTCCACTCCGGAGGGAAGGCTGAACCACGCCTTCTACCGCAAGCACGGCATGATCGAACACCACGAGCAAGGCCTGTCGGCCTTCGGCCTGAAGTACGGCTAGAAAGGCTGAAGTACGGCTAGGCCGACAGCTCGCGCTCCAGCGGCGTGCGGAACCGCGGGGTGACCCGCACCCCGTCCAGCCACCCGGCCAGCCCGGCAACCTCGGACGCGATCGCCGCCGAGGCCTCCGCCCCCACGTCGACGAGCAGCCGCGTCACCACCTCCCCGCCGGGCCGCTGCGCCCACCCGCCGACCACCTCGCCGTTCCACCAGACCGTCGGCCCCACGTTCCCCGACCGGTCGAACAGCAGCGCGCGCAAGGAAGCGGGCAGGTACCAGTCGCGCCCCTGCCACCCCATCGGCGTCGGGTCGAGCGCGGGCAGCAGCGCCGCCCACGGCCGCGCCTCGGACGCGGGTTCCACGTCCGAGGGCAGCACGTAGCCGACGCCCTCCTCCAGCCGCACCCGCACGGCCGACACGGCGGCCAGCGCCTTGCGCACGTCGCCGAGCGTCCACCCGGTCCACCACTTGAGGTCCGCCTCGGTGCCTGGACCGAACGCGCCCAGCCACTGCCGCACGAGCTCCGCCTGCGCCGCCCGCACGTCCAGGTGCTCGACGCCGGGCGAGGCGGCCCACTGGTGCTGCCCGCTGATCCACGTGCCGCCTGGACGGCCGTGCCGGACGATCTGCCCCTGCATCCCCATGAGGTAGAGCACCCGGGAGCCGACGCTCTGCGTGGTCTCGTAGGCCGTGCCGGCGCCGTAGACGAACTGCTGGCGCAGCCTGGGCACCGCCTCGGCGAGCTGCGTCGCCGTCGCCATCTCCCGCTCGGCCAGCGCGGCGAGGAGGAGCAGCTCGGTCTCGGCGAGCCAGTCCTCGGTCATGCCCGTCTGCTTGAGCAGGTTCTTGCGTTCCTTGACGGCGATGGACAGCGCGCTCGAATGGTGCAGGACGGGCACCAGGGCGCGCGGCACCACGAAGACGGTGCGCCGCATGCCGGTCATCCGTACGAGCGTCCTGTCCTCGTACAACGCCCGCTCGACCGGCCCCGGTCCCGGCGCGGACAGGCGCGCGCCGGCCGACAGGAACACGGTCGCCGGATCGGTGCCGTGCAGCGCCACCACCGCGGCTGCAGCCTCCTGCGCCGTGTCCGCGCGCTTGGCCAGGGCGTGCCGTACACCCAGCCTGGAACGTCGTTCGCGGGTCGTGATCAGCCGTCCATCCGTCACAGGGCGAGCCTAGACGAACGCACAACAGGAGCGAGATCGACGGCGGGCAGCTTCGGAGTTCTTGCCGCTAGACCGGTGAACGACGCGTTGTGTGTACTGAATGTCACCAAAGCCACCAGGTACCGCGCTGCCGGCGACCGGCAGACCTACGGGCCCCCCGACGTTCTGGGAGAAGCCTGCGATGGCCCTGATGTTCCTCAATGGCGGCGCGATGCGCGGCGAACCGTTGCACCACCTGCTCGACGGGGCGCCGTTCGTCGCCGAGACCACGACCGCGCCGAAGTACCGCTTCTACTCCGTCGGCGACCAGTGCCCGGCGCTCCAGCCCGTCGCCCACGGCGGCGCCGAGATCGCCGGCGAGCTGTTCGACGTCGACATGGACGTCCTGCGCGACAAGGTGCTGCCGTCCGAGCCGCCCGAGCTGGAGCTCGGCGTGATCGAGCTGGCCGACGGCACCTCGTCGCTGGCGATGCTGCTGCGGCGGCCGAACACCTCGCACGTCCAGCTGCTCGACATCACCGAGGACGGCAGCTGGCGGAGATATCGAGAGAGGACCGCATGAGATTCGACGTCAACTGCTCGATCCTGTTCACGGATCTGCCCCTTCTGGAACGGCCGGCGGCCGCGAGGGCGGCCGGGTTCGACGGGGTGGAGTTCTGGTGGCCGTTCGCCGACGCCGTACCCGATGACGGAGAGGTCGACGCGTTCGTCTCCGCCGTCGAGGACGCCGGGGTGCAGCTCGTCGGGCTCAACTTCGTCGACGACATCCCCTCGGGGGGACGCGGCCTGTTCTCCCGCCCCGGCGACGCCGTACGGCTGCGCGACAACCTCGACGTCGCGGTCGGCATCGCGGAGCGGCTCGGCTGCAAGGCGCTGAACGCCCTCTACGGCAACAACGTCGACGGGGTCGAGCAGGACGCGATCGCCCTGGAGAACCTGGCGCTCGCCGCGCGAAAGGCGGCGGCGATCGGCGCGGTCGTGCTGGTCGAGGCGCTCAACAGCTACGAGTCGCCGTCGTACCCGCTGGTCTCCGTCAAGGCGGCCGTGGACGTGATCGAGGGCGTGGGCGAGCCCAACGTGCGGTTCCTGTGCGACCTGTACCACCTGGCGCGCATGGGCGAGGACCTGACGGCTGCGCTGCACCACCCGCTCACCGGGCACGTGCAGATCGCCGACAACCCGGGGCGCGGACGGCCCGGCAGCGGTGAGTTGCCCTTCAAGGAGCTGCTCGAGGGCTACGAGGGCTGGGTGGGCCTGGAGTACAAGGACCCGACGCCCGACTTCCAATGGATCAAGGAGTTTGCAGCGTGAAGATCGGATTTATCGGGCTTGGCATCATGGGCCGCCCCATGGCCGGACATCTGGTGAAAGCGGGCCACGACGTCACCGGCTACGACCTCGCGCCGGTCGACTTCGGCGGCGCCTTCGCCGCCAGCGTGGCGGAAGCCGTAAGGGACGCCGAGGTCGTCATCACGATGCTTCCCGCCGACCCCCAGGTCCTCGCCGTGTTCCCCGAAATTTCGGCACACGCGCCTGCGGACGCCCTGTACATCGACTTCTCCACGATCACCCCGCAGACCTCCCAGCAGGTCGCCTCGCAGTGGAAGCGGGCGCTCGACGCCCCCGTCTCCGGCGGCGAGAAGGGCGCGGTGGACGGCGTGCTGTCCATCATGGTCGGCGGCGCCGCAGAGGACTTCGAGGCGGCAACGCCGATCTTCGAGGCGGTCGGCAGGACCTTCAAGCTGGTCGGCGGCCCCGGAGCGGGACAGTACGTCAAGGCGGCCAACCAGCTCGTCGTCGGCGGCACCTACGCGCTGGTCGCCGAGGCCATCGTGATGATGGAGGCGGCGGGCGTGGACGCCAAGGCCGGGCTCGACGTGCTCGCCGGCGGCCTGGCCGCCAGCCGCATCCTCGAGATCAAGCGGGACTCGATGCTGGCCAGGGACTTCACCCCCGGCTTCCGCATCGACCTGCACCACAAGGACATGGGCATCATCCTCGACGCCGCACGCGGCGCCGAGGTGGCCATCCCCATGGGCGCGCTGACGGCGCAGCTCATCGCGTCGGCCAGGGCCCAGGGGTACGGCTCGCTGGACCACTCGGCGCTGCTCAAGGTGATCGAAGGGTTGTCGCGATGAAGATGCCAGCAATGAACGCCGTCGTCCACGTCCTGAAGGACGAGGGCGTCGATGTCGCCTTCGGCTGCCCGGGAGCGGCGATCCTGCCCCTCTACAAGTCGATGGAGGAGCTCGGCGGCATCGAGCACCTCATCGTCAGGCACGAGGAGGGCGCCACCCACATGGCCGACGGCTGGGCGCGCACCAACGGCCGCGTCGGCGTCGCCATCGGCACCAGCGGCCCGGCCGGGACCAACATGATCACCGGTCTCTACACCGCGCTCGCCGACTCGATCCCGATCATCTGCATCACCGGCCAGGCCGTCTCCACCAAGCTGCACCAGGAGGCGTTCCAGGCGGTCGACATCGTGGAGATCGCCAAGCCGGTCACCAAGTGGGCCGTGCAGATCAAGGAGGCGGCGCAGGCGCCGTGGATCTTCCGCGAGGCGTTCCGCGTCGCCCGCTCCGGCCGTCCGGGCCCGGTGCTGATCGACATCCCGGTCGACGTGGCCAAGCAGCTCATCGAGTACGACCCCGCGATCGACGCCGCTCTGCCGATCGCCGCGGTCGAGCCGCACCTGCCGCGCGTGGAGAAGGCGCTCGACCTGCTGCTGGCGGCCGAGCGGCCGCTGCTGCTGTCCGGCGGCGGCGTCATCATCGCCGAGGCCTCAGCCGAGCTGCGCGAGCTGGCCGAGCTGCTCCAGGTGCCGGTGCAGGTCACGCTCATGGGCAAGGGCTCCATCGACGAGGACCACCCGCTGTTCTCCGGCATGACGGGCATCCAGACGTCCCAGCGGTACGGCAACGCCTCGTTCCTGGAGTCGGACCTGGTGCTCGCCCTGGGCGCTCGGTTCGGCGACCGGCACACCGGCACGCTGGACGTCTACCGCGGCACGCGGCAGTTCATCCACGTGGACATCGAGCCGACGCAGCTCGGCAAGGTCTTCGAGCCCGACCTGGGCATCGTGTCCGACGTCAAGCTGTTCCTCCGCGCGATCCTCGACCTCGCCAAGCGGCGCGGCGTCAGCCGTACCCCCTCGTCATGGGTCGATCGGGTGCGGGAACTCAAGCGGACCCTCACGCGCCGCGAGGACTACGACGACATCCCGGTCAAGGCGCCCCGCGTCTACAAGGAGATCAACGAGTTCTTCGACGAGGACACCTACTTCGTCACCGCCATCGGGCTCTACCAGATCTGGGGCGGGCAGCACCAGAAGGCCGGGAAGCCGCGCCGCTACCAGGTGTGCGGTCAGGCCGGGCCGCTGGGCTGGGAGATCCCGGCCGCGATCGGCGTCAAGAAGGCCTCGCCGTCCTCGCAGGTCGTGGGGGTCGTCGGCGACTACGGCTTCCAGTACCTCGTGGAGGAGCTGGCCGTGGCGGCGCAGTACAACGTGCCGTTCGTGCTCATCATGCTCAACAACGAGTACCTCGGGCTCATCCGGCAGGCCTCGATCGGCTACGACGAGATGAACTACCAGGTCAACATCCACTACGACGAGTTCGGCACCGACAACGTCAAGATCATGGAGGCGTACGGCTGCGCCGGGCGCCGCGTGTTCGACCCGGCCGAGATCCACGACGCTCTGGAGTGGGCCTCCAAGGAGTCGGCGCGCATCTCCAGGCCCGTGCTCGTGGAGATCATGATCGAGCGGGAGGCCAACACCCCGCACGGCGTCTCCATCGACGCGGTCCGCGAGTTCGAGCCCGTCCCCTAGGGGTTCGGTGGGGTGGGATAAGGAACTGCTGTGATGATGAGGGACGCCGTCCTGCCCGCTCGCACCGGGCAGGACGGCGTGTCCGACCATTGTCCATCAGCTTGTGGGAGTTCGTGGTGAGTCAGCATGTCCTGGTTGCGCCGGACAAGTTCAAGGGTTCTCTGACCGCGGCCGAGGTTGCGGCCAGGGTGACGGCCGGGCTGGGGGTTCCGACGGTGGAGCTGCCCGTGGCCGACGGCGGTGACGGGACCGTGGACGCCGTCGTGGCCTGTGGCTTCGAGCGGGTCACTCTTGAGGTGACCGGGCCCACCGGGGTTCAGGTCGAGGCGTCCTACGCCCGTCAGGGTGACACCGCCGTCGTGGAACTCGCCGAGGCCTCCGGGCTGAGGCGGCTGCCCGGTGGGCTGGAGCCGCTCACCTCCACCAGCTTCGGCACCGGCGAGCTGATCGCCGACGCCGTGCGCAAGGGGGCCCGCAGGGTCGTGCTCGGTCTGGGCGGCAGCGCCTGCACCGACGGGGGAGCGGGCATGGCCCAGGCCCTCGGCGCGCGCTTCCTCGCCGAGGACGGATCCGAACTCCCCCCGGGCGGCGCGGCTCTCAAGGACCTGGCCCGCATCGACACCAGCGGGTTCCTCGACGTCGAAGGCGTGGAGTTCGTCGTCGCCAGCGACGTCGACAACCCCCTCCTCGGCCCGCACGGTGCCGCAGCGGTGTACGGCCCGCAGAAGGGAGCGACCCCCGACGACGTCCAGGTGCTCGAGAAGGCGCTGTCGCGGCTCGCCGCCGTGGCCAGCCGTACCCACGGGCTCATGGGCGCCGTCGAGCACGACGACCGCCCGCGCCCGATGGGCGTCGCGGGAGCGCCCGGCGCGGGCGCTGCCGGGGGAGTGGGCTTCGCCGCGCTCGCCTTCCTGCACGCCGACATCCAGCCCGGCATCGAGTACCTCCTCGACCTGCTCGGCTTCGGCGACCACGTCACCGGAGCGCGCCTCGTCATCACCGGCGAGGGCTCGCTGGACGAGCAGTCGCTGCGCGGCAAGGCCCCCGTCGGCGTCGCCCAGGCGGCGGCCAAGGCCGGTGTGCCGGTGATCGCCGTCTGCGGCAGGCGCACCCTGTCCGACGAGGAGCTCGGGGCGGCGGGCATCGAGGCCGCCTACGCGCTCACCGACCTCGAACCCGACCCAGCCGTCTGCATGGCGGAGGCAGGCCCGCTCCTGGAGCGCCTGGCCGCCCGCATCGCGGCAGAACGCCTCCAGGGAGAGTGACCATGTACGACCTCGTCGTCCGTTCGCGGCGCGCCGTCACCCCGGAGGGGGAGCAGGCGGCGGCGGTAGCCGTACAGGACGGGAAGATCGCGGCCCTGCACCCCTACGAGGCCTCCGTCGAGGCGGCGGAGACCGTGGACCTCGGCGAGGTCGCGCTGCTGCCCGGCCTGGTCGACACGCACGTGCACGTCAACGAGCCGGGACGGACCCACTGGGAGGGCTTCGCCTCGGCGACCCGCGCGGCAGCGGCCGGGGGCGTGACCACGATCGTGGACATGCCGCTCAACTCCCTCCCCCCGACGGTCGGCGTCGCCGCCCTCGACGCCAAGCTCGAAGCGGCCGCCGGGCAGTGCTTCGTCGACGTCGGCTTCTGGGGCGGCGCCATCCCCGGCAACGTCAAGGACCTGCGCCCCCTCCACGACCGCGGCGTGCTCGGCTTCAAGTGTTTCCTCTCGCCGTCCGGCGTCGAGGAGTTCCCTGAGCTCACCACCGCCGAGGTGCGCGAGGCGCTCAGGGAGATCGCCGCCTTCGACGGCCTCATGGTCGTCCACGCGGAGGACCCCGGCCTCCTCGACAACCCCAGCGGCCCGACCTATCCGGAATTCTTGGCATCTCGTCCTGGCGCCTCGGAACGCCGCGCCGTCGAGACCGTCATCGGGCTGGCCCGCGAGACCGGCGCACGGGTGCACATCCTGCACGTCTCCAGCGCCGACTGCCTCGAACCCCTCGAAGCCGCCAGGCGGGACGGCGTCCGCATCACCGCGGAGACCTGCCCGCACTACCTCACCCTCGCCGCCGAGCAGATCCCCGACGGGCAGACCGCCTTCAAGTGCTGCCCGCCCATCCGCGACGAGGCCAACCGCGACCGGCTCTGGGAGGGTCTGGCCGCCGGGGTGCTCGACTGCGTCGTCTCCGACCACTCGCCCTCGACCGCCGACCTCAAGGTGCCGTCGTTCGCCGAGGCGTGGGGCGGGATCGCCTCACTGCAGCTCGGACTGAGCGCCATCTGGACCGAGGCGTCGGCGCGCGGGCGCTCGCTGGCCGACGTGGTCCGCTGGATGTCCGCTGCACCCGCCGCATTGGCGGATATTTCCGGAAAGGGTGCGCTGAAGCCGGGCAATGACGCGGATCTGGTGGCCTTCGCCACCGACGCCGCCAACCCCGTCGACGCGGGGCGCCTGCACCACAAGAACCCCGTGACGCCCTACGACGGCCGCACCCTCAGGGGCGCGGTCACCACCACCTGGCTGCGGGGGCGCGAGATCGACGTGACGGCTCAGCCGTACGGACACTTCCTGTTTGGAGACCACTGAATGACCGCTTTCACCGCCCTGCCCGACCTCGCGCTGCGCACCCTCGGCGGCTCCGTGATCGCCGCCAACGACGAGTCCTTCGCCGAGCGCGAGGCGCTCATCCGGCCGGGCAGGCCCGCGTTCCAGGCGCACACGTTCGGCAACAAGGGGCAGGTCTACGACGGCTGGGAGACCAGGCGGCGGCGCGAACCCGGGCACGACTGGGCGATCGTGCGGCTGGGCCTGCCCGGCATCGTGCGGGGCATCGTGATCGACACGGCCTGGTTCAAGGGCAACTACCCGCCGCACGCCTCCGTCGAGGCCTGCGCGGTGGAGGGGTACCCGTCTTTGGCGGAGCTGGAGAGCGCCGAGTGGCACGAGCTGGTGCCCAGGAGCGACATCACGGGTGATGCCGAGCATTTCTTCGAGGTGTCCGACGAGCGCCGCTACACCCACGTGCGCCTGAACATGATCCCCGACGGCGGGATCGCCAGGCTCCGGGTGCACGGCGAGGTCGTCCCCGACCTCAAGCTGTACGAGGGGCTGTCGCTCGACCTGGCCGCCCTGGAGAACGGCGCCCTGGTGACCGCGTGCTCCAACGAGTTCTACTCCTCGCCCAACAACGCCATCTCACCAGGGCTGGCCCGCCACCAGGCGGAGGGCTGGGAGACCGCGCGCCGGCGCGACGACGGCAACGACTGGCTGGTGGTACGGCTGGCCGGGGCGGGCGTCATCCGGCTGGCCGAGATCGACACCACGAACCTCATCTTCAACGCCCCGGGCGCCGTCTCCCTGGAAGGATCGACGGACGGCGAGACCTGGTCGGGTCTGCTCCCCAGGACCCGCCTGCAACCCGACGCCAACCACCGCTTCCGCCTGGAGCAGTCCACGCCGGTGAGCTACGTCAGGGTGAACATCTACCCCGACGGCGGCCTAGCCAGAATCCGCCTCCACGGCCACCTGGCCTGACGGCCGGACGAAGTCGGCGGCCGACAGATACACCCCAGTGGCCCGCCCAGCCAGCTCCAGCGCCGCCGCGACGGGCTCCTCCACCCGCTCATCCCGGTCGAGACCCAGCTCCAGAACGGCGGCTTCGAGCGGATCCGGCTCGACGCCCTCGCGACAGGAGTAGGCGAACACGCTGAACGCACTTACCAACCGCCCGTCCACGGCGTAGGTGAAGTCGTCGTGCTTGACGTCGAAGAACACCGTCGCCATGGCGGTGCCGACGGACAGCGGGCCGTTGAAGGCTGGGGGCCACTCGGTCTCCAGCACCGACCCGCCACGTGCCGCGTAGACCGCGCACGGCGCGTTGCCCGCCCTGCGTAGCACCTCGTCGGGGGCGAGGCCGCTGAGGAAGGTCAGACACAGGTAGGTGCCTTCCTCAGCGTCACTGCGCTGCGCAGCGAGCCAGCTGTACGTCAGTGCCAGAGGACGACTTCCGAGCCTGCCGGGCGCTCCGAGTTGGCGGCGGGCCGTTGGAAGCGGACCATGCCCGAGTTGAGCAGCTTGCGGACCTTCACCTTGAACCCCGCCGCCTCCAGCTCCGCCTTGGCGTCCGAGACCGACTTGCCGACCTCGCCGGGCACGATGCGGTTGTCCGCCTGGTCGTTGGCCTGCGTGTCGTCGCCGCGGAACCAGTCGTCCCAGGGCATGCCGCACGACGACACCGTCAGCGCCGCCACCGCGCCCTTGTCGACCTCCGCCTTCGCGCGCGGGTTCTGCGCGATCACCGTGCACGGCTCCGCGTCGTCGGCCACCTCGTTGACCTGCACCTGGAAACCCTGCTCGCCCAGATAAGCGGCCGCCTCGTCCTTAGGCATCCCGCCGACGTCGGGCATCACCATCCCGGCGCTGACGAACAGCCCGACGCTGGAGCCCTCCTTGACCCGCTCGCCCACGTTCGGGTTGGTGCGGATCGCGTGGTCGCGCTCCACGTCAGGGCTGGCGATCCTGCTCACCTTGCCGACGCTCAGCCCCGCTTCGCCGATCGCGGCCCTGGCGTCCGCCTCGCTCAGGCCCTCGACCTTGGGTACGGTCACCCGCTTGGCCCCCAGCGACGGCACGATGGTGATCGTCCGCCCCTCCTCCACCTCCGACTTGCCGGCCGGATCGGTGGACAGCACGAGCCCCTTGGGCACCTTCTCGTCGTAGCGCCCCTCCGCCAGCCGTACGGTCAGCCCGTGCGAGATGGCGGACTCCTTGGCGATGGAGACGTCCTGCCCCACCAGCTCGGGAACGATCACGTACTTGGCCTGCGAGAAGAACCACCAGGTGAGCCCCACCGCGACGACCATCACGGCCGACAACGCCACCAGGAACCAGTGCGGGCGGAACTTCTTGAGCGAAGAGGGCGAAGGGGGCGACGGCGGCGCTGTGTGGAGGTCGGCGCGCGGCTGGATCAGCGTGTGGGTGGGCGCCACCGGCGCCTGCGACGGGTGCGAGACGGGCGGCACCGTCAGGCGCGGCAACATCCGGTGCGCGTCGACCGCGGCCACCAGCATCGCGCTGGCGTCCTGGAACCGGTCGAACGGGTCGCGCGCCGTGGCCTGCGCGACCAGCGTGTCGATCAGCGGCGGCACCTCGGGCACCACAGAAGACGGCGCGGGCACGGTGTCGTGCACGTGCCGGTAGGCCACCGACATCGGCGTCTCGCCGTCGTAGGGCTGCTGCCCGGTGACCAGTTCGAACAGCATGATGCCCGCCGCGTAGACGTCGCTGCGGACGTCCGCGCCGCCCGTTGTGACCTGCTCGGGCGACATGTAGCCGATCGTGCCGATCATCACGCCGGTACGCGTCTGGTTGGTCGCCTCGATCGCCCTGGCCAGGCCGAAGTCGACGACCTTGACCCGGCCGTCGTCGGTCAGCAGGACGTTCTCCGGCTTCATGTCGCGGTGGACCATGCCCGCCTGGTGGGCCGCGCCGAGCGCGGCCAGCACCGGGATCATGACCTCAAGCGCCTCGCGCGCGGGCAGCCTGCCGCGCTCGCGCAGCACGTCGCGCAGCGTCTTGCCGGGCACGTACTCCATCGACAGGTAGACGATGTCGTTGTCGGTGCCCTGGTCGAAGACGTGCACCACGTTGGGGTGCGACAGGCTCGCCACCGACTTGGCCTCGCCGATGAACCGGCGCACGAACGCCGGGTCCTCGGCCAGCGAGCGGTGCATCACCTTCAACGCGACCGTACGATCGAGCCGGATGTCGAGCGCCAGGTAGACGGTCGCCATGCCGCCCCGGGCGATCCGGGACTCGACGCGATAGCGCCCGTCGAGGAGCCGCCCGACGAGGGGGTCCGCAGTCGTCGTGTCCACGGCCCGAGTTTACGGGCGTTTTGCCACTGGCAGGGCCGGACTATCCGAAACCGATGCCGACCTGTTCCTGTTGGAACGCGTCAAGGGGTTGTGGGGGACGACGCCTCGGCGTAACGGCGGCGGGGGATGCGTCCAGCCGCCCGCGCCATGCGTCCGGCCTGGACCGCTGCGGCCATCGCCGCGGCCATCAGCGACGGCTGCTGCGCCCTGGTCACGGCAGTGGCGAGGAGTACGGCGTCGCAGCCGAGCTCCATCGCCAGCGCCGCGTCGCTCGCCGTGCCGATGCCCGCGTCGAGGATCACCGGCACCCCAGCCGCCTCGACGATGAGCTCGATGTTGTGCGGGTTGCGGATGCCGAGCCCCGAGCCGATCGGCGCGCCGAGCGGCATGACGGCCGCGCAGCCCGCCTGCTCCAGCCTGCGCGCCAGCGCCGGGTCGTCGCCGATGTAGGGCAGCACCACGAACCCGTCGGCCACCAGCCGCTCCGCCGCGTCGAACGTCTCGATCGGGTCGGGCAGCAGCGTGCGCTCGTCGTTGATGACCTCGAGCTTGACCCAGTTGGTGCCGAGCGCCTCCCTGGCCAGCTTCGCCGTGAGCACGGCCTCGCCCGCGGTGAAGCAGCCCGCCGTGTTCGGCAGCACCTTGATGCCACGATTTTTCAGCACATCGAGCACGGAACCGGGCGCCGACGGGTCGAGCCGCCGCATCGCCACGGTGGTCAGCTCGGTGCCAGAGGCGACCAGTGCCTGGTCGAGCACCTCCAGCGAGGGTGCGCCGCCGGTGCCCATGATGAGCCGCGAGGAGAACCGCTCGCCCGCGATGATCAGCTCATCCACCCTGCACCGCCGTGAGCACCTCGACGCGGTCGCTGTCGGCCAGCGCGGTGCTCTCCCACGTGCCGCGGGTCACCACCTCGTCGTTCACCGCGACGGCCACCCCGGTGGTGGCCGTCGTCAGCGCGCGTACGGCCTGCGCCACGGTCGTGCCGTCGGGCAGCTCGTGCGCCGCCCCGTTGATCATCACATTCATGCATATCTCCCCGGCGAGCAGAGCTCTGCCAGCTCGCCCTCTTCACCCGCGACCAGCGCGGCGGTCAGCGGGGCCAGCAGGACGCCGCCCCTGTGGTGTCCCGTGGCCAGCGTCAGGCCCTGCCAGGGGCCGATCAGCGGCACGTTGTCCGGCGTGCTCGGGCGCAGCCCGGCCACCACGTCGGCGAGCTCCAGCTCGGTGACGCCGGGCACCAGTTCCCTGGCGTCCCTGAGCAGCTCGTACACGCCTCCGGCCGTCACCCTGGTGTCGAAGCCCAGCTCCTCCTGGGTGGCGCCGACGACCAGCTCGCCGTCGCCGCGCGGCACGAGGTAGACGGACGCGCCGTGCACGGTGCCCCTGACGCAGCGGGTGAGCAGGGGGGTGGGGGAGTGGAGGCGCATGATCTGCCCCTTGACCGGGCGCACGGGGACGCCCGCCAGCTCGCCGCTCCACACCCCCGCCGCGAGGATCACCCGGTCCGCTTCGAGGACTTCCTGGTACGGCCCGGCCTCACGCGGCGCCAGCCGTACCCCCTTGACGGCCTCGCCCTCGCGCAGGAGCTCGGTCGCGCGCGCCCGGATCACGGGCACCCGCAGCTTTGACAGGGCGGCCAGGAGGGCTGTGGTGACGCGTCTGGGGTCCACCCAGGCGTCCTGGGGCGCCAGGAGGCCGCCGCGCACCGACGGGGCCAGCATGGGCTCCAGGCGGCGGCACTCGCGCCCGGTGAGCCGCTCGACCGGCAGGCCGAGCTTGTCCATGAAGGCGGCCAGCTCGTCCAGCGCCGCCAGATCATCGGTCCCGAACGCCACGTCGAGCGTCCCGTCGACCCGGTAGTCGAGCTCGACCCCCGACTCCGCGAGCAGTTCCGCCGCGAAGGACGGCCAGCGGCGCAGCGACGCGAGCCCCAGCCGGAGCAGAGGCTCCTCCGTGTATGTGACCTCGCTCACCGGAGCCAGCATCCCCGCGGCGGCGTGCGAGGCGCCAGAAGCCGGTGCGGGGTCGACCACGGTGACCGTACGGCCCGCACGGGCGAGCCGCCAGGCGATCGACAGCCCGACGACGCCACCGCCCACGACCAGGTCCATTTCCGCTCCCTTCGCCGGCATGATCCGGATCAGGTGTCTTGCGGTCGAAGGCCCGTGACAGCCTTCCTCTCAGCCCGGTCAGGCCGGACTCCCGCGCGTCTTACGCCCCCAGCCTACCGCTGCGGGAAAGCGCACTTTAGGGTCGTGGGCGTGAATCATGTCGTAGTGGTAGGCGCAGGGCTTGCAGGGGTACGGAGTGTCGAGGCGCTGAGGGGACGCGGGTTCCCCGGCAGGATCACGCTGGTGGGCGAGGAGCGCCACCGGCCCTACGACCGCCCGCCGCTGTCCAAGGCGGTGCTGCTCGGCAAGACCGACCAGTCCTACGTGGACGTCGACCTGGACGCGCTGGAGGTCGACTTCAGGCCTGGCGTCTCGGCCAAGGGCCTGCGCGAGGGCGTGCTGGAGACCACCGAGGGCGAGTTCACCTACGACGGCCTGGTCATCGCGACCGGCGCGGAACCCATCAAGCTGCCGGGCGACGGCATGCAGCACGTGCTGCGCACCATCGACGACGCGCTCACCCTGCGCGCCGTCTTCGTCCGCGGCGCCCGCGTGGCGATCATCGGCGCGGGCTGGATCGGCGCGGAGGTCGCCACGGCCGCCCTGCGCGCCGGATGCCACGTGACCGTCATCGAGGCGGGCTCCGCCCCGCTGGCGCACGCCATCGGCCCCGAGGTCGGCTCCCGCACCGCCGCCTTCTACGAGGGCATCGACCTGCGCCTGGACACCATGGTCGGCTCCGTCGACGAGGGCGGCGTGCAGCTGCTCGACGGCTCGTTCGTCGACGCGGACGTGGTCGTCACCGGCATCGGCGTCCGCCCCACCGTCGAATGGCTCGCCGGATCCGACATCGACCTGCACAACGGCGTCGTCACCGACGAGCACCTGCGCACCTCCCTGCCCGGCGTGCTCGCCGTCGGCGACTGCGCCGCGTGGTGGTCGCGCCGCTACCGGACCCGCCTGCGCGTCGAGCACTGGGACACCGCGCTCAGCGCCCCCGAGATCGCCGCAGCGACCCTGCTCGGCGAGGAGGGCGTCTACGACCCGGTGCCGTACTTCTGGTCGGAGCAGTTCGGGCACATGGTCCAGTACGCGGGACACCACGCGGGAGCCCGCATGATCAACCGCGGCGGGCCCGACGGCAAGTGGTCCGTGTGCTGGCTCACCGACGACGACCGGCTGGCCGCCGTCCTCACCGTCGACCGCCCGCGCGACCTCGTCCAGGGGCGCAGGATCGTCGAGGCGGGACAGCGCCTCGACCCCTCTCGCCTGGTCGATCCCGACGTTCCTCTACGAGACTGTGTTGTTTGAGCAAGCACGGCATGTGGTAGTTGTGGTTTCGTGACGCTTTCTGTTGCACAGATCGACCGGGAGACCGACCAGCTCGTTGACGAGTGGCTCACTCTCCCCGAAGTGGCCAAGCGCCTTGACCTGACGATCGGGCGGGCCAAGCAACTCCTCAAGGACCACAAGCTCATCGGCGTACGCCGTGGGCGCGGCGGACCAGAGGTCCCCGCGGTGTTCATTGAGGGAAAGGATGTGGTGAAAGGGCTGCCTGGCACCTTGACGGTGCTCCAGGACGCCGGATACGACGACGTGGAGGCCCTTCGGTGGCTCTTCACCCCTGACGACTCGCTGCCAGGATCGCCGGTTGACGCGATCAGAGCCGGTCGCCACACAGAGGTCAAGCGGCGTGCCCAAGCCCTCGGTTTCTGACGCCAGGCTCTACCTCTGCACCGACGGGCGACGGGAGCGCGGCGACCTCGCCGAGTTCCTCGACGCCGTGCTCGCCAACGGGGTGGACATCGTCCAGCTGCGCGAGAAGGGCCTGGAGGCGCGCGAGGAGCTCGCGCTGCTCGAGGTCTTCCGCGACGCCTGCGACAGGCACGGCAGGCTCCTGGCGGTGAACGACCGGGCCGACGTCGCCTTCGCGGCGCGGCCCGACGTGCTCCACCTGGGGCAGGACGATCTTCCTGTGACGGTCGCTCGGGAGATACTCGGCGACGACATCGTCATCGGACGGTCCACCCACTCGGCGGCGGAGGCGTCGGCTGCCTCCGTGGAGGAGGGGGTCGACTATTACTGCTGCGGTCCCATCTGGCCGACGCCCACCAAACCTGGACGGCACGCGCCAGGGCCCTCGTTGCTGCGGCACGCGGCGGGTCTCGGGTCGCGTCCTTGGTTCGGGATCGGGGGGATCTCGTTGGAGAACCTCGATGAGGTCATGTCTTGTGGCGTGACCAGGGTCGTGGTGGTGCGCGCGATCACGGACGCAGAGGACCCTGGGGCGGCGGCCCGCGAGTTCGCCAAACGCCTGACCCCCTGACCACCCACCCCCGAGGGCTCCTACCGCCCTCGGGGCTCTACCTTTTCTTACGGTCACCGCTTTCTAACGGTCCCTCACGCCCTGGGGCTCTTGCGCCTCGCGATCGTGGGCTTGTGTCCGTGCACCTTGCGCCGGGCTCCGCCGTACCCCTTCTCGCCGCGCCGGCGCTCGGGAAGGCGCGCCCGAGAGGACCGCTCTCCGCGCTTCGCCGCACCGGCTCTCGGGAAGGCGCGCCTAGGAGGACAGCTCCCCGTGAGGCGTGCGCTCGCCACCTCGCGCAGCCTGCCCGAAAACGGGGGTCAGGTTTTGCGGCTGGTGGCGGCGACGGCGAGGTCGCCCAGTGCGGTGCGGGCCTCCGCGGTGATGGGGGCGTTGTCCAGGTGGGTCAGCGACTCCGACAGATAGTCGGCGATCATGTCCTCGCACTCCTGCAACGCCCCCGTGTCCTCGATGATCCCGCGCAACGTCGCCACCCCCTGCTCGTCCAACGCCGGGTCGCCCAGCAACCGCCGGACGATCTCCGCGTCGTCGGCGGACGCCGCGGCAAGAGTGCGGGCGACCAGCATCGTGCGCTTGCCCTCACGCAGGTCGTCCCCAGCCGGTTTCCCGGTCTGCGCAGGGTCGCCGAAGACGCCCAGGATGTCGTCACGCAGCTGGAAGGCGATCCCCACCCGCCTGCCGTACTCCACGCACAGGTCGTCGATCCACTTCTCGCGCGACCGGGCGGCCAGGACGAGGCCCAGGCGCAACGGCTGCTCCACCGAGTACTTGCCGCTCTTGTACAGAGCCACCCGCAGCGCCGAGTCGAAGGTGTTCTCGCCGTGCGCCTGCTCCAGGAGATCCAGATACTGCCCGCACATCAGCTCGGTCCGCATGTGGTCGTGCACCGGCTGCGCCGCCGCCAGCGACGGGGAAGGCAGCCCGCTCGTGCGCCACATCTCGCCCGACCAGATGAGCAGCAGGTTGCCCAGCAGGATCGCCGCCCCCTCGCCGAACTGCTCGGCGGAGCCGTACCACCCGGACTTCTCGTGCAACGTCTGGAACCGCCGGTGCGCCGACGGCATGCCGCGCCGCAGGTCGCTCTTGTCCATCACGTCGTCGTGCACGAGCGCGCTCGCCTGCAGCAGCTCCAGCGACGCAGAAGCCGTGAAGATCGCCGGATCGTCCCCGCCGCCCCCAGCGCGCCACCCCCAGTAACAGAAGGCGGGACGCAGCCGCTTGCCGCCGGACAGCAGCTCGCCGGCCGCGGTGATGAGGGGCTCCACATCGGAGTCCACGACCTGCCGGTCGATGAACTCCCTGAGGGAACGATCCACCTCGGTGCGGAGATCGTCCATGCTCGCGGCGTCACTGGTCATGCTCCGAGACTAGTGGCCGTTCGGCCAGCCTTCGATCTCCCGATGCCCCTGTGAACGCTGGTACCGGTAGCCTTTACCGCATGGCTCTGGGTCGACCCTCCATGCTTCCCGATCGTGTTCCCACCGTGCGCGAGCTGCTCGCGTCCGGCGAACGGTCGTTCTCCTTCGAGTTCTTCCCACCGAAGACCGACGAGGGCGAGCGGCAGCTGTGGCGTGCGATCAGGGAGCTCGAGGCGCTGCGGCCGACGTTCGTGTCGGTGACGTACGGCGCCGGCGGCTCGACCCGCGACCGGACGGTCGACATCGTGGAGCGGCTGGCCCACGAGACGACGCTGACGCCTGTGGCGCATTTCACCGCGGTCAACCACTCGGTGCGCGAGCTGCGCCACCTGGTGGGGCGGTTCGCGGACGCGGGGGTGCGCAACATCCTGGCCGTGCGCGGCGACCCGCCCGGCGACCCGGGCGCGGAGTGGGTGCGGCATCCGGAGGGCGTGCTGTACGCCGAGGACCTCGTCAAGCTGATCCGGCAGGCCGGCGACTTCTGCGTGGGGGTGGCGGCGTTCCCGTACAAGCACCCGCGCTCGCCGTCCATCGAGTCCGACACGTCGTACTTTGTCCGCAAGTGCCGGGCGGGGGCCGACTACGCGATCACGCAGATGTTCTTCCAGGCGGACGACTACCTGCGGCTGCGCGACCGGGTGGCGGCCGAGGGGTGCGAGACGCCGATCATCCCGTGCATCATGCCGGTGACGCAGATGAGCACGATCGCGCGGTCGGAGCAGCTGTCGGGGGCGCCGTTCCCTGCGGAGGTGGCGGCGCGGTTCGAGGCGGTGGCCGACGATCCGGCGGCGGTGCGGGCGTTGGGGATCGAGCACGGGACGGAGCTCTGCCAGCGGCTGCTGGACGAGGGTGCGCCGGGGATCCACTTCATCACGTTCAACCGCTCGAGCGCGAGCGGGGAGGTCTTCCAGAACCTCCACCCGCTGACGTCTTCCGTGAAGGCCTCCTGAGCCACTCCTCTGACGGCCGCGCCCTCGTCGACGGGTGCGGGTCCCGCTGCGGCGCGCCTCCTTTGGAGGCAACACGGCTAAGGGTATTAGGGCTGCGTGGGCTTGGGGCATTAAGGGCTTTGGGGGTACGGCGGAGCCGAGGGACGCGCCACTCGCCGACCGTGGCTGGGGTCCGTGGACCCACGCCACTCCAGGCCCTCATGGTCGGCCGCCGCAACAGCGCCCACCAAGCCCCTCCCAGGTCAGCCCCCCATGAAGCCCTGAGAGATCCCAAAGGCCCCCGAGTCCCGAGGCCGTTGAGGGCCGCTGAGAACCCTGAGGCCCCAAACCCCCGAAGCATCGAAAGGGGTCAGTCGGTGGTGAGGGCGGCGGTGGCGGTGCGGCCCGCGGTGGTGGTGCGGGTGAGGAAGTCGGCGATGACCTTCAGCTCCTCCTCCGAGTACCCGTCGCACAACGCGTCCACCGCCCCCGTCATCCCCGCGTAAAGCTGGAAGATCTCCGCATTCCGCTCCCGCACGCTCCGCAGCACCACGGCCCGCCGGTCGGCGGGGTCGCGTGAGCGTTCCACCCACCCCCCCTTCTCCAACCGGTCCAGGATCCCCGTCAGCGTCGCCGGATGCAGCCCCGCGAGCTTGGCCAGCGCCCCAGGGCTGATCGGGTTGTGCCTGCCGATGAGGTCGAGGCATTCGAGGTCCACGTCCTTGAGCCCCGCCCGCGCGCTCACCTGCCGGTTGAGCAGGTTCAACTGCACCCCCAGCTCACGCAGAGACTCCCTGACGGCGATGCTGAGCCGCCGCTTCTCCCGGCCCGGCCCAGATACTACGGAATTCATATGATATGGTCCTCATATTGTACGACTTTCAGAGCACAAGGGTACATGGAAGGGCAACCATGATCTTGGTTACTGGAGCGACGGGCCTGGTCGGACGGCTGCTCATCGAAGAGCTCGAAGCGGGCGGGGCGCAGTTCCGCGCCGTCAGCCGCAACCCGAAGACGACGGAAGAGCAGGGCGATCCGTCGAACCCGGAAACGCTCGCCGTACACCTGGAGGGCGTCACCACCCTCTTCCTCCACGCCAGAGCCGTGGGCGAGGCAGCGGCCGAGCTGGTCGACCTGGCCAAGCGCAAGGGCGTGCGCCGCGTCGTGGCCCTGGCCGCGATCAACGTCGACGACGACACGTCGCTGCAGCCCTCCCGCATGAGAGGCGACAGGAACCGGGAGGCAGACCGGGCGGCTGCGGGCAGCGGGCTGGAGTGGGTGAGCCTGCGCCCCAGCGCCTATGCCAGCAACGCGCTCGGCTTCATGGGCGCCCAGATCCGCGCCGGAGACGTCGTGCGCGGGCCGTACGCCGACTTCGCCGAGACCCCCCTGCACGAGCGCGACCTGGCCCAGGTGGCCGCGCGCGCCCTGCTCGACGACGGCATCAGCGGCAGGCTGGAGCTCACCGGCCCGCAGGCGCTCACCCACACCGAGATGGTCGAGATCATCGGCGCGGCCATCGGCCGCCCGCTGCGCTACCAGGAGGTCCCGCCGGAGCAGGCGGCGCGCGGCATGGTGGCCAACGGCCTGCCCGAGCCGTTCGTCGAGGCGCTGATGCGCCGCTACACCGACGGGCTCGGCGCGTTCGTCACCGACGAGGTGCAGCGCGTCCTCGGCCGCCCGGCCACGCCGTTCGCGCAGTGGGCGGCGGAGAACGCGGAGGCTTTCAAGTGAGGATCGTCATCGTCGCGGCGACCGGCGGCATCGGAAGGCACCTGCTCGCCCAGGCCGTGGAGCAGGGGCACGAGGTGACCGCGGTCGTCAGGAACCCGGCCAACCTGCCGGCGGGCACGAGGGCGGTCGCGGCCGACCTCGAAGACGACGACCTGACGGCGCTGCACACCGCCTTCCAAGGAGCGGACGCCGTGCTCTCCGGACTCGGACCGCGCTCGCCGAAGCAGGCGGGCATCACCGAGCCGGGCACCAGGAAGATCGTCACCGCCATGGAGGCGGTCGGCGTGCGCAGGATCGTGGTGGTCAGCGCCGCCCCGGTCGGCACCGTCGCCACGCCGAGCCGCCCGCACCCGCCCAGGCACGATCCGGGCGACGGGTTCCTCATGCGCCACGTGATGGCGCCCATCGTCGGCCGGGTGCTCAAGGAGCACTACCTGGACCTGGCGCTAATGGAGGACGTCCTGCACCAGGGCGGCCTCGACTGGACGATCGTCCGCCCGCCGAGGCTCACCGACAAGCCCGTGACCGGCCACTACCGCACCGCCTACGGGCAGAACATCCGCGGCGGCCTCACCGTCTCCAGGGCGGACGTCGCCCACCTCATGCTCGACGTCCTCGGCAGGCCGGAGACGGTGAAACAGACGATCGGAGTGGCCACCTAATGCGTCGGCGCCTCGCCCGACAGCCGCTGGGCGAGGTAGATCGGCACCACGGAGGCCAGGATGAGCGCGGCGGCGACCACGTTCACCACCGGCGCCTGGTTGGGACGGAACAGGTTCTCGAAGATCCAGATCGGCAGCGTCCTGGTGCCGGCCCCCGCGGTGAACGTGGTGACGATGATCTCGTCGAACGACAGCGCGAAGGCCAGCAGCCCGCCCGCCAGCAGCGCCGACCGCATCATCGGGAACGTGACCAGGCGGAACGTGGTGAACGGGTCGGCGCCCAGGTCGGCCGAGGCCTCCTCGGCCGACGTCCCGAGCCGCCGCAGCCGGGCCAGGACGTTGTTGTGTACGGTCACCACGCAAAACGTCGCGTGCCCGACGATCACCGTGAACAGCCCGAGCGGCATCCCGAGCACGTCGTGGAAGGTGTTGCCGAGCGCGATCCCGGTCACGATGCCGGGCAGCGCGATCGGCAGCACGATGAGCAGCGAGACGGTGTCGCGCCCGAAGAACCGGTAACGCTGGACGGCGAAGGCCGCCATCGTCCCCAGCGCCAGCGCGATCGCCGTCGCGCCGAGCGCCGCCTGGACCGAGGTCCACAGCGCGTCGCGCACCCCCGACGACTCCCAGGCCGCCGTCCACCAGCGGAAGGTCAGTCCGGGCGGCGGCCAGGCGAACGTGCGGTCGGCGTTGACCGAGTTGAGCACCACGATGAAGAGCGGCAGGTAGATCACCACGAGGCCGAGGCCCAGCGCCGACAGCAGCAGCGTCCTGGCCGTTCTGGACAGATGCATCAGAGGTTCTCCAGCGCGCCCGTGCGGCGGACCGCGGCCAGGTAGACGAGCATGATCAGGGCGGGCACGGTCGCCACGGCCGCCGCGAACGGCAGGTTGTTGGCCGCGCCGATGTTGTCGTAGACCACGTTGCCGAGCAGCTGCGAGCTGCCGCCGACGATCTTCACCGCGATGTAGTCACCCAGCGACAGCGAGAACGTGAAGATCGACCCCGCCACGATCGACGGGAACGCCAGTGGCAGCACCACGGTCCTGAACGTCCGCCACCCCCGAGCCCCCAGGTCGCCCGCCGCCTCCAGCAGCGAGTTCGGCAGCCGCTCCAGCCCCGCGTAGAGGGGCAGGATCATGTACGGCAGCCACAGGTACGACAGCGTCAGGACCGTCGCCCCCACGCCGAACCCCCAGCCCAGCAGCCCGCCCGACGACAGCAGCACCCGCCACGCGTACGCCTTGACCAGGTAGGACGCCCACAGCGGGGTCAGCACCAGGATGACCAGCCACCGCTGGGCCCGCGGCGAGGCCAGCTTCGCCATCGCGAACGCCATCGGGAACGCCACCACCAGGTCGATCAGCGTCACCGCGACGGCCACGCCCAGCGAGCGCAGCGCGATCGTCCTGTAGACCTCGCCGGTCGCCAGGTCCTGGAAGTTCGCCCAGGTGAAGGTCCTGACGAGGTCGCCGGTGAAGGTGTCCGTCGACCAGAAGGAGGTGAGGAACAGCGCGGCGAGCGCCCCCAGGTAGGCCACGCCCAGCCAGGCCATCGGCGCCGACAGCAGCAGCGACAGCCGTACGCCCGCGTGCCTGTGCAGGAACGCGGCCAGGCGGCCGCGCGGGCCTATCCCTTGATCTCGGTCCATGCCCTGGTCCACTGCGAGTAGTCCGTGCACTTCACGTCCGTGCGGCCGTCCAGGCACTGGGCGATCGGCGTGGTCCAGAAGTGCACCTTGCTGAAGTAGTCCTCGTCGGTGGCGTGGAAGGTGTCGCAGAACGACTTGTCGGCCGTCATGTCGCAGGCCTTGGCGTTGGCCGGGGCCTCGCCGAACCACTCGGCGACGGCGGCGTTGGCCTTGGGGGAGATGATCCAGTCGAGCCACCGGTAGGCGCAGTTGGGGTTCTTGGCCTTGGCGGCCACCATCCAGGTGTCCGACCAGCCGGTGCCGCCCTCCTTCGGCAGCACGGCCTTGACCGGCGCCTTGTCGGCCTGGGCGAGGTTGACGATGACCTGCCAGGTGGTGCCCAGCACGCTGTCGCCGCTCTTGAAGGCCTGGATCTCCTTGGTGTAGTCGGACCAGTACTCGCCGATGACCGTGCGCTGCTGCTTGAGCAGGTCGACGGCGGCGGCGAACTGCTTGTCGTCCAGGGCGTAGGGGTTCTTGATCCCCAGGTCGGGCTTGGCCGTCATCAGGTAGAGCGCCGCGTCCGCGATGTAGATCGGCGAGTCGTAGGCGGTGACCTTCCCCTTGTACGGCGAGGCCGGGTCGAACACCACGCTCCACGAGTCCGGCTCGGTCTTCACCTGGTCGGTGCGCCACATGAGCAGGTTCGCCCCGCGCCCGTGCGGCACGCCGTAGTTGACGCCGCCGATCGTGTTCCACGGCTTGTCCTTGAGCCCGGCGAACACGTCGGCGTAGTTGGGCACGAGCGCGGTGTTGACCGGGGCGACGTCGCCCGAGGCGATGAGGCGCAGCGAGGCGTCGCCCGAGGCGGAGACGGCGTCGTACTCGCCGGTCTTCATCAGCGCGACCATCTCGTCGGAGGTGGCGGCGGTCTTGGTGTTGACCTTGCACCCGCTGGCCTGCTCGAACGGGTGCACCCAGTCGACGGCCTTGTCGTTGGAGCCGTCCTCGGCGTACCCGGCCCAGGCGACCAGGTTGACCTGCCCCTCTCCAGCGCCGAGAGACTTCAAAGCATCGATCTTGGGCGGGGTGAAACCTCCGGCCTTGGGAGAAACGGGAGTGGAGGAGGAGCCGCAGGCGGCGAGGGTGAAGCAGAGGGCCACGGCGAGGAGTCGGGGAGTGCGCATGGTTACTCCTGATCAGGCGAGAGCGAATTCGTGGCTTCGGTACCAGACGAGCCGGACCTTCTCGCCGCGCAGACGTGACACGTCCATGGACGAGACCTGCTGGTTCTGCTGGAGCGCGATGAGGCGCCCGCCCGCCTCCAGGTCGACGACGAACCGGGTGGCCGGCCCGGCGTAGACGACCTCGGCGACGGTGCCGACCGCGGAACGTTCCTCGTCGCCGACCGGGTCGTCGAGCGCGGCGACGCGCAGCTTCTCCGGGCGGACGCTGAACGTGCCCTCCCGGCCCAGGACGTCGAGCGCGACCTGGCCGGACATCAGGTTGGAGGTGCCGACGAACCCGGCGACGAACGGCGTGGCCGGGCGCTCGTAGACCTCGGCGGGCGTGCCGGTCTGCTCGATCCTGCCGCGGTCGAACACCGCGATCCGGTCGCTCATCGTCAGCGCCTCCTCCTGGTCGTGGGTGACGAACAGGAAGGTGATGCCGACCTCGCGCTGGATCGCCTTGAGCTCGACCTGCATCTCCTCGCGCAGCTTGAGGTCGAGCGCGCCGAGCGGCTCGTCGAGCAGCAGCACGCGCGGTTCGTTGACCAGCGCCCTGGCCAGCGCGACCCGCTGGCGCTGGCCGCCGCTGAGCTGGCCGGGCCGCCGCTTCTCGAACCCGCTGAGCCGTACGGTCTCCAGCATCTTGAGCGCCCGCTCGCGGCGGCCGGGGACCTTCTTGACGCGCAGGCCGTACTCGACGTTCTCCAGCACGTTCATGTGCGGGAACAGGGCGTAGTCCTGGAAGACGGTGTTGACGTCGCGCTGGAAGGGGGCGAGCCGGGTGACGTCGCGCCCGCCGAGCAGCACGTTGCCCGCCGTGGGGGACTCGAACCCGGCGATCATCCGCAGCACCGTCGTCTTGCCCGAGCCCGACGGGCCGAGCATCGCGAAGAACTCGCCGTCGGCGATGTCGAGGTCCACCCCGGCGACCGCCTCGACGTCGCCGAAGCTCTTGCGTAACCCGCGCAGCGACACAGCGTGGTCTGGCATGGCAAGAAACATATGAGGTTAAATGTTTACGTGTCCAGAGCGCGTTCCGCCGTCTTCGCGCCCGTCGACAGCACCGCCAGGGTGGAGGCGGTCTCGCGCAGGCTGGCCGACGCGATCGTCTTCGGGCTGCTCGCCGACGGCGAGCAGCTGCCGAGCGAGGCGGAGCTCGCCGCCAGGCTCGCGGTGTCCACGGTCACCTTGCGCGAGGCGCTGACGATCCTGCGCCGCCAGGGCCTGGTGGAGACGCGGCGCGGCAGGGGCGGGGGCAGCTTCGTCCGCGCGCCCGACGGGCTGACCGCCGTTCGCGACCGGCTCGAGGGCTACGCCGTGGACGAGCTGCGCGACCTCGGCGACCACTACGCCGCCATCGCGGGTACGGCTGCGCGGCTCGCGGCGCAACGGGCGCTGCCCTCCGACCTGGCGCCGCTGCGGCGCTCGCTGGAGGAGATGGCTGCCTGCGACCAGTCAGCGGCGCTCGGCCGCCTGGACGGCCGGTTTCATATCGAGGTCGCCGCCGCATCGCAGTCGGCGCGACTCACTCAGGAAGAGATCCGGTTACAGGCTGACATCGGACCGTTGCTCTGGCTTTCCGGCGGTGGGCAGAATGAAGTGCTTCTCGCGCAACACCGGTCGATCGTCGAGGCCGTGACCCGGGGCGACGCCGACCGGGCCAGGGACCTCGCCGAGCGGCACGTGCTCGACGCGATCGATCACCTCATCGAGCTCCGACTGCGGGGAGGGCCATGATCGAGCGGGTAGTCCACAGTGTGGAGCAGACGGCCGAGCAGGTGTTCGCCGTCTTACGCGAGGTGCGCGACGCGGCGGCGGAGTCCATCAGCGCGTCCCCCAAGAAGGCCGACCTGGTGGCGTTGCGACCGCTGCTGTGGGACCGGCTCGGCTGCCTGGGCGCGCTCATCGCCGGGATCGGGTTCATCGCCGCCCCCGGGCTGCTGGCCGACGCGCCCTGGTACCTGGAGTGGTGGCAGGAGAACCCCGGCGGCAGACCGGTCCAGCTCCTGCGCGACCTCGACCCGGCGAGCAGCGCCTTCTTCGACTACACCCACTGGGACTGGTACACCGGGCCGCGGTCCGGGGCGGAACGCACGGTCTGCGGGCCGTACGTCGACTATCTGTGCACCGACGAGTACAGCCTCACCCTCGCCGTCCCCGTCACCGTGGGCGGCGCCTTCGCCGGAGTGGCCGCCGCCGACGTGTTCGTGCGCCGCTTCGACGCGGCCGTCCTGCCCGCGCTGCGCACGATCCCCGAGCCCGCCTTCCTGGTCAACGCGGAGGGCCGCGTCGTCGCCTCCACCACGCCCCGCTGGCTGGCCGGGTCGGTCTACCGCGGCGCCGAGGGGTTCCCCACTCACGCCATCGGGGGGTTGCCGCTGACCCTGGTGATCGGCAGGGGGAGCGGGGTGCCCGCGATGGCGTAGGCCTCGTGCCCGCCGGGGAACACGAACGGCGCCATGAGGTCGGTGAACCCCATCGACGCGTAGAGGTGACGGGCCGCCGTCGGCCGGTCGTGCGTCGACAGGACCGCGGAACGTTCCCTTCGCCCCGCGCACAGGGCGGAGACGAGCGAACGGCCCAGGCCCTTGCCCTGGTAGGCGGGGTGCACGTGGATCTCGGCCAGCTCGAACGCGTCGCCCAGCCACGCGTCCGCCACCTGCCTGCCCGACTGGTCGTCCAGCGCCCGGTGGACCACGTCGTGCCACCACTGGCCCGGCGCGCCGTGGAAACCGTAGGCGAACCCCACGGTCGCCTCGCCGGACACCGCGAACAGGCACTGGAAGAGCGGGTAGGTGCCGTGGCTGCGCATGATGTGGCGCCGGCCCGCGATCTGCTCGACCGGCGGCCGCATGGCCGCGGTGTAGATGTCGATCACGGTGTCCAGGCGCTCCGCGAACGCCACAGGTCCCGCGCCGCGCAGCTCGATCACTCGTCGCACCCTACTCCACGTCGACCGCCGTGCCGCCGGTGATGCGCAGCAGCTCGTCGAAGGTGGTCGGGAACACCGTGTGCGCGTGCCCGCCGGCCGCCCACACCACGTCGTGCTTGCCCAGCCACGTGTCGACCAGCGTACGCACGGGCGCCGGGTGACCCACCGGAGCCACGCCGCCGATGGTCTGCCCGGTCGCCTCCTTGACGAACTCGGGGGAGGCCCGCCGCACCTTGGCGACGCCGGCCGTACGCGCGACGAGGTCGACGTCCACGCGGTGGGCGCCGCTGGTCAGCACCAGCAGGGGAGCGCCGTCGGCGTCGAAGATCAGGCTGTTGGCGATGGCGCCCACCTCGCACCCGAGCTGGGCCGCCGCGGTCACGGCCGTCGGCGCGGACTCGGGCAGGACCACGATCTCGCCGGTGGCGCCGAGCTCGCGCAGGGCCTCGGCGACGCGCTCGGAGCTGGGGTGCAACTTTTCCGCCATGCGCTCACTCTAAACAAGTTGACGCTTGTATTGCCCCGACTTGGTGGTGCGCTAGTGTCCTTTGATTCGATTGTTAATGGTATGAGGGGATGGGCATAGTGAGGCACTTCGGAGCGGCCGCTCTCCTGACCGCAGCCGTGGTCGCTCTATCCGGGTGCGGCGCGGTGGAGCGTTCCGCGGCACCTTCGCCGGTCGCGGTCACCGTCGCCGCCGCCGGTGCTTCCGTGACGGCACCGGCCACCATCACGGCTCCGACCAAGAAGCTCAAGCTGGGCGCCAAGGGCAAAGAGGTCAAGTGGCTGCAGGCGCGGCTGGCCGAGCTGGGATACAAGCCGGGCAAGGCCGACGGGCGCTACGGCGGCACGACGCTGATGGCGGTGTGGGCGTTCCAGAAGGTCAACGGTCTCAAGCCGTCCAGCACGGTCGCCGCCCGCACGTGGGCGGCGCTGGAGAACCCCAGGTCGCCCAAGATCCTCGTGCCGAACGGCAAGGCCACCAGGGTCGAGGTGAACCTCACCAAGCAGGTCATGGTGTTCTACGCCGACGGGGCGCCGAAGATCATCTCGCACATCTCTTCCGGCAGCGGCGTGCCGTACTGCGAGACGGCCACGTGGCAGGGCGAGACGAAGAAGTTCTGCGGCTCGGCCAGGACGCCCACGGGCAACTACAAGACCACCTGGCGGGCGAACGGCTGGCACAAGTCCTACCTGGGCCAGCTCTACAACCCGATCTTCTTCAACGGCGGCATCGCGCTGCACGGCGCGCTGTCCGTCCCGCTCTACCCGGCGTCGCACGGCTGCGTGCGCCTGCCGATGAACGTCGCCGAAGTGCTGCCCGGCCTGCTCGGCAAGGGCGTCCCGGTGCACGTGCGCGGCGCGTTCAAGCGCTGAGCTCGGCCCAGAGCTCCTCTGGGACCGGTTGCCAGAACGCCTCGACGTTGGTCTTGACCAGCGTCGGGGCGTGGGCGCCGATGAGCACCGACGAGACTCCTGGTTGACGCAGGGGGAAGCGCATCGCGGCCCCCGCCAAGGTCACCCCGTGCCGCGCGCACGCCCGCGCCATCCGCGCGACCTCGGGCGGGGCGTCGAGGGGCGGGTCGGCCAGCAGCCCTCGGTGGAACACGCTGCCCGCCACGACCCGGATCCCTCTCGACGCGCACAGCGGTACCAGTTCCTCCAGCGCCGTCCTGCGCAGCAGGGTGAGCTGGTTGGCGGCCAGCAGCACGTCGGGGTCGGTGTGGTTCACGAAGTCGACCAGCATGCGCGACTGGTTCATCCCCACCCCGATCGCCCCCACCACGCCCTGCGAGCGCAGCTCGGCCAGCGCGGGGAAGCCCTCCTCGACGGCCTGACGCCAGTGGTGGTCCGGGTCGTGCAGCAGCAGGATGTCCACCCGGTCCAGGCCCAGCCGCTCCAGCGACTCCTCCAGGCTGCGCAGGACGCCGTCGCGGCTGAAGTCCCACGCCGCGTGCCGGTCTCCCGGCACCTCGAACAGCCGCTCGCCGCCAGGGCCCGGCCGTACCAGCCTGCCAGCCTTGGTGGACAGCAGGTAGGAGCTCCTGGGCAGGCCGCGCAGCGCCCGGCCCAGGCGCCGCTCGGACAGGCCGAGGCCGTAGTAGGGCGCGGTGTCGAAGTAGCGGATGCCCGCCTCCCACGCAGCCGCGACCACCGCCTCGGCCTCCTCGTCGGAGATCGCCCGCAGGTAGTTGCCCAGCGGCCCGCCGCCGAGCCCCAGCTCCGGCAGGTTCACAGGTGCACCCAGGCGGTCACGACCCGCTCGACCGCCTCCAGGTGGTGGTCCTGGCCCGCCTCCACGACCAGGACGTCACCGGCGGCGAACGGCGAGGCCGTCCCGTCGACGTGCGCCACGCCGGAGCCGGACAGGATGAGGAAGACCTCGCGGCCCTCGTGGGTGTGCGGGCCGCCGTCGTGGCTGACCTCGCCGGGTTCCAGGGTGGACACGCCATGGGAGCTCACGGATCACCTTCCTGCCATGCCGGTGAGGGTGACGCCCCTGATGAAGGTCTTCTGCGCGAGGAAGAACAGGACCACGATGGGCGTCATCGAGACGAGGGCGACCGCCATCATCTGGTTGTACTGGTTCACGTACTGGTCGGTGAACATGGCCAGTCCCTGCGGCAGCACGAACTTCCCCGTCGTCCGCAGGTAGATCGACGGCTCCAGGTACTGGTTCCAGTTGCCGACGAAGGAGAACAGGCAGATCGCCGCCAGCGCCGGCTTCGACAGCGGCAGCATCACCTTCCACAGGATGCGCAGCTCTGAGGCGCCGTCGATGCGGGCGGCGTCGATGAGCTCCTGCGGGATGGTGGTGAAGAACTGCCGCAGCAGGAAGATGTAGAGCGCCACGCCGAAGAACTCGGGCACCACGAGCGGCAGGTAGGTGTCCACCCAGCCGAGCTTGGAGAACAGGATGAACTTCGGCACCAGCGTGATCTCGCGCGGGATCATCATGGTGGCCAGCAGCGCCGCGAACATCACCCCGGCCGCCCGCGTCCGCATCCTGGCGAAGGCGTAGGCGGGCAGCACGCACGAGACCAGGTTCCCCAGCATCGACAGCGCGGTGATCATGATCGTGTTCATGAGGAACGTGGTGAACGGCAGCGAACCCGACCAGCCGCGCTCGTAGTTCTCCCAGTGGAAGGAGTCGGGCAGCCACTGCGGCGGGAAGGCGAGGTTGGCCTCGTCCGACTTCAGCGACGTCGTCACCATCCACAGGAACGGCAGCAGGAACACCGCCGAGGCCACGCCCAGCAGCACGTACGCACCAGAGCGCCGGATGCGCCGGATCCGCTCGGCCTGCGCCGAGGTCAGCTCAGCGGAACTCATAGTGCACCCACCGCCTGGCAAGGGAGAACTGCGCGGCCGTGACCGCGATGATGATCGCGAACATCGCCCACGACAGCGCCGCCGCATAGCCCATGTCGAAGTACACGAACGCGTGCCGGTAGATGTACAGCCCCAGCACCATCGTGGCGTTGCCCGGCCCGCCCTCGGTCATCACGAGGATCAGCACGTAACCCTGCAGCGCGGCGATGAACCCGGTCACCACGTTGAAGAAGATGACCGGCGACATCATCGGCACCGTCACCGACCAGAACCTGCGCCACCACCCGGCCCCGTCGATCTCGGCCGCCTCGTACAACGATCGGGGGATGCCCTGCAGCCCGGCGAGGTAGATGACGATGGTGTTGCCCGCGCCCCACACGCTCATCAGGACCAGCGCCGGGATCGCCCACTCCTGCGAGGCCAGCCAGCCGGGCCCCTCGATGCCGGCCACCGCCAGCACCTTGTTGATCAGCCCGTAGTCCGGATGCAGGATGTTCAGCCACAGCAGCGCCGTGGCCAGCCCGGACACCACCGACGGCATGTACATCACGGTGCGGAACAGCCCCTGCAGGCGCAGCGGCTGGTTGAGCAGCAACGCCATCAGGAAGGTGAACGTGACGCCCAGCGCGACCGAGCCCAGCCCGTACTTCGCGGTGTTGGCGATCGCGCCCCAGAAGTCGGGGTCGGCGACCATCCGCTCGTAGTTGGCCAGCCCCACCCACCTGGGCGGCTTCAGCAGGTTCCACTCGGTGAAGCTGATGGCGACGGCGGCCAGGATCGGCCCTCCGGTGAAGAGCACGAACCCGGCCAGCCACGGCGAGACGAACAGGTGGAACCGCCTGGCCTCGCGCCGAGCCAGTGTGGCCGTCATCCGATCTTGTTCTCGGCCAGGAGCGGGCCGACCTTGGCGGCGATCTCCTTCAGGGCGCTTCCCGCGTCGGCCTTGCCGATCATCGCCCGCTCCCAGACCGGTTTGGCGGTGTCGACGATCTTCTTGGTGGCCGGGAGGCGCAGGACGCCGTCGCTGGTCGCGTAGTCGGCGAGGATCTCCTTGACCAGCTCGGCGGTCTCCTTCGGGATGCCGAGCGCCTCGGCGTTGGGCAGCCAGGCCGACTGCCTGGCCGGGGCGCTGATCCTGCGGAACTGGTAGCCGGAGGTGGACAGGAACTCGTACATGTAGATCCAGGCGGCGTCCTTCTGCTGCGAGGCGGCCGTCATCACCAGCGCGCTGCCGACCGCCGGGCTGAACCGGCCGGCCGGGCCCTTGGGCACGTGCGTGGCGCCCCACTTGAACGCCTTCTGCTTGGCCAGCTCCGTCATGATCCAGGCGCCGTTGATGTGCAGGGCGGCGTGGCCCGACTTCCACGGGTCGACCTTCTCCAGGAGTTGCAGCTCGGCCAGGCTCGGCGTCGCCCTGTCCTTGGTCAGCAGGTCGAGCCACAGGGACATGACCTTCTGGGCCTCCGGCCTGTCGATGAGGACCTGCGTCTCGTCGGCCGACAGGAACCGCCCGCCGTACGGCATGAGGAAGACGGTCGACAGGTCGGGGGCCGGGGTGGGGGTCGGCGAGAAGCCGAAGACCTTCTGCGCGCCCTCGCCGCCGGTCAGCTTCCTGGCGGACTCGACGAGCTTGTCGAAGGTCCAGCTCTCGTCCGGATATTTCAGGCCCGCCCGGTCGAAGAGGTCCTTGTTGTAGAAGAGCAGCTTGGGCGCCATGTCGGTGGGCAGGCCGTACAGCCTGCCGTCGCGCTGGAAGTAGGCCAGACCTGCCTTGGGCAGGTCGGACATGCCGAACTCGGGCGTCCTGGCGATGAAGTCGTCGAGCGGCTGCACGATGTCGTTGCTGATGAAGTTCTGCGTCCAGGAGTAGTGGTTGTACATCACGTCGGGCAGCGAGCCGCCCGCCGCCTGGGCCATGTACTTGGTGAGGAAGCCGTCGAAGGTCGAGGTCTCGCGCTTGATCTCGATGTTCGGGTGGCGCTTCCTGAAGAAGAAGTCGAACTGGGCGTTGCGCACCTCGGCGATCACGTCCGAGGTGGTGGCCACGGTGATGACGACCTTCCCCGCCGGGTCGGCTACACCGGTCTTCGGCCAGGTCAGCGAGTTGTTCAGCGCCTCGGCCTCGGCGTAGGGCCAGGTGTCGTTGCCCGGCCGGTTCGGGTCGAGGGTGGGGACGCCAGACTTCACCGGCGCCGCCGCCTGCTTGCGCTGCCTGGTGTCACCGGCGCACGAGCTGAGCAGGGGTACGGCTGCCGCGAGCGCCAGCATCTGGCGGCGGTTCAGGTCCATGGGGGTGGCCTTCGTCTTGGCTCAGAGATCCGATGGCTGGACGGTAGACCGGGTAATTAACTTCGTCAAGAATTGAATTGCAAGCGGTTGCACCTTAGGCTCGGGCCGGTTGTGATGGGGCAGACCTCCTATCTATCCCTTGGGGAAGGCGGCACACCGATGTTGTGGACGTTGGCGGCGCACGGGCTCGAGGCGGTCGTGGAGCTGTCGGGAGCGGGCGAGCTCACGCTGGAGGTGCCTGGTGTGGTGCGGCCGTCCAGGCTGGGGCTCGTGACGGCGCACGCCGATCTGACGGCCGGGCTGGCCTTCGAGGGGCTGAGCCGGGTGGAGATCGACGAGAGCTACACGACGGTGACGGGGAAGCGGCTCGCGCACCGCTACGTGGCCTCCGAGTGGACGTTGTCCTTCTCCCAAGGGATGGATCTACAGGTCAGGGTGGGTGGGCAGGGGGTGGCGTACCGGTATGTGGTCCGGTGGTCGGGGCCGGTCACCGTATGCCAGGAAATTTCGGAGTACGTGGTGGATCCCGCGGCTCGGGCCGTGCTGCTGCCGTACGAGAACGGGCGGTGCGACTACGAGGAGATCCACCGCCACACCACGGTCGGCGCGGCCGAGCCGATCCTCTACGGCTACCCGTCGCTCTTCCAGGTCGGCGACGCCTGGCTGCTGGTCACCGAGGCGAACCTGGACAGCGGCTACGCCGGGTCGCGGCTGCGCTTCGACGGGCGTGCCTTCGCGCTCGACCTGCCCGACCCCTACGTGACCTCGGCCAGCCCGCTGGTCACCCCGTGGCGCACGATGATCATCGGGGAGCTGGCCGACCTCGTCGGGAGCGACCTGGTCACCTCGCTGGCCGCGCCGTCCCGGGTGGCCTCCACGTCCTGGATCAAGCCGGGCGCCGCGGCCTGGTCGTGGTGGTCGGACGGGCCGTCCACGCGCGACCTGGAGGCGCAGAAGCGCTGGGTCGACTTCGCGGCGTCGATGGGCTGGCCGTACGTGCTGGCCGACGCGGGGTGGAACAAGGAGTGGATGCCCGAGCTCATCTCCTACGCGGCCTCCCGGGGGGTCGGGGTGTGGCTGTGGTCGCACTGGCAGCACGTCGACACCGAGCTGGAGCACCGCGAGAAGCTCGCCCTCTGGAAGGGGTGGGGCGCCGCCGGAGTGAAGATCGACTTCACCGAGTCCGACGGGCAGGACAGGATGCGCTGGTTCGACGCCGTCCTCGCCGCGACCGCGCGGCTGGAGCTCATGGTCGTCTTCCACGGCGGCACCATCCCGCGCGGCACCGAGCGCACCTGGCCGCACTTCATGACGGCCGAGGCGGTCAAGGGCGCGGAGTGGATCAAGCCGAGGCCGGGCAAGGAGCCGCTCTACCCGGCCACGCACTACCTCTCGCTCGCCTTCACCCGCAACATCCAGGGGCCGATGGACTTCACCCCGTGCACGTTCACCGCGGTCCGGACGATCTCGGCCGGGTTCGAGCTGGCCCTGGCGGTGATCTTCGAGTCGGGGGTGCAGCACTTCGCCGACTCCATCGAGGCGTACCGGTCGCGGCCGGAAGCCCTGGAACTGCTCGCCCGCGTGCCCACGGCGTGGGACGACACCGTGCTGCTCTCCGGCGACCCGGCCGACCACGTCCTCATCGCCAGGCGCTCCGGCGAGGAGTGGTTCGTCGGCGCCGGGGTCGCGGGGGAGGCGCGGACGGTGACTGTACCCCTCCACGAAGGGGAGTGGACCGCCCGGATCTACCGGGACGCGCCCGGCGACCGGCTCCTCGCCGAGACGGTGACGGCGGCAGGCAAGCTCGACATCCCCGTGGCAGCCAACGGCGGCTTCGCCGTACACCTGAGGAGAAACACATGATCAAATACCTGGCCGCCGTGGTCGGCCTGCTGATCACCCTCACGCCCTTACAAGGGTACGAGCGGTGGGACAAGCGCTGGGACCCCAGCCCGCGCCGCGACGGGCTCAGCGCGTTCGAGGGGCTGGAGGACGACAGGCGCGGCTCCGACCCCGAGCACTACCCGCACATCTTCACCGAGGGCGACGCCTGGAAGTTCACCATGTTCACCGCCGCCCGCGACGGCGCCGACCGGCAGCGCAACGAGGTGCGCGGCATGCGCGACAGCGCAGGGAAGGCGCTGGAGATACGCAAGGACGAGACCTGGCGGCTGTCCTGGAAGATGTACATCCCGGACACCCTCGACGCGACCAGCAACTTCACCCACATCTGGCAGGTGAAGACCTCGGACACCGGCACGCCCGTCATGCAGCTCACCCTGCCGATCAAGAACGGCGTGCCGTCCATCGAGGCCCGCTACTGGACGCTCGCCGACAACCAGGTGCACCCCTTCGCCGACACCCCGCTGGAGCCGATCCAGAACAGGTGGGTCACCACGACCGTGGAGTGGAAGTCGTCGGACGCCGGATACATGCGCTGGACGCTCCAGGACGGCTACCGCACCCTCGTGGACCAGCGCGTCGACAACATCGACCTCAACTGGAGCGAGGAGCAGTACAACCGCCCCAAGTGGGGCATCTACCGCAGCATCAAGAGCACCGGGCTGCAGGACACCTACCTGCTGATCAAGGACCTCAGGGCCTGGACGCAGGGCCCGGTCAACCCGCCCGTCCAGCTGCCCGCCCCGGCGCCCGGCGGCTACGAGGCCGAGCGCGTCGGCAACGTCTTCGAGGGCGCTGCGGAACCCGTCTACTGCAGGATCTGCTCGGGCGGCAGGAAGGTGCTGCTCATCGGCGGCAACACCTACGACTACACGGTCGTCAAGGGCGTGCTGTCCGAGACGACGGGGACGAGGCAGATGACCATCCACGCGGTGGTCGACGGCGCGCAGACGTTCCGGGTGAGCGTCAACGGCGAGAACTCCTTCGACGTCCCGATGACCGGCGTCAAGGACCAGGTGAGTACGGTCACCGTCCCCGTGAACCTGATCGCCGGGGTCAACCAGATCCGCTTCTTCAACCTGGCCGCCCGCTCGCCCGAGCTGGACAGGATCGTCATCTCCTAGAGGGTGAACAGCGCCTGGATGGAGACCGAGGCCGCGCCCCTGGCCCACTGCTCGAAGGGCCTGGGGCGCAGGATCAGGCGGCACTCCGCCGCCGCGCCGAACGCCTGGCCGTCGAAGGCGCTCCTGATCTGCTCCTCGAACAGCGGGTACGAGGCCAGCCCTGACTCGTCGCCGGTCACCACGATGCGCTCGGGGCCGACCAGGTTGGCCATGGCCGCCATGGCCAGCCCGATCGAGTGCCCGGCCGCCGCGAACACCTCGCGCACCCGCTCGTCGCCCGCGTGGGCCGCGGCCACCGCCGCCTCGAAGGTGAGCGCGGGGTCGCCGGTCGCCGCCCTGGCCGCCTCCAGCAGCGGCGCCGTGCCCGCGATGGCCTCCACGCAGCCCCGCCCGCCGCAGTGGCAGGCCGGGCCGTCGCCGTTGACCGGGATGTGGCCGATCTCGCCAGCCACGCCGTACGCGCCCGCGACCACCCGGTCGTTGACCACCAGGCCGCACCCGATGCCCACGCCCACCGTGACCAGGGCGAAGGAGGCGGCGCCTATGCCCTCGCCGAACCACTGCTCGGCCACGGTCAGCGCCTTGACGTCGTTCTCCACCGTCACCGCGAGCCCGGTGGCGCGTCCGGCGAGCGCGGCCAGATCGACCTGGCGCCAGCCGAGGAAGGGGGAGTAGCGCACCACGCCGCCCGCCCGGTCGACGTCGCCCGAGACGGCCAGGCCGAGGGAGCGGCACCGCTCGGCGTAGGCGGGATCGGTGGCGAGGAGCCTGGCGACGAGGCCGGCCAGCGCGGACACCACGCCGTCCGGGGTCAGGTCGGTGAGCGGCGCGTGCGCCGAGGCGAGGACCTGGGCGCGCAGGTCGGTGACGACGCCGATCAGCTCGTCCGAGGTGATCTTGATTCCGGCGAAGAACTCCCTGTCGGGCCTGATGACGAGCGGGCTGGCCGGACGGCCGGCGCCGGGTCCGGAACGTTCCGTCGCGGCGAGCTCCTCCAGGTAGCCCGCCTCGATGAAGGGCCGCGCCGCCTTGGTGACGGCGGCCGACGACAGGCCGGTGCGCCTGGCGACCTCCACGCGGGAGATCGGGCCCTGCGTCAGGACCATGGTGAAGACCGTGGCTGCCGACGGGCTGGTCAGGGGTTCTGGACGCATGAGAGGCATCCTAGCGGTAATTAACTTCGTCAAGAATTGAATTGAGGGCAAAACGCCCTTAGGCTCCCGGACATGCCTTCCGTGACCTTCGACGCGGCCAGCCGTACCTGGCTGCTGCGTACGCCTGCCTCCAGCTATGTCCTCGGCCTCGGACACGACGGTACCCCGGTCGGGCTCCACTGGGGACCGGTCCTGACCCTGGAGCAGGCGGCGGCGCTGCCGCGCGGGTTCGGCGGCGGGGCCAGCAGCTTCGACGGGCCAGAAGAAGCGGACGAGCTGGTGACGGAGGCGGGCGCCCGGTTCACCGCGCCGTCGTTGCAGCTCGTCTTTCCCGGCGAGGCGCGCGGGGTGGTGTGGGTCTACCGGGATCACGCGATCGACGACGGGCACCTCGTGGTGCGGTTCGCCGACGCGCACCAGCCCTTCGAGATCGACCTGCACTACCGGGTGCGCGGCGAGGTGATCGAGCGGTGGTCCGTGCTGCGCTCCGGCGTGCCGGTGACCGTGCTGCGGTGCGACTCCGCCTCGTGGAGCGTTCCCCGCCTGGAGGACTACCGGCTCAGCCACGTCGTGGGCGGGTGGGCGTCCGAGAACGGGCTGCGCCGTACCGAGCTGACGGTCGGGGAGACGGTGCTGACCAGCAGGCGCGGGCTGAGCAGCCACCACGCCAACCCCTGGGTCATGGTCGACGGCGGCGAGGCCACCGAGCGCCACGGCGAGGTGTGGAGCACCGCGCTGGCCTGGAGCGGGAGCTGGCGCATCACCCTGACCCGCACCCCGTCCGGGCGCGCCACGTGGACCGGCGGATTCGGCCACGAGGGCCTCGTTCGCACGCTCGAACCCGGCCAGGAGTGGACGACGCCCGTCTTCGCCGGGCACTACAGCGCTGAGGGGTACGGCGGAGCCAGCAGGGGATGGCACGCGTTCGTGGCCGATCACGTCCTCCCGGAGCCGGACGAGCTGCGTCCCGTGGTCTACAACGCCTGGGAGGCGGTCGGCTTCGAGGTCGGCGAGGACAACCAGCGGCGGCTGGCCAAGCTCGCCGCCGACGTGGGAGCCGAGCTGTTCGTCATGGACGACGCCTGGTTCGGCGGGCGCACCAGCGACCGGGCCGGGCTCGGCGACTGGTGGCCCAACCCGGAGCGCTTCCCGGACGGGCTCGCTCCCCTGATCGACGAGGTGCACCGGCTCGGCATGCGGTTCGGGCTGTGGGTCGAGCCCGAGATGGTCAACCCCGACAGCGACCTCTACCGCGAGCACCCCGACTGGGTGCTGCACCAGCCGGGGCGGCCGCGCACCGAGCTGCGCAACCAGCTCGTGCTCAACTTCGCCCTGCCCGAGGTGGCCGACTGGGCGCACGGGTGGCTGGACAAGCTGGTCACCGAGCACGAGATCGACTTCCTCAAGTGGGATTTCAACCGCGCCCTCACCGAGGCGGGGCCGGGCGACGAGGTGTGGATCGAGCACGTGCGGGCGGTCTACGCGCTGATCGACCGGCTCCGCGCCGACCACGCCGGGCTGCGCATTGAGGCGTGCGCGGGCGGCGGCGGCCGTACCGACCTGGGGATGCTGGCGCGCACCGACCAGGTGTGGGCGTCGGACAACACCGACGCGCACGACAGGATCGGGATCCAGCGGGGGTTCAGCCAGATCTACCCGGCGCGGGTGATGGCTTCCTGGGTCAGCGACAGCCCCAACCCGACCACCGGGCGGCGGGTGCCGCTGCGTTTCCGCTTCCACGTCTCGATGGCCGGAGCCCTGGGGATCGGCGGCAACCTCCTGGAGTGGTCATCCGAGGATTTGTCAGAGGCTGCCGCTCTGGTCCGGATTTATAAGGACATCAGGCCGGTTGTCCACCTTGGCCGTCAGGACAGGCTGGCTTACGGCGTGCAGTACACCTCGGCGGACCGCGTCGTCGTGCTCGCCTGGCAAGGTCCTTCCGCGTACGGCACGCCGCTCGCGCCGCTGCGCCTGACCGGGCTCGACCCCCAGGAGCGCTACGAGGACGAGGACACCGGCGCGATCCACCACGGCGCCCTGCTCATGTCCCACGGGCTGACCCTCGCGCTCGGCGGCGGCGACTACACCAGCGTGCTCATCCGGCTGCGACCAACCCGTTCCGGACGGTGAGCGCCGCTCGCCGGACGGCGTCCCAGACCTCGTCCGGCGAGTCGCCCCGCATCATCGAGGCCATCACGGTGAGCTTGGTCGCGCCCATCATCGCCCCGACCGCGGCCGTGGCGTCGACCAGGTCGACGCCGTAGGCCTCGTGCAGTGCCCTGGCCACGCGCAGCTGGCTGTCGAACAGCAGCTGCAACGCCCTGGCCTGGAGGGCGGGCTCGCGCATGATGAGGCGCAGCCGCAGCGGGCCCAGCTCCCTGGACGGCTGCTCCTCGTCGTCCGCCCAGCGCTGGCTCTCCATGATCATGCGCATCAGCAGGTCGGGGATCCCCTCGCCGGGCAGCCGCTCCGCCACCAGACGGGTGGTCTGCTCGATGATGGCGCGGGAGCCGTAGAAGACCACGTCCTCCTTGCCGGTGAAGTAGCTGAAGAACGTCCGCGTCGAGACGTCGGCCGCCTCGGCGATCTCGGCGAGCGTCGTCCGCTCGAACCCCTGCTCGTCGAACAGGCGCAGCGCGGCCTCGATCAGCGCGCGTCTGGTGCGCAGCTTCTTGCGCTCGCGGATGCCCATGGCCGAATTTTATTGCATCCATTGAAAATTTGCATCAGGTGATGTGTTCTGGGGATATGACTCTTCCCAGGGAACGTCAGCGCCCGTTCGACCCGCCAGACGAGCTCAAGACGCTTCCGGCCCTCGGCCGGATGACCTACCCGGACGGTCACAACGGCTGGCTCGTCACCGGCTACGCGGCCGCCCGCGCCATCCTCGCGCACCCGGGGTTCAGCAACCTGCCGCAGCACGAGCACCAGCCCATCGCGCAGCGCGGGAAGCTGGTCAAGGCGCTGGGCGAGCGGGACATCCCGCGGCCCAAGGGCATGTTCCTGCGCATGGACGCGCCCGACCACACCCGCTTCCGGCGGCTGCTCACCGGGCAGTTCACCGTACGCAGGATGAAGGACCTCGAACCGCGCATCGCCGAGATCGTGTCCTCGTGCCTGGACGCTCTCGCTGCTTCCAAGCCCGCCGACCTGGTTTCCGCTTTTGCGCTTCCCGTGCCGTCGCTGGTGATCTGCGAGCTGCTCGGCGTGCCGTACGAGGACAGGGGCAGGTTCCAGGCGGACGCGCGCGTGCTGCTGAACCTGGAGTCCGAGCCAGAGGCGCTGGTCACGGCGTTCGGGGCGATGTTCGGTTATTTCGCCGAGCTGGTCGCGCGCAAGAGGGCGGATCCTGGCGACGACCTGCTCAGCGGGCTCGTGCTGGGCGGGGAGCTCGAGGACGAGGAGCTGGTGGGGGTCGCGGCGCTGCTGCTCATCGCCGGGCACGAGACGACGGCCAACATGCTCGGCCTCGGCACGTTCGCGCTGCTCACCAACCCGGCGCAGCTCGCGCTCATGCGCGACGACCCCTCCGTGGTGGACAACGCGGTCGAGGAGCTGCTGCGGTACCTCACGATCATCCACCTCGGGCCGGTGCGGACCGCGCTGGAGGACGTCATGATCGACGGGATCACCATCTCGGCGGGGGAGTCCGTGACGTTCTCCCTGCCCGCCGCCAACCGGGATCCCTCGCGGTTCTCCGCGCCTGACGAGCTGGACTTCACGCGGTCCGCTTCTGGGCATTTGACCTTCGGGCACGGGATCCATCAATGCCTCGGTCAGCAGCTCGCTAGGATCGAGATGCGGATCGGGTATCCCGCGCTTTTGCGGCGATTCCCCGGGCTGCGGCTGGCCGTACCGGCGTCAGAGGTGCCGATGCGGTCGGAGATGACCATCTACGGGGTGCACAGATTGCCGGTGACATGGTGAAGATCAAAGCAGACACGACGGTGTGTATCGGGGCGGGGATGTGCGCGCTCACGGTGCCTGAGGTCTTCGACCAGAGCGAGGAGGAGGGGACGGTCGTGGTGCTGGTCAACCCGGTACCCGAGGACCGCGAGGCCGCCGTCCGCCGCGCCGTCCAGCTCTGCCCCTCAGGCGCGATCAGCGTCCTCTAACCCTCTACGGCGGCCTCCGCGGTTTGCCTGCGTCCTGCTCGCGGCTTCGCGGGCTCTTATGGTCGTCCAGCTTGCGGCTTCGTGGCCTTTCGCGGCTTTGACGACCCCTTCCTGTGGGCCGCCCCTTGAGGGTGCTCTTCTTTGGTTGGCGCCGCCCGTGGCTCCCCGCCCGGACGGCGCCAACCTCCTCCCCACCGGCCACACCGCCGGAGGCTTTCTGCGCGTACGGCTCCGCCAGGGCAACGCCTCGGCGCCGTGCCCCGCACCCACCCGCGCGACCTCTGCGCGCCACCCCTCGCGCAACGCCACCCCCAGCGCCCGCCAGCGCGACGCCACCCCGCGCGCCTACCAGCGTGACGCCCCCGCGCAACACCACTCCCCACGCACCCGCCAGCGTGACGCCCTCGCGCAACAGCGCCTCAAGGACCACCCGAACACTAGGGCGGCCCGATATATCCCTGCTTTAAATCCCCTATCCCTCTTCCCGGGTGGGGGCTCAACCGATTCGTATCTGGGGTTGTGGGCAGGAATGAGCAGTCATGATCGAACCTGTGTTCGCGAACCGGTTGACAGCCAAGGGTGATCGAAATTATGTTCGATGCAGTGACGTGAGGCTCGCGGCTCGCGTCGAAGGACCTGGTCGTGCACGGTTCGCTTCCCCAAGCGAGGTGCACGGCCAGGTTCACGGGCAGGGGGTGCGTCCTCGTCGTCGGCGGAGACGAGTTGGGCGCACCCTGGCCGGACGGGGAGAGGGGAAGCTCCTCGTCCGGCCGCCCGGCAGAAATGTCGGTGGGGTCTGCAAGTGTTGACCTCACCGGCTGGAACGCCGGGAGCCGCCATAAACCCCAAGGAGGCTGGCACAGATGACCAAAAGGCTCAGCGAGGGGCCCCGGTTGTCGCCCGCAGTCCGGGCGCACCTGACGGATTCACGTTCCTGCCTGGCGGAGGCGACGACCGCGCGCACCCCGGCATCCCGATATGTCGCCGCACACCTGGCCGCACTCAGGGCGGCAGCGGCGATCCTGGCCGCCCGCCCCCGCCCGATGGAGGGCCGGCGACGGAGACTGCGCAGCGCCTGGGACCTGCTGCCCGAAGCAGAGCCCCAGCTCGCCCAGTGGGCCCCCTACTTCGCGGAAAGCGCAGCCAAGCGCGCAGCGGCGGAGGCAGGGATGGTCCGCGGCGTCACCATGTCCGACGCCGACGAACTCCTGGCCGAAGCCGAAACCTTCGTCTCAGCGGTGGAAACCCTCCTGGGCGTCCCCGCCCAACCTTTGTTGCCCCTGGACGTCCCTCTAGCCGGCTGACCGCCCCACCCACCCCAGCGGCGGCCAGCCACCCCACCCCAGACCCAATCACCCAAACCCCAGACCCACCCACCCCCGGCCCGCCCACCCCGGGCACTCCGAACCGGGACGCGCTCACCCCCGGCGCGCTCACCCACGGCCGGGACCCGCGCATTCACGGCGCGCCCACTCTCAGCCCAGACGCGCCCACCCCCGGCACGTCCACCCCCGGCACGCCCACCCCCAGCGCGGACACGCCCACCCCCAGCGCGGACACGCCCACCACTGGCGCGCCCACCTCGGGCATCCTCGGCCTGGACATGCCTGCGCATAGTGCGCCCGCTCCGAGCGCGCGCGCCAGCGGTGCGCCCGCTCCCGCCGCCCCTGCCTGGGATGCGCCTGCTACCGGAACGCCATCCCGTGACGTGCCCGCTCACGGCACCCCGCCTATTGGCCCCGCCCGTTCAACCCCGAAGGCTCCGCGCCGAGCGCACCCGTCGGCGTGCGACTGGCCGCCTCATCCCTAGCGAACCCAACCTCAACAGGCCTCCGTCTCCTCAAGGGGTGGTCTCGGGTGGGTGGCCGGTCCAGTGGAGTTCGGTGGGGAGGTGGGTCATGTCGTTGAGGCACAGCACAGAGGCTGGCTTGCCTGGTGTGTAGCGGATGACGGTCAGGGCGGCGTTCGCTGCATTGATGGTCAGCCATCGCCACGGTGGGGCGCCCATGGCGTCTCGGACGAGCCATCCGATCAGGAATGCGTGTGTGACGATCAGTTCGCGGACGGGGGTGTTGCCGTCGGCTGGGCCGGTGAAGCGGGTGAGGGCTTGGCGGGCCAGCTCTGGGCCTGTCCTTTGCTCCTCCTCTGTCCATTGGGCCAGGAATGCCATCAGGGAGTCGGCTGAGTCTTCCGGGAGCTCGTCGGCGCTTGGCATGTAAGGGAGGTAGTCGCCCGCCTCCGCTGACTCGACCAGGGGCCCGAGCGTGGTGAGGCGAGCGGTCTGGACGGCGCGCGTCACGGGGGAGTGGTGGACTGCGGACAGCGAGACGTCTCTGAGGCGCTTGCCGAGCAGGGTTGCCTGGAGCTTTCCCGCTTCGGTCAGTCCGCTCTCGTCGGGAAGGGCTTCACCGTGGCGGGCCAGGTAGAGAAAGCGCGTGGCAGTCATCGGACGATTCTGCCCCACACATGACGTCTTCCCGCGGGCACGGCAGACCCTTCTGTGGGTACGGCAGGCCGTGGGACGCGCTGCCCGCCGTACAGGGCTGGGGTCTGTCCAGGAAGACGGTCCTCGGGCGTCCGTGGTCCCGCCGATACGACCGGCAGTCTGCCGCGTGCACGGGAGGACACCCGCAGGAAGGCCCTAGATGGGCCGTGGGGACAGAACGGTGAGGGGGTGACAAAAGGGTGCGGAAAGCGCTTCAGCGGCCTGTAGCGGCCCGTACGGGCTGTCCTGGCGCAAGAAAGAGCCTGACACGTGAGCCTGACACGCGAGCTTGGTGCAAGGGCCTGACGGCAATGGGTCTGATGGCAACGGGGCCGGGAAACGCAGCAGGGCGCGGCCCCGAGGGGCGCGCCCTGTGTGGTGCGAGAGCTGTGGGAGACCGGCGACGACCGGTCAAAAGCGGACTAGAAGGACTCCACCGCGCGGCGGGCCTCGGCGTCGAGGACCCCCCAGCTGATGAGTTCCTCCGTCAGCTCACTGGGCGACTTGTCGTAAATGACGGCCAGGGACCGAAGGTCCTCCTGCCGGATCGACAGCACCTTCCCGTTGTAGTCCCCACGCTGCGACTGGATCGTCGCCGCATACCTGGCCAGCGCCCCTGCCTTCTCCTTGGGCAGCGTGGCCAGCCGCTCCAGGTCGATCACAAGCTTCGGTGTGGGCCCCAGAGGCGACGGCGCGGCTCCACCCGGCAGCAGCTCGGAGACGGGCACCCCGTAGAAATCGGCAAGCTCGGCAAGCTTCTGCACCGTGACAGCGCGGTCGCCACGCTCGTAGGAACCAACGACCACGGCCTTCCACCGTCCGCGCGACTTCTCCTCGACCCCGTGCAGGGACAGGCCCTGCTGGGTGCGGATGGCGCGGAGTCTTGCACCCAGCGACTTTGCGTACTCAGACGGCATCGTGTGGCCCCCCGGCTCGTGTATGTACTGCTATCAGTAGATTGTGCTCCCTTGCGGCATATGCCCGAGCCACCGGGGGGTCAGGTGCCCGGGTAGGCACCTTCGGTAGCCATGGCACTGGTTTACCCCAGAACGCCGCGAGGTGTGGTTACGCACAGTGACGGTAAAGGGCCGGGGGTCGAAGGTCAAGCTGATTGGAAAAAAGATGCCGAATCCGATCCGGGATGATGCGCGTCAATCGCCCCTCTTGTCCCTCTGATAACGCTACTTCGTCACTGTTTGCCGAGAGCGGGCTGCCGGGTGAGGATCATGACCGGGCACGTGGCGGCCTTGAGGATCTTGATCGAGGTGTCCCCGAGGAAGACCCGGCGCAGCGGCCCGGAATCACTCGACGCACAGATGATCAGCTCGCCCGGCAACCAGGACGTCGACGACATCGCGTCGGCCACCGTGCGCCCCTCGAGCACCTCCACGTCCACCTGGATCTTCCGCCGCTGCCCGCGCGCCGCCGCCTTCAGGTCGTCGGCCGCCGAGGAGCGCAACTGCTCCTGCATCTCCATCTCGATCTTGGCCCGGCCGCCGCCCACCACGAGCGTCACCAGCCGCAGCGGCACGTCCAGGGACGCGGCCACGCGCGCCGCCTCCTTGACCGCCACGTCGCACCCCGGCCCGCGCCGGTAGGCGACGGTCAGCCGCTCGAACTCGGCGGGACGCGCCTCCGCATACCCCCGAGGGGCAAGCATCACCGGCACGGACGAGGAGTGCAGCAACTGGTCCGCCGTGCTGCCCAGCGAGATGCGCCCCTTGGCGCCGTGCGGCGCCGAGCCGATCACGACGACGTCGGCGTCCTGCTTGCGTGCCAGCTCCACCAGCCCGCGCCCGCTGCCCTTGTGGGAGAGCACGACATACGAGGCGTCGTCCCCCGCGAGCCGGCGGGCCTGCGCCAGCGCCGCCTCCGCCTGCTCGGTGAGGTAGGCGCGCCACGCGCTCTCGTCGGCCTTGCCGGGTCCCGGCGTGCTCCAGGCGGGCGGCAGCACGTTGGCCACCGACAGCGCGGCGCCCGACTGCCTGGCCACCATGACGGCGAGCGTCAGCCCGTCCAGGCCGCGCGGCTCGGGAATGAACCCGGTGAGCACTTTCTCGATCTTCATCGTGCCAACCTCGAATGGCGGAAGCCGTACAGGAAGTAGGCCACCAGGCCCACGGCCATCCAGAGAAGGAAGGCCACCCACGTCACCCCGGCCAGACCGGCCATCACCACGACGCAGAAGATCACGCCCAGGATCGGCGTGGCAGGGAACAGCGGCGCGCGGAAGCTGCGCGGAAGGTCGGGGCGGGTACGGCGGAGCACCAGCACCCCGACGTTCACGATCGCGAAGGCGAACAGGGTGCCGATGCTGGTCGCCTCGGCGAGCTGCCCCAGCGGGATGAGCCCGGCCAGCACCGCGACGAACACCGCCACGATGAGCGTGTTGGCCACCGGCACCTGCCTGCGCGGGTTGACCTTCTGGAACACCCGCGGCAGCAGCCCGTCGCGGGACATCGCGAACAGGATGCGCGTCTGGCCGTAGAGCACGGTCAGGACCACGCTGGCGATCGCGACGACAGCGCCGAAGGAGATGATCAGCCCGGGCCAGGTCGCGCCGAGCGCCTGGTCGGCGATGAGCGCCAACGAAGCCTCGGTGCCCGACTCGCTGAACTGCTGCCACGGCATCGCCCCGACCGCGGCCAGCGCCACGAGCACGTAGATGATCGTCACGATGATCAGCGAGAAGATGATGGCCAGCGGCAGGTCGCGCTTGGGGTTCTTGGCCTCCTCGCCTGCCGTGGAGGCGGCGTCGAAGCCGATGTAGGAGAAGAACACCTGCGAGGCGGCCGCCGTGATGCCCGCGATGCCCATAGGGGCGAAAGGTGCGAGATTTCCGGACTGGAACGCCGTGAACGCCACGATGATGAAGAACGCCAGGATCACGATCTTGATCATCACGAAGATCGTGTTCGCCGTCGCGCTCTCCGAGGCCCCGCGCAGCAGCAGCCACGTGCACAGCACCACGATGAGGATCGCGGTCAGGTTGACCACGCCGCCGTTCTCGCCGGGCGAGTTGGTGATCGCCGCTGGCAGCTCCCAGCCGAAGGCGCCCTTGAAGAACGTGTTGAGGTACTGCCCCCACCCGACCGCGACCGCGGCCACCGACACCGCGTACTCCAGCATCAGGCACCACCCGCAGATCCAGGCGATGAGCTCGCCCAGGGTGGCGTAGGCGTAGGAGTAGGACGAGCCGGACACCGGGATGGTCCCGGCCAGCTCGGCGTAGGACAGGGCGGAGAACAGCGCCGTGACCGCGGCCAGGACGAACCCGATGACGACGGCGGGACCCGCCTTGGGTACGGCCTGCCCCAGGATCACGAAGATGCCGGTGCCGAGCGTGGCGCCGATGCTGAACAGCGTGAGCTGCCACAGCGACATCGTCCTGCGCAGCTCACCGCCCTCGCCCTGCCCGCCCTCCGCGACGATCTGGTCGGTGGGCTTGGTCCTGAAGAGCTGCTGGACCAAGGTCATAGGGTGCTCGCCAGCGGCCAGGTGGCGTTGGGCGTGATGATGGTGCCCGCTTTGCCCGCCAGGATCTGCAGCGCCTGGTCCAGCTTGCCGATCGCGGCCATGTCACCGGTGGTTTCCACGAATCTGCACACAGCTTCCACTTTCGGTCCCATCGAGCCGGCTGGGAAGTCGATGGAGCGCAGTTCGTGCGGTGTGGTGTGGCCGATCTCGGTGGCCTGCGGCGTACCGAAGTCCTTCATCACCCGCGGCACGTCGGTCAGGATCAGGAACGCGTCGCACTCCAGCGCCTCTGCCAGCATCGAGCCGGTGAGGTCCTTGTCGATGACCGCCTCGACGCCGGACAGGCGGCCCTGCGCGTCGCGGATGACCGGCACGCCGCCGCCGCCCGCCGCGACGACGGTGACGCCCTCGCGCACGAGCTTGCGAATGAGCCTGGTCTCCACCACGCGCTGGGGCGTCGGCGACGGGACGACCCGGCGCCAGTACTGCCCGTCCTGCTTGACGGTCCAGCCGTTCTCCTCGGCCAGCTTCTCCGCCTCCGCCTGGTCGTAGACCTGGCCGACGAACTTCGTCGGGTTCTCGAAGGCGGGGTCGACGGCCGAGACCAGCGTCTGGGTGACCATCGACAGGACCTGGCGGCCGGGCAGCGCGTTCTGCAGCGCCTGCAGCATCCAGTAGCCGATCATGCCCTGCGTCTCGGCGCCGAGCGTGTCGAACGGGTACGGCCTGGTCAGGTTCGGGTCCGAGGCGCTCTCCAGCGCCAGGACCCCGACCTGCGGGCCGTTGCCGTGGGTGATGATGAGCTCGTGCTCCTCGGCGACCATGGCGAGGGTCTTGACCGCCGTGTTCACGTTGGCGATCTGCACGTCGGCGTCAGGTTTGTCGCCTCGTTGCAGCAACGCGTTGCCCCCGAGGGCGACCAGGACCCTCATCTCAGGACCCCAGGGTGGCGTCGCAGTGAACACGCGCCTTGATCGTGTTCGCCCGAAGGGCGACTCTTACGGACATGATCATGACCCCAGGGTGGCGACCATGATCGCCTTGATGGTGTGGAGCCTGTTCTCGGCCTCGTCGAAGACGATCGAGCGGGGTGACTCGAAGACCGACTCGGTCACTTCGAGCGCGTCGAAGCCGGTCTTCTCGTACAGGTCCTCGCCGACCTTCGTCTCCCTGTTGTGGAAGGCGGGCAGGCAGTGCATGAACTTGACCTGGGGGTTCCCCGTCGCCTTGATCAGCTTGTCGTTGACCTGGTACGGCATGAGCAGCTTGATCCGCTCGTCCCACACCTCCTTCGGCTCGCCCATCGACACCCACACGTCGGTGTAGACGTAGTCGACGCCCTTGACGCCCTTGGCCACGTCGTCGGTGATGGTGATCGTGGCGCCGGTCTGCTTGGCCAGGTCCTTGGCGGGCTTGACGACCATCTTGGCGTCGGGCTGCAGCTTCTTCGGCGCGACCAGCCGCACGTCCATGCCGAACATCGCGCCGGTGACCAGCAGCGAGTGCCCCATGTTGTTGCGCGCGTCGCCCAGGTAGGCGAAGGAGATCTCGTGCAGCGGCTTGTCGCTGTGCTCCTGCATGGTGAGCATGTCGGCGAGCATCTGCGTCGGGTGCCACTCGTCGGTCAGCCCGTTCCAGACCGGGACGCCCGAGTAGGCGGCCAGCTCCTCGACGTACTCCTGCTTGCTGCCCCGGTACTCGATGCCGTCGAACATGCGGCCCAGCACGCGCGCGGTGTCCTTCACCGACTCCTTGTGGCCCATCTGCGAGCCGGTCGGGTCGAGGTAGGTGACGTGCGCGCCCTGGTCGTGCGCGGCGACCTCGAAGGCGCAGCGGGTGCGCGTCGAGGTCTTCTCGAAGATCAGCGCGATGTTCTTGCCCTTGAGCCGCTGCTGCTCGATCCCGGCGTACTTGGCCGCCTTCAGGTCGGCCGAGAGCTGCAGCAGGAAGCCGAACTCCTCGGGCGTGAAGTCGAGCTCCTTGAGGAAGCTGCGGTTGCGCAGGTTGAAAGCCATGGTCAGATCCCGTCCCTCTCGAGCGGGCAGCTCATGCACCGCGGTCCGCCGCGCCCTCTGCCGAGTTCGCTGCCCCTGATCGTGATGACCTCGATGCCCTGCGAGCGCAGGAAGTTGTTGGTCGTGGTGTTGCGCTCGTAGGCGACGACGACGCCGGGCTCGATGGCCAGCACGTTGCACCCGTCGTCCCACTGCTCCCGCTCGGCGGCGTAGACGTCCTGCGTCGCGGTGAGGATCTTGATGTCGTCCAGGTCGAGGGCGCGGGCGATGGCCTTGTGCATGTCCTCGGCCGGGTGGTCGGTGACCTTGACCTCTTTGTCGTTGTCGCCCGGCTCTATCGTGTACGAGGGCAGCATGCCGAGCCCCGCGTACTTCGTGAACACGCCCACGTCGACGTTCGTCATGACGGTGTCCAGGTGCATGAACGCGCGCGCCTTCGGCATGTTGAGCGCGACGATCTTCTTCGCCGCCCCCGCCTTGAACAGGTTCTGCGCCAGCATCTCGACGGCCTGCGGCTGCGTGCGCTCGCTCATGCCGATGAGTACGGCTCCGCGCCCGATGACCAGGACGTCGCCGCCCTCCATCGTGGCGGGGGCGACAGCCGTACCCGGCATCCAGACGTTGAAGCCGGTGCCGAACTCGGGCGCGAAGACCGGGTGGAACCGGTAGATCGCCTCCAGGTTGACCGTCTCGGCCTGGCGGGCCTTCTTCTTCATCGCGTTGATCGACACCCCGTTGTAGATCCAGCACGAGGTGTCGCGGGTGAAGAGGTGGTTGGGCAGCGGCGGCAGGATGAAGTCGGTCGGCTCCAGCACGTGGAAGGCCACGCTCTTGGGGTCGGCGCCGCGCTCCATGAGCTCGCCCTTGGTGATGCCCCCGGTCAGGAACTGCTGCAGCTCGGAGGAGGGCAGCGAGTCGAGCGTGTTGCGGATGGCGTCGGTGGCCAGCGGGCCCACCCAGCGCTCGTCCACCACCGCGTCCAGGATGTGCTTGCGCGCCTCGGGAATGTCGAGGGTCTCGCGCAGCAGGTCGGCCAGCATGTAGACGGTGATCCCGCGGTCGCGCAGGACCTGCTGCCACTCCTCGTGCTCCTCCAGCGCGCGCTGCACCCACAGCACGTCGTCGAAGAGGAACTCGTCCTTGTTGGACGGCGTGAGCCGCTTGAGGGCGAGTTCCGGCTTGTGGAGCATCACCTGGTGGAGCCGGCCCACCTCGGAATCGACATGAAAGGTCATTTGTTCTGTATCCCCCGTGAGAGCTCGCGCGGTCCGTATTCACCGCGCTTTGCCTTGAGCCAGATGTAGACGGGCACCCCGATGAGCATGAAGAGCATGGCCAGCAGCACCGCCTGGCCGCCCGAGCCGTACACGATCCAGAAGGCGAACAGCATCGCCAGCAGGGCGATGACGACGTCCTTGGCGAGGTTGGCCTTGTTGACCTGCCGCTCGCCCGTGTACAGCCAGAACAGCTGGGCTGCCGCCGAGAAGAAGTACGGGATGGCCGTGGTGAAGGAGGCCAGCAGCACGACCGAGGTGAAGGCGTCCTCCTGGAAGTAGGCGAACACCGCCATCAGCGAGGTCAGGATCGTGCCGATGAGGATGCCGTTGACCGGCGCGCCCCGGCGCGACTCCTTCGCGAACAGGGTCGGGAACATCCCGTCCTTGGCCGCGGCCAGCGGCATCTCGGCGACCAGCATGGTCCAGCCGTTCAGCGCGCCGATGCCGGAGACGATGGCGCAGGCGGCCATGATCCCGCCGCCCCACGTGCCGCCGAACATCGTGTTGATCGCGTCGGCGAACGGCGCCGTCGAGCTCACCAGCCGGTCGTGCGGGACGGTGCCCATGACCGCGACGGTGCTCAGGAGATACAGCACCGCGCAGGCCAGGACGCCGATGAGGCTGGCCCTGCCGATGTTGCGCTTGGGATCCTTGACCTTCTCCGCCGCGATGGTGACGCTCTCCACGCCGGAGTAGATGAACAGCGTGATCGCGCCGGCCGCGCTGATGGCGGCCATCGTGGCGCCGAACCCCGCGCCCTCGGCGAGGAACGGGCCGAAGTTGCCGCCCCTGATGAAGAACAGGCCGACGACGCCGACGAAGAGCAGCGGCGCGAACTTGAGGATCGTGGTGATCGTCTGGAACAGCGCCATGTTCTTGGCACCGAGCATGTTGATCAGCGCCGGGATCCAGAGTCCGACCAGCGCGATGACGATCTTGCCGAGGGTGCTGTCCCAGGGCACGAAGTAGTTGACGTAGGCGACCCACGCGACGGCGATGCTCGCGTTGCCGATCCAGGCGGTGAGCCAGAACGACCACGCCGACCAGAAACCGATGAACTCGCCGAAGGCCTCGCGGGCATAGGCGTACGGCCCGCCGCCGGCGGGAACGCGCGCGCCGAGCTTGCCGAACACGAGCGCCATCGCGATGGCGCCGACCGTGCAGAGCACCATCGCGACGAGGCTGACCGTTCCGTAGGCGGCCAGCGAGGCGGGCATGACGAAGATGCCCGTCCCGACGATGTTGCCGACGACCAGCGCGACCGCGGCGCCCAGGCCCAGGGTGCGGCCGGGGCCGTCGCGCAGGCCGACCATCTCTTCTTCAGCTGTGACCAGACCGCCGTCCGGCGGCGGTGGCTGAGGCTCCCCCATGACACAACCCCCCGATTATGACGAAGGGTGATTTGCCCGTCACGTGGGGTGAGCAAACTAGTGCGGGGCGCCCGTGAGGATGAGGGTCAGGGCGAAGACGGCCATGCAGACGGCCATGGCGGCGACCGGCCAGGCGTCCCAGCGGGAGGTGATGCGCTCGGCGGTGACCATCGCGGAGCCGCCGTGCTCGGACAGGCTGCGCACCAGTGCCGGATCGTCGGCGGTGAGATGAGCGGCGATCGCGTCGAGCGTGCGGCGGTCCTGAGCCGACAGGGCCATGGTGATACCTCCCCCAAGAATGCTTGAAGGAAGTTTTATAGCCTTTTGTCCGTTTCGCGCAACCCAACCAACCCCAAGACCTCAACCCCAAGACCTCAACCCCGAAAGGCGCCAGCGCTCTCGGGGCCCCGCGCGCCCAAGGGGCACCTAGAGGTCCTTTACTCGACGTCAGAGGGGCGACGGCGGGGCGTGGAGGTCGGTGGGGGAGGTCCACGGGAGGGGCCGACGGGGACGTCGGGCCGGAAGGACGGGTGGGGGCGGGATGGACGGGGGAAGGGTGGCGGGGGCTGGAAGGACGGGTGGGAAGGGCGGGCTCTCTCACCCACCCGTCCATCCTTCTCGCGGTGGGGGATGGGTCAGCCGTGTTTGAGGGCTTCGGCGCCGCCGACGATTTCGGTGATCTCGGTGGTGATCTCCGCCTGCCGGGCCTCGTTGGCCTCCCGGGTCAGCTTGTCGATGATCTCGTGCGCGTTCTCCGTAGCCGACATCATCGCCGTCCGCCGCGCCGCCCACTCGGAGGCCGCCGACGACAGCATCATGTACCAGATCCGCGACCGCACGTACTTCTGCAACATCTCGTCCAGCACAGCCTCAGGCGACGGGTCGAACTCGTACGGCGCCTTGGGGAGCGCGGACGACGCCACGGAGCCGGTCTCCGTGACCTCCTCCACCTCCAACGGCAGGATCCGCCGCACGCTCGTCCGCTGCGTCAGCATCGACACGAACTCCGTCGACACCACGTGCACCTCACCCACCCCGCCCTCCCGTGTGGGCATGTCGAAAGCGTCGATCAGCGTCTGCCCGATCTCGGCCGCCGTCGCGTAGTCGGGCTGCCCCGACATCCCGACCCACTCGCCCGCCATCTCCCGGTCCCTGAACCGGTGCCACTCGACGCCCTTGCGCCCCAGCACGTAGACGACCGGCTCCTTGCCCTGCTGGCGCATCAGCTCGGTCAGCGCCTGCCCCTGGCGGATCACGTTGTGGTTGTAGCCCCCGCAGAACCCCCGGTCGCTGGTCAGCAGCAGGATCGCCACCCGCGACGCGTCAGGCACCTCGTTGAGCAACGCGTGGTTCATCTTCATGTGGTGGCTGACGAGCGCCGAGACCGCCTTCGAGATCTCCCTGGCGTACGGCTCCGCCTCCATCGCCCTGTCGCGCGCCTTGCCCACCCGGGAGGAGGCGATCAGCTCCTGTGCCCGCGTGATCTTCGCGGTCGACTTGACGGACTTGATCCGCTGGCGGATCTGACGAAGCTGCGCACCCACTGCGTCCCCCCGAACACGTAACGTGATCGCCAGCGTACCCCCTCCGCGTCTTACCAGGTGGGTGCTGGTACTGTGTGTCCCGACCGACACCCTTTTAAGACCCGTCCCGTGAGGCGGGAAAGGTGGTGAGCCTTAACCATGTCCGAATCAAGGGCCGTTCTCGAAGGCCCCGACATCCACCGGGCGCTGACCCGGATAGCGCACGAGATCCTCGAGCGCACCAAGGGAGCGGAAGGCGTCGTCCTTCTGGGCATCCCCACCCGCGGCGCCACGCTGGCCGCGCGCATCGGTGAGCGACTGGAGAAGGTCGAGGACGTCAAGGTCCCGATCGGCTCGCTCGACATCACCATGTACCGCGACGACCTCCGCTCCAAGCCGGCCCGCGCCCTGGGCCACACCGAGCTTCCCGCCGACGGCATCGACGACAAGGTCATCGTGCTCGTCGACGACGTGCTCTTCTCCGGCCGCACCATCCGCGCCGCGCTCGACGCGCTCAACGACCTCGGGCGCCCGCGTGCCGTACAGCTCGCCGTCCTGGTCGACAGGGGGCATCGCGAGCTGCCGATCAGGGCCGACTACGTCGGCAAGAACCTGCCTACGGCCAAGAGCGAGAAGGTGAAGGTCTACCTCGAGGAGACCGACGGGCGCGACGCAGTGGAGCTGATCAAGTGAACCGCCATCTCATTTCCGCGGGCGACCTGTCCAAGGACGACGCCCTGCTCATCCTCGACACGGCGGAGGAGCTGGCGAGGGTCTCGGAACGTTCCATCAAGAAGCTGCCGACGCTGCGCGGCCGCACGGTGGTCAACCTGTTCTTCGAGGACTCCACCCGCACCCGCATCTCCTTCGAGGCGGCGGCCAAGCGGCTGTCGGCCGACGTCATCAACTTCTCTGCCAAGGGCTCGTCGGTCTCCAAGGGCGAGTCGCTCAAGGACACCGCGCTGACCCTGGAGGCCATGGGCGCCGACGCGGTCGTCATGCGGCACGGCGCCTCCGGTGCTCCGTACCGGCTGGCCAACTGGGTCAAGGGCAGCGTCGTCAACGCGGGCGACGGCACGCACGAGCACCCCACGCAGGCGCTGCTCGACGCCTTCTCCATGCGCCGCCGCCTGGGCAACCTCGAGGGGCGCAAGGTCACCATCGTCGGCGACGTGCTGCACAGCCGCGTCGCCCGCTCCAACGTGCTGCTCCTGGCCACGCTCGGCGCCGACGTGACGCTGGTCGCGCCGCCGACGCTGCTACCGGTCTCGGTCGACACCTGGCCGTGCTCGGTCTCGTACGACCTGGACTCGATGCTCCCCAAGTCCGACGTCGTCATGATGTTGCGTGTGCAGAAGGAGCGGATGAACGCCGCGTACTTCCCGAGCGAGCGCGAGTACTCGCGCCGCTACGGCCTCGACAGGGAGCGGTTCTCCCGCATGCCCGACGAGGCCATCGTCATGCACCCGGGCCCGATGAACAGGGGCATGGAGATCGCCGCCGAGGTGGCAGACTCCCCGCGCTCGACGATCGTCGAGCAGGTCACCAACGGCGTGACCATCCGCATGGCCGTCCTGTACCTGCTCCTCGGGGGAGAAACCGCATGATCATCAAGAACGTACGGATCCTCGGTGGCGAGCCGCAGGACATCCGCATCGAAGACGGCGTCATCACCGAGATCGGTCAGCTCGGCGGAGAGGGCATCGACGGTCAGGGGCTCATCGCGCTGCCCGGCCTCGTCGACCTCCACACCCACCTGCGCGAGCCGGGCCGCGAGGACGCCGAGACCGTCCAGACCGGCACCCAGTCCGCGGCCCGCGGCGGCTACACCGCCGTGCACGCCATGGCCAACACCATGCCCGTCGCCGACACCGCCGGCGTCGTCGAGCAGGTCTGGCGCCTGGGCCGCGAGTTCGGCCACTGCGACGTGCAGCCGGTCGGCGCGGTCACCGTCGGCCTGGAGGGCAAGCAGCTCGCCGAGCTGGGCGCCATGGCCGACTCGGCCGCCCAGGTGCGCGTCTTCTCCGACGACGGCCGCTGCGTGGACGACGCGGTGCTCATGCGCCGCGCCCTGGAGTACGTCAAGGCGTTCGACGGCGTCGTCGCCCAGCACGCCCAGGAGCCCCGCCTGACCGGCGGCGCCCAGATGAACGAGGGCGTCATCTCCGGCAGGCTCGGCCTGGCCGGCTGGCCCGCCGTCGCGGAAGAGGCGATCATCGCCCGCGACTGCCTGCTGGCCGCGCACGTCGGCTCCCGCCTGCACGTCTGCCACGTCTCGACGGCAGGCTCGGTGGAGATCATCCGCTGGGCCAAGTCGAAAGGCTGGAACGTCACCGCCGAGGTCACCCCGCACCACCTGCTGCTGACCGACGACCTGGTCGAGACCTCGCCCAACGGCTCCTACAACCCGATCTACAAGGTCAACCCGCCGCTGCGCACCGCCGCGGACGTCGAGGCGCTCAGAGGAGCCCTCGCCGACGGCACGATCGACGTCGTCGCCACCGACCACGCCCCGCACCCGGTCGAGGACAAGGAGACCGAGTGGGCGGCGGCCGCCATGGGCATGGTCGGCCTGGAGACCGCGCTGAGCGTGGTCCAGGAGGCCATGGTCGACACCGGCCTGCTCGACTGGGCCGGCGTGGCCGAGCGCATGTCGATCACCCCGGCCCGCATCGGCCGCCTGACCGGGCACGGCCAGGCGATCGAGGTCGGCGCCCCCGCCAACATCACCCTGTACGACCCGTCCGTGCGCACCGAGGTGGATCCCTCCGCGTTCGCGTCGAAGAGCCGCAACACGCCCTACGAGGGCATGACGCTGCCCGGCCGCGTAGTCGCCACGTTCCTGCGCGGCAAGCCGACTGTTCTCGAAGGGAAGCTTGCGTGAATTCAGCGGTGCTTGTGCTGGAGGACGGTCGCGTCTTCCACGGAACCCCCTACGGCGCCGAAGGCGAGACCTTCGGTGAGATGGTCTTCAACACCGGCATGACCGGCTACCAGGAGACCCTCACCGACCCCTCCTACCACCGCCAGATCGTCGCGATGACCGCGCCGCACATCGGCAACACCGGCGTCAACGACGAGGACCCCGAGTCCTCGAAGGTCTGGGTCGCGGGCTACGTCGTGCGCGAGCCGTCCCGCGTCGTCTCCAACTGGCGCGCCAACCGCTCGCTCGACTCCTACCTCAAGGAGCAGGGCGTCGTCGGCATCGCCATCCAGGGCACCCGCGCGCTGACCCGCCACCTGCGCGAGCGCGGCGCCATGCGCGCCGGGATCTTCACCTCTCCGGCCGAGCCCGTCGAGGCCCTGGTCGAGCGGGTACGGCTCGCGCCGGTCATGGAGGGCGCCGACCTGGCGGCCGAGGTGGCCACCACCGAGCCCTACGTCGTGGAGGCGATCGGCGGGAAGAAGTTCACCGTCGTCGCCGTGGACCTGGGCATCAAGGGCATGACGCCGCACCGCATGGCCGAGCGCGGCTGCGAGGTGCACGTGCTGCCCGCCACGGCCACGTTCGACGACATCATGGCCGTCAGGCCCGACGGCGTCTTCTTCTCCAACGGCCCCGGCGACCCGGCGACCGCCGACGTCACCGCGCTGCAGAAGGTGCTGGAGGCCAGGGTGCCGTTCTTCGGCATCTGCTTCGGCAACCAGCTCTTCGGCCGCGCGCTCGGCCTGACCACCTACAAGCTGCGTTACGGCCACCGGGGCGTCAACCAGCCGGTCAAGGACGTGCGGACCGGCAAGGTCGAGATCTCGGCGCACAACCACGGCTTCGCGGTCGAGGCGCCGCCCACGTTCGACACTCCGTACGGGCCGGGCGAGGTCACCCACGTCAACCTCAACGACGACTGCGTCGAAGGGCTCAGGCTCACCGACGGGCGCGCCTTCAGCGTGCAGTACCACCCGGAGGCCGCGGCAGGCCCCCACGACGCCGCTTATCTCTTTGACGAGTTCTGCGAGGTTATGACCCGTGCCCAAGCGTGAGGACATCCAGTCGATCATGGTGATCGGCTCCGGGCCGATCGTGATCGGGCAGGCGTGCGAGTTCGACTACTCGGGCACCCAGGCCTGCCGCGTGCTGCGCGCCGAGGGCTTCCGGGTGATCCTGGTCAACTCCAACCCGGCCACGATCATGACCGACCCCGAGTTCGCCGACGCCACCTACGTCGAGCCGATCACCCCCGAGTTCGTCGAGAAGATCATCGCCAAGGAGCGCCCCGACGCGCTCCTGCCGACCCTGGGCGGCCAGACCGCGCTCAACACGGCGGTCGCGCTGCACGAGGCGGGCGTGCTCGAGAAGTACAAGGTCGAGCTCATCGGCGCCGACTTCGACGCGATCCAGGCGGGGGAGAACCGCGAGCTGTTCAAGGAGATCGTCGCCAAGGTCGCCCGCGAGCGCGGCCTGAACGCGGAATCAGCGCAGAGCGTCGTCTGCCACACCATGGACGAGTGCCTCAAGGCGGCTGACCAGCTCGGCTACCCGCTGGTGGTCAGGCCCTCCTTCACGATGGGCGGCGTCGGCTCCGGCTTCGCCTACAACGAGGACGACCTGCACCGCATCGCCGGGCAGGGTCTCGACGCGAGCCCGACCACCGAGGTGCTCCTCGAGGAGTCCATCATCGGGTGGAAGGAGTACGAGCTCGAGGTCATGCGCGACAAGCACGACAACGTGGTCATCGTGTGCTCCATCGAGAACATCGACCCGATGGGCGTGCACACCGGCGACTCGGTCACCGTCGCGCCCGCGCTGACGCTGACCGACCGCGAGTACCAGAACATGCGTGACGTCGCGATCGCGGTCATCCGCGAGGTCGGCGTGGACACCGGCGGCTGCAACATCCAGTTCGCCGTCGACCCGCGCACCGGGCGCATGGTCGTCATCGAGATGAACCCCCGCGTGTCCCGCTCCAGCGCCCTGGCGTCCAAGGCGACCGGGTTCCCGATCGCGAAGATCGCCGCCAAGCTGGCCATCGGCTACACGCTGGACGAGATCCCGAACGACATCACCCAGGAGACCCCGGCCTCCTTCGAGCCGTCGCTCGACTACATCGTGGTCAAGGTGCCGCGCTTCGCGTTCGAGAAGTTCCGCGGCGCCGACCAGACGCTCACCACCCACATGAAGTCGGTGGGCGAGGCGATGGCCATCGGCCGGTCCTTCGGCGAGGCGCTGCAGAAGGCGCTGCGGTCGCTGGAGAAGAAGAACTCCTCGTTCACCTGGGCGGGGGAGGTCTCCGGCAAGGCGGAGCTGCTGGACGCCTGCCGTACCCCCCACGACGGGCGGCTGCGCACGATGCAGCAGGCCATCAGGGCGGGGGCGAGCGCCGAGGAGCTGTTCGAGGCGACCAACGTCGACCCCTGGTTCATCGACCAGCTCTTCCTCCTGCACGAGGAGGCCACGGCGCTGGGCGAGGCGGGCGAGCTCACCCGCGAGGTGCTGGAGCGGGCCAAGCGGCACGGCTTCTCCGACGCGCAGATCGGCGAGATCCGCGGCCTGGACGAGTCGCGCGTGCGCGACCTGCGCCACGCCCTGGGCCTGCGCCCGGTCTACAACACCGTGGACACCTGCGCCGCCGAGTTCTCCGCCAAGACGCCCTACCTCTACTCGACCTACGACGAGGAGAGCGAGGTCCCGTACGGTGACCGTCCCAAGGTGCTGATCCTGGGCAGCGGGCCGAACCGGATCGGGCAGGGCATCGAGTTCGACTACGCCTGCGTGCACGCCTCCTTCGAGCTGTCGCGCGCCGGATACGAGACCGTCATGGTCAACTGCAACCCCGAGACGGTCTCGACCGACTACGACACCTCCGACCGGCTCTACTTCGAGCCGCTCACCCTGGAGGACGTCCTGGAGGTCGTGCACGCCGAGCAGCAGACCGGCCCGGTCGCGGGCGTCATCGTGCAGCTCGGCGGCCAGACGCCGCTGGGTCTCGCGCAGGCGCTCAAGGACGCCGGGGTGCCGGTCGTCGGCACCTCGCCCGAGTCGATCCACCTGGCGGAGGAGCGCGGCGCGTTCGGCCGCGTGCTGGCCGAGGCCGGGCTGCCCGCGCCCAAGCACGGCACCGCGCTGACCGTCGCCGAGGCGCTCGCCATCGCCGAGGAGATCGGCTACCCGGTCCTGGTCCGCCCCTCGTACGTGCTGGGCGGGGCCGGGATGGCCATCGTCTACGACGACGAGACGCTCAGCACCTACATGGCCGCCCAGGAGGGCGGGCATCCCGTGCTGGTCGACAAGTTCCTCGACGAGGCCATCGAGATCGACGTCGACGCGCTCTTCGACGGCGAGGAGCTCTACCTCGGCGGCGTCATGGAGCACATCGAGGAGGCCGGGATCCACTCGGGCGACTCGGCGTGCGCGCTGCCGCCGATCACCCTGGGCGGGGCCGACATCAAGCGCATCCGCGCGGCCACCGAGGCCATCGCCAGGGGAGTGGGGGTGCGCGGGCTGCTCAACGTGCAGTACGCCATGTCCGCAGGCGTGCTCTACGTGCTCGAGGCGAACCCGCGTGCCAGCCGTACGGTGCCGTTCGTGTCCAAGGCCACCGCTGTGCCGCTCGCGAAGGCCTGCGCCCGCGTCATGATGGGCGCCACCGTCGCGGAGCTGCGCGCCGAGGGCATGCTGCCCGCGACGGGCGACGGCGGCACGCTGCCGCTGGACGCCTCGATCGCGGTCAAGGAGGCGGTGCTGCCGTTCAACCGCTTCCGCGGCGTCGACACCGTCCTCGGCCCTGAGATGCGCTCGACCGGTGAGGTCATGGGCATCGACGAGTTCTTCGGCATCGCCTACGCCAAGTCGCAGGCGGCGGCGTACGGCGAGCTGCCCACCAAGGGCCGCGCCTTCGTCTCGGTCGCCAACCGCGACAAGCGCGCCATGATCTTCCCGGTCAGGGCGCTGGCCGATCTCGGGTTCGAGATTCTGGCTACGGAGGGCACCGCCGAGGTGCTGCGCCGTAACGGAGTCCATGCCAAGATCGTGCGCAAGCAGAGCGACGGGACGGGACCCTCCGGGGAGCCCACCATCGTCCAGTGCATCCTGGACGGAGAGGTGGATCTGATCGTGAACACGCCGTTCGGCAGCCCGGGGCAGTCCGGGCCGCGCCTGGACGGCTACGACATCCGCACCGCCGCCGTGCTGCGCGGGATCCCGTGCATCACGACGGTCCAGGGACTCGCCGCCGCAGCCGCGGGCATCCAGGCGATCGTCCGTGGCGATGTCGGCGTACGGTCCCTCCAGGAGCACGCACGGGCGCTGCGGGGGTAGCTCCCACGGGAGGTGATGACGACGGCCGGGACTCCGGTGCAGGTGACAGGCACGGTGCTGACGACGCGCCGGGTCGACGCCTACCATGCGCTGACGGTGGTGGCGCCAGGCATCGCCGAACGCCACCGCCCCGGCCACTTCGTCTCGGTGGCCGTGGGCGGCGCGAGCACGTCGATGGTGACGCGGCGCGCCTTCTCCATCCACGACGTCAAGCCCGACTACGGCGGCACCGTGGAGATCGTCTTCACGGTGAGCGGCCCAGGGACGGCCTGGCTGGCTGAGCGGCGCGCGCGCGACACGCTCGACCTGGTCGGACCGCTCGGGCGCCCGTTCCCGCTCCCGCGCGACCCGGCCACCTGCGTGCTGGTGGGGGCGGAGTACGGCTCAGCCGTGCTCTTCCCCGTCGCCGACGCGCTCATGGAGCGGGGCTGCCGCGTCGACTTCGTGCTCGGCGCGGCTTCGGCCGACCGGGTGTTCGGAGCGATGCGGGCCCGCCGTACCGGCCAGACCACCACGCTGACCACGCTCGACGGGTCGCTCGGCGTGCGCGGGACCGTGGGCGACGCGCTGCCGTCGGTGATCACCGACACGCACGCCGACGTCGTCTACGCCTGCGGGCCCATGGACGCGCTGCGCTCGGTCACCGCGGTGGCGATGGAGTTCGACATCCCCGTCCAGGTGGCCGTCGAGGAGTCGATGGCCTGCGGCATCGGGGTCTGCATGACCTGCGTGCTGCCGGTGATCGGCGACGACGGCGTCACCAGGATGCTGCGCGCCTGCACGGACGGGCCGGTCTTCAGGGGGGAACGGGTGCGGTTCGAGGATGTGGGAACGATCCCGTTCGACGCTCTCGGCGCGCCGGGCGGTGGTGCGCGACATGTCAGTTGATTTGCCGATTCAGCACGTGGCGCTGTGCCTCCTGCACCTCTACAGGAGTGACTATGGCGGTTGACATGCGGACCTTCCTGGCGCACGTGGAGCTCGGCAACCCCGTCATGACGGCGGCCGGGTGCGCAGGGTCGGGGCGCGAGCTGTCGCAGTTCTTCGACCTGCACCGGCTCGGCGCCCTCGTCACCCAGTCGATCACCATGGCGCCGCGCGCCGGACGGCCCACCCCGCGCATGGCGGAGACGCCCTCGGGCATGCTCAACGCCGTCGGGCTGCAGGGGCCGGGCATCGACGCCTTTCTGGAGCGCGAACTGCCCTGGCTGGCCCAGCGCGGCATCAGGACCGTCGTGTCGGTCGGCGGCGGCACCGTGGCCGAATACTCGGCGCTGGCGCGCAGGCTCACCGACGCGCCAGGGGTGGGCGCCGTCGAGGTCAACCTCAACTGCCCCAACATCGAGGACCGCGGCCGCGTCTTCGCCCGCGACCCCGGTTCCTCGGCCGAGGTGGTCGCGTCCGTCCGGTCGGTCATGCGTTACGACGTGCCGGTGATCGCCAAGCTCTCGCCCGACGTGGGCGACATCGTCGCGGTGGCCCGCGCCTGCGTCGACGCGGGCGCCGACGTGCTCTCGATGATCAACAATCCGCTGGGGATGGCGATCGACACCGCCACCCTGCGCCCGTCGCTCGCCGCCGTGACCGGCGGGCTGTCGGGGCCCGCCGTGCTGCCGGTCGCGGTGCGGTGCGTCTGGCAGGTGCACGCGGCGCTGCCCGGCGTGCCCATCGTGGGCGTCGGCGGGGTGATGAGCGGGCGCGACGCCTTCCAGCTGATCCTGGCGGGGGCGTGCGCCGTGGGGGTGGGCACCGCGCTGTTCCACGACCCCTACGCCTGCCTGCGCATCGAGCGGGAGCTGGAGGAGCTGCTGCAGGCGCGCGGCTTCCACCGACTGGCCGACGCGATCGGGCTGGCACACCGGCCGCCGGGCAGCGCCCCGCGGCATCTCGAGGAAAGTTCCCTGTGACCTGTTTGGAGTACGCATCTTGAGGCCCGCACCCATCGCCGTCGCCCTCGACGCGCCCGATCTGGAGACGGCGGCCCGCTGGGCCTCGCTCGTCACCCCGCACGTGAGCACCGTCAAGGTCGGGCTGGAGCTGTACCTGCGCTACGGACCCGACGTGATCGCCTCGGTGCGCGGGGCCAGCGGGGTCAAGGTGTTCCTCGACCTGAAGCTGCACGACATCCCGAACACCGTCGCGGGGGCCACAAGGGCCGTAGCGAGGCTGCGGCCGGCGATCCTGACCGTGCACGCGGCCGGGGGGCCCGCGATGATCCAGGCGGCCGTACAGGCCGCTCCGCAGGCCCAGATCGCGGCGGTGACCGTGCTCACGTCGCTGTCCGAGGCGGATCTGGGGCGGATCGGGCTGTCTGGGCCTGCTTCTGATGCTGTGCGGCGGTTGGCGCTGATGTCGGTGTCGGCGGGGGCTACGGCGCTGGTGTGCTCGCCGCACGAGGTGGCGCTGGTGCGGTCGGAGGTGGGGCCGGACATCAGCCTGATCACACCGGGGGTACGGCCGGCGGGGGCGGACACGCAGGACCAGGCGCGGGTGGCTACGCCGGAGCAGGCGTTGGCTGACGGGGCGGACCTGCTGGTGATCGGCCGCCCGATCACGGGCTCCCCGGACCCGGGCGCAGCCGCCGCCGCCATCGCCTCCGCCCTCCGCCGCATCCCCACCTAACGGCCAACCCCCTCCAACGCCAACCCCCTCTCCCGGGGCGCCCCCTCTCCCAGGGCGCCCCCCTCACACGCCAACCCCCTCACAAGGCGCACCCCTCCCAAGGCGCCTCTCTCAGGGCGCCTCCTCACGCGCCAACCCCCCTCCAAGGCGCCCTCAGGCAGGGCACCCCCCTCACACGCCGCCCCCTCTCCCAGGGCGCTCTCTCCCCGGGTGCCCCCTCTCGCCGCGCGGCCTCCCACCGCGCCGCCTCTCCGGCCCGCGTCTGCTTCTGCGCGGAAGGGCCGCGGGAAGGGACGGCGGAAGGACCTTCTGGGTTCTCGGGTCGTGTGGTCCTTCCACCGTGCGGTCGCCGGGGCCCTTTTGGGGGTCCTGAGGGGCCGCCGGGAGGGGCGTACGCCGACGGTTGGCGGTCCCGTGAGGCGACCGCGGTCGCCTCGCCCTGACGCCCCTCTCCGCCGCGCTCTCGTCGGCGGGCCCTTCTGCGCCGGGCTTCCCGGTCCCACGGCCCTCTCCTGAGGCCCTCCCCGCGCGGACATCCGCGGGCTTTTCCGGCGCCGGGATCGCCTCTCCGGCAGGCGCATCCGGGGGGTTCCGGTCGGGTGAGATTTGGGGTTTGGGTCATCAAGATCGAGAAGGGAATGTGATCATGGTCGCATTCGCGCCGACCTCGGTGACGACTCGCGAGAAGTGGGAAGTGAGGGCTTTTTGATCAGCCCACCGTAGTTTTCCAGCCACACAGAGTGATGAAGTGGATTTTGTGATGAGAGAAACGGCTCTTGACGTTGCCTAGGAGCCGTTGACCAGCTAGTTTCCCTTCCCGTCCGAGTACATCGACAGGAAATTCGAGGTGACCCGGCGTGGCTCTTCCTCCCCTGACCCCTGAGCAGCGCGCCGCAGCCCTAGAGAAGGCTGCAAAGGCCCGTAAAGAGCGTGCCGAGGTCAAGAACCGGCTCAAGCACGGCGCGGTTTCTCTGGCTGAGGTGCTTAAGGATGGGCAGACCGACGACGTCATCGGCAAGATGAAGGTGTCGGCGCTCCTCGAGTCGCTTCCCGGCGTGGGCAAGGTCCGCGCCAAGCAGCTCATGGAGCGGCTTGCTATCGCCGAGTCCCGCCGCGTGCGCGGGCTCGGTGCGAACCAGAGGGCTGCCCTCGAGCGCGAGTTCGGTGGCTCCGAGAGCTAATCTCGGTTCCACAGAAAAAACGCTGGTTCAACGGGGGTAGTGAAGTGACCGACAGTTCCATGACATTCGGAGCCAAAGGTGACTTCCCTCCTCCCGGCAGACGGCTGACGGTCCTCTCCGGGCCGTCGGGCGTCGGAAAGTCCACGGTCGTCGCCGAGATCCGGCGGGCACACCCTGAGGTGTGGCTGTCGGTCTCGGTGACCACCAGGAAGCCCCGCCCCGGCGAGAAGCACGGGGTCGAGTACTTCTTCGCCGACGACGCGGAGTTCGACCGGCTCATCGCGTCGGGGGAGCTGCTGGAGTGGGCGGAGTTCGCGGGCAACCGCTACGGCACCCCCAGGGCCGCCGTGCTGGACAAGCTCGCCCACGGCGTACCGACTCTGCTGGAGATCGACCTGCAGGGCGCCCGCCAGGTGCGTGAGAGCATGCCGGAGGCGCTGCTGGTCTTCCTGGCCCCGCCGTCCTGGGAAGAGCTGGAGAAGCGGCTCAGAGGCCGCGGCACCGAGCCTGAGGACGTCATCGCCCGCCGCCTCGACGCGGGGCGCGTGGAATGCGCGGCCGAGGGTGAGTTCGACACCACGCTGGTGAACACGAACGTCCAGGATGTGTGCCATCGGCTGATAGCCTTGATGACTGACCTCCAAGAGGTCGGAGAGACATCCAGCAACCGAGAGGTCTGACGTGCCAGGCATTGCTCAGCCGACCGAGGGCATCACCAACCCCTCGATCGATTCGCTGCTCGACATCGTCGACAGCAAGTACTCCCTGGTGATCATGGGTGCCAAGCGCGCCCGCCAGATCAACGCCTACTACTCCCAGCTCGGCGAGGGCCTGTTGGAGTACGTCGGCCCCCTGGTCGAGACGCACGCCCAGGAGAAGCCGCTGTCCATCGCGCTGCGCGAGGTGGCCGAGGGCCTGCTCAACGCCGAGCCCATCGAGGGCGCGGTCTAACCCTTCGATGAAGGTCGTTCTCGGCGTCAGCGCGGGCATCGCCGCCTACAAGGCCTGCGAGCTCCTGCGCCTGTTCACCGAGTCCGGGCACGACGTGCGCGTCGTGCCGACCCGCGAGTCGCTGCACTTCGTCGGTGAGGCCACCTGGGCGGCCCTGTCGGGCAATCCGGTGACCACCGACGTGTGGCAGAGCGTGCACGAGGTGCCGCACGTCCGCATCGGCAAGGGCGCCGACCTCGTGATCGTCGCGCCCGCCACGGCGGACGTGCTGGCCAAGGCCGCGCACGGCCTGGCGGGCGACCTGCTCACCAACACGCTGCTCACCGCGCGGTGCCCGGTGGTGTTCGCCCCCGCCATGCACACCGAGATGTGGGAGCACCCGGCGACCAGGGCCAACGTCGCCACGCTGCGCGAGCACGGCGCGATCGTGATCGACCCAGCCGTCGGCAGGCTCACCGGCGCCGACACCGGTCCAGGCCGCCTTCCCGACCCGTCGGAGATCTTCGAGGTCTGCCTGAGAGTGGCCGCAGGACGGCCGCGCGACCTGGCAGGGCGCTCGGTGGTGATCTCCGCTGGGGGCACCCGCGAGGCGCTCGACCCCGTCAGGTTCCTGGGCAACCGCTCGTCGGGGCTGCAGGGTTACGCCCTTGCCCGTACGGCTGTCGCGCGCGGGGCCGAGGTCACGCTGGTCGCGGCCAACGTGTCGCTGCCCGATCCGGCGGGAGCCCGGGTGATCCGGGTGGAGTCGGCGCTGGAGATGCGCGAAGCCGTACTCAAGGAGAGCGCGCAGGCCGACGCGGTCGTCATGGCCGCGGCCGTGGCCGACTTCCGGCCCGCGACCCGCTACGACTCCAAGATCAAGAAGACCTCGGACGAGCCCGAGCCTCTCCATCTGGTGAAAAATCCGGACATCCTGGCGGAGCTCGGCGAGCGCCGCCGCGAGGCCGGGCCGTACCCGCTCGTGATCGCCGGGTTCGCGGCCGAGACCGACGACGTGCTCGCCAACGGCCGCGCCAAGCTCGAACGCAAGGGCTGCGACCTCCTCGTCGTCAACCAGGTCGGCGAGCACCTGGCGTTCGGCACCCCGGACAACGCCGCCACGATCCTCGTCAGGGGCGGCGATCCTGTCGACGTGCCGCGCGGTCCCAAGGAGGACGTCGCCGACGCCATATGGGACCAGGTAGCCGCTCACCTGCACTGATGTGTACGCCTGCCGCCAAACGGGGATGAGTCGCCGTGGGGGTTTTCAGCCTTTTTGACTGACGGGGGCGGTCGGGCTTGCGGCACATCGTGGGAATTTTCGGCATGGTCGGTGCTTTGCTGTGCCTGTCCGCGCCCGCCGCCTTCGCCGAGAAACCGGGGAAGGTCACCGAAACGGTCACCGACCGCCAAGGCGTGCTGGGCGACAGGACCGCCGCCGTGGAGAGCTCGATCGGCAAGCTCTACGACGACACCGGCCTGCGCCTCTACGTCGTCTACGTCAAGAACTTCAGCGGCATGAACGCCACCACCTGGGCCGACGACACGGCCGAGCAGAGCGGCCTGGGCCGCGACGACCTCCTGATGGCCGTCGCGACGGCGGAGCGCCGCTACGCCGTCTCCGCAGACACCAACGCGCCCCTCACCGACGCCCAGCTCAAGCAGGTCGCCCAGAACGCGATCGTCCCTGCCCTGCGCCAGGGCGACTGGGCGGCCGCGGCGATCGGGGCGGCCGACGGGTACGGCAGGCAGATGGCCGCGACCTCGGCAGGCGGCCAGACGGGCGGCCAGACCGGCGAGAAGGGATCCGGCGCCGCGCCGCTCATCGTCGGCGGCGTCCTGGTGGCCGGCGGCGTCGGCGGCTACCTGTACTACCGGCGCCGCAAGTCCACCCGGACCGCGGCGACCTTCAAGGACCTGGAGACCAGGGCAGGGCAGGCGCTCGTGCACACCGACGACGCCGTCAAGACCTCGGAGCAGGAGATCGGGTTCGCCGCCGCCCAGTTCGGCGACGACGCCACCCAGCGCTTCTCCGAGGCGCTGGAGTACGCCAAGGGCGAGCTCAACGCCGCCTTCCACCTGCGCCAGCAGCTCGACGACGAGATCCCCGAGGACGACGCCACCAGGAAGGCGTGGCTGGAGGAGATCGTCCAGCGCTGCGCCGCGGCCAACGCCAGGCTCGACGCCGAGTCCGAGGGGTTCGACCGGCTGCGCGACCTGGAGGGCCAGGCGCCGCAGGTCCTGGCCGAGGTCGAGCGCGCCCAGGCCGAGCTCGCCCCCAAGGTGGACCAGGTACGGCAGGCCCTGGCCGAGACCGCCCAGCGTTACGCCCCCACCGCGATCACCCCGGTCGAGGGCAACCCGGACGAGGCGGCCAGCAGGCTGGAGTTCGCCGCGCAGAGCCTCGGCGAGGCGCGCGCGGCCATCCAGTCAGGCGACAACGGCAAGGCCGTCGTGCCCGTGCTGGCCGCGCAGTCGGCCGTCGACCAGGCCAAGCAGCTCCTGGAAGCGGTCACTCGGCGCGCCGACGACCTCGACAGGGCCGCAGCGGGGCTGAAGCCCGCGCTGGAGGCGGTCGCCGCCAACCTCGCCGCGGCCAAGGCGGTCGCGGCCGACGACCGGTTCACCGCCGACCTGTCCGCCCAGATCGCCTTCGCCGAGAGCGCGGCCACCCAGGTCGCCACCGACGTCGTGTCCGGCCCCGTCGACCCGATCGCGCTGCTGCGCCGGGTCGAGGAGGCGCAGAACACCCTCGACCAGGGCCTGTCCGGCGTGCGCGACAAGAAGGCGCGCGAGGAGCAGGCGGCCTCGATGCTCAGCCAGGCGCAGCTCGCCGCGCGCAGCGAGATCTCCGCCACTAAGGACTTCATCACCACCAACAGGGGCGCGGTCGGCAGCACGGCGCGAACCAGGCTGGCCGAGGCGGAGCGGCTGCTCACCCAGGCCACCAAGCAGGCGACGACCGACCCGGTGGGGGCGCTCGCCGCCGCCCAGCGCGCCGACCAGCTCGCCCAGGAGGCGGGCAGCCAGGCACGCGGCGAGGTGTCGGCGTTCGGCGCGAGGCGCGGGACCGGCGGGTCAGGCGGAGGCGCGGCCATGGGCGCGGTCCTCGGCGGCATCCTCATCGAGAGCATGATGAGCGGATCGCGGCAGCCGTCCAGGCAGCGCACGCGTCGAGCCGACCCCGCTCCAGGAAGCTTCGGTGGCGCACGCACCCGCGGGCGCCGGGGGACCGGAGGGTCGTTCTAGGGGGAGCACGCATGACCAAGCAGTCCATCTTCGGCCGGGTAGCGCAGCTGGCCAGAGCCAACATCAACGCGCTGCTCGACTCGGCGGAAGATCCGCAGAAGATGCTGGACCAGATGGTCCGCGACTACACGGAGAACATCGCCGAGGCCGAGCAGGCCGTCGCGCAGACCATCGGCAGCCTGCGCCTGGTCGAGGCCGACCACGACGAGGACGTCAAGGCCGCCCAGGAGTGGGGCAGGAAGGCGCTGGCCGCCAGCCAGAAGGCCGACCAGCTGCGCCAGGGCGGGCAGGCCGCGGAGGCGAACAAGTTCGACGAGCTCGCCAAGCTCGCCCTGAGCCGCCAGATGGCCTCGGAGAAGGAGGCGACCGACGCCGAGCCGGGCATCGTCACCCAGCGCGAGGTCGTCGAGAAGCTCAAGAGCGGCCTCACCCAGATGAAGTCGAAGCTGGTCGAGCTCAAGGGCAAGCGCGACTCGCTGGTCGCCCGCGCCAAGACCGCCCAGGCGCAGTCGCAGGTGCAGGACGCGCTCAAGAGCATCGACATCCTCGACCCGACCAGCGAGGTCAGCAGGTTCGAAGACAAGATCCGGCGCGAGGAGGCCAAGGTCATCGGCGCCCAGGAGCTGGCCGCCTCGTCGCTGGACGTGCAGTTCGAGAGCCTGGAGAACCTCGGCGAGCAGACCGAGATCGAGGCGCGCCTGGCCGCGCTGAAGGCCGGAGCGCCGTCGGCGATGCCCGGTCTGCGCCCGGTGCAGGAGATCGAGCAGTCCGCGAGCTGACCTGACGCCGTCGCCTGCCGTACCCGATCGCGTGGGTACGGCAGGCGGGCTGTTGCGGCGCCCCTTATGCCTGCAGATACTGATGGGTAAGGGGGAAGCGCATGCCGGTGAGTTCCGTTGTCAGAGATCGGTGCAGGACGCTACTGGGGGAGAACGAGGGGATACGCTACGTGTTCCCCGCGCTGTCCGTCGGGCCGCCTGGAATGGCCAACTTCCTCATCGTGGTGACCGACACCGCGGTGAACGTGCTGGCCACCAGGATGCTCAGGAGCGACCGGCCCGTCTCCGTCTACGCCACCTTCCCCCGCGAGACCAGGCTCGGGCCGATCCTGCACGCGCCTGGACCGATCATCGAGCTCGGCTCGATGTCGTTCGAGTTCGATGAGGAGTACGCGGCGGTCGTCTCCGCCGCGGACGCCGAGGTTTTCGCCCCCGAGACCCTGCCCCCCGACCCCCTTCCCGACCTGTGAGGCGGATTCATTTCGTCATGCCAGCCCCCCTGGGGCTACACTTCGGCGAAGCCCAACGCGGGCGCACATCCGTCAGCAGCCGCTGCATGAGGAGCCACTGAGTTGTCACGTCGCCTGTTCACCTCCGAGTCGGTCACCGAAGGCCACCCGGACAAGATCGCCGACCAGATCAGTGACGCGATTCTCGACGCCATGCTCAAGGACGACCCCAAGTCCAGGGTCGCCGTCGAGACGCTGATCACTACCGGCCAGGTCCACGTCGCGGGCGAGGTGACGACCGAGACCTACGTCGACATCGCCGGCGTCGTCCGCGAGAAGATTCTGGAAATCGGCTACGACGCCTCCCACAAGGGCTTCGACGGCGCCTCCTGTGGCGTGTCGGTGTCCATCGGCGCGCAGTCGCCCGACATCGCCCAGGGTGTCGACACCGCCATCGAGCAGCGCGAAGAGGGCGCGGGCGACGAGCTCGACCGCCAGGGCGCGGGCGACCAGGGCCTCATGTTCGGCTACGCGTGCCGCGAGACGCCCGAGCTGATGCCGCTGCCGATCCAGCTCGCCCACCGCCTGGCCAAGCGCCTGTCCGAGGTGCGCAAGAACGGCACCGTGCCCTACCTGCGCCCCGACGGCAAGACCCAGGTCACGGTCGAGTACGACGGCGACACCCCGGTGCGCCTCGACACGGTCGTCGTCTCCACGCAGCACGCTGCGGAGATCGACCTCAAGGAGATGCTGACGCCCGACATCAAGGAGCATGTGGTCGACCACGTGCTCGCCGGGCTGGAGATCGACACGACCGACTACCGCCTGCTGGTCAACCCGACCGGGCGCTTCGAGATCGGCGGCCCGATGGGCGACGCGGGTCTCACCGGTCGCAAGATCATCGTGGACACCTACGGCGGCATGGCCCGTCACGGTGGCGGCGCGTTCTCCGGCAAGGACCCGTCCAAGGTGGACCGCTCCGCGGCCTACGCGATGCGGTGGGTGGCCAAGAACATCGTCGCGGCCGGGCTGGCCGACCGGGCCGAGGTCCAGGTCGCCTACGCCATCGGCAAGGCGCACCCGGTGGGCGTGTTCATCGAGACGTTCGGCACCGAGAAGGTGTCGGTGGAGAAGATCCAGGCGGCCGTGCTCCAGGTGTTCGACCTGCGGCCCGCTGCGATCATCCGCGACCTCGACCTGAAGCGCCCGATCTACTCGGAGACGGCTGCTTACGGTCACTTCGGCCGCGAGGGCTTCTCGTGGGAGTCGACCGACCGCGCCGACTCGCTGCGCCAGGCCGCCGGTCTCTGACGCTTTTCCCGTACGGCTCCCGCCCGAACGTCTGGGCGGGAGCCGTCGGCATTTCCGGGACCGCCCGTGTCTCTCGCAGGCCACACACCCCACGCCTCCAGTGGCAGGGGGCTCCGTCTTTCCCGCATAGGGCGCCTCACGCCCCCGCGCCCTCACCCCCCGCGGTCCCGCGCCCTCACCCCCCGCGGTCCCGCGCCCTCGCGGCCCCGCGGCCCCGCGCCCACGCACCCCCGCCGCCCTGCCCCGCGTCCGGGTGCTGCCTGCACTCGCCGCCACTCCACGGGCAGGGGGCCGCACCCCTCGCCAGCGCCCCCAGGCCCGGAGCTGCTTTCTGGGGGCTCTTTCTGAGGGACGTCAGGGGATGCGCGCGGGTCGCACCCGCAGGGGCGTTGACGTGTGGAAAGGACGTATGCCCGCGGGGTTTGAGTGGGTGTGGGGGGAATGTGTGTCCTGCCCCAGGAACAGCAAGATCATATAGCGTGTCCCCCAGCGAACGTTCAGCGACGTGGGGGAGGCGCCGATGCCGTGGCACGCCGAGCCGACCAGCTTCGTCGGCCGCCGCCATGAGGTCGCCGAGGTCCGCCGCATGCTGCAACGCGGCAGGCTGGTCACCGTCACCGGCGTCGCCGGAGTGGGCAAGACCAGGGTCGCCGTAAGAGCCGCCCAGCTCACCAGGCGAGCCTTCGCCGACGGCGTCGTCTTCGCCGAGCTGTCCGCGATCACCGGCACGGAAGCCCTGGAACAGACGCTCGTCCACCTCCTGGAGCTCGCCCAGCCGTCCCGCGAACCCCCGCTGGAGCTGCTCAAAGCCCACCTGGCGAGCAAGCGGACCCTCCTGGTCCTGGACACCTGCGAGCACCTCACCGACGAGTGCTCCGCCCTCATCCAGGCGCTCCTTCCCGCGGCCCCGGGCCTGCAGGCGCTGGTCACCAGCAGGAACGCCCTGCGCGCTCCCGGCGAGCACACCATGGTCGTCCGCCCGATGGCGGTGCCGTCAGAAGGCCTGCGGCGGGCCGATCTGGAGCGCACCGAGTCCGTGGCGCTGTTCCTCGACCGCGCCCGCCCCGGCTTCTCGCTCACCGACCGCAACGCCGAGGCCGTCGCCGAGCTGTGCCGCCGGATGCAGGGCATCCCGCTGGCCATCGAGCTCGCGGCGGCGCGGGTGCGTGCCGTACCGGACGAACCGCTGTCGCGGTTGCCCGCGGACACGGCCATGGCGGCGGCGGTCGCCTGGAGCCACGAGCTGTGCACGCCGGAGGAGCGCCTGCTGTGGGAGCGGCTGACCGTCTTCTCCGGCACGTTCGACCTGGCGGGCGCCGAACGGGTCTGTGCGGGCGGTGAGCTGCCCGCGCACCGGGTCTTCCCGGCGCTCGCCGGGCTGGTCGACAAGTCGATCATCATCAGGGAGCGCGACCCCGGCCACACCGTCTACCGCATGCTGGACGCCATACGGGAGTTCAAGGGCCCGGCGGAGGGCCTGCGCGAGCGGCACCGCGACCACTACCACGCGCTGGCCCTGCGCCTGGGCGCCGACCACGCCTACCCCAAGCGGGCGGAGGAGTGGCGCAGGCTGCGCGCCGACTGGCCCAACGTGAAAGCCGCCCTGGAGCACCCAGGGCACATCGTGAAAAGTCTGGAACTGGGGGTGCGGCTCTGGTTCCTCTGGGTGTTCGCGGGAATGCCCCGCCAGGGCAGGGCCCACCTGGAGCGGCTGCTCGCCACCGGCGAGGGCGGCCCGCCCCTCAGGCAGGCGGCATACCTGCTGCTCACCCACATCTGCGTCGGCCAGGGCGACCTCAAGGCGGCCAGGGCCGCCCTCGAGTCCGCCGGGGAGGGCGCGAACGTGTCCGGCATGCGCGGCATGCTGCTGTACGCAGAAGGCGACCTGGACGCCGCCGAGCACGAACTGACGGCCTGCACGCGAGCCCTGGCAGATTACGGCGGAGCCGCCCTGCTCAACGCCATGACCGTCCTCGGCTTCACGCACGTCGCCCAGGGCAGGACCGCCGAGGCCGTCGAGCTCCTCACCCGCGCCCGCGCCCGGTGCGGGGACGAGGGCGAGGACGCGATCGCCGCCTGGGCGGAGGTCGGCCTGGCCCTGGCCCTGCGCATCGGCGGCGACCCCGGCCAGGCCAGGCTGCTCGCCAGGTCGGCGCTGCGCGAGATCGCCCCGCTGCACGCCAACTTCGCCATCGCGTTCTGCGTCGAGCTGCTCGGCTGGCTGGCCGCGGACCGTGGCAGGTACGCCCAGGCCGCCAGGCTCATGGCGGCCTCGCACCACCGGTGGTCGGCCGAGGTGGGCCCGCTGTTCGGCTCGGAGGGTTTCGCCGAGGAGCGCGGCAGGGTGGACGCGCGGGTGCGCAGGGCGCTCGGGCCGCGCTACGACCGGGCGGTCGCCGCCGGGCTGGCCATGTCGGCGGCGGACGCGATCGCCTACGCCCTGGCCGACGGCGCCGGCTCGCGCAAGGAGGCGGCGGTCACCGTACTCGAACCGCTCACCCGCAGGGAGAGCGAGGTGGCCGAGCTGGTCGCGGACGGCCTGACCAACCGGGCCATCTCCCAGCGGCTCGTGGTCGCGCGCAGGACGGTCGACACCCACGTCGAGAACATCCTGGCGAAACTGGGCTTCTCCGGGCGAAGCCAGATCGCGGCGTGGGTGAGCCGGTATCGCCAATAGGTACTTTCCCCGATGTCGCCGAGAGTGAGAACGCGAATACTCATCGTGTCCGCAACCCGAGGGCGCGGGGGCGTTTCGCGACGTGCGCGAATCACGAGGCCCGCGGCGCGGACGGTCCGGCGGGCGGCTACGGGCGTTCCGACTCGCCGGGCCAACCATGGGAGGGGGACGCCGCGTGGACCGGAGTAGGGGGAACCTGCCCGTCGAGTTCAGCAGTTTCGTCGGCCGCGACGGGGAGGTGGCCGAGGGACTGCGGGGCATCGGCGCGGCCAGGCTGCTCACCGTCACCGGTCCAGGCGGGGTCGGTAAGACCCGGGTGGCCACCCGCGTGGCCACCCGGGCCAGGCGCGCCTTCCCCGGCGGCGTCTGGTACGCCGAGCTGTCCTCGGTCACCGGCGCGGACGCGCTGATCGACCACGTGGCCGCCGCCTGCGGCCACCCGGAGCGCAGGACGCCCGAGGGCCTGGCCACCGCGCTGGGCCAGGACCGGGCGCTTCTCGTGCTCGACACCTGCGAGCACCTGCTGGGCCCGGTCGCCGCGCTGGTGGCCACGGTGCTGAGGTGGACGCCCAAGGTCAAGGTGCTGGCCACCAGCAGGCAGCCGCTCGGGCTCGACGGCGAGCGGGTGCTCGACGTCCGGGTCATGTCGCCCGCCGAGTCGCTGGCGCTGTTCGCCGACCGCGCCCTGGCCGCCGACCCGGCCTTCGACCTCACCCCGTCCGTACGGCAGGCGGCCGAGGACGTCTGCCGCTCCCTCGACGGCCTGCCGCTGGCCATCGAGCTCGCCGCGGGCTGCCTGCGCACGCTCTCGCCCGAAGACCTGAGCGCCCGCCTGGAGCGGAACTGCCCGGCCCTGGCCGAAGGCAACACGAACGCCCTGGCCCGCCACCGCGACCTGCGCGCGCTGGTCGAGTGGAGCCACGCCCTGTGCGGCGCCGAGCAGCGCTCGCTCTGGGCGGCGCTGTCGGTGGTGCGCGGCCCGATGGACCTGGCCGTCGCGGAGGCGATCGGGACCGAGGCCGGGCTGCCGGGCGTCAGGGTGGCCAGGGTGCTGGCCGACCTGGTCAACGCCTCGATCGTGGTGCGGGAGCCCGGCGGCTACCGGCTGCTGCGCCCCTTCCGCGACCTGGGGCTGGAACTGCTGGACGAGCGCGACAGGGTCAGGCTCGGCGCCCGCTACGGCTCGCGCGGGGCCGAGGCGCCACCAGGCCGCCCGAGGCGGAGCGGCGGGCCCGCGCTGAGCGCCCGGGAGCTGGAGGTCGCCCTGCTGGTCACCGAGGGGCTGACGAACCAGGAGATCGCCGGGCGGCTGGTCATCTCCAAGCGCACGGTCGACGCGCATGTCCGCAACATCCTGGCCAAGAGCCATCTGTCCTCCCGGACGCATCTCGCCGCCTGGGTGAGCTCTTCGGGGTACCGATAGGCATTTCTACCGATGCAGTCCACCAAGATCTATTCGATGGTGGTTTCAGCGCGGGGCGGCAATTAAGGAAGTTCCTCCCGTTTTCTGCGGTGGAGGACTGGTATGCCGATCGACGCCGAGCTGGTCAGGAAGAGCTTCGCGCTCGTCGAACCTTATGTGGAAGGGGCCACCGCCTACTTCTACGGCCTGCTGTTCGCCGAGAACCCACAGCTCAGGGAGCTGTTCCCGCTGGTCATGGACGTGCAGCGGGACCGGCTGTTCCTCGGCTTGGCCCACGTCGCCGCTCACCCCGAGCCGTCGGCCCTGCTGGAGCAGCTCGGCCGCGACCACCGCAAGTACGGCGTGCAGCCCGAGCACTACACCGCCGTCGGCCGGGCGCTGCTGGCCACCGTGCGCAGGTTCGCCGCCACCAGCTGGGACGACGCCATCGAGGCGGCCTGGGTCGCCGCCTACACGCGGGCGGCCAACACGATGATCGAGGCGGCGGCGCGCGACGAGGCGCCCGCCTGGTGGCCGGCCGAGGTCGTCGCCCACGAGCTGCGCGCCGCCGACATCGCCGTCATCAGGCTCCGGCCGGCCGGGCGCGTGCCGTACACGGCAGGCCAGTATCTGAGCGTGGGCACCCCGCGCCGGCCGCGGGTGTGGCGCAGCTTCTCCCCGGCCAACGCGCCGCGCGCGGACGGCACCGTCGACCTGCACGTGCGCGCCATCCCCGGCGGGCTGGTGTCCACCGCGCTCGTCCGGCACACCAAACCCGGCGACGAGCTCACGCTCGGCCCGGCCGTCGGCGCGATGACGCCGCCGGACTCCGACCGCGACCTGATCTGCGTCGCGGGCGGCACCGGGCTGGCCCCGCTCAAGGCGATCGTCGAGCACATCGTGGACTCGGGCCGGCGTCCCGCCGTCCACCTCGTCGCGGGGGCGCGCACCACGGAACGCCTCTACGACCTGCCCGACCTGCTCGCGCTCTCCTCCCGCTACCCGAGGCTGCGGCTGGTGCAGCTCGTCGCCGACCGGATCACGCCGGACGCGCTGCCCCGGTGGGACGGGCAGGAGGTCTACGTCTGCGGCCCGGCGGCGATGGTGGAGCAGACCGTGCGCGGGCTGCTGGACGCCGGCGTGCCGCCGGAGCGCATCCATCACGACCAGCCACGGAGGTCTGATACATCTAGTCGGTGACCGACGACGCCCTCCTCCCGCTGGAAGCCGTCCAGAGCAAGGCAGGCGCTGCCAAGGGCGCGCCCGTGCCCGCTCCGGAGCTGCCCGTGGCCAGGGTCGCCGTCGACAACCCGCTGCCGCACCTCGACCGGCCCTTCGACTACCTGGTCCCGGCCGCCATGCACGACACGGCCGCGCCCGGCGTCCGGGTGCGGGTGCGCTTCGCGGGCAAGCTCGTCGACGGGTTCCTGCTGGAGCGCGCCGACGCCAGCGACCACGCGGGCAAGCTCGCCGTGCTCGAACGGGTCATCTCGCCGGAGCCCGTGCTCACCCCCGAGATCGCCGGGCTGGCCAGGGCGGTGGCCGACCGCTACGCGGGCACGCTGGCCGACGTCCTGCGGCTGGCCGTACCCCCTCGGCACGCCAGGGCGGAGGGCGAGGAGCCCAAAACGGTCACCGGCGAGGAGCCGTCGGGGGAGAGCGGCGCGTGGGACGACTACCCGATGGGCGCGTCGTTCCTCGACGCCCTGGAGAACGGCAGAGCCCCGCGCGCGGTCTGGAACGCGCTGCCCGGCGCGCGCGGCTGGGCCGTACCCGTCGCCGAGGCCGTGCGCGCGACGCTGAAGGGCGACAGGGGAGCGGTCGTCGTCGTCCCCGACGGCAAGGACGTCGCGTCGGCCGACCGCGCGCTCACCGAGCTGCTCGGCCCCGGCTCCCACGTCGCGCTCACCGCCGACCTCGGCCCCGCGGAGCGCTACCGCCGCTGGCTCAAGGCGCTGAGAGGCCAGGTGCAGGCCGTGGTCGGCACCCGGGCGGCGATGTTCGCCCCCGTGCGCGACCTGGGCCTGGTGGCCCTCTGGGACGACGGGGACGACCTCCACGCCGAGCGTCTGGCCCCCTACCCGCACGCCCGCGAGGTGCTCGCGCTGCGCGCGCACCGCACCGGCGCGGCGATGCTCATCGGCGGCTACGCCCGCACGGCCGAGGCGACGCAGCTCGTCGCGACCGGCTGGGCCAGGCCGATCGTGGCCGCCCGCGAGAGCGTCAGGGCCGCAGCACCCCGCGTACGGCCGGCAGGAGAGGACGCCGAGCTGGCCAAGGACCAGGCCGCCAGGCAGGCGCGGCTGCCCAGCATCGCGTGGAAGGCGCTCAAGGACGGCCTCGACAGCGGCCCCGTGCTCATCCAGGTGCCCAGGCGCGGCTACGTGCCGACCCTGGCCTGCCAGAACTGCCGCGCCCCCGCCCGCTGCCAGCAGCCGCCCACCAAGCACGGCGGCACCATCGAGGAAGGCCTGTGCCACGGGCCGCTGGCGCTCAGAGGCGGCCACGCGGCGCCCTACTGCCGGTGGTGCGGCCGCGTCTCGGCCGCCTGGCGCTGCCCGTCGTGCGGCGGCGGCCGGGTGCGCGCCATGGTCGTCGGCGCCCGGCGCACGGCAGAGGAACTGGGCAGGGCGTTCCCGTCCGTCCAGGTCAAGACGTCGGGGCGGGACGGCGTGCTGGCCACCGTCGGGCCAGGCAAGGCGCTGGTCGTGGCCACGCCCGGCGCCGAGCCCGTGCCGGAGGGCGGCTACACGGCCGTCGTCCTGCTGGACGGCTGGGCCATGCTCGGCAGGGCCGACCTGCGCGCCTCGGAGGAGACGGTTCGCCGCTGGATGAACGCGGCAGCGCTGCTCCGTCCCGGCGGGGAGCTCGTGGTGCTCGGCGACGCGGCGCTGCCTGCCGTACAGACGCTGCTGCGATGGGATCCGATCACCCACGCGGAGAGGGAACTCGCCGAGCGGACCGAGCTGGGATTCCCCCCAGCAGTGCGCATGGCCACGCTCACCGGGGCCGCGCACGCGGTCAGGCAGATGCTCGAGGAGGTGCACCTGCCCGACGACGCGCAGGTGCTCGGGCCCGTCCCGATCGACGACTCGGGACAGGAACGTGCCATGATCCGCGTGCCCAGGGCGAGCGGCAACACCCTGGCCACAGCGCTCAAAGGGGCCAGTGGGGTGCGTGCGGCCAGAAAGACGCCCGATGTCGTGAGGGTCAGTGTCGACCCACTCGACCTGATTTAGTCCTTTTCCCCGATTCGCGGGGTGGAACGTAACCCGTTAGCGTCTCCCTGTGTCGATCGAATGGGTGAACTCAGCCATCGACGATCTGCGTGCCTGGGGACGTGCGCGGGGAGCCGAGGTGGACGCGGACGAGATCCGGCTGCTCTGCGACTATGCCAGCGACTATCTCAACGTCGGCGAGCTCGCCGACTTCACCCCGGCGACCTTCGAAGAGCTGCTCCTGTCCATTTACCCGCGCAAGGTCATCGCGCCGCCGGAGACCGCCCAGGAGAGCATCGACGCCGCGCTCACGCTGGTCGACTACCTCGAGTCCGGAGGGCTCGTCGCCGCGCCCGTGCTCGCCGACATGCGCGCCACCCTGGCCGCCATCGCGCCGCAGCTCCCGGCCGCGCTCGCCGACCAAGCCAACTTCGGCATGACCAAGAGCCTGTTCAGCGCCATCGGTCCGGAGGCGCTGGAGCAGTCCATCACGATCCCGTCCGGCGAGGTGCCCGACCTCGGGACCCCGCCCTGCGAGTGCCCCGGCTGCTCGCCCCTGCCCGCCGTACGGCTCGCGCCGACCGCGGCGCTGGCCGCCGCGGTCAGGCGGGCGCCGATCCTGCACGACCTGCACACGCTGGTCGCCTGGCTGGTCGAGAGCGGCGCCACCCCGACGGTCAAGCGCAGGCTGCGGGCCAAGGACGCGGCCAGATCGCCCGTCCCCGAGCCCGTCCTCCTGTGGGACCTGGCGCTCTACACCGGCGTCGTCGAGGCGGACGGCGCGGCCATGACCGTCGACGACGGCTTCGGACCGCTCGCGGACCGCGACGACGAGGACCTGCTCGACCTGTGGTCGGGCACCGTCGAGTTCCTCGTGGAGCGCGACACCCACGGCGCCGTCACCGGCTCGGCCGAGCTGGACGGCGAGCTGTACGACCTGTTCGACATGCTCTACCGGCTGCAGGTGCCGGTGCCCGTCGCGGTCATCGGCGAATACCTGGCCGAGATCGTCGAGGAGGGCGAGGTCGACGTGGCCGGCGTCCTCGACCGGCTGGCCCACTGCGGCATGGTCACCCTCGACGGCGAGCAGGCCGGGCTCACCCCGCCCGCCCTGTGGGGCTTGCGCGAGCTCTACGCCGAGCTGGGCATGGACGCGCCGATCGCGGGCGACCTGGCCGACGCCGACGCGATGGGCCTCATCGAGGGGCTGCTCGAAGGCATACCGACCGAGCTGGCGGAAGAGGACATCGAGCGCTGGCTGGCCAGGCGCAACCCGGCCAAGGCTGCGGGCGACCTGCTGTCGGCCGCCTCGGGCGCGCCGGCCGTGGCGCGGGGCATCGCGGTCACGATCGTGGACCGGCTCGACGCCGCGGCCGAGCCCGCCGTACGCGCCTGCCTGGACGACTCCGAGCTGCGGCCGCACGCCATCCACTGGCTGGCGGCCAGAGGCCTCGCCGCGCCGCCGCTGACCCAGGAGGAGCTGCTGTGGGTCAGCGTCGACATGCTCGCGCTGGCTCTGCCGTCAGCTGAAGAGGACCCCGAGGTGTTCGCCGAGAACATGGCCGCCTCCGGGCCGCCCGCACACATGATCGAAGAGATGTGGCGCGTCGACCACCCCGACGTGGTCGACGTTCTCGAGCTGCTCGGCCGCTCCCTTCCCGACGGTACGGTCGCCAAGGCGGCGCGGAAGGCGGCCTTCAAAGCCCGGTCCAGAGCCATCGGTTGAGTACATCCCTGTGACTGGTGTGCAGTAAGTTTCCTGGGTGGCAAACAACGTCTTCGACCTCAGCGAGCTGCGCAAGCTGATCGACGAGCCTGCGGCGCCCGCCGAGCACGAACCCCCAGAAGGCCTGATTTTTCCGGCGGTTCCGCTCGCTTCCGACGCCGAGCTGGCGCGGCTGGTGCCGCTCGTGCCACTGGTCGCCGACGCCATCCGTCTCACCACGTGGACGGGTGAGCGCCCGGTCACCGAACAGGGGCTGCTCTCCGCTGGAGAGGCGGAGGCGGCCGCCGCCGAGCTGGGCGTCAACGCCGCCCGGCTCCGGCTGGCCTGGATCGTCGCCGTCAACTCCGGGCTGGTGCAGATCATGCGCGGCCGGGCCTCGCGCGGGCCGCTGTCGCTGCAGCTGTCGGTCGAGGCCACGCTGGAGTTCTGGGACGGCGTCGTCATGGACGTGTTGGACCGTACCGACGAGGGCCTGACCGGCTCCGAGGTGATCGACGAGCACCTCACCGAGACGCTGGCCACCATCTACTCCGTGCGCACCGGCGTCGACACCACGGGCCTGGCCAAGGGCATCCTGCAGTCGCACGAGGTGGCCTGCGAGCCCAGCATGGCCGAGGTGCGCGAGCTGGCCGCCGCGCTGCCCGCGCAGCTCTACGACGCCCTCGACCTGCTGGCCTACTGCGGGCTGACCGACCAGAGCGCCTCGGGCCGCACCAGGCTCACCCCGCTCGGCCTGTGGGCCGTGCGCCGCGACCTGCTCCGCGAGGGCCACGACGCCCCCACGGCGGCCGAGGTCGAGGTGTTCGCCGACCTCGGCGCCGCCGAGCTGGTCGCCGCCATGGTCAAGGGCAGGGCCACGCCCAGCGTCGTCGCCTACTGGCTGGAACGTCACACCCCCGCCGAGGCGGCGGCCGACCTGATCGCGGTGGCCGCGAGCGGCAACGCGGGCCAGCGCGGCGCCGTCGGCACGATCCTGGAGGAGCTCGGCCCCGAGGCCGAGGCGCCCGTGCGCGCCGCGCTCGGAGAGCCGCTCATGTGGCGCTACGCCGCCTCCTGGCTGCACATCCGCGACCTGGCCGCGCCCGCGCTGAGCCCAGGCGACCACACCTGGATCGCCATCGACTCGCTCGCCGCGCTGCTCTACGTCGCCGACGCGCCCGAGATCATGGGCGAGTTCGACGCCCTCGAACCGGGCGAGGACCTCGTCCGCCTGGTCGGTGAGATGGCCACCTTCGAGCACCCCGACACCATCGCCGTGCTCGACATGCTCGGCGCCCACCACGACGACGAGACCGTCGCGAAGGCGGCGCGCAAAGCCGCGATGAAGGCGCGCTCGCTGGAGGCCACTAAACTGGTCTGATCCATCGATGACAGGAGTAGGACCCTTGGCGATCCAGTCGATCAGGCTGTTCGGAGACCCGGTGCTGCGCACCCCGGCGGCGCCTGTCGTCGACTTCGACAAGGAGCTGCGCAAGCTGGTCAAGGACCTGACCGACACCATGATGGACGCGCCGGGCGCCGGCCTCGCCGCCCCGCAGATCGGCGTCGGGCTGCGCGTGTTCACCTACTACGTCGACGACCAGCTCGGCCACGTCATCAACCCCTCGCTCGACCTGTCGGACGACCAGGACGAGGAGGGCGAGGAGGGCTGCCTGTCCTTCCCCGGCCTGACCTACCCGACGCCGCGCGCCATCCGCGCCGTGGCCAAGGGGTTCGACATGCACGGCGAGCCCATCGTGCTCGAGGGCACCGACCTGATGGCGCGGTGCTTCCAGCACGAGACCGACCACCTCGACGGCATCCTGTTCATCGACCGCATGGACGCCAAGCAGCGCAAGCTGGCCATGAAGGCGATCCGCGAGGCGGAGTGGAGCGGCCTGGCCGCCCCCGTGGTCAAGGTCTCCCCGCACGCCACCGGCGGAAGGGCGCTCTGACCATGCGGCTGGCGTTCGCGGGCACCCCATCGACGGCCCTGCCGTCCTTGCGCGCCCTCATCGACTCCTCCAGGCACGACGTCGTCGCGGTCGTCACCCGGCCTGACGCCCCGTCCGGCCGCGGCAAGCAGCTGCACCCCTCGCCGGTGGCGCAGCTCGCCGAGGAGCACGGCATCGAGGTGCTCCGCCCGGTCAAGGCGGGAGACCCCGCCTTCCTGGAACGGCTGCGCGCGCTGGAGATCGACTGCTGCCCGGTCGTCGCCTACGGCAACCTGCTGCCGCAGTCCGCGCTCGACGTGCCCCGCCTCGGCTGGGTCAACCTGCACTTCTCGCTGCTGCCCGCCTGGCGCGGGGCCGCGCCCGTGCAGCACGCGATCCTGCACGGCGACACCATCACCGGGGCCGCGACGTTCCAGATCGTCAAGGAGCTCGACGCGGGCCCGGTCTTCGGGGTGACGACCGAGGAGATCGCGGTCGGCGACACCAGCGGCACCCTCCTGGAGCGGCTGTCGATCTCAGGGGCCGGGCTGCTGGCCGCGACGCTCGACGGCATCGAGGACGGCACGCTGGAGGCGCGGCCGCAGCCGTCCGACGGGGTGAGCTTCGCCCCCAAGATCACTGTTGACGACGCCCGGGTGCCGTGGACGTCGCCCGCCATGCACGTGGACCGGCTCATCCGCGCGTGCACCCCCAACCCGGGGGCGTGGAGCTCATTCCGCGACCAGCGGGTCAAGATCGGTCCGGTACGGCCGGCGCCGTCGGCTCCGGCGCTGGCGCCGGGGGCGATCTCGGCGACCAAGAACACCGTGCTGGTGGGGACGGCGACGGGGGCCGTGGAGCTGGGCGAGGTGCAGCCGCAGGGCAAGCGGCTGATGAGCGCGGGGGAGTGGGCGCGCGGCGTCCGGCTCACCGACGAGGACCGGCTCGCCTGATGGCCGCACGGGGGAACACCTCAGGCCGCCCCACCGGAGGCTCGTCTTCTGGCGGTGGCCGCTCCTCTCAGGGGCGCGGCGGCTCTTCAGGCGGTCGGCCTTTCAAGGGGCGGCGGCCGCCGAAGCCGGTGCGGGACGAAGCGCGTAACGCCGCCTACGACCTGCTGCGCGCCGTCGACGAGCGCGACGCCTACGCCAACCTGCTCATGCCCAGGCTCCTGCGCGAGCGCGGGCTCAAGGGGCGGGACGCGGCGCTGGCCACCGAGCTGGCGTACGGCACGCTGCGCGGGCTCGGCACCTACGACGCGATCATCGCCATGTGCGGCGACCGCGACCCCGACCCGCCGGTCGCCGACGCGCTGCGCCTCGGCGCCCACCAGTTGCTGAAGATGCGCGTCCCGCCGCACGCCGCCGTCGGCACGACCGTCGACCTGGTACGGCTGCGCATCGGCGTCGGCGCGTCCAAGTTCGTCAACGCCGTGCTCAGGAAGATCTCGGCCAGGTCGCTCGACGAGTGGATCCCCATCGTCGCCCCCGACCGCGACGCCGACCTCACCGGCTACCTGTCCGTGGCGCACAGCCACCCGCGCTGGATCGTCAGCGCGCTGCGCGACGCGCTGGGCGCGGCAGGCGACGCGGACGCCATCGAGGACCTCCTGGAGGCCGACAACGCCCGGCCGCTGGTGACGCTGGTGGCCAGGCCGGGGCGCAGCGACGTCGAGGAGCTGGAGGAGGCGGGCGCGGAGTCCGCACGCTACTCGCCCTACGCCGCCTACCTGCCCGAGGGTGACCCCGGCCAGATCCTGGCCGTGGCGGAGACGCGCGCCGCCGTCCAGGACGAGGCCTCGCAGCTCGTGGCCCTCGCGCTCACCCGCGTGCAGGTGGACGACGCCGGGCGCGACGAGCGGTGGCTGGACATGTGCGCCGGTCCCGGCGGTAAGGCCGGGCTCCTGGACGCCATCGCCACCCACGGCGACCTCTCCTCGCCCGACGGTTTTCCCGGTGGGGCGCACCTGCTGGCCGCCGACGTGCAGTACCACCGGGCGCGGCTCGTGTGGCAGACCACCAGGCAGGCGGCGGTCGTCACGGCGGACGGCACCGAGCCCGCGTGGCGCGGCGGGGTGTTCGACCGGGTGATGCTCGACGCGCCGTGCACCGGGCTGGGGGCGTTGCGCAGGCGGCCCGAGGCGCGGTGGCGGCGCGAGTCGGCGAGCGTGGCTGAGCTGGGCGGGTTGCAGCGCCGGTTGCTGGAGACGGCGCTGGACGCGGTGCGGGTCGGCGGGGTCGTCGCGTACGTGACGTGCTCGCCCCACCTGCTGGAGACCCAGGTCGTGGTGTCCGACGTCACCAAGCGGCGGGACGGCGTCGAGCTGCTCGACGCCCGTGAGTACCTGCCCGAGGTGGCGGGGCTCGGGCCAGGCCCGTACGCGCAGTTCTGGCCGCACAGGCACGGAACCGACGCGATGTTCCTGGCCCTGATCAGAAAGATCTCCTGAGAGGCTCACCCCGGGGTCGCCCGGGGTGAGGTCAGCGGGTGAGGGCGCCGAGGGCCTCTTCGATGGTCTTCCACGCCTCCTCCGCCGCGGGGACGTCCGTCGAGAGGAAGGCGTGGGCGGCGCCCGGGTAGACGATCATCTCGTGGTCGACGCCGTCGGCCTCCAGGCGGGCGGCGATCCGCTGCCGCTGCTCCGCCGTGATGACGTGGTCGTCGGAGCCGACGAGGTAGAGCAGGCGGCCCCTGATGCCGCCGGTCAGCTCCAGCGTCGGTGACGGGCGGCTCACCGGGATGTCGGTGCCGGTGAGCCATCCCGCGTACAGCACGACGGTCACCGCGAGGTCCACCTGCGTCGCCGCGTAGTAGGCCAGGTGCCCGCCCATGCTCAGCCCCAGCATCCCGACCGGCCGCGCCGTACCCAGGTAGTCCATCGCCGCGCGGACGTCGGCGAGGACGCCTTCGCGGGTCAGGGTGTTCATCAGCGCGAACCCGCGCTCCCGCCCCGCGTCGTCGGCCGCCAGCTCGACGCCCGGCTCGGCCCGGTGGTAGAACTCCGGCGCGATCGCCACATAGCCCAGCGCCGCGATCCGGTCGGCCGCCTCGCGGATGTCGGCGGTCACCCCGAAGAGCTGGTGCGCCACGATCACCCCCGGGTATGAGCCGGGCACGCGGGGCCGGGCCACGTAGGCGCGCATGCCGCCCAGATCCACCCAGGACGATGCTTCCGCGGCCTTGGACAGGGTGGATACGACCGCTTCCGCGACGCCGCGCGCGGAGGCCGGGTTCTGGCCGGTGACCAGGCGGCCGTCGGTCACCACCTGCGCGCCGAAGTCGGGGCCCGGCACGTGCGTGGCGCCCTCGGCCACCAGGCGGTCGGCCAGCAGGAACGGCACCTCGGCGGTCAGCCCGACGGCCTCCTCCTCGGCGTTGGTGAAGGCGGACACCCGCTTGCCCGCCACCAGCGGCGTACCGTCAGACAGGGTGACGCCCGCCAGCGCGGACGGCCCGTGGCAGACGGCCGCCACCACACCGCCGCCCTCGTAGACCTCCCGCGTCAACCGGGCAAGGTGTGGATTGTCGGGGAAGTCCCACATGGTGCCGTGCCCACCGGCGAAGAAGATCGCGTCGTACGCCGAGGCGTCCACGTCGGCCACCGAAGGCGTGGCGCCGAGAGCGTCGAGGAAACGGCGCTGCGCCGCGTCGGAAGGATCCTCGCCGTCGCGGGGCGGCACCCCGCCCGCGACGGAAGCGACGTCCACCTGGTGTCCGGCAGCGGTGAAGATCTCCCACGGGTGCGCGGCCTCGGACACGTAGAAGCCGGTCCTGCGCCCGGTGGACCCCAGCGTGGCATGACTGGTCAGAACCATCAGAATGTTCATGGCCCCGAGAATGCCGCACACAACCCATAAGCCGCCAATAGCGCTAAGCCCTAGGTATCATCAGTATTCTGATGAGTCTCTCCTATGACCTGCTCAGGACGTTCCTCACCGTCTACCGGGCCCGCTCGGTGACCCGCGCCGCCGAGCTGCTCCAGCTCTCCCAGCCGGCTGTCACCGCCCAGATCAAGTCCCTGGAGCAGGCCGTGCGCAGGCCGCTGTTCGAGCGGGTGGCGCGCGGCATGTCCCCGACCCCGGCGGCCGACGAGCTTGCCGGGCGCGTCGCCGTACCGCTGGACGCTCTGGACGAGCTCGTGACCGGCGACCTCGGCGAGCCGGCCGAGGTGTTCGGGCGCGCGGTCCACCTGGGCGGACCGGCCGAGCTGGTGTGCGCGCGGGTGCTGCCGTCGCTGGCCCCGATGGTGGCCGACGGGCTGCGGCTGCGGGTGACGCTCGGGCTGCCGGAGGAGCTGCTGTCCGCGCTCGGCGACGGCAGCCTCGACCTGGTCATCTCCAGCGTACGGCCACGCCGGACGGGCCTTCGGGTGGAGCCGCTGTGCGACGAGGAGTTCGTGCTCGTGGCCGCGCCGGGATGGTCGGTCTCCCAGCTGGAGCGTGCTCCGCTGGTCGCTTATGCGGAGAACCTGCCGATCCTGCGCCGCTACTGGCGCACCGTCTTCGACACCCGCCTCACCCGCAGCCCGGCCCTGGTGGTGCCGGACCTGCGCGGGGTGCTGGCCGCGGTCATGGCGGGGGCGGGGGTGACGGTGCTGCCGCGTTACCTGTGCGCGGCCGAGCTGGCCGACGGGAGGCTGGTGGCGCTGCTGGAGCCGGAGCTGCCGCCGATCAACACGCTGTTTCTGGCGTCGCGGGCGGGCACGCAGCACCCGGCGGCGCGAGCCGTACACGGGCACCTGCTGCTGCAGGGGCACGCCTGGTCATGAGAAGGGGCCGCCCCCATGAAGGGGACGGCCCTGACCGAGAGCGGCTGACAGAACTACAGGACGGCGCAGCCGACGCGGACCGGGACGCGGGCGGAGAAGCGGCCCGACTGGGTGTCGTAGGCGTACGCGTAGGCGTTGGCCGGCTTGCCCGGCGCCGAGCAGTCGAACTTGCCGGTCTTGTAGCCGAAGCTGCCACCCGCGTACCCGCTGTGCGACTTGGCGTCGACGTTGCCGTACCAGTACAGGGAGTCGTTGTGGCTCCACCGGATCGCCAGCTTGACCTGGCCGTAGTTGTAGTAGCTGCCGTTGATCTTGAGGCGCGGGATGCTGTCCGTGGACGTCGTGGTGGCGGTGCCGTCGCCGTTGTCGGTCGGGCCGACCACGTACTTCGTGATCCACAGCTTGGCCAGGACCTTGCGCGCCGGGCCGTCGCGGTTGTCGCGGTAGGCCTGGTCGCGCTCCTTGCCCAGCACGCAGACGTCGTCGCCGTTGAAGGCCTCGCGCCACACGTAGGGAACCACGCAGGTGTGCGGGCCGTAGGCGCCGCTGGTCCAGCGGCCGTACTTCGCCGCGTTGTCGGCGGCGACCTGGCTGCGCACGCCTGGCTCGACGCAGACGAGGTCGGAGGCGCGGGCCTCGCGCCACACGTAACCCTGACGGCAGGTCTCCGGGCCGGGGTCAGTGGTGGTGGCCGAGGCGGACGTGGCGGAGAACGCGGTGGTCAGGCTGGCGATGGTCAGGACGGCCAGACCGAGGGCGGTTCGCTTCATGGGGTGCTCCTGGGGGTGTGTCCCGGTCCGGCCGGGGCTTGTGCCTCAGTTATGACCCGCCCCGCCTGCACCGGTCTTGACGCCCGCTACAGCTAGTGATCTTAAAGTCACGAAAGAGAATGCAATTCTGTTACCAAGCAAGCGCTAGTCTGACGGCGTGACCCCCCTGGACGACCTGCACAGGGCCGAGCTCGGGCCCATCGCCGCGCTGCAGGCGCTGCCCGACTGGCTGCGTCCCGTCATGGAGGTCGTGTCGCTCTTCGGCACCGACACGTTCTTCCTGTTCCTGCTGCCCGTCCTCTACTGGTGCGTCAATCCGAGGCTGGGCCTGCGGCTCGGCGTGGTGGTGCTGGCGGCGGCGTGGACCAACGCCGTGTTCAAGCTCCTGCTGCACCAGCCGCGCCCCTACTGGATCGACACGCGGATCAGGGCGCTGAGCGTCGAGGGATCCTTCGGGCTGCCGTCAGGGCACGCGCAGATCGCCGCCGCCACCTGGGGCGCGCTGGCCGCCATGGTCGCCAGGCCGTGGGCGTGGTGGACGGCGGGCGTGACGATGGTGCTCATCGCCCTCTCCCGCGTCTACCTGGGCGTGCACTTCATCTCCGACGTGGTGGCCGGGCTGGCGCTCGGCCTCGCCGTACTCGTCGTGGTCGTGAAGGGTGAGCGGCCCGCGACGGCCTGGTGGGTACGGCAGGGCCTGGCGGTGCAGATCGGGACAGCCGGGCTCGTCTCCGGCGTGATGCTCGGGCTGGCGGCGTTCGTCAGGCCGGGCGGGGCACTGCCGGTCGCGTGGGGCGACGTCGACCCGCTCAACCTGGAGACGCTGGTGGCGATGTCCGGGTCGGTGCTCGGCATGCTCGCCGGGGCCAGCGTGATGTGGCGGCTCGGCTGGTTCGACGCGGGCGGCCCGCTGGGCAGGCGGGTGGCGCGGTGGGCGCTCGGCTCCGCCGTGGTGGGGCTGCTCTGGTACGGCCTGCGCGAGCTGCTGCCGCCCGACGACGTGCTGCGGTATCTCCGTTATGCGGTGTTGTCGCTGTGGGTCCAGCTCGGCGCGCCCCTGACGTTCATCCGGCTGGGACTCATGTCCCGCGCCAAGCAGCCGGAGCCCGCCCCCTAGACTCGTCTCCATCATGGCCGTACAGATCTCACCCAGCATCCTCTCCGCCGACTTCGCCAGGCTCGCCGACGAGGCAGCGCGCGTGCCCAACGCCGACTGGCTGCACGTCGACGTGATGGACAACCACTTCGTGCCCAACCTCACGCTCGGCCTGCCGGTCGTCGAGGCGCTGCTCAAGGCGACCGCCACGCCGATCGACTGCCACCTGATGATCGAGGACCCCGACCGGTGGGCGCCCGCGTACGCCGAGGCGGGTGCGGGCAGCGTCACCATCCACGCCGAGGCGGCCAAGGCGCCGGTGCGCACGCTGCGCCAGTTGCGCTCGCTCGGCGCGCGAGCCGGGCTCGCGCTCAACCCGGCCACGGCGGTGGAACCGTACGAGGACATCCTCGGCGAGGTCGACATGCTGCTGCTCATGACCGTCGAGCCGGGCTTCGGCGGGCAGCGCTTCCTCGACGTGGTCCTGCCCAAGATCCGCCGCACGCGCGCCCTCATCGAACGGCACGGCGGCCAGATCTGGCTGCAGGTCGACGGCGGCGTCGCCCCGGACACCATCGAGCGGTGCGCCGAGGCGGGAGCCGACGTGTTCGTGGCGGGCAGCGCGGTCTACGGAGCGGCCGACCCGTCGGTCGCCATCGACCGGCTGCGCGCCCTCGCCTCATCGGCGTAGCGCGGGATCCAGCACCACGTCGGCGCCTCGGGTGCCGGGGTCCTCGGGGAAGTGGCAGGCCGTGAGGTGACCGTCCGGGTTGTCCGGCAGCTGCACCAGCGCGGGCTCCTCGGTCGCGCACCTGTCCTGGGCCTTCCAGCAGCGGGTGCGGAACCGGCAGCCGCTCGGCGGGTTGATGGGTGACGGGACGTCGCCGGCGAGCCTGATGCGCTCGCGCGGCGGCCCGTCCAGGTCCGCGTCCGGCACGGCGGACAGCAGGGCGTGCGTGTAGGGGTGGCGCGGCCTGCCGTACAACGAGTAGCGGTCGGCCACCTCGACGATCTTGCCGAGGTACATCACCGCCACCCGCTGGGAGAAGTGGCGCACGACCGCCAGGTCGTGCGCGATGAACAGGAACGCGATCCCCATCTCCCGCTGCAGCCCCTGCAGCAGGTTGACGACCTGCGCCTGGATCGAGACGTCGAGCGCGGACACCGGCTCGTCGGCGACGATCAGCGCCGGTTGCAGCGCGAGCGCCCTGGCGATGCCGACGCGCTGGCGCTGGCCGCCGGAGAACTCGTGCGGGAACCTGTTGTAGTGCTCGGGGTTCAGCCCGACGATCTCCAGGAGCTCCTTGACCCGGTGCTCCAGGCCGCCCGGGGGTTTGAGGCCGTTGACCTCCATCGGGCCCCTGATGATGGTGCCGACGGTGTGGCGCGGGTTGAGGCTGGCGTACGGATCCTGGAAGATCATCTGGATCTCGGTCCTGATCGGCCGCAGCTGCCTGCGCGTCCAGTGCCCGATGTCCTGGCCGCGGTAGAGGATGTGGCCCGCCGTCGGCTCCTGGAGCCTGGCGACCAGGCGGCCCGTCGTCGACTTGCCGCAGCCGGACTCGCCGACCAGGCCGACCGACTCGCCCTGGCCGATGGACAGGTCGATGCCGTCGACGGCGCGCACCCGCAGCCCGCCGCGCATCGGGTAGTGCTTGGCCAGCCCGACGAGTTCGAGCATCAGTCCCCCCTTCTGAGATGGCAGGCACCTGCGTGCCCGGTGGCCGGGTAGAGCTCGGGGCGCTCGTCGCGGCACAGGTCGCCCCGCACCTCGCCGGTGAAGTCGCACCTGGGGTGGAACGGGCACCCGGACGGCAGCGCCCGCTGGCCGGGCGGCGCGCCCCTGATCGGCAGCAGCGGCTGCTCCACGTCGGAGTCGAGGCGCGGCACCGACGACAGCAGCCCCCAGGTGTACGGATGGATCGGCGCCTTCAGCACCTCGCGCAACCCGCCGCGCTCCACGGCCCGCCCGCCGTACATCACCATGACCTCGTCGGCGACGCCGGCGATCACCCCGAGGTCGTGCGTGATCATGATGATCGCGCTGCCCGTCTCGCGGCGCAGATCCGCGAGCAGGTCGAGGATCTGCGCCTGCACGGTCACGTCGAGCGCGGTCGTCGGCTCGTCGGCGATCACCAGCTCCGGGTCGCAAACGAGCGCCATCGCGATCATCACCCGCTGGCGCATGCCGCCGGAGAACTCGTGCGGGTAGGCGTCCACCCGGGTCGCGGGGTTGGGGATGCCCACCCTGGCCAGCATCTCCACCGCCCGCTTCCGCGCCCGCGCCTTGGAGGCGCCGGTGTGCTTGGTGTACACCTCGGCGATCTGCCTGCCCACGGTGTGGAAGGGCGACAGGGAGCTCAGCGAGTCCTGGAAGATCATCGCGACCTTGCCGCCCCTGATCGCCTCCAGGCGCCGCTCGCCCGCCGCGAGCAGGTCCTCCCCGTCGAGCAGGATCTCGCCCGAGATCTCGGTCTTCCTGGGGTCGTGCAGCCCCAGGATCGACAGGTTCGCCACCGACTTGCCCGAGCCTGACTCGCCCACGATGCCGAGCGTGGTGCCCTTCTCCACGTCGAAGGACAGGCCGTTGACCGCCCGCACCTCGCCGTCCTCCGTACGGAAGGCGACGTGCAGGTCGCGCACCGACAGGAATGCCGTCACGACGCCAGCCTCACCCTCGGGTCGATGACCGCGTACATCGCGTCCACCAGGACGTTCATCAGCACGATCGCCGAGGCCGAGATGACCGTGACGCCGAGCAGCATCGGCAGGTCGGTGTTCACGAACGCCTGCACCACGAGCTGGCCCAGGCCGTGGAAGCCGAACGTGGTCTCGGTGACGATCGCGCCGCCCAGCAGCACCCCCAGGTCGATGCCGAACTGGGTGACCACCGGGATCATGGCGCCGCGCCAGGCGAACCTGAAGAACGCGGCCCGGCGCGACAGGCCCTTGGCGCGAGCCGTACGGACGTAGTCCTCGTTGAGCTGTTCGAGCAGCATCGACCTGGTCAGCCTCGTGTAGTTGGCGTAGAAGATCACCGACAGGGACAGCCACGGGATGATCAGGCCGACGAACCACTTGCCCGGATCGGCGGTCAGATCGGTGTAGCTGGGGCGCGGCAGCACGCCCAGGGTGTCGGCCAGGACGAACACCAGCAGCGGGCCCACCAGGAAGATCTGCATCGACCCGCCGATGTTGGACGTCGAGGTGGCCACCGCGTCCAGCCAGCCGCCGCGCCTGGCGGCGGCCACCATGCCGGCCCCGATGCCGACCGTGAGCATGACCGCCGCCGCGCCCGCTGTGAGCGACACCGTGACCGGCATGCGGTCGGCGATCGTCTCCCAGATGAACTCGTTCTTGGCGAAGGAGTAGCCGAAGCACGGGACCGGGCACCGGCCGACGCCCGGGATGTCCCGGCCGGCCACGATCGCCTTCAGCCACTCCAGGAACTGCAGCCAGACCGGCTGGTCCATGCCCATCTCGTGACGCAGGATGGCGAGGTTCTCCGGCAGGCACAGCCTGCCGCAGAACGCCCGCGCCGGATCCCTGGGCAACGCGTAGAACAGGGCGAAGACGCTCGCGGACACGACCAGGACGATCGCGGCTGCGCTGATGATCCGGCGGATGAGGAATCGGATCACGATCTACTCGGTGATGTAGACGGTCTTGAGGTTGGTGGCGCCCCACAGGGTGTCGAGCTCGCCCCAGACCTTGGAACCGTGCAGGTCGAGGTAGGTGCGGAAGAACGTCGGGATGATCGCCACGTCCTTGATCGCCATCTCGTCGATCTTGGACCAGGCGGCGCCACGCTCGATCGGGTCGGTGAGCTTGTTCGCCGCGTCGATCGCCGCGTTCACCTCGGGGTTGTTGTAGAGGGAGTAGTTGGTCGAGCCGTCCTGCAGGTGGCGGCCGTCGAACAGCGGCGGGATCACCGTCGAGGCGTCGGGCCAGTCGGAGGCCCAGCCGGTCGGGTGCACGTCGATCTTCTTGTCGATCTTGCTGATCGTGTCACCCCACAGGTTGGCGTCGATCTCCTTGCCGACGTACCTGAACCCGGCCTTGGTCAGCGCCTCCTGCACCAGCAGCGCGGTCTTCTGCGCCAGCGGGCGGTTGGGGTATGCGTAGATGACCGTCGGGTCCTTCTCGCCCGACTCGGCGAGCAGCTTCTTGGCCGCCTCGACGTCGCCGTCAGGCTGGTCGAGCTGGCCGTACACGTCGAACTTGCGGTAGCCGACGACGGTCGGGTTCATGGTCGTGGAGGCCATGTAGCCGTAGCCCATGTCGCCGCCGGACAGCTTGTGGATCGCGGCCAGCGGCCACGCCTTCTGGATGGCCTGGCGCACCTTGAGGTTGGTGATCCGCTTGGTGTTGATCGCGACGTACTGGGTGAACGGCGCGAGCCCGGAGATCGTGCGCTTGGACAGCGCGGCGTCGGCCAGCACCTCGGGCTGCCGCTCAGGGCCGATGCCGTAGATGTTGATCGCGTACTTGTCGTCACCGCCGTCGGCCATGAACCGGTCGGTGGCCTGCTGGATGGTCACCCCGAACTCGAACTTCCACTTGTCGGGATAGGCGTTGCGGATCGGGTCGGTCGCCGGGTCCCAGTTCGGGTTGCGCTCCAGTTCCATCGACTTGTCGGCGATGTGGCTGACCACCCGGTACGGGCCGGAGGAGAAGGGCTTCTTGTCGTACTCCTTCTCCTTCGACCGGTCCTCGGTCTGCGCCTTCGGCACGATCTCGTAGCCGGTCATGCCGAGCGCCATGTTGAAGTCGGGATGCGGCTCGGTCAGGGTGAACTCGATCGTCTTGTCGTCCGTCGCCTTGATGGCGTCCAGGTGCTTGCCGCCGTACGGTCCCGGATAGGCCTTGCGGTAGTCGCCCTTGACCAGCCACTGCTGGATGTAGACCGGCCCCTGGGTGATGATCGGGTCGAAGAGCCGCTCGAAGGACCACTTGACGTCGGCGGCGGTGAGCGGCGTGCCGTCCTCCCACTTGACGCCGTCCTTCAGGGTGAAGGTCCAGGTCCTGCCGCCGTCCTTGGTCGTTCCCGTGTCGGTGGCCAGGTCGCCGACGATGAGCGCGTCGCCGCTGCGGAGCTGCTTGTAGCCGATCAGGCCGCGGTTGAGCAGCTCGCTGGTCTGCGACTGGTCGACGAAGTACGTCTGCGCCGGGTCGAGGTGCGCCACGTCGCTGCTGAACAGGGCGTGGATCGTGCCGCCCTTCTTGCCGCCGGGGATCTCGATCGCCGGGCCCACCGAGTCGGCCGCCGTGCCGACCGTGATGGCGCCGATCTTGGAGTCCGCCGGTTTCTCGGGGAGCACGGGCGCCTTGGCCTGCGTGGCGCCCTTGGCGCAACCGGCGAGTAAGAGGGTTGTTGCCGCCAGCGTCGCGACGGTCCTGTTCATGATGCCCTTCCTGTGGAGGTTCCCTTGGGGTCGAGCGCGTCTCTGACCGCGTCGCCCATGAGGTTGAAGGTGACGACGAAGATCACCATGGCCAGTCCAGGCCAGGCGAGGTACGGAAAGTCCAGGTGGTAGTACTGGACGCCCTCCTGGAACATGCGGCCCCAGTCGGGCACGTCAGGGCCCATGCCGACGCCCAGGAAGCCGAGCCCGGCCTCGGCGCCGACCAGGGCCGGCAGCAGCGCCGTGGACAGCACGACGATCGGCGACCACAGGTTCGGCATGATCTCCTTGAAGATGATCCGAGCCGGTGACGCGCCGCTCACCTTGGCCGCCTCGACGAACTCCCGCTCGCGCAGCGAGAGCACCTGCGAGCGCAGGATGCGCGCCGAGCCCGCCCAGCCCAGCACGACCAGGACGATGCAGAGCGTGGTGAAACGCAGCGCGTTCGGCGTCTGCTCGTCCGGGTCGACGAGCATCACGTCGATCACCGGGACCAGCGCGATGAGGGCGAGCTGGTTGGGGAACGACAGCAGCACGTCGATCGCCCGGCCGATCCAGTAGTCCGTCCTGCCGCCGAGATAGCCCGCCGTGATGCCCATCGTGATGCCGATGAGCATCACGCCGAGGGTGGCGATCGCGGCGATGGTGAGCGAGGTCCTGATGCCGAAGACGAGCTGCATGAACACGTCCCTGCCGAGACCTGGTTCGATGCCGAGCCAGAATTCGGCGCTCATTCCGCCGGTGGGCGCGGGTGGATATCCGCTGGCGTCGAGCAGTTTGTATCCGTAGCGGTCGGCGGCGTTCTTTCCATAAAGCAGGGAAATGAGCGGGGCGGCCAATGCGGTGAGCAGGAAAACCGCCACGATCGCCGCGCTGACCACGCCTGTTCTGTTTCTCAAGAACCGGCGTCTGGCGATCTGTCCTGGTGAGCGGCTGGTCATGGCGCCACTGTGGCAGCCGTCCGCCTTTTGTGGCAATCAGCGGGAAATATCGTTGTGAAAGTTGGATCGCATTGTTTCGCCGCATGCGTTGACCTCTTCCGGCCTATTGCGGCATTCTTTTGGCGTGGCAGTCGTGCTATTTCACGGATCCGTGACACGGCCATGACGGGACCAGGGAATGGTGCTCCCGTCGTGACGCCCGTGTGACGGCGCGCGGAGGTGGGTAAGCCATCACTTATGGACCACGGTCTGTTCGGGCCACGATCGGTGACGTGGCGGGTGATGGGTGAGCCCATCCTGCTGGTGGGCGGATTCCGCGCCCTGCTGATGCAGGGGCTGCATCCGAGGGCGATGCGCGGGGTGTTGCAGAACTCCGCGCTCATGGATCCGGGGGAGTCGTGGTCGCGCTTCATGCGCACGACCGAGTTCGTCCGGGTCAGGACGTACGGCACGCGGGCCGAGGTCGAGCGGGCTGGGCGGCGGGTCCGCAAGATCCACTCCACGCTGTCCGCGGTCGACCCGGACACGGGCGTGCGCTTTGCGCTGGACGACCCGGCGGCGTTGCGGTGGGTGCACGTGGGGGAGGTGGATTCCTATCTGTCGGTGGCGCGGCGCGCGGGTGTCCGGCTGTCCGACGCGGAGGCGGACACCTTCGTGCTGGAGTGGCGCCGCGCGGCCGAGGTGGTGGGCCTGGCGCCGGACTCCGTGCCTGGAAGCGTGGGTGAACTGCGCGACTACATCGCCGGTGAGCGCGCCGGTCTCCGCTTCGTTCCTGAGGCCTCGCACCCGCTCCTGATGTCCTTCACCGCCCCGCTGCCCCTGCGCCTGACCCCGCTGCGCCCGGTCCTGCCCGCCCTGACGATGCTCGCCTTCGCGACGCTGCCCCGGTGGGCCCGCCGCCTGTACGGCCTGCCAGCCACCCCCGTGGGCGACCTGTGGGCCACGGCGACGTTGCGCACGTTGCACACCGGCCTGGGGCTCGTCCCCGCCGACGTCCGCTACGCCCCCGACGCCCGCCGCGCCCGCAAGCTCATGGCCGCCTAGAACCGCTTGACCAAACGAGCGCTTGGTTGTGAAGATGGGGGTGGTCGCGCCTGCCTGGAGTGGCATGGCAGACTGGTACGAGAACAGAGCTAGCGTGCTCCGGGGTCGGTGAAAGTCCGAACCGGCGGTGACAGTCCGCGACCCGGCCGATGCCATCGGCCGGTTGACTCGGTGAAATTCCGGGACCGACGGTTAAAGTCCGGATGGGAGGAAGCGCGCGGGTGTCCGGTGTACCCACCGGGCGCCTCTGTGGTGCACGTTCGTGCACCCCTGTCATCCCCGGAGCCCGCCACAGCTGCAAAGCTACTGGCGAGTAGGAGGCCCGGGGGTGCGAGAACCCACATCCCTCGCGGACGCCGCGCACATGGCGCGCGCCGTCGAGCTGGCCGCACTCGGGCGCGGCACCACCAGCCCCAACCCTGTCGTCGGGTGTGTCGTCCTCGACGCCTCGGGAGAGGTGGCCGGGGAGGGGTTCCATGCCTTTGCCGGTGGGCCGCACGCGGAGGTCGTCGCGCTGGCCGCGGCAGGGGAGCGGGCTCGGGGTGGCACCGCTTACGTCACGCTCGAGCCCTGCGCGCACACCGGGCGGACGGGGCCGTGTGCTGAGGCGCTTCTGGTCGCCGGGGTCACGCGGGTGGTCGTCGCGGTGGCCGATCCGAACCCTCAGGCTTCTGGTGGGGCGCAGCGGTTGCGCGCGCGTGGGGTCGAGGTGGAGGTCGGGCTGCTCGCCGACGAGGCTGAGCGGGTCAACGAGGAGTGGCTGACCTTCGTACGGCTGGGCAGGCCGTTCGTCACGTGGAAGTTCGCCGCGACCCTCGACGGGCGGTCGGCTGCGGCTGATGGGACGAGTCAGTGGATCACCTCGCCTGAGGCGCGCGCGGACGTGCACCGGTTGCGGGCGCAGGCGGACGCGATCGTCGCGGGCATCGGCACCGTCCTCGCCGACGACCCCCACCTCACCGCCCGCCCCGCCGAGAGTGGGGGCGGCCTCGCAGGCCACGCCGTCCGCAGGCCGCCGTTGAGGGTGGTGGTCGACTCCGACGGCCGCACGCCCTTGACGGCGCGCGTCCTTGACGCCGCCGCCCCGACGCTCCTCGCCCTCGCCGACGACGCCGACTCACCGCTTGAGGACGGGCGGGCTGAGGGCCTGCCCGCGCTGGCGGGGGTTGAGGTGGTACGGCTGGCGCGCATGCAGGGCGGCCTTGACCTCCATGGGTTGCTCAAGCATCTCGCCTCCCGCCACGTCGTCAGCGTGTTCCTCGAAGGCGGCCCGACGCTGGCCGGGGCGTTCGTCAGGGAAGGGCTGGTCGACAGGGTTGTCGGCTACCTGGCCCCCGCGTTCCTCGGCGAGGGCGGTGCGGCGCTCGGCCCAGCCGGTGCGAGCACCATCGCCGACACCCATCGCCTGGAATTTCAGGAAATATCCCCCATCGGACCGGACCTGCGTGTGACAGCCCGGCCGGTACCCAAGGAGAAGTGATGTTCACCGGAATCGTGGAAGAGCTGGGCGAAATAGTCGCCCTCGACCTCCTGCAGGACTCCGCCAGGCTCGCCGTACGCGGCAAGACCGTCACCGAGGACGCCAAGCACGGCGACTCGATCGCCGTCAACGGCGTCTGCCTGACCGTCGTCGACGTCGAGGGCGACGTGTTCACCGTCGACGTGATGCGCGAGACCCTCGACCGCACCTCCCTCGGTGCCACGACCCCGGGAAGCCAGGTCAACCTGGAGCGGGCCGTACGCGCCGACCAGCGCCTCGGCGGCCACATCGTGCAGGGCCACGTGGACGGCACGGGCGTCCTGCTCAGCCGCGAGCCCGGCGAGCGCTGGGACGACATCCGGGTGAAGCTCCCCAAGGAGCTGAATCGTTACGTCGCGGAGAAGGGTTCCATCGCGATCGACGGAATCAGCCTGACGGTCACCACGGTTGACGACGACAGCTTCGGCGTCAGCCTCATCCCCACCACGCTCCAGCTCACCACTATGGGCCGGCGCCAGGTCGGCGACGTGCTGAACCTCGAAGTCGACGTGATCGCGAAGTATGTCGAGAAGCTGGTGGCACGATGAACTGGGCAAAAGCCGGATTTGAGATCTTCGGGCTGCACGTGTTGTGGACCGACCTGGTGGGCAGCCTCGCGGCGCTCATCCCGGTCGTCCTGGCGATGCGCAAGTCCATCTGGAACTGGCCGATCCAGTTCGTGGCCGCCGTCCTGCTCGCCCTGGCGTACGCCACGATTCCGGCGACCGGCAGCGTACTGAAGAACCTGATGATGGCGGCGCTGGCCGTCTACGGCTTCTGGAAGTGGAAGCGCGGCATCCAGGAGGACGGCGAGATCGTCATCCGCCAGGGGACCGGCCGCGAGCGGCTCGGCATGGTGCTCACGCTCGTGCTGGGCACCGCGCTCTTCTGGGTGATCTTCTACCTGACCGGCTGGTCGTGGGGCCAGTACGCGCCGGTGCCCGATCGCTACTTCCTGATCGCGGCCGACGCCTACATCTTCGTCGGCGGCGTGGTGGCCACCTGGGCCATGAGCAGGGCGCTGGTGGAGTTCTGGCTGATCTGGATCCTGGTCGACCTGGTCGGCGTGCCGGTGGCGTTCCGCGGCGGCATCTACTTCAACGGTTCCATCTACGCCGTCTTCTTCGTCATGGCGCTGTACGGCTTCGTCAACTGGCTGAAGCAGTCGAGGAGTCCGGAGGCCGTCCATGCTTGATCCCGTCGAGCGGGCGATCGAGGACATCCGCGACGGCAAGCCCGTCGTGGTCGTCGACGACGAGAACAGGGAGAACGAGGGCGACATCATCTTCGCCGCGGCCAAGGCCACGCCGGAGCTGCTCGCCTTCACCATCCGCTACACCAGCGGCGTCATCTGCGTGCCCATGGTCGGCGACGAGCTCGACCGGCTCGGCCTGCCGCTCATGGTCCACCAGAACCGCGAACGGCTGCGCACGGCGTACACGATCAGCGTCGACGCCCGCGACGGCGTCTCGACCGGCATCTCGGCTGCCGACCGCAGCAGAACGATCCGCGCGCTGGTCGACTCGGCGACCGAGCCCAACGAGCTGGTACGGCCGGGCCACATCTTCCCGCTGCGCTACCACGAGGGCGGCGTGCTGGCCCGGCGCGGCCACACCGAGGCGGCCGTCGACCTGGCCAGGCTCGCCGGGCTGGCCCCCGCCGGCGTGCTCGCCGAGATCGTCAACGACGACGGCACCATGGCCAGGCTGCCCGAGCTGCGGGTCTTCGCCGACACCCACGACCTGGCGCTGATCTCCATCGAGCAGCTCGTCGACTACCGCAGGCGGACCGAGAGCATGGTCACCAGGGTCGCCGAGACCAGGCTGCCCAACGCCCACGGCATGTGGCGCGCGTACGGCTACGCCAGCGCCCTGGACGGCGGCGAGCACATCGCGCTCGTCCTGGGCGACCTGGGCGACGGCGAGAACGTCCTGGTCAGGGCGCACTCGGAGTGCCTGACCGGCGACGTGTTCGGCTCGCTGCGCTGCGACTGCGGCGTGCAGCTCGAACACGCCATGGCCGCGATCGCCGAGGACGGCCGCGGCGTGGTCGTCTACCTGCGCGGCCACGAGGGGCGCGGCATCGGCCTGCTGGCCAAGCTCAAGGCCTACAGCCTGCAGGACAACGGCAGCGACACCGTCGACGCCAACGTCGAGCTGGGGCTGCCGATCGACGCGCGGGAGTTCTCCAACGCCGGGCAGATGCTGGCCGACCTCGGGGTGAAGTCGGTGCGGCTGCTCACCAACAACCCGGCCAAGCTGCGCGGCATGGACGGGTACGGGATCAAGGTGCTCGGGCGGGAGCCGATGCCCGTGTCGGTCAACCCGTACAACGAGCGGTATCTGGCGGCCAAGCACGAGAAGCTCGGCCACTTCACGGAGGGGGAGGACGGATGAGCGGTGAAGGACGCCCGGCCGCCGCGGCGGTCGTGGCCGACGGGCTGAGCGTGGGGATCGTGGCGGCCAGCTGGCACGCCAAGATCACCGACCAGCTCGTGGCGCGAGCCGTACAGGCGGCTGAGGACAGCGGCGCGACGGCCACGGTCGTGCGCGTCGCCGGGTCGCTGGAGATCCCCGTCGTGGCGCAGGCGCTGGCCCGCCGCTGCGACGCGGTGGTAGCGCTCGGCGCGGTCATCAAGGGGGAGACCGCGCACTTCGACTACGTCTGCGACTCGGTGACGTCGGGGCTGACCCGGGTGTCGCTCGACGAGGAGACGCCCGTCGGGAACGGCGTGCTCACCTGCGACACCATGGACCAAGCGCTGGACCGGTCGGGGCTGCCGGGGAGCAAGGAGGACAAGGGGTACGAGTCCACCGTGGCCGCCCTGGAGACCGCTCTGCTGCTGCGCACCCTGTAGATTTCCGACGTGTCCCAACCCCTTCCTCCGCCCCTGCCCGTCACCTGGCGACCGCGCAGGGGCAGGATCGTCCCCTACGTCTTCGCCGCCGTCATCCTGCTCGGCGCCGTCCTCATGGCGATCTTCATCGCCGACCCGTTCAAGCTGCCCGACCGGCTGGCGATCGTCGGGTTCGGCCTCGCGGTGGCCGCGGTGCTGCACATGCTCGCGCGGGTGCGGGTCGAGGCGGACGAGCAGGGGCTCACGGTCGTGAACGTGCTCCGCACGCACCGCTACACGTGGCCGGAGGTCCTCGACGTCACGCTGATCGCCGGTGAGCCCTGGCCCAAGATCGACTACTCGGACGGCATGACGATCGGCGCCATGGGCATCCAGGGTTCGGAGAAGGCGCTCGCACGCAAGGCCACGGCCGAACTCGCCGCCCTCATCAGAACGCGCGGCGAAGCAGCCAACCACCAGGACTGATATCGGTACGGATATCGGCGCGAGGCCCATACCAGTCTTGGACATGCCACCGCGTCCTGTGCTGTCATAGCCGACCAGTAATGGAAAAACGGGGGTATTTCCGCGTGGGTAGTCGTTTGTCGGGTGTCGTGCGTCTGGGCGGAGCCGCTGTCGCGGCCGGGGTGGTGGCGGGGGCGGTCGGGCTCACCGTGGTCGGGAGCGGCACCATGACCGTCGTCTCGGCGACGGAGGCGCTCAACCTGCGCGAGGTCGCGCTGGCCGAGCCGCCGCTGGCGCAGACGTCGGTCGTCTACGACGCCCAGGGCAACAAGATCGCCCAGTTCTACGCGCAGGACCGCAAGCTCGTCGCGCTCGACCAGATCGCGCCGATCATGCGGACCGCGATCGTCGCCATCGAGGACGACAGGTTCTACCAGCACGGCGCGATCGACCTGGAGGGCACGGCGCGCGCCCTGGCCAAGAACCTCGCCTCCGGCGGCGTCAGCCAGGGCGGGTCGAGCATCACCCAGCAATACGTCAAGCAGGTGCTGCTCAACTCCGCCGCCTCCGAGAAGGAGAAGAACAAGGCGATCGAGTCCAGCTACGCGCGCAAGCTCAACGAGCTGCGTTACGCCATGGGTGTCGAGCAGAAATACACCAAGGACGAGATCCTCGCGAAATACCTGAACATCGCGTACTTCGGCGCCGGAGCCAACGGCATCGAGTCGGCCGCCCGCCGCTTCTTCGGCGTCCCGGCGGCCAAGCTCACCCTGGCGCAGGCGGCCACGCTGGCGGGAGCCGTACAGGACCCGAACACCACCGACCCCAGCCGCGGCAAGAAGGCGAAGAAGCTGCTGCTGGAGCGGCGCAACGTGGTGCTCGGCCGGATGGCCCAGCTCGGCCGGATCACGCCCGCCGAGGCGGCGAAGGCCAAGGCCGCCAAGCTCGGCTACAAGGGCATCAGGCAGCCCAACGGCTGCCGGGACAGCCGTTACCCGTACTTCTGCGAATACGTCCGCTACGAACTGCTGACCAACCCGGTGTACGGCAAGACCCAGCGGATCAGGAACCAGCGCTTCAGCCAGGGCGGCCTCAAGATCTACACGACGCTCGACCCCGCGATGCAGGAGGCGGCGGAGAAGGCGATCAAGAGCCGCGTCTTCGCCTCGGACAACGCCCTCGCCTCAGAGGCGCTGGTCCAGCCGGGCACCGGGCAGATCAAGGCGATGGCGGCCAGCCGTACCTTCGGCTTCACCGCCAAGCGCAACCAGATCTCCTACAACCCGGTCGCCGACAAGAAGCACGGCGGCCTCGTCGGGTTCCAGGCGGGATCGACGTTCAAGACCTTCACCCTCGTCACCGCGCTCAAGCAGGGCATGAAGATCGGCGACGGCATCAGCGCGGGCGCCGGATACACCGCGCCCGGCTACTCCTCGTTCAAGAACTGCAAGGGCGGCAACGCGGGCGACCCCTCGCACACCGTCACCAACGACGAGGGCAGCCCCGGGTTCAAGACGCTGCAGACCGGCACCTGGGGCTCGGTGAACACCTTCTTCATGGAGCTGGAGCAGCGCGTCGGGCTGTGCGCGACGGTCGAGACCGCCAAGTCGCTGGGCATCGCCAGGGCAGACGGCAACCCGCTCATCGAGAACGAGACGTTCACTCTCGGCACCAACGAGATGGACCCGGTCACCGTGGCCAACGCCTATGCGGCCATCGCGGCGCGCGGCAAGTACTGCGCGCCGCTGGCGATCACCAGGACCGTCTCCAGCAGCGGCCAGGTGAACAAGTACGAGTCGCCGTGCAAGCAGGTCATGGATCCCGAGGTCGCCGACGCGACGGCCGACGTGCTGTCCGGGGTGTTCACCAAGGGCACGATGCGCGGGGTCGGCGGCATCGGACGGCCCGCGGCGGGCAAGACCGGCACGACGGACGGCTACGCCACCGCGTGGTTCGCCGGGTTCACCCCCGACCTGGCCGGAGCGGTCAGCATCGGAGACCCGCGCGGGACGCAGCGGTACAAGCTGACCGGGGTGACCATCGGCGGGCGCGGCTACGGGATCGTCGCCGGGGCCTCGCTGCCGGGGCCGATCTGGAAGGACACCATGCTGGCCGCGCTGAAGGACGTGCCAGCGAGCGAGTTCACGCCGGTCGACACGAGCAGGTTCGGCGGGTGCGGCCAGGAGTGCGCGCCGGTGCGCGACGAACCCCAGGACGTCACCGACGATCCGGACATGGGCGACGACGAGGATCCTTTCGACTTCGGCGACCAATAGCTCGCGTTACGTAATCGATACTGGTCAGGGGTGCACCAACACCCCTCAGGCGGCGTCCAACGGGGCGTGGAAGAAGCGAAGACCAAGCGGACGAAGGACGTCTGGGTCACCGGCGTGTTCTCGGTGCTGACCACGATCATCCTGACGGTGGGGTCGATCTACGTGGCGTCCTCCGCCGCGCCGCAGGCGATCGTCAACGTGGCGCCCCCGCAACTGGGCAGCGCCTACCGGGCGGAATCACCCGCCCCAACCTCGTTCGTCACGACCACCGTCACGGTCACCGCGTCGGGGCCGCATGAGCCGCCGACCTCGGCGGCGGCTGGAGCCGTCTATCTGAGCCAGCACAACGACTGGGTCACCCAGAACGAGGCGTCCTGGGTGACCGGCCGGGCGAACATCGGGCAGCGCCCCTTCGATGACAGCGTCGTGGTGACGGCCACCAAGACCGAGGCATGGCTCGACTACACGCCGGAGACCCCGTTCAGCAAGCTGACCGCCCAGATCGGGGTGAACGCCAAGTCGCCCGCCGACACGGTGGTCGTCTTCCGGGTGTACTCCAACGGCACCCTGGTCACGGGTCCTGTCGAGGTCGGCTACGGGCAGGTCCGCGAGCTGTCCGCGCCGATCACCGGAGGCTCCAAGATCCGCATCTCGGCGACCAGGATCAAGGGTGACGTGAACACCGACGCCGCCGTCTTCGGAAGTGCGCAATTGCTGCCCTGATGAAAGGGCGGTGTGGGACGTAGCCTGAAACCGTGCTCAGGCGGACAATCAGGGTGATGGACATCGAGTCGCCCGCCAAACTGATCGAGCTTCTGGACCGGCATGCCTACCTGGCCGACGAAGGCCTGGCCACGGCCGCCTTCCTGGCGCTCAGGATGGGCCGGCCGCTGTTCCTCGAAGGCGAGGCGGGCGTCGGGAAGACCGAGCTCGCCAAGACCCTGGCCGCGATGCTCAAGGCCCCCCTCATCCGCCTGCAGTGCTACGAGGGCCTCGACGCCGCCCAGGCCCTCTACGACTGGGACTTCGCCCGCCAGCTCCTCCACCTCAAGGCCGCCGAGGCCGCCGGGGTCACCGACGTGGCCAGGCTCGAAGGCGAGATCTACGACCGGCGCTTCCTCATCGCCCGCCCGCTGCTGCGGGCGATCGAGACCCAGCCCAGCGTGCTGCTGGTGGACGAGGTCGACCGGGCCGACGACGAGTTCGAGGCGTTCCTGCTGGAGGTGCTGTCCGACTTCACCATCTCCATCCCCGAGCTCGGCACGATCAGGGCGAAGACGCCGCCGGTCGTGGTGGTCACCTCCAACCGCACCCGCGAGGTGCACGACGCGCTCAAGCGTCGCTGCCTCTACCACTGGCTCGAACACCCCGGCTTCGACCGCGAGGTGGCGATCCTGCTGCGCCGCCTGCCCGGCTGCACGGAGACGCTGGCGCTCCAGGTCGCCAGGGCGGCGGAACGGCTGCGCGCGGCCGACCTGGTCAAGCCGCCTGGCGTGGCCGAGACGCTCGACTGGACGCAGGCGCTCCTCACGCTCGGCGCGTCGGAGCTCGACCCCGACCGCGCCGCCGCCACGCTCGGCGCGGCGCTGAAATATCGCGAGGACGTGCAGAAGGTCCTGCTGGACGGGCTCCTGCGCCCATGACCGTCGCCGCGACCATGACCGCGTTCGCCAGGACGCTGCGTGCCGCGGGCGTCGCCGCCGACCACCTGAGGACGCAGGGGTTCCTGGAGGCGCTCGACCACCTCGACGTCGCCGACCCGGCGGAGGTCTACTGGGCGGGACGGCTGACGCTGTGCGCGACGCCCGACGACCTGCCCAGGTACGACCGGTGTTTCGAGGCGTTCTTCAGCGGCAGGAGGGCACGCGCGAGCCGTACGGCGAGCGTGACGGTCACCAGGCACGTGGCCGCGCTCGACGAGGGGGAGCAGGGCGAGGGCGGCGACGACACCACGACCGCCACGGCCAGCCGTACCGAGATCCTGCGCAACCGCGACGTCGCCGCCCTGACCGCAGCCGAGCGCGAGGAGGTGCACCGGTTGCTCGCGTTGCTGCGGGGCAGGAGGGCGCAGCGCCGGTCGCGGCGGTTCGTCAAGGCCCATCGCGGCCCGCTCGACCAGCGGCGCACGATCAGGGAGGCGCTGCGCAAGGGCGACGTCGCGCTGCTGCGGCACCGCAGGCACGCCACCAGGCCGCGCGCGGTGGTGATGATCGTCGACGTCAGCGGCTCGATGGCCCCCTACGCGGAGACGCTGCTGCGCTTCGCGCACGCCCTGGTCAGGAGCGAGCCGCGGGCCACCAGGGTCTTCTCCGTGGGCACCAGGCTGACGGCCGTGACGGCCGAGCTGCGCCACCGCGACGCCGGCACGGCGATGGCCGGGGCGTCCAGGGCGATCCCGGACTGGAGCGGCGGCACCAGGCTGGGGGAGGAACTCCGAGACTTCCTGAAGAACCATGATGCCCGGGGAGCGATCGTGGTGATCGCGTCCGACGGGTGGGAACGCGGCGACCCCACGCTCCTCGGCGAGCAGATGGCCAGGCTCGCCCGCCAGGCGCACCGGGTGATCTGGGTCAACCCGCACAAGGGCCACGACGGGTACCAGCCGCTCACCGGGGGGATGCGGGCCGCTCTGCCGTACATCGACGACCTGGTGGCAGGACACAGCCTGGCCGCCTACGAGGAACTCGGCGAAAGGCTCGCCCATGCGTGAGGTGCTCCCTGAGATCATGTTGTGGTGGCGCTCCGGGCTGCGCTTCGGCCTGGCGACCGTGGTCAGCACGTTCAGCAGCGCGCCCAGGCCGCCCGGCGCGGTCATGGCGGTGCGCGGCGACGAGGTGGTCGGCAGCGTGTCCGGCGGCTGCGTCGAGGGGGCGGTGTTCGAGCTGGCCACGGAGATCGAGCAGCCCGTCCTGCAGCGTTACGGCGTCAGCGACGACGACGCCTTCGCCGTCGGGCTCACCTGCGGCGGCATCATCGACATCCTCGTCGAACCGGTCTCCATCGAGACCTATCCCGAGCTGGGGGAGATCGCCGCGTCCGTGCGCAACCACGAACCGGTCGCGGTGGCGACGATCATCTCGGGCCCCGGGCGGATCGGCGCCCGCCGGGTCGTCTGGCCGGACCGTTCGTCCGGCTCGCTCGGCACGGAACGGCTGGACGAGGCGATCGACGACGACGCGCGCGGCATGCTCGCCCAGGGGCTGACCGAGGTCAGGCACTACGGCGAGCACGGCGAGCGGCGCCTGGACGACCTCTCCGTCTTCGTGCACTCCTTCGCCCCGCCGCCCAGGATGCTGGTCTTCGGCGCGATCGACTTCGCCGCAGCCGTGGCGCGCATCGGCAAGTTCCTCGGCTACCACGTGACCGTCTGCGACGCCCGGCCCGTCTTCGCGACCGCCAAGCGGTTCCCGCAGGCCGACGAGGTGGTGGTCAAGTGGCCGCACGACTACCTGGCCGCGACCACGACCGACGAGCGCACGGTCATCTGCGTCCTGACCCACGACCCGAAGTTCGACGTGCCGCTGCTGGAGGTGGCGCTGCGCGCCCCCGCGCGGTACGTGGGCGCGATGGGCTCCCGCCGCACCCACGAGGACCGGCTGGAACGGCTGCGCGAGGCAGGGCTCACCGAGGAGGAGCTGTCGCGGCTGCGCTCGCCGGTCGGCCTCGACCTCGGCGCCCGCACCCCTGAGGAGACGGCGGTGTCCATCGCGGCGGAGCTCATCCAGCTCCGCTGGGGCGGCTCAGGACGTCCGCTCACGGACACCGGCGGGCGGATTCACGGTGAGTGAAACGGGGCAGGAGGCGATCATGAAGGGTTCGAGGGTGGCCGGTCTGCTGCTCGCCGCCGGGCAGGGCGCGCGGCTGGGCACGCCGAAGGCGCTGGTCGAGTACGAGGGTGAGCGGCTCGTCGACCGCGGGGTGCGGCTGCTGGAGGAGGGCGGCTGCCATCCGGTGGTGGTCGTGCTCGGCGCCGCGACCGTGCAGGTACGCGGGGCGATAGCCGTACAGAACCCGCTCTGGCACACCGGGATGGGCTCCTCCCTGCGCGTGGGGCTCGGCGCGGTGCCGGAGGAGGCGGACGCGGTGGTGATCGCGCTGGTGGACCAGCCGTTCGTGACGCCGCTCGCGGTCCAGACCCTGATCGGGAGCGGGGCGCGGGTGGCCGTCGCCACCTACGGCGGCAGGCGCAGGAACCCGGTGCTGATCGGGCGCGAGCACTTCGCCGCCGTCGCCGAGATGGCCGTGGGCGACGTCGGCGCCCGGCCGTTCCTCAAGGCGTACGCGGACGTGGTCACCGAGGTCGAGTGCCCGGGCGACCCCCGCGACATCGACACCCCCGAGGATCTGGCCTATCTACAGGCGAAGTGACGCCAGCGCGGCGCGGTGGTCGCTGCCGGTGGCCGGGGCGACGCTCGCGCTGGTGGCGGTCATGCCCTTGTAGAGGATGTGGTCGGGCCTGGTGATCGGGAAGGTCGACGGCCACGTGAAGCCGAACCCGTCGCCCGCCTCGACCTGCGCGTTGAGCAGGGGCGGCGTCAGGCCGGACAGCCCGCGGTCGGTGGTGGCCGTGTTGAGGTCGCCCAGCAGCAGGATGCGCTTGCTGGAGTCGCCCTCGATCAGCCGGCTGGCGTGCTCCAGGCTCTTGTCCCGCGAGGCCGTGTGGCCGGGACGCGCAGAGCCCAGGTGCATCACGTAGACGGTCACCTTGCCCTTGGGCGTGTCGACGGTCGCGCGCAGCGCCCTCGGCCAGCCCAGGCCGACGTCGAGCGGCTCGGTGTCGCTGATCGGGTAGCGGCTCCACAGGCCGACCGTACTGACCGGGTAGTGGTACTTGAACATCTTGTTGAGCTGCTTGGCCGCCGGGCCGCCGGGGGTGAGCTCCTGGGCGGCGAGCAGGTCGAGGTCCTGCGCGACGACGCGCATCGCCTCGCCGGACGCGTCGTTGGTCACGCCGACGTTGACCGTGGCCACCTTCAGGTCGCTCGGCCCGCCGGGCGGGCTGGCCAGCATCGTCGAGCCGAACATCACCCCCCACACCACGGCGGGCACCGTCGCCGCGACGGCCGCGATCGGGGAACGTGCCAACAGCGCGCCGAGCAGCAGCACCGGCACCAGCAGCCCCACCCAGGGCAGCACGCTCTCCATCACGGGCGTCAGCCCGCCCAGTGCGGGGATCAGCCGGTGACCGGCAAGACCCAGCGCGACGACGGCGGACACGACGATCACAACCCGTTTCAGCACGCGAACCAGGCTAGGCGGTCGCCCGGCCCGGCGCGAACACGCTAGTCTGTTGCCAGAACAACATTCGGTTTGGCTGAGGGAGCGGCATGCGCATCGGAATGGCACTCAACTATTCGGGTGGCTTCAAGGAGACGGTCGCCGAGCTGGCCGACTACGAGAAGGCCGGGCTCGACATCGTCTTCGTCGCCGAGGCCTACAGTTTCGACGCCGTCAGCCAGATGGGTTACATCGCCGCGCGCACCGAGCGCCTGGAGATCGCCTCGGGCATCCTGCCGATCTACTCGCGCACGCCGACGCTGCTCGCCATGACCGCCGCTGGCATGGACTTCGTCTCCGACGGGCGTTTCACGCTGGGCCTGGGCACCTCGGGCCCGCAGGTGATCGAGGGCTTCCACGGCGTGCCGTACACCGCGCCCATCGGGCGGACCCGCGAGGTCATCGAGATCTGCCGCAAGGTCTGGCAGCGCGAGCGCCTGGAATATGCGGGCAAGCACTACACCCTGCCCCTGCCCGCCGGCCAGGGCACCGGCCTGGGCAAGCCGCTCAAGCTCATCAACCACCCGGTACGGCCGCGCATCCCGATCGTGGTGGCCGCCATCGGGCCGAAGAACGTGGCGCTGACCGCGGAGCTGGCCGAGGGCTGGGAGCCGATCTTCTACGTCCCCGAGAAGGCGGCCGATGTCTGGGGATCCGCGCTGGCCGAGGGCAAGGCTCTCCGTGACCCTTCGCTCGGTTCGTTGGACGTGATCGCGCAGGCGTCGCTGGCCATCGGCGACGACGTCTCCGGGCTGCTGGAGTTCGGCCGTCCGATGCTGGCCCTCTACATCGGCGGCATGGGCGCCAAGGGCAAGAACTTCTACAACGACCTGGCCAGGCGCTACGGCTACGAGAAGGAGGCCGAGCAGATCCAGGAGCTCTACCTCGACGGCAAGAAGGACGAGGCGGCCGCGCTGGTGCCGCAGGAGCTGCTGGAGAAGATGTCGCTCATCGGGCCGGAGGGCTTCGTGCGCGACCGGCTGCAGGCCATGAAGGAGTCGGGCGTGACCACGCTCAACGTCACCCCGTTCGGCAAGGACCACGCCGAGCGCGTGCGGCTGATCGAGCAGATCAAGGAGATGGCCTCCTAGCCACTGTGATGTAACCCACACTCCAAGTCGGGAATTAGCCCGACTTGGGGTGTGTTGTTGAGGCTCGTGAGGTTCTCCGTAGTGATCGTGTGGCTCGTCGAGCGACTCCACATCGATCTGTGCCGCTCCACCGGCGCCACGCTCTGTCGCTGATCGCGCTGCTCCCAGCGCTCGATCGCCAGTAGCCCCCCTTTACCTCACCTCCGGAGCTTCCTCCCCGTGAAGAGATTTTCCTTTTCCCTGCAACTTCTGGCTGGCCTCGTCGTAGGCATCGCCCTCGGATTCGCCGCCCGCGTCTGGGATCTGGCCTGGCTGGCCGACACCCTGACCGAGGTCGGCAAGATCTTCGTCCAGCTGCTGAAGCTGGCCGTCCCGCCGCTGGTCTTCACCGCCGTGGTGGTCAGCGTCGCCAACCTGCGCAACGTCAACGGCGCCGCCAGGCTCGCCTCCAAGACCCTGTTCTGGTTCTTGGCGACCGCGCTGGTCTCGGTGGCCTTCGCCATCGCGCTCGGCCTGATCATCAACCCGGGACAGGGCGTCACCCTCGACACCGGCGCGGCCAAGGCCGTCGACCTCGAGGGCGCCGGCACCTGGGTCGACTTCCTGACCGGCATCATCCCGACCAACATCGTGACGGCGTTCACCGAGCTCAACGTCCTCCAGATCGTCTTCCTGGGAGTCGTCCTCGGCGCGGCGGCCATCGCGCTGGGGGACAAGGCCGAGCCGTTCCTGAACTTCAGCCGTTCCGTGCTCGACCTGGTGCAGAAGGCGCTGTGGTGGGTCATCCGCCTGGCCCCCATCGGTACGGCGGGCCTCATCGGCAAGTCCGTGGCCAACTACGGCTGGGACCTGCTGGCCCCGCTCGCCAAGCTCAGCGCCGGCGTCTACATCGGCTGCTTCATCGTCCTGCTGGCGATCTACCCGACGCTGCTCGCGGTCGTCGGCAAGGTGAACCCGATCCAGTTCTTCCGCAACTCGTGGCCGGCGATCGAGCTGGCGTTCGTCTCCCGCTCGTCGGTCGGCACGCTGCCGCTGACGCAGAAGGTCACCATCGAGCGCAACGGCGTCGACCGCGACTACGCCGCCTTCGCCGTGCCGTTCGGCGCGACCACCAAGATGGACGGCTGCGCCTCGGTCTACCCGGCGCTGGCGGCGATCTTCGTGGCGCAGGTCTACAACATCCCGCTGAGCGTGGGTGACTACCTGCTGATCGCGTTCGTCTCGGTCGTCGGTTCCGCCGCCACGGCGGGGCTGACCGGCGCGATCGTCATGCTCACGCTGACGCTCAGCACCCTGGGCCTGCCCCTGGAGGGCGTCGGCCTGCTCCTGGCCATCGACCCGATCCTGGACATGATCCGCACCGCCACCAACGTGACCGGCCAGATCGTCGTCCCGGTGCTGGTGGCCCGCTCCGAGGGGCGGCTGGACGAGGCGGTCTTCAACGCCCCGCCCGCCCCTCTCACCGACGCCCCTCGGGGTGCCGCGGAACCCGCCCTCGCCTAGTAGGCAGCTAGGGGCGGGGAGCATCCACTGCTCCCCGCCCTTCGCTTTTGTCCGAGAACCGGGCCGGTCGAGGCGGCCGGACCGGTTCCTCCCCCCACGGGATTGGGTGAGGGCTTTTCTTCGGGGTTACGACGCTAATCCCGTATGTTCCGGATGGCCAGAACGCGAGCTTTGACACGTCCTTCACGATCCCTGTCGACTCGCGAGACTTGTGGTGACGGGTGGACGTACTGTCAGGTGATGGACGGACAGGAAAGGTTGTTCATCTTCTCCACCCTGGAGTGCGTGCGCGCCGCGGCGGAGACCGTCGACGAGCAGGTCGCGCTCCTCCTCGACGACGATGCGCAACCCACCATCGAGCAGGCGCTCCAAGCGCTGCGCGCGCTGGAGGCCGAGACGGCGCAGGCCACCAACGACCTCATGCACCGCATGCTGGAACAGGCCCGGCGCACTACCCCTGGGTGCAGTTGAGCTCCTCGGGGCAGGGCACCGGCCCTGCGGCGCCGGACACCTTGACGAGCGTGCCCGGCGGGACGGCGATCGTGTAGTCGGCAGCGCAGTCCTCGGCGCAGTCGAAGGAGAGGGCCATCCGGTCGCCGTCCCAGGCTTCCTGGTGGTGCTTCCACCCCGTCCACCTGGTCTTCCAGACCAGCTTGACCGTGCCCTCCTCGCCCGCCTCGAGCTTCACGCGGACGGATCCCTCGGCGTCGACCGACAGCTCGCGCCCGGCGAAGTCGTGGGAGTTGCTGCCTGAGGCGGTCTCGGCGGTGGCGCTGTTCGCCCGGTCGCAGCCGGTCAGCGCCAGGAGGGTGATCGCGGCGGCTCCTGCCCAGAGCATCATTCGCATGCCGTCCACGCTAGGCAGCGGGGTGGGGTGGATCGATGGGGCTGCCAGCCCCCTTCAAGGTAGGGCTACCCCCACCCAGAACCGCGACGGGTCCCCACCACCCGGGCCCGCGGGCACGCCACGGTCAGGACGTACGTGGCGCGCATCCTCACCAAGCTGGGGCTGCGCGACCGGGTGCAGGCCGTGGTGTACGCCTACGAGCTGGCGCGGTGACCTACTCGACCTGGGCGCTGCCGTCGACGCGGAGCTTGCGTCGGGCGCGCTCGTAGAACGTGGTGCCCAGCCGTACCACCTTGGCAGCCGAGGGGACGGCGCAGACCGTGATCCGGTCGCCGGGGCACAGGTGGCCGAGCACGGCGCCGTCGACCTCCACGGCGAGGCGGCCGCTGGTGGGCAGGACCTCCAGCACCACCTCCTCGTCCGCCGGCAGCACCAGGGCGCGGTTGAAGGCCGAGTGGGCGGCGGCGGGGACCACCAGGATGGCCTCGACCCTGGGGGAGACCAGGGGGCCGCCTGCGGAGAAGGCGTAGGCGGTCGAGCCGGTTGAGGTCGCCACGATCACCGCGTCTGCGGCGTAGCTGACGAACGGGTGGCCGGCCGGGGTGATCCGTACGGCGGCCATGCCCTCGCCGGGGATGCGGGCCAGCGCGATGTCGTTGAACGCGATGACCTCGTCGGAGTCGTCGCCGAGCCTGGTCTTGACGGCCATGCGGGGCTCGACGGTGTACTGGTGTTTGTCGATGGCCGAGAGCGTGTCCGGCAGTTCCGACACGTCGATCTCGGCCAGGAAGCCGAGCCTGCCCAGGTTCACCCCGAGGACGGGTGTGGGGCGGCCGGCGATGAGGCGCATGGTGCGCAGCATCGTGCCGTCACCGCCGAGGCTGACCAGGAGGTCTGCGCGTTTGACGAGGGATTCCGGGTCCACGGGGACGGCGGTGCAGTCGATGCGGCCGACCTCCTCGGGCAGGCCGAGGACGGTCACGCCGCGCGCCATGGCCCAGGCGACGATGGTGTCGATCGCCTCCTTGGAGTCCCGCTGCGGGTGCAAAACCAGCCCAACCGTCCCGACCATCCCCATTCTCCTACTCTATGGGTGCTCGCTGCGGTGGGGGTTTCGTGGGTACGGCGGAGCCGTGGGATCGCCACCCGCCGTCGTGGGCGGACGGTCGTGGGTTCATGGCACTCGGCCGCAGGACTTCTCGCCGTCACATCGGTGTGTCGAGCGCCCTGGGTGGTGGGCGCTCTCCTGAGGGCGATGGGCAGCGCACGTCAGGGGCGGGCCGTCACCCCCCCGCCCTCCCTCGTGGGTGGGGAAAACGGGGCGGGGGTGGTTTGGGGGGCTTAGGGTGGGTCCGAAATTGACCAATGGCACTTTGGCGGGGAAATGTCGGATGAGACGCCATCCTTGATCGTCGAGCGGTACAGGCTCGACGAGCTCATCGAGCGCGGGCCCGTGAGCGAGGTGTGGCGCGGGCACGACCTGCAGGCCGACTGGCCCATCGCGGTGAAGATCCTCACCGCCGAAGCGGACGACGACGTCAGGCAGCGGTTCGGGGTGCTGGCGCGGGCCGTGGCGGGGGTGGTGCATCCGAGCGTGGTCACCGTCTTCGACGTCGGCGAGCACGACGGCCGGCCGTACCTGGTGACCGAGCTCCTCAACGGCCCCACGCTCGCGGAGGAGATCGCGGGGCGGGGCCCGATGGAGGTGCCCGCCGCGTGCGAGCTCGTCGGCAAGCTCGCCGCCGGTCTCGACGCAGCGCACCGCGCAGGGGTCGTGCACGGGCATCTCAAGCCGCAGGACCTGCGCCGCGCCGGTGGTGGCGCGCTCAAGATCGTCGGGTTCGGCCCGTCGGCGGGGGTGGCAGCGCCCACGCCGTACACCGCGCCCGAGCAGCTGGACGGCGGGGAAGCCGGTCCCGCGGCCGACCTGTATGCCCTGGGATGCGTCTGTTACGAGCTGCTGTGCGGCCGGCCGCCGTTCGAGGAGCCGGACCTCGCCGACAAGCACCTCCACCGGCCGCCGACCTGGCCGAGCCAGCACAACAGCGACATTCCCGACGAGCTCGAACGGCTCGTGCTGTCGATGCTGGCCAAGGATCCGGCCGCGCGGCCCGCGTCGGCCATGCATGTACGGCAGGCGCTGGCGGCGGTCACCAGCCCGCCGGACACCCGGCCTCAGCCTTCCGTGCCCGCGGCCATGCACACGCAGCCCGCGGCGGTTTCGCCCGAGCAGCCACGGGTGGGGGACACCGCGGTGTTCGACGGGCTGGTGGAGGAGGCGCGGCCCGCCGGGTCGTCGCGGCGGGTGGTGATCCAGGCGGTGGCCGCGGTGGCGGTGATCGTGGTGGTGACGGTGGTGTTGATCATGTTGTCGAACCGGGGGGACAAGACGGCGACCCCGCCGCCCGCCACGCTGACGCCGGAGACCTCCGCGCCGGTGGCGTCACCTACGCCTACCCCTAGTCCGACGCCGACGCAGCCGGATGTGCAGACGCCGACGCCGACCGAGCGGGTGGACCTCGGCAACGAGCCGCCTGGTGGGTGGAGGCATTGGCTGGAGGTGTTCGACTCATCGGTGCTGTCGCAGGAGAAGCTGGGCGGGATCGATCCTGAGGTGGCGGCGAAGGCGCACGAGCGGATCAGGGAGGCGGGTCGTAGCCTGCAGGACGGTGACGAGCGGGGGGCTCGGCGGGAGATCTCCAAGGTGATGCGGGACTTGGAGAAGGCCAGGAGCAAGAACAGGATGAACGGGGAGGGGCCGTTGATCGACTTCCTGGACGGCAAGCCGGGCGCGTATGCCCGCTAGGCGCGAACCCCTTGAGGACCTCAACCACCAAAGACCTTCCCAGCCCCCGTACGCCCTCTGCCCCTCGTAAGGCTGCGGCCCTCACGGGCTGAGGTCCTTTCAGAGGCAGGGGAGGGCGGCGGAGGCTGGGCGGAGGTGCGGCGCGAGTGGGTTAGTCCTTGGCCATCAGGGTGAGGGCGTAGAGGGCGATGGCGGCGAAGTCGTCGGCTGGTTCCGAGGCCTGCCACGAGCGGACGTCGTCCACGAAGCGGCTCCCGTGGCCGGTGAACTGTTCGAAGCGGTCCACGCCGTCCGCCGGGCACTTGGCCATCTCGTCGAAATGATCTCCAAGGCCTTCGTCGAACAGGGATGCCGCGTTGGGGCCGTTCACCACGGCGCCGGTCGCCGGGCGGCCGGTCAGGTTGGAGATCTGGTAGTGCGGGCAGGTGATCGCCCCGGATCCCACCCCGGCCACGAACGACACGCCCCACGCGTTGGCGCCGAACGCCCAGTTGCGCTGTGCCGTACCGAAAGCGTCGTAGGTGCGGTCACCTGTCACGGAGCGGTACAGGCGCGACGTGGCCGCCAGTCCGAAGGTCCTGGGCACCGAGTCGAACTCCGCGTACAGGGCCCCGGCGCGGAACGGGTCCCGGGCCGCGCGCTTGGCGCCGATCTCCAGCTGCGCCTTGAGGTCGCCGATCAGGTCCTTCTCGGACACCGCCAGCCCGGCGTCCCCCGAGATCCGCATCGCCTTGACCAGGTCCGCGTGCGCCAGCGCGCTCACGTCGTACAGGTTGAGCGTGTCCCCGGCCTCGTTGGCCAGGTACTCACCAGCCCAGTAGGCCCCCTGACGCAACCACTCGGACGCCCGGTTGTCGCCCAGCTTGAGCGCCGCCAGAGCGAGCTGCGCCCCGCCCAGCTCCATGTCGTCCCGCCACACGTCCTCCGGGTAGAACGCGTGCGGCAGCGACGTGACCAGCTGCCCGACGTTCTCGGTCTTGGCCAGCGCGTAGATCGCCGCCGCCTTGTCCAGCAGCTCCTGCGCCCGCGCCCGCGACGGCTCCACCTGCGCGGCCACCGCGAAGGCCGCAGCCGTACGGCCCGCCAGGTTGGGACTGATCGGCTCACCCGGGGCAGCCGCCCTGAAGACCGGGCGGTTGCGGATGAACTGGTGCCCCTTGGCCTTGTCGGAGTCGTCGGCCTCGGGCAGCCGCCACACGTCGTGGTCGCCGAAGAACGTCTCCTCCTTGTTCCCCGCGCCGATCCCGACCTGGATGTAGAGGGTCCTGGTGTCCCCGTCCCACATCTTCTCCAGGTATTTCAGCCCGTGCGCCGCCTCGCTGCGCAGACGCGGATCCACGATCGGCCCCGCGTCCCGCCGCGCCGCCCAGAGCAGCGTGTCGACGTAGGCCAGGATGTGGGTGAACTTGAGGTAGTCGCCCGCGTCGAAGAAGCCGCCCTCCACGTCGACCGGGCCGCCGATCCTCGTCAGCTCGCCCTTGATCTGGTCGGTGTCCTTGCCGGCGAAGACCGGCCAGTCGTAGACGAACGCCCGCCTGTCGTTCAGGTGGCTCGGCGCGCGCGTGGCGGCCGCGCCGTCCCGCTGGGCGCCGAAGAACGTCGTGACCTTCCCCGCGGGCAGCGCGAACAGCAGCGCGGGCGCGACCTTGAACTCGGGCGAGGTGAGGCCGCCCGCCTTGATCCGGTAGCTGCCCGGCGTGCGCAGCTTGGTCAGGTCCAGGTCGTACACGTGGCCGTAGGCGGCGTTCCAGGCGCCCAGGTCGCGGCCCGCCGTACCCTTGAGCACCGCGCGCCCGCGGTGGTCGACCACGGTGAAGTCGGCGGGCGCGCCCGCGGTCATCAGGTAGGCGTGCTTGGCCTCGGCCGGGGTGAAGCCCACCTGGTCGACGCGGATGAAGCCGGAAGCGGCCACGGCTGGACTCCCCAAGGTCAGTACGGACAACGCGACGGCGACGGCAGCGACCCTCAACACGGGGACCCCTCATGAAAGTTAGGAAAACTTCCTAACTTCTACCCGCCCGAGCTCCCCGAGGTCAAGACGCGTACATTGACGAAATGACCGTCAATCACGCCCGGCGCAGAGCCGCGCTGGCCGCCCTCCTGGACGGTGTCGAGGCCGTCCTCGTCACCTGGCCCGTCAACGTGCGCTACCTCACCGGACTGGACAGCTCCAACGCCGCCGTCCTGGTCCGAGCCGATGGTACGGCGAAGCTGGCGACGGACTCCCGCTACATCGAGCGCGCCAGGGGCCTGGACATCGAGGTGGTCGAGGCGCGCGACGTCGCCAAGGAGCTGGCCGTCCCGGGCGTGGGCATCGAGGCGGCGCACATGACCGTCGCCGTCTTCCAGCGCCTGGACCGCCCGGTGCCCATGGAGCCCCTGGTGGAGAAGGTGCGCACGGTCAAGGACGACCACGAGCTCGAACTGATCCGCACGGCCTGCGCGATCTCCGACCAAGCTTTTGGTGATATTTCCGGAAATATTCGGCCAGGGCTCACCGAACGCGACGTCGCCCGCATCCTCGAAGCCCGCATGATCGAGCTCGGCGCCGACAAGCCCGCCTTCGAGTCCATCGTCGCCTCGGGCGAGAACGGCGCCGTCCCGCACCACACCCCCGGCGAGCGCCAGCTGCGCAGGGGCGACCTGGTCACCCTCGACTTCGGCGCCCTCTACCAGGGCTACCACGCCGACATGACCCGCACCGTCAGCCTCGGCGAACCGGCCGACTGGCAGCGCGACCTCTACAACCTCGTCGCCGACGCCCAGAAGGCGGGCAGGCACGCCCTGACGCCCGGCGCGGTGACCGGCGACGTGGACCGCGCGGCGCGCTCCATCATCGAGGCGGCGGGCCACGGAGACGACTTCAGGCACGGCCTCGGCCACGGCGTCGGGCTCGAGATCCATGAGGACCCGTTCCTGGGCCCGTCCAGGACCGGTAGACTAGAGGATCGAGTTCCGATCACCGTCGAGCCGGGGGTCTACCTGCCCGGCAGGGGCGGGGTGCGCATCGAGGACACCCTCGTGACACGCGTGGACGGACCGGAACTCCTCACGAAGACGACCAAGGAGCTGCTCGTCCTGTAGAGCGGCCACATCCGGGAGAAATGCGTGGCGACGACCAACGACCTCAAGAACGGCATCGTGCTGAAGCTCGACGGCGGTGAGCTCTGGAGCGTTGTGGAGTTCCAGCACGTCAAGCCGGGCAAGGGCGGTGCGTTCGTGCGCACCAAGCTCAAGAACGTGCTCTCCGGCAAGGTCGTCGACAAGACGTTCAACGCCGGCGTGAAGGTCGACGTGGCCAACGTCGACAAGCGCGAGATGCAGTACTCCTACAAGGACGGCGACGACTTCGTCTTCATGGACACCGAGACCTACGACATGGTCAACGTCTCCGCCAAGACCGTCGGCGACGCCGCCAACTACATGCTCGAGAACACGATGGCCACCATCGCGTTCAACGAGGGCGCCGCGCTCTACGTCGACCTGCCCGCCGCCGTCGAGCTGCTCATCTCCGAGACCGAGCCCGGCCTGCAGGGCGACCGCTCCACCGGCGGCACCAAGCCGGCCACGCTCGAGACCGGCGCCGAGATCAAGGTGCCGCTGTTCATCACCACCGGCGAAAAGGTCAAGGTCGACACCCGCAGCGGCGAATACCTCGGCCGGGCCTGAGTGTCAGCCCGTGGCAAGGCGCGCAGGCGCGCGCTCGACATCCTCTTCGAGTCAGAGGCGCGCGAAGAGGACCCGCTGAAGATCCTCGCCGAGCGCGTGGAGCGGCAGGACCCGCCGGTCAACGAGTACACCTCGGCGATCGTCGAGGGCGTGGCCAGGCACCACGTCCGCATCGACGAGCTGATTACCACCTACGCCGAGGGCTGGACGCTGGAGCGCATGCCGGCCGTCGACCGTAACCTGCTGCGCGGCGGCACCTACGAGCTGCTGTGGATGCCCGACGTCCCCGAGGGCGTGGTCATCAGCGAGTGGGTGCACCTGGCGGCCGAGCTGTCGACCGACGAGTCGCCGCAGTTCATCAACGGGCTGCTGGCCCGGTTCAAGCAGCTCAAGCCGAGCCTGTCGCTCTGAGCAAGGGGGGCGGTCCGCCACATGGTCACTCTCGACGATGTACGGCGGGCCGCCCTCGCGCTGCCCGAGACCTCGGAGAAGCTCATGTACGGCACGCCCGCCTTCTACGTGCGGGCGAAGTGGTTCGCGCGGATGCGCGAGGAGGGCGACGTCCTCGTGGTGCCCGTCGCGTCCGAGGAGCACAAGCACGAGCTGGTCGCGGCCGAGCCGGGGATCTTCTTCACCCTGCCGCACTACGACGGCTACGCGTCGGTGCTGGTGCGGCTTCAGGAGATCGGCGCGGACGAGCTGGGGGAGCTGCTGACGGACGCCTGGCGGCTGCGGGCGCCCAAGAGGCTGCAGGCGTGAAAGCGCCCGGTCTCCACCACAGAGAACCGGGCGCCTTCTGATTCTTTGAGTGCCGACGGGTTGGCTGCTCACAATGTCCCGCGAGCAGCGACAGCCGCCGCTTTCTTACCTGCGAAAACGTGCATCCGGCCGGGTCTATTCCCTCACGCGTGCCCGGCGCCCTCGTGCGCGCTGTGCCCGACCGGTTCGAGCTGGATCGTGGAGTGCTCCACGTCGAAGTCGCCGACCAGGCACTCCTGCAGCGCGTCGAGCAGCGGGCCGGAGTCGCGCAGCCGTACCTCCTCCACCACCACGTGGACGGACACCACGGGCAGGCCGCTCGTCAGCGTCCAGGCGTGCAGGTCGTGCACGTCGACGACGCCCTTCTGCTCCAGCATGTGCCTGCGCACCTCGCTCAGGTCCATGCCCTTCGGCGTCGCCTCCAGCAGGACGTCGATCGCCTCGCGCAGCAGGCTCCAGGCGCGGGGGAGGATCATCACGGCGACCACCACCGAGGCGATGGGGTCGATGATGCCCCAGCCGGTGAACGTGATCCCGAGGGCGGCGACCACGACGGCTACGGAGCCGAGCATGTCGCCCATCACCTCCAGGTAGGCGCCTCGCACGTTGAGCGACTCCTTCTGGCCCTTGGCCAGCATGAGCATGGAGACGGCGTTGACCGCCAGACCGATGAGGGCGACCACGAGGACGGTGCTCGACGCCACCTCTGGCGGGTCGAAGAAACGCTCCCAGGCCTGGGAGAAGACCCAGATGGCGATGCCGAAGAGGAGGACGGCGTTGGCGACCGCGGCGAGGATCTCCAGGCGGTAGTAGCCGAAGGTGCGGGTCTGGGAGGCGGGCTTGGCGGCGAAGTGCGAGGCGATGAGCGCCATGGCGACGCCGGTGACGTCGGTGGCCGAGTGGAGGGCGTCGGAGATCAGCGCGAGGCTGTTGGCGAGGATGCCGCCGATGATCTGGCCCACGAAGACGACGGACGTGACGCAGACGACGAACACCATCCGGCCGCGAAACCGCGCGGTGGCGCTCCCTTGCCCATGCCCGTGTCCCCCACTCACGTGATCCAGTATGCCGGGCGTTCTCTCGCGACCGTCACAGAGCGTGCCCGCAACGTGACCGTCTTCCGGGCAAGGACTTCCGGGGGGCCTCGCACAGGGGTCGTGAGCGCGCTTGGTGGGACCTCCGGGAGTTGTGGGTGGGGACATCGGTGGGAAGGTGAGACGGGGGCGGGGTACGGCGTAGGCTGGGGCGATCCGTGAGCAAGAGGAGGGGCCGACGTTGCGTGCTGAAGGCGTCACGAGGGCCACGGCGGTCCGCACCGCCGTCGTCTGGGATGCGCTGCGGGCCGTCCTGGCAGAGAGGTCGGCCGCCACCGGCCGCGACAGGCTCGACATCGTCGACGCCGGCGGTGGCACGGGCGGCTTCGCCGTACCGCTGGCCGAGCTCGGCCACGCTGTCACCGTCGTCGACCCCAGCCCCGACTCGCTGGCCGCGCTGGAGCGCCGGGCCAAGGAGTCCGGCGTGGGGGTCAGGGCGCTGCAGGGCGACGCGGCCGATCTGGGCGAGCTGCTCGACAGGGGCAGCGCCGATCTGGTGTTGTGCCACAGCGTCCTGGAATACGTGGAAGACCCGATCAGCGCGCTCGTCGCCGTGTCCGGGGTGTTGCGCACCGGTGGCGTGGTGAGCGTCCTGGCGGCCAACCCGGTGGCTGGGGCCATCCATCGTGCGCTGGCCGGGCAGTTCGACGAGGCCAGGACCGCGCTGACGGACCCCGACGGACGGTGGGGCGACCGCGACCCCACCCCGCGGCGGTTCTCGGCTGAGACGCTGGCTCAGCTCCTCGGGGCGACCGGTTTCGGCGTGGGGGACGTGCTGGGGGTGCGGATCTTCGCGGACCTGGTGCCCAGCCGCCTGGTGGACGGCGAGCCCGGGGCGGCGGCGGCGCTCATCGCGCTGGAGCAGGCGGCGGCCGACCACCCCGTCCTGCGCGACATCGCCACCCAACTCCACGCCCTCGGCCACAAGAACTGACATGAACCGCGCCCCCGCGCTCAAGCCACCGAACGGCCGGTCCATCGGGCGAGCTGGCGCGTGGGTCCGCGACATCCCGTCCGCCGCGTCGGCGGGAAGGTGTGCGGTGGTGCCCGGCGGCTGTCAACGGCGCTCAGCTGGGCGGCCCTGGGGAATGGAAAATGTGGTTGGGGGAAAGCGTGGCTAGGGAACATGTCGTAGAACGCCTGTTCGGATAGAATCGAGAGCGTGTCTCGCAAGCAGATCACGGGTCTCGGCCCCGCCCGCCAGAGCGGGGCCGATGACGGCGGCTGCCCGATCCTGCACGTCGACATGGACGCCTTCTTCGCCAGCGTCGAGCTCATCGAACGCCCGGAGCTCAGAGGCCGCCCGATGATCGTCGGCTCCCCGTCCGGCCGCGGCGTCGTCCTCAGCGCCACCTACGAGGCCAGAGCGTACGGCGTGCATTCGGCGATGCCGATGAGCAGAGCCCGCAGGATGTGCCCCCAAGCGGTGATCATCCCGCCCAGCCACGGCAAATACTCCGAGATCTCCAAAGGCGTCATGGAGATCTTCCACGCGATCACCCCGCTGGTCGAGCCGATCGCCTCGGACGAGGCCTTCCTCGACGTCGGCGGCGCCCGGCGCAGGCTCGGCCCCCCGGCGGCCATCGCGGCCATGATCAGGGCACAGGTCTGGGAAAGGTTCGCCATCACCTGCTCCGTCGGCGTCGCGAGCAGCAAATTCGTCGCCAAGCTCGCCTCCAAGCAGTGCAAACCCGACGGCATGCTGGTGGTCCCCGAGGGCCAGGTGGTCGATTTCCTCCACCCGCTGCCCGTCTCCGCCCTGTGGGGCGTCGGCGAGCGTACGGAACAGTCACTAGTACGGCTGGGCATCAAGACCGTGGGCGATCTGGCCAGAGTGCCGCCCGCCACGCTCCAGCGCGAGCTGGGCGCCGGAGGGGCCCATCTGGCGGCCCTCGCCTGGGGCAGGGACGAGCGCCCCGTCACCGCCCACGTCCCGGACAAGAGCATCGGCAACGAGGAGACCTTCGCTGCCGACATCGACGATCCCCAGGTCATCAGGCGTGAACTGCTGCGCCTGTCGGAGAAGGTCGCCGCCCGCATGCGCAAGGCCGGCTACGTGGGCAGGACGGTCAGCGTGAAGCTGCGCCGCGCCGACTTCTCCACGATCACCCGCTCGCGCACCCTGCGCGAGCCGACCGACGTCGCCCAGGAGATCTACACCACAGCCTGCGAACTTTTCGAGGCCGCCGGGCTCGAACGGGTGCGCCTGCGCCTGGTCGGGGTCCGCGCGGAGAACCTGCGCCCGGCCGAGTCGGCCACCCGCCAGCTCGGGCTGGGGGAGCGGGAGACCGGATGGAGGGAGGCTGAACAGGCGATGGACAAGGCGATTCGGAGATTCGGACCCGATGCGGTGGTCCCGGCTTCACTGGTGCGGGGACGACTTGATGAAATGGAGGCATGACGCCCGATGTCGCGCTTAAGGCCCCAGATGACTCAGAATGGATCTATGACGTCATCTCCGGTTCGGTCTACGTTGGGCGTTTGCTTTCGTCTACGTCTACAGCCTCGTATTCTGGGGATAACCGACCGCGAGGTTCGGACACCCCGTGTCGTCCGTTGCCGTCTTCCCCGTCCTGGGGCCGTCCTTGGGAGGCGCCGTGCCGCTCTCTGAGCACGAGCAGCGCTTGCTCGACCAGATCGAGCAGGCCCTCTACGCCGAGGACCCGAAGTGGGCCAACACCGTAAGGATCAGTGATCCGCGCAGCCACTACAAGCGACGTCTGATCAAGGCCTCCATCGGCTTTGTTCTCGGCATCGTCCTGTTGATGGTGGGCGTTGTGATCAACCAGATCCCGCTGGGTGTCGGCGGTTTCGTGGTCATGCTCGCCGCGTGTTTGTGGGGCTTGTCGAGCTGGAAACGCATGAATGGATTCGGAGACTCCGGCTCCGCCGCCGGTGCTGCTGTGCCGGGCAAGGTGGCACGCCAGAAGAGCCGGGGCACATTCATGGAGCGCATGGAAGAGCGCTGGCGCCGTCGCCACGACGAGCGCTGACAGACCTGGTGGCCGCTTCCCCTGAACGAGGGGAAGCGGCCCACACGGTCACGAGCTCTTCTGTGCTGCCCTGCTGAACCTGAACCTGATGTTCTCCAGGCGGTCGAACCCGTCGAGCAGGCCCTCGCCCATGTGCCTGATGCGCAGCAGGGTCGACGGGGGCAGCAGCAGCGCCCTGATCCGCCTGCTGCGGGTGACGGCCGAGGCCAGTGCCCGCCGTACGCGCCGCAGGTCCTTCTTCAACGAGCCGATCTCGCCGGGCTCCCTGGCGAACAGGGTCCGCTCCACGGCCGAGGCGATCGCCGCGATGGACGCGGCGGACTCGGCGTCGAACTCGTACTGCTCGGTGAGCCGCCGCGACAGGGCTCGCGGCGTCTCGCTGCTCTGGCGCGCCATGCCGTAGTCGCACAGCACGTCGTCCAGCTCGGCCCAGGCTGCCGCCACCGGCGGGCTCGCGCCCAGGGTGGCGCGGACCTCGCCCGCGGGCGCGCCAGCCACCTTCCACCCGAGCACGCGCACGCGCCTGCTCCTGGTGAACAGCCGGATGACCGCGGGGACGAGCAGGAGCAGCAGCAGTCCTGCCGCGCCGAGCCCGATCTTGGCGATCAGCGGCATCGACTCGTCGACCGGCAGGCGGTCCACGCCGAGCAGCCGCCCTTCCCGGTCTTCGAGCTGGCGCGCGTTGGGCCGCAGGCCGTCCGGGCCGTTGATCGGGTTGCCCGCCGAGTCGGTGGTGGCGCCCGGCGTCGGCTCGGCCGCGTTGCCGGTCTCCTTCGGCTGCGGCAGCGAGTACGGGGGGACCCGCGCGCTGCCCTGGCCGATGCTGCCGGCCGGGGTGGGTTCGAACGCCAGCCACCCCACGCCCTCGAAGTAGAGCTCGGGCCAGGCGTGGGAGTCGTTGGTGCCGACCACCCACCTGTTGTCCACCCGGTTGCCGCCGGTGTAGCCGATGCTCACCCTGGACGGGATGCCCACCACCCTGGCCAGGACGGCGAAGGCGGCGGAGAACTGCTCGCAGTAGCCGACCCTGCTGCTCAGCAGGAAGTCCTTCAGCGCCGAGGTGCCGTGGCCCCTGGTCTGCAGCGAGTACTTGAACTGGCCCTTCCTGGTGAAGAACTCCTGCAGCTTCACCGCGGCCTCGTACTGCGTCTTGGCGCCCGAGGTCTGGTCGAAGGCCAGCTGCTTGATCTCGTCCGGGATGCCGGGAGGCAGCTTGGTGTAGCGCGGGTCGATGGTCGGCCTGCCCTGGGAGGGCAGGTTCTCCAGCAGCGCGGGCGTCGCGTTCGGCTCGGTCGTGGCGACCTTGTACTCCAGCCCGGCAGCCTCCTCCTTGGTGGAGAAGATCATCAGCGTGCCGACGTCGGCCCGCCAGTCGCCGTCCGCCTCGACCTGCCTGGGAGCGTACGGCAGAGGCAGGAAGTTCAGCCGCGCGATCTCATCGCTGATCTTGATGGTGGTGGTGGAGTTGGTGACCCCGACCGTCCTGGAGAGCCCGGCGGGCCAGGGCAGCGGCCCGTTCTCCACCTTGTTCTCCGGGCTGCCCGTCGGCGGCGTCATGTCGAACTTCTCGCCGTCGAACAGGTCGAGGGAGTAGATGCGCAGGTATCGCGGTTTGTCGTCGCTGGCGGTGTAGGTCAGGACGGTCCGCTTCTCCGGCAGGTCCAGCTGCCCCTTCAGGTTGGCGATCGGGTTGGGGATGCTGATCGAGTTGCCCTTGCCCCCCTTGCCGTTGCCGCCCACGCCGAAGGTGAAGAACGACACGGGCTCCATCGGCGGCAGCAGCGCGGGCAGCAGGACGGCCATGCCGATCGCGGCGAAGCCGATGCGCTTGCCCGACAGGCGCAGCCCCCTGGTGTCCGCGTTGTCGCGGATGGTCTGCGTGGTGGCCGCTCTGGTCCTGCGGACGAGGACGGCCCTGCCCCAGTGCCCGACCCGTTCCCTGCCGTCGGCGATGAGCAGGTTGGTGAAGCCGAGCGCCGCCAGGATGAACGCGGGCCAGCTGATCGGATCCGCCATGATCGTGGCGGGTACGGTGGCCAGCGCCAGCATCGGCAGCCCGGCCAGCGCGGCCCTGCGCATGCGCGCCGCGAACAGGTCGATGAGGATCGCGATGAGTCCCACGCCAGCCGCCGTGAGCAGCGTGATGCCCCGGTTGGCCGGCACCGGCGCGGCGAAGCGCTGGATGTCCGCCCAGCCGGTGGCCAGCAGCTTGGCCAGGTAGACGACCGAGTCCTTGGTCGGGACCACGACCGCCCACGCCTTGTGCCCGGCGAAGGTCGCGTTCAGCAGCAGGAGGACGGCGGCCACACCGGCCACCGGCGCCGCCCACATGGGCAGCGACAGCCGTCCGCTCAGCCAGCTGGCGGCGAACACCGCGAGCACCACGCCCAGCGACGCCCACAGCCAGGCCCCGCCCTCGAACAGCGGGTAGAGCATGATCGTCACCGACATCGTGGCGACGCCTGCCGCGACGGAGAGCCTCATGCGGCGCCTCCGACCGTGAACCGGCCCTTGCTGGCCGCGTCCTGCCAGACCGAGGCGATCGAGGTGCCCGCGGGCAGCTTGACGATGCGCCAGCCGTACCCGGCAAGGACCGCCTGGACGGCCTGGTAGTTGTCGGCAGAGCCGTACTCGCGCACGTCCCAGGAGTCCACGTCGAGCAGGACGGCCACTCCCGTGACGCCGCCGTGCCTGAGCTTGGCCAGTTCCCTGGCGTCCTCCGGGCTCATCGAGCCGAGCACCGCCACGATCAGCCCGTCGCCGCCGCCCTGGCGCAGGGCGGTGATGCCCATCTCCAGCGAGCGGGCGGGGCTGGTCTTGACCACGGCGAGCGTGTCGAGCAGCGAGTAGCTGGTCGCGTTGTCGGTGAGGTGCTCGGCGCCCTGGTCGGTGACCAGGCGCAGGCCGAGGCCCTCATGGGCGAGATGCACGCCGATCGAGGCGGCGGCGGAGACGGCCACCTCGAAGGAGGAGCGCGGCCCCTCGCCGCGATGGGCGTAGCGTCGGGTGTCGAGCAGGAGCGCGCCGCGGCTCTGCCACTGCTGCTCCTCGCGGCGCACCATCAGCTCGCCGTGGCGGGCCGTGGAGCGCCAGTGCACCCGGCGCAGGTCGTCGCCCTGCCGGTACTCGCGCGGCGCCACGTCGTCGTCGCCCGCCGCCGCCACGCTTCTGGTACGGCTGTCGCCGCCCCCCGTCCACTCGCCGGACAGCCGCACGTGCGGCAGCGCCACCACCTGGGGCGTCACCACGAGCGTGTCGCTGATGGTGAACGAGCGGGTCAGCTCCACCAGCCCGAACGGGTCGGCGATGCGCACCGACAGCGGGCCGATGACGAACCGGCCGCGCAGGTCCGAGCGCACCCGGTAGTCGATCTCCCGGACGCCCTTCGGCTCCACCCGGTCCAGCACGAACCTGGGACGCACGCCGAGCGCGTAAGGAACGGTGTCCTCGATGAGCAGCAGCCCGGTCGGCAGCCGGGTGACGTTCTCCAGGCGCAGCGTCACGGTCGCCTCACCGCCCGCCTCGGCCCTGGGCGGGTCGAGCCGCCTGGCGCAGGCCAGCCGGTAGCGCGTGCGCGCGACCACCAGGGCGGCGATCAGCGGCAGGGCGGCCACGAGCACGCCGATTCTGAACAGGTCGTTCTCGCCGAGCAGCACCGCCATGAGCAGCGCGGCCAGCCCCGAGGCCAGGAAGGACCTGCCGCGGGAGGTCAGCGCCCGCAGCCCCGACCTCATGACGACCGGGTCTCCGGCACGGGCACGCGCCTGACCAGCTCGGTCACGACCTGCTCCGGCAGGCGGCGCTGGCCCTGGGCCTCGACGCTGGGCAGCAGGCGGTGGGCGAGCACGGGGACGGCCAGCTCCTGCAGGTCGTCGGGGAGGACGTAGTCGCGACCGGCCAGCGCCGCGTGCGCCCTGGCCGCCCTGACCAGCTGCAGCGTGGACCGCGGCGAGGCGCCCAGGCGCAGGTCGGGGGAGTGGCGGGTGGCGGCGACCAGGTCGATGGCGTACTTCTTGACCGGCTGGGACACGTACACCCCGCGCACGGCCTCGATCAGCGCCTTCACCTCCGCCTGGGTGGCGACGGGCTCCAGCTTGTCCAGCGGCGGGGTGCCGCCGTGCACGTCGAGCATCTCCAGCTCGGCGGCGGGCTCGGGGTAGCCCATCGCCACGCGCGCGGTGAAGCGGTCGCGCTGCGCCTCGGGAAGGGGGTAGGTGCCCTCCATCTCGATGGGGTTCTGGGTGGCGATCACCATGAACGGGGCGTCCAACTGGTAGGTCACACCGTCGACGGTGACCTGGTGCTCCTCCATGCATTCGAGCAACGCCGACTGGGTCTTCGGCGAGGCCCGGTTGATCTCGTCACCGACCACGATGTTCGCGAAGACGGGTCCGGGCTTGAACTCGAACTCGCGCGTCTGCTGGTTGTAGGCGCTCACCCCGGTGATGTCGCTCGGCAGAAGGTCGGGGGTGAACTGCACGCGGCGCACCGGACAGTCGATGGATCGCGCCAACGCCTTGGCCAGCATCGTCTTGCCGACTCCTGGCACGTCCTCGATAAGGAGGTGGCCCTCGGCGAGCAGCACGGTGAGCGTCAGACGTACGGCGTCGCTCTTTCCCTCGATCACCGATTCGATCGCCTGCCGAATCCGGTGCGCGGTGGAGACCAGCTCGTCGAGCTGGGGAGGGACGTCATGGGTTACTGCCACCAGGCCTCCATGAGAAGTGCGAAGGCTGTCCCGCTTGAGGATGCCATTGCGGGAGCCATGCCATTCCTTTTCCATTGTGTGTACCGACCCTACGACGCTGCGGGTTCTTGAGCGACTTTTGTCGATATTCGGCGAACAGTGACAGTGTTGGGGTGAGTCGTCCTGTTCTCGTCGCATAGGGGTACGAATCCCGTGACACAGGCGCTCCACTTTCCTCCACGGGGCGGCAGAACCCCCTATTTCTGGGGGCTTTTCAACTCTCGACACGCCCATGAGGGTTGGTGGCGCCCCTCGCGCCCTCCACTCCGCTCCACCGCTCTGACCTGCGCAAACGCGGGACAAACGATCGATGAAGACGGTTGGAATCAGTTGACGGTGGGGAGAAGTGGAGTATGGTGGTGCGCAGTGGAGGGCAGGTGCACCAGCGCTGAGCGCTTCATGAGGCACGGGAGGTGGGGCCGATGTTCCTCGGCACCCATCAGCCGCGTCTTGACGACAAGGGACGGCTGTTCCTGCCGGCTAAGTACCGTGAGGAGCTGGCGGAGGGTCTTGTGATCACCAAAGGCCAGGAGCGATGCCTCTACGTGTTTCCCGTAGGGGAGTTCCAGCGCATAACCGAGGCTCTCAGCACCGCCCCGGTCACCGCCAAGGCGGTGCGCGACTACAGCCGTGTCTTCTTCGCCAGCGCATCGGACGAGACTCCGGACAAGCAGGGTCGCATCACGATTCCGCAGGCCCTTCGGCAATACGCCGGGCTGGAACGTGACTGCGTGGTCATCGGGGCCAACACCCGGCTGGAGATCTGGGACGCACAGGCCTGGGACACCTATCTGGCCGACCAGGAGCAGGCGTTCGCCGATCTGTCGGAGGAGGTGCTGCCAGGGGTTCTGTAGCCACGGTCGACGGGTCTGGCGACCCGTCACGCAGCCGGTGATGTCGTTCGGCGAGGTCTCCACCCGCAACCACTCACCAGCCAGCTGATGCACCTTCCCCGGTGTCAGATGGCGGGTGTCCACGAAGAGGGTGCGGATGGGGACCTGGCCGGACGGCACCGGGTGGGGGCCCAGACAAGGGACAATTCACCGGCAGACATTCCGCGAGATGAGAGGGGGGATTCAGGCATGCACGCAGAAGCGGGTCACGTTCCCGTGATGCTCGACCGTGTCCTCGAGCTCCTCGCGCCCGCGCTGGACGGGCCCGCGCCCGTGGTCGTCGACGCCAACCTTGGCCTCGGCGGTCACTCTGAGGCGCTGCTGGCCGCGCATCCGGCGCTCCACCTGATCGGGATCGACCGCGACCCGTTCGCGATCGACTTCTCCACGCGCAGGCTCGCCCCGTACGCCGACCGTGTCACGCTGGTCCACGCGGCCTCCGACGACATGACCGACGTGCTCGCGCGGGCCGGGCGGCCGACGGTCGACGGCGTGCTGTTCGACCTGGGCGTTTCCTCGCCGCAGCTCGACGACGGCGAGCGGGGTTTCGCCTATTCCTACGACGCGCCTCTCGACATGCGCATGGATACGGATCAAGAGCTCACAGCGGAGCAGGTGGTCAATACCTACTCGACTGGGGATCTAATCCGCATCCTTCGTGATTACGGAGAGGAACGGTTCGCGCCGCGTGTCGCGCGCCTAATTGCCCAGGAAAGGGCCAAGGAGGCCATAACGTCGACTAAGCGGCTTGCTGACATCGTGCGTGATGCGATTCCAGCCGCTACTCGGCGTACCGGGGGCAACCCCGCCAAGAGGACTTTCCAAGCGCTGCGCATCGAGGTCAACGCGGAGCTGGCCGCCCTGGAAGGGGCGCTGCCCGCGGCGCTCGACGCGCTCGCGCTCGGTGGGCGAGTCGTCGTGCTCTCCTACCACTCCCTGGAGGACCGGCTGACCAAGCAGGCCCTCACGGCGAGAACCAGGGACACCAGCCCGCCTGGGCTGCCCGTTCCACTGGCGGCGCATCAGCCGCGGTTCCGCCTTTTGACGAGGGGGGCCGAGCTCCCCAGCGAAGAAGAGGTGGCGCGCAATCCGCGCGCGGCCTCGGCCCGATGCAGGGCGGCAGAGAGGATCCGTGTTGACGACGAGGACTGAGCAGGAGATCAGGCGGGGTGCACCCGCCAGGGGCGCCGCGCCGACGACCGCGCCCACAGCCGGTCGGCGCGCGCCCAGCGTGCCGCCCCAGGCGAGCGGTTCCACGCGCACGGCCGCACCTGGGCGCCCCGCGCCCGCCGCGCGCCCGGCTCCTGCCGCCCGCACCCGCCCTTCCGCCGGTACGGCGGCGCGTCCCGCTGCCGCGCGTCCCGTGGGGCGTGGTCCCGGTGGGCGCAAGCAGCGCGCGCCGTTCGTGCTGCTCGTCGTCGGGCTGCTCTGCGGTGGCCTGGTGAGCCTGCTCCTGCTCAACACCGTGCTGGCGCAGGGCTCGATCCAGGAGACGACGCTGCGCGGCGAGATCGACCGCGCCAAGATGGCGACGGCCGAGGCCGAGCGGGCGAAGCTGCTGGGCGGCCAGCCGGACGCGGTCGCCGACGCGGCGGAGAAGCAGGGCATGCACCTGGACAACACGCTCACCCCGCTGCGCGGGACGGTCGAGAAGGCTGTCCCGGTCCGTTGATCGCTGACAAGAACCAGGTGGGCACGGGCCGGTGAGGGATTCGAGCGGCCGGGGCCAGGGCCCCGGCCGCGGCACTGGCGGCGCCGGCTCTCAGGGAGGGCCAGGCGCCGCTCGTCGTCCGCCGCAGGGACAGGGCGGCGGCCCAGGGCGCACCCGTCCTGCCCGCCCGGAGGGCCGCCAGGACCCGGACCCCTTCGACATGCCCTGGCTCCACGACGCCCCCGACGACCCCGACCCCACGGTCGACGCGCCGCGCCCAGGAAAGCCCCTGGGAGACACCCCACCGCGTGGCCGGACCTCGTCGGACCCGCGTGGACGCGGGCGAGCCGACGACCGGGCTGACACGGAGGAACGCGGCGACGAGCGTGGGCACCCGGCCGCAGGGTCGCGTCCCCGTGCGGGCGCTGACGAGGGCGGACGCCCCGCCTCGAACGCGCGACCTCGCGCGGGCGGCGACCCTCGGGGTCGTGCGGGTGCGGAGGATCGTGGCCGCGCGGGAGCCGAGGATCGTGGCCGCGCGGGCACGGATGGGCGTGCCACCTCTGGCCCACGTGCGCGTGCGGGCGCAGACCCTGGCCCGCGTGCGCGGGCGGGTGCTGACCCGCGTGCGCGGGCGGGCGCTGACCCGCGGGCTCGGACGGGGTCCGAGCAGCGGAGCCGTACCGAAGGGGTGCCGCGCCCCCGTGGCGTGCGCACTGACAGCGCGCCGCCGTTCAGGGGACCGAGACGCCCGCCGCCGCGTCCGCCCAGGCCGCCGCTGATCCTCAGGCTCGGCAACCCGCGCAGGCGCATCAACCTGGGCCTCATCGGCATGACCTTCATCCTGTCGATCTTCGCGGGCCGCCTCGTCCAGATGCAGGGCCTCGACTCCAAGGTCTACGAGGCTGCAGCCGCTGACCAGCGCGTCCGCACCGAGGACATCCCCGCGGAACGCGGCGAGATCACCGACGTCAACGGCCACCCGCTGGCCGCCACCGTCGAGGCGCGAGAGATCGCCATCGACCCGTCGAAGGTCCCGCCGGAGAAGCGGGCCAAGGTCGCGGCCACCCTCGCCCAGATGCTGGGCAAGCCGGAGGCCGAGATCAACGCCAAGCTCGCCAAGACCACCACCCGCTACCAGCTCGTCGCCAGGGACGTCGACCCGCTCGTCGCCGACGCCCTCCTGAAGAAGGAGCTCCCGGCGGTCACGACGAAGAAGCAGTACAGGCGGATCTACCCGGCAGGCGACCTGGCGGGCAGCCTCATCGGCTTCGTCGGCGACGACGGCACCGGCCTCGGCGGCATGGAGCAGACCCAGAACAAGCACCTGGCCGGCCAGGACGGCGAGCAGCGCGTCGAGATCGGCCGCGACGGCCAGCGCATCCCGATGACCCGCAGCCAGCGCACCGCGCCCGTCGAGGGCCGCGACGTCCGGCTGACCATCGACCGCGACATCCAGTGGGCGGCCCAGCGCGCCGTGGCCGAGCAGGTGAAGGCCACCGGCGCGCAGAGCGGCACGGTCATCGTCATGGACGTCAAGACCGGCCAGCTCCTCGCCATGGCCAACGCGCCCGAGCTCGACCTCAACAACTGGCGCAAGGCCCCGCAGAGCCTCTACATCAACAGGGCGGCTGCCGACGTCTTCGAGCCGGGCAGCACCAACAAGGTCATCACCGCCGCCGCGGCGCTGGAGGCGGGCGTGGCGCGGCCAGAGACCGTGTTCCGCGTGCCGTACAGCATCAGGTGCGCCGACCGGGTGCTGAAGGACGCGCACCAGCACCCCACGGAGAACATGACGTTCCTGGAGGCGGTGGCCAAGTCGAGCAACGTCGCCACGATCATGGCGGCGCGCAAGGTCGGCGACCAGAAGCTGTTCGACATGATGAAGGCGTTCGGCTTCGGCGCCAAGCCCGGCGGGGGAGTGCCGGGCGAGGAGGCCGGGCTGCTGCCCGACTACAAGAGCTGGTCGGGCAGCCAGCGCTGCACGGTCGCCTACGGGCAGGGCGTGTCGGTGACCGCGCTGCAGATGGCCAGCGTCTACCAGACGATCGCCAACGGCGGCGTCAGGATCGAGCCGCAGATCATCGCCGGGACGACAGATGGAAACGGCAGGTTCGTCCCCTCTCCTGCCGGTAAGCAGACCAGAGTGGTCAGCGACAGGACGGCCAGGGAGATCACCACGATGCTGGAGGGCGCCGTGAGCGTCGAGGGCACCGGAAATCTCGCCGCCATTCCGGGATACCGGGTGGCGGGCAAGACGGGCACGGCCAACCGCTACGACCAGCAGCTCGGCCGCTACAACGGATACACCGCCTCGTTCGTCGGGTTCGCTCCCGCCGACGCGCCGCGCCTGGTGGTGCTCTCCGTGCTGCAGAATCCCACCAAGGGCCATTTCGGCGGTCAGATCGCGGCCCCCGTCTTCAAGGACGTCATGACGTTCGCCATCAAGAGTAAGAAAATCCCTCCTACAGGCTCGACCGTGCCTCCGGTGCGGATCCGCGCCGGAGAGTGACCAGGAAAGGTACGCTCTCGCCGTGCGTCCCCCGTCGTCTGTTCCGATTGTCGCCGAGTCCGCGACGATGCGGCCCAAGTCCAGCCCGCCGCGTCCGCTGACCGGGCTGGCAACCATGCTCGACGCCCCTTCGGGCACGTCGAGATCACCTCATGCCGCGCTGACGGGGGTCACCATCGACTCCCGCCAGGTGCAACGCGGCGACCTTTATGTGGCGCTGCCGGGCAGTTCCTGTCACGGGGCCGACTTCGCCGCCCAGGCGATGGGCAACGGCGCCGTGGCCGTCCTGACCGATCCGGCCGGCCGCGCCGCGGCGGCGGCGACCGGCCTGCCGGTCCTGGTGGTGCCGGAGCCGCGCGCGCTGCTCGGGCAGATCGCCTCCTGGGTGTACGGCCAGCCGGCCCACGACATCTGCGTGCTCGGCGTCACCGGCACGAGCGGCAAGTCCACCACGACGTTCCTGCTGGAGGCGGGGCTGCGCGCCGCGGGTCACCGTACGGGACTGGTCGGCGGGGTGGAGATCCGCGCGGGAGAGCTGCGCTTCGAGCCCAAGCTGACCACCCCGGAGGCGTCCGACCTGCAGGGCCTGTTCGCGCTGATGCGCGAGCAGGGCGTCACGGCCGCGCCCATGGAGGTCTCCAGCCACGCGCTGGCGCTCAACAGGATCGACGGCATCTTCTACGACGTCGCCCTGTTCACCAACCTGTCGCAGGACCACCTCGACTTCCACAAGGACTTCGACGACTACTTCGCCACCAAGGCCAGGCTGTTCCAGCCCGAGCTGAGCCGCGCCGGCGTCACCAACTACGACGACCGCTACGGGCGCGAGCTGCTGACGCTGGCCAAGGTGCCGATGACGACCTTCTCGGCGACCGGCGACACCGAGGCCGACTGGCGCGCCGTCGACGTGCGGCTGGGCGCGGACGGCAGCACGTTCCGCGTGGTCGGCCCCGGCGGCGTCGAGGCCGACGCGCAGCTCGCGCTGCCCGGCCCGTTCAACGTCGCCAACGCGCTCGGCGCGATCGTGACCCTGGTCGAGGCCGGGGTGGCGCTGCAGGCCGCGGTGCACGGCGTCGGCACGCTGAAGGGCGTGCCCGGCCGCATGGAGCGGGTGACGTCAGCGGCGGAGGAGTTCCAGGCCGTCGTCGACTACTCGCACAAGCCAGGCGCCGTCGAGTCCGTGCTCACGTCCCTGCGTACGGTCACCACCGGCGTCCTGACGATCGTCCTGGGCTGCGGCGGCGACCGCGACAGCGGCAAGCGCCCCCTCATGGGCGAGGCGGCGGCCAGACTGGCAGATGTGGCGATTTTCACCAGCGACAACCCGCGCTCCGAGGACCCGCTGGCCATTCTTGCCGCCATGATGGACGGGGCGCTCCAGGTGCCCAGGGGCGAGCGGGCGCATGTGATCATTGAGCCCGACCGCGCGGCGGCGATCGACCTGGCGATCGCCAGGGCGGGCCGCGGAGACGTGGTGGTCGTCGCCGGCAAGGGCCACGAGCAGGGCCAGTACGTCTCAGGTGAGGTCATCCCCTTCGACGACCGTGAGGTGGTCGCCGAAGCGATCCATAGGAAGGTTCATCCATGATCCCGTTGCCGCTGGCCAGGATCGCCGAGATCACGTCGGGAGCGCTGTCCGGCTCCGCCGACCCCCGCGCCGTGGTGCGCGGACCGGTCGTGATCGACTCGCGGGCCGTCGAACCGGGATCCCTGTTCGTCGCGATCAAGGGCGCGCGCGCCGACGGCCACGACTTCGCGGCGCAGGCCGTCAAGGCGGGCGCCGTGGCCGTGCTGGGCACCAGGCCCACCGAGGCGCCCACGGTGATCGTCCCGGACGTGCTCGGCGCGCTGGCCGACCTGGCCACGGCCGTCGCGGGCACGCTCACCGGCACGACCGTGATCGGCGTGACCGGCTCCGCGGGCAAGACGACCACCAAGGACCTGCTGGCCGGGCTGACCGGCCGGGTAGGGCCCACGGTCGCGCCCGTCGGGTCGCAGAACAACGAGATCGGCCACCCGCTGACCGTGCTCAAGGCCGACGCGGACACCCGGTTCCTGGTGCTGGAGTTCGGCGCGCGCGACGCGGGGCACATCGCCGACCTCACCCGCATCGCCAGGCCGTCCATCGGGATGGTCCTCAACGTCGGCACCGCGCACCTGGGCGTGTTCGGCGGCAAGGAGGCCATCGCCAAGGCCAAGGGCGAGCTGGTCGAGAGCCTGCCGTCCGACGGCGTGGCGATTCTCAATGCCGACGACCCCCTGGTCAGCGAGATGGCCACGCGCACCTCCGCCAGGGTCACCTTCTTCGGCAGGTCGCCGGCCGCGCACGTGCGCGCCGAGGACGTGCGGCTGGACGAGCGCGGGCGGGCGGCCTTCACGCTGCGCACCCCGTCCGGCTCCGCCCCCGTCTCCCTCCTGCTGTACGGCGAGCACGCCGTCTCCAACGCGCTCGCCGCCGCGGCCGCGGCCTACGAGCTAGGCCTGCCGGTCGCCACGATCGCCGCCGAGCTGTCGGCTGCCGAGCCGCGCAGCCGCTGGCGCATGGAGGTCGCCGACCGCCCCGACGGCGTCACGGTGATCAACGACGCCTACAACGCCAACCCCGACTCGATGCGCGCGGCCTTCGCCTCGCTCGCCGTGCTCGGCCAGGGCAGGCGCCGCTTCGCGGTGATCGCCGCGCTGCGCGAGCTCGGCGAGGAGAGCGCGGCGCTCAACCACGACCTGGGCCGTCTGGCCGGGAGCGCGGGGCTCGACGGGCTGGTCGTCGCCGGGCCGGACGCCGAGCCGGTGCTCTCTGGAGCCATGGAGGCGGGGCCGCCGGGCGCGCGCATCGTGCACGTCGCGGACGCCGAGGCGGCGGCTGCGGAGCTGGCGGGCTGGCTGCGCCCCGGTGACACCGTACTCGTGAAGGGTCCCAGGGCGATGGAGCTGCAGCGGGCCGCCGAGCTGCTGCTGGCCGGGGGTGCCAGGCAGTGACCAACATCATCATCGCCGGAGCCGTGGGTCTGGTCCTGTCCATGCTCGGCACCCCCCTGGCCATCCGGCTGTTCAGCCGGCTGGGCGTCGGCCAGGAGGTACGCGAGGACGGCGTGCAGGCGCACCTCGGCAAGCGCGGCACCCCCACCATGGGCGGCACCGTGTTCGTGCTGGCGGCGCTGCTGGCCTACGCGGCCTCGCACCTGGCCATGCTGGAGGCGCCCACCTACTCCGGCGGGCTCGTGCTCTTCCTCATGACCGGGCTCGGCGCCGTCGGCTTCCTCGACGACTTCATCAAGATCTACAAGCGGCGCAGCCTGGGCCTGCGCAGCGGCGCCAAGGCGCTGGGCCAGCTCGTCGTGGGCGCGATCTTCGCCGTCCTGGTGACGCGCTCGCCCAACGTCTACGGGATCACCCCGGCCGAGACGCGGCTGTCGTTCCTGCGTGACTTCGGCCCGTCGATCGGCATCGTCGGGTTCACCATCTGGGTCCTCGTCATGATCGTCGGGTTCTCCAACGCCGTGAACCTCACCGACGGCCTCGACGGCCTGGCCTCCGGCGCGACCGGCGTGGTGCTCGGCGCCTACGTGCTCATCGGCAACTGGCAGCTGCGCAACAACTGCATCGACCAGCTCGGGCCGAGCTGCTACTGGGTGCGCGACCCGCTCGACCTGGCGGTGGTCGCCGCGGCCGTGCTGGGCGCGCTGATCGGGTTCCTGTGGTGGAACGCGCCCCCAGCCAAGATCTTCATGGGTGACACCGGGTCGCTGGCGCTGGGCGGCGTCCTGGCCGGGCTGGCCATCGCCACCCGCACCCAGCTGCTGCTCATCATCCTGGCCGGGCTCTGCGTGATCATCACGATGTCGGTGATCATCCAGGTCGGCTTCTTCAAGATGACCGGCAAACGGGTGTTCCGCATGGCGCCGCTGCAGCACCACTTCGAGCTGAAAGGCTGGGCGGAGACCACGATCGTGGTCCGCTTCTGGCTGATCGCCGGGTTGTGCGCCGCCGCCGGGCTCGGCCTGTTCTACGTCGAATGGATGCCCAAGTGACCTTGGTCTGCGTGGCCGGGCTCGGTGTCTCCGGTACGGCTGCCGCCCGCGCGCTGGCCGCGCGCGGCCAGCGGGTCGTGGTGGTCGAGAGTTTCGCCGGTGAACGACAGCTCGTCGCGGCCGCCGCGCTGGAGGAGCTCGGGGTCGAGGTGCGCTTCGGGCCCATGGAGCTGCCCGGCGGGGTGACCCGGCTGGTCACCACCGGATGGGCGCCCCACCACCCGCTCATCGCCGCGGCGCTCGCCGCAGGGGTGGAGGTCGTGGGGGAGGTGGAGCTGGCCTGGCAGCTGGGTGCGGGGGACGTCCCGTGGCTGGCGCTGACCGGCACCAACGGCAAGACGACCGTGGTGCGGATGCTCACCGCGATGCTCCTGGCCGCCGGGCGCAAGGCGCTGGCGGTGGGGAACGTGGGCGTGCCGGTGGTGGAGGCGGTCGGCGGGCCGTACGACGTGCTGGCGGTGGAGCTGTCGAGCTTCCAGCTGCACTGGTCGTCGTCGCTGGCGCCGCACGCGGCGGCGATACTCAACGTCGCGCCGGACCACCTCGACTGGCACGGCTCGCTCGACGCCTACGCCGCGGCCAAGGCCAAGATCTTCGAGCGCGCGGGGACCGTGGTCTACAACGCGGACGACCCGATCGCGACCCGGCTGGCCGCGCCGTACGCCGGTGCCAAGGGGTTCACCCTGCGGGTGCCCAGGGTCGGCGAGCTCGGGGTCGTCGAGGACCTGCTGGTCGACCGGGCCTTCGTGGACGACCCCGTGCACGGGGTGGAGGAGCTGGCGACGCTGGAGGACGTGCGGCCGTTCGCGCCGCACAACGTCGCCAACGCGCTGGCGGCTGCGGCCCTGGCGCGCTCGCTCGGGGTGCCCGCCTCGGCGGTTCGCCAGGGTTTGCGGGACTTCGTCCCCGACCCGCACCGGCTGGCGTTCGTGGACCGGGTGGACGACGTCGACTACGTGGACGACTCCAAGGCCACCAACCCGCACGCGGCGGCGGCCGCGCTGTCCTCCTACCCGTCGATCGTGTGGGTGGCGGGCGGGCAGCTCAAGGGCGCGTCCGTGGACGACCTCGTACGGCAGGCGGCCCCAAGGCTGCGCGGCGCCGTGCTCATCGGGGTGGATCGTGGGGTGATCGCCGAAGCGCTGGCGCGACACGCGCCGAATGTCCCCGTGGTGGACATCGCTTCGCAAGACACTGGGGTGATGGACGCTGTCGTCAGCGAGGCCCGCGGGCTCGCCACCCCCGGAGACACCGTGCTGCTCGCCCCGGCGGGGGCGTCGCTGGACATGTTCGCGAACTACCCGGCGCGGGGGGAGGCCTTCGCGCTCGCCGTACGGACCATGAAGGACCGTCGGGGGACCCCCTCGTGAACACCCCGCCTCACGGCCAGAGAGACGGCAGAACCCCCACCCCCTTCGGAGCCACCCCCCTAGGGATGGTGCCCCCTCATGGGGGGATCCTCTGTGAGGAGGCGCCCCCGGCAGGGGCGGCGACGGGCCGGGGGGTGACGGCCCTTCTCGGGGTCCGACCCACTCTTGGGGTGTCGGTCCCTTCAGAGGTGACCGCTGCACGCGGGGTCTCTCCCCGTGGGGTTCGCTGGTCTGAGGGTGGTTCGTGGTGAGCGCCACCACGCAGGAGCGCAGGCCCGCGCAGGAGAGCCCCACCGGCTGGATGCGCGAGCAGATGACGGCGCTCAGGGAGCTGCTCGACAAGCCCCTCACCACCTACTACCTGATCATCGGCTGCAGCGCCCTCCTGCTGGCCCTGGGGCTGATGATGGTGCTCAGCGCCTCCAGCATCGAGGCGCTGCAGAAGACCGGCTCGCCGTTCTCCTGGTTCATCAAGCAGTCCCTGTCCGCCGCCGTCGGCGTCCCGCTGATGTGGCTGTGCTCCAGGCTGCCCGCCAAGTTCTTCCGCTGGGCCGGTTACCCGCTCATGGCGGTCTCCATCCTGGCGCTGGTCATGGTGCTGTTCATCGGCGCCGAGGAGCTCGGCGCGCAGCGGTGGATCTACATCGGCAGCTTCACCGTCCAGCCCTCCGAGCCAGCCAAGCTCGCCCTCGCCCTCTGGGGCGCCGACCTGCTGGCCCGCAGGGCGCGGATGGGGCGTATCGAGTGGCGGCAACTGCTGCTGCCGCTCATGCCCGGCCTCGCCGTACTCGCCGTCCTCGTCATGATCGGCCGCGACCTCGGCACCACGATCGTGCTGTTCATGGTCTTCCTGGCCCTGCTGTGGGTGGTGGGGGCGCCGGTGAAGCTGTTCGGCGGCATCCTGGCCCTGGCCGCGCTGGCGGCGATCATCATGATCAGGGTGGAACCGTACCGGCTGCAGCGCATGACCTGCTTCCTCGACCCCTGGGCCGCCGCGCAGGACTGCGGCTACCAGGCCGTGCAGGGGCAGATCGCGATGGGCTCCGGCGGGTGGTTCGGCATCGGGCTCGGCGCCAGCAGGCAGAAGTGGAACTGGCTGCCGCACGGCGAGAGCGACTTCATCTTCTCCATCCTGGGCGAGGAACTCGGCCTGATGGGCACGCTGGCCGTGGTCGTCCTGTTCGGCCTGCTCGGCTACGCCGGGCTGCGGGTCGCGATGCGCGTCAACGACGCCTTCATCAGGCTCGCCTCCGCCGCCATCGTGGCCTGGATCGCCGGTCAGGCCATCGTCAACATGGGCGCCGTCATCGGCGTTCTGCCCATCACCGGCATTCCGCTCCCGCTCGTCTCCTACGGCGGATCCGCCCTGCTGCCGACCCTCGCCGCCCTCGGGATGCTGCTGTCGTTCGCCAAACGCGAGCCTGGCGCGCGCGAGGCTCTGGCCGCTCGTGGCCCCGGACCGGCCGTCAGGGCTCTAAGCTGGCTGGGCCTGGGGGGTATGGCCCGCACGCGAGGCGCGGGCCGGGGGAGCAGAGACAAACGCTGAGAAAGGACCGAGATGAGGGTGGTCCTCGCCGGTGGCGGCACGGCCGGCCACATCGAGCCGGCGCTCGCCCTTGCCGACACGCTGCGGAGGCTTGATCCCAGCGTGGCCATCACCTGCCTCGGCACCGAGCGCGGCCTGGAGACCAGGCTGATCCCCGCCAGGGGCTACGAGCTGGAGCTGGTTCCCGCCGTGCCGCTGCCCAGGGCGATCACCCCCGCGCTGCTGACCATGCCGGGACGGCTGGCCGGGGCGATCAACGCGGCCGCCGCCGTGCTCGACCGGGCGAAGGCCGACATCCTGGTCGGCTTCGGCGGCTACGTCGCCACCCCCGCCTATCTCGCGGCCAGGCGGCGCGGTATCCCGATCGTCGTGCACGAGGCCAATCCGCGCCCCGGCCTGGCCAACAGGCTCGGCGCCCGGCTCACCGAGCACGTCTTCAGCGGGCACCCGGACTCCACGCTGGCCAAGGCCGAGTACATCGGCACCCCGCTGCGCCGCGACATCGTCGCCCTCGACAGGTTCTCCATGGGCGACAAGGCGCGCTCCTGGTTCGGCCTGCAGGCCGACCGGCCGACGCTGCTGGTGTTCGGCGGCTCGCAGGGCGCCCGCTCGCTCAACCAGGCGGCGCTGGCCGCCGCCCCCGCGCTGCGCGCGGCGGGGGTCCAGGTCCTGCACATCATCGGGCCGAAGAACACCGTCGAGCACGAACCTCCGCCGGGCGACCCGCAATACGTCCTGCTGACCTACATCGACCGCATGGACCTCGCCTACGCGGCCGCCGACCTGGCCCTGTGCCGCAGCGGCGCGCTGACCTGCGCGGAGCTGACCGCCGTCGGGCTGCCCGCCGCCTACATCCCGCTGCCGCACGGCAACGGCGAGCAGCGGCTCAACGCCACGCGGATCGCCGAGGGCGGCGGCGGTCTCATGATCGACGATTCCGAACTGTCACCTGATTGGATCATCCAGAACGTGCTGCCCATCCTGCGCGACCCCGAGCGGGTCGCCGCCATGTCCGAGGCCGCCTTGTCGCTGGGGCGCAAGGACGCCGACGTGGTGCTCGCCAGAAAAGTCCTGCAGATCGCCGGGGGGCGATGATGAGTCTCGTCAAACTTGTGGAGCCGGTCGCGGCCGAGGATCTCGGCCGGGTGCACTTCATCGGCATCGGCGGCGCCGGCATGTCGGGCATCGCCCGCATCCTGGCCAAGCGCGGCGTCAGGGTGTCCGGCAGCGACGCGCGCGGCTCCGACCTGGTGACCGAGCTGCGTGAGCTCGGCGTCACCGTCCACGTCGGGCACGCCGCCTCGCACATCAGGGACGTCGACACCGTGGTGGTCTCCACCGCGATCCGCGACTCCAACCCCGAGCTCGGCGAGGCGCTGCGCCAGGGGCTGCGGGTCATCCCGCGGGCGGCGGCGCTGGCCTCCGTCATGGCCGGCCGTACGGCGGTGGCCATCGCGGGCACCCACGGCAAGACGACCACGACCTCGATGCTGACGGTGGCGCTGCAGAAGTGCGGAGCCGACCCGTCCTACTGCGTCGGCGGCCAGCTCGTCACCACGGGCCTCGGCGCCGACGAGGGGTCCGGCGGGGTGTTCGTGGCAGAGGCGGACGAGAGCGACGGCTCGTTCCTCATGCTGGCGCCCGACATCGCGGTGGTCACCAACGTCGAGGCCGACCACCTCGACAACTACGGCGACCCGCGCGCGGTGCACGACAGCTTCGCCAGGTTCGTCGAGCGGATCGGCTCGCTGCTGATCGTCTGCCTGGACGACCCGGGCTCCGCCGAGCTGATCCAGCTCGGCAGGGCCAGGGGGCTCAGGGTGAAGTCCTACGGGCTGACCGAGGGCGCCGACTACCGCGTGACCGACGTCAGTCCCGACGGTTTCGGCCTGACCTACACGGTCGAGGGCCGTGGAGACGTACGGCTGGCCGTTCCCGGGGCGCACAACGCCCTCAACGCCACGGCCGTCATCGCCGTGGCCGACGAGCTGGGCCTGCCCTTCGAGGAGATCAGGGACGGTCTGGGGGCCTTCACGGGGGCCAAGCGCCGCTTCGAGGCCAAGGGCGAGGCGTCCGGCGTCGCGGTGTTCGACAGCTACGCCCACCACCCGACCGAGCTGGCGGCCGACCTGCGCGCCGCGCGCGACGTCGTGGCCTCCTACTCGGGCACCGGCCGGGTCATCGCGGTCTTCCAGCCGCACCTCTACTCGCGCACCAGGTTCTTCGCCGAGGAGTTCGGCGCCGCGCTCGGCCTGGCCGACGAGGCGATCGTGCTCGACGTCTACGGCGCGCGCGAGGACCCTGAGCCCGGCGTGTCCGGCGCGCTGGTGGCCCAGCGGGTGCCGCACGACAACGTCACCTACGTTCCGGACAAGGCGGCGGTCCCGGCCACCGTGGCGGGGCTGGCCAGGACCGGCGACATCGTGCTGACCATGGGCGCGGGCGACGTGACCGAGCTCGGGCCCAAGATCGTGGCGGAGCTCTCGGCCCGGTGAAGGCGCGCAAGGCGTTCATCGTGCTGCTCACGGCGGGGGTGGTCGGCACGGCCGCCTGGCTGGTCTTCTTCTCTCCCGTGCTGGGCGTGCGGTCGGTCGAGGTCGTGGGAAATCTCACAGTCGAGACCGGCAGCATCCAGAGCCAGGCCGGAGTGCCCTCGTTGCAGCCTCTCGCAACAGTGGACCTAGCGGACGTCGAGACCCGAATCCTCGCGCTGCGCAAGATCGCCACGGCCAAGGTCGTCCGCGCCTGGCCGAGCACCCTGCGCATCGAGGTGGTCGAGCGCGAGGCCGTCGCCGTCGTCCCCGTGGACGGCAAGGCGGCGCTCGTGGACAGGACGGGAGTGGTGACCGAGATCAAGGACGTCGCCCCGCCGCGCCTGCCCGTGCTGCGCCTGGACCGGCCTGGACCAGGCGATCCCGCGACCATCGCGGCGATCAAGGTGGTGGGGGAGCTGCCGCCCGACCTCGCGCGCAGGGTCGAGGAGGTGCGCGCCACCTCGGCCGAGGGAATCTCGCTGAAGCTCACCGACGGCAGGACCGTCGTGTGGGGCGGGGCCGACCGAGGTGCGGACAAGGCGCGCATCCTGGCTGACCTGCTCAGGCGCAAGGCTCAGGTCTACGACGTGAGCTCGCCGGACGTGGTGACGTTGAAGTAAAGGGGCGGACGCGAATAGGACAGGCCGCGACACGCCGGACGCGCTTGCGGCGCGGTTAGTTGACCCGCCCGGAGCGCAACTCCTACTGTCCGTATCAATCTCAGGTTGACATAAATCTGAATCTCAACTTGAGGTTGAGAGTTTAGCGCGGAGAAGATTCCGCACCGAAATACCAAGTAAACGAGCGGAAAGGCCCCTCGTCGTGGCAGCACCGCAGAACTACCTCGCGGTCATCAAGGTTGTCGGCATCGGCGGCGGCGGAGTGAACGCCGTCAACCGGATGATCGAGGAGGGACTCAAGGGCGTCGAGTTCATCGCGATAAACACCGACGCCCAGGCGCTGCTGATGAGTGACGCCGACGTCAAATTGGACGTGGGTCGTGAACTCACGCGCGGCCTCGGGGCCGGCGCCAACCCCGATGTCGGCCGCAAGGCGGCAGAAGATCATCGTGAGGAGATCGAAGAGGTACTCAAGGGTGCCGACATGGTCTTCGTCACCGCCGGTGAAGGCGGTGGAACGGGCACGGGCGGTGCCCCGGTCGTGGCCAACATCGCACGGTCTCTGGGTGCGCTCACGATAGGCGTAGTGACCAGACCGTTCAGCTTCGAAGGCCGTCGCAGGGCCATGCAGGCAGAAGCCGGGATAGAGACGCTGCGCGACGAGGTCGACACCCTCATCGTGATCCCCAACGACCGGCTGCTGTCGATCTCCGACCGGCAGGTCAGCGTCCTGGACGCCTTCAAGGCGGCCGACCAGGTGCTGCTGTCCGGTGTGCAGGGCATCACCGACCTCATCACCACGCCCGGCCTGATCAACCTGGACTTCGCCGACGTCAAGTCGGTCATGTCCGGCGCGGGGTCGGCGTTGATGGGAATAGGGCATGCGCGCGGTGACGACCGCTCGGTGGCCGCCGCCGAGATGGCGGTGTCCAGCCCGCTGCTGGAAGCCTCGATCGACGGCGCGCACGGCGTGCTCCTGTCGATCGCGGGCGGATCCGACCTGGGTCTGTTCGAGATCAACGAGGCAGCCCAGCTCGTGTCGATGGCCGCGGCCCCCGACGCCAACATCATCTTCGGCACGGTCATCGACGACGCCCTCGGCGACGAGGTGCGCGTGACGGTCATCGCGGCGGGCTTCGACGAGCCGGCGCCGGTGGAGAAGCAGCAGGCGCCCCGCCCGCAGACGCGCCCCGCCACGACCGCGCCGGCCGCGCCGCCCGTCTCCGCGCCCGTGCGCCCCGCGCCTCAGGCGGCGCCGAGCGTCAAGGCCGAGCCGCCGATGTCGCGTCCCGAGCCGCCGATCCACCGGCCGGAGCCGGTGCGTCCGGTGGAGAGCGCTCCCGCGCCCGCCCCTGCCCCGGCGCCCGCGCCCGTGGCTGCGCCGGTGCCCGAGCCGGTCGCCGAGGAGCCGCAGGCGCCGGTGGCGATCCCCAGGCCCACGCCGGAGCCCGCCAACGCGCCCACGCCGATCACCTCCCGCATGTCGGAGCCCGCCAAGCGTCGGCCGGTGGTCTTCGAGGAGCAGGAGGAGGAGCTCGACGTACCCGACTTCCTGAAGTAGGCGAAGCCGGTGGGGCATCGCCCCAGCAACCCGCACGGACCCCTCTCCGTGCGGGCTTTCTGCTGTCCGGGGCCCGATCACACGAGGTTGAGCTCCTTCGGGCCCGCAACTCGACGACCCCAAGCACGGGAAGAGCACGGCCACAGGGGACCTGCCAGGGTCCTTCCAGGGCTTGTGATTGTTGGGGGTGCGGGGCTCTTGCGTGGTGTCTTGAGGGTACGGCGGAGCCGGGTTGGGCGGCTGCTCGCCGACGTCGCGGCCGTCTGTCCGGTCGACGCCACTCGGGCGCTCAGGCTGGGGAGCGTGACGACGCATGGGATGCCCCTAAGTGGTCCCGGAGGCTCGCGGGGGGTTTTCCGTGCTCGGGGTGGTTGGTGGGGATGTTGCGGCGGGATGCGACGCGCCCGAATGGCGTGATGGACGGAGGCCCGCCCACGTCGGCGGGTGGCGCTTGGCACGGCCTGCCGTACAGACAAGGTCTTGACCGTTCGGGTCGGCGGAGTTGGGAGGATGGGGGGTGTGACGAGGGAAGAAGAGATCGCGCACGGCCTGGCCGACGTCGAGCGGCGGATCGGTGAGGCGTGCGCGGCGGCGGGCCGGGAGCGCGGCGAGGTGACGCTGGTCGCGATCACCAAGACCTACCCGGCCTCCGACGTGCGCATCCTGGCGGGCCTCGGCGTGCGGGACGTCGGCGAGAACCGCGACCAGGAGGCCGCGGGCAAGGCGGCGGAATGTGCGGACCTGGGGCTGACCTGGCACTTCGTCGGGCAGCTGCAGACCAACAAGGTGCGCTCCGTGGTGGCCTATGCCGATCTGGTGCACTCCGTCGACCGTCCCCGCCTCGTGCAGGCGCTCAGCCGCGGAGCCGTCGCCGCGGGGCGCGAGGTCGGGTGCCTGGTCCAGGTCGCCTTGGACGACGATCCCTCGCGCGGCGGGGCGCGCCCCGCCGACGTTCCCGCGCTCGCCGACGAGATCGCCGCCGCCGAGGCGCTGAGGCTCGACGGCGTCATGGCGGTGGCGCCGCTCGGCGAGGATCCGGCAAAGGCGTTCTCCCGATTGCGTGATCTCTCTCACGCCCTCCAGGCCCGCTACCCTGCTGCGACGGTGATTTCAGCGGGAATGAGCGGAGATCTGGCGGAGGCGGTGGCGCACGGCGCGACACACGTGCGTGTCGGTACGGCGTTGCTCGGTCGCCGCAGGCCCTTCGTCAGGTAATGTCCCCCCAAGTGGGCCTTCAGGCCCGCCCATCCAGTAGAGGTCGATCAGCGGTCAGCTCCAAGGGGGGTACGGCTACCGCCCTCGGAAACCGGCCACGGATCCGAGCGAGTTGACCATGAGCAGGAGGACGACGTAGCGATGGCCGGCGCGATGCGCAAGATGGCGGTCTACCTCGGTCTCGTGGAGGACGACCGCTACGAGAGATACGAGACGTATCAGGACGACTACGTCTACGACGACGAACCGTCACGAAGCTCCGAGGAGCGCCCCGTAACGGTCCAGGACCGCGAAGAAGAGACTGACCCTGGCGTCCCGGCGCCCAGGCCCTCCACGACCGTCCTGGAGCGCCGCACGACCGATCTGGCGCGCATCACGACGCTCCATCCGCGCACCTACAACGAGGCGCGGACCATCGGCGAGCACTTCCGCGACGGCACTCCGGTCATCATGAATCTGACCGAAATGGTCGACAGTGACGCAAAGCGTCTGGTCGATTTCGCAGCAGGTCTGGTCTTTGGCCTACATGGCAGCATTGAACGTGTTACCAACAAGGTGTTCCTGTTGTCCCCTGCCAATGTCGAGGTGACCGCCGAGGACAAGGCCCGAATCGCGGAACGCGGATTCTTCAACCAGAGTTAGAGTCTCTGGTATGTCTATCGACCCAACCCAGGTCTCGCCGAGGCCGGGAGGGCACATCGGAAGTGGAGGCGCGGCCAGGCCGTGGGGATCGTCAGTCAGATCTTGCTCATCATCCTCTATCTCTATCTGGTGCTGCTCATCGGCAGGATGATCTTCGAGACGGTTCAGGCGTTCGCCCGACAGTGGCGGCCTTCCGGGTTCGTTCTGGTGCTGGCGGAAGCCACATACACCGCAACTGACCCACCTCTCAAGTTCCTCCGCCGTTTCATTCCTCCCCTCCGGTTGGGTACGGTGGCCTTTGACCTAAGCTTCACTGTGCTCTTCATCGTGGTCCTGATCCTGATCCAACTGGTCGGGCTCCTGGGCCCCCGATGACCCAAGCGGCACTGCGTTGCCCCCAGGTCGTGATCCAACTCGTGTCCGCGCTGAAGTGATTCGGGTTCCGTCCCTCCGGACAGACTCCAAGCGCGCCAAGGAGACCAAAAGATGCCGCTGACGCCCGCTGATGTGCGGAACAAGCAGTTCAGTACCACCCGGCTACGGCCGGGCTACGACGAGGAAGAGGTGGATGCCTTCCTCGACGAAGTCGAGGCTGAGCTTGACCGCCTGATCCAAGAGAACGAGGAGCTTCGCGCCAAGCTGGCCGAGTGCCTGCGTGGCAAGGTGCCCGGGGGCATGTCCATGCCCATGGCGTCTGCCCCGGTGCAGGAGCAGCCGAAGCCCGAGATGATGGCGCCCCCGCCGCAGCCGGAGCCCATGCGGGCCCCCGAGCCGCAGCAGGTCCCCGTGGCCATGAGCATGCCTCCCGCTGAGGACAACATGGACACCGCGGCCCGCGTTCTGGCGCTGGCCCAGCAGACCGCCGACCAGGCGATCGCCGACGCCCGCCGCGAGGCGGACGAGACGGTCACCCGCGCCCGCCGCGAGGCGGACGACATCCTGACCAAGGCTCGCCGCCAGGCCGAGCAGGTCATCGGTGACGCCCGTGCCCGCGCCGAGACGCTGGAGCGCGACGCGCAGGAGCGGCACCGTCAGGCGATGGGCTCCCTCGTCCAGACGCGTGACGAGCTCGAGCGCAAGGTCGAGGAGCTGCGTTCCTTCGAGCGCGAGTACCGCAGCCGCCTCAAGCTCTACCTGGAGAACCAGCTCGCCGAGCTGAACGTCTCCGCGGAGGGCAGCGGAGGGTTCCCGGTCATCGCCGGCGGTCCCGTGGCCACCGGTGCTCCTGCCATGCAGCACGCGGTTCCCCAGGGTGGTCAGCAGCCTCTGCCCGGCGGCCAGAACCCGTTCGGCGGCGACGCCCCGCAGCACCAGGGCGCCTTCCCCGGCGGCGACGGCCCGCACAACGACCGCCGCTAAAGTAGCGGGTCAACTGGACCCGTCACTCGAGAGAGCCCCCTGTGATCCTTATCAGTGCTGGTTTGGTGCTCGCGGCCGTCGTTCTGCTGATCGCGGGCTTCGTTCTGGCAGCGCCGCATCTGATCATGTGGTCCATCGTCGTCAGCGTGCTGTCGGCGATGTTCCTGGTGATCGGCGCGTTCCTGCGGCGTCACGAGCTGTTCCCCAGCGGTGGGGCGGCCGTGGAGAAGGGAACCGTCCCCCCGGCGGCGCCCATGCCTCCTGCGGCACCCGTGCCGCAGCAGCAGCATCCCCAGCCGGTCGCGCGGCCCCGCGCGATCCAGCAGCCGGTACCAGCGGGGGCGCCGCCACGGCGTCCTGCGTCGGGCGGGATCTCGCCGGACGCGCTCGTGCTGGTGATTCCCGGGCGCAAGCGGTATCACGTCCCGGGATGCAGGCAACTGGTCGGACGGGATCACGAGGAGCTCACCTACGAGGAGGCGCGCGAGGAGGGCTTCACGCCCTGCACGACGTGCCTGCCTGACGCCGCGCTCGGTGGGAGGCAGCTGCCGCCTGTCGCCGACCCCGAGCCAGCGGCCCGCCCTACGCCCGCACCTGCGCGGCCGACACCCCCCGTCGGCGCCGAGAGCAGGGCGGAGGCGCCAGAGGTGACGCGCGAGCTGCGCTCACCCGTGGCCGCGCCGAAGCCGGACCACCCGGCCTCCACCCCCAGCACGACCCCTCCCACGGACCCGGCCCTGCCGTCCGCGGACACGACCCCTCCTTCCGGCACGCCCCTGCCTGCCACGGGCACAACCCCTGCTTCTGGTACGGCGCTGCCTGCCGCAGGCACGACACCGTCTTCCGGTGGCCGGGCTCCGGCTTCCTCATCCGGTACGGCTGCGCCTGCTGTGTCGAGCTCTGCCGCCGAGTCCGGCCCTGCCGTACCGGCGCGCCCGACGGAGGCCCCCAGCGGCGGGTGGTTCGCCCGCCAGCCAGCCGCGCCCAGCGGGTCGGATGAGCCCCGCCAGGTGGATGAGCCTCGTCCGGTGGAGGAGACGCAGGACAGCGCGGAGACCAAGCCCGCGTCGGCCCAGCGCATCCCGCCGTACATGAAGTCGTCCCCTCCCGCGGCGAAGCCCGCCCCGGCACCGGAGGAGACCCCGGCCGCCCCGGAGAAGCCCAGCCCCACCGACACGGGGGCGTCGGCCGCCGCGGAGAAGCCCGCAGCCGACCAGCCCTCCGCTGAGCAGCGGCCCGCGGCTCCCGAAAGGCCCGCCGTCTCGGAGAGCCCCACGGCCGTCGAGAAGCCCACCGCTCCGGAAAAGCCTGCTGCTGAGCGGGCGGAGGAGCCTGCCCCTGTGGGGAAGCCCGCCGCCAAGGTGGAGCCCGTGGCTGAAGAGCCTGAGGCCGTCGTGAGCGAGAGCGACGACGAGGAGCCGGACGACGACCAGCAGGACACCGCGCCGGGCACCGTGAAGGTGATCGTGGGGACTCGGCGCTACCACAGCACCGCCTGCCCCCTCATCAGAGGCGCGGGCGACTCGGGCGTGGAGACCATGTCCCTGGCCGCCGCCGAGGCCGCCGGGCTGACGAGTTGCTCGGTCTGCCAGAACGACCGCCAGACCGTCAGCTGACCGTCCCGAGCTGGGCCTCGATGGCGGCGGTGTCGCGCAGGGCCCAGTGCTCGACGATCCGTCCGTCCCGCACCCTGATCATGTCCATGCTCGTCACGTCATACCGCCGCCCAGAAGCAGTGTGCGTGCCCCGGCTGCGGTAGCGGTTGACGGATATGTCGTCGGAAGCGATGTTCTGTTCCACGGTCACCTCGACGTCGTGGAAGTCCTGAGGGCCCTCCAGCAGCGCCAGCCACTTGTCACGCCACGCCGCACGCCCATGGTGGTCGCCCTGGGTGCCGCCCCGGTGGTCGATGACGTCCTGGTCGACGAGGGCGAGCGCCTCGTCCATGTCGCCCGCCAACACTCGCGGGTAGAGGTCGACGATCCTGCGGTGTACCTGAGCGGGTGTCACAGCGCACTCCTAAGTGGGGGACTCCCCGTTTAAGGGATGCGACTAGGCTAAGCGGGGATATCCCCGGTTGGCAAGGGAGCGGAATGCGAGCCGACGCTCGGCGCAACTACGACGCGGTGCTGGCGGCAGCCAAGGAGCTGTTCGCCCAGCGCGGCGTCGACGTGCCCCTCGACGAGGTGGCCAAGCGGGCCGGAGTCGGCAACGCCACCATGTACCGACATTTCCCGACCAGGCGGGACATGATGGTCGCCGTCTACCAAGAGGAAGTCGTCGAGCTCTGCGACAGGGGGCGGGAGCTTCTCGGGGATCCGTCGCCCGTGGATGCCTTGTTCGTGTGGCTGGGGGAGTTCGTCGCCCACGTGGCCACCAAGCGGTGCCTGGCGATGGCGGCCGTGGACGACGCGCAGCGCTCCCCGCTGGCGGCGCGGTGGCACGAGTCGATGATCGACACGGCCTCCCAGCTGATGGCGCGCGCGGAAGGCGGTTTGCGCCCAGGGCTCGACGTCGCCGACCTGCTCGCGCTCGCCAAGGGCATCGCGCTGAGCGACACCCCTGAGGCCCGGATCCCCGTCCTGCTGGACCTGGCACGCAGCGGCGCGGTCAGGACCTCCTAGTCGTACGGCGAGCGCCAAGAGCAGGCGCTCGCCGTACGACCAGAAGAAGGGTCAGGCCTTGCTGAGCTGGAAGGTCAGCCCCAGGTCGGCGTCCACGACGGCGGGCAGGCCCTCGGCGGACCCCTCGGTGAGCGAGGAGGCGAGCACCTCGTCACTCACCAGCTGACCGTCGGCGCGCAGCGCCGCGGCGAGCTCCTCCGACGACGACGACCACCACAGCGTGATCCGGTCGGTGATCGACAGCCCGGACGTCTTGCGCGCGTCCTGCACCAGCCTGATGACCTCCCTGATGAGACCGGCCCTGCGCAGCTCGTCGGTCATCGCCAGGTCGAGCGCCACCGTCTCGCCCGTCCCGGTGTCCACGGCCCCGGTCTCCACCGCCCAGCCCGACTTGGGCTGCTCGGTGACGATGACGTCGTCGGCGCCGAGCGACACCGTGCCCAGTTCCCCTACGTCGACCGTGACCGTGCCGCCGCCCCGCAGCGTGCGGGCCAGCGAGGCGGGCTCGGCCGCAGACACCGCGGCGGCGACCAGCTTCGTCTGCGAGCCGAACCGCTTGCCCAGCGCCCGGAAGTTGGGCTTGACCGTGTAGGAGACCAGCTCGGCGTCGAACCCCGACATGTCCTCCAGCGCCTGCACATTGAGCTCGTCGGCGATGAGGTCGCGCAGCTCGGCGGGCAGCGTCGCCCAACCCGGAGCGCCGACCAGGGCGCGGCCGAGCGGCTGACGGGTCTTGACGCCGGAGGCGGCGCGGGCCGAGCGGCCCAGCTCCACCAGGCGCCGGACCAGCGCCATCTGCTCGGACAGCTCGGGGTCCAGCGACGAGGAGGAGACGGCGGGCCAGGTGGACAGGTGCACGGAGGCTGGCGCGTCGACGCCGCGCAGCACGTCCCACAGGTAGTCGGTGACGAACGGCGCGACCGGCGACATCAGCCGCGTGACCGTCTCCAGGCACTCGTAGAGCGTCGCGAACGCCTCGCGCGAACCCTGCCAGAAGCGGCGGCGGGAGCGGCGGACGTACCAGTTGGACAGGTCGTCCAGGAACTCCGCCAGCCGCCGCCCGGCCCGTGCCGCGTCGAAGTCGTCCAGGGCCGCGGTGACCTCGGCCACCGTGCGGTGCAGCTCGGCCAGCGCCCACCGGTCGAGCAGCGGCCGTTCGGCGGCCGGAGGGGCCTCCAGCGCCATCGAGGGCGACCACGACTCGGCGTTGGCGTAGAGGGTGAAGAAGGAGGCCGTGTTCCAGTAGGTCAGCAGGACCTTGCGGACGATCTCCTCGAGGGTGTTGTGCCCCACCCGCCTGGCCGCCCACGGCGAGCCGTGGCAGGCCATGAACCAGCGCAGCGCGTCGGCCCCGTGCTCGTCCATCAGCCCGATGGGCTCCAGCACGTTGCCCAGGTGCTTGCTCATCTTGCGGCCGTCCTCGGCCAGGATGAGCCCGAGGCAGAGCACGTTCTCGTAGGACGACTGGTCGAACACCAGCGTGCCGACCGCCATCAGCGAGTAGAACCAGCCGCGCGTCTGGTCGGTCGCCTCGCAGATGAACTGCGCCGGGTAGGCCCCCTCCGGCTTGCCGCGCGCGCCCCACTGGGCGAACGGCATCGAGCCGGAGTCGTACCAGGCGTCGATGACGTCGGGAACCCGCTGGGCGAGCGACCCACACGAAGGGCAAGGGAAGGTCACGTCATCCACAAACGGACGATGCGGGTCAAGCGTGGACAAATCCTGACCTGCGTATGACCCGAGCTCTTCCAGCGACCCCACGCACGTGATGTGCGACTCGTCGGCCGTGCACACCCACAGCGGCAGCGGCGTGCCCCAGTAGCGCGAGCGCGACAGCGACCAGTCGACGTTGTTGCGCAACCACTCGCCGAAGCGCCCCCACTTGATCGTGTCGGGGTACCAGCTGGTCTTGGCGTTCTCCTCCAGCATGCGGTCCTTGACCGCCGTGGTGCGGATGTACCAGGCGGGGAGCGCGTAGTAGAGCAGCGGCGTGTGGCAGCGCCAGCAGTGCGGGTAGCTGTGGTCGAAGTGGCCGCCGCGGAACAGCAGCCCGCGCCCGCGCAGGTCCTCGGTCAGCTCCTCGTCGGCGTCCTTGAAGAACTGCCCGCCGACCATGGGCACGTCGTCGAGGAAACGCCCGTCGGGGCCGATCGGGTTGACGATCGGCATGCCGTACTTCTTGCAGACGGTCATGTCCTCGGCGCCGAACGCCGGGGCCTGGTGCACCAGGCCGGTGCCGTCCTCGATGGTCACGTAGTCGCCCAGGACGACGTAGTGCGCGCCGGGGATGTCGACCAGGTCGAACGGGCGCGAGTAGGTGGTGCGCTCGAGCTCCGTGCCGGTGAAGCGGGCCACCTCGACCGCGCCCTCGCCGAGCACCGACAGCAGCGGCTCGGCGACGACCAGGACCTCGCCGCCGGGCGTGCGCGCCGCGACGTAGGTGACGTCGGGGTGTACGGCTACCGCCGTGTTGGACACCAGCGTCCACGGCGTGGTCGTCCAGATGAGCAGGGAGGCCTGAAGCTCGGCCAGCGGGCCGGACGTCACGGGCATGCGCACGTAGACCGACGGGCTGGTGACGGTCTCGTAGCCGCCCGGCTGGCCCAGCTCGTGGTCGGACAGCCCGGTGCCGCAGCGCGGGCAGTAGGGCGTGATGCGGAAGTCGCGGAACAGCAGCCCCTTGTCGAAGATGACCTTCAGCGACCACCAGACGGACTGGACGTAGTCGGGGTCCATCGTGCGGTAGGCCTGGTCGGTGTCGACCCAGTAGCCCATCCGCTCGGTCATCTCTTCGAACTTGTCCACGTTGCGCAGCACGGACTCGCGGCACCTGGCGTTGAACTCGGCGATGCCGTACGCCTCGATGTCCTTCTTGCCGGTCAGGCCGAGTTCCTTCTCCACGCCGACCTCGACGGGCAGGCCGTGGCAGTCCCATCCGGCCTTACGCTCGACGCTGAAGCCCTGCATGGTCTTGTAGCGCGGGAACAGGTCCTTGAAGACGCGCGCCTCGACGTGGTGCACGCCGGGCAGGCCGTTGGCCGTGGGCGGGCCCTCGTAGAACACCCAGGGGGCGCCGGAGGCGGTCTGCTCGATCGAACGCTCGAAGATCTTGCCGTCCCGCCATCGGTCAAGGACCTCGCGCTCGAGCGCGGGCAGGTCGACCTGCGCGGGGAGAGAGCGGAAATAGTGGGACATCGCTGGCGGGACCTCCACGTCGGCTGGGCATCGGCGTGAAGGGACGAAGCCGCAGGCTCCGCGGTACCACCCTCCTTGGCCCCGCAGGGCCCACTTCATTCACGATGCTGCCGGTTCTAGTGAGCTCGAAAGCCGTTCTTCCGGCGGCTCCGGGGTGATGCCCCTGTGATCTCCATCACAGGGCCCCATCAAAGCCTTGCACGCTCACACCATAACGCAGAGTGGAGCGAAAGACTTCCGGGAATCGCCCCGCGGCAACGCCAGGCAAAGAAGTGGGAATGGAAGCGCCTGGGGAGGAGTTGTTGAGGCGCGGCGGGATAGTACGGGAGAGGTAAACCGTCCGGCGGGTCGTTTGCCGATCTGTTATCGGCAGCCTAAGCTGCCCGCACCATTCACGGCCTTGATCAGCATGGAGGCAGCCATGGCGGCAGTCACGCAGACCGCTACACCGTCGATGTGGTCGGAAGAGGAGCTGGCCGAGGTCCGCGACTCGCTCGCGAAGGAGATCGCCGAGCTCAACGCGGACATCCTCCGCCACGAGTCGGAGATCGCTTCCGGCGATGTCACGCAGGGCGCCGGCGACGACCAGGCGGACGCGGGAGCCAAGACCTATGAGCGCGAACGCGAGATCGCCCTTACCCTGAATGCGCGCGATCTGGTCGCGCAGAACGAACGTGCGATCGCCAGGATCGACGCAGGGACCTATGGAGTGTGCGAATCGTGCCACAAGCCGATCGGCAAGGAGCGTCTTCAGGCGTTCCCGAGGGCGACGCTGTGCGTGACCTGCAAGCAGCGGGAGGAGCGCCGCTAAACCGCACCCGCGTGCTGCTGGTCCTCGGCGGCCTGGCCTTCCTCGTCTACGTCTGCGACCTGGTCAGCAAGACCATCGTGTTGCGCACGCTGGAGGGCCGGGCCGTGCCCCTGGAGGTCATCCCGGGGGTGCTGCAGTTCCGGGTGATCTTCAACTCGGGCGCGGCGTTCAGCATCGGCACCGGCGCGACGATCATCTTCACGTTCATCGCCGCCGGCGTGGTCATCGCGATCATCCGTACGGCCAGCAAGCTCCGCAGCCTGCCCTGGGCGGTCACCCTGGGCCTGCTGCTCGGCGGCGCGCTGGGCAACCTCACCGACCGCCTGCTCCGCTTCCCGTCGGGGTTCGGCAGGTCGGTGCAGTTCCAGGGGCACGTGGTCGACTTCATCGAGGTCTTCCCTGCCACCCACTTCCCGGTGTTCAACATCGCCGACTCGGCGATCGTGTGCGGCGGCATCCTGGCGGTCTTCCTGGCCTGGCGCGGTTACCAGATCGACGGCACCAGGGAGCTGAAGAAGTGACTGAAGTACGTAGCCTTCCCGTGCCGGACGGGCTGGAGGGCGAGCGGCTGGACGCGGCGCTGTCCAGGCTGTTCGGCTTCTCGCGTACCCGCGCTGCCGAGCTCGTCGCCTCGGGCGACGTGCTGGTCGACGGCAAGGAAGCGGCGAAGTCCGACCGCGTGCACGGCGGCGCCTGGCTGGAGGTGACGCTCCCGCCACCGGTCACCACGCCGATGCCGGTCGCCGAGCCGGTGCCCGGCATGACGATCGTCTACGAGGACGACGACATCGTCGTGGTCAACAAGCCCATCGGCGTCGCTGCCCACCCGACCGTCGGCTGGACGGGACCGACCGTCATCGGCGGCCTGCTCGGCACCGGCCACACGGTCGCCACCAGCGGCGCGGCGGAACGCCAGGGCATCGTGCACCGCCTCGACGCCAACACGACCGGCGCGATGGTCGTGGCCAAGAGCGAGCACGCCTACTCCCACCTCAAGCGCGCCTTCAAGGAGCGCACGGTGGACAAGCGTTACAACGCGCTTGTCCAGGGGCACCCCGACCCGTTCAGGGGCACCGTGGACGCGCCGATCGACCGGCACCCGGCGGGCGACGGCCGGTGGGCCGTGGTCGCGGGCGGCAAGGACTCGGTGACCCACTACGACACCATCGAGGCGTTCAGGGCGGCGTCGCTGCTCGACATCAAGCTGGAGACCGGCCGTACGCACCAGATCAGGGTGCACATGTCGGCCCTGCGCCACCCGTGCGTGGGCGACCTGCAGTACGGCGCGGACCCCAAGCTGGCGGCCAGGCTCGGGCTCACCAGGCAGTGGCTGCACGCGGTGTCGCTGGGCTTCGAGCACCCCTCGACCGGCGAGTGGATCTCCTTCAGCACCGACTACCCCGAGGACCTGCAGCACGCGCTCGACGTGGTGCGCGCCGAGTCCTGATCACTTGCGCTTGGCCTTCTTGTCCTTCTTGCCTTTGTCCGGCTCGACCTGACCCGCCTCGTCGTCGTCCGCCGTGGCGGTGGCGGTCTGGCGCTTCTTGGTGGGCGTTGGCGTGGCCGACGGGCTGTGGCTCCGCGTAGGGGTGGGCGACGGCTGGCTGGTGCGTTGCGGCGTGGTCGTGATCGTGCTGGGCTGCGGCTGGGTGGAGCTGTGCCGTACGGCGGGCTGGTTGTCGCCCGTCGCGGTGCTCTGCACGGACGGGACGACGGCGGGCGTCTGCGGCTGGTGTGACGACCGGCCGGTCAGCCACGCGGCGCCGCCCGCGAGCAGGGCCACGGCGACCGGAGCCGCGACCAGCAGCGCCCGCCGCCCACCCCGCCTGGGACCGGGTGGAGGGCCGGAGGGCGGGCGTGGGATGGGGGAGGTCGGCGCCGGAGCGGGGTGGGGCCCCGTGGGCTCCGGCGCCGAGTCTGTGACGATCGCGCGCAGCCTGGCCTGCGCCTCGGCGGGCGACATGCGCGCCGCTGGATCCTTGGCCAGCAGCCCGTGAACGACGGGGGCGAGCTGCCCCGCCCTGGCCATCGGCGCCGGATCCGCGTGGAGGATCGCGTGAAGGGTGGCCAGCGGGTTGTCGCGGTGGAACGGCACGTGCCCCTCCAGCGCGAAGTACAGCGTGACCCCCAGGGACCACAGGTCGGTGGCGGGCTCGGCTGGACGGCCCGCTGCCCGCTCCGGCGCGATGTAGGAAGGCGTGCCCACCAGCACGCCCGTCCCGGTGGCCATGGTGTCGTCGTCGGTGGTGGCGATGCCGAAGTCGGTCAGCACGACCCTGCCGTCGTCGGCCATCAGCACGTTGTCCGGCTTGACGTCGCGGTGCAGCACTCCGGCAGCGTGCGCGGCGCCCAGCGCCTCCAGCACCCGCAGCCCGATCTCCGCCACCCTGAGCTGCGGCAGCGGCCCGCTCTCGCGCACCATCGCGCCGAGCGTCGTGGACGGCACGAGCTGCATGACGATCCACGGGTGGCCGTGCTCCTCCACCACGTCGTACACGGCGGCCACGGCGGGGTGCGCGACCCGGCCCGCCGCCCGCGCCTCGCGGAAGGTGCGTGCGGAGAAGGTCGAGCGCTCCTGGTCGGGGGGTGGAAGGACCTCCTTGACCGCCACGTCGCGCCCGAGAACCTCGTCGTGTGCCTGCCAGACCGTGCCCATCCCGCCTCGGCCTATGGTGCAGAGCAGCCGATATCGCCCACCTACCAACATGTGGGGCGAGCTACCCCAATATCAGGCGGGCAAGCGCGGTCACCACGGCGGCGGCCGCCAGAACGACCAGGAAAGGCGCCCTGAGCAGCAGCGCGATCACCGCCGCACCGAGTCCGGCGGTACGGGGGAGGTCGAAGGTCAGCTCGCCGTTCGCGCTGAACATCTGCACCGCCACCAGCGCCGCCAGCAGCGCGACCGGCACGAGCTCGGCGAAGCGGCGCACCAGCGGCTGGTCGAGCACCTTGCGCGGCATCGCCAGCCCGGCCAGCTTCAGCGCGTAGCAGCCCAGGCAGACCAGGGCGATCGCCCACCACAACGTCGTCATCGCGACCTCACCATCATCACCAGGACGGCCACGGCGGCCAGCAGGACGGGCACGCCCGGCGGCAGGAACGGCGTGGCCAGCAGCGCGATCGACGCCCCGCCCGCCGCCAGCCACCTGAGCTCGGGGCTGTCCTTCAGCCGCGGCCACAGGATGGCCAGGAACGTCGCGGGGCCGACCGCGTCCAGGCCGAGCATGGCCGGGTCGCCCAGCTTGGAGGTGCCCAGCGCGCCCAGGAGCGTGGTGAGGTTCCACATCACGTACACGGCGGCGAAGGTGGTCACGAAACCGGCGCGCGAGGAGCGGGTGTCCGGCTGGGCCAGCGCGACGGCCGTGCTCTCGTCGATCACGCCGTGCGCGGCCACCAGCCTGCGCGCCCCCGTCACCTGCAGCAGGTCGGCCAGGCGCAGGCCGTAGAGGGTGTTGCGTGTGCCGAGCAGCAGCGCGCCCACCGCGGCCGTCAGGTCGCCGCCGCCGCCCACGAGGGCGAACTGGGAGGCCCCGGTGAAGGCCAGCAGGCTGAGCACGCACGCCTGCGTCACGCTGAGCCCCGCGGTGATCGCCGCGGCCCCGAAGGCGAGCCCGGAAAGGCCCACCGCTATGCCAACGCCGAGCCCGTCGCGGATCGCGGCGGACCGGCGCAGAGTCTGTTCCATGAGGTCAGAGGGTATGTGACCCGATTTCGGGCGTCTTGTACGTTCCTGCGGTGCGCTGGTAGGCGGCGGGCGGGACGCCGACGATGCGCTTGAAATGCCGGTTCAGGTGCGCCTGGTCGGTGAACCCCACCTCGGCGGCCACCTGGGCGGGCCGTACCCCGGCCTCGAGCAGCCGCCGGGCGTGCCGTACGCGCAGCTGGGTGAGGTAGGCGTGCGGCGGCAGGCCGGTCGCGGCCTTGAACGCCCGCAGCAGCGGAAAGGGCCTGGCCTGTACGGCTCGCGCCAGATCGTCCAGCGACGGCGGGTCGATCAGGCTCTCGTGCAGCACCTCCACGGCCCTGCGCACGGCCAGGTCGCCGGAGGCGGGCAGCTCGACGGCGGGCCTGGGGATCGCGTGGCGGCGCAGCAGGCGCGCGAAAGCCGTACGGATCAGCGTGGAGGCGGCCAGGTCGTTGCCGTGTTCCGTGGCCGCGTGCGCCGAGGTCAGAAGCCTGGCCAGGTCGGGGTCGGTGAGCACCTGGCTGGGGAAGTGGGGAGTGCCCGGCGGCAGGCGCAGCTCGGCGGCCAGCGACGACAGCGTGTCGATCGACGGGTACAGCATCCGGTAGGCCCAGCCGCCCGGCTCGCCCGCCTGGCCGGTGTGCTCGTGCTCGGGGTTGACCGCCACCACCTGGCCCGCGGCTGCCCTGTTGAGCGTGCCGCGGTAGTCGAACTCCTCCACGCCCTCCAGGATCACGCCGATGGCGTAACCCTCGTGCACGTGCCTGGTGAAGCGGTGGGTGACGTAGCGGGCCTTGAGCAGGTCGACCTCGGGCACCGCCGGGTGCCGCCAGAATCGCGCCTGCTCCCTCACAGCGGCCTGAAGGTCTTGGCGAACGTGGTGAAGTAGCGGCGCGCCGCGTTCCAGCGGTCGGCGCGCGTCTCCCAGTAGAGCGCGAACGGCCTGCCTGACCTGGTGGTGAAGCCCCTGTTGACGACGTGGATGAGCTCGCCGGCGCGCACCCGGGTGAACTCCCAGTCGGCCGCCGGGACGCCCAGGTAGGTCAGCGGGGTGATGCCCAGGCGGGTGTAGCCGGTGAACTCGCCCTTGCGCTGGATCTCCGCCTCCAGGTTGCGCCACGCCTGCGCCGGGTCGTCGACCGGGTTCTCGGGCACCGTCCACTCCACCACGAGCGAGCCCGGCCCGTCGGGGGTGGTGTAGGTGACGCTGTCGCGGGTGGGGTGCTTCTGCGCGGTCCAGCCGTCGGGGACGGCGATGGAGAAGTCGCCGTCGCTGTTCTTGAGCGTGCGCCAGCCCTTGGGCAGGGAGCTGGCCGTCTTGGTCACGGTCGGGGTGGGCGACGAGGCCGTCGGCGTCGGTTGCGTCACCGTTCCCCCGCCCGGCGCGTTGACCAGGAAGAACGCGCCGCCGCTCACCGCGGCCACCACACCTGCCGCCGCTGCCGGGATGACCCACCTGCGGCGCTTCCTGGGCGCGGGGATGTCCTGGGTGTGCTCCACCGTGGCCGTCCTGCCCACGGACACCGCCTGGAGCTGCGCCGCCGCCTCGTCGGCGCTCAGCCGCTCGGCCGGGTCGTGGCGCAGCAGCCCGGAGATCACCGGGCCGAGAGGACCCGCGAGCCGCGGCGGCTCCGGCCGGTCGCGCAGCACCGCGGCGACCGTGGCCGCCCACGAGTCGCGCTTGAACGGCGCCTTGCCCTCCACCGCCGCGTACAGCGTGGCGCCCAGCGACCACAGGTCGGACTCCGGCTGCGCGGGCAGCCCGTTGAGCCGCTCGGGCGGCATGTAGGCGGGCGTGCCGACCAGCCCGCCGGTCGCGGTCAGGCCCACCTCGGCCTCCATGGAGGCGATGCCGAAGTCGGTCAGCACCACCCGGCCGTCGTCGGCCAGCAGGACGTTCTCCGGCTTGACGTCCCGGTGCAGTACGCCGGTGGCGTGCGCGGCCCGCAGCGCGCCCAGCAGGCTCGCGCCGATCCTGGCCACCTGCTCGACCGGCAGCGCGCCGTGCTCGCGGATCACCTCGGCCAGCGAGCGCGACCTGACCAGCTGCATGACGATCCAGGGCCGGCCGTCCTCCTCGATGACGTCGTGGATGACGACCACCGACGGGTGGTCCAGGCGGCCCGCCGCCCTGGCCTCGCGGATGGTGCGGCGGTTCAGCTCGGCGCGCTTGTCCTCACCGATGCCGGTGTAGCGCACTTCCTTGATGGCCACCGTACGGTCGAGCAACTCGTCGTAGGCGCGCCAGACCACGCCCATGCCGCCCTCGCCGAGCGGTTCCATGAGCCTGTATCTGTTGCTGACCTGCCGTTCCACGCAGCGCAGCCTACTTGGCCGGTTTGAATGAAGCGGCAAACGTGTCGAAGAAGTGCAAGTCCTTCTTCCATCTGCTCGCCAGGTTGTGCCAGTACAGCGCGTAGCCGCGGCCGTTGTCGGTGATGAAGCCGCGGTTGCGCACCCGGGTCTTGCCGGTGTTGGTGTTCCAGGTGAACTCCCAGTCGGCTGCCGCCTTCATGTAGTCCACCTCCTTGATGTGGATGAGCTTGTAGCCGCCGAAGTTGTTCTTGGCCGACGGCTCCTGCTGCCGCCAGTCCTTCAGGGGGTCGTCGCCTGGGTCCTCGGCCTCCTCGATCATGAGGAAGGCGTTGGAGCCCGCGCCGGGCCCGCGGAAGAAGACCTGGTTGCTGTTGCGCTTGAACTCCTCCCAGCCCTTCGGTAAGGCGACGGAGAAGCCCTTCTTCTTGTCCTTGTGCATCTTCCAGCCCTTGGGGAGGGCGTCCTTGGCGGGCGGTTCCTCCGTGGGGGTCTGGCTCGGCTGCACGGTCGGGGTGGCGGACGGCTCGGCAGAGGACGTGGTGGCGGCGGCCTGCTGCTTCCTCGGCTTCGTCTCAGGCGCGGAGTTCAGGCCCAGGTATCCGGCGACGCCGCCGACGATCGCGACGGCGGCGACCACGGCGGCGATCGGCCTGAACCGCTTCGCCAGCGGGCCGCGGCCCTCGATGGTCGGCTCCGACGGTTCGAGCTCCAGCCGGGCACCCGTCTCGGGGGGCTCGGCCTTGGGAAGCTGCTCCGTCGCCTTGGGAGGGGTCCTGTAGGGCGCTTTGTACGGCGGGGCCGTCTTCTTGGGCGGCGCTGCGGGGACGACGGGGATCCCGGGGTCCGTCGGGGTGTCGTCCTCGTCCGCCACCGTCTCAGTGTGTGACTGGGCGATGGCGTTGCGCAACATCCTGGTCGCCTCGGCGTACGACAGGCGGTGCACGGGCTCCTTGGCCAGCAGCCCGTCGATCACCGGCCCCAGCACGCCCGCGTGCTGCGCGGGCGCCGGGTCGTCGTTGAGCACCGCGTGCATGGTCGCCATCGCCATGCCCTTGTCGTGCGGCGACCTGCCCTCGACCGCGGTGTACAGCGTCGCGCCCAGCGCCCACAGGTCGGACTCGCGCCGCGCGGGCAGGCCCTTCAGCCGCTCGGGCGCGATGAACGCCGGCGTGCCGGCCAGCCCGGTCATCGTGAGCTGCGTCTCGGTCTCGAGGGTGGCGATGCCGAAGTCGGTCAGCACCACGCGGCCGTCGTCGGCCAGCAGCACGTTCTCCGGCTTGACGTCGCGGTGCAGCACGCCCGCCTCGTGCGCGCTGTGCAGGGCGTCGAGCATCGCCAGGCCGATCTCGGCGACCCTGCCGGGGTCGAGGCGGCCGTCCTCCTTGATGACCTGGCCGAGGGAGCGCGACGGGACGAGCTGCATGACGATCCAGGGCTGGTCGTCCTCCTCGATCACGTCGTGCACGACGATCACGTTGGGATGCTCGAACCTGGCGGCGGCTCTGGCCTCGCGCATGGTGCGCCTGTTCAGCAGCTGGACCTCTTCGCCCAGCATCGCGGAGTAACGCACCTCCTTGACCGCGACGACCCGGTCGAGGAGCTCGTCATGGGCGCGCCAGACGATGCCCATGCCACCTCTGCCAATGGGCTCTTGCAGGTGGTACCGGCCGGCGATGCGGCGACCAGGGTCCTGTCTCAACGGCCACAAACCCCCTTCTAAGCCAAGAAATACTCCCATAGCGAGGGATCATCGGCGACTTGCGCGAAGGACAGTCCGGTATGTGAGAACAGCCGTCCAGTCCGTGACGTGGCGGTGTACTGTCGCTGACATGTTCTGTCGCTACGTGTTTATCGAGCCGGCTCCGGGAGGGCCGGTCGTCAGCTAGCGACCACCTGGAGTCGGCACAGGCAGAGACGCCATCGTCTCTGCCTTTTTGTATGCGCCGGCTCCTGTCTGTGCGGGCCGGCCCGATCTGAGGGAGCCGGGATGTCATCGACCTTGGAACACACCCTGCCCGCCATCGGACGCGGCGGCCCCGCCGTGGTCGTCGGGGGAGCTGGGGCGGACGTGCGGTGGGTGAGCCTGCGCGGACCTGGGGCTCCCGTTGAGCTGTCCTGCGGGGCCGCGTTCGTCGAGCCGTCCTCCGCCGACGACCTTCCGGCGATCGCCGAGCGGGCGGCCGGGGTCGTGGTGGGGGACTGGTGGGTGCGGGACCGCGCGCTGGTGCGGGCCGTGGGCGGGCTGGGGCTGCCGGTGATCGTACGGCGGGCGCCGGGGGCGGGGGTGGAGCAGTGGCTGGAGATCGCTGCCCTGGTGGAGGCCGAGGGGAGCCCGCAGGTGATCCTCTGCACGTCGGGCGATCTGGACCTGCCGGTGGGGGAGCGGCCGGTCCTGGCCGACATTTCCGGAAATATCCGCCTAGCGGCAGCGGCGGTGGCCGCCGGTGCCGACGGGGTGCTCCTCGCACCTTCGGACGACGCCACGGCGGCCCGTGAGGCGGTCGCCCTGGTCGGGGCGCTGCTGCGGCCGGAGTCGCCGAGCACGCTGGGCGAGTGCCGCGCGGCCATCGACCGGGTGGACGCGGCGCTGGCCACCCTCCTGGAGCGCAGGGCCGCCCTGGCCGGGGTGGTGCAGACGCTCAAGCCCGTGGGCGGCTTCGCCGGACGCGACCCGGAGCGCGAACGCAGCCTCGTCGCCACGATGGCCCGCCGCGCCCCCACTCTGGGCGAGACGCGCCTGGCCCCGATCATGAACGCCGTGATCGAGGCGGGCCTGCACCTGGCCGAGGAACGCCGGCGGAGCTGACCGGCAGGTCAGCTGGGGCGGGGGAGGGCGAGGTTGTGCATCGGGCGGCCGGGGCCGGTCGCGATCTGCCGCGTGATGAGCTCGCCGAACCGCTTGTAGCCGTCGCCCGTCGGGTGGTAGCTGTCCGGGCGGACCGTGAGCCCGCCGATGTCGACGTCCAGCCCGTTGATGTACGGCTGCGCCCGCCCCACCTCGTGCCCGTCGAAGGCGTCGTAGGCGTCCACGTACTCCACGCTCCCCGGCCCCTCGAACGCCGCGATCGCCCGGTCGAACTCGGCGGCCACCGCCTTCACCGTGTCGTTCAGCCGCCTGGTCATCCCGTTCAGCCACCGCTGGTCGTCGATGCCCATGTTGTCGACGCTCGCGTCAGGTTCGGCCGGGAAAGGCCGTGGATAGCCCAGGAGGATCACCCGGGCCTCGGGTGCCCTGGTCCTGATCGCGGTGAGGACCTGCCTGATGCTCGTCCGCAGCCGCCCGATGCGCTCGCCGACCACCGCCTCCTGGTCGGTGCACGCCGTCGACCAGGGCAGCTTGGCGATGCACTCCTTGAGCACGTTGGAGAAGCCCGCGTCGTTGCCGCCGATGCTGAGGGTGACCAGGCTGGCCTTGCCGTTCACGCGGCTGATCTGCGGCGGCTGCCCGAACTGCCCGTTGAGCAGCTGCCTCGTCGTGGCGCCACTGCAGGCCCAGAACGCCGATCCGCCCGCGAACGGGCGCGAGGCGGCCACCTGGGCGAAATAGGAGCCCTTGGAGCGGTGGCACCGGTCACCGCCGTCCTGCGCCGGGACCCAGACGCCCTCGCCCGAGGAGTAGGAGTCGCCCAGCGCCACGTAGGCGCCGCTCACGGCGACCTCCTGGGGGTTGAGCGGGCGGGGCCGTACCGGTAACCGCCCCGCCGGGGGCGTCACGTCGCAGCCGATGGCCCACGCCGTACAGGCCAGCTTGTCGTAGACCCCGAGCGGGACCCCGGCCATCGCCACCCCCGCGCCCAGCAGGACGGCCAGCCCTGCCTCCACGATCCGCCGCATCCCACCCCCCGTTTTCGCCCCACAAGGAGCATAAACGGCTATAGGCGGCGGCTGCTGACCACTTTCCAGCCGAGCGCGATGGCGACCACGAGCACCGGGATGCAGAAGAAGGCGATGCGCTGGTCCTCGTCGGCGAACGGCATCAGCAGCACGACCAGCGCCAGGAAGCCGAGGGTCAGCCAGTTGGCGTACGGCGTGCCGGGCATCGGGAACGCCGAGTCCTGCCTGGTACGGCGCAGCCGCAACTGGCAGTAGACCAGCGTCGCCCACGTCGTGATCACGCCGAGCGAGGCCACGCCCGTGGCGATGTTGAAGGCGCGCGCGGGCACGAAGTAGAACAGCGCCACCCCGGCCACGAACACCGCGGCCGTCATCAGGATGCCGCCGAACGGCACGTGCCTGGAGTTGAGCGACCCCGTGAAGCCGGGGGCCTCCCGCTTGAGCGCCATCGAGCGCAGGATGCGGCCGGTGGAGTAGAGCCCCGAGTTGCACGACGACAGCGCCGCGGTGATCACGATGAGGTTCATGGCGTCGGCCGCCCACGGCACGCCCAGGCTGCTGAAGACGGTCACGAACGGCGAGGTGCCCGCGTTGTAGGCGGTCCAGGGCAGCACCATCGCCAGCAGCAGCACCGAGCCCACGTAGAAGATCGCGATGCGCCAGACGACGCCGTTGATGGCCTTCGGCATGATCTCGCGCGGGTTCTTCGTCTCGCCCGCCGTGATGCCGACCAGCTCGATCGAGGCGTAGGCGAACACCACCGACTGCAGGCTCATCAGCACCACGGGGAAGCCGTTGGGGAAGAAGCCGCCGTGCGCGGTCAGGTTGGCCGGTCCGGCGCCCTGCACGGCGAAGATCACCATGATCAGCCCGGTGACGAGGAACGCCACGATGGCCAGCACCTTCAGCAGCGCGAACCAGAACTCCAGCTCGCCGAAGAGCTTCACCGACGCCAGGTTGACCGCCAGCACGAACGCCAGCGAGATCAGCGCCGTGAGCCACTCGGGGAAACCGGGCGCCCAGTAGGAGACGTAGGTGGCGATCGCCGTCAGTTCGGCTATGCCGGTGAAGGCCCAGTTGATCCAGTACATCCAGCCGCTGGCGAACGCCGCCCAGGGGCCGACGAACTCGCCCGCGTACTCCACGAACGAGCCGCTCGTCGGGCGGTAGAGCACGAGCTCGCCCAGCGCGCGCATCACGAAGAAGGCGGCGAGCCCGGCCACGGCGTACGACAGGACGAGCGCGGGACCGGTGGCCGCGAGCCGTCCTCCGGCCCCCAGGAACAGCCCGACGCCGATGGCGCCGCCGATCGCGATCATCTGGACCTGGCGGTTGCCCAGCGCGTGCGAATAGCCCTCGTCGGTCCGTGACTGCTTCATTACGCAGACGATATCCGCGCAGGTCGGCGTGGGTGCGGTGACACGCCATGGTGTAGCCTCGCCCGGCGCGTCCCGTACACGTCGTCAGCGATGCTCGTGGCTGCGCCGGACTGTCGGTACGGCCCACTAGGCTCAAGCCTGCACATCAAAGTCTCGATCGAGGAGGCGCCGCTCCATGTCGTCCAGTGACTCGTTTGTACACCTGCACGTGCATACCGAGTACTCCATGCTGGACGGGGCAGCCCGCCTCAAGCAGATGTTCAAACAGGTCGGCGAGCTGGGCATGCCCGCCATCGCCATCACCGACCACGGCAACATGCACGGCGCCTACGACTTCTACAAGCAGGCGACCGGCGCCGGGGTCAAGCCGATCATCGGCATCGAGGCCTACGTCGCGCCGGAGATGCGGCAGAACAAGAAGCCGGTCCTGTGGGGCGAGCCGCACCAGAAGAAGGACGACGTCTCGGCGGGTGGTTTCTACACCCACACGACGATCTGGGCGCGCAACAAGGTCGGCCTGCACAACCTGATGAAGCTCAGCTCCCGCGCCTACACCGAGGGCTTCCACCGCAAGTGGGCCCGGATGGACGCGGAGATCCTCGCCGAGCATTCTGCGGGCCTGATGGCCACCACCGGCTGCCCGTCCGGCGAGGTGCAGACCAGGCTGCGGCTGGGGCAGTACGACGCGGCCGTCGCGGCCGCCGCCCGCTACCAGGAGATCTTCGGCAAGGAGAACTACTACCTGGAGATCATGGACCATGGGCTCGACATCGAGCGCCGGGTCCGTGACGGGCTGACCCGCATCAGCAAAGAGCTGGACATTCCGCCGGTCGTCACCAACGACTCGCACTACACCTACGAGTCTGACGCCGTCTCCCATGACGCCCTGCTGTGCATCCAGACCGGCAAGCAGCTCTCCGACCCCGACCGCTTCAGGTTCGACGGGTCCGGCTACTACATCAAGAACGCCGACGAGATGCGCGCGGTCGACTCCTCCGACCTGTGGGCGGAGGGCTGCCGCAACACGCTGCTGATCGCGGAGAAGGTCGACACGACCGGGTTCTTCGAGTTCAAGAACCTCATGCCGACCTACCCCATCCCGGACGGCATGACGGAGGAGGAGTTCTTCCGCGCCACGGTGTGGGAGGGCATGAACAAGCGCTTCCCCGAGGGCATCGACGAGGTCCACAGCAAGCAGGCCGAGTACGAGATGGGCGTCATCCTCCAGATGGGGTTCCCGTCCTACTTCCTCGTGGTCGCCGACTTCATCATGTGGGCCAAGGCCAACGGCATCGCCGTCGGCCCCGGCCGAGGCTCGGCCGCCGGTTCGCTGGTCGCCTACGCGATGGGCATCACCGACCTCGACCCGCTCCCGCACGGCCTGATCTTCGAGCGCTTCCTCAACCCGGAGCGCGTGTCCATGCCCGACGTCGACATCGACTTCGACGACCGCAGGCGGGCGGACGTCATCCGCTACGTGACCGAGAAGTGGGGCGCCGACAAGGTCGCCATGATCGCCACCTTCGGCACCATCAAGGCGAAGGCCGCCATCAAGGACGCGGGCCGCGTCCTGGGCTACCCCTACGCGCTGGGCGACAAGGTCTCCAAGGCCTTCCCCCCGGCCGTGATGGGCAAGGACATCCCGCTCGCCGGCATCTTCGACAAGGACCATCCCCGGTACGGCGAAGCCGGTGAGCTGCGCAAGCTCTACGAGGAAGACGTCGACGTCAAGGCGACGATGGACCTCGGCAAGGGCCTGGAGGGCCTGATCAGGCAGACCGGCGTGCACGCCGCCGGCGTGATCATGTCGTCCGAGGTGATCACCGACTACATCCCGATCATGCGCCGCGACTCGGACGGCGCGATCATCACGCAGTTCGACTACCCGACCTGCGAGACGCTCGGCCTGCTGAAAATGGACTTCCTGGGCCTGCGCAACCTGACGATCATGTCGGACTGCCTTGAGATGATCAAGGAGAGCAGCGGCGAAGAGATCGACCTGCTGAAGCTGCCGCTCGACGACCGCAAGACCTACGAGCTGCTGAGCCGCGGCGACACCCTGGGCGTGTTCCAGCTGGACGGCGGCGGCATGCGCTCGCTGCTGCGGCTGATGCGCCCCGACAACTTCGAGGACATTTCCGCCGCCCTCGCGCTCTACCGCCCCGGCCCGATGGGCGCCAACTCGCACACCAACTACGCGCTGCGCAAGAACAAGCAGCAGGAGATCACCCCGATCCACGCCGAGCTGGAAGAGCCGCTCAGGGAGATCCTCGACACGACCTACGGCCTGATCGTCTATCAGGAGCAGGTCATGGCGATCGCGCAGAAGGTGGCCGGGTTCTCGCTCGGCTCCGCCGACCTGCTGCGCCGGGCGATGGGCAAGAAGAAGAAGTCGGAGCTGGACAAGCAGTACGAGTTCTACGAGAAGGGCATGCAGGAGAAGGGGTTCGGCCCCGAGCCCATCAAGGCGTTGTGGGACATCCTGCTGCCCTTCTCCGACTACGCGTTCAACAAGGCGCACACCGCCGCCTACGGCCTCATCGCTTACTGGACCGGCTACCTCAAGGCCAACTACCCGGCCGCCTACATGGCCGCGTTGCTGTCGTCGGTCAAGGACGACAAAGACAAGTCCGCGCTCTACCTCAACGAGTGCCGCCGGATGGGCATCAAGGTCTTCCCGCCGGACGTCAATGACTCCGACTTCGACTTCACGCCGCGCGGGACCGACATCCGCTTCGGCCTGTCCGCCGTGCGCAACGTGGGCGGCAACGTCGTCGACGGCATCATCGCGGCGCGCAAGGAGAAGGGCCGCTTCTCCGACTTCAAGGACTTCCTGCGCAAGGTGCCCGCGATCGTCTGCAACAAGCGCGTCATCGAATCGCTGGTCAAGGCGGGCTCCTTCGACTCGCTCGGGCACGTGCGCAAGGGCCTGGTCATGGTCCACGAGCAGGCCGTCGACGCGATCATCGACATCAAGAAGAACGAGGCCATCGGGCAGGACTCGCTGTTCGGCGCAGAGGACGGCGGCGAGGACCAGACGTTCGACGTGCAGATCCCGGTGGGGGAGTGGGACAAGACCACCCTGCTGACCTTCGAACGGGAGATGCTGGGTCTCTATGTGTCCGACCACCCGCTGCTGGGGGTGGAGCACATCCTGGCGTCGGGGGCGGACTGCTCGATCGCGGCGCTGCAGGACGAGTCGCGGGCCGACGGCCACGTGGTGACGGTGGGCGGCATCCTTTCGGGGGTGCAGCGCAAGGTCACCAAGAAGGGCGACACGTGGGTGCTGACGCAGTTGGAGGACCTTGAGGGCGCGATCGAGGTCATGATCTTCCCGTCGTCGTACCAGCTGTGCTCGACGATCCTGGCCGAGGACGCGATCGTCTTCGTCAAGGGGCGCATCGACAAGCGCGAGGACGTCGCCAAGATCATCGCGATGGAGGTGACGGCGCCGGACCTGTCGGTGGAGGCGGGCGGCCCGTTGCTGGTCTCCCTGCCTCTGAACCGCTGCACCCCGCCGGTGGTGGGTCGCCTGAAGGAGATCCTCAACACCCACCCGGGGACATCGGAGGTGCACTTGCAGGTACACAACGGGCCCAAGACGACGGTGATGCGGGTGGACGACCGGCTGCGCGTGACGCAGTCACCGGCGCTGATGGGCGACCTCAAGCAACTCCTGGGCCCCGCCTGCCTCGGCGGCTAACCGAACACCTACCCTGCGGTACTTGAAGGGCTAGATCACCCCGGCCGTCCTGCCGCGCGCCATGGGCCTCGCCCGGGGGCGCTTCGCGCGATGGGGCTCGGGCTGGCCTTCTTTGGGGGGCCGAGCCCCCCAAACCCCAGCCGGGGGCCTTCCGGCCCCCGGACCCCCGAGGTGTCGGGCCGCTGGACTTGGTCTGAGTTGGGCGCCTCCCTGGAGTGAGGGTGATCGCGGTTTCAGCGGGGTGAGTCCCTTGGCGAGTTGGTGTCGCTGCCTGTTGAATCGCGGGCTCGATGAAGGGTTCGTCGGCCTTTGCTGCCCATGAGATGCCCCTCCTTCGGCGCCTGCACTGCGTAGGTCTCGCCTTGCGGCTTCGCGCGTTTGGGGCGCGGGCTGGTTTCTTTGGGGCCGAGCCCCCAAGACCCCCAGCCAGGGCCTTCCGGGCCCCGACCCCGAGGCGCTGGGCCGCTGGTCTTGGTCGGAGATTCTGCGCCCCCTTCGAGCGAGGGCTGGTCGCGATTGCAGCGGCTGGAGCTCCACGCCCACGTGGCTCGACGACCTGGGGGTCGTTGCCCTGAGGCGCAGCGATCTGACCTTTCGGGGTGTGGCGTGGCTCTTGCTCGCCCATCAAGATGCTTCCTCTTGAGGAGCGTTGCTCACTCTCGACGTGGCGCTCTCTTCAAGGGCTTGGCTGATCGCCTGCGACGCCGCGTCCTTCCACGAACGACGTCGCTTGTCCCGGGGGTGTTGCCCGCTGCTCTTCATTGAAGGGCGGTCCGCTCACTGGTCACGATCTCCGTGTTGGTGGGGTCGGCGTTTCGTCCGTCGGGGACTGTTGGCGGGGCCTCTCCTGAGGCTGCGGGCCGAGGGCGTGTTCGTCCATTGGCACGTCGGTGGCACGGAGGCCGGTGCCTGGGTTGCCGAGCGATTCACAATGGCCCGCCGTTCGCTGGGCGTTGGCGGGTGCCTGTGGTGATCGTCTGGTGGCTGACGGGGTGGGGGTTGGTCGGTAGGGTCGGGGGTTTGGGGCTTATGGGTGGTTGGTGGCGAAGGAGGGGGTGGGTGTGGTGCGGGTGGCTACGCTGAATGTCTGGGGGCAGCACGGGCCGTGGGGTGAGCGGTTGCGGTTGATTCGGGAGGAGCTTGCCGTACTCCAGCCTGATGTCATCGGGCTCCAGGAAGTGGTTAGGCGGGATGGGGCATGTCAGGCGGCTGGGATCGCTGACGGGCTTGGGTATGAGGTGGCCTATGCGCCTGCTGTTGATTTTGGTGGGCGGGTGTTGGGGAACGCGTTGCTGAGTCGGTGGCCTGTTGTTCGGCAGGACGTGCTGGCGTTGCCTGTGGATGGGGTGGAGCCTCGGGCTTTGTTGCGGGCCCTGGTGGATACGCCTGCTGGGACGTTGCCGGTCTTTGTCACTCACCTTGACTGGGAGTTGGACAGGAGTGCGGCCAGGGTGGAGCAGGTGCGGTTCATCGTTTCGGCGATGGGTGGCTGGGGTGGGGATCTGCCTGCTGTGTTGCTGGGGGATTTCAATGCTGAGCCGGGGTCGGCGGAGATTCGGTTCCTGTGTGGTTCTGGGCTGGTTGATGCCTGGGAGGCTGCGGGGGACGGGTCTTTGGGGATGACGTTTGATGTGAGCAACGACTATGCGCGGTTGGCTGACGAGCCTTCTCGGCGGCTTGACTATGTCTTCACTGGTGCGGCTGTGGGTGAGGTGCGGGTGGTGTTCAACCGGTCTGTGGAGGTTGACGGGGTTGCGGTCTGGCCGTCTGATCACTTTGGGGTTATGGCGGAGCTTGTCGGCTGACCTGCGGGTGTTTGCCGTGTGAGGGGTTCCGTGGGGGAGAGGCTTGCTGGTCGGGTGAGGGGCTCGCGCGAGGAGTGGGGGCCGCGGGGGATGCGTACCCCGCGAGGAGTGGATGCGCCCGAGGGGTGAGGGCGTGCCTCAAGAGGCCCGTGTGAGGGGAGCGCCCGCGACGGGTGAAGGCCTCCAAGCGGAGAGGCCGTGTGGGCCGGAGGCGCGAAGTGACGGGCCGCGTGAGGTGGAGGCCTGAGGTGGCGGGTCGCGTGAGGTGGAGGCCCGAGGTGGTGGGGACGCGACGGATAGCGGGCCGCGTGGGGTGGAGGCCCGGGGTGGGGGCTGCGACGAAGGAAGGCTCCAGATAGGGGCCCCGCGGGGTGGCGGGCTGCGGGCGGTGGAGGTCGCGAGGGGGAAGGGGGTCGGTGTTCCCTGCGGTAGCTTCCCCGAGGCGGGAAATGGGTGGGTGGGGTGGATTCGGTACGTATACCGATATCGATACGGATGTCTTGGCTCCCAGTGAGGCCTAGTGTCAAGGCCGCCAGCTGAGCACCTCCTGGTAAGCCAATCACACCCCCCTGTTCCCGTGCCGTACACCCACAGGTGTGTCGGCACGGGAGCGTGCATGAAAGGAGCTGGCGAGTGAGACGTGGATCTCTCCTCGCGGCTGTCGCAGGTCTGGCCACTACCGCGGCCCTGGCGATCTCCCCGATTCCCGCATCCGCGGCGCCCCCCGGCGCCGGGAAGCCGACCCCCAGCCTGACAGCGGGCGACCCCGCCTCGCTGGCCGCGACGGCCGCTGACCGAGCGGTCTCCAGCGGGCTGGACGACTTACGAAAAGGACAGGACGAGACCTACTGGCGCCGGGCCGTGACCCCCGGCGCCAGTGGCATGTTCTATGTCAGCTACGACAGGACCTACAAGGGCCTGCCCATGGTCGGCGGCGACGCGGTCGTCGTGACCGACTCGCAGGGCAACGTCCGCGACACGACGGCTGCCTCGGGCGCGGTTCCCGACAGCCTGGACGTCACCCCGCGCGTCACGGCCGAGCGGGCCATCAGGACGTCCAAGAAGCAACTGTCCAAGGTCGACACCACCGTGGCCCCGCGCCTGGTGGTCCTGGCTTGGGGTTCCTCGCCCAAGCTAACCTGGGAGACCGTGGTTCAGGGCTCGGTGAAGGGCAAGCCGAGCAAGCAGCACGTCTTCGTCGACGCGACGACCGGTGCGGTCGCCGACTCCTACGACGAGGTCAAGCTGGGCACGGGCAACGGGTACTACTACCCGAACTCGACGATCACCACCAGCCAGTCGGGCACCACCTACCGGATGGTCGACACGACCAGGCCCGGCATCCAGTGCGGTGGCCAGAACGGCTCGCCGTACACGGGACCGGACGACGTCTGGGGCAACAACGGCGGCACCAACCTGGAGACCGCCTGCGTGGACGCGCTGTACAGCGTCCAGCGCGAGTGGGACATGTTGCGTGACTGGCTCAACCGCAACGGCATCGACGGCTCCGGCCGTGGATTCCCGGCCAAGGTGGGCCTCGCCGACGTCAACGCCTACTGGGACGGCAGCTCGACCAGCTTCGGCCACTCCCAGGACAACCAGCGCCAGGCCACCCCGATCGACGTCGTCGGCCACGAGTTCGGCCACGCCATCTTCCAGACCACCCCTGGTGGCGCGGGTTCCGGCAACGAGAACGGCGGCATCAACGAGGGCACCGGCGACATCTTCGGCGCTCTCACCGAGGCCTACGCGAACAACCCCAACGACCCGCCGGACTACGAGGTGGGCGAGGAAGTGAACCTGGTGGGCCAGGGGCCGATCAGGTACATGTACGACCCCAGCCGCGTCGGCGACCCCAACTGCTGGTCCTCCTCGATCCCCAACACCGAGGTCCACGCCGCGGCAGGCCCGCTGAACCACTGGTTCTACCTGCTGGCAGAGGGCAACGCCCCCGGTGGCGGCAAGCCCAACAGCCCGATCTGCTCCGGCGGCCCTTCCTCTGTCACCGGAATCAGCATCCAGAAGGCCGGCAAGATCTACATGGGCGCGCTGGGACGTAAGACGTCCTCCTGGCGCTACAACAACATCCGCAGCGCCAGCCTCGCGGCGGCCGTCGAGCTCTTCGGCGCCAACAGCGCCGAGTGCGCGGCGACCAAGGCGGCGTGGAACGCGGTGAGCGTGCCGGTGCAGTCCGGCGAGCCCACCTGCACGGCGCCCAGCCAGGACTTCTCCATCGCCACCAACCCCACGTCGGGGACCGTACAGCCTGGGCAGTCCGTCCAGACGACGGTCAGCACCACGACGACGTCGGGTAACGCGCAGACGGTCAACCTGACCGCCTCCGGCCTGCCCAGCGGCGTCACGGCCAGCTTCAGCCCGGCCAGCGTGACGTCGGGCAACAGCTCGACCCTGACCCTCACCGCGAGCGCCACAGCGAGCGGCAGCGGGAACATCACGGTGACCGGCACAGGTCAGACGGCCACGCACACGGCCAACTACAACCTGACCGTCGGCGGCGGCCAGAACAACGACCCGCCGGACATCAACGTCGCCAACGTCAAGGCGCACCTGGCCCAGTTCCAGACCATCGCCAACAACAACGGCGGCACCCGCCGCTCGACCGGCGCCGGCTACACCCAGTCGGTCACCTACGTCGAGCAGAAGCTGCAGGCGGCCGGTTACACCACGACCCGCGTGGCCTGTGGCTCCACCTGCACCTCCGGTGCGGGGCCGAACCTGATCGCGGACTGGCCCGGCGGTGACGCCAACCAGGTGATCATGGGCGGCGCCCACCTCGACAGCGTGTCGGCAGGACCTGGCATCAACGACAACGGCTCGGGCTCCGCCTCGCTGCTGGAAGTCGCGCTGCAGCTGGCCGTCAAGAACCCGTCGATGGCCAAGCACGTCAGGTTCGGCTGGTGGAGCGACGAGGAGCAGGGGCTCAACGGCTCCGAGGGCTACGTCGCCTCGCTCAACACCACCGAGCGCGGCAAGATCAAGGCCTACCTCAACTACGACATGGTCGGCTCGCCCAACGGCGGCTACTTCATCAACAACATCACCACCGCCCCGGCGGCTCCGCTGAAGGCGTTCTACGACGCGCTGAACCTGCAGCCGGAGGAGAACACCGAGGGAGCCAACCGTTCCGACGACGCCTCCTTCCGCAACGCCGGCATCCCGACCTCGGGTGTGGCCGCCGGAGCGAGCGCCGTGAAGACGGCGGCGCAGGCCAGCAAGTGGGGCGGCACGTCGGGCCGCGCGTACGACTCGTGCTACCACCAGTCGTGCGACACCACCACCAACATCAACGACACGGTCCTGGACCGGGCGTCGGACGCCTCGGCGTACGCCGTCTGGAAGCTCGCGGTAGGCACCTCCACGCCGACCCGTGACTTCTCGATCGCGGTCAACCCGTCCTCCGGGACGGTCCAGACCCCCAACTCGATCACCACGCAGGTCGTCACCCAGACGACGGCGGGCGCGGCCCAGACGGTCAACCTGACCGCCTCCGGCCTGCCCAGTGGTGCGACCGCCACCTTCAACCCGGCCAGCGTGACGTCGGGCAACAACTCGACGCTGACCATCGCCACCACCAGCACCACGGCGACGGGCACCTTCCAGGTGACCATCAACGGCGCAGGTGAGACCGCCAACCACAGCACGGTCTTCACCCTCACCGTCCAGGGCACCCAGACGGGCCGGACCTTCCGCAACGACACCGACTACCAGATCCTGGACTACGAGTACATCGAGTCCCCGATCACCTCGACAGCGACCGGCCCAGCCGTCTCCCCGGTGAAGGTCAGCGCGACGAGCAACCACACCTGCATCGAGGACCTCGACATCTGGCTCCAGGGACCCAACGGCTCCTGGTACCACCTGAGGTCGCCCGGTGGCACGTCCTGCTCGGCCTTCGGCACGCGGAACTGGTCCGTGCCGGTGAGCCAGCAGGCGGCCGGTACGTGGACGCTCTACATCGAGGACTACTACGCACAGGACCAGGGTGTTCTGGACACGTGGAGCATCACGGTCTAGTCCGTCCGCACCTGGGTGCGTGAGCGCACTCCGAGTTTGCGCAGGACGGTCGCGACATGCGTCTCGACCGTCCTGCGTGACAGGAACAGCACTTCGGCAATCTCCTTGTTCGTTCTTCCGAGCGCGACGAGCCGGGCGACCTCCAGCTCGCGCGCGGACAGCACGCCCTCGCCCCGGCGGCGCAACGCCGGGGTCGAGACCCCGCACTCCCGCAAAGCGTGACGGCAGCGCGCGGCGTCGTGGGTGGCGCCCAGCGCCTCGAACCGTTCCGCCGCGTCGGCGAGAGCCTCCGCGGCAGCCGTACGGTCACCCGCGGACAGCCGCGCCTTACCCTCCGCCTCGCCGGCCCTGGCGCAGAAGTAGGGCTGCGGCATCGCGGAGTAGGCGGCGCGGGCCATGGCGAACCGGTTCGCCGCCTCGACCCCCGAGGCCAGCGTCCCGCGAGCCATCTCCAGCGCGGCAGAGGCGGAGGGGGCGAGCCTGCCCCTGATGCCCGCGCCGTACTCCGCCACCAGACCCACCGCCTCGGCGGCCCGCCCGATCTCGAGGAGCGCCGTGACCGCACCGGGCACGACCTGGTCACCCCAGGACCACACGCCCTTGGCGCGCAGCATGGCCACGGCCTGCCTGGACTCCCTGACCGCCTCCGGCAGGGCGCCGCGGGCCAGGTGCAGCTCGATCTGCCCGCCCCAGGCGGCCATCACCAGCGGCAGGTACCTGGCGTCCGGCTCGTCGAGCCCGGCCAGGCGCAGCTCCTCCTCGGCGGTGGCCCAGTCGCCGGTGGCCAGCGCCATGCGGCCGAGCACGAGATGAGCCTCGATCGCCGCCAGCGGCGCCTCGCCGGTCGCCTCGACCAGCGCGACGGCGCGCCCGCTGAGCCCGGCCCAGCGCCCGACCAGCCAGTCGAGGCGCAGCGCCACGCCCTGGGCCAGGTAGGCGGGGAAGAACGCGCCGGTCTCCTCGGCCAGCGCGCGCCCCTGCGTGCCGTACCGCTCGGCGTGCACGTAGAGGCCGAGCGTGGTGGCCAGGTCGTAGAGGTTGCAGTAGGCGCGGGCCACCTGGCGGCGCACGGCGGCCGACGGGTCCGTGGCGGGCAAGGCGTCGGCCAGCGCGAAGGTGTCCGGCGAGCCGACGGCCATGGCGAAGGCGACCCGGTTGGCCTGGACGGCGGTGGCCAGCTCCGGGTCCTCCGCGTCCGCGACCAGCAGTTCCGCCCTGGCCATCCACTCCTCCTGCACGGACACCGGCTCCGCGCCCCAGCCGGGCATGGCCAGGCTGGCCAGCCCCCTGGCGGCCAGCGCGGGCTGGTCCTCCAGCTCGTCCACGGCGGCGAGTACGGCGGGCCGCCCGGCCGCCACGTCGCCCACCTGGCCGAACAGCATCAACCCCAGCGACAGCCTGGCCTCCCCTCGCAGGTCGCGGGCGAGCGCGTCGTCGGACAGCAGGTGGCGCAGCAGCCTGATGACCCTTGGGTAGGACAGCCCGGCCAGCGCCAGCCTGCTCATCATCAGCACGAGCCGCCCCCGTTCGGAGGCGGGCAGCTCCTGGTCGGCGACCATGTCCTCCAGCACCTGGACGGCCAGCGGCGTGTCGCCGAGCGCCGCGGCGCGTTTCGCGGCGGCCGTGCCGTACCGCACCCAGGCAGCGGTGTCGCCGGAGCGGCGCGCGTGGAAGGTGAGCTGCACCAGCGGCGGCGGGTCGGCCGACGCCAGCACGGCGACGGCGCGCTCGTGCGCCTGGCGGCGGTCGGGGCCGGGGATGGCCGCGTAGACGGCCTCCTGCGCCAGCGCGTGGCGGAAGCCGTACCTGCCGTCGGGATACTCGTGCAGCACGCCGTGGCGCAGCGCCTCGACCAGGCCGCCCGACCCGCCGGCGACCGCGACGAGCTGCGGCTCGCCCACCGGCAGCCGCAGCACTGCTGCGGCGCGCACGGTGGCCAGCGCGGCGGGGGTCAGCCTGGACAGCTGCTCCGCCATCGCCTCGCGCAGCAGGAGCGGCACGCCCGCCCGTTCCAGCGCGTCGGGCTGGCGGTCGTCGCCGAGTGACCTGACCAGCTCCTCCACCAGGAACGGTATGCCGGACGTGCGCTCGTGCAGCCGGGCGGGCAGCGCGGCGGGCAGCCCGGTGCGGCCCAGGAGCGAGGAGGCGAGCAGGCCGACGCCGGCGATGTCCAGCGGCGCCAGCGAGATGATCAGGCTGGTGCCGCCGAGCGGCAGGCTCGTCGCCCGCAGGTCCTGCCTGCGGTAGGTCATGACGACCGCCAGGCCGTCCGGCGGTCGTCTGGTCAGGAATCTCAGGAGGTCCTGGGTGCCGTCGTCGGCCCAGTGCAGGTCCTCGATCACGAGTACGGCGGGGCCGGCCGCCTCCAGCAACGCGTGTACGGCGCGAAAGAGCCGATGTCGGTCCATTCCCGGATCGGTCAGGGGTTCAGGTGCGGGTGGAAGCGCTCCGGCGAGTTCGGGCAGGTGTCCGCGCAGCGCCCCGGTGACCGGGTTGAGCGAGGCTGCGGACGGCAACCTGCCGCCCAGGTCGCGCAGCGCCTCGATCACCGGCCCGTAGGGGAACGGCTCGCGTAACTGGTGGCAGTTGCCGAGCAGCAGCGCCCGGCCGTCCTGACACACCCTCTTGACAGCGGCACCGACCAGGCTGGTCTTGCCGATCCCCGCTTCGCCTTCCACAAGCACAACGGACGGGGGACGCTTCATCGCGTCCGTGAGGACTCCAAGCTCGGAGTCCCGTCCCACTAATCGGGCATCCCTCATGTCCGGAAGTTATCCACCTCCTGACACACCCGGTCAATCCCGACACAGGAATTCCGTGTCAGTGACGGCGGTGGCGATGCTTGATCCGGAAGCCGAACCGGTGGTTCTTGGCCTGCTCGGCACGCTTCTCCGCGGCCATCGCCTCGGCCAGACCCGGGGTATAACCGCCGCCGAAACGTGACATGTCCGGCGAAGCGAACGCGGTCTCCGGCGTACGGCGGAGCGCGGACTCCATCGACGAGACCCAGATCGGCCCCGGCAGCGAAGCCCCCTGCACGGAGCCGAAGTACTCGTGCCCGATCCGCACCCCGGTCAGCGGGTAGCGGTAGGAGCCGCGGATGTCGCCGACGCTCACCGCCGCCGCCAGGTCGGGCGTGTACCCGGCGAACCACGCCGAGGTGTAGCCGTTGTTGGTGCCGGTCTTGCCCGCCGCCTGCCTGCCGATGCTCTGCCCGTGCATGGTGCCCTTGCTGAACACCCCGCGCAGGATGTAGTTGACCGCGTCGGCGACATGCCGGTCCAGCACCTGCTCGCAGGCGGGCGGCACGGCGGTGTGCAGCCCGGCCTGGTCGGCGATCTCCACGATCGCCATCGGACGGCAGTAGCGCCCGCGCGCGCCGAAGGCGGCGAACGACCCGGCCACGGTCACCGGGTCCATCTCGTTGACGCCGAGGGTGAACGTCGGCACCTCGCGCAGCGCCGAGCCGTCGGCGCGGGTGATGCCGAGCTCCTTGGCCGTCTCCACCACGTTGCAGAGGCCGACCTTGCGCTCCAGCATCATGTAGAAGATGTTCACCGACTTCCAGGTGCCGGTGGACAGGCTGTGCGGGCCGCCCTTGCCCTCGCCGCTGGCGTTGAAGATCTTGGCGGTCGGCGCGTTGACCGCGTTGCCCCGGCAGTCGCGGTAGCCCGCTGCGGGCACCAGCATCCCGGGCGTCTTGAAGCCCTGGTTGAACCGCCATCCCTGCTTGAGCGCGGTGGCCAGGGTGAACACCTTGAACGTCGAGCCCGCCTGGAACCCCATGCCGCCGCCGTGCGTGACGTCGGCGGGCAGGTTGAAGGTGGTGTTGGGGCCGTTGTTCTTGTTGCCGGGGTTGGTGCCGAACCGCTTGCTGGCCGCCATCGCCCTGATCCGCCCGGTGCCCGGCTCGACCATGGCCTCGGCGGCGACCTCGGTGTCCTCGGCGCGCACGTGACTGGCGATGGCCCGCTCCGCCGACTTCTGCGCGAGCGGGTCGAGGGTGGTCCTGATCGTCAGGCCGCCCCTGGCCATCCTGCGCCGGCGCTCGGCCTCGGTGTCGCCGAAGGCCGGGTTGGTGAGCAGCTCCCGCTGCACGTAGAGGCAGAAGTACGGATAACGGCTCTGGCCGCACCCGCCCGGCTCCGCGTGCAGCCTGATCGCCAGCTTGGCGCGCTTGGCCTTCTCCGCCTGCACCTTGGGGATCGCGCCGAGCTGGGCCATGCGGTCGAGCACGGTGTTGCGGCGCTGCTTGAGCCTGCTCTGCTGCTTGCGCCCGATGGACGGGTCGGTGGAGTAGGGGGCGCGCACCGCGCCGGCCAGCGTGGCCGCCTGGGTGAGGGTGAGCCGGGCCGCGCTCGTGGAGAAGAACCGCTGGGCGGCCGCTTCGATGCCGTAGGCGCCCGCGCCGAAGTAGGCGATGTTGAGGTAGCGCTCCAGGATCTCGTCCTTGCGGTACTTCTCCTCCAACGCTAGGGCGTACCGCAGCTCGGTGATCTTGCGGCCGACGTTGGGCGCCCTGGCCTTGTCCCGCTCGGCCTGCGTCTCGGCGTTCTCCACCAGGATGTTCTTCACGAGCTGCTGGGTGAGCGACGAACCGCCCTGCCTGATCCCGCCCGCCTGCGTGTTGGTCATCACGGCGCGTAGCGTGCCCTTGATGTCCAGCCCGGCGTGCTCGTAGAAGCGGGAGTCCTCGATCGCCACGATCGCCTTGCGCATCACCGGGGCCACCTGGTCCAGCGGCACCGTGGTGCGGTTGGCCTCGTAGAACGTGGCGAACTGCTGGCCGTTCTTGTCGAGCAACCGGGTGAGCTGCGGCAGCGGCTCCTCGCGCGGGGCGGGCGGCAGGTCGACGAACGTGGCGGCCACGCCCCTGGCGGTCAGCCCCGCCGCGCCCACGCCGGGCGCGGCCAGCGCGGCCGCCAGCAGCCCGGTGATCGCCCCTGCCAGTCCCAGCCCGCCGATGGCTTTCGCAACACTCACGAAAGATGATCTGCGACCGGAAGATCGCTACCAAACGCCCGGTTCTGGTTCTTTACCGTTGCCTGCGGATGTTAAGACCGAGTGAGGCGAACTGTTCGAAAGGCCGGTGATAGCCGCGCTCGATGTGGTGCACACCACGCAACGTGGACACCCCGTCGGCGACCGCGGCGGCCAGCACGGCGGAGAACCCGGCCCGGATGTCGGGCAGCGTCACGTCGGCGCCCTTGAGCTGAGAGACCCCGCGCACCACGGCCGAGTGCTTGGCGTTGGTGTCGTGGTAGCGGCAGGCGGGCCCGCCCAGGCACTGGTCGAACACCTCGATCTCGCACCCCATCTTCTGCAGCGCCGGCACGTACACCAGGCGGTTCTCGAAGACGGTCTCGTGCAGGACCGACATGCCCTGGCTCTGGGTGAACAGCACCATGAGCGGCGTCTGCCAGTCCGTCATGAACCCGGGGTGGGTGTCGGTCTGGACGGCGGCGCTGCGCATGCCCTCGGGCGGCTGGGTGGCGCACAGGTAGTCGTCGTTGATCTCGAACTGGGCGCCCATCCTGGCCAGCGTGGTGATCGCGGTGACCAGGCGGTCCTGATGGCAGCCGTGCACCCGCACCTGGCCGCCGGTGATCAGCCCGGCCGCCAGGTAGGAGAACGCCTCGATCCGGTCGCCGGCGAGCCACGTGGAGGCGCCGCGCAGGCTCTCCACGCCCTCGATGACGATGCGGCGGTCCGGCGACAGCTCGATGAGGGCGCCCATGCGCTGCAGGAACAGGGCCAGCTCGACGACCTCCGGCTCCATGGCCGCGTTCTTGAGCACCGTCTTGCCCTCGGCGAGCACCGCGGACATGAGGATCGTCTCGGTGGCGCCCACGCTCGGGTAGGGGAGCTCGATGCGGGTGCCGTTGAGCCGCTTGGCCTTGGCGTAGACGCCGCCCTCCTGGATCTCCACCTCGGCGCCCATCTGGCGCAGCGCCTCGACGTGGAAGTCGATGGGCCTGCGGCCGATGGGGTCGCCGCCGACGAGCGGCACGAACGCCTCGCCCGCCAGGTGCAGCAGGGGGCCGAGCATGAGGATGGGGATGCGGTTGAGCCCGGTGAACGCGTCAGGCACCCGTGGCCTGATCTCGGTGCCGGGCGCGATGTGGATCTCGGAGCCGGCTATCTCGACGTGGATGCCGAGCGCTTCGAGCATCGCCGCCGTGATGCCCACCTCGCCCACCTCTGGGGCGTTGTGGATCGTGCTCTCGCCGGTGCCGAGCATGGCCGCGACCATGTGCTTGGAGACACCGTTCTTGGACCCGCGTACCTCGACATCCCCTCGGAGCGGACCCGAGGGATCGATCAGCCACACCTCTTCGTTCACGGCTGAAGCCTAACGGGGAGATAGCATCGAGCAGGTTCGGACACACTTGTGAGGGGGAGTCGCGTGGCGAGGCAAGTGCGGGCTTTTGCGGTGACCTTCCTCGTGCTCGCCGCGCTCGGCGTGGCCGCCGGCCTCCTGTGGTCCTATCTCGCGCCGCGCGCGCCGTACATGGTCACCCCGCAGGGCACCACGCTGGCCGACCTCACCACGCAGGCACTCATCGGCGCGGACGGCTGGTTCGCCGCGATCACCGGCGGGATCGGCGTGGTGTGCGGGGTCGTGGGCTGGCTGGTGTCGCGGCGCGGCACCCAGCTCGCGGTGCTGGCCGGGCTCGCGGCGGGCGGCGTGGCGGCGGCGCTGCTCACGCTGTGGGTCGGCTCCGCCTTCACGCTCGGCGCCGTCACCGTCGAGGCGTCGGCCGTGCCCGGGGCGAAGATCGTCCCGGGGTCGCTCAGGCTGACCGCGTCCGGGGTGCTGGTCGCGTGGGCGTTCATGGCGACCGCGCTGTTCGGCGTGCTGGAGGCCGTCGCCGGATACCGCGAGTCGCCGCTGCGGCAGCCGTATGGCGTCAGGCCGGAAGAGTGGGACGGCGGGAGCCGTACCCTGTAGCGGTCTCGAAGGCCCGCGCCACCCGCAGGACCTGCGCGTCGGCGAACGGCCTGCCGACGATCTGCACCCCGACCGGCAGCCCCTCGGGCGTGAATCCGGCGGGGACCGAGGCGGCCGGGGCGTGCAGGACGCTGATCCAGTAGGCGCTGCGCATCCACGCCAGGTAGTCGGGCAGCTTCTCGCCGTTGATCTCGCTGACGTAGGGGTCCTCGACGGGGAACGGCGGGACCTGGCTGACCGGGGCGATCAGCACGTCGTAGGTGTCGAAGAAGGCGGCCGTGCGCTGGTAGAGGCCGCTGCGCAGCCGCTCGGCCCGGCCGAGGTCGGCGGCGGTGACCTTGCGTCCCTGCTCGACGTTCCATGCGGTGTTGGGGCCGAGGCCGTCGAGGTCGCCGAAGTTGAGCGCGAAGTACCAGGCGCGGTAGACGCGGAAGGCGTCGTCGGCGTCGGAGAGGTCGAGGTCGACCTGCTCGACGTGGGCGCCGAGCCCCTCGAACACGCCGGTCGCCGTCGCGGTGACCGCCGCCGTGCGGGGATCCACCGGGAGGCCGCCGAGATCGGGGGAGTAGGCAACCTTCAGGTTTTTCACCGATTTTTCGGGATCCGGGGTGAAGGTCTCCCTGATGGCGTACGGCGAGCGTGGGTCGAAACCGGCGATCACTGACATCATCAGCTCCACGTCCTCGACCGTCCTGGCCATGGGGCCGAGGACGGCCAGGGTGTTCCACGCCGTGCTCTCGTCGACGTCGGGGACGCGGCCGGGGGTGGGGCGGAGGCCGACGACGTTGCAGAAGGAGGCGGGGTTCCTGAGCGACCCGCCCATGTCGGACCCGTCGGCGAGGGGGACCATCCCGGCGGCGAGCGCGGCGGCGGCGCCACCGCTGCTCCCGCCCGCCGATTTGGTCAGATCGTAGGGGTTGCGCGTAGCCCCGAACACCTCGTTGACGGTGTGCGACCCGGTGCCGAACTCAGGCGTGTTGGTCTTCCCGACGGAGATCGCCCCAGCCTGCCGGAGCCGCTCAACAATAAGATCATCTTTTTCAGGGATATGTGACGAAAAAAGCGGCGACCCATAGGTAGTCCGGATATTCGCGGTATCCACGAGATCCTTGTGCGCCACCGGCACCCCGTGCAACGGTCCCTGCGGCTCCTGCGCATCCGCCCGTCTGGCCTGCTCCATCGCCTTTTCGGCGGCGAGCGTCACGATGGCGTTGACCTGCGGGTTGACCTGCTCGATGCGGTCGAGATGGGCCTGGAGCAGCTCGACGGCGCTCACCTGGCGGGTACGGACGAGGCGGGCCATCTCGGTGGCGCTGAGGTAGTGCAGTTCCGTCACATTCCCGATCCTCTCCCATCCCCTCGCGCGGGGCGACGGCAAGGGTTGCCCATTGATCGTCATTCGCCAGTCATGGGGCGACTACCTTCTGTAAAGTCTCCACTACTGCGAGAAAGGAGACTGGTCATGCCTCCTGGCCATAAGCATGAAATGCCCCTCGAAATGATCATGCAACGTCCTGCTTTCGCCCTGGAGCTCCTGGGCCTCGGCCTCCGTGCTTCCCCGGACGCTTACACCGACGCGCGTTGCGAGTCGGTGGAGCTCAACGAGCGCAGGCCCGTCGAGTACGCGGCCGACTCGGTCATCTCCGTCCGCGGACCTGACGGCGGGCGGCGCTTCGTGATCGTCGAGATGCAGAACACGTACAAGGAGGAGAAGTTCTGGGCATGGGCCGCCTACGTGGGCGGCCTCATGGGGCGATACAGGTGCCCGGTCATGCTGGTGGTGATCTGCCTGGATCAGGCGGACGCCGACAAGTACCGGCGGCGGTTCCTCCCGGACGACTCGTGCATCGTGCTGGCGATCGTGGTCGTCGGACCGAGCGAACTGCCTCTGCTACGCGACCGCGAGGACGTCCTCGCTTCACCCGAACTGGCCACGCTCGCGGCCGTCGCACATGCGGACCTCGAAACGGCCGCTGCGGTCGCGGACATTGTCGTCACTCTCGGCGACGAAAGGTCGTCGATTTACTACAGTTATCTGTGCATGCATCTCCCAGAGTCGATGCGCGCGCGTCTGGAGGCACTAATGGCGAAGTCCGTGTACGAGTACAGCGACCGCTTCACCCAGATCTTCGAGAATCGGGGGAGGGGCGCGAGTCTGGTCGCGGTCATGGGAGCGCGCGGAATGGAGCTCGACGACGTTCATCGAGCCCAGGTCGAGGCGTGCACTGACTGCGATCAACTGCAGCAGTGGATCGTCCGTGCGGCCACCGCCACCTCGGTGGAGGAGATCTTCGGCGACTAGCCGTCCTTGGCGATCCTGGCGGTGGTGGCTCGGGTTGCCTCGATGAGGTTCTTGGGCGCGGTCTCGATCTGGAGGCCGCGCCTTCCTGCTGAGAAGTAGATCGTCTCGAAGTCCAGCGCGGACTCGTCGACCACCGTGGGGAGCTGTTTGCGCTGGCCCAGGGGGCTGATGCCGCCCACCACGTAGCCGGTCACGCGCTCCACCTTCACCGCCTCGGCCATCGCGGCGCGCTTGCTGTTCAGGGCGGCGGCAAATGCCTTCAGGTCCAGTTTGCCGGATACCGGGACGACCGCTACTGCCAGGCCGCTGTCCACCTCGGCCACGAGGGTTTTGAAGATCTGGCCGTACGGCAGGCCCAGCGCGTCCGCCGCCTCCTCGCCGTAGGCCTGGGCGTTCGCGTCGTGGTCATAAGGGTGCAGGGTGAACTCCGCGCCCGCCTTGGTCAGCGCCACCGTGGCGGGGGTGCCCTGCCCGCCCTTCTTCGCCTTGCTCACACCGTCGATGGTATTACAGATCTACTTTGTAAAGGCACCAGCCGAAAATCGGTGTGATCCGTACGGAAAGATCAATACACTCGCCGGGTAACCAGGCGAGTGAAAGGGGACGGGCATGCGTGAGCGCACCGCTGCTGCCGTCCCCACGTCCGGGCACGAGGTGATCCTTGTGTCTTCCGTCGCGCGGTGTCTGCTGCGCGGCCTGCACCGCTGAAAAATCGCGCTGTCCTGCCATAAATCGTGCTGAAAGGGCACATGGCGATGCGCATTCGCAATATTGGCATTCTCGCCCACGTCGACGCCGGCAAGACGACCGTCACCGAGCGGATCCTCTACCTCACCGGCGCCACCCACAAGCGTGGCGAGGTGCACGACGGGACGACCGTGACCGACTTCGACCCCCAGGAGCGCGAGCGCGGCATCACCATCTTCGCCGCCGCCGTCAGCTGCGACTGGGCGGACCACCGGGTCAACCTGATCGACACCCCGGGCCACGTCGACTTCGCCGACGAGGTCGAGCGTTCCCTGAGGGTGCTCGACGGCGCGATCGCGGTGTTCGACGCCGTCGCGGGCGTCGAGCCGCAGAGCGAGTCGGTGTGGCGCCAGGCCGACAGGTACGGCGTGCCGAAGATCGCCTTCGTCAACAAGCTCGACCGCGCGGGCGCCGACCTCGACGCCGCGGCCGCGTCGATCCGTGACCGGCTGGACGTCGTCCCGCTGGTGGTCCAGCTGCCCATCGGTCGCGAGGACGGGTTCACCGGCGTGGTCGACCTCCTGCGGATGCGCGCCCTGACGTGGGGCGACGCTCTGGAGGAGGGGCCGGTTCCCGCTGAACTGGCCGACGAGGCGCTGAAGCGGCGCAGGCTGCTGGAGGAGGCGGTGGCCGAGCTGCATCCGGCCGTCCTGGAGGAGCTGGGGGCCGTCTCCGACGCGACGCTCGCGTCGGCGCTGCGCGACCTGACCCTGCAGGGGGCGGCCGTGGTGGTGCTGTGCGGCTCCGCCTACCGCAACCGCGGGATCGAGCCGCTGCTCGACGCCGTCGTCGCCTACCTGCCCGCGCCGCGGGACGCCGTGGCGGAGCCGTTCGCCGCCCTGGTGTTCAAGGTGGCCGGGCGGCTGACCTTCGTGCGCGTCTACGCGGGCACGCTCGGCAAGGGCGACACGGTGCTGGACGCGGCGGCCGGCCGTACGGAACGCGTGGGCAGGATCCTGCGCGTGCAGGCCGACCGGCACACCGAGGTACGGCGGGCCGTGGCGGGCGACATCGTGGCGCTGGCCGGGTCGAAGGCGCGCACCGGGGCCACCCTGTGCGCGCCGGAGAAACCCGTCCTGCTGGAGCCGCCGGTCGTGGCCGATCCCGTGGTGTCCGTCGCGGTCGAGGCCAGGTCGGGCACGGAGGCGGGACGGCTGGCGTCGGCGCTGGCGCGGCTGGTCGAGGAGGACCCGTCGCTGGCGGTCAGGAACGACGCGGAGACCGGGCAGACGCTGCTGTCCGGAATGGGCGAGCTGCACCTGGAGGTGGCGGTGGAGAAGATCCGCCGGGCGCACGGGCTGGCGGTCGGCGTCGGGCGTCCGCAGGTCTCCTTCCGCGAGACCGTCGTGCGCGGGGCGCCGGGGCTGCTGTACCGGCACGTCAAGCAGGACGGCGGCGCCGGGCAGTACGCCCACGTGGTGCTGGACGTGGAGCCGCACCCTGAGGGGTTCGCGTTCCGGTCGGCGGTGACCGGCGGGCGGGTGCCGCGCGAGTACGTGCGCGCGGTCGAGGCCGGGTGCCGTGACGCGCTGTCCAGCGGCCCGCTGGGCGGTCACCCGGTGACCGGCCTGCTGGTGACGCTCACCGACGGGGCGACGCATCCGAAGGACTCCTCGGAGCTCGCCTTCCGTACGGCGGGGCGGCTCGCGCTGCGCGAGGCGCTGGGGCGGTGCGTGATGGCGGTGCTGGAGCCGGTGGTCGAGGTGACGGTGACCGTACCGGACTCGATGGTCGGCGGGGTGCTGGGCGATCTGGCCGCGCGGCGCGGGCAGGTGTCGGGGTCGGTGGCGCGTGGCGGGGCGCTGGTGGTGACCGCCGTGGTGCCGCTGGCCGAGGTGTTCGGTTATGCGACTTCCCTGCGCAGCCGTACGCAGGGAAGAGGCACGTTCACCACCCGCCCGGCCGGTTATGTCTTGATTTAGCGGGGCGGGGCCTGGAGGGGGCCGATGTGCACGTTGGCGAGCTGCCATCGGTCCCCTTCGCGGACGGCGACGAGGGTGACGCGGAAGCGGCCCGAGTTGTCGTTGCCCGCCCAGGTGGTCTGCTGGTGCATGACGCCGATCACGACGGCCGCGTCGCCGTACTCGCGCGGCTGGGGGTTCTCGATGGTCACGACGCTGTTGACCAGGCCGTTGTCGAACCTGACGAGCCACTGGTCGCGGTCGAGGACGAAACCGAACGGGCCCACGCCGTGGAAGTCGGAGGCCAGGAGGGTGTCCAGGTGCTTGGCGTCGTTGGCCTGCTCGGCGGCGGCCCAGTGCTGGATGAGTTCCATGACGTCGGACATGTGCTCGCTCCTTTGCTAGGGTTACCCTAATCTTAGGGTAACCCTAGCGAGGTGGAAATGGGACTCCGGGAGCTCAAGAAGCGGCAGACGCGGCAGCTGATCATGGAGACGGCGTGGCGGCTGTTCGCGGATCGCGGCTTCGACCAGGTGACGGTCATCGAGATCGCGCGCGAGGCGCAGGTCTCCGAGGCCACCGTCTTCAACCACTTCCCGGCGAAGGAGGACCTGTTCTTCCTTCCGCTGGAAGCCTTCGGCGCGCGGCTGCTCGAGGCGGTCGGGTCGCGGGAGGGGTCGGTGGCGGCGGCCTTCCGGCGTTTCCTGGAGTCGAGCGGGGGACTGCTGGATCAGGCGGCGGCAGGAGATGCCGTGGCGCTGGAACGGCTGCGCACGATCAACCGGGTGATCTCCGCCAGCCCTGCTCTGCAGGCCAGGGAGCAGCAGGTGCTGGGGCGGGCCACGGAGGCGCTGGCCGAGGTGCTCGGGGGAGAGGTGGAGGCGTGGGTGGCGGCGCACGCGTTGATGGGCGTCCACCGCACGATGCTGGATTTCGTGCGGCGCGGGATCCTGGCGGGTGAGGAGCCGGAACGCCTCGCCTCCGGCGTCCGCACCCTGACCGAGACCGCCTTCGCCCTCCTGGAACGAGGGCTGGCCGGCTACGCGCCTGGTGTCCGGATCGTGGACAGAACGGGATTCAGGGGCCGGACTCCGTAGACTGGGCGGGTGATTTCCCGTATCGACCTGCGCGGTTCTCTTCCCGAGGACCTTCGCGACGTGCTGCCCCGTGCCGAACTCGACGTCGAGGCCGCCCTGGAGAAGGTGCGGCCCATCTGCGAGGACGTGCGCCATCGTGGGGCGGCAGCCGTACGGGAGCTGACCGCCAGGTTCGACGGTGTCGAGATCGCCTCCACCCGCGTCCCCGCCGGCGAGATCACGCAGGCGCTGGAGACGCTCGATCCTCGCGTCAGGCTGGCGCTGGAGGAGTCGATCAGGCGGGCCAGGCTGGTGCACCGGGATCAGCGGCGCACCGACACCACGACCCAGGTCGTTCCCGGCGGTACGGTCACCGAGCGCTGGGTGCCGGTCGACCGGGTCGGGCTCTACGTGCCCGGCGGCAGGGCGGTCTATCCGTCGTCGGTGGTCATGAACGTGGTCCCCGCCCAGGAGGCGGGGGTCGAGAGCCTGGCGGTCACGAGCCCGCCGCAGGAGGGCGGGCTGCCGCACCCCACGATCCTGGCCGCCTGCGCGCTGCTGGGCGTCGACGAGGTGTACGCCGTGGGCGGTGCGCAGGCGGTGGCGATGTTCGCCTACGGCACCGAGGAGTGCCGTCCGGTCACCATGGTCACCGGGCCGGGCAACATCTGGGTCGCCGCCGCCAAGCGCCTGCTCAAGGGCGTCATCGGCATCGACTCCGAGGCCGGTCCGACCGAGATCGCGGTCCTGGCCGACGACAGCGCCGACCCGGTGCACGTGGCGTCGGACCTGATCAGCCAGGCCGAGCACGACGTGATCGCGGCGGCGGTGCTGGTCACCGACAGCGTGGAGCTGGCCGAGGCGGTGGAGAAGGAGCTGCCTGGCCAGGTGGCCGCCACCAAGCACTCCGAGCGCATCGCGGAGGCGCTGTCCGGCAGGCAGTCGGGCATCGTGCTGGTCAACGACCTCGCCGACGGCATCAGGGTCGTGGACGCCTACGCGGCAGAGCACCTGGAGATCCACACCCGCCAGGCGGCGGAGGTGGCCGGAAGGATCAGGAACGCGGGGGCGATCTTCGTCGGCGCCTACGCGCCCGTCTCCCTCGGCGACTACCTCGCCGGGTCCAACCACGTGCTGCCCACCGGCGGCTGCGCCTGCCACTCCAGCGGACTGTCGGTGCAGTCGTTCCTGCGCGGCATCCACGTGATCGACTACACCCGCGAGGCCCTGGCCGAGGCGGCCGAGCACGTGACCGTGCTGGCCGACGCCGAAGACCTGCCCGCGCACGGCGCCGCGATCCGCGCCCGTTTCGACTGGAAGGTACCGGGCGCGTGAACCTGGACGACCTGCCGATCCGCGACGGCCTCATGTTCGACTGGAAGGTGCCCGGCGCGTGAACCTGCACCACCTGCCGATCCGCGACGGCCTCATGTTCGACTGGAAGGTACCGGGCGCGTGAACCTGGACGACCTGCCCATCCGCGACGACCTGAAGGGGCGCAAGCCGTACGGCGCGCCCCAGATCGACGTCCCGGTGCGGCTCAACACCAACGAGAACCCCTACCCGCCGTCCAAGGCGCTGGTCGACGACCTGGCCGAGGAGGTACGGCGGAGCGCGGCCGAGCTCAACCGCTACCCGGACCGGGACGCCACCGAGCTGCGCGCCCGGCTCGCCGACTACCTCGGTCACGACCTCACCCCCGACCGGCTCTGGGCGGCCAACGGCTCCAACGAGGTCCTGCAGCAGATCCTCCAGGCCTTCGGCGGCCCCGGCAGGACGGCCATCGGCTTCGAGCCGTCCTACGCCATGCACCCGATGATCAGCACCGGCACCGCCACCGAGTGGATCGGCGGCGTGCGCGAGGCCGACTTCTCGCTCGACCCGGACAAGGCGGTCGCGGCCGTAGAGGAGCACCGGCCCGCGATCGTGTTCCTGACCTCGCCGAACAACCCGACGGGCACGGCGCTGCCGCTGGAGACGATCGAGGCGGTCGCGAACGCCACCGACGGCATGGTCGTGGTGGACGAGGCCTACGCCGAGTTCGCCCGCACCGGCACGCCGTCCGCGCTGACGCTGCTGCCGAGCCACCCCAGGCTGATCGTGACGCGGACGATGTCGAAGGCGTTCGCGATGGCGGGCACCAGGCTCGGCTACCTCGCCGCCCACCCGGCCGTGGTCGAGGCGCTGCTGCTGGTGCGGCTGCCGTACCACCTGTCGACCCTCACCCAGACGGCGGCGCTGGTCGCGCTCAGGCACCGGCGCGAGCTGCTCGGCACCGTGGACGCGCTCCGCCAGGAGCGCGACGCGACGGTGGAGTGGCTGCGCGGCAAGGGGCTGGAGGTGGCCGACTCCGACGCCAACTTCGTGCTTTTCGGACGATTCCCCGACCGCCGGGCGGTGTGGGAGAAGCTCCTGGCGAACGGCGTGCTGATCCGTGAGGTGGGACCGCCAGAATGGCTGCGGGTGTCGATCGGCACCGGCGAGGAGATGGCGGCCTTCCGCGCCGCGATGGAGGAAGTTCTGTGAGCAGGATCGGCCGCGTCGAGCGGGCTACGAAGGAGACCTCGGTCCTGGTCGAGGTGAACCTCGACGGCACCGGGCAGGTCGACGTCGCCACCGGCGTCGGGTTCTACGACCACATGCTGGCCCAGCTGGGCAAGCACGGCCTGTTCGACCTGACCGTGAAGACCGAGGGCGACCTGCACATCGACTCCCACCACACGATCGAGGACACGGCGCTGGCGCTGGGCGCGGCCTTCCGCCAGGCGCTGGGCGACAAGTCCGGCATCAGGCGGTTCGGTAGCGCGTCGTGCCCGCTGGACGAGTCGCTCGCCCAGGTGACCGTCGACCTGTCGGGGCGGCCCTACCTCGTGCACTCCGAGCCCGAGGGCATGGCGCCGATGATCGGCCCCGAGTACGACACGACGATGACCAGGCACATCCTGGAGTCGTTCGTCGCCCAGGCGGCCATCTGCCTGCACGTGCACGTCCCCTACGGGCGCAACGCGCATCACATCGTGGAGTCGCAGTTCAAGGCGCTGGCCAGGGCGCTGCGCGAGGCGTCCGAGCTCGACCCCCGCGCCACCGGCGTCCCGAGCACCAAGGGGGTCCTGTGAACGAGCGAAGCGAGAGAACCATAAGCACGGTGTACATGTCGGTCATGTGGGCTCCGAAGGAGACCACATGACCGACAACACGATCGCGATCGCGCTGGCGTGTGTCGGGCTGTTCCTGGTCGGCGGCGTCATCTCTATGATCAAGCAGGGCTTGAAGATCGGCGCCGTCATCTGCGGCATCGGCGCGGCGCTGGCGATCACGGGGGCGGTGCTCTGGTGGTGAAGAAGATCGTCGTCCTCGACTACGGCTCGGGCAACCTGCGCTCCGCCGAGCGCGCCCTGGCCAGGGTCGGCGCTGACGTGACCGTGACGGCCGACTACGACACGGCCATGGACGCCGACGGCCTGGTCGTGCCGGGCGTGGGCGCGTTCGAGGCGTGCATGAGCGGGCTCAAGGGCGTGCGCGGCGAGCGCATCGTCGGGCGCAGGCTGTCGGCAGGCCGCCCGGTGCTGGGCATCTGCGTGGGCATGCAGATCCTCTTCGATCGCGGCGTCGAGCACGGCACGGAGACCGAGGGCTGCGGCGAGTGGCCCGGCACGGTCGAGCGCCTCGACGCGCCGGTGCTGCCGCACATGGGCTGGAACACCGTGAAGGCGCCCGCGGGAAGCGTGCTGTTCGACGGGCTCGACGCGGAGACGCGCTTCTACTTCGTGCACTCCTACGGCGTGCGCGAGTGGGAGCTCCAGCCGGGGGAGGGCTTCGCGCAGCCGCTGGTCACCTGGGCCGAGCACGGCGTGCCGTTCGTGGCCGCCGCGGAGAACGGCGCGCTCATGGGCACCCAGTTCCACCCGGAGAAGTCAGGGGACGCCGGGGCTGCCTTGCTGAAGAACTGGCTAGGGACGGTGTGAGCAAGGAGCGGGCCCGCCGCCGCGCCGAGCGCGAGGCGGAGCGGGCGCGTGCCGTCCAGAAGCACCACGACAGGCAGGCACGCAGGGCGCGCCGCCGGGCGCTGCTGAAGCGGCTCACCCCGCGCCCGACCAGGATCGCCAGGCCAGGCGGCATCGTCGCGCGCCGGCAGCGGGCGCAGAACGGGCTGATCGCGCTGATGTTCCTGCTCGTGCAGGTCGTCGTGTGGCTGGTCTGGTGGTCGTGGTGGGCCAGCCTGGCGGCGCTGGTGCTCTCCGTGCTGTTCGTCCCCGTTGTCATCACTCTTGCTTTCGACCGGAGGAACTGATGTCGCTCGTATTGCTGCCCGCCGTCGACGTGGCGGGCGGCCAGGCCGTACGCCTCGTGCAGGGGGAGGCGGGCACCGAGACCGGCTACGGCGACCCGCTCGCCGCCGCCCTCGCCTGGCAGGAGGCGGGCGCCGAGTGGCTGCATCTGGTCGACCTGGACGCCGCGTTCGGCCGCGGCTCGAACCGCGACCTCATCGGCGACGTGTGTAAGAGGATGGACATCAACGTCGAGCTGTCCGGCGGCATCCGCGACGACGCCTCGCTGGAGGCCGCGCTGGCCACCGGGTGCCGCAGGGTCAACATCGGCACGGCCGCGCTGGAGAACCCCGAGTGGTGTTCCAGGGTCATCGCCGAGCACGGCGACCGGGTGGCGATCGGGCTCGACGTGCGCGGCACGACGCTGGCCGGGCGCGGCTGGACGTCCGAGGGCGGCAACCTGTGGGAGGTTCTCGACCGCCTGGAGGCCGACGGGTGCGCCCGTTATGTCGTGACGGACGTGACCAAGGACGGCATGCTCCAGGGCCCCAACCTCGACCTTTACCGCCAGATCTGCTCCAAGACCGACAAGCCGGTCATCGCCAGTGGTGGCGTTTCCTCGCTCGACGACCTGACCGCGCTCGCCTCGCTCGTCCCCGATGGCGTCGAAGGTGCCATCGTGGGGAAGGCGCTGTACACCCAGGCGTTCACGCTTGAGGCCGCGCTGGCCGCGGTCGGAGGGGTGGGATGAGCATGGAGCGCGTCGGTGCGAGGGTGTTCTCCGGGGGGATCTGGGAGGACAAGTACGGCTATGCCAGGGCGGTCGTCGTCGGATCCAGGGTGCTGGTGTCCGGGTGCACGGCGACCGTCGAGGGCGAGGTGCGCAATCTCGGTGATCCGTACGGTCAGACGAAGACGGCCATCGGGATCGCGCTGGAAGCGGTGGAGAAGGCGGGCCTGACCCGCGAGGACGTGGTGATGGTCCGCTACTACGTGGTCGACCAGCGCCACTTCGACCAGGCGGGCTCCGCCATCGGCGAGGTGTTCGGCCAGGTCCGTCCCGCCTGCACGGGCGTGCGGGTGGCCGGGCTGGTGGACCCGCAGATGCTGGTCGAGGTCGAGATCGAGGCGGCGAGAGCATGACGGTCGCGGTGCGGGTCATCCCCTGCCTGGACGTCGACGCGGGGCGGGTGGTCAAGGGCGTCAACTTCGAGAACGTCCGCGACGCCGGCGACCCGGTCGAGCTGGCCAGGCGCTACGACGAGGAGGGCGCGGACGAGCTGACCTTCCTCGACATCACCGCCTCCTCCGGCGAGCGGGACACGATGTTCGACGTCGTCCGGCGTACGGCGGAGCAGGTGTTCATCCCGCTCACGGTCGGCGGCGGCGTGCGCAGCGTGGACGACGTCAACCGGCTGCTGCGCGCGGGCGCCGACAAGGTGTCGCTGAACACCGCGGCCATCGCCAGGCCCGAGCTGCTCACCGAGGCGTCGCGGCGCTTCGGCGCGCAGTGCGTGGTGCTGTCGGTGGACGCGCGGCGGGCTCCCGGCACGGCCAGCGGGTTCGAGGTGACCACGCACGGCGGCAGGCGCAGCGCCGGCCTCGACGCGGTGGAGTGGGCGGCCAGGGGGGAGGAGCTCGGGGTCGGGGAGATCCTGCTCAACTCCATGGACGGTGACGGCACGCTCGACGGCTACGACCTGGAGCTGATCCGGCTGGTCCGAGCCGCCGTCCGGGTGCCGGTGATCGCCAGCGGGGGAGCGGGCAAGCTCGCCGACTTCCCGCCCGCGGTCGCCGCGGGCGCGGACGCGGTGCTGGCTGCGTCGGTCTTCCACTTCGGCACCCTCAAGATCGCCGACGTGAAGGACACGCTGCGCCGGGCGGGCCACCCGGTCCGCTGACCCTTCCCGGCGCTTCCCTGGCGCCGTTACGGCGGCACGCCACCGCCGCTCGGTGACGCGTCCCTTGGAGGGACGGGTCCCCGTGCGGCGGGAGGCGGAGGGAACGGCCTGCCGTACCCCCTGGGGGTTTTCAGAAAACGCGCAGGTGGTTGAACGTCTCGTAGGCGGCGTCCTTGCCCTTGAAGGCCGTCGCCTCCGAGCGTTTCACCGCCAGATAGGCGGTACGGCGGAGCGGCCCGAGCGCCTCCATGAGCACCTCGTCGGCCTCCAGCGCGTCGAGCGCCTCGTCCAGCGACGCGGGCAGCCGCTGGTAGGCCGCCGGGTTGGTGTCCGGGTCGATGGTGACCGCCTCGCCAGGGTCGAGGCGGCGCCTGATGCCGTCCAGCCCCGCGTGCAGCACCGCCCCCAGCGACAGGTACGGGTTGGCGGAGGAGTCCGACGGCTTGAGCTCCAGGTTCTCCCCGCCCTCGCCCAGCGCCGAGCACACCCGCACGGCCGCCTCCCGGTTGTCCGGCCCCCACACCGCATAGGCGCTCGACCACATCCGGGGCGCCAGGCGACGGAAGCTGTTGACGCTGCCGCAGGTCAGCGCCGTCAGCGCGGGCAGGTGGGCGATGAGCCCGCCGACGAAGTGGGAGCGCAGGTCCGACTCGCCGTCGAACAGGTTGCGCGTGCCGTCCCACAGCGACAGGTGCAGGTGGCAGCCGTTGCCCGCCTGGTCGGCGATCGGCTTGGGCGCCAGCGACGCCCACATCGCCATCCGCAGCGCGACCCCGCGCACCGTCTCCCGGTAGAGCACCTGGTTGTCCGCTGCGCGCAGCGCGGGCGCGTGCCGTACGGACAACTCCTGCTGGCCCGCGCCGAGCTCCGGGTAGTAGTGCTCCACCTGGAGCCCCTGCCTCTCCAGCGCGCGGATCAGCCTCACCGTGTAGTCGTGCGCGGTGTCGAAGCCGGTGCCCGCGTAGCAGAGGCTGTCGTCGAGCGGCGCCAGCCGGTCGGGGCCGCCCGCCGGGTCGGGCAGGCGGCGGCCCAGGGTGAACTCCGGCTCGAACGCCGCGACGGCGGTGTAACCCTCCCCGGCCAGCTCGGCGATCGCGTCCTTCAAGAAGGTGCGCGGGCAGGCCGCCCACGGCGAGCCGTCCTGCGTGCGCAGGTCGGACAGCATGGCTGCGCCGCCGGGAGCATAGGGGAGGGGGACGAAGGTCGACGGGTCGGGTGTGATGCGCACCTCGCCGACCGGGCCCATCTGCTCGACCTCCTGGAGCTGGTCGAGCATGTTCATCGCCATCATCGCGACCGTGTGGCCGATCCCGGTGCCGATCCGCTCACCGAGACGCGACCTGGACGTGGCCTTGCCGCGAATCACGCCGCCATGGTCGGCGTAGAGGAACCGGACGAGCTCGATGCCCTCGATCTCGGCCCGTTCGATGACACGCTGCACGACCGGGTCGGTCGGGGTGTGGCGATCTCTCATCATCCTGTCTGCGTAACACGAACACGAGCGTCAACGCCAGACAGAGGCGGTGCGTCAGGTCAGAACAGCGCTAAAGAATGTGGCCAACTGGTTGGCGCCGTTGACAATCCCATCGAACACGCCGTTCACCGCGGCGGCGGCTTGAGCCGGCCGGGTGAACAGATAGAAGACCACGAACGCCACGAGCACGTACGTGAGTATCTTCTTGACCTGCATGGGGGGCCTCCTGCAGTCCGTTCCCAGCCGTATATACCCGGATCTGGGCGATCACTGGCACCTTCTTGAAGATGTTCTTGATCCTAACCGGGGGGCGTCTTTCCCGAGCCATGGTACGGGCAGAAGGTCTGGTGATCCGTGTCGGCGCGCCGAGCGGTCAGGCGGACGAGGAAGTACAGCGGCAGCGCGATCGGGGACAGCAGGACGGTGAACACCAGCATGGGCGCCATGACCAGGGGATGGACGCCGCGCTCCCGGCTGTCGAGATACATCCAGCGGCCGACGAACAGGTCCCAGGCGATGATCTGCGCCCACAGCGCGGCCAGGGCGTCCGGGTCGGTCACCAGCCGCTGCAGACCTTCCAGTGAGGGTCTCGTCACCACCGGCCAGAAGTCGGCGAACAGCGGCAGCATCAGCACCAGGTTCACCGCCACGGCAGGCAGGACGATGAGCGGTGAGGCGGCCACCCGGCGGGTGACCGACCACGTGGGCGCCAGGATCATCAGCGCCCAGAACGGGGCGGCCACGTAGAAGCTGAGGTCGAACAGGGTCATCGGACGGGTTCCTTACGGGTGACGGAGGCGGCGGCGCCGCCCAGGGTGACGACCAGCAGTACGGCGAGCGCGCTCAGGGTGAGCGCGTCGGGGTGGACGAGTGACTGGCCGCGCAGCGCCTGCCAGGTCACGATGCCCAGCAGCCCGGCGTAGGCGACCGTGGCCACCGCGGTCAGCCGCAGCGCCACGGCGGGGGAGACCAGGCGGGTCAGCGCGAACGCCAGCAGCGGCAGCAGTTGCAGGGCGTGCATGCCGATGAAGTGCGGCACCCGCAGGTCGCCGCCGACGGTGCTCCAGCCGAACAGCGGGAGCCCGGCCCCGCCGTCCTGGACGCCGACGCTGTGCGCGCCGGCCATGTCCTCGGCCCACGACTGGCCGGGGACGTGGACGACCATGAGGCCGCCGAGCGACAGGCCGATCGCGGAGATGACCAGGCCGGCGCGTACGGCCCAGGTCATGACGCGGTCGGCCTGGCGCTCCAGGAGTAAGAGGATCGCGGCGACGATGTTGGCCAGCAGCAGGACGCCGATGGTGACGCCCATGGCCTTCCATAGGGCGGCGTCGAGCTCGGTGGCCTCGTTGAAGTGGCTGTGCCTGTTCCTGGCCGCCTGGCCGAAGATGATCGCCACCTCGGCCGCGCCGGCGATCACCAGGGCGGTGCCCATCCACCAGCCCGTCCTGCTCGCCCGGTGGCGCAGGGAGAGCAGCCAGGCCCAGGTGAAGGAGTAGATGGCGAAGGAGGCGGCGAACTTGAGCGGCTTGGCCCAGAGGGGGACGCCGCCGAGGGTGCGCGGGTCGGTGAAGAACAGGACGAGGAAGACGGGGGTCAGGATCGCCATCAGGACGGCGAAGAACATGAGGGGACGGTGCCAGCGAAGCATTGGGGGGTCTCCTTAGATAGTGGATATTGCCACTTACTACTATCTATAGCTAAGCTATCCACGTACGGCAAGAGGGGATGTGAAAGAACGTGCGGATGGCGGAGCTCAGCCAGACGACAGGAGTCCCGGTCCCGACGATCAAGTTCTACATACGTGAGGGCCTGGTGCCCGCGGGGACGCCCACGGGGCGCAACCAGGCTGACTACGTGCAGGAACACGTGCGTCGGCTGCGGCTGGTGCGGGCGTTGACGCAGTACGGCATGGCGATCTCGGTGGTGCGGGAGCTGGTGGCGGCGCTGGATGATCCTGATCTGCCGCTGTTCCTGTTGCTGGGGGCGGCGCAGAAGACGATCACCGAGGTGGTGGAGCCGCCGGTCGGGGTGTCCAGGGAGAAGGCTGAGCGGCGGATGCTCGAGTTGCTTTCGGCTCGGGGGTGGCAGACGGAGCCGTTGGACGCGGGGACCCGGGCGGCGATCGGGGTGCTGGCGACGTTGGAGGAGCTGGGTCGGCAGGACGTGATCGATCGGTTGGACGATTACATGGCGGCGGCTGAGCAGCTGGCTTTGGCGGATCTGCGGGCGTTGGGGGATGTGAGTGATCGGGAGCGGGCTATCGAGCTGGTCATCATCGGGACGGCTCTGGGGGATGCGTTGACGGCTGCATTGCGGAGGATCGCGCAGGCGAACCTGGCGAAACCCCTTCTGGAGGCGGAGTCATAGCCCACCCCGAGGGGTCCTGAGAGGGCAGCGACCCCTGTGAGGGCCGAAGAGAGGGCACACCCTTCCGAGGGCCACCTTCCGAGGGGCGCCTTCCGAGGGGCGCCTTCCGAGGGGCGCCTTCCGAGGGGCGCCTTCCGAGGGGCGCCTTCCGAGGGGCGCCTTCCGAGGGGCGCCGTTCGAGGGGCGCCGTGGGGCCACCCCTCCCGAGGAAGTCGCTCGCCCTTCTGAGCGGGCGGCCCTCAGGAGCTCTCGAAGGTTCCGGGGTGTGGGGATTTCGGGGGCGCGGGGCCCCGGGGTGCAGGGGTGTGGGGTTTTCGGGGCTGCGGGGTCCCGAGGCGCCAGGGCCCCGGGTGCGGGGTTCCGGGGCCGCAGGGGGTGTGGGGTCCCGGGGTGTGGGTTCCGGGGTTCCGGGTGTGAGGGTTGGGGTGGTTAGAGGCCGAGGGGGGCGTTTGTGAGGCGGGCTGTGGCGGCGGTGTCGCCGGACAGCGTGACCTTCGCGTGAGCCTGCCGTCCGAAGCAGAACAGCAACAGCTCGCTGGCCTTCCCCGTCACCTCCACCTTCGGCCCCTCCTTGGGTCCGCCGAGCACCACCCCGCCCTCCGCCCGGTGCAACACCACCCCCACCGGTGACCTACGCAGCAGGACCCGAGCCCCCACGCTGAGCCGCTGCCAGAACAGGCGCTCCAGCTCGTCCGGCAGCTCCCGGGGCTCCCACGACGGCTGCGCCCGCCGTACGTCCTCGTGGTGGATGAACAGCTCAAGGGTGTTGACCAGCTCGTCGAGAAAGGGCATCAGCCCGTACACCCCGCCAGGCCGCCGCATCATCGACACGAGCTCAGGAAAGGGGTGCTTGGCCTTCATCCCGTCCTGCACGGAGGCCGTGTACCCGGCGAGCTGCTTGATCGTGATGCCCGGCCCGGCGTCCAGCCGCCGCTCGCGGGTCACCACATGAGCGGCCAGGTCGTAGGCGGACCACCCCTCGCACAACGTCGGTGCGTCTGGGCCGACCTGAAGGAACAGATCGCTGAGGGCGGAGCGTTCGGCGCGAGCGTGATTCACGTCCTCATCCTATGGAGGGAATAACCAGGTGATCTGACGTGATAGTCACTTGTATACAAGTTTTCCCCCTGTTGGAAGGATTCCCCCCGAGTGGCGAGCAAAGTCACCACCGCTGTCATGCGTCAAGGGCTCCGCGTACTAGGGGTGGCGATCCGTACGGAGAAGGCCGTGTTCGCGGCTGCCGTGCTGTCCAGCGCCCTGTATGGCGGAATGACCGTCGCCTCGGCGTGGGCGCTCGGCTGGGCCACGGAGAACGCCGTGCTGCCCGCCTTCTCCAAGGGTGAGATCACCTCCGGTGTGTTGTGGGCCGGAGTGCTGTTCATCATGGGGACCGCGCTGCTCAAGTCGATCGGCGTGGCCGGCCGCCGCATCTTCGCCGGGGTCCTGCAGTACCGCATGCAGGCCCGCTCCAGGCGCGACGTGACCAAGCAGTACCTGCGCCTGCCGCTGGCCTGGCACCACCAGCACCCGACCGGCCAGCTCCTGTCCAACGCCAGCTCCGACGCCGAGGCCGCGTGGGCGCCGCTCGCGCCGCTGCCCATGGCGGTCGGCGTGGTCGTGATGCTGTTCACCGCCGCGATCGGCATGCTGGTCGTCGACCCGGTGCTCGCCTTGGTCGGCTTCCTGATCTTCCCGGCCATCGCCGTACTCAACCTCGTCTACCAGCGCCGCCTCTCGCCGCTCGCCACCCGAGCGCAGCAGCTGCGCGCCGAGGTCAGCGAGATCGCGCACGAGAGCTTCGACGGCGCGCTGGTGATCAAGACGCTGGGCCGGGAGAACCTGGAGACCGAGCGGTTCCAGCGCCGCGCGCACGAGCTGCGCGACGCCAACATCGCCGTCGGCCGGGTGCGCGGGCTGTTCGACCCCATGCTGGAGGCGCTGCCGACGCTGGGCGTGCTCGCCGTCCTCATCGTCGGGGCCGTGCGGCTGTCCGGCGGTTCGATCAACTCAGGCGAGCTGGTGCAGGTCGCCTACCTGTTCACGCTGCTGTCCTTCCCGATCAGGGCGCTGGGCTGGGTGCTGGCCGAGCTGCCGCGCAGCGTCGTGGGCTGGACCCGGGTGCAGGCCGTCCTGGAGGCGACCGGCTCGATGGAGTACGGCTCGCGCAAGCTCGACAACGCCGAGCCGGCCAAGCTGGAGGTCGAGGGGCTCTCCTACTCCTACGGCGAGACCGAGGTGCTGCACGACGTCACCTTCGACGTCCCGGCCGGCCGTACGGTCGCCCTGGTCGGACCCACCGGGTCGGGCAAGTCCACGCTCGTGCAGACGCTGGTGCGCCTGGTCGACCCGGCCGAGGGCGCGGTCCGCCTCGACGGCACCGACCTGCGGGAGATCGCCTACGGCGGCATCGCGGACTCGGTGGCGCTGGTGCCACAGCAGACGTTCCTGTTCGACGACACCGTGCGCGGCAACATCACGCTCGGCCTGCCGCTGGACGACCAGGAGGTGTGGGCGTCGCTGCGGGTCGCCCAGGCCGACGGGTTCGTCAGCAGGCTGGCCTCGGGGCTGGACACGCGGGTGGGGGAGCGCGGAACGACGCTGTCCGGCGGGCAGCGGCAGCGGCTGGCGCTGGCCAGGGCGGTCGTGCGCAGCCCGCGCCTGCTGATCCTGGACGACGCGACCTCCAGCGTGGACCCGCAGGTGGAGGCCAAGATCCTGCGCGGGCTCTCCAGCCGGAGCGCAGGAGCTCCGGCGGAGAGAGCGAGGAACGATGCCAACGGAGCCGGAGCGGGCGCGACCATGGGCGCAGCGGCGTCGACGGTCGTGGTCGTCGCCTACCGGCTGGCCACGATCGCGCTGGCCGACGAGGTGGTCTACCTGGAGCACGGTTGCGTGGTCGACCGGGGCAGCCACGACGAGCTGATCGTGCGGTGCGTCGGCTACCGCAACCTGGTGACCGCCTACGAGCGGGAAGAAGCTGAACGCGCCGCCATCGATGCTGAGGAAGAGGTGAGCGCCTGATGGCTCTGCAGGGAGTGGAGCGCTCGGCGCTGGCCACCGTACGGCGTGGCCTGTCGCTGACGCCGGAGTTTCGCAACGGGCTGATCGGCACGATGGCGCTGGCCGTCGTCGCCACGGTCGGCAAGATCATCGTGCCCATCGCGGTGCAGCAGACCATCGACACCGGGCTGAAGAGCGGCACACCGGATATTCCGTACATCACGAAGGCTGTTCTGCTCTGCGCGGCTGCGGTCATCCTGACGGCCCTGGCCGGGTACGTCATGAACGTCCGGCTCTACAAGGCGACCGAGTCGTCGCTGGCGACGTTGCGCGTGCGCGGCTTCCGCCACGTGCACGACCTGTCCGTCCTCACCCAGAACACCGAGCGCCGTGGCGCACTTGTCTCCCGCGTCACCAACGACGTCGACCAGATCAGCACGTTCATGCAGTGGGGCGGGCTGATGATCATCGTCGCGTTCGGCCAGCTGTTCGTGGCCAGCGTGCTGATGTTCGTCTACTCCTGGCAGCTCACGCTGCTCGTCTGGGTCTGCTTCATCCCGCTGATGATCGCGCTGCCGCGCTTCCAGCGCTGGCTGTCGGCCGCCTACACGACCGTACGGGAGCGTACGGGCGACATGCTGTCGGCCGTCAGCGAGTCGGTCGTCGGCGCGGCCGTCATCCGCGCCTACGGCGCCGAGCGGCGCACCGCCGAGCGCGTCGACACCTCCGTCGACGCCAACAGGACGGCGCAGATCAAGGCGCAGACCATCGTCGGGTTCGTCTTCCCGCTCACCGAGATCGTGGCGGCGCTGGCCATCGCGGGCATCGTCCTGCTCGGGGTCAAGCTGGGTATCTCGGGCGACATCTCGGCGGGCAAGCTGGTGGCGTTCCTGTTCCTGGTGACGTTGTTCGTGTCGCCGCTGCAGATCGCGACCGAGGTGCTCAACGAGGCGCAGAACGCCGTCGCCGGGTGGCGGCGCATCCTGGGCGTCCTGGACACGCCGCCCGACGTGGCCGACCCGGGGGAGTCCGGGGTCGAGCTGCCGCGCGGGCCGATCTCGGTGGCGTTCGAGGACGTGCACTTCAACTACCCGGGCGGCGCGCCGGTGCTGCGCGAGCTGTCGCTGACCATCCCGCCGCGCTCGCGCATCGCGGTGGTCGGCGAGACGGGGTCGGGCAAGACGACGTTCGCGAAGCTGCTCACGCGGCTGATGGACCCGGTGTCGGGTCGGGTAACGATCGACGGCTCTGACCTGCGTGAGGTGCGGTTCTCCTCGCTGCGGGAGCGGATCGTGATGGTGCCGCAGGACGGGTTCCTGTTCGACGGGACATTGGCGGACAACATCCGGTACGGCAAGCCGTCGGCGACGGTCGCGGAGATCGAGCTGGCGCTGACCGAGCTGGGGCTGGCGGACTGGCTGGAGGGGCTGCCCAACGGGCTGTCCACGGCGGTCGGGCAGCGGGGGGAGTCGTTGTCTGCGGGGGAGCGGCAGTTGGTGGCGTTGGCGCGGGCGTATCTGGCCGACCCTGACCTGCTGCTGCTGGACGAGGCGACGTCGGCTGTGGACCCGGCTACGGAGGTACGGCTGGCGCGGGCGTTGGAGGGGGTTACGCGGGGGCGTACGGCTGTGTCGATCGCGCACCGGCTGTCGACGGCGGAGAACGCCGACGAGGTGCTGGTCTTCGACGCGGGCCAGCTGGTGCAGCGCGGCTCCCACGCGGACCTGGTCTCCGAGCCAGGTGTGTACGCCGACCTGCACGCCTCCTGGATCTCCGCCGCCCATTCCTAACCACCGCCCCACCGCTCACCCGCCCGCCCGCCCACCCACCCATCCACACGCCTCGCCCCGTCCCGCCTCGCCCGCGTGCGCCGCCCTTCTGACCCCAGCCCCGAGCCGGGGTCGGCAAGGCGGCGCGCCCCGGCCGTGCGTGGCCCTGGGGCGCTCCGAGGGCCCTCGCTCCGGCACCCCGCTCCTGTCCTGGGGTCCGCAAGGGCAGGGGAAGGGGTGCGCCTTCGGGCCCGTGTGAGGGCACTCGCTCCGTGTGTTCCTACCGAGAGCAGGAGCGAGGAGGGCCGGAGTCTTTGGACCCTCACCCGCGTGCAGGGTGGGGCGGGGACTGTCGGGTCCCTGCGGCACAATGAACGGCATGTCTCTTGACCCCAAGGTCGCCGAACGGCTCAAGCGCAACCCCGACGGCCTGGTCCCCGCCATCGTCCAGCAGCACGACACCGGCGAGGTGCTCATGCTCGCCTGGATGGACGACGAGGCGCTGCACCGCACGCTCACCACGGGCAGAGGCACCTACTGGTCGCGCAGCCGCGGGGAATACTGGGTGAAGGGCGCCACCTCCGGAAACGTCCAGCACGTCAAACACGTCGCGCTCGACTGCGACGGCGACACGATCCTGGTGAAGGTCGACCAGGTCGGCGCCGCCTGCCACACGGGTGACCGTACCTGCTTCGACGCCGGCGACCTCGAGGTGTCATGAGGAGGGAACTGACCGCCTGGATCGCCCTCACCGTGCTCGGCAGCGTGCTCGTCCTGTGGGCCTCCGGGCGCGCATGGGTCGAGTCGAGTACGGCGGGGCCGGGGGTGATCACCGCCTCCGGGAGTGAACTGAGTCCCGTGCTCACCCCGCTGGCCCTGGCCGTGCTCGCCGGGGTGGTGGCGGTGCTGGCCACCAAGGGCCTGGCCAGACGGCTGGTCGGCGCGCTGGTGGCGCTGTGCGGAGCGGGCGCCGCCGTCGCCGCCTGGCGGGCCACGGACACCGTCACGGTCCTGGACGCGGTCGGTGGAAAGATCACCGCGTGGGACACCACCGTCTGGCAGTGGGTGGCGGTCCTCGGCGGCGTGCTGATGGCGGCCGCCGGTGTGCTGGCCGTACTCCGCGGTAGCCGGTGGACCGGCATGTCGGGCCGGTACGATCGCCCAGGACCGCGCGAGGCCCGCCAGGACGACCGGTCCCTGTGGGACGCCCTCGACCGCGGTGACGATCCCACTTCCGAGGAGCACTAGATGGCCGATCACGACCACGGCAACACCCCAGCGGCCTGGACGGCGGTTTCGATCATGATGGTCGGTTCCGTGGTGAGCGGGATCGGCCTGATCGCCGGGTCCACCCTCTCCTTCGCCGCCGGGCTGGCCGTCGTGGCGGCGGGCGCTGCGGTGGGCAAGGTCATGCAGATGATGGGCCTCGGCAAGCAACCGGCGTGAGCCGTTCTTGCAATCCTGTTACAGATTGTCCACGCACTAGGCGTTTCTCCACGTGGATAGTGCTTTGTCGCTATGCTGCCGGGCGCAACTCGCCACACGATGACGACATGAGGAGTCATTAAAATGAGCTATGGGAACCAGGGCGGCAGCGGGGGTTACGGTGCCCAGCCCCCCGGCAGCGGGGGCTACGGCGCTCAGCCGCCCGGTGGCGGCGGTTACGGCGCCCCGCCGCCCGGCAGCGGCGGCTACGGCCCGCCCCCCGGCGGCTACGGCCAGCCCGGCGGTTACGGCGCCCCGCAGACCCCGCCCAACAACCACCTGGTCATGGCCATCCTGACCACGATCCTGTGCTGCCTCCCGCTGGGCATCGTCTCGATCGTGTTCTCCAGCCAGGTGAACTCCAAGTGGGCCGCGGGCGACTACCAGGGCGCCATCGACTCCGCGGAGAAGGCCAAGAAGTGGTGGATCGCCTCCCTCGCCACGGGCGTGGTCGTGGGCATCCTCTACATCATCCTCGTGGTGGGTCTCGGCATCTTCAGCGCCTCGACTTCGGGATACTGATGGCATGAGCTTGACGAGCGCCGAGCGGCGCGGCACGGACCGGCTGAAGTCCCTGCTGGCGCCGCTCGGGGTCGCCGCGGCCACCGGCGCCGTGGTGGCGTACGTCGGCTCGGTCGACCCCAACGAGGCAGGTCACTACCCGACCTGCCCCTTCCTGTTCCTGACCGGGCTCTACTGCCCGGGTTGCGGCTCGCTGCGCGCCATCCACGCGCTCGCGCACCTCGACGTGGTCGGTGCGCTGGACATGAACCCGCTGGCCGTGGCCGTACTCCCGTTCCTGCTCTTCTGGTGGGTCAGGTGGCTGGTGCGTTCCTGGCAGGGACGGCCGAGCCGGACGAACCTCGCGCACCCCAACTGGGTATGGGGCTTCCTGGCGGTCGTCATCCTTTATTGGATCGTCCGAAATCTGCCCTTTGGCGCCTTTCTTGCGCCTTAAGCGCAACCCTGTGGTGAGCTGGCCTCGGTGGGGCCGATACCATCGCAAGAAGGCCGGGTGACGTGACTCCTCAGCCACCCCCAACATCGTCGACCGGAGGGATCCCAAGCGCGTGAGTGAGCGGATCGAAGGGCCCAGTGTGCTCGACGACATCCTCGACGGGGTGCGCGCCGATCTGGCAGCACGGCAGCAGGAAGTCTCGCTCGAGCAGCTCAAGGAGCGCGCCGAGCGCGCGCCCTCGCCCAGAGACGCCTATGCGGCGCTGGGCGGCGAGCGGGTCTCGGTCATCGCGGAGGTCAAGCGCTCCAGCCCGTCCAAGGGCGCGCTCGCCGCGATCGCCGACCCAGCCGCGCTGGCGGCCGACTACGAGCAGGGCGGGGCGCACGTCATCAGCGTCCTGACCGAGCGGCGCCGCTTCGGCGGCAGCCTCGACGACCTGGCGGCCGTGCGCGCCCGGGTCGACATCCCCATTCTTCGCAAAGACTTCATCGTCACCTCCTACCAGCTGTGGGAGGCCAGGGCTTACGGCGCCGACCTCGCGCTGCTCATGGTCGTCTCCCTGGAGCAGGAGGCCCTGGTGTCGCTGATCGAACGGGCCGAGTCCATCGGGCTCACCCCGCTCGTCGAGGTGCACACCGAGGAGGAGCTGGAGCGGGCGCTCGCCGCCGGCGCCAGGATCATCGGGATCAACGCCCGCAACCTGAAGACGCTCGAGGTCGACCGCGACGTCTTCGCCAAGCTGGCGCCGAAGATCCCCGACGACGTCATCAAGATCGCCGAGTCGGGAGTGCGCGGCCCGCACGACCTGCTCGCCTACGCCAGGGCCGGCGCGGACGCCGTGCTCGTGGGCGAGAGCCTGGTCACCGGCAAGGACCCGAGAAAGGCTGTGGAGGCGCTGGTCACGGCCGGCGCCCACCCCGCGACGCGCCCCGACCACACCGCAGAGGGATAATCAGTGAGCGAGATCCTCACCCCCGCCGACCTGGCGGGCAACGGCGCCTACGGCAACGACCCGGATCTGCACGGCAAGTTCGGCATCTTCGGCGGCCGCTACGTGCCCGAGGCGCTCATCCCGGCGCTCGACGAGGTGGCCGCGACGTATGAGAAGGCCAAGAACGACGTCGGCTTCATCCGCGAGTTCGACCACCTGCTGCGCACCTACGCCGGGCGGCCGACCACGCTGACCGACGTGGCCCGCTTCAGCGAGCAGGCCGGCGGCGCGCGGATCATCCTCAAGCGCGAGGACCTCACGCACACCGGCGCACACAAGATCAACAACGTGCTCGGTCAGGCCCTGCTGACCAAGCGCCTGGGCAAGAAGCGCGTCATCGCCGAGACCGGCGCAGGACAGCACGGGGTGGCCACGGCCACCGCCGCCGCCCTGATGGGCCTGGAGTGCGTCATCTACATGGGCGCGGTCGACTGCGAGCGCCAGGCGCTCAACGTGGCCAGGATGAAGCTGCTCGGCGCCACCGTCGTCCCGGTGACGAACGGCTCGCAGACGCTGAAGGACGCCATCAACGAGGCGTTCCGCGACTGGGTGACCAATGTCGACACCACCCACTACCTGTTCGGCACCGTGGCCGGCCCGCACCCCTTCCCGGAGATCGTGCGCGACTTCGCCCGCATCATCGGGGTCGAGGCGCGCCGCCAGATGCTGGAGCTGACCGGCAAGCTGCCCGACGCCATCTGCGCCGCTGTCGGGGGCGGCAGCAACGCCATCGGCATCTTCCACGCCTTCCTCGGCGACAAGGACGTGGCGCTGCACGGCTACGAGGCCGCCGGGCGCGGCCTGGAGACGGGCGAGCACGCGCTCACCCTGACCGCCGGTTCGATTGGCGTGCTGCACGGCTCGCGCACCTACGTGCTGCAGGACGACGAGGGCCAGACGATCGAGTCGCACTCGATCTCGGCCGGTCTTGACTATCCGGGCGTCGGCCCAGAGCACGCCTGGCTCAAGGACAGCGGCCGCGCCACCTACCACGGCATCTCCGACGCCGAGGCCATGGACGCCTTCTCCCTGCTGGCCAGGACCGAGGGCATCATCCCCGCGATCGAGTCCTCGCACGCCCTGGCCGGCGCGCTGAAGCTGGGACGCGAGCTCGGTCCCGAGGCTACGATCTTGGTCAACCTGTCGGGCCGCGGTGACAAGGACATGGGCACCGCCATGAAGTACTTCGGACTGGGGTCATGACTACGCTGAAGGACGTCTTCGCCAAGGCGAAGGCCGAAAACCGCGCCGCGCTCATCGGCTACCTGCCCGCCGGGTTCCCGACCAAGGAGGGCGCGATCAAGGCGGCCACCGCCATGGTCGAGGCGGGCTGCGACGTCATCGAGATCGGCCTGCCCTACTCCGACCCGCTCATGGACGGTCCCACCATCCAGGACGCGGTGCACCTGGCGCTGAGCAACGGCACCCGCATCGCCGACGTGATGCGCACGGTCGAGGGCGTGGCGGCCAGCGGAGCGGCGACGCTCGTCATGACCTACTGGAACCCCATCGACCGCTACGGCGCGGCCAGGTTCGCCCAGGACCTCGCCAGCGCGGGCGGCTGCGGGACGATCACCCCTGACCTGACGCCCGAGGAGTCGGAGCCGTGGCGGCAGGCCTCGGCCGACGCCGGCATCGACACCGTCTTCCTGGTCGCGCCGAGCTCCACGCCCGAGCGCATCAAGGCGGTCACCGACTGCTGCACCGGCTTCGTCTACGCCGCCTCGCTCATGGGCATCACCGGCGCCCGCGACACGGTCAACGCCGCGGCCGAGGGGCTGGTGGCCCGCACCCGCGAGCACACCGACCTGCCGGTCTGCGTGGGCCTGGGCATCGGCACCGGCAGGCAGGCCGCCGAGGTGGCCGGTTACGCCGACGGCGTCATCGTCGGCTCGGCCTACATCCGCCGCCTGCTCGACGCCCCCGACGAGGCCGCCGGCCTGGCGGCGGTGTCGGAGCTGGGCCGCGAGCTGGCCGAGGGCGTCCGCCGCCCGTGAGGTTCGTCGACCTGGCCGAGAGGGAGATGACCGCCCTCCTCTCCGGTGAGCTGCCCATGCCCGGTCTCAGTGACTACTTCCTTGACGACCGGGCGCAGTGGTTGTGGCGCTACCGGCTCGGCCAGATGGCCGCCGACCCGGCCAACACCGCCTGGATGGTACGGCTGGCCGCCTACGACTCCGACGGGATGGCCGTGGGCCACTGCGGCTTCCACGGGCCGCCGGACGAGCACGGCATGGTCGAGATCGGCTACTCGGTCGCGCCCGAGTTCCGCCGCAGGGGGTACGGCAGAGCCATGCTCGTCGAGCTGCTGCGCCGGGCCGCGGCCGATCCGGGGGTCGCCGTCGTTCGGGCGACGATCGCGCCGGACAACGTGGCCTCGCTCGCCACGATCGCTGGGTTCGGCTTCGTGGAGACCGGCGAGCAATGGGACGAGGAAGACGGGCGCGAGATCATCTTCGAGGTGGCGCCCGCGCGCTAAGTGCAAGCACTGCGCCTGTTTGTCCATGGCTCTGGTGTGGTCCGCGCGGCCATCGTTGCGGCACACCAGATGCCTAGGAAAGGACGCTGATGCGTCGAGTTTCCGCTGCCCTCGTCGGCGTGCTCGCCTTAGCCCTTCCGGCCACCGCCACGGCAGAAACCGCGGCACAGCCGGACCCCGCAGCGACGAGCAGCCCGGCCGCGGGCGCCCCAACGCCGAGTGACGCGCCGCCCGACGTGCGCACCGCCGTACCGACCCCGTCACAGCAGGCGCCGACGGCCACCGCGAGCATCCCGGCCGTGGCGCCCACCACGGTCGCCGCCCCTGAAGTGGTGGCCTCGGAGCGGCTCAAGGTGGAGCTGGACCCGGCCTTTCCCCGCGTCCTGACCTACACCGACCTCGCGACCGGCGCCCAGCTGGGCGCCAGCACCACCCCGGTGGCGAGCGTCGTGCTGAACGGCAAGCCGTACCAGGTCAGTGCGGCCCTGACCGCCAACGACGGCAAGCAGGCCAGCTATACCCTGAAATTTCAGGACCTGGTGGGGGTTGAGCTGGACGCCTCCATCGGCGTCAACGACCGGGTGACCACCTTCAGGATCGACGCCGTCAGAGACACTGAGGCGTTCCGGGTCGGCACCATCGACATCCCCGGCCACGACCTCGTCTCCGTGGGCGCTGGCGGCGCGACCGCGTTCACCAGGCTCGACCCCAACTCCACCCGCACCGCCGACGTCTTCACCCAGGTCACCCCGCAGACCCCGGCAGAGGCGGCCCCGGCAGGAGCGGCGTACGCGATCGTCAGCACCGATCGCCTGGCCGCCGCGATCGAGTCCAACTCCACCTACGACAAGCCGAGCGGCCCCACCGACAGGGACGCCGCCCGCTTCTGGCACCAGGCGCGCAAGGACGCGGCGGGCAACGTCAGGGTCGGCGTGTGGAGCGGCCAGTGGACCTACCGGGCCACCACGGCGCCCTTCACCGAGGAGCTCCCGTGGACCAAGGTCGTCGTCACCCCCGACGCCAACGGTGACGGCGCGGTCGACTGGCAGGACGGCGCGATCGCCTTCCGCACCGTCGGCGTCAAGCCGCTGGGCGCCGACCAGACGAAGGACCGGGTGGTCGCGCACATCCCGTTCAACTTCGCCAGCCAGGCCACCCACCCGTTCCTGCGCACCCTCGACGACGTCAAGCGCATCTCGCTGTCGACCGACGGCCTGGGCCAGTTCGTGCTGCTCAAGGGCTACCAGTCGGAGGGCCACGACTCGGCCCACCCCGACTACGGCGGCAACTACAACAAGCGAGCCGGAGGCCTGGGCGACCTCAACGAGCTGCTGAAGAAGGGCAAGGGCTGGGGCGCGACGTTCGGCGTGCACGTCAACGCGACCGAGGCGTACGCCGAGGCGAAGGCGTTCGACGAGACGCTCGTCGACAGGAACGCGCGCGGCTGGGACTGGCTCGGCCAGTCGTACTACATCAACCAGCGCCGCGACCTGGCCAGCGGCGACCTGGCCAGGCGCTTCAAGCAGCTGCGCGAGGAGACCGACCCCAACCTCGCCCTCGTCTACCTCGACGTCTACTACAGCCACGGCTGGATCGGCGACCGCACCCAGGCCGAGCTGCGCAAGCAGGGCTGGCAGGTGGCCAGCGAGTGGTCGGACAAGCTGGAGCGCTCGTCCCTGTGGTCGCACTGGGCCAACGACCTCAACTACGGCGGAGCCGACAACAAGGGCCTGAACTCGCAGATCATCAGGTTCATCCGCAACGACCAGAAGGACGTCTGGAACACCCACCCGATCCTCGGCAACGCCAGGATCGAGGACTTCGAGGGCTGGACCGGGCACAACGACTGGAACAAGTTCCTGAAGAACATCTGGGAGAACAACCTCCCGGCCAAGTTCCTCCAGCACTACCCGATCATGGACTGGAACTCCAACGAGATCGTTTTCGAGGGCAACGTCAGAGGCACCTTCACCAACGGCAGGCGGGAGCTGTTCGTCGGGCAGGACAAGGTCCTCGACGGCGGCACATACCTGCTGCCGTGGGACGGCAAGTACTACCACTACAACCCGACCGGCGGCGCGACCACCTGGAACGCCGCCGGGAAGATGCGCCTCTACAAGCTCACCGACCAGGGCAGGGTCGCGCTCGGCCAGGTCGCGCCGGTGAACGGCCAGATCACCCTGCAGGCCGAGCCAGGCGTGCCGTACGTCCTATATCCGGACAAGCCCGCCAAGTCCGAGAAGCCGGAATGGGGCGAGGGCACCGACGTCGTCGACCCGGGCTTCAACGACGACGCGCTGCGCAAGTGGGACACCACCGGCGCGGTGTCGATCGAGAAGAGCGCGACCGGCCAGCGCGTCGCGTTGCTCGGACCCGGCCAGCCCGCCGCCATCGAGCAGAACCTCAAGGGCCTGACCCCCGGCCAGACCTACAGCGCCTCCGCGTGGATCGAGGTGGAACCGGGCAGGAGCCGCCGCACCACCGTGGAGATCGGCGACCAGCGCGTCGCCTTCGACCGGTCGACGGCGAGGAACTACGTCGCGGCCGACGAGAAGCACGGCACGTTCTTCCAGCGCGTCAAGGTCGTCTTCACCGCGAGGAAGAGCCACGCCGTCCTCAGGATCGGCGCGGAAGCGGGCGAGGCGGCCGTCCGGGTCGACGACGTCAGGCTGGTCACCACGGAACCGGTGACCGCGACCGAGGGCTTCGAACACGTCGACCAGGGCTGGGGCCCCTTCGTCAAGGGCGACGCGGGCGGCAGCACCGACCCGCGCACGCACCTGGCGCAGAAGCACGTCCCGTACACGCAGGCCGGATGGAACGGCAAGCTCGTCGACGACGTGCTCGGCGGCGAGGAGTCGCTCAAGGCGCACGAGGAGCGCAGGGGCATGGTCTACAGGACCGCCCCCTGGACGGCGCGTTTCGAGCCCGGCCACGCCTACGAGGTGTCCTTCGACTACCAGGCCGCCCTGCCCGGCACCTACGCCTGGGTCACCGGCTACGACAAGAACGGCACGTCCGTCGAGATCAGGCAGACCCCGATCGAGCAGCGACGCACCACGGCCCGCTTCTCCGAGCGCGTCGTGGCCGGGTGCGGCGACGTCTTCGTCGGCCTGCGCTCGTTGCAGGCCGAGCGCGACGGCGCCGACTTCGTGCTCGACGACTTCGCCGTCAAGGACCTGGGCCCGGCCCAGGAGCAGCTCGCTTGCGCCTCCCTGCGGGTGACCCCGCCGGGCGAGACGGTCGAGCAGGGCACCGCCAACGACGTCACCACGACCTTCACGAACATGGAGGATGTGGCCGCAACCGACGTCAAGGTCACGCTGGCCGTACCGGAGGGCTGGACGGTCACGGGCGACGGAACGGCGGCGAAAGTCGAGCCCGGCGGCGAGCTGGCCACCACATGGAAGGTCACCCCGCCCATCGACGCCCCCTACCAGGCATATCCGCTGAAGGCCACGGTCACCTATCAGGGCAAGTCACTCCAGGCGGCCGCAACCGTCAGGACCATGCCGCCGCCGCCCACCGCCGACGCGTACGTCAGCGACGTCGACTGGGTGTCGTCGGCCAACGGCTGGGGACCGGTCGAGCGCGACCTGTCCAACGGCGAGCAGGGCAGCGGGGACGGCAAGCCGATCACGATCGGCGGCCGGGCCTTCGCCAAGGGCCTCGGCACCCACGCTCCCGCCACGGTCCGCTACTTCCTCGGCGGGCGCTGCACGGCGCTGCACGCCTGGGTGGGCGTGGACGACGTGCAGGCCACCCGCGGCTCTGTGCAGTTCACCGTCAAGGCGGACGGCGCGCAGGTGGCGCAGACGCCGGTGCTCAAGGCGGCGGACGCCGCCTACGAGCTGAAGGCCGACCTGACCGGCGCCCGCTACGTCGACCTGGTGGTCGGCGACGGCGGCGACGGCAACGGCAACGACCACGCCGACTGGGGCGACGCCCGCCTCACCTGCGGCTAGCCGAGGTCGGGCGCCGAGCGGATCTCCAGCTCGGCGCCCGCCCTGTCCAGCTCCAGCACGACCAGCTCGTTCGTCCCCGCCCGCAGCAGCGGCGCGGGGACGTACAGCGTGCGCTGCGGCCCGCGCTCCCAGTAGCGGCCCAGCAGGAACCCGTTCACCCACACGTAGCCCTTGCCCCAGCCGGGCAGCGCCAGGAACGCGTCACCGGGCTCGGCCACCTCCAGCGCGGCGCGGAAGTAGGAGCGCGGCTCGCCGGTGAACCCGGGCTCGAAGACCAGCTTGGAGATGTCGTCGACCGGGATCGGGACGGCCGAGACGCCGTTGAGGTACTGCTGGGTGTGCAGGATCCCGCCCAGGATGCCCTTGCCCTCGCCCAGCTTGGGGCCGTAGTTGGTCCTGCCCATCGACTCGACCAGCAGCTCGATCTCGGCGGGCCCGCCGATCTCCACGACCGGCGCCTCGACGTCCCGCTCCAGCACCGCGGTCAGCTCGCCGTCCACGAACAGGTGGGCGCGGTCGTGCAGGCCGTCCACGGTCAGCTTGTACGGCTGGCGCGGTCCTGGGACGCGCGTGCCGTACAGGACCAGGCCGTGCTCCAGGCCCAGCTCCTCGAAGGTGGGCGGCGTCGGCCAGAGCGACGCCTCGCCGAGCGTGTCGCGCAGCCGTACGGACCCGGTGATCGCGAGCGTCGACGACGGCAGCGCGGCAGGTGTCTCGGGGACATCGGGGATGTCCGCGTTGTACTGGCTGAACACCTCGCGGAACAGCCAGAACTTCTCCGTCGGCGCGCCGCGCTCGTCGATCGGCGCGTCGTAGTCGTAGGAGGTGACCGTGGGGCGGTGCTCCTCGTGGCGGTTGGCGCCCGCCCAGGTGCCGAAGTTGGTGCCGCCGTGCGCCATGTAGACGTTCACCGAGCCGCCCGCGGCCAGGATGCGCTCCAGCGTGTCCGCGGCGTCGGCCGGGTCGCGCCTGTGGTGCTCGTGGCCCCAGTGGTCGAACCAGCCACACCAGAACTCCATGCAGAACAACGGGTCGTCCGGACGGAACTCGCGCAGCGTCGCGAACGCCTTCTCCGGCTCCGAGCCGAAGTTGACCGTGGCCAGCGCGCCGGGCAGCGTACCGCCGGTGAGGTAGTAGTCGGCAGGGCCGTCCGAGGTGAACAGCGGCACCTCGATCCCGTGCCCGATCAGCTCGTCGGCCAGATGCCGCAGGTAGGCCTGGTCGCTGCCGTAGGAGCCGTACTCGTTCTCGATCTGCACCATGATCACGTTGCCGCCCCTGGTGACCTGGCGCTCGGCCACCGACGGCAGCAGTTCGCCGAAGAAGCGGTCGACGTAGGCGAGGTACTCCGGGTCGCTGGTCCTGAGGCGCCCGGTCAGCCAGGACGGCAGCCCGCCGTTGTCCCATTCGGCGCAGATGTACGGCCCGGGCCGCACGATCGCCAGCAACCCCTCCTCCGCAGCCGCGTCGAGGAACGCGCCCAGCTCGTCCATCCGCTGGAACTCGCCGGAACGCGGCTCGTGCAGGTTCCACGGCACGTACGTCTCCACCGTGTTGAGCCCCATCGCCCGCAGCATCCGCAGGCGGTGCCGCCACTGCTCGGGCAGGACCCGGAAGTAGTGGAGCGCCCCGGAGAGCACCCGGAACTCCTGGCCGTCCAGGCGGAACGTTCCACCCTCGATCGCGAACTGTCGCATAAGTGTCCTTACGATATGGTTCTTCAGCTTTTCAGCCTGCCCGGTTACCGGGCGGCACGGCCATGGACAAAGCGCGGGGAGTTGTTGGACGTTGTCGTTCAGGCGGTGGATGCACTACCTCACCCCCGGCGCCGCGCACCGGCGGCTCGGCCTGGTCTGCCTCGGCGTCGGCCACCAGGACGGCAGGCTCCCCACGGTCGGCCCGCGCACCATGCAGAACCACGTCGCCGTCGTCGTCACCCAGGGCAAGGGCTGGTTCAGGCAGAACGACGAGCCGGTCGTCGAGGTGGTCGCCCCGGCCGTGATCTGGCTCTTCCCCGGCGTCCAGCACCACTACGCCGCGCACGACCCGGGCTGGACCGAGTGGTTCGTCGACTTCACCGGGCCGGCCGTCACCGCCTACGCCGAGCTCGGCTTCCTCGACCCGGTCAACCCCGTCACCCCGCTGACCTCGGCCGAGGGGGTCTCCCACGCCATCGGCCGCATCGCGCAGGCCTGCCGCAGGCGCTCGCCGTACCTGGAGGTCGAGACCTCGGCCATCGTGCACGAGGTGCTCGTCGCGCTGCGCCACGCCCGCGCCGACGAGGACCCGCACGGTGACCCCGTGCTCGCCTCGCTCGCCCGCGACGCCTGCCTGCCCATCTCGGTGGCCGAGCACGCCAAGCGGCTCGGCATGCCGCTGGCCGACCTGCGGCTGGCCGTACGCAGGCTGGCCGGGTGCAGCCCCAAGGACTACGTGCTGTCGATCAGGCTCAACCGGGCCAAGGACCTGCTCGCCACGGCCGACCTGTCGGTCGCCTCGATCTCCCGGCGGGTCGGCTACGACGACCCCGCCTATTTCACCCGCATTTTCACCCGGCGGGTCGGCATGCCGCCCACCGAGTTCAGGGCCCAGCAATACCAGAGTTTCCAGGTAGGACACGCTTAGCCGAGCCTTATCCCGGGCGTGATCAGATGTCCTCCAGTAACGTGCGCATCCCGGGATGCGCAATCAGAGGAGAGGCCAGTGACCGCGTCGCAACCGTCACATAGCGTTAGTTCAGCGATACCCTGGGTGACGACCGCCGCCCGGTTGATCGTGGGCGTGGTGCTGATCGTGGCCGGCTGGCTCAAGATCGGCAACCCGCCGCTGTCCGCCCAGGCGGTCAAGGCGTACAAGCTGCTCCCCGACTCGGTCGCCACGATCGTCGGCTACGGCCTGCCGATCCTGGAGATCGTCGTCGGAGTGCTGCTGGTCGTCGGACTGCTGACCAGGGTGGCCGGGCTCATCGCCGGGCTGCTCATGCTGGCCTTCGTCTTCGGCATCGCCTGGGCGTGGGGGCACGGCTACAAGATCGACTGCGGCTGCTTCGGCGGCGGCGGCGAGCTGCCCGCCGGTCAGGAGCCGTCGTACCTGCTGGACATCCTGCGCGACTTCGGACTCGTACTGCTCAGCGCGTGGGTCGTGCGGTTCCCGCCTGGACGCTTCGCGCTCGACGCCGCCCTCGGGCTGGCCGGCGAGCGTCAGACACGTGATATCGAGGAGGACGACTGATGGGCAAGGCCGAGCGGGAGAAGTCGGCGCGCGACCGGATCAAGGAGCAGCAGGCCGCCGACCGCGCAGCGGAGAAGCGCAAGCGCCTGATCACCTACGTGGCCGTGGGCGTCGTCGCCGTCGCCGCCATCGGCGCCGGGTGGTACATGGCCTACAGCAGCAGCAAGTCGGAGGCGGCCGGCGAGGGCCTGCCGCCCGCGACGGTGAACGCCGACGGCTCGGTCTCCATGGGTCAGGCCGGGGTCGCCAAGCCGGTCGTCGACATCTACGAGGACTTCCAGTGCCCCGCCTGCAAGCAGCTGGAGGAGGTCAGCGGCACCACCTTCAGGAACCTCGCCCTGGAGGGCAAGGCCAAGGTCGTCTATCACCCCATCACGATCTTCAGTCAGGAGCCGACCAAGTCGAACTCCATCAGGGCGGGCGCCGCCGCGCGTTGCGTCAGCGACGGCAAGCAGTGGCTGAAGTACCACGACACGCTGTTCAAGAACCAGCCCGACGAGACCGTCGAGGGCTTCAAGATCCCCGACCTCGTGGCCTGGGGCAAGGCAGACGGCGTCACCGCCGAGGGCTTCGACGCCTGCGTCACCACCCAGAAGCACGCCGCAGCGCAGGCCGCCTACAGCGAGAAGATCAACAAGGAGCAGAAGATCGAGGGCACGCCCACGGTCAAGCTGAACGGCGTGGTGATGGACAACGAAACCGCCTTCAGCCCGAAGCAGCTGCGCCAGGCCGTGCTTGATGCGGCCAAGTAGCCCGCCGTCCGCTACTCTCACGTGACATGCCCCTTGCCTCGATTCCCAGCCCTTCCCAGGGGGTCTGGTACCTCGGCGTGATCCCGATCCGGGCCTACGCGCTGTGCATCGTCCTCGGCGTCATCGTCGCCGTCTGGCTGAGCGAACGCCGCTGGCGCGCACGCGGCGGGACGCCCGGCACGATCGTCGATCTCGCGGTCCCCGCGGTGATCTTCGGACTCATCGGCGGACGGCTCTACCACGTCATCACCGACTGGAAGCTCTACTTCGGCCCCGACGCGCCGAACAAGCCCTACGAGGCGCTGTTCATCTGGAACGGCGGGCTGGGCATCTGGGGCGCCGTCGCGCTCGGCGGCGTCGGCGTGTGGTGGTGGTGCCGCAGGCACGGCATCTCGGTCACCGCCGTCGCCGACACCGTCGCGCCGGGCATCGCGATCGCCCAGGCGATCGGGCGCTGGGGCAACTACTTCAACCAGGAGCTGTACGGCGGGCCGACCACCCTGCCGTGGGCGCTGGAGATCGACAACGGCAAGGACCACGGGCTGTTCCACCCGACGTTCCTCTACGAGTCGATCTGGGATCTGGTGCTGGCGTTCGTCCTGATCTGGGCGGGCAAGAAGTTCGCGCTGCACTACGGCAGGCTGTTCGCGCTCTACGTCGCCGGTTACACCCTGGGCAGGTTCTGGATCGAGGGGCTGCGGATCGACCCGGTCGGCGGCGTCGACCACGCGGCGATGTTCCTCGGGCTGCGGCTCAACCAGTGGACCTCGATCGTCCTGTTCGTCGGCGCGTTGATCTACATCTATCTGACCAGGAACAAGACCGGCGAGGAGATCGTCGTCTCGCCGTCGGCCGAGGTCGCCGACCCCGCGCACACGGCCGAGGTCGCCGACGCCACCGAGACGGCTCCCGCCACGGATGCTGACGCCGTCGCCGAGCCAGACACCGAGCCACACGCCACAGCAGTGCCTGACGCCGATGCCGAGTCCGCGGACGCGGTCGAGGAGGCGTCAGCCGTACCGGAAGAGAAGAAGACGACGTGAGCCAGCGCGCGGAGCGGCACCACCAGCATCGCGACGTCACCGGAGGCTGGTTGCGGCCGTCGGTGTTCGGGGCGATGGACGGGCTGGTGTCCAACTTCGCGCTCATCGCCGGTGTCGCGGGCGGCACCGGCGACACCAAGGTCATCGCCCTCGCGGGCATCGCCGGGCTCGCCGCGGGCGCGTTCTCCATGGCCGGTGGCGAGTACGTCTCCGTGGCCAGCCAGCGCGAGCTGGCCCTGGCCGAGATCGCCATCGAGAAGCGCGAGCTCGAACGCCACCCCGAGGCCGAGCAGGCCGAGCTCGCCGACGTCTTCGTCGGCCAGGGCGTCGAGCCGGTGCTCGCCGCCGAGGTGGCCAGGCAGATCTCCCTGCACCCCGACACGGCGCTGGCCGTCCACACGCAGAACGAGATCGGCGTCGATCCGGCCGACCTGCCCTCGCCCAAGGTGGCGGCTGTCTCGTCGTTCCTGTCGTTCAGCGTCGGCGCCATCCTGCCGCTCCTGCCCTACCTCCTCGGCGTCACCAGCCTCGTCGTGTCGGCCGTGCTGTCGAGCGTCGCGCTGTTCGGCGCGGGTGCGATCGTGTCGACCGTGACCGCGCGCAGCTGGTGGTACTCCGGGCTGCGCCAGCTGGTCGTAGGGGCGGTGGCGGCCGGGTTGACCTTCGGCCTGGGCAACCTGATCGGGGCGAGCGGGCTGTGACCATGACGACACGCAAACGGCGCCGCACGCCGCCCTCGGACTGGCAGCTCCCCGTCCTGACCGGGTGGGGGTTCACCCCCAAGCAGCAGCGCCTCCTCGTGGTGATCGGTTCGATCGCGGGCGTGTTGCTGCTGGCCCTGGGCATGGTGGCGATCGTCGCCTCGATCAACAGCTCAGGCTCCACCTCCCGGCCCGTGAGCGCCGCCGCGCCGGGCTTCGGGCAGGCCATGCCGGAGGAGTTCCACGGCTGGCAGTCGCCCAAGGGCCTCGAACCCATCGCCGACCGTGCCAAGGACGCGAAGCCGTTCACGGAGAAGGAACTGTTCGCGCAGAAGAACCTCGTCATCGACAAGAAGCGCTCGCTCAAGCTCGCGGGGGGCGCGGTGGCGGCCGAGTGCGCGTCCTCCTTCTGGGGGCAGGCGCTGGTCGACGCGCTCGGGGCCGCCGGGTGCACGCAGGTGGCCAGGGGGGTCTACCAGAGTTCCGACCGTCGTTACGTCGCGCAGTACACGCTGCTCAACCTGCGTGACGCCAAGGCGGCGGGGGAGCTGGTGACCGCGCTGGGCACGTTGCACCGGGGTGGCTGGGTGCTGCCACTGGAGCAGGCCGGGGGCGCTTTCGTGTCCGGCGGCTACAGCCAGGGCGGCGCTTACGCGCTGGGTCACTACGTCGGGCTCGTGTGGATCGCCAAGGCGGACGGCAGCGAGCCGACCGCCAAGGACGACCTGACCGCGCTGGCGCTGACGGTGCGCGGGGCGGAGAAGCCCATCTACCGGCGGGTCGTGGCGATCACCGGGCCGGGGGCGTGATGGTGCGGCGGGTGCTGATCGGGGTGGCGCTGGTCGCGGTGGCCGCCGGGTTGTGGCTGTGGTGGCCCCGCGGTGGGCCCGATCGTCCTGCGACGTTGCGCAGCGAGGGGACGTCGGCGTTGTACTCGCTGATCGACTCCAGGGAGCGGGACGCCTCGCCGCTGACCGTGTCCGAGGTTTTCGGTCCTGGTACGGCTTCGCTGGGCGCGTTGACGCGGGGGGACGCCGAGGAGCTGACCGACTGCGGGGAGGCGTTGGACGGGGTCTCCGCGCCGGGGTGCACGCAGGCTTTGCGCGCCCGGTACGCGGGGGGTGCCGCGGCGGGGGAGTTCGTCATCTTCAACCTGCCTGACGGGCGGGCGGCGGACGCGCTGGTGGCGGCGTTGGGGAAGGACGGGTTCGTGCGGCGGACGGCTGACTTCGACACGGGGCGGAGTTGGGCGCAGGTGCGGGCGATGGGGCATTACGTGACGGTGAGCTGGGTGGGGCCGGTTGCGGCTGGGGCGGACCTGACGGGGCCGCAGGTGGCGCTGGACGGGCTGACCAGGATCGTGCAGTCCCGCGTGGTCAACGCTTCATAACCGCTTTCCGGGCGTCGCTCACCCATGCCCCGCGTGAGAGGGCATTGCACGCTTTGGGGACGGTCATCCCCTGGAAGACCCACCCTGAGAGGGACCCACGGTCGTGGGGCGGCCCCGGCGGGCTCGTGTTGCAGGGTGGAAGGCCTTATGGGGTGGTCAGGGTGGTGGTGACTGTCTCTGCGAGGGTCGTCAGGCGGTGCAGCGGTGCGTCCAGGGGGGTGACGTGCTCGGCCCACGGGGCGTGTTCCCTGATCACCGCCCGTGCCTCGTTCTTCGTCAGCCCCCGAGCCTTGATCAGCGCCTCCCGCCACGTGTTGGACACCTTCCCGTGCCCGTTGTCCAGGATGCGCCGCACGATCCGCCCCACCTCGTCCTCCGGCACGGCCCGCCGTACCGCGGTGACCGTCTGACCGTCGACGGCGACCGAGTACACCGGCGAGACCGCGTCCAAGGAAGGCGCGGCACCGGCCAGCACCGCGTGGACGTGCCCGGCGCGGGTGGCCAGCAGGAGCCGGGGCAGCGCCGCCTCCATCCCCGCGGGCACCGCGACCGCCACCCGCTCGTGCGCCGCCGCGTACGGCTTCGCCAGCCACGTCGCCAGCTTGACCCTGGGCTGCGGCAGGTCCTTGGGCCAGTCGCCGACCAGCAGGTCGAACCCCTCGCCACCCCCGCCGACCGGCGACGGCGCCGACTCCACCGACTGGGGGCCGTGCGTGTAGATGGCCGTGCCGTACCTGTCGACCCGCGCCGACACGGCGGGCCTGGTCTTGGTGGTGGGGCGCAGGATGTAGAGGTCGGCCGCGGAGCCGATGGCTTCGGCGCCGAAGTAGCGATTGAAGTCCGGATATATCGCCTCATAGGCGAGGTTGAGGTCCGACAGCGACTGCTGGACCTTGAACGCCAGCATCGGCATGCGCTCCCCGGCCCCGTACGCCAGCAGCACCCGCCCGTCGTCCGTCAGCCCCTCCACGGCCCGCGCCACGAACAGGCCGACGCCCTCGGGCGTGTAGGGCGGGTCGGTGATCGCCAGGTCGTGGCCGGAGGCCGGGATCCCGAGGCGCAGGTCGGCCCAGTGGGTGCGGACGCCGAGGTCCTGGGCGTCGATGTAGGCGAGGATGCGGTCGTCGACGTCGACCACGGTGACCTCGGCCTCCGGGTGCACCAGGCGGATGGCCAGGGAGGTCAGGTCGTGGTCGCCCACGCACAGCACCTTCGCGCCGGTCAGCCAGAACCTGGCGCCCAGGAGCAGCGCCCTGCGCAGGACGGTCTCGGGGGTGGCCGAGACGTGGTCGAGCTGGAGGCGGGCGCGCGGGGCCTTGGCGACGAGCCCTTCCAGGCGGTCGAGGACGTGCTGGTAGTGGGGGAGCAGGTGGGCCACGGGGTCGGCGGGGGGCGGGGCGACGGCGAACAGGTGCTGGTAGTCGGGCGTGTGGTTCAGCGGGACGCGGAACCGGTCGCCTTCGTGCTCCAGCTTGGTCTCGCGCATGAGCGCCTCGATGCCGCGGCGGGAGGTGGCGCTGTCACGGACGAGGTCGCCGAGCGTCCACCATTGGCCGTCGCAGAGCAACATCAACGCATGCCGCAGCCGCCGCCCATCCACGCCCGCACTGGACAGATAGCTTTCCAGACCCCCGAGCTCCATCCCCGCACTCTATCGGTGCCCGCTCCACCCCCTCTCGCTCCCGTCAAGACCACAACCCTTCTTGTACGGCTGTCGCCAGGGGACGCCCACTCGCCGTCGTGGGCTGGCCTCCGTCCAGGGGCACGGCCGACGGGCGCGCACCTACCCGCCGCAACGCCCGCCCGTGCCACCCCGAGGACACCCTCCCTTTGAGGGGCAACCCCCAAAAGGAGAGGGGAGGAGCGCGAGGCCCTCCCGGGGGCGCAAGGAAGCCTTGTGCGCGGGCTCTCGAAGGGTGGGAAAGCGTGGGTCCTTGTGGGGCGAGGCTCGCGAGCGCCGACCGCGAGGCCCTGCCCATCGCGCCACTCCCACGTCCCCCCCACCCACAGCCCCGGGCGCCACCGCTCTGGAGGCGGGTGACGGGTGTGTCGTGCTCAGGGGCGCTGGGTGGGTGGGCGGCCTGCCGTACGCGCGAGGGGGTTGAGCTGGGGGTGTGGGCTTTGGGGTGGTTTGGGGGGTGCGGGTATGGTGGGGTGTGTTTCGGGTTGTGGGACAGAGTCGTCCGCATGCCGGAACGCCGGAAATGTTCGCAATGTGGACCTGGCGGGCACCATTCCGACAGCGTGCGGTAATCTCTACCCACAACGCAGCAGGGCCAACGTCGTCCCCGCCTGTAAGCAGTTCAGACAGACGATGACGACGGGAGGGATTCAATGCCTGCTGCCCACCTCGGGTTCCCCGAGCCCCAGGGCCTCTATCACCCCGCCAACGAGCACGACGCCTGTGGTGTCGCGATGGTCGCGGATGTCGCAGGGCGATGCGGCCATGGAATCGTGGTGAAGGCTCTGACGGCCTTGCTCAACCTGGACCACCGGGGGGCCAAGGGTAGCGAGCCGGACACCGGCGACGGAGCCGGGATCCTGACGCAGATCCCCGATGCTTTCTTCCGCGCGACCACCGAGTTCGCGCTGCCCGAGGCGGGTAAGTACGCCGCGGGCATGGCCTTCATGCCCAGCGACCCCGAGGCGCGCGAGATCGGCGTGCGCATGATCGAGGAGATCGCGGCAGAAGAGGGCCTGACGGTGCTCGGCTGGCGCGACGTGCCGGTCGACTACCAGCTTCCCGGGCCGAGCGCCCGCGCGGTCATGCCGTTCTTCCGCCAGCTCTTCGTCTCCAGCCCCAACGGCGAGGAGGGCGTCGAGCTGGACAGGCTCGCCTTCTGCCTGCGCAAGCGCGCCGAGCACGAGGTCGACTGCTACTTCCCGAGCCTGAGCAGCAGGACGATCGTCTACAAGGGCATGCTCACCCCCGAGCAGGTCGAGCCGTTCTTCCCCGACCTGTCCGACGAGCGCTACGAGACCGCGATCGCGCTGGTGCACTCGCGGTTCTCCACCAACACCTTCCCGAGCTGGCCGCTGGCCCACCCCTACCGCTACATCGCGCACAACGGCGAGATCAACACGGTCAAGGGCAACCGCAACTGGATGCGCGCGCGCGAGGCGCTGCTGTCCAGCGACCTGATCCCGGGCGATATTTCGCGACTTTTCCCGATCTGCGACCCGGACGCCAGTGACACCGCCTCGTTCGACGAGGTGCTGGAGCTGCTCCACATCGGCGGGCGAAGCTTGCCGCACGCGGTGCTCATGATGATCCCCGAGGCGTGGGAGAACCACACCGAGATGGATCCCAAGCGCCGCGCCTTCTACGAGTTCCACTCCTCGATGATGGAGGCCTGGGACGGCCCTGCCTCGATCACCTTCACCGACGGCACCCTGGCCGGAGCGGTCCTCGACCGCAACGGCCTGCGCCCTGGACGCTTCTGGGTCACCGAGGACGGCCTGGTCGTGCTCGCCTCTGAGGCCGGCGTGCTGGACTTCAAGCCCGAGGAGGTCGTCCGCAAGGGACGGCTGCAGCCGGGCCGCATGTTCCTCATCGACACCGCCCGCGGCAAGATCATCGAGGACGACGAGATCAAGGCGGAGCTCGCCGCGGCTCTGCCGTACGAGGACTGGCTGCACGCCGGGCTCGTGCGCTTCGAGGAACTGCCCGCGCGGCAGCGGGAGATCCCGACCCACGAGGCCCTGATCAAGCGCCAGCAGACCTTCGGCTACACCGAGGAGGAGCTGCGCGTCATCCTCGCGCCGATGGCCAGGACCGGCATCGAGCCGATCGGCTCCATGGGCACCGACTCGCCCGTCGCGGTGCTCAGCGAGAAGCCCAGGCTGCTGTTCGACTACTTCAGCCAGCTCTTCGCCCAGGTCACCAACCCGCCGCTGGACGCCATCCGCGAGGAGCTGGTGACCAGCCTGGCCAGCGTCGTCGGCCCGGAGGGCAACCTGCTCGACCCAGGTCCCTCGTCCTGCCGCCAGCTCGTGCTGCCCTACCCGGTGCTCGACAACGACGAGCTCGCCAAGATCATCCACATCAACGACGAGGGCGGCCTGCCCGGCTTCCACCCGCACGTCGTCTCCGGCCTCTACACCGTGGCGGGCGGCGGCGAGGCGCTGCTGGCCAGGCTCGACGAGATCCGCGCCGAGGTGTCCGAGGCGATCGCGCAGGGCGCACGGGTGATCGTGCTGTCCGACCGCGGCTCCAACGAGACCCTGGCCCCGATCCCGTCGCTGATGCTGACCGGCGCGGTGCACCACCACCTCATCAACGAGAAGACCCGCACCAAGATCGGTCTCGTCATCGAGACCGGCGAGGCGCGCGAGTGCCACCACATGGCGCTGCTCATCGGCTACGGCGCCGGAGCGGTCAACCCCTACCTCGCGATCGAGACCGTCGAGGACATGGGCCTCGGCCACAAGGGCGTGCGCAACCTGATCAAGGCGTACGGCAAGGGCGTCATCAAGGTCATGTCCAAGATGGGCGTGTCCACCGTCGCCTCCTACACCGGCGCCCAGATCTTCGAGGCGCTCGGTCTCGGCAAGGACGTCATCGACACCTGCTTCGCCGGCACCACCTCCAGGCTCGGCGGCGTCGGCTTCGACGTCCTGGCCCGCGAGGCCGCCGAGCGGCACCGCCACGCGTACCCGCGGGTCGAGCACGCCCACCGCAAGCTGCAGGTCGGCGGCGAGTACCAGTGGCGGCGCGAGGGCGAGCCGCACCTGTTCAACCCCGAGACCGTCTTCAAGCTGCAGCACGCCACGCGCACCAGGCGTTACGAGATCTTCAAGGAGTACACGAACCTCGTGGACTCCCAGGCGGAGAAGCTCATGACGCTGCGCGGCCTGTTCACCTTCAAGGACCGCACGCCGATCTCCATCGACGAGGTCGAGCCCGTCGAGAGCATCGTCAAGCGCTTCTCCACCGGCGCGATGTCCTACGGCTCCATCTCGATGGAGGCGCACGAGACCCTCGCGATCGCCATGAACCGGCTCGGCGCCAAGTCGAACACCGGCGAGGGCGGCGAGGACCCCGAGCGCCTCTACGACCCGGTGCGCCGCTCCGCGATCAAGCAGGTGGCCTCCGGCCGGTTCGGCGTGACCAGCGAGTACCTGGTCAACGCCGACGACCTGCAGATCAAGATGGCCCAGGGCGCCAAGCCGGGCGAGGGCGGCCAGCTGCCCGGCCACAAGGTCTACCCGTGGATCGCCAAGACCAGGCACTCCACCCCCGGCGTCGGCCTCATCTCGCCGCCGCCGCACCACGACATCTACTCCATCGAGGACCTCGCCCAGCTCATCCACGACCTGAAGAACGCCAACCCGGTCGCCCGGGTGCACGTGAAGCTGGTCGCGGAGGTCGGTGTCGGCACGGTCGCCGCCGGAGTCAGCAAGGCGCACGCGGATGTCGTCCTCATTTCGGGCCACGACGGCGGCACCGGGGCCTCGCCCCTGACGTCGCTCAAGCACGCGGGCGCCCCCTGGGAGCTCGGTCTGGCCGAGACGCAGCAGACGCTGCTGCTCAACAACCTGCGCGACCGCATCACCGTGCAGGTGGACGGCCAGCTCAAGACCGGGCGCGACGTCGTCATCGCCGCGCTGCTGGGCGCCGAGGAGTACGGCTTCGCCACCGCTCCGCTGGTCGTCTCCGGCTGCGTCATGATGCGCGTCTGCCACCTGGACACCTGCCCGGTCGGCGTCGCCACGCAGAACCCGGAGCTGCGCAAGCGGTTCAGCGGCAAGCCGGAGTTCGTGGTCAACTTCTTCGAGTTCATCGCGCAGGAGATCCGCGAGTACCTGGCCCAGCTCGGCTTCCGCTCGCTCGACGAGGCGATCGGCCACGCCGAGGTGCTGGACACCACGGCGGCCGAGCACCACTGGAAGGCGGCCGGCCTCGACCTGCAGCCGATCCTGCACCAGCCGGACGTCGGCCCCGGCGCCCCGCTGCGCAAGGTCATCGAGCAGGACCACGGCCTGCGGCACGCCCTGGACAACACCCTCATCCAGCTCGCCGAGGGCGCGATCCAGTACGGCGAGCCGGTCGTGCTCGACATGCCGATCCGCAACGTCAACCGCACGGTCGGCACCATGCTCGGCCACCACGTCACCAAGAAGTGGGGCGGCGAGGGCCTGGCGGAGAACACCATCGACGTCAGCTTCACCGGTTCGGCCGGCAACTCCTTCGGCGCGTTCATCCCTCGCGGGGTGACGCTGAGGCTGACCGGCGACGCCAACGACTACCTCGGCAAGGGCCTGTCGGGCGGGCGCATCACGCTCCGCCCGCACGAGGTGGCCCCGCTGGACGGCCACATCATCGCCGGAAACGTCACCCTTTATGGTGCGACGTCGGGCGAGGCGTTCATCCGCGGCGTCGTCGGCGAGCGGTTCTGCGTCCGCAACTCGGGCGCGACCGCGATCGTCGAGGGCGTGGGCGACCACGGCTGCGAGTACATGACCGGCGGCAAGGTCGTCGTGCTCGGCCAGACCGGGCGCAACTTCGCGGCCGGGATGTCCGGCGGCATCGCCTACCTGCTCGACCTCAACGCCACGCGGGTCAACCGCGAGATGGTGGCGATCGAGGAGCTGACCGAGGACGACGCCGAGTTCCTGCGCGAGAGCGTGGAGAAGCACTTCGCCGAGACCGGCTCGACGGTGGCCAAGGCGCTGCTGGCCGACTGGGACGGCGCGCTCACCCGGTTCAGCAAGATCATGCCGACCGACTACAAGCGGGCCATGCTGGCGGCCGAGACCGCCCGCATCGAGGGCCGCGACATCGACGAGGCCGTCATGACGGCTGCGGTCCAGGGATAGGGGGCGTTTCCGAAATGGCTGACCCGAAGGGTTTCCTCACGCACGACAGGGAGCTGCCGTCCCGCCGTCCCGTGGATGTGCGCATCCGCGACTGGAAGGAGGTCTACGTCGACTTCCCGAAGGAGAAGCTGACCAAGCAGGCCTCCCGCTGCATGGACTGCGGCATCCCGTTCTGCCACAACGGCTGCCCGCTGGGCAACCTCATCCCCGAGTGGAACGACCTCGTCTACCGCGACGACTGGCAGGAGGCCATCGAGCGGCTGCACGCGACGAACAACTTCCCGGAGTTCACCGGGCGGCTGTGTCCCGCTCCGTGCGAGCAGGCGTGCGTGCTGGGCATCAACGCCGACCCGGTCGCGATCAAGCGGGTCGAGGTCGAGATCATCGACCGCGCGTTCGCCGAGGGCTGGGTCGCGCCCCAGCCCGCCGGTCTCAAGACGGGCAAGCGCGTCGCGGTCGTCGGCTCCGGCCCCGCGGGCCTGGCGGCGGCCCAGCAGCTCACCCGTGCCGGGCACGACGTGGTCGTGTTCGAGCGGGCCGACAAGATCGGCGGGCTGCTGCGGTACGGCATCCCCGAGTTCAAGATGGAGAAGCGGCACATCGACCGGCGGCTCGAGCAGATGGCGGCGGAGGGTACGGAGTTCCGTACCAGCGTCAACGTCGGGGTCGACGTCACGGCGGCGCAGCTCCGCGCCGAGTTCGACGCGGTCGTGCTGGCGGGCGGGGCCACGCAGTGGCGCGACCTGCCGGTGGCCGGGCGCGAGCTCAAGGGCATCTACCAGGCGATGGAGTTCCTGCCTCCGGCCAACAAGGAGTTCGGCGACTCGCCGATCTCGGCCGAGGGCAAGCACGTGGTCGTCATCGGCGGCGGTGACACGGGCGCCGACTGCATCGGCACCGCGATCCGGCAGGGCGCCGCGTCGGTGACGCAGCTGGAGATCATGCCGCGGCCGCCGGAGGACCGGCCTGGGTCGCAGCCGTGGCCGACGTTCCCGACGCTGTTCAAGATGGAGAGCGCGCACGAGGAGCTCGCCGACGGTGGCGGGGACCGGGTGTATGCGGTCTCCACGACGGAGTTCGTCGGGGATTCTTCCGGAAATGTCCGCGCATTGCGCCTGGTGGAGGTCGAGGGGCCGCAGAACGGCTTCAAGCCCGTCCCCGGGACGGAGCGGGAGATCCCGGCTGACCTGGTGACGCTGTCGATGGGCTTTGTGGGCCCGGAGAAGGGCGCGCTGCTGGAGGACCTGGGCGTGGACTACGACCCGCGCGGCAACGTGGCGCGGGACCGGTCGTACATGACCAACGTCTCCGGGGTGTTCTCGGCGGGCGACATGGGACGGGGGCAGTCGCTCATCGTCTGGGCCATCGCCGAGGGCCGCGCGGCCGCGTCTGCGGTCGACCAGTTCCTCACCGGCGAGACCGCGCTGCCGTACCCGATCCTCCCGACGGCCCGCCCGCTGGTGTAGGGCGTCGGGTCCCGCTGCAAGAGTCGGCCCGGCCGGACGGCCGGGCCCCCGCTCAGGAGAGGCGAGGACGGCTCTCCTGAGCAAGGATCCCCAGCGGGGCGGGCCTCGGTCCGCCCCGAGCCGGACATCGGTGCGGCCAGGAGGTGGGCAAAGGTGCCCACGATCGACGAACTCTGGTGGCTTTCCGTCGCGACAGCGGGTCTCGCCGTCATAGGTCCTCCGTCCCCGCCGATCGACCCGTGACTCTTGGGAACCCCCACGGGCTGGGCGCCGTCATGCGTGCCTGCGGCCCGCTGTTCCCGCCGCTACCGAGCGAACCGCTCCACCAGGCCCCGGGGCGCATCGTCCGCCGGGAGCTCTAAGGTGGGTGGGTGCTGTGGGGGTTCGTGGGTGGAGCGACGCTCGTCGTCGGCGCGCTGATCGCGTGGCTGGTGGACGTGCCGCGCCGCGCGATCGGCTGGGTGATGGCCTTCGGCGCAGGAGTGCTCACCTCCGCGCTCGCCTTCGACCTCATGGACGAGGCGGAACGCAAGGGCGGCCTCTGGCCCACGGCGGCCGGGTTCACCGTGGGAGCCGTCCTCTACCTGGCCGCCAACGCCTACCTGGCCACCCGCGGCGCCAGGCACCGCAAACGGTCGGGTGCGCAGCAGCCGAGCGAGACCCAGGCCCCCGGCAGCGGCGCCGCGATCGCCGTAGGTGCGCTGCTCGACGGGATCCCTGAGTCCGTGGTCCTCGGCCTGTCGGTCGCGCACGGCGGCACCGTCGGCCTGAGCATGATCGCCGCCGTCGCCATCTCCAACCTGCCCGAGGGCATGTCCAGCGCCGCGGGCATGAAGCAGGCCGGCCGCTCGGCCCGCTACGTCTTCACCGTCTGGATCGCCATCGCCCTGGCCTGCGGCCTGTCCGCGCTGCTCGGCGCGCTCGCCCTCCAGGCCGCGCCCCCCGAGGTCGTCGCGCTCATCACCGCCGTCGCGGCCGGGGCCATCCTCACGATGATCGCCGACACGATGATCCCCGAGGCGTTCGAGGACGCGGGTCAGCTCACCGGGCTCCTCACCGCCGCCGGATTTCTCATGGCTTTCGCCCTCGAAAGAATTGCATAGTCTGCAAAAAGTGCATAGAGTGCAAAGCGTGGAGAGTCCGGAAGCGCGGAGAGAACGCCGCAAAGCGGAGAAGCGACAGGCCATCAAGATGGCCGCGGTACGGCTGGCGCTCGACAAGGGGCTCGACGCCGTCACCGTGGAGGCCATCAGCGAGGCAGCCGACATCTCGCCGCGCACGTTCTTCAACTACTTCGCCGCCAAGGACGACGCCCTGACCGTGGATCCCGTCCTGGACCCGGAGGAGGTGGCCGGTGCGCTGGCCGCCCGCCCGGTGGGCGAGCCGGTGATGGAGTCGTTCCGGATCATCATGCGCGACGTGGCGGACAAGCTGACCCGCGCGTTCGCCGCGCTCGGCCCGGTCCAGGAGCTCCACCGGCGCCACCCCGAGCTGGCACGCCGGGGCAACGCCGTCGACCAGCAAGAACTGATGACCACGATGCTCGGCGTCGTCCGCGAGCGGTTGGGCGACGGCGACGGCCTGCGCGCCAGGCTGATGCTCATCGCGCCCTTCGGCGTCACTCTCGCCGCTGTCCAGGAGGCGATGGAGCATCCAGAGGGACCACCGCTCGAGGATCTGCTGACGCGCGCGTTCGACCTGCTCGAACAGGGTCTCTGACCGTAACAACAAAGCGCGGCGACCGGGGTGGCACCCCCGATCGCCGCTGATTCCCCCTGCCCTCCGGCAAAGAAAAGCAAGGAGTCCTGTCATGGTATCGACCACGGCCGCCCCCGCGGCCGCTCCTCCCCAGCGCGGCCTGCTGGTCAACATGGCCGCCCTCATGTTGATCATGTTTCTCGCGGTCATCGACCAGACCGTCGTGGCGACCGCCCTGCCCGTCATCGCGACCGACCTGCACGGCTTCGACCAGGTCGCCTGGCTGGTGACCGCGTTCTCCCTCACCTCGGGGATCTCCGGCCCGCTGTACGGCAAGCTCAGCGACATGTTCGGCCGCAAGCGGCTGTACCTGTTCTCCATCGCGCTCTTCCTGGCCGGTTCCGCGCTGTGCGGGCTGGCCGGGTCGATGGGTCAGCTCATCGCCTTCCGCGCCGTGCAGGGCGCCGGGGCCGGCGGGCTGATGGTGCTCACCATGGCCATCGCCGCCGACCTGACCACGCCCAAGGAACGGGCGAGGTTCCAGGGCGTCTTCGGCGCCCTCTTCGGGCTCGGCGCGATCGCCGGGCCGGTCATCGGCGGGTTCCTCACCGACCACCTGTCGTGGCGGTGGATCTTCGCCATCAACCTGCCGCTCGGGGTGCTGGCGCTGGTCGCGGGCGCGGTGACGCTGAAGCTGCCCCGCCGTACGTCACCGCACCGGATCGACTGGGCCGGGTTCGCGCTCATCTCTGGCGTGTTGACCTGCCTGACGCTGCTCGCCTCGTGGGGCGGGGCCGAGTACGCGTGGTCGTCGCCGGTGATCCTCGTGCTGGGCGCGGGCGCCGCCGTACTCACCGGGTTGTTCGTGTGGGTGGAGCGGCGGGCCGAGGAGCCGCTGCTGCCGCTGCGGCTGTTCCGCGACGCGACGTTCACGCTCGGCTCGGCGGCCATGATCCTGCTGGCCACCGGGATGCTCGGGGCGGTCACGTTCCTGCCGATGTTCCTGCAGCTCGTGACCGGCGCCAGTGCGTCGAACTCGGGGCTGCTGCTGATGCCGGTGATGCTCGGGATGGTCGTCTCGTCGTTCGTGACCGGGCAGCTCGTCACCCGGATGGGCCGCTACAAGTGGATCTCCGTGGGCGGCGCGGCGCTGGTCACGAGCGCCGCCGGGCTGTTCGCCACGATGGGCCCCTCCACCTCGCCGCTCGTCTCCGGCGCGTACATGGTGGTGTTCGGCATCGGGCTCGGCATGTGCACGCAGAACCTGACGCTCGCCATGCAGACCAGCGCGCCCGCCGCCGACCGCGGCGTCGTGACGTCGGCGGCGGGCCTCAGCAGGAACGTCGGGGGAGCGGTGGGGGTCTCGCTCCTCGGCGCCGCGCTCGCGAGCCACCTGTCCGGCGGGATCGCGACAGGGCTGAGCACGGTGTTCGCGTGGACGGTCCCGATCCTGGCGCTCGGCGCGCTGGTCCTGGCCTTCCTGCCCGACCTGCGCCTCGCGGGCAAGTAAAGACGTGGGGTACGGCCCCGCCGTACCCCACCCAATATGTGTGGCTAAGTTGCATCTCGCGTGCGCCGTCGGGAAGATGCAAGTTCGGCAGTGGCGTGAGATAGGAGCAGTATGCGGCGGATGACCAGCGGAATCACGGTGGCCGCCCTGGCGGTCGCGCTAGCCTCCTGCTCCTCCACGGCAGCGCAGTCCGAGAGCACCGAGTACCTGGTCTTCTACGCCGACGGCGCCCAGGACGCGGCCACCGCCGCCATCAGGCGCGCCGGAGCCACGCCCGTCAGCACCGACACCAAGCTCGGCTACGTCATCGCCAAGGGCGGGGACGAGCTCGCCGACACCCTCGACGCCGACCCCAGCATCGCCGGGGTGACCACGGACAGGGAGATCGGCAGGAAGGCCGGTTTCGCCGCATTCCCCGACGCCCGCGCGCTGGAGAGCGGCGGCGGCGGCGAGCCACTGGCGCGCCGCCAGTGGGACATGCGGATGATCGGCGCCGACCAGGCGGCCAAGACGGCACCGGGCACCAAGGAGGTGCTGGTCGGCATCCTGGACACCGGTGTGGACGGCAAGCACCCCGACATCGCCCCCAACTTCAACGCCGAGCTGAGCCGCAACTTCGTCACCGACCGGCCCACGGACGCGTCCGGCGAGACCCTCGACGGGCCCTGCGAGCACGAGGGGTGCAAGGACCCGGTCGACGAGGACGACGACGGTCACGGCACGCACGTGGCCAGCACGATCGGCTCCCCGGTCAACGGGCTCGGCGTCGCGGGCGTCGCCCCCGGCGTACAGCTGGTGAGCCTCAGGACGGGGCAGGACTCCGGCTACTTCTTCCTCAAGCCCAGCCTCGACGCCCTCACCTACGCCGCCGACATCGGCGTCGACGTGGTGAACATGAGCTACTACATCGACCCGTGGCTGTTCAACTGCGCCCACAACAAGTCGGACAGCAAGAAGCAGCGCCAGGAGCAGCGGGCCATCGTCACCGGCATGCAGCGCGCCATCGACTACGCCCGCAAGCGCGGCGTCACGATCGTCTCCGCGCTCGGCAACGGCTCCACCGACCTGGGCAAGCCCAAGATCGACTCGTCCAGCCCGAACCTGCCCAAGGGCAAGGAGCGGACCAGGCACATCGACAACTCCTGCCTCAACGTGCCGGCCGAGTCCGACGGGGTCATCTCGGTCAGCGCCGTCGGCCCGTCAGGGCGCAAGGCCGTCTACTCCGACTACGGCACCGAGCAGACCGACCTGGCCGCGCCAGGCGGGGACGCGCTCGACGGCAAGGGTGAGTCGGCGACCCGCTCGATCCTGGCCGCGGCCCCCGAGGCGGCGCTGCGCCGCGAAGGCAAGATCGACAAGAACGGCAAGCCGACGACGAGCGAGGTCGTCCGGCAGGGCGGCGCCTACTACCAGTACCTCGACGGCACCTCCATGGCCTCCCCGCACGTCGCGGGCGTCGCGGCGATCCTGGTCAGCCGCTTCGGCAAGCCGGGCAAGGGCGGGCTGCAACTCGACCCGGCCACCGTCGAGCGCCTGCTGTACGCGACGGCGACCAAGACGGCCTGCCCGGCGCCCAGACGCTACGTCTACAACGTGTACGGCGACAAGCAGACGCACCTCTGCGAGGGCGGCAAGTCCGATAACGGTTTCTACGGCCACGGCATCGTCAACGCCCTCAAGGCGGCTACCGTCAAGCCATGATGTACCGGGTCATCGCGGACGCCGTGATGGTCGTGCACTTCGCCTTCCTGGCCTTCATGGCGGCGGGCGGGTTCGTGGCGTGGCGGTGGCCGAGGGTGATCTGGGCGCATCTGGCGGTCGTCGCGTGGGGCGTCGTCTCCATCGTTACCGGAGTGGAATGTCCGCTGACCGTCGCCGAGGACTGGGCGCGCAGACATGCGGGAATGGCGGGCCTGCCGCCCACAGGCTTCGTCGACCACTACATCGAGGGCGTCATTTATCCAGAGGAATACACGAACCTGGCCAGGATCGGGGTGGCAGTTCTCGTACTGTTCTCCTGGGTGGGCTACCTGTGGAGGCGCCGTCACCGGGAATTCGCCTGAGCCGTGACTGCCAAGTGGTCTGTACCAATTAAGGTAGGACTCGTGACTCGTCGCGCGAAAATCGTCTGCACCCTCGGCCCTGCCACTTCGTCCAAGGAACGGCTCAGCGAACTCATCGCCGCCGGGATGGACGTCGCCCGGTTCAACCTCAGCCATGGCAGCCATGAGCTGCACGAAGAGGTCTTCCACCGGGTCAGGGAGGTGGCGGCCGAGCTCGGCCGCGGTGTAGGCATCCTCGCCGACCTGCAGGGCCCCAAGATCCGCGTCGGCACGTTCGAGGAGGGTCCGGTCAGGCTCGCCTTCGGCGACGTCTTCACCATCACCACCGAGGACGTGCCCGGCGACCGCGAGCAGGTGTCCACGACGTACAAGGGCCTGCCCAACGACGTCACCCCCGGCGACACGATCCTCGTCGACGACGGCCGCCTGGTCCTGGAGGCCACCCGCGTCGACGGCCAGCGCGTGACCACCCGCGTGGTCATCGGCGGCATGATCTCCGACAACAAGGGCCTCAACCTGCCCGGCGTCAACGTCACCGCGCCCGCGCTGACCGACAAGGACGAGGCCGACCTGCGCTGGGCGCTGCGCATCGGCGTCGACATGATCGCGCTGTCCTTCGTGCGCCGCCCCTCGGACGCCGACGTGGTGCGCAACATCATGGAGCAGGAGGCCGTACGGCTCCCGCTGCTCGCCAAGATCGAGAAGCCGCAGGCCGTCGAGCGGCTGCCGGAGATCGTCGAGGCGTTCGACGGCATCATGGTCGCCCGTGGCGACCTGGGTGTGGAGCTGCCGCTGGAGCAGGTGCCGATCGTGCAGCGGCGGATCATCGAGCTGTGCCGCGAGAAGGCGCGGCCGGTGATCGTGGCCACGCAGATGCTCGACTCGATGATGAACGCGCCGCGGCCCACGCGCGCCGAGGCGTCCGACGTGGCTTACGCGGTCATGGACGGGGCCGACGCGGTCATGCTGTCCGGGGAGACGTCGGTGGGCAACTACCCGATCGAGACCGTGGCGACCATGGACCGGATCGCGTGCGCGGCGGAGAACGCGTCCCTGCACGCCACCCACAGCCTGGAGCGTTTGCCCGAGACCACGGGCGGGGCGATCGCCCGTGCGGCCGCCGAGGTCGGGGCGATCGTGGGGGCGAAGGCGCTGATCGCGTTCACGATGTCGGGGGAGACGGCTCGGCGGCTGGCCCGTTATCGCTCGCCGATCCCGCTGCTCGCCTTCACGTCGGCGCCGCACGTTCGTGGCCAGCTGTCGCTCACCTGGGGCGTCGAGACCTTCCACGTCCCGTTCGTGCACCACACGGATGACATGGTGCGGCAGGTGGAGGCGTCGCTGCTCTCGCTGGGGCGGTTGGAGAAGGGCGACAAGGTGGTCATCGTGGCCGGTTCGCCTCCCGGAACGCCCGGCAGCACCAACGCCCTGCGCGTCCACACGATCGGCAGCGCGGTCTCACACGCGCAGTGATCTTTTGAAGGACCCCAGCTATGGGGTACGGCTGACGCCGGTGAAGGGCCACCCACCGCCGTGGGTGGCCCTCCTTTTGTTGTGGCGGTAAGTGGCGTCCCCAGCAGGTCTGTCAGTTGGCGTGGAGGGCCGCGTTGAGTTCGATCGCTCCGCCCGTGCGGGGGGTCGCCTCGACCGCGCCCGTCTGGGAGTTGCGGCGCAGCAGGATGCCGTCGCTGCCCGACAGCTCCTTGGCCTTCACCACGCGGCCGTCCGGCAGCGCGACCTTGGTGCCCGCGGTGACGTAGAGCCCCGCCTCCACCACGCAGTCGTCACCCAGCGAGATCCCCACCCCGGCGTTCGCCCCCAGCAGGCAGCGTTCGCCGATCGCGATGACCTCCTTGCCGCCGCCCGACAGCGTTCCCATGATCGAGGCCCCGCCGCCCACGTCGGACCCGTCGCCCACGACCACCCCGGCCGAGATGCGCCCCTCGACCATCGACGCGCCCAGCGTGCCCGCGTTGAAGTTCACGAACCCCTCGTGCATCACCGTCGTCCCCGGCGCCAGGTGCGCGCCCAGCCGCACCCGGTCGGCGTCCGCGATACGCACCCCGGACGGCAGCACGTAGTCGACCATCCTGGGGAACTTGTCCACCCCGAAGACGGTGACCGAGCCGCTCTTGGCGCGCAGCCGTACCCTGGTCTGCTCGAACCCCTCCACCGCGCACGGCCCCTCGCTGGTCCACACGACGTTGGCCAGCAGGCCGAACACGCCGTCCAGGCTAAGCCCGTGCGGGCTGACCAGCCGCGAGGACAGCAGGTGCAGCCGCAGGTAGGCGTCGTGCGCGTCCACCGGCGCCTCGGAAAGCTTGGAGATGCCGGTGCGCACGGCCACCACCTCGACGCCGCGCGCCGGGTCGGGACCGACCAGGGCGGCGAGCTCGCCCGCCTCGTCCGCGCTCAGCCGTACGGTGCCCTGAACGGGAGGGTCGCCGAGCGTGGGGGCGGGGAACCAGGTGTCGAGGACGGTGCCGTCGGCGGCGATGGTGGCCAGGCCGACGCCGTGGGCGCCGGTAGCGGTGGGATCGATAGTCACGCGCCCCAAAATACCGTCACTCCTCGTCGACCAGGTGGTCCAGCAGCACCTGGTGGATCTCCCTGAGCTGCTGGAGCTGCTCTGGCGTGAGCAGGTCGACCAGGTGGGCGCGCACGCTCTCCACGTGGCCGGGCGCCGCTGCCTCCAGCGCCGCCATGCCCTCGTCGGTGAGTACGGCCAGCCAGCCGCGCCGGTCGGCGGCGAAATGCTCGCGCCGCACCCATCCGGCCTGCTCCAGCTTGTTGACGGCGTGGGAGATGCGGCTGGGCTTGGAACGGGTGAAGCGGGCCAGGTCGCTCATGCGCCTGGTCCGGTCGGGGGCCTCGGAGAGGATGACGAGCAGCTCGTAGTAGGTGACGGGCATGTCGGACTGGCTCGTCAGGTCCCGCTCCAGGCGGTCGAAGAGCAACCGGGTGGCCGAGGAGTAGGTGCGCCACGCGAGCTGCTCGTCGTCGGTGAGCCAGTTGGTCATGCGGGAAAAGTATCACGCGAAACTGTTGTGAGCTGGACTACCTTGCGCGCCGGTAGGCTGATCGGGCCGTGGACATCACCCATCACCTCACCGCCTCGCTCGAGGCCGCGATCGCCCTCGCCAACTACGCGGGCTCCCGTCACAGTCGCGGGCGCGAGCACGCCCCGGCGGCGGGGGAGGCGGGCCTGCGCGAGGTCGAGGCCGTCCTGCGCCTGGCCACGAACCGGGTCCCCGCCGTCGACGCGGCGGCCTTCGAGGCGCTCAGGGCCGGTGGCCTGCGCCTGTACGCCGCGCTCGGGCACCTGATCGACGGCGACGAGGACGGCGCGGCCGAGTCGGTCAACGGCCTGCTGGAGGCGGTGCGCGCCACGCCGAGGCTGGTACGGCACGACAACGCGCCCTGGCACCTGCACTTCGCCGCCCCGGCCGACACGGGGGCCGCCAGGTGGCTGGCGGACCTGGCGACGGCCGTGGCGTTGCTGCTGGGCAGCGCCGAGGTGAGCAGGCTGCACCGGTGCGCGGCCGAGCGGTGCGACAACCTGTTCCTGGACGGCACGCGCAGCCGTACGCGGCGGTTCTGCTCCAACGCCTGCCAGAACCGGACGAAGGTCGCCGCCTTCAGGCAGCAACGCGCGATGTGAGTACGGCCGCCAGCGGGGTCCAGCCGAGCGCGGTGTAGAGCTGCTCGCCCTCGTGGGAGGCGATGAGCAGGCCGGTCTTGGCTCCGCGGGCCACTGCTTCCGCTGCGAGTGCGGCCATGATGCGGGTGCCGTGGCCCCGGCGCTGGTGCTCGGGGTCTGTCCTGATGGCGTGGGCCACGGCTGATGCGCCTGCCAGGCCCATCATGCCGGTGGCGGCGATCTGGTCGCCCACCGTGATCCGCGCGGTCAGGACGTCGCCTTCCGCTGTCACGGTCACGCCTTCCGCCGTGGGGTGGGTGGGGAGTTCGGTGGTCATCAGCCGTTCTGGTGGGCCGAGGGGGACCAGTCCGGCCTGCTGGAGTGTGGTGCTGTCCTCTTCCGGGTGCTGGGTGGGGACGGTCAGCCAGGTCGGCTCCTCGGCGGTCGCCACCCGGGCGGCCAGGTCGGGCAGGGCTCGGCGGTCGAGCACGATGATCTCGTGGGTCCTTCCCGGGAGGCCCAGGGTGACGAGCAGCCCGCCGTCTATTTCCTTGGCGGGGTCCAGCCCTCGGCACAGTCCCCAGCCCGCCTGCCAGTTCCGGATATATCGGTCCATGGGGAGGATTGTAACTGTTGTTTGGGTTAAAGTCAGTTACATGTCGCGCCTCTTCTTTCTGCTGTGGTTGGGAAACGCCGCGGGGACGCTGAGCATGGTGCTCTTTCCCGTCGCGCTGGCCCTGGCGGTGCTGGATCTGGGTGGGCGTCCTGACGTTCTGGGGGTCGCGCTGGCGGCGAAGACGGTGGGGTTCCTGGTGGCCACGCCGTTGGGTGGCGTGCTGGCGGATCGCTACCGTCCTGGGCCGGTGCTGGCGATTTCCGGGCTGGTGGCGGCGGCGGGGACCGGGGTGCTCGCGCTGCTCCTGGACGGGGCTGTGGCTCCCGTGGTGGTGGCCTCGCTGGTGGCCGGGGGTGGGCAGGGGTTGTACCGGCCCGCGCACCAGTCGGCGGTGGCGGGGGCCGTCGCGGTGGAGCGGCGGCAGCGGGCCAACGCGCTGTCCTCGGTGAGCGGCCGGATCGTCTCGATGGCGGCGCCGGCGCTGGCGGCGGGGGTGGCAGCGGCGGCGGGCGCCCGCACGGTGCTGGCCATCTCGGCGGCCCTCTGGCTCCTCACGGCCCTCGGCCTCCGCGCCACCGGCACGGCCCGCGCTACCTCCCCAGGTGCCTGCATCCCCTCGTCTTCCTCCTCCGCCTCTCGAATGCCGGGGTTCGGAGGGTCCGCCGCCCGAGGGCCTGCCTCCCCGGGACCTGGCCCTCAAGCGGCCGGGGCAGGGCGCGGGTCCTTAAGGGCCGGGTCCTCCGGGTTTCTTGGGGGTGTGAGGGAGGCGGGGAGGCATGCGTGGTTTGTTGCTGGGCTGGCAGCGCTCTCCATCGAGGCCGCCACCGGGTATGCCGCCACCCAGGTGCTGCTGCCCGTGGTGTCGCGGGAAGAGTACGGGGGCGATGCGCTGCTGGCCGCCGCGCTCACCGCGCTCACCGCGGGCGCCCTGGCGGGAGCCGTACTCATGCTGCGCTGGCGCCCCCCAGCGGCGGGCTGGATCGCGCTCGCCGGGCTCGCCGCCTACGGTCTGGCTCCGCTCTCCCTGGCCGTCTCCGCACCGGCGCCCGCGATCGTCTCCTGCTACGCGCTCGCCGGTTTCGGCTCGTCGCTGTTCAACATCACCTGGTTCACCGCCACCCAGCGCGAGATGCCCGGCGAGCTGCTCGCCCGCGTCTCGGCCGTCGACTTCCTGTTCTCCTACGGCCTGGCCCCCCTGGGCCTGCTGGCGATCGCCCCGCTGTCCGAGGCCCTCGGCCCGACCCCCGTCCTGTACGGCTGCGCCGCAGCGTGCCTCCTCGCCCCGCTGGCCGCCGCGCTGGTCCCCACCTCGCGCGGGTTCACCGGAAATCCCGTTGCACCCGCAGACTCGGCTTTGCGACCCTCGGAGGCGTCGAGGGACAGCGCCGGAGCGGGAGAGCCGGGCCTGACTGTAAATCAGGTGCCATCGCGCTGAGGGGGTTCGAATCCCTCCTGTCCCACCTCGCTACTCCGGGCAGTCCCGGGGCCCGACGTCCTGCCCGTCGACCGTGACCTGGGCTGGAGGGCTCTCCGGCACCGTGGCGGCAGCCGTACAAGCGATCTGCCGGATCGCCAGCGCCGGCAGCTGCCCCGCCGGGGTGGACAGCGTCACCACCAGCCGGCCCGCCGGTTCGACGGTCACCGTGAACGGCCCGGCCTGGGGCGGGACGCGGGTGGTGAGGCCCTGCGCCTGCTCCGTCGTGGTGGGCCCCGCCGCCAGCAGCGCGAGGGTGTCGGTCTGGGACAACGGCCCGCCCGGCCGGGTCACCGCGCTGAGCCGGTCGCCGTTCACCAGGTAGAGGGTGATCTTCCTGGTGGCTTCGACGCGCCCGCCGGGCGGGTCGCCGCCGGTGATGACGCCGCTGGGCCGTACGCCGCAGCCGGTCAGGACGAGCAACGCCGCCAGGATCGCGGCCGGGGTCTTCACGATGTGTCCGCGTCGCGTGGCAGGCGCAGGGTGAACACCGCGCCACCGCCTGGCGCGTTGGCGACGGACAGCTCGCCGTGGTGCAGGCGGGTGTTCTCGCGGGCGATGGCCAGGCCCAGGCCGCTGCCCTCCGACCTGGCCCTGGCGGCGCTGGCCTTGTAGAAGCGGTCGAAGACGTGCGGCAGCACCGCCCGGTCCAGCCCCGGGCCGTGGTCGCGGACCTGCAACGTGATCCACTGCCCGTCGGCCGCCAGCCGTACCGACACGGGAGGACGGCCGTGGCGCAGGGCGTTGGCGACCAGGTTGGCGAGGATGACGTCCACCCGGCGGGGGTCGAGGCGCGCGGTGACGTCGGGTGCGAGCTCGGTGCCGACCTGCTGGGTCCAGCCGCGGGTGCGCAGGGTGGCGTGCACGAGCTCGGCCATGTCCACGTCGTTCAGGGTGAGGGCGGCGCCACCGGAGTCGAAGCGGCTGATCTCGATGAGGTCGTTGACCAGCTCGGTGAGGTTGAGCGTCTCCTGGCTGACCAGACGCGCGGCGGTGGCGGCGGGTTCCGGCAGCCCGGCCGCCTCCTCCTCCAGGACGTCGGCGACCGCGGCCAGCGCGGCCAGCGGGGTGCGCAGCTCGTGGGAGACGTCGGCCACGAACCGCCGGGCGTCGGCCTCCATCTCGCGCAGCTGCGTGACGTGCTGTTCGAGCTGCTCGGCGGTGGTGTTGAAGGTGCGGGCCACCTCGGCCAGCTCGTCGGAGCCCGCGACCGTGATCCTGGTGCGCAGCTCGCCCTGGCCGAGCAGGCGAGCGCCCCGGCCCAGCTCGCGCACCGGGCCCAGCACGCCGCGCGTGGCCAGCCACGCCAGCACGACCGCGAACGCCAGCGCCGCCGCGCCGGTGAGCCAGGCGGAGACGGCGAGCTGGTCGATGCTGCGTTCTTCCGGGAGCAGGCTGCGGGCGATGTAGACCTCGATGCCGGACAACCGCTTGCTCTGGTCCGCTTCGACGATCATCAGCGGGGTGCCGATGATCAGGATGGGCGCGCCCTGCCACACCACGCGCTGCCACGCCAGGGCGCCCCCGGCCACCGCGCGGCGCAGCTCTTGCGGGATCACCGCGGGATCAAGTCCGGCCGGTGAGCGCTCCCCGTGGTACACGGCGACAGCCAGGCTGTAGCGGTCGGTCACCGTACGGGCGATCTCACCGAGCTGCGCCGGGCCCGGCGTCGCGGTCGGCAGCGGGAACAGCGCCCCCAACCTGCTGGTCATCGTCTGCACGCCCGCGTCCTGGGCCCGCTGCAGGATGGCGTTGCGCGCCTGCACGTAGATGCCCCCGGCCACCGCCGCCGCCGTCACCACGCAGAGCAGCGCGAACGCGAACAACAACCGGGCACGCAGCCCCCAACGCCGCCCCGACGCCACCAAGGGCTCACACCGGCCCGAACCGGTAGCCGAACCCCCGCACCGTCTGCACGTACACCGGCGACACGGAGTCGTCCTCGATCTTGGCGCGCAACCGCTGCACGCACGCGTCCACCAGCCGCGAGTCGCCGAAGTAGCCGTGCTCCCACACCGACTCCAGCAACTGCTGGCGCGAGTGCACCCGCCCAGGCGTCCCCGACAGCTCCAGCAGCAGCCGCAACTCCGTCGGCGCCAGGCCGACCGGCACCCCGCGCACGGACACCACCAGACCGGCGCGATCGATGGTCAGGTCGCCGTGCCGCTCCAGCTCCGCCTGGTCGCGCCCCGTCCGCCGCAGCACCGCGCGGATGCGCGCCTCCAGCACCCGCGGCTGCACCGGCTTGACCACGTAGTCGTCGGCGCCCGCCTCCAGCCCGGCCACGACGTCCATGTCGTCGCCGCGGGCGGTCAGCATGATGATCGACACCTCCCCGACGGCCCGGATCCGGCGACATACCTCGAACCCATCCATACCCGGCAACATCAGGTCGAGCACCACCACGTCCGGAGGGTCGGTGCGCAGCCGCTCCAGCCCCAGCTCGCCGGAGTCCACCGCCCGCACCCGATGCCCGTGCCGGGACAGGGCCAGCTCCAGCCCCTCCCGCACGGCCGGATCATCCTCGATCAACAACACTCGCGACACGCCGCCGAGTATCACAGAACACCGCGCAACTCGCCCAACGATCAGCCGTCGAGAAACGGTGACATGGGGCGCACTTCTCATGAGCGAACCACGACCCGCGGTGACCTGGGCCTGCCGCGCGCCGCGGGTGGCTGTGGAGTTGTGAGTGCCCCGAGTGGGATTCGAACCCACACTGGATGGTGTTTGAGACCACTGCCTCTGCCGTTGGGCTATCGGGGCATATTTCCGGACTTGTCCGGTTCCTCAGTGCCGTAGCTTACCGTCCGCGACGATCAGCAGGGGCACCGGCGTGGATCTAATCTAGCGGACGTCGGTACTCTTCTGCTCGTGAGTACGCAGCGGCGAGTGGTGATCGCAGAAGACGAGGCCCTGATCCGGCTCGACCTCAAGGAGATGCTCCAGGAGGACGGCTACGTCGTCGTGGGTGAGGCCGGTGACGGGGAGCAGGCGATCCAGCTGGCCACCGAGCTCCGCCCGGACCTCGTCATCCTGGACGTCAAGATGCCCGTCCTGGACGGCATCTCGGCGGCCGAGCGGATCGTGTCCGACCGCATAGCACCATGCCTGATCCTCACCGCCTTCTCCCAGCGCGACCTGGTCGAGCGGGCCAGGGACGCGGGCGCGATGGCCTACCTGGTCAAGCCGTTCACCAAGGCCGACCTGGTGCCGGCGATCGAGATGGCGGTCAGCAGGCACGAGGAGATGGTCGCCCTCGCCAAGGAGGTCTCCAACCTGTCCGACAGGCTCGAGACGCGCAAGCTGGTGGAGCGCGCCAAGGGCCTGCTGATGACCGGCCAGGGCTGGACCGAGCCCGAGGCCTTCCGCTGGATCCAGAAGGCCTCCATGGACCGCAGGCTGAGCATGCGCGAGGTCGCCCAGATCGTCGTGGACGACGCCGCCTCCAAGAAGAGCGAGGGCTAACCGACGCCGACGCCGCAGGCCTTCACCGCGTAGAGGTTGAAGGCCACCTGCACCTCCTTGGGCGGCACCACGATGACCACCCGCTCCTCGTCCTGGTCCAGCGAGGCCCTGAACGGGAACAGGTTGGCCTTCTTGGCCTCGGCGAAGGCGTGCCCGTCGCACCGCGACGGGTTGATCTCCACCGGCACGCTCACGCTCTGCTGTGAGGGCTCCAGGACGGCCCACGGCTCGCCGCCGGAGACCCGGCGCACCGTGTAGTGGGTGGTGGCGTCGATGGTCCGCAGCGTCACCTTGCGCGTGCTGCCCGGCTGCCTGGTCAGCGTGACCTCGCCGCGCAGGAACTCGCCCGCGCGCTTCCACGACGTCCCCCACGAGAACGTGGCCGCCGCCTTGACCAGGAAGGCGGAGCACTCCGCCTTGAGCAGGCGGGTCAGCAGCGGGTCGGGGTGCGGCACCTGGAAGACCACCTTGCGCAGCGGCTCGTCGCCGGTGCGCACATTGGCCGTGACCGTCGCCGGCTGGACGGGGGGTACGGCCTGCGGATCGCATTGGGCCTCGCCGTACGGAACCCGGAGGTCGGTCTGCTCCGTCCGAGGGAACGTGGTGTCGATTTTCTCCGGAGGGAGGGTCTTGAACGAAGCGGTGACGAGCTGCACGTCGGCGATGTAGACGGGGGTGTCCGTCGCGTTGCGCACCGAGATCTCGAGCGCGTGCAGCGGCTCGTCCGAACGCTGCTGGGTCAGGAAGACGGAAACCCCCGGCGGCGGCGCCGTCGAGGGCGCTGCGGCAGGGGAGGGCCCGCTACAGGCGGTCAGCAGGACGGCGCCGAGCACGGGGAGGATGATCCGCTTCACCCGAGCACTCTAGGCGCGGAGAGATGTCAGGTTCATCACGACTCTGCATCCCCTCGCCACGGGCTGCATGATGACAGAGGATAGGCGAGGGCGGCGCAGCCCTGTCACATGCTCAACAGCCATGCCCGCTTCCGGTATGCGAGATTTTGCGATCAGAATACGAGACGCTGTCACGCATTGTCCCTGCACAAGCCGGAAACCGGCCCTTAGGTTGAGGACTGATTACGACTCCGCATCCAAGTGTCCTCACTTCGGTCAGATGTCTAGATCGCGACGTCAGGGTTTTGTACGTTTCCAACATTCGATCGGGACGGTCGGCCGCGCTGACGTATCCCGGCCTTGGATGAAGGAGACACTTCATGATCCGCATTGCCCCCCTCGGGCGCGCGCTGGCCGTCGCTGCGGCGGCGAGCCTCGCCCTGACCGCCTGTGGCGGTGGCCAGGAGACGGCCAAGCCCGCGGCCTCGACCGCGCCGAGCGCCTCGGAGAGCGCGTCCGCTCCTGCCGCGGCGGCGGGCGACGGCACGCTCACGATCGGCACGCTGCTGCCGCAGACCGGCGACCTGGCCTTCCTCGGCCCGCCGGAGTTCGCCGGCGTCCAGCTCGCCATCAACGAGATCAACGAAGCCGGTGGCGTGAACGGCAAGCCCGTCACGAAGATCGACTCCGACTCCGGCGACACCAAGACGGACATCGCCTCCCAGTCGGTCGACAAGCTGCTCCAGCAGAAGGTCGACGTCGTCCTGGGCGCCGCCTCCTCCGGTGTCTCCCTGACGGTCATCGACAAGATCGTGAACGCCGGCGTGGTCCACTTCTCGCCCGCGAACACCTCGCCGACCTTCACGACCTACAACGACAAGGGCCTGTACTTCCGTACTGCTCCCTCTGACGTTCTCCAGGGCCGCGTCCTCGGCGACCTGATGATCCAGGACGGCAGCGACAGCATCGCCATCCTCAACCGTCAGGACTCCTACGGCACCGGCCTGGCCGCCGAGGTCAAGAAGTCGGTCGAGGGCGGCGGCGGCACCATCGCCGCCGAGGTCGCCTACGACCCGTCGGCCGCCGACTTCGCCGCCGACGTGGCGAAGATCAAGGCCGCCAAGCCGCAGGCGCTCGCGCTGATCGCGTTCGAGGAGACCAAGAAGCTCATCCCCGAACTCAAGAAGCAGGGTCTCGGCCCCGACAAGATCAAGATCTACTTCGTCGACGGCAACCTGTCCGACTACTCGAAGGACTTCCCGAAGGGCACCCTCACCGGCGTCAAGGGCACCCAGCCCGGCGCTGCCGTGAGCGATGACCTCAAGGCCAAGCTCCTCAAGGTGAACCCGGACCTCAAGGACTACAACTACGGTCCCGAGTCCTACGACGCCACGATCCTGTCGGCGCTGGCCGCCGTGGCCGCCAAGGCCGACGACGGCAAGTCCATCGCCGCCAAGCTGCCCGAGGTCAGCAAGGGTGGCGAGAAGTGCAAGGACTTCAAGACCTGCGCCGACCTGCTCGCCGCCGGCAAGGACATCGACTACGACGGTGTCTCCGGCCCGATCGAGTTCAGCGACGCCGGTGACCCGACCGAGGCCACCATGGGCATCTACCAGTACGACGCCACCAACAAGCACAAGAACGTGGCGTACCTGCCCGGCAAGATCTAAGCCGAGTTAGAGAGGACCCCGGCCCGTCGGGCCGGGGTCCTTTCGCGTCTACGCACAACCCTTGGTGACCGCTTCCGCCGCCGCGCGGTACTCGCGCAGCAGCTTCACCTGCTCCTCGTGCGGGGTGTCAGCGGGCGACAACCCCTGGGTGGTACGGCGGAGCGTCTCCTGCTGCTGCTGGAGCGCCTGGGGGAGCTGCGGGCCGTACCTCTGCACGGTGCCCCACACGTAGGAGAGCCTGCCGCGCGCGTCGTCGTCGAACTTCTGGCTCTCCTCCTGCCCGGCGGGCACCAGGCTGAAAGCCGCGTAGCCGATCGCGGACACGACCTTGCCGCACGGACTCTCCGTACCGTCCGACTTCTTGGCCGCGACGGTCGCCGGCGGGTCACCGGTCGCCGGTGAGCAGGACAGGAGCGCCAGGAGCAGAACGACTGGGGGGATCATCCATCTCATAGCGGCCATCGTGGCAAAGGAAAGAGCCCCGCCGGAAGGGGGGTTCCGGCGGGGCTCGGCTCGTGGACGCGTCAGGCGCGCGCGAGGGTTCCCAGGTAGAGCTCGATCACCTTGGGGTCGTTGATCAGGTCGCGGCCGCTCGCGGTGTAAGCGTTGCGCCCCTGGTCGAGCACGTAGCCGCGGTCGCAGATCTGCAGGCAGCGGCGCGCGTTCTGCTCGACCATGACGACCGTGACGCCGGCCCTGTTGATCTGCTGGGTCTGGATGAACACCAGGTCCTGCAGCTTGGGCGACAGACCGGCGGACGGCTCGTCCAGCAGCAGCACCGACGGCTCGGTCATGAGCGCGCGGCCCATGGCGACCATCTGGCGCTCGCCGCCGGACAGCGAACCCGCCCGCTGCTTACGCCGCTCGTTGAGCGCGGGGAAGATGTCGCAGACGAATGCGAAGCGCTCCTTGAACTTGCCCGGGGCCTGGAAGGCGCCCATCTCGAGGTTCTCCTCGACGGTCAGGCTCGGGAACACGTTGTTGGTCTGCGGCACGAACCCCACGCCGCGCGAGACGAGCGCGTGCGCCTTGAGCCCGGTGATGTCCTCGCCGTTCAGCGTGATCCCGCCGCTGCGGACCTCCACGAGCCCGAACAGCGCCTTGAGCAGCGTCGACTTGCCTGCGCCGTTGGGGCCGATGATGCCGATCAGCTCGCCCTGCTTCACGTACAGGTCGCAGCCGTTGAGGATGTTCACCCCGGGCACGTAGCCGGCGACCAGCTGGTCGCAGCGCAGGAGCGCGCCCTCGGCCGCCTCCAGGTGATCGCCCCGGTCGGTGACGGCGGCGTCGGACTCGACTCCGGCCTCGGCGACCCTGGTCACCGCGTCGTCTTCGAACTCGGTCACTTGGCCGGCTCCTTTCCGCTCTCGTCGACCGTCTCCGACTCGACCTCGAGCTCGGCCTCGGCCTCGTGGAGCTGCTGCTCCTCTTCCTCGGCCGACAGCGGCGCGTCGTGGTGGGCGCCGAGGTAGGCGTCGATGACGCGCGCGTCCGACATGATCGTGTCGGGCGGACCCTCGGCGATCACGCCGCCCTGGGCCATGACGATGACCCAGTCGCTGATGTCGCGGACCATGTCCATGTCGTGCTCGACGAACAGGACGGTCATGCCCTCCTCGCGCAGGCCCTTCACGTGGCCGAGCAGCGACTGGGTGAGCGCCGGGTTCACCCCGGCCATGGGCTCGTCCAGCATGACCAGCTCGGGCTGGACCATGAGGGCGCGCGCCATCTCCAGGAGCTTGCGCTGGCCGCCGGACAGGCTCCCGGCGAAGTCCTCGCGCTTGGTGTCGAGCTTGAACCGGGCCAGGAGCTCGTCGGCCCTGGCGGTGATCTCGTCCTCCTGCTTCTCCCAGAGCGCGGAGAACAGGGCGCGGAAGAAGTTCTCGCCGCGCTGGCCCTGGGCGCCCAGGCGCATGTTCTCCAGCACCGTCAGCTTCGACAGCGCCTTGGTGAGCTGGAAGGTGCGGACCATGCCCATGCGCGCCACCTTGTGGGCGTGCACGCCGTTCATCTGCTTGCCGTTGAACGTCCACTGGCCGGAGTCGGCCGTGTCGAAGCCGGTGAGCTGGTTGAAGAACGTGGTCTTGCCTGCGCCGTTGGGGCCGATCAGCGCGGTGATGGAGCCGCGCTGGACCTCGATGTGGTTGACGTCGACAGCGGTGAGACCGCCGAAGCGGCGCACCACGTTGTCGACGACCAGGATCGGGTCAGGCTTGGCGACGCCTGGCTCGGACTCCAGCCCCTTGAAGGCCGCCAGGGCAGCCGCTTTGCGGGATTCGTCAGCGTGCATCGAGCGCGATCTCCCTCTTGTCGCCGAAGATGCCCTGTGGTCGGAAGATGAGCAGGAGCATCAGGCCGAGTCCGACGAACATCAGGTTGATGGCGCCGACCTGGTTCACCGTGATGAAGGTGATGGCGCCGGAGTTGACGGCCTCCTCCAACCCTGTCTTCACGAGGATAAGCAGCACCCAGAAGATGGCGGAACCCACGATCGGGCCGAGGATCCGCGCGGTGCCGCCGAGGATCAGCACGGTGTAGGCGTAGAACGTCAGCTCGGTGCTGTACAGGTCGGGCTGTACGGCGGAGCGGCTGAGGGCGAAGATGAAGCCCGCCACGCAGCCGATGAGACCGCCGATGACCAGCGACTGCATCTTGAAGGCGAAGACGTTCTTGCCCAGGCTCCGCACGGCGTCCTCGTCCTCGCGGATGGCCTTGAGCACGCGGCCCCAGGGGCTCTTCATCACCAGGTAGAGAACGAAGCTGATGAGGACCACGAACACCCAGCCGACCGTCAGCACCCACATGGTGCGGTGGTCGAAGCTGATGAGCTCGCCGAGGCCGTAGGCGCCGGGGGAGTAGGGGTTGAGCGCGTAGAAGCTGTCGGAGAAGGCCTGCAGGCCGTCCGTGCCGCCCAGCGTCTCCTCCAGGGCCACCGAGCGCACGATCATGCGGATGATCTCGGCGGCCGCGATGGTGACGATGGCCAGGTAGTCGGCGCGCAGGCGCAGGGTCGGGATGCCCAGCAGCAGCGCCATGAGCACCGACAGGACGATGCCGATGCCGACGCCGAGGAAGAAGGGCAGGCCGAAGGTCGAGACGGTGACGGCGATGGCGTAGGCGCCGATCGCCAGGAAGCCCGCCTGGCCGAAGTTGAGCAGTCCGGTGTAACCGAACTGGACGTTCAGGCCGATCGCCGCAAGAGCGTAGATGACGGCCTCGGTGCCGATGCCGGCTTCGAGAGCCCGGCTGATGACGAGAAACCAGTCCATGTCGCCTCCTTAGCCAATCCGCTCGCGACGGCCCAGGATGCCCTGCGGCCTGACCAGGAGCACGAGGATGAGCACCACCAGTGCGCCGACGTACTTCATCTCCGGCGGGATCCAGAGGGTCGACACCTGGACGAAGACGCCCACGACGAGCGAGCCCACGAGGGCGCCGAAGGCGGTGCCGAGACCGCCGAGGGTGACGCCGGCGAACATGAGCAGCAGGAGCTGCTGGCCCATCACGAACTGGAGCGTCTGGGTGGTGCCGAGCAGGATGCCCGCGAGGGCGGCGATGCCGGCGCCCGCGGCCCAGACGAGCCTGATGACCCGGTCGACGTTGATCCCGGAGGAGGCGGCCAGGGCGGGGTTGTCCGCGACGGCCCTGGTGGCCTTGCCCATGCGGGTGCGGGTGAGCCAGAGGCCGACGGCGATGAGGACGACGATCTGGATGGCCATCGCGACCAGGCTCTTGGGCGTGGTGGTGATCGGGCCGATCTGGATGCCGTCCTGGGCGACGTACTGCACGTACGACAGGCTCCTGCCGCCGAACAGGAAGAGCACGAGGTAGCGCAGGAAGATCGCCAGGCCGATCGAGATGATCATCATGCTGATCAGCCCGGTCTTGCGCTTGCGCAGCCAGCCCCAGAAGAAGCGGTCCTGGCCGTAGCCGAGCGCGGCGGCGATGAGCACGGCGATCGGGGCCGCGATGAGGAGGTGCAGGCCGAACGTGGCGTTGAGGACGTACGCCAGGAACGCGCCGATGGTCAGCAGCTCGCCGTGGGCGAAGTTGGTCAGGCCCGTGGTGCCGAAGATGAGCGACAGGCCCACCGCGCCGAGCGCGATGATCAGGCCCAGGCTGAGACCTTCGAAGGCGAGCTGCGCCACCCGGTCCCAGTAGCTCGAGGAGTCGCCCTGGTTCGTGGCCGCCGTCGTCGTGGTGCCCTTACCGGTGACGAGGGCGAACAGGACCGTCTTCTCCTGGTTGACCGCGACGGGGACGGTCAGCGTCCCCTTGTCGGTGAACTTCAGCGAGACGCCGCTGGGAAGCGTCTTCGCGTCGAGGGTGACCTTGTAGGTGGCCGGCTTGGGTACTGGGATCTTCCAGACTCCCTGGGCGTCCGTGGTGGCCTCGCCGACGGGCTTGCCGCCCTCGTCGACCGCACTGATCTTTACGCCGTTCACTGGCTGGCCTTGGTTTTTGAGTGTGCCCTTCAGGCCCTCGCCGTCCGCCCAGGCTGCGCTGGTGCTGGCGGAGAGCAAGAAGATGAGTCCACCCAGGAAGGCCGTGAACGCGATCACGGCTCTGCGCAATGGTGCTCCCTATGAGGTCATGGCGGAGTCGCCCCCCGCCATCCCGACACGCCGCATCGCAAAGGATGGCTGCAATGCTGTGGCCGGAGCTTATTCCCGAACGCCCGGTTCAGGGTCGTTCGTCACCAATCAGTGACCACTGTGTGTCGAGTACGTGAGCAAAGGTCACGGCAGGTCAGGGGCTAAATACCTCAACACCCATGAGGCGGTTGAGAACAGAATTGCAACAATCGCCAAAAATGTCGGCGGAAAAGTGGCGCGTTATGTGTGCGGGGAGCTACAGGCTCTAACCCTTTGACACGGTACGGCGGCGCATTTCGGGCATTAAGGGAGCCCGAGGGGGACCTTTGGGACCATGTGTGGCTTCCCCGGCCTCACACGTTATCTACTCGGCCTCCCCGCGGGCTCTGCTCGGACCACCGTAGCGACCAACGGGCGTCCTGTGCAAAGAGACGCCAGAGTTGGTGATGTTTCTACCGGTCGCGCAGCATGCAGGTGAGGCGGGAGGTGCAGATGCGGCGCCCCTGCTCGTCGGTGATCTCGATCTCGTAGGTGGCCAGCGTGCGGCCGCCGTGGATCCGGGTGGCGACGCCGGTGACGTGACCCTCCGTGGCCGAGCGGTGATGCGTGGCGTTGATCTCGATGCCGACGGCGATGCGGTCGGGGCCCGCGTGGATGGCCGCGGCGACCGAGCCGATCGACTCGGCCAGGACGACCGACGCGCCCCCGTGCAGCAGGCCGTACGGCTGGGTGTTGCCCTCGACGGGCATGCGGCCGACCACCCGCTCGGGCGACGCCTCGACGAACTCGATGCCCATGCGCTCCGCCAGCGTGCCCTTGCTCATGGCGTTGACCATGGAGATGTCGAGCGGTTCCGTCATCGTCAAGGAGAGGCCTCCTGTCCTTCGAGCTCAGGTTTTCTGTCGCACTCGCAGACTAGGCTGCCTGTGTGCCGAAGAGTGAAGCGACCCCCGCCCGGCCCCGTCTGCTGCTGCTGGACGGGCATTCCCTTGCGTACCGGGCCTATTACGCGCTCAAGGAAGCGGACCTGAGGACGACGGACGGCCAGCCGACCGCTGCCGTCTACGGCTTCACGTCGATGCTGACCAACATCCTGCGCGACGAGCAGCCCACCCACGTCCTGGTGTGCTGGGACCGCAGCGAGCCGACGTTCAGGCACGAGGCGTACGAAGAGTACAAAGCGGGCCGCTCGGCCACGCCGGACGACTTCCGGCCGCAGATCCAGCTCATCTTCGAGCTGCTCGACGCGCTGAAGATCCCCTACACCTCGCTGGCCGGATACGAGGCGGACGACCTGATCGCGACGCTCGCCGTACAGGCGACCGCGCAGGACATGGACGTGCTGATCGTCACCGGCGACCGCGACGCGCTGCAGCTCGTCAACGACCACGTCACCGTGCTGATGACGCGCCGTGGCATCAGCGACATGACCCGCTTCACCCCCGCAGCGGTGGAGGAGAAGTACGAGCTGACCCCCGCGCAATACCCTGACTTCGCGGCCATCCGCGGCGACTCCAGCGACAACCTCAAGTCCATCCCCGGTGTCGGCGAGAAGACGGCCGCCAAGTGGATCCGCGAGTTCGGCTCGCTGGAGGAGCTGGTCAACCGGGTCGACGAGGTCAAGGGCAAGGTCGGCGACAAGCTCCGCGAGCACCTCGGCCAGGTCATGATGAACCGCAGGCTGACCGAGCTCATGCGCGACGTGCCGCTCGCCGTCCAGATCGAGGACCTGCGCCAGGGTGCCTGGGACCGCGGCGAGATCGACAAGCTCTTCGACACCCTGCAGATCCGCGGCGAGCTGCGCGAGCGGGTGTTCAAGGTGCTCGGCACCAACGAGGCGGAGCCCGACCAGGGCTTCGAGGTCGAGACGTTCATCCTGGGCCCCGACCGGGTCTCCGGCTGGCTGTCCGCGCTGCCCGCCGGGCGCGCCGGGCTGGCCTTCAGGGGCGCGTACGGTTCCGGCACGGGGCGCATCGACGCCATCGCCATCGCCTCGCCCGACGGCACCGCAGCGCACATCGACCCCACCAAGCTGACCGAGGCCGACGAGGCCGCGCTGCGAGCGTGGCTGGCCTCCGACGATCACCCCAAGGCGGTCCACGACGCCAAGGGGCCGATCCTGGCGCTCTGGGCGCAGGGCATGGAGCTGGCCGGGCTGACCTGCGACACCGCGCTGGCCGCCTACCTGGCCATGCCGGGGCAGCGCTCGCCCACGCTCGAAGAGCTGGCCAGGCGCTACCTCAACCGTGACCTGCGGGCTGAAGAGGTGCCCGACGCGCAGGCGGCGCTGTTCGGCGACGACGACGACGCTCCGGCCAAGGACCTCGCGCTGCGCGCCCACGCGGTGCGCGAGCTGGCCACCTCGCTGGAGGAGTTCCTGTCCCAGCGCGGCGGCACCCAGCTCATGACCGACGTCGAGCTGCCCCTGGTGGGCGTGCTCGCCGAGATGGAGCGGGCCGGGATCGCTGCCGACCGCGAATACTTCGCCGGGCTGGAGTCCGAGTTCGGCGCGGCGGTCAAGCAGGCGGTCGAGGAGGCGCACCGGGTCGTCGGCGAGCCGTTCAACCTGGGCTCGCCCAAGCAGCTCCAGGAGATCTTCTTCACCAAGCTCAACCTGCCCAAGACGAAGAAGACCAAGACCGGCTACACGACCGACGCCGACGCGCTGGCCTGGCTGGCCACGCAGACCGAGCACGAGCTGCCCACGATCATGCTCCGCCACCGCGACCAGCAGAAGCTGCGCACCACGGTCGAGGGGCTGATCAAGGAGATCTCCGACGACAGCCGCATCCACACCACCTTCAACCAGATCGTGGCGGCCACCGGCCGGTTGTCCAGCGAGAAGCCCAACCTGCAGAACATCCCGATCCGCACCGCCGAGGGGCGGCGGATCCGGCAGGGCTTCACGGTCGGGGCCGGTTACGAGACGCTGCTGACGGCCGACTACAGCCAGATCGAACTGCGCATCATGGCGCATCTGTCGGGTGACGAGTCGCTGATCGAGGCGTTCGAGTCCGGGCACGACTTCCACCAGGCGACGGCGGCGCGGGTGTTCGACATCCCGCCGGAGCAGGTCGACGGGGAGCTGCGGGCCAAGATCAAGGCGATGAACTACGGGCTCGCCTACGGTCTGTCCGACTTCGGGCTGTCGGGGCAGCTCAACATCCCGGTGGCCGAGGCCAAGGCGCTGAAGGACGAGTACTTCGAGGAGTTCGGCGGGGTTCGCGACTTCCTGCAGGCGATCGTGCAGCAGGCGCGGACGGACGGGTACACGGAGACGATCATGGGGCGGCGGCGATACCTGCCGGACCTCACCTCCGACAACCGGCAGCGGCGGGAGATGGCCGAGCGGATGGCGCTGAACGCGCCGATCCAGGGGTCGGCGGCGGACATCATCAAGGTCGCGATGCTCAACGTGCGGCAGGCGCTGCGCGAGGAGGGGCTGGGATCGCGGATGTTGCTGCAGGTGCATGACGAGCTGGTGTTCGAGGTGGCTGGTGGGGAGCTGGAGGTGCTGACGCAGCTGGTGCGGGACCAGATGGCGGCGGCTTACAGCCTGCGCGTGCCGCTGGACGTCTCGGTGGGCGTGGGACGCACGTGGGAGGACGCGGGCCACTAGCGGGCCGGTTCTTCTTGGTACGGCTCGCGCCAGGCGACGCCCACCGCCGATGTGGGTGGGCGTCCCTCCGGGGGTCCGCCCGGCAAGGCGCCGCCGTGACGCCCACCCGCCGACGAGGGCTGATGTTCCTCCAGAGGCACGCCCGACGGGCGCCCATGCGCGCCCTCACACCCACCCCCGGCTCGCCCCCGTAAAGAGCGAGCCTCTCCATAAACCCCGCGTGTGGCCCCGCGTGTGGCCCCGCGTGTGGCCCCGCGTGTGGCCCCGCGTGTGGCCCCGCGTGTGGCCCCGCGTGTGGCCCCGCGTGTGGGGTCCTGCGGGGGCCTCTTCTTCCCTTGAGGGGGTGGGTGGGGTGGGGTGCAAGGCGGGTTTTGTTTGGGGATAAGCGGCTAGGGTGGGGTTTCAGCGGTCACCACAACTGGCACTGGAGTTCTGTGCGGAGTTCAGCGTCCCTCACGCGGATCATCGGCATCGCCAACATCGTGGTGGTGGTCATCGCCGCCGTGGCTCTCTTCCTCATGCCCGCCGCCGACGCCCCCGAGGTCGGCCGCCAGGCGGTCGCGCAGACCCAGCCGACCCAGCAGCCCCAGCCCACCCTGCCCAGCGCCGAGCAGCCGCCGCCCGTCGTCGCCTCGCCCGAGTTCGCCAAGCAGGTCAAGGCCAACGAGCTCGGCAAGGTCCCCGTGCTCATGTACCACCGCATCCTGAAAAAGCGTCTCGCCTCCATCGACAGGACCCCGTCCCAGCTGCGCAAGGAGCTGGAGCAGCTCGCCAAGCAGGGCTACGTGCCGATCACCGCCCGCGAGTTCGCCACCGGCGACATCCGGGTCCCGGCGGGCAAGTTCCCCGTCGTGCTCACCTTCGACGACGGCCACCAGAGCCACTTCGCGCTCGACGCCGACGGCATGCCGAAGAAGGACACGGCGGTCGACCTGATCTACCGGGTGGCGCGGGAGTACCCGACCTTCCGCCCCGTGGCGACGTTCTGGATCAACAAGCGCCCCTTCGGCCTGGACGACCGCGACGAGCAGGTCAAGGCCGTCCAGTGGCTGACCCAGCACGGGTTCGAGGTCGCCAACCACACCTGGTCGCACCCGGATCTCCGTACGCTCTCCAAGAAGAAGGTCCGCGAGCAGCTCGTGCGCCTGGAGCGGCTGCTGAAGAAGCTCGGCGTCGGGCCGGCCAAGACCATGGCCCTGCCGTTCGGCTCGATGCCCAGGAGCAAGAAGCTGGCCAGGACCGGCTCGTGGGACGGCACGTCCTACGACTTCGGGGGCGTTTTCCTGGCCGGGGCGGAGCCGTCGCTTTCGCCGTACGCGAAGAAGTTCGACCGCGGCGCGATCCAGCGGATCCAGAGCAACGGCAAAAAAGGTGAATGTCGTAAGTGGTGCTCGGAGTACTGGCTCGGGTGGCTGAACAAACACCCTGGTGAGCGCTACGTTTCGGACGGCGATCCGCTCCGGATCTCCATCCCGCAGGCACTTCGGGGTAATATCGCACCGAAGCGGGCCTCCCAGGTCAACGCCTACTAGGCGCGATCTTGCCGTGGTGTTCGCGTGCCCTCGGATTGACCAGGCCACTCAGGTCTCATATGCTGATCGCTGCGCTGTGGGCTCGCGCGCGCCTCAGACGGAGCGGGCTCGCGCTCGGTCTCGTCGATGACGCTAATCCTCGGCTTGATGCGGAAGAGGGCCTGCCGCGCATCCGCCACATCGACATCTGTCCGCGTTCGGAGCAATTCCACACATGACGTCCAGCACTGAGGCCACCTCGAGCACCCCGCAGGTAGCGGTCAACGACATCGGGTCCGAGGAAGAATTCCTCGCAGCGATCGACGAGACCATCAAGTACTTCAACGACGGCGACATCGTCGAGGGCACCGTCGTCAAGGTCGATCGAGACGAGGTTCTTCTCGATATCGGCTACAAGACCGAGGGCGTCATCCCCTCGCGTGAGCTCTCGATCAAGCATGATGTCGACCCCGCGGACGTCGTGGAAGTCGGCGAGCACGTCGAAGCCCTGGTTCTCCAGAAGGAGGACAAGGAAGGGCGCCTGATCCTGTCCAAGAAGCGTGCTCAGTACGAGCGCGCCTGGGGCACGATCGAGAAGATCAAGGACGAGGACGGCATCGTCACCGGCACCGTCATCGAGGTCGTCAAGGGTGGTCTCATCCTCGACATCGGCCTCCGCGGCTTCCTCCCCGCGTCCCTGGTCGAGATGCGCCGCGTGCGCGACCTGCAGCCGTACGTCGGCCGTGAGCTCGAGGCGAAGATCATCGAGCTGGACAAGAACCGCAACAACGTGGTTCTGTCCCGCCGCGCCTGGCTTGAGCAGACGCAGTCCGAGGTTCGCCAGACGTTCCTCAACACGCTGCAGAAGGGCCAGGTCCGCAAGGGCGTCGTGTCCTCGATCGTCAACTTCGGTGCCTTCGTGGACCTGGGTGGCGTCGACGGCCTCGTCCACGTGTCCGAGCTCTCCTGGAAGCACATCGACCACCCGTCCGAGGTTGTCGAGGTCGGCCAGGAAGTCACCGTCGAGGTTCTCGACGTCGACATGGAGCGCGAGCGCGTCTCCCTCTCGCTCAAGGCGACGCAGGAAGACCCGTGGCAGCAGTTCGCCCGTACGCACCAGATCGGCCAGGTCGTTCCCGGCCGGGTCACCAAGCTGGTGCCGTTCGGTGCGTTCGTCCGCGTCGAAGAGGGCATCGAGGGTCTGGTCCACATCTCCGAGCTGGCCGAGCGCCACGTGGAGATCCCGGAGCAGGTCGTCCAGGTCGGCGACGAGATCTTTGTCAAGATCATCGACATCGACCTCGACCGCCGTCGCATCAGCCTCTCGCTGAAGCAGGCCAACGAGGGTGTCAGCGGCGCCGAGGTCGAGTTCGACCCGACGCTGTACGGCATGGCAGCCACGTACGACGACCAGGGCAACTACATCTACCCCGAGGGCTTCGACTCGGAGACCGGTGAGTGGCTCGACGGCTTCGACAAGCAGCGTGAGGAGTGGGAGCGCCAGTACGCCGAGGCGCAGACCCGCTTCGAGGCTCACAAGAAGCAGATCGAGGAGGCTCGTAAGGCTGAGGCCGAGGCGGGCGAGGTCCCCTCGACCTACACCGGTGAGACCGCTCCTGCTTCCAGCAGCAGCTCGTCGTCCTCCTCGGCTCCGGCCGGTGGGGCGCTCGCTTCCGACGAGGCGCTCGCGGCTCTCCGCGAGAAGCTCGCCGGCGGCCAGAGCTAGTCGCTCGCAGTAGCCCGTAGATCGCGGCCCCGCCCTCCTGGGCGGGGCCGCTTTCTTTTTCCCAACCCAACCTTGGAGAGGGTGCAGGCCTCTCATAGAGGTCTCTTAAGGGACCCCGGGCCGTGTGGAGTGCGGGTCTCAGGGGGCGGGCGCCTCTCGAGGGCTATGGTCCTCAAAGGGACCCCGGCCCGTGTGGAGGGTGTGGGCCGTGGAGGCGTGCGGGTCTCAGAGGGCGGGGGCCTTTCAAGGGCTGCAGGTCCTCAAGAGGGCCGCTACGGATCGTCCAGGGGACCGATACGGTAGGCGGGTGGTCATCGAACGCGCCGTCACCGGCGACGCAGGGGAGATCCTCACCCTGCAGCGCGCCGCCTATGTCACCGAAGCGCAACTCTACGGGGACCCCTACATCCCCCCACTGGTCGAGTCCGTAGAGCAGGTACGCAAGGTCATCGACACCGCCACCGTCCTCAAAGCCGTGGAAGGCACCAGGATCGTCGGCGCCGTACGCGGCCAGCTCCAGAACACCACCTGCCTCGTAGGAAGGCTCGTGGTAGCCCCGGACAGGCAGGGAACGGGCATCGGGACCGCGCTCCTGAACGCCCTGCACGCCGAGCTCCAGGACGCCGAGGCGTTCGACCTCTACACCGGCCACCTCTCCGACGGCAACCTGCGCCTCTACCGCAGGCTCGGCTACCGGGAAACGAGCAGGGAAAGGATGGACGACCACCTGACCCTGGTGCACCTGCGAAGAACCCCCTGACGCGTATGCTGCGATCATGCTGAAGGTGGGGCTCACCGGCGGGATCGGGTCGGGCAAGAGCGAGGTGTCCAAGCGGCTCGCCGCCAAGGGCGCGGTGGTGATCGACGCGGACAAGATCGCCCGCGAGGTGGTGCAGCCGGGCACGCAGGGGCTGGCCAGGATCGTCGCGGTGTTCGGCGACGAGGTGCTGCATCCCGACGGTTCGCTCAACAGGGAAAAGCTCGGCACGATCGTCTTCGCCGACCCCGACAGCCTGGCCACGCTGAACAGCATCGTGCACCCGCTGGTGGGCGCCAGGGTGGCGGCGTTGCAGGAGCGGGCGGCGCAGGACGCGATCGTCGTCTACGACGTCCCGCTGCTGGTGGAGAACAAGCTGGCCGCCATGTACGACGTGGTCATCGTGGTGGACGCCGCCGACGAGACGCGGATCGAACGCCTGGCAACGTACAGGAACATGCCGGAGGAGGACGCGCGCGCCCGGATCGCCGCCCAGGCGACGCGGGAGGACCGCCTGAAGGCCGCCACCCTCGTCATCCCCAACGAGGGCACGATGGACGATCTGGACGCCCGGGTGGACGAGGTGTGGGCCACCCTCAAGGACCACGCGGGCTGACAAAAGGGAAGTCGGGGGGCTTCTATGGACAGTTCCATAACAGGTGACGGGGTCACCGACGACACGGCCGCGATCCAGCGGGCGATCGACGCGGGCGGCAGCGTGCGGCTCCCCGAGGGGGTCTTCGTGCTCACGAGGCCGCTGGCGCTGAGGCCAGGATCGACGATCACCGGAGTGTCGCCCACGGCGTCGATCCTCAGGCAGACGGCGCCCGACGCCGACGCCCTGTCCGGCACCGACGTGCACACCCTCAGGATCGAGAACCTCACCCTGGAGGGCCCGGGCACGGGTTCCGGTACGGGGCTGCGGCTGGTCAGGGAGCGGGAGCCCAACACCAGGTACGTCACGCTCCAGGACCTCTACATCCGCCGGTTCGGCCGCGACGGCGTGGACGTCTCCAACGGCATCGTGTCCGCCTTCACCCGCGTGGTCGCGGAGAACAACGGCAGGCACGGCTTCTACCTGTACGGCGTGCCCGGCGGCGCCGCGGGCACCAGCGTGTCGCTGATCGCCTGCTACGGCAACACGAACGACGGCACCGGCATCTACCTGTTCAACATGGCCTACTGCGCGCTCAACGCCTGCGCCAGCGAGGGCCAGCGGGTCAACTACCTGCTGCAGGGCTGCCAGGGCGTGTCGGTGGTCGGCTGCGGCGCCGAGTTCACCGCCCCTGGCGGCGACGGCTTCGTGGTGGACGGCGGGTTCGGCAACGTGCTGGCCGCCTGCTGGAACTACGAGAACGCGGGCCGCGCCTATGTGGTGACCGGCGGGGCGTTCGCGATCACCCTGGCGGGCATCGTGGAGAACTCCCCGGTGGCCGGAGCCACCGCGTCCCTGGTGGTGGACGAGGGGTGCCGCGCGGTGAGCGTGGTCGGCCCGTCCTACGACAGCCCGCTCGTCCTGGCCCCGGGCTCGTCGACGGTGATCAACGGCGGGACCCGCCCGGTGGTGGGCGGGTCCCGCCAGGGCAACGCGGCCCTGGCCGAGCTCCTGTCGGCGCTGGACGGCCTGGGCCTGATCACCGACGTCTCAGCGCCCTGAGTGCGCGTAGACGATGATGTTGTCCTCGTAGTGCCTGGTCGACTGGTTGAACTCGCCGCCGCACGTGATCAGCCGTAGCTGCGCGTCCGGCGTGGGGTCGTAGACCTTCGAGGTGGGGAAGCGGTCCTTGTCGACCTGCTCGACGGAGTCCACGGTGAAGGCGACGTCCTTCCCGTCGCCGCCCTTCACCGTCACGGTGTCGCCCTTGCGCAGCTCGCCCAGCCGGAAGAAAACGGCCGGCCCGCGGTAGGTGTCCACGTGCCCGACGATCACCGCGGGTCCCGGCCGGCCGGGGACGGATCCGTAGCGGTACCAGCCCGCCTTCATCACGTCGGACAGCGCGGGCACCTCGATGGTGCCGTCTGCGTTCTGCCCGAGCTGGACCAGGCTCGTCTGTACGCCGATGGCGGGGATGGTCAGCGAGACCGGGGCGGACGAGGCCGCAGAAGCGGGCACGGCGAGGGCGGCGACCACCAGAAGGCCGGCGAGCAGCGCCGCGATCCGCCTCATCGTTCCCGCTTGGGCAGGATCCTGGCCACCGCCAGAGCGGCGGAGAACAGCGCGAACGCGCCCAGGGCGACCCAGAGCGGGCTGGCTCCGACGAGCGGCGCGGCGGCGGCTCCTCCGAAGCCCGCGGCGACCCCTCCGATCGGGTTGTTGTACACGACTACCATTTCCTTTCTCGATTCCAGGCGGCGTCCCAGAACGCCTTGGCCTGGGCCACCTGGAGGAAGACGTCGAAGACCATCTCGACGACGAGGGTCGCGGCCAGGAGCATCTGCCCAGGACCGCGTGAGCGTACGGTCACCACCCGCTCGACCACGAAGATCGCGGTGATCGCCAGCCACAGCGGCGCGACGCTCACGGACCCGGTGACGGCCAGCGCGTAGCCGACGGCGGCCAGGTAGGTGAAGATCACGATGACGCCGACGAACGACAGCAACTGGCGTCCCCAGTACTTGCGGGTCGCCGGGGTCCAGCCGTAGTCGACGAGGTTCTCCAGCGCCCCGCGCTTCCATCGCAGCCGCTGGCGGAACAGGTCCCGCCAGGTCGGCATGACCTCGGTGGTCAGCGCGCACTCCGGCGGGCACAGGATGCGCAGCCCGAGGTGCAGGATGGCGAGCGTCAGCTCGTTGTCCTCGGTGAGCACCCGGACGTCGTAGACGTGCGCGGCCCCTGGCAGCTCACCCGACGCCCGCGCGGCGACGACCCGCTGCAGGGTGGTGGCGCGGAACAGGGTGGCCGTGCCGGTGAGCACGAGCGCCTTGCCGCGCAGCCTGCGCACGTCGCGGGCGTACCTGGCGTACTCGTTGCGCTGGAAGACGCCGACGAGGCCGCCGCCCGGCTTGCCGGTGAAGGTGCCGCCGACGGCGGCGAGGTCCTCGGTGGCCAGCCGTTCCGCGCCGTGCGCGATGAATCCTGGGGCCAGGGCGGAGTCCGCGTCCATGACCAGGACCAGGTCACGCTCGTCCATGGCGGGCAGGAGGCGATCGAGCACCTGGTTGAGCGCTCCGGCCTTCTTGTGCGCGTTGCCCTCGGTGACCACGACCTCGGCGCCGAGCCCCGCCGCGATGGCCGCCGTGTCGTCAGTGCAGTTGTCGGCAATGACGATCAGCCGGTCGGGCGCCTGTTCCTGGGCCCGCAGCGAGGCAAGGGTTTCGGCGATCTGATCGGCTTCGTTGTGGGCGGGGACCAAGGCAAGGACACGGAACGATGGGGACACAAGGGAAAAACGCTCCCTAAACGCCCAATCGTCCCATAAATACCATAATGTTACTCGCTGGTAGGGATCTCTTTAGAATTGGGCTTCCCCTGGCACTTGCCGTACCGCGGTCAGGTGAGCGTCAAGTTCTCCTGGCTCGAACCTGCACATCCCGATGGTGTGCCAGAACTGCCCCGCCACCTCCCCCTCCTGCTTGTAGCGCCCGTCCGGGGCCAGCGCCGCCCACCCCTCCGGCAGCCCGAGCAGGGTGAACCGCAGCGACGGCGCCTCGGTCACGTTCCACACCATGGCCACGCCGTCGTCCCCCGAGCTCGCCAGCAGGTCGCCGCCGGGCGAGAACGCCACCGACCACACCCGGCGCGAGTGCCCCGCCAGCTCGTGCACCAGCCGTCCGGAAGCCACGTCCCACATCCGCACCACCAGGTCGTCGCCGCCGGTGGCCAGAGTGCGCCCGTCCGGGCTGAACGCGGCCGTCCAGAGCCGCCCCTCGTGCGGCAGTGTGTGCAGGAGCACGTCGCCGCGCCAGATGGAGGCGCGGCCGTCGTTGCTGGCGCTGGCCAGCAGCTCGCCGTCCGGGCTGAACCGGACGCTGTAGACGCGGTCGTCGTGGCCCTCCAGGTTCTGCAGCAGCTCGCCTGAGGCGACGTCCCACACCCGCACCCGCCGGTCGTCGCACCCGGTGGCCACCCGCGCGCCGTCCGGGCTGAAGTCGATGGAGCGCACCCGCCCCTTGTGCTCGGTCAGGTCGGTCACCAGCCGCCCGGTGGGCCGGTACCAGATGCGGACGCTGTCGTCGTCGTTGGCCGTGGCCAGATGCTCGCCGTCGGGGCTGAACGCCTCGGCCCAGACGTGGTCGGTCTCGGCGTTGAGCTCGCGCTCGTAGTCGCCGGTCGAGGCGTTCCAGAAGTGCACGCCGCCGTCGTTGCTCGCGGTGGCCAGCACCGGCTCGGTGGGGGAGAAGAGGGCGGAGATGAGCCGGTCGGCCGAGCCGGTGAACTCGCGCAGCCGCCGCCCGGTCTGCGGGTCCCACACCCGGACCGTTCCGTCGTTGCCGTTGGTGGCCAGCATGGTGCCGTCCATGCTGAAGCAGACCGAGGTGATGCGCCGCCCGTGCCCGCGCAGCACCCGCACGCACTGCCCGGTCGCCGGGTCCCACAGCCGGGTGGTGCCGTCGTTGCCGCTGGTGGCGAGCTGCTCGCCGTCCGGGCGGAAGGCGAACGGCCACACCGCGCCCCGGTGCCCGGTCAGGTCGCGCCGCTCGCCGCCGGTGTGGAGCTGGACGGCGCCGTCGGAGTCGGCCGTCGCCAGGCTCGCGCCCGACGGGCTGAAGGCGACCTGGTAGACCGACGCGCCGTGTGTGGTCGCCACGCCGAGCGACTCGCCCGTCGAGGGCACCCACAGGCGCACCACGCCGTGCGTGTCACCGGTGGCCAGGAGCGTGCCGTCGGGGGAGAAGGTCAGGCTGTAGATGCGCCCGGTGTGGCCGGTCAGCTCGTGCACGACCGCGCCGGTGTCCCTGTCCCAGATGCGCACGGTCCCCTCCCGGTCTCCGGCGGCCAGCAGGTTGCCCATCACGGCCACCCGGTAGACGGCGCCGCCGTGGCCTTCCAGCACCCGCGCCAGCGTGCCGCTGGCCAGGTCCCACACCCGGATGACGGCCGCAGCGTCGCCGGTCACCAGCAGCCCGCCGGTGAACACCGCGGTGTAGATGGGCGCCTGGTGACCCTCCAGCTCGTGCACCAGCTCGCCGGTGGCGGCGTTCCAGACGCGCATGACGCCGTCCGCGCCGCCGCCGGAGATCAGCGTGCCGTCCTGGCTGAACAGCACCGGCCACACGCCCTCCTCGTGCGCGCGCAGCACGTGGCGCGGCGCGCCGGTGGCCGGGTCCCACAGCCTGATCGTGCCGTCGCTGGCGCCCGTGGCGAGCTGGTCGCGGGAGAAGACGACCGCGTAGACGCGGCCGCGGTGCCCGTGCAGGGTGCGGATCGGCAGCCCGCTGGCGCTGTCGCAGAGCAGCACCCCGCCGTCCTCGCCGCCGATGGCTAGGATCCCGCCGTCCGGGCTGTAGGCGACCGGCTGGGGCAGCCTGCTTGTCTGGAAGTGATATCCGTACGGCACGCCGAGCGCGGCAGGCGCTAGCTGCGTCTCGATCGGCATGCCCGGCGCCACGGCCGCGCCGTACAGCGTGGGGAGGGTGCCGGTGACGGCGATCAGGGCCGCGCGGTCCCAGCGGCTGCCCTCGAACACCGCGTCGGACAGATCCGTCCTGGCCAGCCTCGCCCGGGAGAAGTCGGCCCCGCGCAGGTCGGCGCCGGTCAGCCTGGCGTGGTCGAGCCGCGCGTCGACCACCTTGGCGTCGCGCAGGATCGCCCTGGACAGGTCGGTCTCCACCAGCGTCGCGCCGGTCAGGTCGACCCCGGTGAGGTCCACGCCGGACAGGTCGCGCCCGGACAGGTCCTCCCCGCGCAGGTCGGCGCCGCGCAGGTCGGCCTGCGACGGGGTGCGCAGCCTGGTGCTGATCTTGACGGCGTTGGCCCGCGCCACGTCGTCGGCGTTCTGGTCGCCCAGCACCGAGGCCACCCAGGCGTGGCAGGCGCGCGCGTCGGCCAGGTCGCACAGGAACTCCACGGTCAGCGCCGACAGCGGCCGGCGCGACAGCACCTCCCAGCGCCCGCCAGCGATGTGCCTGGCCAGCAGCCATTCCATGACCGAGGAGTGGATGAAGCCGAACATCCCCTCATCGGTGCGCACCATCAGGCTGCCCGTGCCCATCGCGTGCGCTGCCTGGGCGCTGGTGAGCTGCCCGTCGGCCAGCCCCGTGAGCGTCTCGGCGATCTCGGTGAGCTCGGCCAGGCCCAGGAACGCCTCGCCGGAGTCCCACAGGCGCAGCGCGAGCGCCGTCACCGCCTGCCACAGCTCGTCGGTCGTCAGCGTGCTGGGCGAGCCGGGCACGAGGGTGCGCTGCTCCTCGAAGGCCAGCCACGAGCTGAGGATCTCCTCGTACAGCAGGGCAGGGCTGATCGTGTGCCGCGCGGTGGCCACCGCGCGCAGCCGGTCGGCGTCGAGGTCGGCGATGAAGGTGAGCATGCGCGGGTTCTGCGCGAGGTCGATGAGGTCCTTGATGCCTTCGAGCAGCGACATGCGCGCCGTGGCCTCGTCGGCGTCGGTGAACCGGTTGGCCAGGTAGGAGCGGATCTGGTCGTGGGTGAAGTCCTCGACGCTGAAGACGCGGCGCTGCGGCAGCACGCCGAGCATCTCCCCGAGCGAGGTCAGCACCTGGCTGTGCGACTTGAAGTGCTGGGTACGGCTGGCCACCACGATCTTCGCCTTGTCCTCCGCGGCGGCCAGCAGCGTGGCCAGGTGGTCGGCCGCCCTGTCGTAGGTGACGCGGGTGACGAGCTCGTCGAACCCGTCGAACAGCAGCACGATGCGGCCCTGGCGGAGCAGGTAGTGGAAGGCCTTGAGGTCGATGACCTCCTCGCCGTGGTTGGCCAGGTGCGCGGCGACCAGCCCGTCGACCGAGTGCGCCTTGTCCAGGGCGCGCAGCTCGATGAGGATCGGGATGAGGTGCGGCAGCTCCGCCGGGATGCGCCTGGCCAGCTCGCGCAGCGCGAACGTCTTGCCGTGCCCGAAGTCGCCCAGGACCATGACGAACCTGCCGTGGTCGCCGCCGAGCAGCCGCATCAGCTCGTCGGTCAGCCCCGGCTTGATCTCGTGCCCCGGGCGGTCCATCTCGCGGTAGCGCTGCGGCACGTACAGGTCGGGCGGGTAGCGGCGGTCCGTGCGCAGCCGTACGGTCTGCTCGGCCACGTAGCCCGACAGGTCGAGCAGGCCCTGGAACTCGGTGAAGCTGCGCAGCCGCACCCCGCGGCGCATCAGGTCCTCGCGCAGCGCGCGGGGCGGCTGCGGGCCCTGGTAGACGAGCTCGGCGGCGAGGCCGGCGGCGTGCGCGAGCCGTACGAAGTCCTCGACGTCGGCGGCCGTGGGCTCGCCCACCAGGGCTCCGATCATCGTCTGGCGCACGAAGCCGCTCTCGGGGTGGGTGAGCACCAGGTGGGTGCCGAAGCGGCGGATCCTGGCCCGCTCGTGCCTGGCCTCGCACACCTCGGTGATGCGGTCCAGCAGCAGCTCGACCGGGGTGGGCTCGGGCGTCACCGGGTCGGGGGCGCGCTCCTCCCTGCGCCGGTCCTCGCCGGTGAAGGTGGCCTCCACGGCGTGCCAGGTGCGCCGCGTGCGCTCGGGCTCCGGCGCGGACGGCAGCCAGGTGCGCAGGCCGTCCCTGGTGATCTCGACGAGGCGGTGCCTGGCGATCGGTTCGAGCAGCAGGTTGACGCGGTTGCCGAGCAGGCGCTGGAAGGAGGGCGCGTCGCTCAGCCGCTCCGCCGGGTGGCCGAGCACGCCGAGGCGCAGCCAGGCGTCCTCCTCGTAGGGGCGCAGCCGTTCTGCGAACCAGGCGGCCTGGCCCTCGCCGACCAGCGGGTAGGCGTCCTTCTCCAGGTGCGTCATGGCCATCGTGGAGTTGAGCCCGGCGGCGACGACCTTGAGCTCGGGGATCTCGAACAGCGTCCACGGCTGGGTGCCGTCGAAGACCCGGTCGTCCAGGCCCTGGTAGAGCTCGTGGAACAGGCCGGAGTAGTGGCGCCACTTGGGCCAGTAGGGGGCCTGCGGGTGCTCGTCCTCCGCCTCGCAGGTCAGGAAGTAGGCGCTGGCCAGGGCCTTGTTCACGTCGCGCGGCCCGGGGACGACGAGCAGGCGCTGCGGCTCCAGGCCGAGCAGCAGCCGCAGGTCGGTGAGGAACCTGGTGGCCTTGCCGAACTGCCCCAGGCTGCCCGACTCGGTCAGGTCGCCGCAGACGGCCATCAGGTCGGGGCGCGGCGCGCCCCTGTCGTAGAGGCTCGTCAGGTCGGCCCAGATGCGTTCCTGCATGTCCTCGGGGGTGAACGGCTCGCCCGGGTCGGGCAGCGCGCGGCCGAACCTGGGACCGCCGAGCTGCAGCACCGTGAGCGACTCGCGGCCCTGGTCGGGCGCGGTCTGCGGGGGGAAGCGTGGCGCGGTGCCCGGCGCGCGGCGGTTGCGCGCCTGGGGGCGGGGGAGGGTGGGCACCGGGTGCGGCTCCGCGTTGTTGGTGGGGAAGCTGGGGGCTCTCTCCGGCTTGGCCCGGCCGGACATCGCCTCGGCCACCCGCGTCATCAGCAGCGCCCTGGCCTGGTCGGGGTCGTTGACGCCCACCAGGTCCACCCAGGTGATCGTGGACAGCAGCCCTTCGAGCGGGACGTCCTCCAGGCGGATGGTCACGAGCTTGTTGGACGGGTTGACCGGGTCGGCGCGCAGCGCGGCCTGCCACTCCAGGCGGCCGTAGGTGGAGGTGAGGTAGTTGCGCGACAGGACGGCGATGACGATCTGCGCCTCGCTGACGCCGCGGTCCATGAAGTCGATGAAGTTGGTGCCGGGCACGAAGTCCCAGGCCTGGATCATCGTCTTGTACCCGGCCGCCTCCAGCTCCCACGCCAGCCAGGTGGCCCAGGCCGTGTCGGCGGGGGAGTAGCTGACGAAGATGTCGGTCGGCCTACCGTCACGTGCCATCTGCCCAGTATCTCCGGTGGCGTCGCGGTTGTGGAGCGGTTCGATCAACAGAACGCCCTCGCGTGCGATCATGTCTACTGCCGCGAAGGGAGCGGGGACCATGAAGCAGACACGCCGGCGCGACACCGGATCGATGAGGGGACCGGGGTGCTGAAGCGGCTGGGCATGCTCGACTGGATCAGGATCGGGCTGCTCGTACTCGGGATCGTTTTCGTGCTGACCGGCCTCCTTCCGCTGGAGAGCGCGGTGGAGAGCCTGGACGACATCGGGCCCCTCCTGGTCTTCCTCGTCGGCGTGATCGTGCTGGCCGAGCTGACCAAGGAGGCCCAGGTCTTCGACGCCATCGCCGCCCGCATGGCGGTCGCGGGCCGCGGCCACTACCTGGCGCTCTTCTTCCTGTGTACGGCTTTCGCGTCCTTCGTCACCATCTTCCTCAACCTCGACACCACGGCCGTCCTGCTCACCCCCGTCATGCTGGCGCTCGCCCCCAGGGCCAGGATCGCCGCCCTTCCCCTGGCGATGACGACCATCTGGCTGGCCAACACCGCCAGCCTCCTGCTCCCGGTGTCCAACCTGACGAACCTGCTCGCCATGGACCGCATCAACCTGCGCCCCGAGCAGTTCGCCGCGATCATGTGGGCCCCCCAGCTCGCCGCGATCGCCGTCACGATGCTGCTCCTGTGGGTGTTCTACTGGCGGCTCAAGCAGCGCGGCGAGGTGCGTTACACCCCGCCCGTGGTCCAGCCGGTGCCTGACCGGGTGCTCTTCGGCGCCGCCTCGCTGGGGTGCCTGCTCTTCATCGGCCTGCTGTTCGCCGTGGACCCGTGGATGGCCGCGCTGCCCGGGGCCGTGATCGTCGTGGTCGCCTACGCGGTGCGCGACCGCAAGCGGCTGACGTGGAGCCTGGTGCCCTGGCAGCTCCTGATCTTCGTGACCGGGCTGTTCCTCGTGGTGCCGACGCTGTCGCGCTACGGGCTGGCCGACCTCATGGGGTGGATGCTCGGCACGAACGGTGATCCGTACAGGACGGCCTTCGTGGGGGCCGGGCTGGCCAACTCGATCAACAACCTGCCCGCCTACAAGGCCCTGGAGGGGGTCATCCCCTACACGAGCCGGCAGCAGCTCTTCGCGCTGCTCGTCGGCACCAACGTCGGGCCGGTGATCACGCCGTGGGCGTCGCTGGCGACGCTGCTGTGGTTCGAGTCGTGCAGGCGGCACGGCGTGCGGGTGCCCATGCGGCGCTTCCTGGCCACCGGCGCGCTGCTGGCGGCGGTGGCGCTGCCCGTCTGCGTATGGGCACTCGTCATGTGATCGTCATTCTCCATAAATGGTCTGGTTTCCTACCTTTGGGACGCTGATCACCATGTCACCCTCACGCCGCCAATTTCTGGCCATCGGCGCCGGCGTAGCCGCCGGTTCCCTCCTGCCCCCCTCGTTGCACCGGGCCATGGCGATGCCCATCGCCCCTGGCGGGCTGTCGGCGATCAAGCACGTCGTCTTCCTCATGCAGGAGAACCGCTCCTTCGACCACTACTTCGGCACCATGCGCGGGGTGCGCGGGTTCGGCGACCGCAACGCCGTCACCCAGCGCAACGGCAAGCCGGTCTTCGACCAGAGCGGCGTGCTGCCCTTCCCGGTGCGCGAGGCGGCCGACCTGGTCGGCAAGGACCTGCAGTGGATCTCCGCGCTGGCGCACGGCTGGAACGACGGCCAGGCGGCCGCGGCCAAGGGCTGGCACGACGGCTGGATCGCGGCCAAGAGCCAGGCGACCATGACGCACTACACGCGCGCCGACCTGCCCCTGCAGTACGAACTCGCGGACACCTTCACCGTCTGCGACCAGTACCACTGCTCGGTGCTCTCCTCCACCAGCCCCAACCGCAACTACCACGTCTCCGGCCACACCGGCTACGAGCCCGGCACCAGCAAGCGGGCCATCGACAACGCCGCGTACTCGGAGAACACCCACGCGGGCTACACCTGGTCGAACGCGGGCGAGATCCTCCAGGCGGCCGGCCGGTCGTGGAAGGTCTACCACGAGTGGGACAACTACCAGGACAATAATCTCGAATTTTTCGCTCGCTTCAGGCAGATCGCGCGCAAGGCGCTGCTGGGCGACTTCAAGAGCATGGACTCGTTCTACGGCGCGCTGCGCGGCGCGAACGAGACCAGGCGCCAGCAGCTGCTCGCCCGCCTGGAGGAGGGCGTCGCCACCCTCACCGCCGAGGAGCGGGTCCTGTTCGACCGGGGTCTGCGCCGCGTGCCGTCCAAGACGCTCGCCGCCTCCTTCCGCGCCGACGTCGAGGCGGGCACGCTGCCCGAGGTCAGCTACATCGTGCCGTCGGCCGCCGACTCCGAGCACCCCAGCGCCTCCTCGCCGATCCAGAGCGCGCGCATCACCTACGACATCATCGACGCCATCGCCTCGCACCCCGAGACCTGGGCGTCGACCGCGCTGTTCATCACCTACGACGAGAACGACGGCTTCTTCGACCACGTGCCGCCGCCGCTCCCGCCCGCCGAGCAGGCCGACGACTACTACAACGGCAACCCGATCGGGCTGGGCATCCGGGTGCCGATGACCGTCGTGTCGCCGTGGACGGCGGGCGGCTACGTCTGCTCGCAGACCTTCGACCACAGCTCCACGGTCAGGTTCCTGGAGACGTGGCTCGGCGTGCGCTTCCCCGACATCACCGGCTGGCGCAGGACCGTGGCGGGCGACCTCACCTCGGCCTTCGACTTCTCGGGTACGGCACAGCGGCCCGTACCCGCGCAGCCCGCCCCGGTGCCCGCGTTCACCGGCCGCTGGAAGCCGGCGCCTCCGGCGCAGCAGCGCATGCCCGTGCAGGAGGAGGGCACCAAGCCCGCCAGGGCTCTGCCGTACCAGCCGAACGCCTGGGCCCGCGTGCTGGGCAACGAGCTGGAGCTGACGCTGGCCAACAGCGGGCGGGAGAGCGCGCACCTGGCGCTCTACCCCTACGCCGGCGAGCTCGCCACGCCGCTGCACCTGGACGTGCTCGGCGTCACCACGCGCAGGGTGCCGGTGCCGACCGGTTCGTACGACCTGGTGCTGACCGGGCCGAACGGGTTCCGGCGCTCCTTCGCCGGGTCGCTGTCCGGCGAGGCGGGCCGGGTGCAGGTGTCGAGCGTGATCGACATCGACCCGCGCAAGCTGCGCGTCGAGATCGTCAACCTGGGGGAGGCGCGGGTGGTGCTGACCGTGCGTGCGCTGGCCTACGGGGACAAGACGCAGACCGTGCCGCTGCGTCCCGGGCAGTACCGGCAGGTGGTGTGGCCGCTGGAGGCCTCGCAGGGCTGGTACGACCTGGAGATCACCTGCGCGGGCGACGCGACCTTCCACCGGCGGCTGATGGGTCACGTGGAGAACGGGCGGCCCAGCGTCACCGGCTAACCTCGGGATCATGGATATCGACGCGGTGACCGGGATCCTGCGCGAGGCGGCTTCGACGGCGATTGTGCCCCGGTTCCGGGCGCTGGCCGACGGGGACGTGTCGGAGAAGTCGCCCGGCGAGGTGGTGACCGTGGCGGATCGTGAGGCCGAGGAGCTGATCTCGGTACGGCTGCGCGGGCTGGTCGACGCGCCCGTCGTGGGGGAGGAGGCGGCCTCGGCCGACCCGGGGCTGGTGCGGGCGCTGGTGGAGGCGCCGGTCGCCTGGCTGGTCGACCCGCTGGACGGGACGGCCAACTTCGTGGCAGGGCGGCCGGAGTACGCGGTGATGGCGGCGCTCGTGCGGCACGGGGTCACGGTCGCCGCGTGGATCCTGCGGCCGGTCTCGGGGACGGTCTACGTGGCCGAGCGCGGATCCGGGGCGTGGCGTGACGGTTCCCGCGTCGTGCGTAAGCCCGCTCCCTCTGACGTCTCGTCCCTTCACGGGGTGGCGCTGACCCGGTTCCTGTCGCCGCAGGACCGGGCGCACGTGGAGGCCTCCTCGCCGCTCTTCGGGTCGGTGGGGCCCGGGTCGCGGTGCGCGGGCGTGGACTACCCGCTGCTGGTGGACGGCGAGCTGGACTTCGCGCTCTTCCACCGCACCTTGCCCTGGGACCACGCCCCGGGCACATTGCTGCTCGCCGAGGCGGGCGGGGTGCCCCTGCGCCCTGACGGCTCTCCCTACGCGCCGGGAGACGACCGGGTGGGGTTGCTGAACGCCGTGGACGAGGCCTGCTGGGACACCGTGCGCGCCCTCCTCATCCCGGAGGGTGTTCGCGGGTGAGGGAGAGCAGGAGGGGGATGGCGTCGGGGTGGGCGGCCACGAAGCTGCGGTCCTCGGCCGTGCCGTCGATGCGCTCCTCGAACGGCCCGCCGTCCAGCGCCCTGATCTCCATCCCCGCCTCCTGCGCGATCAGCGCACCTGCGGGCAGGTCGACCGCCTCGGCGTGGTAGCCGACGATGCCGTCGATGTCGCCCCTGGCCAGCATCACCCACGACAGCAGCGGCGCCCACAGCTGCAGCACCCGCCGCGCCGCCACCTCCAGCGTCGCCTTCATGGAGATCACGCCGGTGTCCGCCCTGGCCACGCCGTACCCCTGGGTCCAGGCCAGCAGCGGCCCGTGCCGCGACGGCCGGTAGGCGGGCGCCAGCCGTACCCCTGAAGGCCCCAGGGCCCCCTGGCCGCGCACGGCCGACCAGGTCTGACCGGCGACCGGGTCGTGCACCACGCCCAGCACCGGACGCCCCGAGCGGCACAGCGCCAGGCCCACCACGTAGGCGGGCAGGCCGATCGCCACGTTGTTGGTGCCGTCGAGCGGGTCGACCAGCCACGTCCACTCGCTCTCCGCCGCTCCGAGCAGCCCGGACTCCTCGGCGATCACCGAGTGCGCCGGGTAGTCGGTCAGGATGCGCTCCACGAGCAGCTTCTCCGAGGCGAGGTCGAGCTCGGTGACCACGTCGCCCGACTCGCCCTTCGCCTCCACGCCGAACCCGGCCACGGTGCCGGCGCGCAGCAGGGCGCCCGCGGCCTCCGCCGCGTCCACCGCCGTCCTCCTGGCGTGTTCCAGGTCCATCAGGCCTCCTCGGTCAGGCGCGTGCGGAGCAGGCGTACGGCCAGCGCCGTCTCGTCGGCGTCGAGCGGCTTCCTGGCGACGTGGTGCCCGCCGGTGTCGAGGGGGCCGAGCGACAGGTCGTGGCTGCCGGGACGGCCCCGCCCGAGCGCCACGGTGACCGCCTCGCCGCCCTCGGGGATCACGCTGCTGTGGAAGCGTCCGGCGCCGAGCGTATAGGTCTGGCCGGTGCCGAACACCTCGACCAGGCCGGTGGAGTGGCGCACGGTGCGCCTGGTCGGCCGGATCCGGTCGCCGTCGCTGCCGCTCACCACCTCGAACACCCGGTGCGTGGCGTCCTCCGCCGCGTCGCGCACCACGGCGTGCACGTTGCGCACCTGGCCGTAGAGGACGTGGCTGACGAGGTCCCAGCTGTGGCAGTGGATCTGCGAGGTGGTCGTCTCCGCGTGCGTCAGCGCGTCCGACCACAGGTGCAGGCACACGCCCTCGCCGCCGTCCCGCTCCAGCGGCAGGCAGACGAAGCCGAGCGGGTGCCGTACGGGGGTGACGCCGCGCAGGTCGGCCAGCGCCTTCAGCGCCCACTGCCCGGCCCTGCCCACCGTCACCTCCTCAAGGACGCTTCGGTAGCTCATAGGGATCCTTGGGCCGCAGGGCCTTCATGGCGATGTCGACCACGTCGCGTTCGTTGTAGGACTTGGGCAGGGGCAGCCCGATCCGCTGGAACAGCTCCTCGACCTCTTCCGTCGTGGGCTCCTCGCTCAGCGGCACGGTCTTGTACAGCTCCAGCGGCACCCGGCGCGCCTGCTCCAGGCTCAGCCGCAGCTCGGTGTCGCAACTCTCGTAGTAGAAGGTGCCGGCGAGTGCGGTCATCGCCCGGTTGGGGTCCTCGATCGTCATGATGAGGCGGGTGGCCGAGATGTCCCAGCGGAAGGTCGTCATCGTCGACGACAGCCCCACGCCGATGTCGAGCAGCCCGTAGCGCTGGCGCTGCCAGAAGGCGGCCAGGACCGTGGCGTACGACTCCTTCCTGGCCCGGTCGGCCGTCCACACCTCGCCGGTGCCGTCCGGCGCGTCGGACAGCGAGCGGCGGTAGTGGGCGTAGGCCTCGCACACCTCGGCGTTGGTCGGGTCGATGACCTCGATCCTGACCGTGAGGTGGCGCTTGTCCTTGCGGGCCGCCGCCACGGCCTGGGGGAGCGTGACGGCGCGCAGGTAGGTGCCTGTGCCGCCCTTGAAGCTCCACCTGGTGGTGTCGCGGCGGGCGTCGGCGTGCGCCTGGGCGATCTCCTGGGGGCTGGCGAGCACCCGGACGAGCTGGATCTCGTCGAGGGCGCGGCGGGTGCCGGTGATCAGCGTTTCGAGCTGTTCGAGCTTCTGCAGGCGGATGGGCAGCTCGGCGAAGGCCTTGGAGGTGATCGTCGCCTCGACGGGCGCCTGCCTGGCGCGGTCGCGCAGCAGCGCCGTCGCCACCAGCGCGAGCATCACCAGCGTGGCCGAGCTGATCAGGGTGGGGGGCACCTCGATGGGCATGATGCCCAGCGCACCCACGACGATGGCCAGGCCGAGCGCGATGGCGCCGTCGGCGTTCTGGGACGCCCACGGGGCGATCCGCTTCAACCCCGCGATGAGCCGCGTCATGCCTCGCCCCGCATTCCGACGGTCAGTCAGTCCCCATGGTCATCGTAACGAGCCGGTCATGGGACGGCCAGCGCATAATCATGTCGCCACCCCCTACCAAGGTATGAGGGGTAAGTCAGCCTTTTAGCTAAAGAAATTGGAATCCTCAGCATTTACCCTGGTGGTCCGGGGGTGTGAATGAGGGGGATTCGTGCGTTCGCCGCGTCTGTCTTCGCGGTGGCGCTGGCTTTGATGCTGTGTTTCTTCGTCGTGCTCCCGATCCCGCCGGGCGCGGCGCGGGCGCTGCTGCCCAAGCCAGGTCCCGGCGAGCGGTTCTTCCAGGTCGTCGCGCACCCGGACGACGACCTGCTGTTCATGAGCCCCGACCTGTTCGGCGCGGTCGTGGCGGGGCGTCCCACGGTGACCGTGTACCTGACGGCAGGTGAGGGCCAGTCGGGGCTGGACGACGACCACGACCCCCGGGCGTACGCGCAGGACAGGGAGGCGGGCGTCAGGGAGGCCTACGCGTTCCTCGCCGGGGTGCGCGACGAGTGGACCAGCAGTCCCGTCGACGCTGGCGGCCTGCGGCTCAGGGTCGACACGCTCGCCCAGCGGCCCGACATCCACCTGATCTTCGCCGGGCTGCCCGACGGGGGCGACCCGCGCGCCGAGGGCGGGCGGGGGGCGTTGGGGCGGTTGTGGGCGCATACGGCGTGCGTGTCGCGGTTCACCGTGCGCGGGGGGTGCCTGACCGGCGGGAACGTGCTGGGGATGCTGCGGGCGCTCTACGAGCGGTTCCAACCGACGGTGCTGCGCACGCTCGACCCCTCGCCGCCCGACGTGGGAGCGGACCACGTGGACCACGTGGCGTCGGCCAGGTTCGCTCTGGCTGCGGCGCCGCCTTCGCTGGAGGTGCGGTCGTACCGGGGGTACACGATCAGCGACCTGCCGCCGAACCTGGCGCCGCCGATCAGGGCGCTGAAGCGGCAGGTGTTCCAGATCTACCGGCGGCACGACTACCGGGCGTTCATGGGGTGGCATTACCGGGCGTGGCTGGAGCGCATGTACCGGTGCAGGAAGCCCAAACCCACCCCCTACAACCCCCAGCCCTGAAGGCGCCTGGCCCGGACCGGCGGTCCTTCTGGCCAGCGGGACGCGCCCCCGCCGCTCGGGAAAGGCGGGGGCGCGAGCTCTGCTAGAACCAGCCGCGGTGCCTGGCCATCTGCTGCAGGCCGTTCTGCAACGCCTGGTCGGCCGATCCGGGGTTGTCGTTGTAGCGGATCGTGAACCGGTTGTAGGTGTCGTGGCTGGAGGACAGGAAGCCGCCGCGCTTGTCGGCCTCCAGGATCACGTCCATCTGGGCGGGGCCCGCGATGAACGTCAGCTCCAGCTCGTTGAAGTAGCGCCGCCAGTCGCCGCCCGCGTAATACTCGATCTCCTGGAAGAACGGCATCGTCGAGCCGTACAGCGTGCCACGCTCCAGGTCGGCCTTCTTGAAGCGGAACCCGGCCCGCTCCAGCGCGCCCAGCACGTGGTCCTGGGCCGGCAGCGGGGTGACGAACAGCGGGTCGAGGTCGCTCTTGTCCATCGCGCCCGCCAGCGCCAGCTCCGTCGAGACGCCCAGCCGCATGCCGCGCAGCGGCTGACCGGCGATCGCGCTGATCGGCGTCTCCCACGGCACCGGGATCTCGAACGGGTGCTGGTGCGCGGCACCGGCGGCCAGCTGGAACGGACCTGCCACCTGCTGGCGAAGGAAGCTGTACGTCGTGTGGTACTCGCTGTCGCCGCTCTCCACCTCGACCACGGCCGTCAGGTCGATGGTGATGCCCTCGACCTTGTAGTCGGAGCCGCCGCCGCGGAAGTGCACCACACCGCGCAGCCGCTCGCCGGGGCGCACACTCGTGCTGCTCAGCACCGTGTCGACTTCGACGCCCGCGCCGAACGCGGCCATCAGCTTGCGGAACACCATTTTTCTCGTCCTCCCTGGGGTTTATTCGACAACGGGCGGCTCGGCCCTGCCGTTCCCCATGACCTTGGGGAGCAGCTGGGCCAGCAGCAATGTCGAAAGGGCAGAGTCTCCCGAGCCGTTCTGGGTACGGACGACCAGCGGCTGCGGTGCGTTCTCGGCGAGCTTCGCACCGACGTCCAGACGGCGCCGGGCGAGCTCGTACTGCAGGACGGCGCGGTTGTCGCGGTACGACTCGGCGAGCCGTCCCAGCGCCAGCGCCTCGTTCTCGGCCGAGGTGAGCTCGGCCCTGCCGCGCGCCTCGATCTCCCAGCGCACCCGCTGCGCCTCGGTCTCCTGCTCCTCCAGCATGCGGGCGACGTTCATGCGCGCGGTGTTGTGCGCGGCCTTGACCTCGACGATGCGGGCGTCGCGGGTCTTCTTGGCGCGCTCGATCTCCATGAGTAGGGTGTCGATGCGGCGCTTGCGCGTCAGCTCCCACTCGCGCTCGTAGGCAGACAGCTCCTTGGCGACCTTCTCGCGGGTGGCCAGGTGCTGCTGGTACTGGTCGGGGAGCTGGACGTCGGGGATGTTCGCGCCGGTGATCCGTACGCCGTAGCGGGTGAGCTGGCGGTTGAGCGCCTCCTGCATGTCGCCCACGTCGGAGCCGCGCAGGTCGTAGGCGCGCTCGGTGTTGACGTGACGGCTGCGCTGCCTTATCGCGTCCTGCACGGCGCTGGACAGGACCAGGTCGAAGTTGCCCGCGCCGATCGTGCGGACGAACGCCACCGGGTCCACGATGCGGAACTTCAGGAAGAACTCGATCGACTTCAGCGGCACGTTCTCGGCGGTCGGGCAGGCCACGATCGGCGCCGAGTAGGGGATCTCGGTGGAGGTGTCGACCACGGCGTCCACCCGGTCCCAGGGCAGCCACAGGTAGTGGCGTCCCGGCGGGAGGGTGCCGGTGATCGCGCCCCAGCGGGAGCGCACGCCGGTGGTGCCCTCCTCGATCTCGATGATCGCCCGGCGCCACATCCAGACCAGCGCGACCAGCAGCATCGCCACGGCTCCCAGCCCGGCCAGGATGCTGACCGTGAGCACGGCCATCCCGGCGAAGTACAGCGCCAGGAAGATCAGCGCCATCCAGGAGAAGCCGCGCCTGTCCTTGGGGATGACGACGGGCACGAGCTGGCCCTGCTCGCCGCCGCGCAGCAGCTGGCGGATGTCGGACCAGGAGGCCACCGACTCCTTGATCTTCGAGAACTCGCGGCTCATCGGACCTCACCCTCGTTGACGGCCTTCGCGGTGGCGACGGGTAGTTCCATCTCCGGCTCTGCGGTGACCTCCGCTGTCACTCTCTTCAGCAGCGCGTCGATCTCCGCCGTCCTGCCCTCCACCCGCTCGCCGATCGCGCCCAGCCTGGCGCGGATGGCGGCCATGTCCTCGGGCGAGAACAGCACCGCGCCCTTGCCGCCGACCAGTTGCTGGGCCAGGGCCAGGAAGTCGATGTCGGTCTCCTCGCCGATCTGCACCACCTGCGGCAGCCTGGTCGCCACGGACTCCAGCTTGTCCAGCAGGTCCTTCTGGAAGCGGTAGTCGAGGATCTCGGGCGCCTCGGCCGCCGACAGCGCCCTGATGTCGAGCGCCTGGGCCTCCAGCAGCGCCGCGTTGGCGTTCGCGCCGGACTCCGCCTCGACGAGGCGCTGCCTGGCCTGGGCCTTCGCCTGGTGGCTCGCGCGCTCCAGCGCGGTGTCCATGCGCGCCTGGTGCCCGGCGATCTCCGCCTGGATCGCGCTCAGCGTCTCCTGCAGGCCGGCGAGCTCCTTGATCAGGTCGCCCTCGTTCTGCTCCTTGCGGAGCTGCAGCTCGTACTCGTAGGTGTAGGCCTCCTTGGCCACCCTGACCATCTCGGGGGCCGCGAGGTCCATGCGGTACTCCTGGCTGGACGGCTCGGCGTGGGTGATGTTCACGTCGGTCAGCCGTACGGCGGGCAGGAACTGCTGGTTCAGGTTGTCCAGCATGCCCAGGGTGCTCTCGCCCACCAGGTCGTAGATCTCCTCGGCGCGCTGGGCGTAGATGAGGGAGCGGGTGACCTCGCTGATGGCGTTCTGCAGCTTGGACTGGAAGCCGCTGACGCTGCCCAGGACGAAGATGAACTCCGCCGGGTTCTCGATGCGGAACTGCAGGAACAGGTCGACGCTCGCCTTGACGCCCTGCTGCGTCGGCGCCTCGCTGATGGGGGCGTTGAAGGGGTACTCGCGGGTGGTGTTGACGATGTAGCTGACCCGCTTCCACGGGTTGAACAGCGTCACCCGGCCCGGCTCCGCGATCTGCACGAGCTTGCCGAACTTGGTGATCAGCGCCTTGCAGCCCTCGGGGACCATGACGACGCTGCGCCGCCACCACAGGAACACCGCTGCCAGCACCAGGACGACCCAGTAGTGGATGCCGAAGATCACCTCGACGCCGGGGAGGATGCCGCCGAGCGCGCCGATCAGGCCCAGCACCACGAGGATGGCCAGGGGGATGAGCACCTTGGCCGTGCCGCTCTTGGGGATGACCACGGGCGAGATGACGTGCATGCCGTTCTCGCTGAAGCTGCGGTTGACGATCTCGCCGGCCTCGTTCAGCGACGCCGTACGGGCCTCGATGAGCGTGCCCACGGAGACGCTGCCGTCGCGCGCCGCGGCGAAGTCGTGGGCGTTGAGGGTGAAGCCCTTGGCCTGCTGCCCCAGGTCCCCGACCGCCTGGCCGACCGCCTGCCGGATATCACCACCCTGGACCACGGCTTGGGCCAGTCCCTGGCCCGCCTGGATCAGCGCTTCTCTGGGACGCGACATCGCACCTCTCTCCTTGGGGGTTCCTTTGGGGCGATACCAGACCGTACCGGGTCACACTTGCTGGACGCTTGCAAGAATTGTCGGAGCGATTGCCTACAGTGGGCTTCATGCGACCGGTCACAGATTTGCAGCGGAGCGTGGCGCCCTTCGAGGTCGTCACGGAGATGACTCCTTCGGGCGACCAGCCCACGGCGATCGCCGAGCTGGAGCGCCGCGTGAAGGCCGGGGACAAGGACAACGTCCTGCTCGGCGCCACAGGCACGGGCAAGACGGCGACGATCGCGTGGCTCATCGAGCGGCTGCAGCGCCCGGCTCTGGTCATGCAGCCCAACAAGACGCTCGCCGCGCAGTTCGCCAACGAGCTGCGGGAGATGCTGCCCAACAACGCGGTGGAATATTTCGTCTCTTACTACGACTACTACCAGCCTGAGGCGTACGTCCCGCAGAGCGACACCTACATCGAGAAGGACTCCTCGATCAACGACGAGGTGGAACGGCTGCGCCACTCGGCCACCAACTCGTTGCTGACCAGGCGGGACACCATCGTGGTCGCCTCGGTCTCGTGCATCTACGGCCTGGGCACGCCGCAGGAGTACGTCGACCGCATGGCCAGGCTGCGGGTCGGCATGGAGGTGGAGCGCGACCAGTTGCTCCGCCGCCTGGTCGACATGCAGTACACGCGCAACGACCTGGCCTTCACCCGCGGCACGTTCCGGGTGCGCGGCGACACGATCGAGATCATCCCGAAGTACGAGGAGCTGGCCGTACGCATCGAGATGTTCGGCGACGAGATCGAGAAGCTCTCCACGATGCACCCGCTGACCGGCGAGGTCATCAGCGAGGACACCGAGCTCTACATCTTCCCCGCCTCCCACTACGTCGCGGGCGAGGAACGCATGGCCAAGGCCGTGACCGGCATCGAGATCGAGCTCGCCGAGCGGCTGGAGGAGCTGGAACGGCAGGGCAAGCTGCTGGAGGCGCAGCGCCTGCGCATGCGCACCACCTACGACCTGGAGATGATGCGCCAGATCGGCACCTGCTCCGGCATCGAGAACTACTCGCGCCACATGGACGGCCGCGAGCCGGGCAGCGCGCCCAACACGCTGCTCGACTACTTCCCCGAAGACTTCCTGCTGGTGCTGGACGAGTCGCACCAGACGGTGCCGCAGATCGGGGCCATGTACGAAGGCGACGCCTCGCGCAAGCGCACCCTGGTCGACCACGGCTTCCGGCTGCCTTCTGCGATGGACAACCGGCCGCTGAAGTGGGAGGAGTTCCTGGAGCGCATCGGGCAGACGGTCTACCTCTCGGCCACCCCCGGCTCCTACGAGCTGGGCAGGTCCAAGGGCGACGTGGTCGAGCAGGTCATCCGCCCGACCGGCCTGATCGACCCCGAGGTGGTCATCAAGCCGACCAAGGGGCAGATCGACGACCTGGTGCACGAGATCCGCGAGCGCGCCGACCGGGACGAGCGGGTGCTGGTCACCACGCTGACCAAGAAGATGTCGGAGGACCTCACCGACTACCTGCTGGAGCTGGGGATCCGGGTGCGCTATCTGCACAGCGAGGTCGACACGCTGCGGCGGATCGAGCTGCTGCGGGAGCTGCGGATCGGTGAGTTCGACGTGCTGGTGGGCATCAACCTGCTGCGCGAGGGCCTCGACCTGCCGGAGGTGTCGCTTGTCGCGATCCTCGACGCGGACAAGGAGGGCTTCCTGCGGTCGGAGACGTCGCTGATCCAGACGATCGGCCGTGCCGCCCGTAACGTGTCCGGCCAGGTGCACATGTACGCCGACAAGATCACCCCGTCGATGGAGCGGGCGATCGACGAGACGAACCGGCGTAGGGCCAAGCAGATCGCCTACAACACCGCCAACGGCATCGATCCTCAGCCTCTGCGCAAGAAGATCGCCGACATCCTCGACTCGATGCGGAGCGAGGACGCGGACACGGAGCAGCTCATGGGCTCCGGGCGGCAGCAGTCGCGCGGCAAGGCCCCGGTGCCGGGGTTCGTGGCGAAGCAGGCGGGGGCGCACGCGCGGGCTATCGCGGGGGAGCTGCCTCGGGCGCAGATGGAGTCGTTGATCGAGTCGCTGACGGAGCAGATGCACCAGGCGGCGGCGGATCTGCAGTTCGAGGTGGCTGCTCGGCTGCGGGACGAGATCAAGGAGCTGAAGCGCGAACTCCGCGACATGCGCGAGGCAGGCGTCAACTAGCCCACCCCCACCACCCCACCCCCCAGTCACGGCCCACCCACACCTACGGAGCCACAGCCCACGGCCCGGACCCCGGACCCCGGACCCCGGACCCCGGACCCCAGGCACCCGGGCCACCGGGCCCCGGCCATGGCACCGTGTCATGGCACCCCGGCCATGGCACCCCGGCCATGGCATCCGGCCATGGCATCCGGCCACCGCGACGGCACCCGGCCCGCCTACGGTGCCCCCGGCCACGGCGCCTAGCCACCGGGCCGACCCCCGGCCACGGCCACCGGGCCGTCCACGGCGACCGGCCCGGCTACCGGCGCGCGCTGGACCACCCCTCCCTGGCGGGCCACCCGCCCGTCGGGGGGGCTCACGTTCCTGCCCGCCTGGACGTGCCTTGCCGCTCCCGCCCCGTCAGCGTGCTCGCCCTCGGGAGGCTGACCACTCCGCAGGACCGCCGACGCCGTGGAGCGCTCGCCCTGTAGGGTCGCTCACCCTTGTGGGTCGCGCACTCTGTGGGTCGCTCGCCTCCTCGAGTGGCTCACCCTTGGGGCGGGCCGTCTCCGGGATCATCGCTCATCCCGTCGGGTCGCTCACCCCGAGAGGCTGTCCACTCGGTGGGGCCGCTCATCCCGTGAGTCGCGGACACCGTCGGGCCGCCACCCCTGGGGCCGCCCACCCGTGGGGTCGTCCACTCGTGAGGTCGTCCATCCGTGGGGTCGCCGTCTCCGGATGGCCGCTCACCCGTGAGGTGCGGAGGTCGTCGGGCCGCCCACCTGTGGGGGCACCGACGACGTCTGGCCGTTCTGCTGTCTGGGTGTTCGTCTCGGGGGGTGTTGACTTCGTGGGCATGCCGTCAGGGGGAACCGTAGCCGTTGGTGGTGATGTGGTTGGCCATGGACTCATAAGCGGCTGGGTCGTCGGGGGCGATCGTGGCCAGGCCGTCCACGTAGCGGTTGAACATGCAGAAGGCTGCTGCGATCAGCACTGTGTCGTGGATCTCCTGGTCGGTTGCGCCCTCTGATCTGGCGTTGGTGACCTGGTGGTCGGTTACTGTTCGGCCGCCTTTTTGGACTGCTGCGGCGATGGTCAGTAGGGATCTCAGCTTTGGGGTGATGGGGGCGGTTTCGGGGGAGGTGTGGACCTGGTTGACCAGGTGCATGCCCTCGGGGAGTTGGGCGGCGGCGAAGGCTGAGTGGGAGTTGGCGCAGAACCTGCACTCGTTCAGGCCGGACACGTACGCGGCGATCAGTTCGCGTTCGCCGCGGGACAGGGTGCTGTCGCCGCGCAGGAGGACCTCGGCCAGTGCGTTCAACGGGGCTGCGGTCTCGGGGCGGTAGTGGAAGAGGCCTCGGATGCCTGGCTCGTTGGTGTGCAGTTCGATGTGGGGCACTAACGCTCCCTTGTGGGCTTGCCGTACAGGGGACGGTTTCATGGTTGATCGGGGTTGTTCGGGCGTCAACGGGTGCTTGTCGGTGGGGTGGGGGCGGCGTAGCGTCACCGGGGTGGGGCAATCCGTGACACAACCTCTTGGGAGGTGGGTTATGAGCGAACATCCTCACATCGCGGTCGCCGGTGCCTGCTACGACGCTCTTGCCAAGGGTGACCTCGATCATCTGCGTGACCAGGTGTTTGCTGACGACGTGGTCTTTCACGTTCCCGGGCGGGGGGCGCTGGCGGGGGAGTACCGGGGTAAGGACGCGGTGCTGGGGTATCTGGGGCGGCTCGCCGGGGTGACCGGGGGGACGCTGCGGTACGAGCCTGAGGCGTTCATGGTGGGGGATGGGTATGTGGCTGCGTTGCTGCGTATCCGTGGGGAGCGGGACGGTCGGGCGTTGGATGATCGTGGGGCTCAGGTGTTCCGCATCGTCGATGGGCGGATCAGTGAGCGGTGGAGTTATCCGCAGGATCCGTACACCGCGGACACATTCTTCGCGTAACTCTCGGCCCTGTCTGGGTGAGGTCTGACCAGCAGGGGCGCATGTGCGGGGTGCGGGCTCGAGGGTGGCTGTGGCCAAAGGTGCGGCGCGGGGGGCCGGAGGTGCCAAAAGCGGCTGGGAGGCGGTAGGGGTGGGGTGGGCAGGTCCTCGCTGGGGAGGGCCTGCCCAGAGACGTGCTACTGGCCGGACATGGCCGAGCTGTCCGGCAGGGCGCCTGAGGTCAGGACGTCCCCGATCCCCAGCCCCTTGATGAAGTTGCCGAAGAGCCCGCCGATCGGGTCGCCGCCGCCGAGGCCGGGCAGTGCCGCACCCAGCCCCCCGGGGAACGCCGCTCCCAACCCGCCAGGAACGCTGCCGCCCTGGCCGGTGAGGCCGCTGCCGAGCTGGCTGAGCAGGTCGGTCCCCCCGGTGGCGCTGTTGAGCGCGCTGCCGATGCCGCCGCCCGGTGCGGGCGGTGGTTCGGATACCGCTGCCGAGGCTGCCGAAGCGGTGCCGACACCCACGAGGCCGGCGATGGCCACGCCGACAAGAATACGACGAATCACGATTTCCCCCGAAGAATCAGACGCGCCGGTCCGCGCGACTTCTCCCTCCCGATTCCCGTTAACCCCACGCCCCAACAGCTGATTTCGGCAAACAAGGAATCGCGGCGCAGAAGAAGACCCGGGCATCAGCGGATCTTTAACCGATCGGGAGTTGACGGGAATACCGCACGGGGAAGCACCAGAGTGATCTGCGGGCTGGCTGAGGGCATTCGCGTCCAATGGATACCTGCGGTCATTTGGCAACCATGCGAATACGCGAAGAGGAATAGTCATGCCCGAGCCCACAGAGAACGACAACAAGCAACCGGACCGCAGGAAGTTCATCCTCGGCGCAGCCGCCATCGGCGCCGGGGCGGGCGGCCTGCTCGGCTCCGGCCTGGTCGCGCCCAAGCCGGCCATCGCCGCAGGCGCGGTGAACCTGTACGGCGCCAACGCCTTCGCCGGGCCGCACCAGTCGGCCGCCGACCTGGGCCTCACCAAGAGGTACCCGGTCGAGGGCTACCCCGGCGTCACCCTGCCCTTCCCGACCAACCCGGCGCAGTTCCTGCAGCTCGGCCTGAAGACGCTGTTCGGCGTCCTCCAGGTGTGCCTGTGCGTCACCCCGCAGGGCGTCATGCGTTTCGTGGGCATGGACAAGGTGTTCGACGCCACCATGAAGGGCGGCCTCGGCGTCACGATCGGCGAGGGTCAGTCGAAGGCGGGCAAGAACACGCTGGGGCAGCTCATCCACATCCTGTTCCACCCGACCGACCACTTCTCCGAGGGCCTCAGCACCGCGCTGGGCGTCATCACCTTCAGCCACGACGGCGACCGCCCGGTGCCGCCGAGCTTCCTGTCGCCGGTCGACCCAGGCCGCGTGCTGAAGGCGTTCGGCGACACGTTCCTCAACCCGCTGCAGTGGCCGAACCTGGCCGCGCGGTTCCTGAGGGACCCGATCGGGTTCTTCCAGGACTTCATCCGGATGTTCTTCCCTGGCCACCAGAACATGCGCTTCAACGTCAAGGTGAAGTGCGAGGCCTACCCGGACCTGGTGCTGGTCAACAGGAACACCATCGAGATGTCCAACAGCAACGTCAAGGAGTTCCCGCCGCGCAACGCGGGTTACGCCCCGGCGGGCACCGTGGAGCTGGTGGACATCAAGAACCCGACCGGTCCCACGGTCGTGGTGATCGAGCAGTTCAACTCGGTCGTCAGCCACAAGGAGGGCGCGCCGGCCAAGCTGGACAAGAACTTCATCAACGCCAACGTCGGCAGCGTGGTGACCGTCGACAAGTCGATCACCTTCCAGCCGGAGGCCTCCCGCCTGGCACTCGCCTAGGCGGAAAACAATGAGGGCCGCGCGTGTCGCGCGGCCCTCATTGCTGTACGGAAATCACCCGGCTGAGGCGCCGAGCAGGTGACCGGCGAGCGCGTCCCAGGCGGGCGAGCGTCCAGGCACGTCCAGGATGCGGCGCAGCACGTCGGCGTCGCCCGCGCAGGCCAGCCACGACTCCCGGATCGTCACCCCGTCCTGCGGGGTCCAGACGATCTCGCACGAGTCGCCCGAGGCCACGTCGCCCCCGCCCTTCCAGACGATGGGACGCAGGTAGACGCCGGGACGGGCCGCCTCCGCGAACCGCCCGACCCAGTCCTCCTGCCCCGTCCACGCGGCGAACGCCGCGCTGGGCAGCACCGGGCCCATCACCTCGAACCGGATGGTGCCCAGATACCAGAACTGCCCGATCAGCATCTCGCGCACGTCGATGCCGCGCAGCGTGAAGTTCTCGCCGAACGCTCCGGGAGCCAGCTCCGTGCCGAGTTGCCCGGCCCACCACTCGAGGTCCTCGGCGGCGTAGGCGGTGCAGGCGAAGTAGGGCCCGGTGTGGTCGGAGTCGACGTGCTCGTCGCCCTCCAGCCCCGTGCTCCCCATGGTCAGCCGATTCTGCACCGGCCGTTTGGGGCAGGCGCTGCGACCCCAAGGTGTGTCACTCGCCTGGGCGATGTTGACCGACTCGACTTTCACGTTCTATCCCCTCGAGAAGACGACAAGGTGAAAGTAGTGAGCGAAATGAGAACGTTCAAGAAAGACGCTCCGCGCCAAACGCAAAAATGGCCCGCGCCTGGGACCAGGCGCGGGCCTTTCACAAACTAGTAGACGTAAGGAGCGGGCTCAGGCTCGCCCGCGCCGACCACGAACGTGGTCTTCCACGTCTCGTTACCGACCTTGATCAGCACCATGTAGGTGCCGGGCACCGTCGCGTGGCCGGTGATCAGGCCGCCGGAGCTGACGCTGATGCCGGGCGGCAGGTTCGACGGGTCCACCACGGTGAAGCCCGTGCCGAACTGGGTGGGCAGGGCGAGGTTGGTGTCACCGCACGAGCAGATGGTGACCGTGACCTCGGTCGTGGTGACCGTCCCGTAGGTGGGCGCGCTCGCCAGGATCGTGATCGTCAGCGTCGTGTCGCCGCACGCCGTACCCAGGCAGACCCGCACCGGGAAGGTGAACGACCCCTTGACCTTGGGCACGCCGCTGAGCCTGCCGTCCGCACCGATGGTGATGCCGGGCGGCAGCTTGGTGGCGTCCAGGACGGTGAACGTGGCGCCGGGAGCGGTCTCCAGGATGTACCTGCCGGTCACCTGCTGGCCCACGTACCCGGAGAAACCGGTCAGCACGATGAGCATCTGCGTGCTGGAGCCGACGGTCAGCGTGATCGTCGTCGCGGCGCAGCCGCTTCCGAGGCACACCTTGACCGGCACGACGTACGTGCCCGCCTTGGTGGGCGTGCCGGTGATCCTGCCGTCCGTCGAGATCGTGATGCCCGGCGGCAGCTTGCCCGGGTCGGTGACCGTGTAGGTGACGGTCGTGCCGTACGGTGCCCCGGTCGCGGTGATCTGGCCGGTCGCGGGCTTGTCCACCGTCCCGTTGAAGCCGTCGACGACGAGCGACAGCGTGGTCGACTGGCCGGCGACGGTGATGGTGACCTCGGTCTCCATGCACGTGGTGCCGGAGCAGATCCGCACGGTGAAGGTGTAGGTGCCCGCCTTGACCGGTGTGCCGGTGATACGGCCGTCAGGGCCGACGGTGATGCCCGGCGGCAGCTTGCCCGGGTCGGTGACGGTGAAGGTGGGACGGGCACCGTACGGCGTGCCCGTGACGGTGATCTGGCCCTTCACCGGACGGCCGAGCGCGCCGTCGAAGGTGATGTTCACCGTCCAGTCCGGCGCGACCGGCTGGCCCACGGTGAGCGTGACGGACAGCGTGGTGCAGGTGCCGCCGGAGCAGACCTTGACCGGGAAGGTGTAGGTGCCCGGCTTGGTGGGCGTGCCGACGATCCTGCCGTCCGCGGTCACAGTGATACCGGGGGGCAGCTTGCCCGGCTCGGTCACCGTGTACGTGGGCCGTGATCCGTACGTGGACAGGCCGTTGACCCTGATCGTGCCCGAGCTGGGCTGGCCGGCGACGCCGGTGAAGGTCACCGTGAGCGTCCACGGGCTCGGCTTGACGGTGAAGATGATCGAGCCCTGGGCGCACTCGGTGCCCGCGCAGGCCTTGACCGGAACGGTGAACGTCCCGGGGGCGGTCGGCGTGCCGGTGATCCGGCCGTCGGCGCCGATGGTGACGCCCGGCGGCAGCTTGGAGCGGTCGAGCACGGTGTAGGTCACCGTCAGGCCGTAGGAGCCGGTGACGGTGAGGCTCGCCGTGACCCTGGTCCCGACCGTCCCCGTCACCTGCAGTGACGACGGGTCGAAGGCGAGCGGGTCCTCCGACCCCGGCGTCGCGTCGTCCGTCGGCTCAGGGCCGGGCGGCGTGTAGGGCCCGTACGGGTCGGGCGGCGGTGGCGGCGGGTAATCGGCCGCCTGGTGGCTGGAAGCGCTGGCATATACCGGCAGAGCGCCGAAGGCGGCCCCGCCGAGCGTGGCGACCAGCGCCGCGCCCAGCAGGAACCTGCCGGAACGTCTATTAGACATTGAAGTGTCCTCTATGTGATGGAGCTTTCATCACTTAGAGTAACTTGTCGGTCACAAAGAGACTTGCATGATTCCGTACGGGCTGCGGGGAGATCGATGACGCGGCAGCGGAAACAAGATCGGCGTGTGGACATTCTTCTGGCGCGCGCTCCTTGGGCTGGCTGTCGCCGCCTCAGCGCTGACGCCCCTTCAGGCCATGGCAGCGAGCACCTCGTGCTCCGAGGAGACCTACCTCGGCCGCGCGATCCGGCTGTGCCCCGACGCTCCCGCCTCGCACGGGCTGCTGGCGAGCAGCGTCTTCATCGACGACGTCGCCCTGGTTGTGCTGGTGCGTGACGGGCGGTACGTCACGGTGCTCAACCAGTACGTCTCCCACGCCTCCCTGCGCGACGCCGCGCGCGACGCGGTGAGCGTCCTCGGCGGCGCCGCGCTCGTCCCGCCGGAGGAGCAGGTCCTGCACCCCTGCGGGTGAAGATCTTGCGAAAGCCGTACGGAGCACAGAGAGAGCCCGGATGCGCGGACGGAAAGAAAGATCACGCATCCGAAACAGGGGGGATCTCATGGCAACTCCGGACAGGCGAGGTTTGTTCAGGTTGGCGGCGGGCGGGGCGGCTGCGGTCGTCGTGAGCAGGGCGGGAATGGCCCAGGCGGCGACGCCACCGCCCGTCCCGCTCCCGACGCTGCCGCCGCTCCCGTGCCTCGAACTCGTGCACAAGAAGAAAACGATCAAGATCTGCCCGCCGGGCAAGCTCAAGGACGGGCTGCTGCTCGACGCGATCCAGATCGACGGCGTCTCGCTCAAGGCGATGGCGCACAAGGGCAGGTTCGTCACCGTGCTCAACCAGCACGTCGACTTCGGCTCGCTGGAGGAGGCGGCGCTGCACGGGGCGGAGCTGCTGCGCGGCGCCAAGCTGTTCGAGCCGCCCGGCAAGAGCGGGCTCAAGCCGCATGCGCCGGAGCCGTGCAACCACCGGCTGCGGGCCGGTCAGGTGCGCAAGACCGCGTCGGCGCTCACCGCGGCGGAGCGCGCCGACTTCGTCAAGGCGCTGCTCACGCTCAAGTCGCAGGGCACCTACGACTGGTTCGTCGACGTGCACCGCAGGGCCTTCGACAACCACCAGTGGAACGCGCACATGCACGCCGGGTTCCTGCCGTGGCACCGGGCGTTCCTGCTGCTGTTCGAGGCGCAGCTGGAGCGGATCAAGCCGGGGCTGGCGCTGCCGTACTGGGACTGGAGCGTCCAGCAGTCACTGGGGGTCGCGCCGTTCACGACCGACTTCCTGGGCGGCAACGGCCGCGTGGAGGACGGCCAGGTGATGGACGGGCCGTTCGCCTACCGCAACGGCCAGTGGAAGCTCACGGTGCGCAACGACGACCGCGAGTTCCTGCGCAGGGAGCTGGGCAGCCGGGCGGCCAAGCCGTCCCCGCCGAGCGCGGTCACGGCGGCGCTGAGCAACACCGTCTACGACAGGGCGCCGTACGACTCGACGGTGACGGGCTTCCGCAACGCCGTCGAGGGGTGGCCGAGCGGGCCGACCATGCACAACAGGGCACACGTCTGGACGGGTGGCAGCATGCTGCCCGCCTCGTCGCCGAACGACCCGGCCTTCTTCATGAACCACTGCTTCGTGGACAAGATCTGGTCGGACTGGCAGACGAAGAACCCGAACGTGGCCCAGTTCCTGCCGCCGGAGCTGATGGACGTGCCTCTGGAGCCGTTCAAGAGCGAGGCGGGCTGGAGCATCACGCCGCGCCAGCTCCTCAACCACCGCGGCTGGTACACCTACGCCTGAGAGCCGGGTGGGCGTCCTTCGAGGTCTGCTCTCGCCGCGTCCTCCGCCGCCAGGAAGGGGTCTTCGCTCTCGGCCTTCGCGCGGAGGGCGGAGTCCTCCTCCTCGCCGGTCGTGTCCAGGACGTCGCCGCCGCCGTGATGGGTGGCGGGAACGAAGACCTGGTCGGGGTGCCTGGCCGCCTCGGCGGCCGCGGCGTTCTCCGCCGCCCCCGGGCGGAGGTTGGGGACGTTGAGCGAGGTGGCGGAGGTCTCGCTGCCGACCAGGGCCTCGTGCATGCCCACGTAGCCCGCTGTCTCGTCGACGAACTCCTCATGGCGTTCGTTTTCCGTCATTAGTGTTCCTTTCGGTGACATATCCCTCATCGGGGTTGTTCCCGGGCACGGGCGAGGCTACTCCTGGGACAGGAGCGCCTGGCCCAGGTCGCTGGCGGTGTAGTTGACCTCGTGCCGGTACCGGTGGCCGGTCACCAGGCCGGTGTCGCGCAGGACGGTCAGATGCTGGGAGACCGCGCCCAGGCTCAGCCCGGTGCGCGCGGCGAGCTGCGTCGTGGTGGCCGGGGAGCTGGTGAAGGCGAGGATCTGCGCCCTGCTGCGGCCCAGGAGCCGCGCCAGCCCCTCGCCGCCGTGCCGCCGCTCCCACAGGGTCCCGACGGCGCGCGCCGGGTAGACCAGCGCGGGCGCGGGATGCCCGGTCAGCAGGTGGCAGCGGGTGGCGAACGCCGTCGGGGTCAGGGTGAGCCCCGCGCCGCCCACGTCGGCGGGCAGGTCGGGAGCGACCAGTTCGCTGCCCGACCAGCGCAGGGTCGGGTGCAGCCCGGCGAACACCTGCTGGATGCCGTCCTCGGCGAGCTGCCTGGACCGGTGTGCGACGTCGGCCTCCAGGACGGCGCGGATGCGCGGCCAGTGCGGCTTGACGGCCGCCTCCCACCAGGCGAGGACGACCTCGGCCAGCTCGTGGCCAGGCGGCAGCTCCTGCTCGATCTCCGCCAGCGGGCAGCGCGGCGGCGTCAGCAGCCCGGACAGGTCCCCCGACAGCGCGGAGAACCTTGGGTGGAGGTCGCGGGCCGACCTGATCCACGACAGGTGTACGGCGTGCGCCCCCGGATCGTTGACCGCCCGGTAGGCGGCCAGGCTCTCCCACAGCGGCGAGATGGCGAACCGCACGTTCGCCAGATCGTGTGCCCCGAGCCGCACCCGCACCTCCCACAACTTTTCGCCCAGACTAAAACACTCGCCGCCCGAGCCGCGCAATGCTGATATTTCCGCTCATGACGTCGGACTTTCGTAGATTCTGGGCCGCTGACTCCGTGAGCCAGGCGGGCGCCGCCGTGACCCTCGTCGCCCTGCCGCTCGTGGCGATCGGCCTGCTCAAGGCCACGCCGTTCGAGACAGGGCTGCTGGTCATGTTCGAGTACCTGGCGTTCCTGGTCATCGGCCTGCCGGCGGGCGCGTGGGTGGACCGGGTCAGCAGCCGTCCCGTGCTGCTCGCCAGCGTCCTGGCCCGCGCCGCGCTCGTCGGGTCGATCCCCGTGGCGTACTGGCTGGACGTCCTGGCCCTGCCCCAGCTGTACGGCGTGGCCTTCTGCGTCTCGGTGTGCACGGTCTTCTTCGACGTGGCCTACCAGAGCCACCTGCCCCATCTGGTGGACGACGCGCAGCTCGTCGCGGCCAACGTCCGGCTGGAGGCCACCCGCAGCATCGCCCAGATCGGCGGTCCCGGCGCGGGCGGCGCGCTGGTGTCCGCCCTGACCGCGCCCGTGGCGATCGTCGTCGACGCGCTCGGCTTCCTGGCAGCGGCTCTGCTCCTGTCCGGCGTGAGCCGTACGACCAGGAACGCGGGAAGGCCGAGGCTGGGCCGGGAGATCGCCGAGGGGCTGCGGTTCGTCTTCGGTGACCCGCTGCTCCGGGCGATCACCATGACCGCGGCGATCTCCAACCTGTGCGGCACGATCGGCGCCTCGATGCTTCTGGTCCTGCTCAACAGGGAGCTCGGCCTGTCGCCCTTCCTCTGCGGCCTGGTGTTCACCGCCGAGGCCGTGGGCGGTCTGGTGGGCAGCCTGCTCACGGTGCGGATCGCGGCGTGGCTGGGCCAGGGCCCGGCCATGTGCCTGTCGGTGGTGCTCAGCGGCGTGTTGTGGCTGCTGGCGCTGCCGATGTACCAGGCCGACTGGCGGTTCGCGGTCGCCGTCGCGCTGCAGGCGCTGGGCTGGGTGGTGTTCATGACCTTCAAGATCAACTCGGTGGCGATCAGGCAGCAGATGTGCCCGAAGCCGCTCCTCGGCCGGATGACGGCGTCGGTCAGGTTCGTGGTGTGGGGCGTGATGCCGGTGGGCGCCCTGCTCGGAGGGGTGCTGGGGCAGCAGGCTGGCGTCCGCGAGGCCATGTGGGTCGGCGTCGTGGGGGAACTGCTGGCCGTACTGCCCCTGCTCCTGTCTCCGGTGCGGAGCCTGCGTGCCTCACCCGGCGCCGGCCTCCGCGCGTAGCAGCGCGGCGAGCCCGTCGGGGTCGGCCGCGGCCAGGCCCTTTCCGGCGAACCAGGTCGCCACGTTGCGCGCGTCGCGGTCGAGGAAGTCGAAGCCCGTCGGGTGCGCGATCACGTCCACGATCTGCGGCAGGTCGATGATGACCAGCCTGCCGTCCTGGACCAGGATGTTGTACGGCGACAGGTCGCCGTGCGCGAGGCCCTGGCGGGCCAGGGTCACCATGGCGTCGACGAGCTGCTCCCACAGCGACTCCAGGCCGTCGGACACCGCCGCCAGCCGCGGCGCCGCGTAGCCGTCCGGGGTGCCGACGAACTCCTCGAGGATCTCGGTGCCGACGATCTGCACCGGGTAGGGCACCGGCAGGCCCATCTTCCACAGCCGGCACAGCGCGTCGAACTCGGCCACGGCCCACTGCGCCGCGATGACCTGCTTGCCGAACGCGGTGCGCTTGGCCATCGCGCGGTTCATCCGGCTCTCGCGGGTCTGGCGGCCCTCCAGGTAGCCGGAGTCGCGGTGGAACAGCCGGTGCTCGCCCGCCCGGTACCGCTTGGCGGCCAGGAGGCAGACCCGGTCGGTGTCGGGGACGCCGCGGGAGATGAGGTGGACGTCGGCTTCCTTGCCGGTCTTGAGGATGCCGAGCTCGGTGTCGACGGCGGCCAGCTCGGTGACCAGCCATCGGGGGTGCGGCTTGGGGCCGCGCTCAGTGGGGGTGCTCTGGTCCCAGGTCGACCAGCGGTCGCCGGACGGTGGGCCTTCGAGCTCTTCTACGGTCGGGGCGCTGTCGAGCCATTCGAGGTCGTCGGCGTCGAGCGCGTTCTTGCCACGGGTACGGAATGCAGACTGCCGCTTGGGCACGGTGGTGATCTCCAAGAAAGAAGGGAGGGGCCCACCGGCGCGCGAGTCAGCTCAGCGTCGTCCCGGTGGGAAGGCAGAAGTCGCGGACAATCGTCATCACGGTCTCGCCCTCCCTTCAGATCAGGTAACGGGCATGAGTATGCCCACCCGAAATCGGATTGCGCAAGTCAATAAGGTCGGCCCCATGGACCGATGCCCGCAGTGCGCCTACCTGCAGCCCGCCGGCGCCCCCGCCTGCGCACGGTGCGCCGCCGTCGTGGACGCCCTGGTCGAGGCGGGGTGGCGCACGTTCGCTGAGGAGTACGGCACGGCCGACGAGACGGTGCTCGCCGAGATGGTCGTCGACGAGCCGGACCGGCACCCGTGGCGCGTGGTCGACGCCGCCTACGACCGCCTCGTCTGCCCCGGGTGCGGCGGCAGGCTCAGCAGGGGACCGGCCGGCTGCGCGCCGTGCGACCTCGCCAACGGGTTCCGCTACGTGGCGATCGAGATCGACCGGCCCGGCGTGCGGGCGGGCAACGAGCACGCGTTGCGGGTCAACGTCGCCGTGGTCCGCCGCCCGTACGGGATCTCCGCCGGTGAGCTCCTGGTCCGCCGGGCGGCTCTGCCGTACCTGCTGGCGGGGTTCATGCCGTCGACGGCGCAGGCGCAGGCGACCAAGGCGATGCTCAACGACGGGGCGTCCGAGGAGGAGCTCCTCGCCTGGATGGAGCGGAACTGGGCGGGTTAGTCCGGGCGTTCCTGCATCGTGCGGCGGTAGAGCTCGTCGATCTCGTCCAGGGGGTCGGCGGCGCGTCTGCGGGACTCCAGCTCCAGTTCGGTGCGCTGGTGCAGGTCGTCGAGGCTGGAGGCGGCGTGGTGCACCTGGTTGCCGAGCAGGTCGGCGCGGATGCGCGCGCACATGGCGTTGAGCTTGGCCTGGTGCTCGCGCAGCCGGTCGAGCGTGACGTGGTCGACGTAGGGGGAGACCCGGCGCTGCTGCGCGTACATGGCCAGCTGCGCGTCGTGCACGTCGGCCTGCCTGGCCAGCTCGGTCATCAGCTGCGGCAGCTCGCCGAGGCCCCAGCCCTGCGCGTGTGCCTGGTCGACGGCCTGCCGGGTGAGCGACACCTCGCGGCGCAGGTCGATGCGGAGCCGTTCCACCTCGGCGGCGTCACCGGGACCCATGGCGTTGACGTGCGTCGTCAACCGGGAGGCGGCGGTCCTGGCCGTCCTGGCGGCCTTCTTGCCGAGCTTGACCAGCACGTAGATCCCGACGACGCCGAACAGCAGCATCAAAGCCAGGATGACGAGAAGAACTTCGATGGCGCGCCTCCCCGCGGGATGTCGATGCCCAGACTCTATCCCTTGATAGGGCAAAGTCCGTGTGCCACCGTTCCGGGCATGACGGTAGATCCCACCACCCGCGCTGTCATCGACGCGATGACCGAAGTGTTCCCCAAGGTCGGCACCGAGGTCCTGGACGCGGCCGAGGCCAGGCGCATCCTGGCGGCGATGCCGTTCCCCGAGGCGGAGCCCGTGGGCAGGATCGAGGACAGGACGGCGGGCGACATCCCGATCCGCGTCTACTGGCCGGTCGAGCAAGGGCCGCTGCCGGTCGTCGTCTACTTCCACGGCGGCGGCTTCACCCTGTGCGACCTGGACACCCACGACGGCGTCTGCCGCGACCTGTGCAGAGGCGCGGAGGCGATCGTGATCTCCGTCGACTACCGGCTGGCCCCCGAGCACCCCTACCCGGCCGGGCCGGACGACGCCTACGCGGCCACCATCTGGGCCCACGAGCACGCGGCCGAGCTGGGCGGCGACCCGTCACGGCTCGCCGTCGCCGGTGACAGCGCGGGCGGCAACCTGGCGGCCGTCACCGCGCTCAGGGCGCGCGACCTGGGCGGCCCGCCGATCGGCTTCCAGCTCCTGATCTACCCGGCCACAGACGCCGCCATGGACACACCGTCGCACAAGGAGAACGCCGAGGGCTACTTCCTGACCGCCGCGCACATGCGCTGGTACTGGGACCAGTACCAGCCGAGCCCCGAGCGCCGGGCCGAGCCGTACAGCTCGCCGCTCCACGCCGACCTGCGCGGCCTGCCGCCCGCGCTGGTGCTGACGGCCGAGTACGACCCGCTGCGCGACGAGGGCGAGGCCTATGCCGTACGGCTCGCCGAGGCGGGCGTGCCCGTGCGGAGTGTGCGCTACGACGGCATGTTCCACGGTTTCTGGGGGATGGGCGCGTTCCTGCCCGCCGCGCAGGAGGCCATGGACCGCGCGACGGAAGGCCTGAGGGACATCGTGTGGGCGCCGGGTGGGGACCAGGAGCGCCCACACGAGTGAGTTCACCGTAGAAGCGCCAAATACCCGGGCGAATCCGTCACGAGGCGGACCTCGCGTCAGCCGCCCGGTTTACGCGCCGCGCGGAACCTGCGCACCTTCCTGACGCCCCACCACACCACCAGCCCCAGCAGCGCCAGCGCCGCGATCACCAGCAGCGGCAGGAAGATCGCGATCAGGCTCATGCCCAGCGAGCCCGCGTCCTCGACCGTGGACACGACGGGCGCGCCCACGCCAGCCGTACTCGCGTTGACCACCGGACGGGCCGCGGCCTTCATGGCGTGGACGGCCAGCGCCACCACGATGCCGATCAGCCACCCGAGCCAGGGGTTCTCCGCCATCCAGGTCGACTTGTCCAGCTCCGCTGCCGCCGCCGTGGCGCTGAAGACGACGCCGCCGGACGCCGGCCGTACAGCGGTCTGGATCATGTCGTTGACGCTGTCCACGGCCGGGATCTTGTCCAGGACCATCTCGGCCACCAGCAGCACCGCGAGCACGGCGAGCACGCCCCAGTTGGACAGCCACGCGTAGCCGTCCGGCAGCTTCACCCGGTCGGTGAAGTTGGCCAGGATCCCGACGACGAGCAGCGGGATGTAGGCGTTGAGACCGGCCGCTGTCGACAGACCGAGACCGGTGAGTGCGGCGAACATCCTTCCAGCATGCCCTGTGCTAAACGGTCTAGACCTTTTAGGGTGATCCCCATGAGCGAGTCGGCGCGGATCGTGGTCATCGGTGGCGGCGTCGGTGGGGCCAGCGTGGCCTACCACCTGACGGAACTCGGCGAGCGCGACGTGCTCGTCCTCGAACGGGACGAGCTGACGAGCGGCTCGACCTTCCACTCGGCCGGGCTGGTCGGGCAGTTGCGCGCCGATCCGACGCTGACGCGGATGAACCAGTACTCGGTCGAGCTCTACCGGACGCTGGACGGGTGGACCGAGTGCGGCGGGATCAAGCTGGCCTCCACGCCCGAGCGGATGGAGGAGATCAGGCGGCAGATCGGGTGGGCGCGGACGTTCGGGCTGCCGCTGGAGGAGATCTCGGTGGCCGAGGCCGTCGAGCTGTTCCCGCTGATGGACCCCGCCGGTGTGGTGGGGGCCGCCTACCTGCCGACGGACGGGCAGATCGACCCGTCGCAGCTGTGTTACGCGCTGGCGGCCAAGGCGCGGGCGGGCGGGGCGCGGATCCGCACGCACACGCGGGTGCTGGGGGTCGCCGTCGAGGGCGGGCGTGTCACGGGGGTGCGGACCGATCAGGGGGACATCTCCTGCGAGGTCGTCGTCAACTGCGGGGGGATGTTCGCGCCGGAGATCGGGCGGATGGCCGGAGTGCGGATCCCGATCGTGCCCATGTCGCACCAGTACGTGGTGACCGAGGGGTTCCACACCTTCGAGAAGCTCCCCACCCTGCGCGACCCCGACCTGCTGGTCTATTACCGGCAGGAGGTGCAGGGACTGGTCATGGGGGGTTATGAGCGTACGTCCGCGCCGTGGGTGGACCCGGTGCCGGCCGACTTCAACGGGAAGTTGCTGCCCGACGACTGGGAGCGGCTGGCCGACATTTCCCGAAATTCCGCGATAAGGGTGCCTGCGCTGGAGGAGGTCGGGATCCGGAAGCTCATCAACGGCCCTGAGGCTTTCACCCCGGACAACGAGTTCTGCCTGGGGGAGACGGAGGTGGGCGGGTTCTTCGTCGCCGCCGGGTTCTGCGCCCACGGCATCGCGGGGGCGGGCGGGATCGGCCGGGTGATGGCCGAGTGGATCGTGTCCGGCGAGCCCACCTGGGACGTGTGGCACATGGACATCCGGCGCTTCGGCCGCCAGTACCGCTCGCCGTCCTACACACGCAAGCGCGTGGTGGAGAACTACGAGACCTACTACGACATCCGCTACCCCGGCCACGAACGTTCCGCGGGCCGTCCCCTTCGCGTGTCGCCCGCCTATGCCTGGCACAAGGAGCACGGGGCCGTCTTCGGGGAGAAGTCCGGCTGGGAGCGGGTCAACTACTACGCCTCCAACGCCACCGGAGACTTCCCCCAGCCGCGCGGATGGGCGGGGAGGCACTGGTCCCCGGCGATCGGTGCCGAGCATCTGGCGACACGCTCGGGCGCCGGGCTCTTCGACGAGACCTCCTTCGCCAAGATCGAGGTCACCGGCCCGGACGCGGCCTCGTTGTTGCAGTGGGTGTGTGACAACGACGTGGCGCGCGGCGTCGGCGACGTCACCTACACCCAGGCGCTCAACGCCCGCGGCGGCATCGAGTGCGACTTCACCGTCACCAGGCGCGGCGAGGAGGAGTTCCTCATCGTCACCGGCACCGCTTTCGGCTCGCACGACATCGGCTGGCTGCGCAAGCAGGCCGCGGCCCGCGGGGCGCGCGTGCGCATCGCCGACGTCACCGGCCAGTACGCCTGCTTCGGCCTCTGGGGGCCAGCCGCCCGCGACATCCTCGCCCCCCTCACCGGCGACCCGATGACCGCGCCCTTCATGACGGCGCGCGAGCTGACCGTCGGCGACGTGCCGGTGCTGGCGCTGCGGGTGACGTTCGTGGGCGAGCTGGGCTGGGAGCTGTACTGCTCCAGCGAGTACGGCCTGGCCCTCTGGCGTACGCTCTGGGACACCGGCCAGGTCACCGCCGGCGGCTACCGCGCGATCGACAGCCTGCGCCTGGAGAAGGGCTACCGCGTCTGGGGCGCCGACATCGGCCCGGAGACCACCCCCTACGAGGCGGGCCTCGGCTTCTGCGTCGCCAAGGACAAGGACTTCCTCGGCCGGGAGGCGCTGACCAGGAACCCGGAGCGGCGCCTGAGGTGCGTGACGCTCGACGATCCCCGCTCGGTGGCGCTCGGCAACGAGCCGGTGCGGGTGAACGGCGAGGTCGTCGGCCGCGTCACCTCGGGCGGGTACGGCTACACCGTCGGCTCCCCGATCGCCTACGCCTACCTGCCCGTCGAGGTCGGCACCCGGGTCGAGGTGGACGTGTTCGGCACCTGGGTCCCCGGCGTCGTCGCCCAGGACCCCCTCTACGACCCCAAGTCCACCCGCGTCCGGGTATGAGCACGCCGGAGCTGCATCGCGGGATCGGCGTGCCCGCGCACGCCCAGATCGAGCAGTGGCTCACCGCCGCCATCGCCTCGGGCGAGCTCGCCGTCGGCGACCGGCTGCCCGCCGAGCGCGACCTGGCCGCCGACCTGGGCGTCAGCCGGATGACCCTGCGGCACGCGCTGGCCGCGCTGGAGCGGCGCGGCCTGCTGGTGCGTACCCCTGGACGGTCGGGCGGCGCGTTCGTCGCCAGGCCGCGCATCGACTGCGACCTCACCGGCCTGGCCGGGTTCACCGAGCAGATGCGCCGGGCTGGTCTGGCGGCGGAGGCGGCGATCCGCACGGCCGCGACCGTGGGCGCCGACGCGGCGACCGCGGCGGCGCTGGAGCTCGAGCCCGGTGACCCGGTCCACGAGGTGAGCAGGGTGCGGTCGGCAGAAGGCGCGCCGGTCGTGCTCGAACGCTCGCGTTTCCCCGCCGTACGCTTCGCCGACCTGCTGGAGCTGGACCTCAGCGGTTCCCTCTACACGCTGCTCAGGGAGCGGTACGACATGGAGCCGCACACCGCCGTCGAACACCTGGAACCCCGTCTCGCGAGCCCCGGCGAGGCAGCCGAGCTGGGCATCGCCGAGGGCACGCCGCTCATGCTGATCGAGCGCACCGCCTACACCGCGGACGGCGTGCCCGTCGAGTACGCGCACGACCTGTTCCGCCCCGACCGCGTCCGGATCTCGGTCACGAGTCGCTGGTCAGGCGGCTGAGCCGCTCGACGGCGTCGGCGAACTCGCTGACCATGTCGTACACGACGTCCCTGGCCGGGCGGATCTGGTCGAGCTGCCCCACGACCTGCCCGACGAAGTAGTTGGCCAGCTCGACCGCGCCGGGATCGCCGCGCTCCGCCGCCAGCGCGATGCGCGCCATCGCCCCCTCGGCCAGCAACATCTGCAGCGGCATGCCCAGCGGACCCGGGCTCTCCTGCGACGCGTCCCACTCGTCCGTCCAGGCCGACTTGAGCTGCCTGGCCGGTTTGCCGGTCCGCGAGCGCGAGCGGACGGTGTCCAGGGACGACGCCTGGAGCATCTTGCGCTTCACCGACGGCAGCGTCTCTGCTTCCTCGGTGGTCAGCCAGACCGAGCCGCACCACACGCCCTCGGCGCCGAGCGCCATCGAGGCCGCCATCTGCCTGCCGTTCGCTATGCCGCCCGCAGCCAGGACGGGGACCGGCGCGACCGCGTCCACCACCTGCGGGACCAGCACCATCGTGGCGATCTCGCCGGTGTGCCCGCCCGCCTCCGTGCCCTGCGCCACGATGATGTCCGCGCCCGCCGCGACCTGCCTGCGCGCGTGCTCGACCGTACCGACCAGCGCGGCCACCGGCACGTTCGCGGCCCGCGCCCTGGCCACCATCTCGGGCGGCGGCGGGCCGAGCGCGCTGGCGATCAGCCCGATCGGGTGCTTCAGCGCCACGTCGATCAGCCCGGTGGCTCCTGCGGCCGTCACCCGGCGCCCCACCTCGTCCGCCGACCCGCCGAAATCGCGGGCGGGGACGGCTATGCCGTACTTCGTGAACAGATGGGTGACGAAGTCGCGATGCCGGTCGGGGATGAAGTCGACCAGGTGCGCCGCCTTGTCCAGCGCGGAGGCGTCGATCTTGCCGGGCACGAGCACGTCCACCCCGTACGGCCGGCCGCCCACCTGCTCGTCGATCCAGGTCAGCTCGGTGTCCAGCTCGTCGGGGGAGTAGGCGATCGCCCCGAGCACCCCGAAACCGCCCGCGTTGGTGACCGCGGCCACCACGTCCCGGCAGTGGGAGAAGGCGAACAGGGGGAATTCGACGCCCAGGCGTTCGGTGATCGCGGTCCGCATGAACCGAACATAGCTCTAGGACTCGTCCTCGTCATCCTCGTCTTCCTCGACCGTCCAGTTGACCGAGGTGATCGTCGGTTCCAGGCTGAGACGGCTGGTGGCGCTCTCGAAGAGGTTCTCGTCACGGCGCAGGCTGTCCACGATGGCGTGCACCTCCACCTTGCCGCGAATGTCGGACTCGTGGCTGTGCAGGCTGCGCAGCCGCAGCTCCGGCCTCGTCAGCGCGCTGACGATCAGCTTGCGCACGTGCGCCTGCTCGTCCTCGCTGCACGTCACCTCGAACCGGTAGCGGGTCCTGCGCATGGCCCTGCGCCGGTCCAGCAACCGCCCCAGCGGCCGCATCGCCGTGTTCGCGCCCACGATCAGCAGCGTGCCCGCGACCGCCAGGATGTACATCCCGGCGCCCGCCAGCGAACCCACGGCCGCCGCGCACCACAACGTCGCCGCCGTGTTCAGCCCACGGATGTTGAACCCCTCGCGCAGGATCACGCCCGCCCCGAGGAAGCCGATCCCGGACACGATCTGCGCCGCCACCCGCGTCGGGTCGGCGGTGCCCGGGTCGCCGACGAAGCCGTACGCGCTGAGCAGCACGAACAGCGCCGACCCCACGGCGACCAGCAGGTTGGTGCGCAGCCCCGCCATCCTGGCGCGCCACTGACGCTCGATGCCGATCACCGCGCCGAGCACGCCGGCTGCGACCAGCCGGAGCATCAGCTCCCAGTCGACGACATCCACACCACGGGCGTTCCCCTTTACGGGGCGATGAGCCGGGGCGTTGCCGATCCCTTACCGGGTGCGTGCCAGCCGTTTTCCTCGGAATAGGTACGCACCAGCTTTCCCGGCACCCCGGCGATCACGCTGTGGTCGGGGAACTCGCCCCTGACCACGGCGCCGCCCGCCACCACGCACTGCCGCCCGATCCTCGTGCCCGGCAGGATGATCGCGCCGGTGCCCAGCCACGACCCGCTCCCGATCGAGACCGGGTTGTTGCGCGGCCACTGCCTGCCGATCGGCTGCTCCGGGTCGTCGTACACGTGGTTCTGGTCGGTGATGTAGACGTAGGGGCCGGTGAAGACGTGGTCGCCGATGTCGATCGACTGGTGGCCCACGATGTGGCTGCCGCGGCCGATCGAGCACGAGCCGCCGATCCGCACGATCGAGCCGGGGCCGAGCGGCGCGCCCGGCATCATCCCGCACGAGATCGAGACGCGTTCGCCGATGAGCGTGTGGTCGCCGATCTCGATCCACTCCTCGCCGAAGATCGCGCCCGGCGGGAAGGCGATGCTCACGCCCTCGCCCAGCCGCCCGAACCGGTACCCGGCGGGGTTGGCGGGACTGATCGCGCCCGCCGTGCGGATCCACGCGTATGCGCGGTGGATCAGCGCGCCCACTAGTGACATAGCGCTCTAGTATGCCGTTCGAGCATGTGGAGGGGGTTGTTTGATATCCTGAGAGCCCGTGGACGCATGACCACACCTCGAGCCACGGGAGCCTCCTTGCGCAGCGCATCGCAAACCAAGCATCTGTTCGTCACCGGCGGTGTCGCCTCCAGCCTCGGCAAGGGGCTCACAGCCTCCAGCCTCGGCCGCCTGTTGAAGGCTCGCGGGCTGCGGGTCACCATGCAGAAGCTCGACCCCTACCTCAACGTCGACCCGGGAACGATGAACCCGTTCCAGCACGGCGAGGTCTTCGTCACCGACGACGGGGCAGAGACCGACCTCGACGTCGGCCACTACGAGCGGTTCCTCGACACCGACCTGCACGGCTCGGCCAACGTCACCACCGGCCAGGTCTACTCCAACGTGATCGCCAAGGAGCGCCGCGGCGAGTACCTCGGCGACACCGTCCAGGTCATCCCGCACATCACCAACGAGATCAAGGACCGCATCCGCGGCATGGCGGGTCCCGACGTGGACGTCGTCATCACCGAGGTCGGCGGCACCGTCGGCGACATCGAGTCGCTGCCGTTCCTGGAGTCCGTACGCCAGATCCGGCACGAGGTGGGGCGCGACAACGTGTTCTTCCTGCACGTGTCGCTCCTGCCGTACATCGGGCCCTCCGGCGAGCTGAAGACCAAGCCGACCCAGCACAGCGTCGCGGCGCTGCGCAGCATCGGCATCCAGCCCGACGCGATCGTCCTGCGCTCCGACCGGCCGGTCACCAGCTCCATCAAGCGCAAGATCAGCCTGATGTGCGACGTCGACGAGGACGCCGTGGTCTCCGCGATCGACGCCGCCTCCATCTACGACATTCCGAAGGTTCTGCACTCGGAGGGCCTTGACGCCTATGTCGTCAGAAGGCTGGGCCTGCCGTTCCGCGACGTGGACTGGAAGGAGTGGGAGCAGCTCCTGCGCCGCGTGCACCGCCCGGCCAAGGAGGTCACGATCGCGCTGGTCGGCAAGTACATCGACCTGCCCGACGCCTACCTGTCCGTCACCGAGGCGCTGCGCGCCGGCGGGTTCGCCAACGACGCGCGGGTCAACATCCGCTGGGTCAAGTCCGACGACTGCGAGACCGACGAGGGCGCGGCCCGCGAGCTCGACGGCGCCGACGGCGTGCTGATTCCCGGCGGTTTCGGCGTGCGCGGCATCGAGGGCAAGATCGGCGCCATCAAGTACGCCAGGGAGAACAAGGTGCCGCTGCTCGGCATCTGCCTCGGCATGCAGGGCATGGTCATCGAGGCGGCGCGCCACCTGGCCGGGATCGACGACGCCAACTCCGCCGAGTTCGACGCCGACACCAAGCACCCGGTCATCTCCACCATGGCCGACCAGGAGGACGTCGTCGCCGGCGAGCGCGACATGGGCGGCACCATGCGCCTGGGCGCCTACACCGCCAAGCTCGGCGAGGGCACCCTGGCCCGCCAGCTCTACGGCGGCAAGGCCAAGGCCGACGAGCGCCACCGCCACCGCTACGAGGTCAACAACGCCTACCGCGAGCAGCTCGAGAAGGTCGGCCTGGTCTTCTCCGGTCTGTCGCCCGACGGCCGCCTCGTCGAGTACACCGAGCTGCCCGTCGAGACGCACCCGTTCTTCATCGGCACCCAGGCGCACCCCGAGTTCAAGTCGCGCCCGACGCGGGCCAACCCGATGTTCAAGGGCCTCATCAACGCCGCCCTGGCTTTCGCGGACAGCCGTGCGTCCGCCAAGGTGAGCAAGTGAGAGATCTTCCTGAGGAATGGGACGTCGTAGCGTCCAAGGACCACTTCCACGGCCGGGTCATCGGCGTGCGCACCGACACCGTGCGCATGCCGCGCGCCGCGGAGAGGGAGCCGAACCGGACACCGGGAGAAGCCCGCACGGACAGCAAGGTGCAAGGTGAGGCGGACTCGACCAATTGGGAACTCGCCGACCGTGACTACGTCGTGCACCCGGGGTCCGTCGCCGTCGTCGCGCTCGACGAGCAGGACCGGGTGCTGCTGATCAGGCAGTACCGGCACCCGGTGCGGCACCTGCTGTGGGAGCTGCCCGCCGGGATCCGCGACGTGGCGGGCGAGCCGCTGGCCGAGCTCGCCGCGCGCGAGCTGGCCGAGGAGGCGGGCTACGCGGCCGACACCTGGCACACGCTGGTCGACCTGATGAGCTCGCCGGGCATGACGGACGAGCGCATCCGGGTCTTCCTCGCGCGCGGGCTCCGCCGTACGGAGATCGACTTCGAGCACCGGCACGAGGAGATCGACATGCCGGTGGAGTGGGTGCCCCTGGCGGACGCGGTCGAACGCGCCCTGATGGGAATGATCCACAATTCCCCGGCCGTGGCCGGTATCCTCGCCGCATATGCGGCATCGGTGGAGGGGTTCGCGCTGTTGCGGCCGGCCGACGCACCTGAGGAGTGAGACTTCGTGGAGGCGGTGCTCTCCAGCTACCTCGCCCATCTGGCGGTGGAGCGGGGCCTGGCTGCCAACACTCTCGCCTCCTACCGCCGTGACCTGCGGCGCTACGTCGACCACCTCCGATCACGCGGCAGGCTCTCGTGGTCGGAGGTCGGCGAGGCCGACGTCCTCGACTTCCTGACCGCGCTGCGGTCGGGGGACGGCGAGCATCCCGCCCTCGTCGCCAGCTCGGCCGCACGCGCCGTGTCCGCGGTGCGCGGGTTGCACCGGTTCGCCCTGCGTGAGGGTGTCACCGGCCACGACCCCGCGCACTCGGTCAGGCCGCCCAGGCAGCTGCGCAGGCTGCCCAAGGCGATCAGCGTCGACCAGGTCGAACGGCTGATCGCCGCCTCAGGCCCCGCCGACGCCCCGCTGACCCTGCGCAACGGGGCGCTCCTGGAGCTGCTCTACGGCACGGGCGCCCGCATCTCGGAAGCCGTCGGCCTCGCCGTCGACGACCTCGAACCCGAGCAGGTACGGCTGCGCGGCAAGGGCGGCAGGACCCGCGTCGTGCCCCTCGGCCGCTACGCCCGCGAGGCCCTGGACGCCTACCTCGTCCGGGCCAGGCCCGCCCTCGTCGCCCGCACCCCCGCCCTGTTCCTCAACGCCCGCGGCGGCAGGCTCACCCGGCAAGGCGCCTGGGAGGTGCTGCAGGCGGCGGCGGAACGAGCCGGACTAGAAGGCATCTCTCCGCACGTCCTACGGCATTCGTTCGCAACTCACCTCCTAGACGGCGGCGCCGACGTTAGGGTGGTCCAGGAATTGCTCGGCCACGCCTCCGTGACGACCACCCAGGTCTACACACTGGTCACGGTCGACAAGCTCCGCGAGGTTTACGCCGCGGCGCACCCACGCGCCCGGCAGTGATCTATAGTCGTGCGACGTGCGGGAAGACGGCGTGCCGCCTTGCCGCTTAAGTGCTGACGCCATAGTGTCCGTCCGGACGGTCCGGTTCGAGACCGTCAGGGAGGTTCGAGCTGGTGACTGTGACCACCAATGGTTCGACCCCGGGGTCCCCCAAGAACCCCTGGGGCGACAAGAAGAGCAACACGCCCGTCGGCGTCAATCTCGGCCCGACCGGGCGGCCTCGTCCGGTGTTCCCCGATCCGGTCCCGCGCGAAGTGCACGGCCCGGCCAGGGTGGTCGCGATGGTCAACCAAAAGGGCGGCGTGGGCAAGACCACGACCACGATCAACCTCGGGGCCGCGCTGGTCGAAGCCGGGCTGAAGGTCCTGCTCGTCGACTTCGACCCCCAGGGCGCGCTGTCGGTCGGCCTCGGGATCAACCCGCAGACGCTCGACCTGACGGTCTACAACCTCCTCATGGAGCGCGAGGTCACAGCGTCCGACGTGTTGCTCGAGACCGGCGTCGACGGGCTCGATTTACTGCCGAGCAACATCGACCTGTCGGCTGCCGAAGTGCAGCTCGTCAGCGAGGTGGCCCGCGAGTTCGTGCTCGGGCGCGTGCTCAAACCGATGCTGCCCCACTACGACGTGGTGCTCATCGACTGCCAGCCGTCCCTCGGCCTGCTCACGGTCAACGCGCTCACCTGCGCGCAGAGCGTGATCATCCCGTTGGAGTGCGAGTTCTTCGCGCTGCGCGGCGTGGCACTGCTCATGGACACCATCAACAAGGTCCGTGAGCGACTGAACGAGGACCTCGAGATCGAGGGCCTGCTCGCCACCATGTACGACGCCCGCACCCTGCACGGCCGCGAGGTCGTGGAGAGCCTCATGGGCGCCTTCGGCGACAAGGTCTTCCACACCGTGATCAACCGCACCGTGCGCTTCCCTGACGCGACGGTCGCCGGCGAGCCGATCACGATCTTCGACTCGGGTTCGCTGGGCGCGAAGGCATACCGTGAGCTGGCCCGAGAGGTGCTTTCTCGCTGGCCCGCGCCTGCCACAATGGCGAGGTGACCTCAACCGAGCAGCAGCAGGGCTTCCAGGTCCATCTGGACGTCTTCGAAGGGCCCTTCGACCTGCTGCTCGGCCTCATCTCCAAGCACAAGCTGGACATCACCGAGGTCTCGCTGTCCCAGGTGACCGACGAGTTCATCGCCTACATCAGCTCGCGCGGGCCCGAGTGGGACCTCGACCAGACGTCGCAGTTCCTGCTGGTGGCCGCGACGCTGCTCGACCTCAAGGCGGCCAGGCTGCTGCCGTCCGGTGAGGTGGAGGACGAAGAGGACCTGGCGTTGCTGGAGGCGCGCGACCTGCTGTTCGCGCGGTTGCTCCAGTACAAGGCGTACAAAGAGGTGGCGAAGGTCTTCTCGGGGCTGATGGCCGCCGAGGCGCTGCGCTTTCCGCGTACGGTCACCATGGAAGAACAGTTCGCCAACCTCCTGCCTGAACTGGTGCTCGGCATCGGCCCCCTGGAGCTGGCGAAGATCGCCGGTCGCGCCTTCACCCCCAAGCTCCCGCCGACCGTGTCCGTGGGGCACATCTACCAACCACTCGCCAGTGTCCGCGAGCAAGCGGCTATCCTTGTCGAGCGGTTGCGGCGCATGCGCAAGGCGACCTTCCGGGCCCTGGTGGCCGACTGCGACGGCACTTTCGAGGTCATCGCCCGCTTTCTGGCGGTGCTTGAGTTGTTTCGGGAGTCGGCGGTCACGTTCGATCAGCTTGAGCCGCTGGGTGATCTGCATGTGACTTGGACGGGCGCCGACGACGGTGACGTGTCGGTGGGTGATGACTACGAAGAGAGCGCGGAGAAGCAGGCCGATGAATGACGACGCACTCCCGGCCCCCCGGCAGTCCGCAGAATCCCCCACCCACCCGACCGGCATCCCCCGAACTGGCGTCTACGCCCCCAAACCCACCCCGCCTTCCCCAGAGATTCCCCCCGCTATAGACGCCGCCAACCCCCCTACGTCTCACCCTGACGAGCCCGACCTCCCAGAGTCCCTGACAACGGACACACCAGAGGCGACAACCCCCGACACGACCCTTCCCGCTGAGGAGCCCCCCACGACGGCTTCCTCCCATGCGGCGGATCTTTCGAGCGCCGGGTCGGCGGGTCGTGGGTCGGTGGAGTCCGGCGCGATGCCCGCGTCCGGTGAGCCGGTCGTGGGGGAGGCGACGGGGTCTCCAGAGGGCGGTCCCGCG